>NZ_CP041330.1:0-1227500 GCF_013394165.1 Pseudoalteromonas sp. Scap06 | reverse complement strand
TAAAAACAATTTCACGATTTGCTGAATTAGCAGTGCCATTTATGGCCGCTGCCTACTTAATTGTTGCACTGTATATATGTGCTGTAAATTACACTGAGTTGCCTGATGTGTTTATGCATGTAATTAGAAGTGCCTTTGGTCTTGAACAAGCTGGCGCTGGTGCAATTGGTTATGGTGTAATGCAAGCAATGATCCAAGGGATCAAGCGCGGGTTATTCTCAAACGAAGCGGGTATGGGTAGCGCAGCTAACGCTGCAGCAACTGCAACTCCTAACCCACCTCACCCTGCATCACAAGGTTATGTACAAATGCTAGGTGTATTTGTAGATACCATTATAATTTGTACTGCCACTGCCGCGCTTATTTTATTATCAGAACAGTTAGTACCAGGCTCTGATGTAACGGGTATAGCACTTACACAAGCAGCGCTTGAGGAGCATGTTGGTAGCTGGGGCGCAATATTTGTTGCAGTCGCTATTTTGTTTTTTGCTTTTACATCAATTGTAGCTAACTACTCTTATGCAGAAACGAACTTATTGTTTTTAGAGCATAACCACGCATCTGGCATGCTGATCTTCAGATTATTAGTGTTAGGTATGGTGATGTTTGGTGCCCTTGGTGAATTACCATTAGTGTGGACTCTAGCTGATGTGTCTATGGGCCTAATGGCGATTGTAAACGTAATCGCGCTATTTATGCTCTCAGGAGTTGTGGTATGGCTTGCCAAAGATTACAACGCTCAACGACGTGCTGGAAAGTTACCGACGTTTGATCCAAGTAAAAACAACAAGCTTAATAAAACTATTCCGAAAGGTATTTGGCACAAATAACTTTAAAGAGATTTAAGTTAAAACCCGAAACGGCAATGGCCATTTCGGGTTTTTTTATTGTCTAGTACCAATTCACTTAATTAAGTAACCTATATTGAGCTAGATAAACCTGTTAATGGCAAAGCAAGAATTTCGATGTTTAGTTGTTCTATATGAGAAATTTTTAACTCAACTAGCGTCTGGTTTAGCCCCGTAAAATGATTATGTATTATTGCGGATTGGTATTATATTACTAATAGTAGTACCCACCTAGTGAGACCCAATCAAACACATTAGCATCATCAAGCTTCTCATATCCCTTATAAGCGATTAGTTAAACAGTTTACATCAACGCTCTTAATACATTTTGTGGCATTGTAATGGTGTTAATAGAAATAAGCTTATGCCGACTTTCGCTTATGTATCAAACGAAGCACAGCCACCACTTCCATTTAAGATCCTTGTACCACTGCTTTTATATAAATAGCTTAATATTAGTACTCTATTGTGAGGCATGAAAATCTTATCGATAGCAAAACTTAAATTTAGTATTTTGTTCTAAATGAGAGGTTTTTTCCGTAGCTAGCGTCAGGTTTGAGCTATAAAAATGATCAGTGGTAATATATTCATGGGATAAGCTTTTGAAAAATGTGAGACTTAAAGATCTCAAACAAACGAAATAATTTAGTGTAAGGAATAAGATGCTAGTTTGATGATGCGATTTTATAATTAATGGTTTAATCGAAGAATAGTTAAACTAGAATAAACAAGGAAAGTATAAAGTGGTGCCCGAGGCCGGACTTGAACCGGCACGACTTGTTAGTCGAGGGATTTTAAATCCCTTGTGTCTACCAATTCCACCACTCGGGCATCGAGTTTGCTAATTAAAGCGTGTGGAGTAATTATTTGGAGGCGGAACCCGGAGTCGAACCGGGGTAAACGGATTTGCAATCCGGTGCATGGCCACTCTGCCATTCCGCCTAAACATATCAAATAATTTGGAGCGGCACACGAGGCTCGAACTCGTGACCTCGACCTTGGCAAGGTCGCGCTCTACCAACTGAGCTAGTGCCGCATCATATTAATTCTAAATATTTTTTATAAGTTACATATTGGTGTATGCAACCAAACCACAAAGTGGTGCCCGAGGCCGGACTTGAACCGGCACGACTTGTTAGTCGAGGGATTTTAAATCCCTTGTGTCTACCAATTCCACCACTCGGGCATCGAGTTTGCTATTTAAAGCAAGTGGATAAAACTAATATGGAGCGGCACACGAGGCTCGAACTCGTGACCTCGACCTTGGCAAGGTCGCGCTCTACCAACTGAGCTAGTGCCGCATCATATTAATTCTAAATAATTTTATAAGTTACATATTGGTGTATATAACCAAACCACAAAGTGGTGCCCGAGGCCGGACTTGAACCGGCACGACTTGTTAGTCGAGGGATTTTAAATCCCTTGTGTCTACCAATTCCACCACTCGGGCATCGAGTTTGCTAATTAAAGCGTGTGGAGTGTTGATTGGAGGCGGAACCCGGAGTCGAACCGGGGTAAACGGATTTGCAATCCGGTGCATGGCCACTCTGCCATTCCGCCTCAATACTAGGTTAGCTTTAAGATAAACTGGAGCGGCACACGAGGCTCGAACTCGTGACCTCGACCTTGGCAAGGTCGCGCTCTACCAACTGAGCTAGTGCCGCTTTATGTTTATCTAGGGGGCTATGCCCTCTCAACACGGACGCATTCTACAGAGATTATTAAACGCGTCAACACAAAAAATGCTACTTTTGAACTGTTTGATTATTTTTTATCTAAAATGGTGCGTTATTAGACGTTTACAATCAATTTTTGGTCAATTCTCCCCATGCAGCAACTAAATATTGCACCATAGAACTAAGCGTTAAAAATGTGGCTATATAAAGCAAGCCATAACTTAAATACATCATCCAGCTATCGTACTGCCAAATTAAACCGATAATGGCTAACATTTGAGCTGCGGTTTTCAACTTACCCATATCGGATACAGCTACGTTACCGCGTTTCCCCTGTTCAGCCATCCATTCGCGTAGCGCCGATATAACAATTTCACGGCTAATAATAATAAGCGCGGGAATGGTCATATACAAAGATTGGTAATGCTCAGATAATGCAACCAAGGCAGCACACACCATTACTTTATCAGCAACCGGGTCTAAAAATGCACCAAAAGGCGTTGATTGCTCAAGTTTACGGGCTAAATAGCCATCAAGTATATCTGTGATCGAAGCCAGCCAAAAAATAAAGGCAGCAACAAAGAACGCCCATGAATAAGGCATATAAAATATCACCAAAAAAATGGGGATAAGAAAGAGTCTAAACGTTGTGAGTGTGTTTGGAATATTCCACATAACTACTTGGATATGTCTTTTTTTCTATATTCGCACATAGGGCTAGCCCTTGTCATGCAAATGGTTAAATATCTTCTCAGCCATGTCAGGACTGATCCCAGGAACTTTCTTTAGCTGTTCTATATTAGCAGCTTTTACACCTTGCATGCCCCCTAAATATTTTAATAATGTTTGTCGACGCTTTGAACCTACGCCATCTATTTCCTCTAATAATGACTGAGTGCGTTGTTTTTGCCGCTTATTACGGTGCCCTGCAATTGCAAAACGATGGGATTCATCGCGTATATGCTGGATCAAATGAAGCGCTGGTGCATCAGAATCCATAGGAATTGTTTTACGCCCGCCATCTATAAGCAAGGTTTCAAGACCCGGCTTACGGCTAGTGCCTTTTGCAACACCGACTAATAGCGGCATTTTTGAATGCGGCCAGTTTTCGAAATATTGCTCTGCTCTACCTAATTGACCTTTACCACCATCGATAAAAATAACATCGGGAATTTTCTCCTCATCAACCAACTTGTTGTAACGTTTGTTTAGTGCAAATTCCATAGCGGCGTAATCATCACCACCGGTAATACCGGTCACGTTATAACGACGATACTCTTTATTGTTAGGGCCTTGAGAATCAAATACAACACAACTGGCCACTGTGTTTTCACCCATGGTGTGACTGATATCAAAACATTCCATGCGATTAATATCATCAAGACGCAAAGTAGCCTTTAATTGCGCATAACGCTTATTTATCGAGTCTTGAGTGCTTTGCTTAACCGTAATACTATTTAATGCATTTTTATTCGCTAACTGTAAGTACTGTGCTCGCTCACCACGGGTAACCACTTTAAGCGATACTTTACGTTCACTAATTTGGGTCAAGGCTTCACCTAGTGCATCACTTTCTTCTATTTCAAATGGTAAAATGATTTCTTTAGCAATGCGCCCTGTCGCACCTGGGGCTAAATAATACTGGCCTAAGAAAGAGGTTAAAATTTCTTGCTCTTGTGAGTCTTTAGGCACCTTTGGAAAATAAGTTTTACTACCCAGCACTTTATGATCGCGAATCATTAATAGATGAATCCCATTTAAACCGTTTAAATGGGCAAAGCCGACCACATCCATTTCCGCAAAATTGCCAGAGATAGATTGCTGCTCCTGCATTTTACGCAGCAACATAATTTGGTCGCGAACTTTAGCTGCAAGTTCAAAATTAAGCTGCTCACTGGCTTTTTCCATTTTAGCAATGAGATCGGCTATTACTTCATGAGATTTACCAGTTAAAAACTTGCGGACATAATCAACTTGCTGCGCGTATTCATCTTCAGAGACTTTATTTACACACGGCGCAGAGCAGCGTTTTAATTGATACTGTAAGCAAGGGCGACTACGCGCACGGTAGTAGGCATCTTCGCATTGACGTACCGGAAATATTTTTTGCATTAAGCGTAAGCTTTCTGAAACCGCCCCCGCGCTTGGAAACGGACCAAAATATTCACCTTTTACTTTTCTGCTACCACGATGAAAGGCTAAGCGAGGATGCTTATGATTAGTGAGCAGTATGTAAGGGTACGACTTATCATCACGTAACAGAATATTATAACGTGGCTGATATTTTTTAATGAGGTTGTTTTCGAGCAGTAAAGCTTCTGTCTCTGTATTAGTAAGCGTGACTTCAATATTACAAATATTACTTACTAAAACACGGGTTTTACTATCGGTTATATTACTACGAAAGTAACTACTTACCCGCTTTTTTAAACTTTTAGCTTTACCGACATAGATAACTTGGTTGTCATTATCGAGCATGCGATAAACGCCAGGCTCACTCGATAATGTTTTTAAAAACTGGACATGATCAAATTCAGACATATATACCGACTAGTAAGAGATATCTATATCAATCATTTTGTAACGTATGGCTAAATGAGTAAGCTCTACATCGCCTCCTACGTTAAGCTTTTCAAACATGCGATAGCGATAACTGTTTACTGTTTTAGAACTTAAATTTAAGCGATCAGCAATATCCTGTGCTTTTTCACCTTTGGTGATCATCAGCATAATTTGTAGTTCACGCTCGGATAGGCTTTGAAATGGGTTTTCATCGGTACGCCCGGTTACCTGCGCAAGTGCAATCTGTTGCGCTATTTCTGGAGCAATATAGCGTTGTCCTGCATGCACACAGCGTATAGCGCGAACCATTTCATCAGATCCAGCACCTTTGGTTAAAAAGCCATGAGCACCAATTTGCATGACCTTACTTGGAAATGGGTCTTCGCAATTAACAGTAAGCACAATAATTTTTACATCAGGGCAGTAACGGCAAATCTTTTTAGTTGCCTCAAGCCCACCCATACCAGGCATGTTCATATCCATTAACACTATATTTGGCGCATGCTGACGACAAAACTGCACAGCCTCTTCGCCTGTTTTAGCTTCACCTATTACTTTAAAACCACGTATATCATCAAGAATACGTCTGATCCCTGTGCGCACAAGTTCATGGTCATCAACTAAAAGTACGTTAATCAATGGAACACCCTCACTAGCCTAATAAGATGCAAGTTAACAAATTTAATATTCAACATTAGCATAGATACGACGAAACCATAACTAATATTATGCTTTCGCCATCGGTCTTCATGACCGATATGATTAAAAGCGTATTTACCTATAGCAGGTAAATACGCCCCAATGATTTATGCTGACGCTTTTTCACTAAAACGGTCTACCCATAAAGCAATAATACCATCGCCAGTTACATTACACGCAGTGCCGAAGCTATCTTGCGCTAGGTAAAGTGCAATCATTAGTGCCACCGCACCTTCGTTGAAACCAAGCATGCTAGTTAATAAACCTAACGCCGACATTACTGCACCACCTGGTGCACCTGGCGCTGCAATCATCACTACACCTAACATCATAATGAATGGCAACATAGCCATTAATGAAGGTACTTCCATGCTAGGCGATAAAAACATCACAGCCATAGCACAGGTAACTATTGTAATTGTTGAACCTGATAGATGAATAGTGGCGCATAATGGCACGGTAAAGTTAGCTACATCCTCTTTAACGTTATTTGCTTTACTTGATTGCAAAGATACTGGAATGGTTGCCGCACTCGACATGGTTCCTAATGCAGTAAAGTACGCAGGTAACATATTTTTAATTAGCTCAATAGGATTACGCTTAAGTAATAGGCCTGAGGTAATGTATAAAACACTCAACCATAACCAATGCATCACTAATGCAGCAATAAGTACTACACCAAATGCTTGTAATGTATCAACAACGGTGCCTGCTACGGTCATTTCAGCAAATACACCCGCAATGTAAAACGGTAATGCCGGAATAATTACTTTTGAAAGTAAACCATCAATAATATCGCGCCCCTGATCTGACACAGTTTTTAATGTGTCTAAGCCAAGCTGGCTCATACCAATACCAAATACAAAGGCTGTGACTAAAGCAGTCATTACACCCATTAACGGTGGAATTTCTAAGTCAATGAAGCTACCTACTTCGGTCACGGCTTCAGCTTCAAATGAAATCCCGCCGCTTAAAAACGGAATAACCGCTGTCACTAATAAAAACGCTAAAGTACCAGCTATAATTGTTGAGCCATACGCAAAACCCACCGTTTTCCCCAGCAGGTGCCCTGAGCCTTTTGGAAGCCCGGCAATCCCTGAGGCAATAAAAAATAAAATAATCAGTGGGATTGTAAAACTAATAAGCTGGCCAATAAGCTCTTTTATTGTGTATAAAAGCTCAACGCCAGTTAGGGGAATGTAGAGCCCGACTAAAATACCGGCCACAATACCGGCAATTAATTTTAAGATTAACTTCATGGTGATTACTTTATTGAATTTAGATAGTGTGTTTTTACCATGTTTTGAATAGTTTGTGTCAATAAACTGTTCAACCGCAGTTCATTTGCACAATTAACCAACAAAATATAAGTGTGTTGTGTTGATTTGTTTAAATAACGACTACATAAACAAAGGATAAAGTACAAAGTTAAAAACGAACAAATGATCTCAAGTTCGCCTTTTTAATAACTAAAAAATTAACAGATTGAGTTTTTAGTTCAATCCGTTATAAGCGTAATTAATATATGTTATAGCCAAAGCTTACTTTAACTTTTTTTATCTCACAGTAAAGTAGGCTTATAAAGTTAATAGAGCAGCTGTTAACGTGTTGATCAGATTGTACCTAAAGGAACATTATGTCTACTATTTTTGAAGATAACTCACTAAGCATCGGTAACACACCGTTGGTAAAACTTAACCGTGTTACAGGTGGGAATGTATACGCTAAAGTTGAATCACGCAATCCTAGCTTTAGTATCAAATGCCGTATTGGTGCATCAATGATTTGGGAAGCTGAAAAATCAGGTCAACTTACCAAAGATAAAGAGCTTATAGAACCAACATCAGGTAATACCGGTATTGCATTGGCATTTGTTGCTGCTTCTCGCGGCTACAAACTAACGCTTACAATGCCAAACACCATGAGCTTAGAACGTCGTAAACTATTAAAGGCACTGGGTGCTAATCTAGTACTCACAGATGGCGCTAAGGGTATGAATGGCGCTATTGCTAAAGCCAAAGAAATTCAGTCAGCAGACCCAGATAAGTTTATTTTGCTACAACAGTTCGAAAACCCGGCAAACCCAAAAATTCACTTTGAAACAACGGGTCCGGAAATCTTTAATGCACTCGATGGCGAAATCGATTTCTTTGTTGCAGGTGTTGGTACTGGCGGTACGATTACAGGCGTAAGTCGTTATCTTAAAAAAGAACAAGGCTTAAATGTAAAATCAATAGCTGTAGAGCCAAGCCATTCGCCAGTTATTAGCCAAACACTTGCTGGTGAAGAAGTAAAACCAGGGCCACATAAGATACAAGGCATTGGCGCAGGCTTTATTCCTGGGAATCTAGACTTATCAATTATTGATGGCGTAGAGCAAGTGTCTAATGAAGAATGTATCGCAATGTGTCATGAGCTAATGAAAAAAGAAGGGATCTTAGTCGGTATTTCTTCGGGTGCAGCTGTGGTTGCAGCAAAACGAATTGCTGAACGTCCTGAAAACGCAGATAAAAATATTGTGGTTATTTTACCAAGCGCTACAGAACGCTACTTATCAAGCCCAATGTTTGATGAAGAGTTTTCTGAGCAAGAGCTTGTTCAGTAATCGAACGACCTTATTAAAAAAGGATGTTTTTTAACATCCTTTTTTATTGCTTTTTTAATAAGTTGGCAACTATTCGGTGCTATCCTCTTTACATCTTCTCCATTCCATCACACACTTTATGTATGAGTAATCAACCTGACCAAATATGAAAACAATTTTAACTTCTTTTGTGCTCATTTTTAGTATTTTGATCGTCGGCTGTAATGAAAATACTAAACCTAAAGAACAGTACATCGACAACGATCGTCCAGGCGATACCGCCACGGTGTATTTTGATGCACTTTATAATCAGCATAATTTGCAAAAAGCCAGTAATTTTGCAACACCTAAACTAGCTCGTATAATGAAGTCATACGGCACAGCAAAACAATTTGCCCGTAGTCTTATTAATTTACAGTACGATGAAGTAGTTATTGAAATTGATATGTCAAATTCAAGCCTTCGAGAACAATACGGCAATCAGGCTAAAATAAATATTGTATTTACTGGTTATTTTAACGGTAAAAAAATTGATGATTTTCGCAGCATCGAAATGCTAAAAATAAAAGGTAAATGGTACGTAGATAAAATCATCGCCGATCCTTACGGGCGCTGATCAACGTTCAATCTAAAAATATATAAAAAAGCCTTAAACTATAAGTTTAAGGCTTTTTTAGTGCTTGAGTACAATGTTAGAAATCTTCAGGTTTAAAATTATCTACCGCAATAGCCTGCATTCGTAATTTATTAGCATGATGCATAGCTTCAGCATCTAATTTAGTAAGTAACTCATGTTCAAGAGCGTACTCAATAGCTTGTTCAATATCAAAAGTTGCAGGTACCTTACCTTTTCGTTGCCACTGCTTTAAATGTTTAAATTGATTTTGCATGTCGTGCATCGCTAAAAAAGCATTTTCCATCACTCCAGTGCCTGCATTCTCATCGATGTAGCACAAATGAGTAAGCCTGTTTCGAAACACGCCTGGTTGCGTCATGTGTTCACAAATACTTTGTGAAGTGGTATCACTTGGTTTGTGATAATGATTGCCTAACGGAAACACAATGCGTTTAAGGGCAAAGTTAACCACCGGGTTAGAGAAATTTTTAAAGAAGCCGTCAAATGCTTGACCTATTTCATATAATGATGCCTCTATTGCATACTTAACGAAAGGCAAATCAGCTTGCTGACGCCCTTCATCTTCAAAACGTTTTAACACGGTAGAAGCAATATACAAATGACTTAATACATCGCCTAAACGTGCCGATATCATTTCTTTGCGTTTAAGTTCACCACCTAACATCAACATTGCAACATCTGTTGTAAACGCAAGTCCTCGGCTCATTCTCCCTAATTGTTTATAGTAAGCTGCGGTTTCTCCGCATACAGGTGCTTTGGCAAAATGGCTGCGAGTTAAGCCATGTATTAAAGCCATACTTGCATTGCTGATGGCAAATACAATGTGGTTCATTAGTAGGCCATCAAATTGCTCTAGTGCGGCGTCATCATCTTCCATTGCTGCCGCTTCCATTTCTTTTAATACAAACGGATGGCAACGAGTAGCACCTTGGCCAAATATCATTAAATTACGGGTAAGAATATTAGCACCCTCAACCGTAATCGAAACTGGAATACCCATATAGCCATGTGCTAAATAGTTATTAGGCCCAACCTGAATCCCTTTACCTGCATGAATGTCCATTGCATCATTCATAACCGTTCGACCCATTTCGGTCATATGGTATTTTGCAATAGCAGTCACTACCGATGGGCTTAGTTTTAAATCAATAGCGCCAGCTGTCATTAACCTGCACGATTCCAGCGCGTAAGTTAAACCACCAATACGTGCTAACCCTTCTTGAACCCCTTCAAATTGACCAATTGACACACCAAATTGTTGGCGAACAACAGAGTAAGCCGAAGTCATTTTAGCCGCTAAATGCCCTGTTGCAGTACTTAATGCCGGTAACGAAATACCACGCCCTGCACTTAAACACTCAACCAACATGCGCCAACCGCGCCCAGCACCTTGCTGACCACCTATAATCCAATCAAGCGGAATAAATACATCTTCACCATACGTTGTGCCATTCATAAACGCCATATTTAGGGGGTAATGCCGCTCGCCAGTTTTAACACCCGGATGATCGGTTGGTATTAGTGCACACGTAATGCCAAGCTCTTTTTCATCACCTAACAAGCCGTCTGGGTCATACATTTTAAATGCAAGGCCAAGTACTGTCGCCACAGGCGCAAGGGTAATGTAACGTTTTGACCAATTTAAACGCAGCCCCAACACTTCTTCACCGTCATGTTCGCCTTTGCACACCACGCCAGAATCAGGAATACTGCCAGCATCTGAACCGGCCTCAGGGCCCGTTAATGCAAAACAAGGCACGTCGTCGCCTTTTGCAAGACTAGGTAACCAGCGATTTTGTTGCTCAGTTGTTCCGTAGTGTAGTAATAATTCACCTGGTCCTAAGCTGTTTGGCACCATTACCGTCACGGCGGCGGTTAAGCTTTTAGTGGCGATTTTTGACACTATAGTGGAATTAGCAATAGCAGAGAATTCAAGACCGCCAAATTTTTCTGGGATGATCATTGCAAAAAACCCTTCGGTTTTTAAAAAGTCCCAAACCTCTTTGGGTAAGTCTTTATCTTTTTGTACTATTTTATAGTCATCAAGCATAGCTAATAACGCTTCAACCTGATTTTCAATAAATGCAGTTTCTTTTTCACTTAACTGCGGACGCGGATAGTTGTGTAATTTTTGCCAATCAGGATCACCACTAAATAGCTCGCCATCCCACCAAACATCACCCGCTTCCATGGCTTCTCGCTCTGTTTGCGATAATGGCGGTAATACTTTTTTAAACATTTTAAAAGTAGGTCGGGTAATTAAATTAAGGCGGATATCTTTAATCGCAAATACCACGATCACCACAACCAGTAATATAATAAATACTGACATAAGCACATTCCTTTACAGTTATAAAAACATTGATTTAATTATGACCGATCTTAATTTAAATACAATGGGGTGTCAGAGGGGGCCACGAAATGCTGAGCCGATTCCGTTAAAATTAAAATATAGCTATAAGTAGAGTTACATGTTTATTACACACAGCAAAAAGCCCACAAATGTGGGCTTTTTACTACTTAACTGGTTTTAGTTTATGCGATTAAACGCTCAATTAAAACTGAAAACGCATGTTAGCAAAGTAAGCATCGTAATCTGAATCATCTGCGTTGTTGCCGTAACCCACTTTTAAACCAATGTTTTTATTGATGAAGTGTTGAGCACCAAAGCTGTAGTTGTCTTCTTTATCGTAAGATGCAAATACAGAAGTCGCTTTAGAGAAGTAGTAGTTTGTTTCTACGTTCCATTGGTCATCTGCTTCGTCAAGGCTTACAAATGTACCTTCTACTGTTAAGTAGTTACCTTGTTGTAAATCAACAAAGTATTTAGCAGCTACTGAACGAGAATCAAAATCATCGTCTGATTCAACAGTGATACCTACGTAATCTGTATCGTTTAGCATGTGGTTGTATGCTAAAGAAAAGAATGTAACGTTATCACCATCTTTTTGATCAACAAATCTTACTTTTGCAAGTAAATCTGGGTTAAAGAAATAACCAGCAGAAAGTGTATATAACTCGTTGTTAGAGTTGTAATCAGCATTTTGGTAAGACGCACCAACCACAAAATCTTCAACGAAGTATTCACCACCAATAGCAGTCACATCGCCAAAATCGTCATCAGCGTAGCTACCAAATACGTTGCTTTGCTTGTTGATGTATTCGAATTGGTCGTATGGACCTAGTGTGCTTTTAGGAGAGAAGTAGTAAGTTGAGTCCACGCTGATCGTATCGTTGTTATCAATCTCTGCGTAGCTTAAGTTACTTATTGATTGATAGCTATCTGCAGCGTGTGCAGCACTTGATAATAAAAGACCTGAAATAATAATTGCTAACTTTTTCATAATGAAACATCCCTATGTACATTGTTTTTGTACTTTAACTACATTGCTAAAGTGGGGGTATGCTAACGCCGCGAAACTGAACGAAAACTGAATCAAGCAATTGTATTTGTTAGGGAATTTGTAAGAAAGTGTTGGAGTAATTTATGTTAAAGTAATCGCAACAAGCTGTAAACAATTACTTTAATTTTACACCGATTTTTGTTTGTTTCTATAATGAATACTGGCTGATTATTCGATAAACATCATTTATATTATCGCCAGCTTTAAAGTCCTTGCTGATAGGGTTTGGATCAGATCCAACCCAAATTTTCAGCTCTGCATCTAAATCAAAGTGCCCCGCACTTTCTTTGCTGAACTTAGTTATCTTAGAGTAAGCAATACTGATCATTTCCATTTTAGAACCAGTCACGCCTTGTTTATCTAATAAAATTAGCCGCTTATTTGTAAAGATAAACATATCACGAACTACTTTATACGCCTTTTCAACTCGCTCACCCTCGATAAGTGTATTGGCCAATACTTTTTCTAAATCGGCATCATCCACTTCACTGGCGTTCCCCATTAAACCACTAAATAATCCCATTATAATTTCTCCTGTTTAAATATTTGATTTTCTAGAGTATGACCATTTACTAACTGTCTATATTGCCAGTTATGTTGGCGACAAGATTGCAATAGCGCTATGTCAAGTGACTCGCTCGTTGGTTGATACTCAATCACATACTCTTTATGTTGGCTCATATAAACACGGCTTACACCATCAAGTGCTTGGAGTTGTTGCTCCACATTTTGATATGCTTCACTGAGCATTAAAGTATAAAAATGCTTATCGGTATTCGCCGCTTTAGTTTGGTGCTCGCTTAATATACCTTTATCTAAATGTAGTACTTGAGAACATAATCGTTCGAGTTCAGTTAAATCATGAGAGCTTAAAATAAACGTCGCTTGAGACGATAGCTCAGACACCAGCTCCCTGACTTCTCTGGCATGAATCGGATCAAGTCCTGCTGTGGCCTCATCTAACATCACAATTTGCGGTGAACCAATTAATGCTTGTGCTATGGTTACGCGCTTGCGCATACCGTGAGATAAGTCCCCTGCGCGGTTTTTTGCAACCTCGCTAAGACCCACTAAATCTAATACTCGAAGTGCTTCTATTTGGCTTTGCTTGGTGCTCATACCTTGTAGCTTGGCATAAAAGCTAAGTTGTTTATCTATATTAAAACGCGGATCTAGCTGTGCATCTTGTGGTAACGCACTCACTTTATTAAATAAAGCCGCGCTACCTGGTTTATGACCAAGTATTTCAAGCTCACCCATGCTAGGTGCGATATAGCCACACAACAAACTAAATAAAGTGGTTTTCCCTGCGCCATTAGGGCCAACTAATGCAACTGGCGCGCCTTTTTGAATCTCAAAATTCACATTATCAAGAGCCAGTTTTGAGCCGTATGATTTACTTAAATTACGCCCTGTTATTAATGATTTCATAATGAGCTCCTTGCAAAAATACGTTGAGCAACTGCAAGTAACACCGCTGTTTGCACAAGTGGAATAGCTAATGTGCTCAATAACGGTAAGTTTTGTCCCGCTAATAGCTCTATTTGCACACCAGGGAATAAATAATCAAGCACACTTAATGCGGGTAGTTGCCACTCCAGTAATCCAACAATAATGCCACCGGCTGTAAAATATAAAATAGCTAACACAATTGCCAGACGAGAGGAACTCGCAAAAGTATTAATTAAGCTCATTAAGGCTACAAACGGCGAAAAAGTAACTATGAGTATTAAAAATATTGAAACAGCACGACCAAGGCCACCAGCAAGTAAGCTCGGCTCGCGAAACCCGAGCACCGCCAATGTCGCTATAAGCGTGATGCCAACTAAACAGGTTAGTACCGCTAACTGTCCTAAAAATCGACCAAAGAGTATTTCAAAGCGCGTTGAGCGTAATGATAAAAACCTTAGCGTACCGCGCTCTCTGTCACCGACGGTTTGATCACTACAAATAAATAAGCTAAAAACAGGAAAACTATACAAAGCAATAAGCCAATACATAGCAAATTCGGCTTCAGGCCAATCAAGTAACTTACTTAATCCAATAGAGCCGGAAATATCACGGGCTATTTGTTCAAAATCTGGCGAGCTGATTATGCCTACAGCTTGGCCTATGGGGTAACGTAAAATAACAAGCCACACTAGCGCAAAAGCCGCCAGTGCAATAAGTCCTCGTTTAGTTAAAAACATACGTACCAGCTCAAAACCCGCGATTTGGGTTAAGCGCCCTACGTTAATAGGTGATGGTGTTGCCATTGACTATCCTTAATGACGTTGTTCATACTTTAAAATAAGCGTTATTTAACAACACTAAGTGTAAACACGTTGAATTGCTAGCAAAAAAAAGCCTACTCAGAGGTAGGCTTTGTAACAAATAATGTAATCTAACCAATTAGTAATTATAAATGTTGCTCATAAATAGCTAATGCTTGCTGTAAGTCGGCAATTAAATCTTCAACATCTTCCAAACCAATGTGCAAACGAATAACAGGTCCATGCTCCCATCCTGTTTGCGAGCGCAGCCCTTTCATTGATAGGTTTGCCGTTACTAAGCTCTCAAAGCCCCCCCACGAAAAGCCCATTTTGAAATGTTGTAAGCTATCTAAAAAAGCATCTATGGCGTGTTGATTACCCGCTTTCATTACAAACGAAAATAAACCATTACTGCCGTCAAAATCGCGTTTGAAAAATTCATGGCCTGGGCATGTTGTAAACGCAGGATGGCGAATATGATCAACCAACGCATGTTGCTCAAGCCATTTTGCTATTTCTAGCGCGGCTTTTTCATGCTGATTTAATCGCACTGCCATGGTACGCAAGCCTCGTAGTGCTAAATACGCATCATCTGCACTGGTGCATTGCCCGAGTAAATAAGAGTGTTCACGAAGTGTTGGCCAATACTTTTTATTAGCTACAGCAACGCCCATCATCACATCAGAGTGGCCAACAATATATTTGGTGGCGGCTTGAATACTAATATCAACACCATGTTCAAGCGGACGATAATGCAAGCCATTGCCATAGGTGTTATCAAGCACCGTCATTACATTATGATCGTTTGCCACTTTTACCATGGCGGGAACGTCTTGAACTTCCATGGTAATTGAACCCGGAGACTCTAAAAACAACATTTTGGTATTGTCTTGAATGTACTCTTTTATGTCTGCGCCAATCATGGGCGGATAATAGGTCGTACTAATACCCAACCCAGCTAATATCTTGTCGCAAAAATCACGGGTTGGCTCGTAAACAGTGTCCACTATTAAAATATGATCACCGGACTTTAAAAACGATAACAGAGTTTGGCTTATCGCTGCCGCGCCACATGGGTATAACGCACAGCCCTCACCGCCTTCGAGTTCGGTAATTGCCTCTTGCAGAGCAAAATGAGTGGTCGTCCCTCTGCGGCCATAAAACAAGGTTTTGTCGCCACGTGTTTTAGCCGCTTCTTTAAGCTCACTCACAGAATCAAACACAATCGTTGAAGCGCGCTGTATCACTGGATTAACTACGCCATGGGTGTACGCTTTTTTGCGCCCTGATGACACTAATTGGGTATTTTTATTTTTGCTCGACATGATTCATCCTTCTATCTGAGTACGCCAATATTCAATTAAATAACGCGAAATCGAATCAGCTCTAGGTAGCTTTAAATGCTCCCCCTCGTGTTGCCAATCTTTAAATTGCGCAAGTTCTTGGCGAGAAAACCATCGTGCATCTTCAAGTTCATCTTGCTCTATGCTTATTTCATCACTGCTTGCTGTGGCAATAAAACCAAGCATAATTGATGAAGGAAACGGCCAAGGTTGAGAAGCAATATACTCTGCTTTTTCAACGGTAATGCCCGCTTCCTCTTTTACTTCTCGGATCACGGTTTGTTCAAGGGTTTCACCTGGATCGACAAACCCGGCAAGCGAGGAATACAATCCTTTTGGCCAAGTTGCTTGGCGACCCAATAAGCAGCGTTCAATCCCATCAGAAAATGTTTTAGTTACTACCATAATAACGGCTGGATCGGTACGCGGAAAAGTTTGGTGCATACAGGCTGCGTTGTCGCATAAACGTGAATGCCCCCCTTCAACTAAGTGATTTTTGGTACCACAGCGACCACAAAAACTATGAGTGGCATGCCAGTAACACAACCCACGAGCAAGCGCTGCATTTGAGCCATCTTCAAGTGCTACTTGAGTACCATATTGACGAATATCTGCAAACTTGGCATCACCAACAATCGTTGCTAATAACGACTCTTCGAGTTCAGTTACGTCTAGCGCAAATACGGCATTATCCTGTTTATTTGATCCTAAAAGAATAGCCTGCGTTAAATCTAAATGCGCCACTTGTTGGTAAGCTAAATACACCACCTCAGGGCTACTGTTAGCAAATAAGGTGTGATTGCCTTTAACTAAAAGCCATAAACTGTCTGCTGTTTTTTTTGCGTCTACCCAAGTAGGATCTTTGCGCGCATTTGAGCCTCTGTCTAATGGCATATTACTGTAGTTAAGCATGTAATTCCTTGATACTAATTGAATCTTAAAATTACCATACTCATCCACTAAACCCAATTTATTATCGCCATAAAAAAAGCCTAAATTAGGCTTAATTAATCTATGCACCCGTTGTATTAAATACTCTCATGATCAACGCAAACATTCTGCTCAAAAATAAATCAAAAATACAATACTTATACTTTTTAAAGTAGTAGCTGTTTGTCAATTAAATGAAATTGCTCGGCACTTTGCTTAAGTACCTCTGCGGTTAATTTATCAGCACCGTATACATCACACGGAACATTATATTGATTTTTTAAATGCCCAAGTAATAATGCAAAGTCACCGTCACCCGAGAGTAAAATAACTTTATCAAGCTGCTTCCCCTGCTCTAGCATATCTATGGTTATACCCACATCCCAATCGCCTTTGGCACTGCCGTCACGGCGCTGAATAAAGGGTTTTAGTTTTACTTCAAAGCCAATAGCGCGCAAAATATTTTGAAACTGATTTTGCTTTTCATCACCTCGGTATATTGCATAGGCGAACGCACATTCTATATCGTATTGTTGCTCCATCATTCGCCAAAAGGCATTGTAATCAAAGTTTTTACCGTAGCTTTCGCGACAGGTGTAATAAATATTTTGTACATCGACAAAAATACCTACACGAGGTTTACTGCTTTGTTGTGAGGTCATTATTATGTCCCAATGAGTAATACTTGCAATTGCGTGTTAAGTAACCTAAATTAGTTACCAAACCCAATGTAACCAAATACGGTTACATTTAACAATGTAACCAAATTTAGTTACATATAAATAATCTATTTGGATTTTTATGATTGGTGTGATCAGCGGCGATATTATTAAATCGCAAAAAATACCTAAACAACAATACGATGCCATGCTTGACCAGCTAGAGCAAAGTTTACGTGCAAATTGCAATAAAACAACATCTTGGGATATTTACCGCGGGGATGCATTTCAACTGCAACTCGATAAAAGTGAACAGTTAGTTACCACCGCTATTCTTATTTATCTACAGTTAAAATCTGCCGGTTATGAATTGCGCCAAAGTATGGCGTTGGGGCACATAGATAACCCTAGTACGAGTATAAAAACTGCTACAGGCTCTGCGTTTACTCTCTCTGGACATGAGCTAGATAAAATGACAAATCAGCGTTTTACATTTGCTATTGCAGATCAATCAGTTGATGAGAGCTTTAAGCTAAACCTAGCGTTTGTCGATGTATTATTGTGTAAAATAACCCAAAAACAAGCAAATGCTTTGTATGTATATTTAACCCATACTAATAACAACCATGCAGCTTTAGCTAAAGAGCTCAACACCAGCCGCGAAAACGTTACAAAGCTGCTTAATCTTGCTAACTATCAGCTGATAGAACGATTTATTTTACATGCACAACAACAGCTTAAAAACAAACAGCAAGGACATGACTAATGGAATTTTCACTATTACTCGTTGCACTGATTATTGGCCACTTACTCGCTGATTTTTATTGGTAACCCATGAGCTGGGTAAACGACAGAAACACCCGTCATTTTAAAGCAAAAAAACTTTACTACCATGTATTGGTTCACGGAATTACCAGTGCAATCGTAGTGGCACTTTGGGAATATAGTTTTGGCTGGCAACAACTAAGCAGCGTATTACTGGCGACCGGCATTATTATGATCAGTCACTACTTTATTGATATTGCTAAATCGTATTCAAATAAAGGCGTAGTGCCTTTTTTATTAGACCAAATTGCACATATCACTGTCATTATTGCGATAAGTATTTGGCTAACTGACAATCAGCAATTTGCTGACAATGTGATGGCGTTATTGTGCAACGATAAAGTGCTGTGGGTTATAGCTGGTTACCTTATTATTTTAAGTCCCAGTGCGGTATTTATAAGAATGATGTTAGAGCGTTTAACTAATCACTTTTCTAGTGATGGTAGCCTCCCCTTAGCAGGACAAAGTATTGGTATGCTTGAAAGAGTACTTATGCTGACATTTATTTTATTAGATCAGTTTGCAGGGCTTGGGTTTTTAATTGCCGCTAAATCGGTGTTTAGATTTGGCGACTTAAGTGCCAGCAAAGATAAACAACTCACTGAATATGTGATGCTAGGAACGTTACTGAGCGTTAGTGTTACTTTATTTGTAGGATTAGCAGTTAATTATTTAATCGGTTAGTAAAGCTTTAAGATAGGCATTAAAAAACGCGCTACCAGTAAAAGTAAGCGCGTTTTTATTAAAGCGAACTAAACCTAATTAGTCGTTATTTGCTGGACGACGACGGCGTTGACCACTGCCCCCAACCGATTGACGCTTTGCCCATGGGTTTTGTGCATTATCATCGGTTTTAGCTGCTGGCTTTTTAGAGCCACCACGACGTGGGCCCGTACCATTGCCACCATTGTTAGGCTTTTTGCTATTAGGCTTGCTGCTATCTGATTTAGGCTTATTAAATGGTTGTTTTTTCTTTGGCTTTTTAGCAGGTAACGGGCGTGCATCGAGTGCGCGCTCAGCAACAGGGTTAGCCGGTTCAAAACCTTCTTCTTCAGCACGTGGAATTAGCTCGCCAATAAAGCGCTCAATGCCGTATAAATCTATTGCATCGTCAACCGTTACAAACGAAATAGCATGCCCTGATGCTCCCGCACGACCAGTTCGGCCAATACGGTGAACATAATCTTCATATACATTAGGTAAGTCGTAGTTTACAACATGCGGTAATTCAACAATGTCTAAACCACGTGCAACAATATCGGTTGCCACTAATACGCGCACTTCACCACTTTTAAAGCCCTCTAGTGCTTTAACACGCGCGCCCTGAGATTTATTGCCATGGATTGCCGCACCAACAATATCATCGCGTTCAAGTTGCTTAACTAAACGATTAGCACCATGTTTAGTACGACTAAATACCAGTACTTGTTGCCAATCGTTGCTACGAATTAAATGGCTTAATAGGGCCGTTTTACGTGCTTTGTCTACTGCGTATACGCTTTGCGTGACACTTTTTGCGGTGGTGTTTTTAGCTGCAACAGAAATTTCAACGGGGTCGTTAATTAACCCTTTTGCCAGCGCGCGAATATCATCCGAAAACGTGGCTGAGAACATTAAGTTTTGACGCTTTTCAGGCATTTTTGCAATCAGGCGCTTAATATCATGGATAAAGCCCATGTCTAACATACGGTCGGCTTCATCTAAAACCAGTACTTCAACGCTATCAAATTTAACCGCGTTTTGATTGTGTAAATCAATTAAACGCCCTGGTGTCGCCACTAAAATATCAACCCCTTTGCGCAGGCGCTGCATTTGTGGGTTAATTTTAACACCACCGTAAACAACAAACGAACTCACGTTTGAATGCTTAGCATATTCTTCAACATTTTCACTTACTTGCAACGCAAGCTCACGGGTTGGCGTTAAAATAAGCGCACGAACATGATTACTTTTTGCTTTAGTACCCGACGATAAACGCTCAATCAGTGGCAAAGTAAAACCAGCGGTTTTACCGGTACCGGTTTGCGCTGCGGCCATTACATCGCGACGTGCAATAATTGCTGGAATAGCTTGAGCCTGAATAGGCGTTGGCGTTTCATAGCCCTTTTCTAAAACCGCATTAACTAAAGACTGTGATAAACCTAAACCATCAAAACTCATATAAACTCTCTATTTCAAATTAGGCCAAAGTGGCCAGTTGCGCGCATTATACCTTTAGTGGCTCAGAATGCATGCCATTATTTACTTTGTGCCAAATCAATAAACACAAATACTAAAAAAGCGGCTAAACAGCCGCTTTTTATTTACCTGAGCATTACAAATGCTAAAAGATTATTTTACACCTAACTCACGTAAACGCTCTTGTAAGTAGCTATCTGCTGTGTAGCGATCAGATAACACCACATCTGGACGAGGGTGTAAAAACAATGGTAATGAAATACGTGATTTGGTTGTTGCTTTACCCGATGGATTAATTACACGGTGAATCGTTGATGGGAAGTAGCCACCCGATGCTTCTTGTAGCATGTCACCAATATTAATAATTAAACTACCAAAATCACATGGCACGTCTAACCAACCGCCATCGGTTTTTTGTACTTGTAAGCCTGGCTCATTTGACGCCGGTAATACGGTTAATAAGTTAATATCACCGTGCGCAGCAGCACGAATAGCACCAGGCTCTTCATCACCTGTCATTGGCGGGTAATGTAAAATACGTAACAACGTTTGCTCAGACTGGGCAATCATATCTTTTAAATCAATAGAGAACTTAGCACGCACTTCTTCAGGCGCTTCAGCCTGAACCCAGCTTAATAATGTTGCCGCAAATTCATTAGCTAAACGGTAGTACTCACGTACATCTGCTTCTAATTGTGCAGGAACACGGCCTTTAGGGTAAACATGAAAGTACTCTTTAATGTCTTTTACCGTATGGCCTTTAGCTACTTCTGATACCGACGGTGGAAAATAAC
Organism: Pseudoalteromonas sp. Scap06; assembly: GCF_013394165.1. NCBI lineage: Bacteria > Pseudomonadati > Pseudomonadota > Gammaproteobacteria > Alteromonadales > Pseudoalteromonadaceae > Pseudoalteromonas > Pseudoalteromonas sp. Scap06. The sequence continues at coordinate 1,206,109 of NZ_CP041330.1, read as the reverse complement.
CATCTTGCGTTTCTTTTGAAAATAAAAACTCATGCTTTTGCTCTGAGTTAAAAAAGTCTTGCCAATTTTTATAAATAGACTCAACTAAAGATTGCGGAATAGGATGGTTTTTTAATACGCCAAAACCAGTATTTCTCAACGATTCAACAAATTGCGCAGCCGCATCGTCCGCTTTATAATCAACTGTAGGTAATTGCATGGTACATTCCAGTAAGTAGGTTGTTAGAAGCCATTTACTAATTCGCTTAAGCCACAGGTCTACACGAAATTAGTATTACATTCAAATATAGCTTAACTACTTAATTCAAGTAATAAAGGCTGCATTTTTATGCTGTGCGAGGATAGACAAACCCCCTTGAAATTATAAGGACATATGTCCGCACTCAATAAGCAAGCCTTCTCTGCCTTGATCAAGATCAAAATAACGCTTGTATTGAATTTTCACCCCATCGTACCAATCTATTCCTTATCAGCATCACACACTATATCAACTTGTTAAGGCTCTCTACATGCGACAAAAAGTTTCTTTTAAAAGCGGTGAATTAGAACTCGCTGGACAACTTGAACAGCCCTCTGGTGAAGTGAAATTTTATGCCTTATTTGCTCACTGTTTTACCTGCTCTAAAGATGTAGCGGCTGCAACACGAATAAGTCGCGCGCTCACTCAGCAAGGCATTGCTGTATTACGCTTTGATTTTACAGGGCTTGGTAATAGCGATGGTGACTTTGCCAACAGTAACTTTTCATCAAACATTCAAGACTTAGTGGCTGCAGCCAATCACTTAAGAACACACTTTAAAGCACCTCAGTTATTGATAGGCCACAGTTTAGGTGGTGCTGCGGTGCTTGCAGCAGCAGAGCACATACCCGAAGTATCGGCCATTACGACTATAGGTGCGCCATCGGATGCTCAGCACGTTACCCATAATTTTGCTGCTCATTTAGATGAAATAAACCAATCGGGTGAAGCAAAAGTGTGTTTAGCCGGGCGGGAATTTACGATTAAAAAACAATTTATAGATGACATCGCCAAATACGATAACAGCCATATAGGTAAGCTTAAGCGTGCTTTGTTAGTTATGCACTCTCCTATTGATGCTACCGTGAATATTAGTGAAGCCGAAAAAATTTACGCCGCTGCCAAGCATCCAAAAAGCTTTATAAGTTTAGATAATGCCGATCACTTACTCAGTAATAAAGAAGACGCTAACTACGCAGCCGATGTTATTGCTACGTGGGCTAATCGCTATGTTGAATACGATTACTCGAAATAGCCGACAAATGCCCTGTGCATAAAACGCTACATAATAGCCCGCTGATGGTTAGTGAATTAGTGGAGTGACTACATGAATAAGCGCAGTATTAACTGCGCTATTTAGGATTTTAAAGCTGACTGTATCGTTTAATTTTCTAAAAAAGTCGTTATTTCTTTACTCATTCTACCTACCAGCCATTTAGGGCCGCCATCGTACATATCGTTATGACGTGATTTTTCTATCAACGTTTGCGTAACAGGATAAACGGTTAACTCTTGGTCGGTTAAAAGCACGTTTGCATCGGCTGGATAATCACTACCGCGCAGTGTGAGCACGCGTGTGTTTTTATTGCGTGGCAATAACATGCGGCGGTGATCGAGCGTAATTAATTGGCTTACTTCACTTGGATAAATAGCTGCATACAAGGCTGAAATATCTCCACCATTTGAGTGGCCAAATAAAGTGAGTTTTGTAAAATCATACTCAGGGTATTTAACACTTAGCTCGTTGACTAAAAATTTGAGGGTTACAACACCCCGGTGCCAATTTTCCATACGAGTAGTTAGGTATGGCTGCGCACGATTAAGTGCAGGGTCACTTTTAAGTTCATGTGCTACCGCAATGCTTAAATAGCCTTGCGCATTAAATAACTTACTCGCAAAGGTGTATTCATCGTGGCTAATGCCATACCCTGCATTTACAAATACCACAGGGCATTTGACTTGCGCGCTGCACTTAAGGTGGTTAGCTGGTAGGGTAATATTTACAGGTATAGAGCGATTACGACTTTCATCAATGATTGCATCGTCTTGGGCATAACTTGATGATGCAAATAGCGTAGAACTTAAAGTCAGTGCACTTAACATTAAACGCTTTTTTATAATTTTTAACATGCATTCCCTTGTATTACTTATACATTTTTAACTAACATTAATTTTTATTATAAAGGTTAGCGCGCGCCTTTGCTAATTTGTGCGATAATAGCGATTATTGTTTTACTATTATCGCAAAAGAATCCATTCATGAAATCATATAGCAGCATTGAACAACGCATCGACATTCTCCAAAGCAGAATTGAAGCCTACCAAGAAGAAATTAAAGTGTTACAAGCCGAGCCGAAAAGTAACAACGAACGGATTATTTTTAAGTTCATTGAAACCGGCAGTACAGGTAAAACCAAAGACTTTGTGAGAGAGCTGGGAATTAAATCACCGCGTGATAGCTTATATTCATCAGGTGATGTAACTAAACTGATTAAAGATGGCGCTGATGATATTTCGCCTGAGCTACTGAGCATAGCCCGCGCACTTGCTAGTGCACGTAACAAAAATGGCCCTGCTTGCTAATAGTAAATATACGTATTAGCCGTAAGCTCTTGCGGCTAATCAACCAGCTCGATATCAAGTCCAGCTAATAAGTTTAACGCTTCAAGCCGTTCAAACTTTGCATTACTCACATCATTGCTTGTTATATCAATATTAAATTGCGTTGCGCCAACAAAGTTTGCTTTCCTCAAATTAGTTTGATGAAACAGGCTGTCTCTAAAGTCAGTATCCGAGAAGTTGCTTTGAGCTAAGTTAGCGTGCCTAAAATCGACATCTTTGGCAAAACAGTTCGTCATTGTTAAGGCTTTTAACTGTAATTCAAAAAACGAACTATGGCTCAGCTCACACTGTTTAAAACTCACCGGTGACGTTAGCGCTAATTGCGGCCAATTTACTTGTCCCCACATTATGCTATTGAGTTTACAATTTGCAAAGCTCACCTCTTCTAGTGAGCTGTAATTCCAATTAAGCTCAGTCAAATTACAGTTAATAAACTCACACTCTATAAACCGACAGGCATTAAACTGGCTGTGACTAAAATCGCACTCAATAAACTGACATTGTTCAAACTCAATATCGCTAAAGCGCTTTGCATTTGCTGTAAAGTTTAAAAATGGCTGATCGAAATAATGACTATCTTTAAATAGCTCACTCATAAATATAAAGCACCTAAATTGGGTTATGCCAAACAAAAAACCCCTTAGGTATTTAGCCTAAGGGGTTTTGATCTAACTAAACACTATGGTTAAGCTAGCTTCATTCTGCGCTTGGTAATTCTTTCTCAACTACACTAATAGCAAGCTCTGTCAGCGAATCGCTGTTTGCTTTGCTAGGCGCATCTGTTAATAAACACGATGCTTGTGTGGTTTTAGGGAAAGCAATAACGTCACGAATGTTATCAGTTCCACATAGCAACATAACTAAACGGTCTAAACCGAACGCTAAACCTGCATGCGGTGGTGTGCCGTATTTAAGTGCATCAAGTAAGAAACCAAATTTATCTTGCTGCTCTTGCGCTTCAATACCTAAAATTCTAAATGCCGCTTCTTGCATATCTGCATTGTGAATACGTACCGAGCCACCGCCCACTTCGTAGCCGTTTAATACCATATCGTAAGCATCTGAAATAGCCGCTGCTGGGTTTGCTTCAAGCTCACTGGCACTAATATCTTTTGGTGCAGTAAATGGATGGTGTACAGCGTGTAGTGTGCCTTCGTCATCTTCTTCAAACATTGGGAAGTCAACAACCCAAAGTGGTGCCCAGCTATCTAAATTAGTGATTTCTAAATCAATACCAATTTTTAAACGAAGTGCGCCCATGGCTTCATTTACGGTGTTGCGTTTATCCGCACCAAATAAAATGATATCGCCTGTTTGTGCATTAGTACGTTCAAGTAACTGCGTGATCACGTCTTCATTTAAGAATTTAGCGATTGGCGATTGCACGCCCTCAACGCCTGCATCGCGGTCATTTACTTTCATCCATGCTAAACCTTTAGCACCGTAAATACCGATAAACTTAGTGTAATCATCTAGTTGCTTACGAGAAAGTGATGCGCCACCTGGTACCGTTAGTACTGCAACACGGCCTTTTTCATCGTTTGCTGGGCCTGAGAATACTTTAAATTCTACGTCTTTTACTAAATCGGCTACATCAATAAGCTTCATTGGGTTACGTAAGTCTGGCTTATCAGAACCATATAGGCTCATTGCCTCAGAGTAAGGCATAATTGGGAAATCACCTAAATCAACATTTAGTAATGACTGCCACATTTCACGGATCATTTTCTCTGTCATGCCACGTACTTGATCAGAGCTCATGAACGAGGTTTCTAAATCTATTTGAGTAAATTCAGGTTGACGGTCAGCACGTAAGTCTTCATCACGGAAACATTTAACAATTTGGTAGTAACGGTCAAAACCCGACATCATCAACAATTGCTTAAATAACTGTGGTGACTGTGGTAATGCGTAAAAGCTACCTTTATGAACACGACTTGGTACTAAGTAATCGCGCGCACCTTCAGGCGTTGCTTTAGTTAGCACTGGCGTTTCGATATCTAAAAAGCCATTTTCATCTAAAAAGCGACGTACAAAGCTGCTTGCTTTAGCACGTAATTTAATGCGGTCGCTCATTTCTAAACGACGTAAATCTAAGTAACGGTATTTTAAACGACGCTCTTCTGAGTTCACTTGGTTAAAATCAAGTGGCATAGGCTCAGAGCGGTTAATAATAGTTAAACCCGTGCCTAAAATTTCTACTTCGCCGGTTGCCATATCTTTGTTTACTTGGCTATCTGGGCGAGCGCGTACAATCCCTTTTAACTGAACACAAAATTCTTGACGAAGTTTGTTAGCTGTTTCCATTAATCCTTCAACTTCCGGATCGAATACAACTTGTACTAAACCTTCTCTATCACGTAAATCGACAAAGATAAGTCCGCCAAGGTCACGTCGTTTGTTGATCCAGCCACATAGTTCAACTTCCTGATCTACGTGAGTTTTATTTAGCTGTCCGCAGTATATAGAGCGCATAGTTTTCCTGTCAGATAAAAGGCATATAGCGGTTAAACACCGTTGTTTTAAAAGTTTTTATAAACACCAAAATGAAAATAAAACCGCTAGCAATTCAAAATAATCAAATTAAGCCCTGCATTATACCCAAGTCGGTTGAAGATGCTAGGGCGTGTTTACCTTTCTAGGTTGAATTTACAGCGCACTGTTTTGTTATTTGTTACACTACCGGCACTTTATAACAAGGCTTTTGTTTGTATGCTATATATTGGATGCCCGCAGTGGTCGAGCAACGCATGGAAAGGAAACTTATTTTCACGCCAGTGTAAAAATGCCGATATGCTTAGCGAATATGCGCAGCATTTTAATTCGGTAGAGGGTAATACTAGCTTTTACGCCGACCCCTCGCCTGACACTGTATTACGCTGGGCTGCGAGTGTACCCGATGAGTTTAAATTTACCTTTAAATTTCATCGGCGCTTTAGTCACGAACTCCAACTTACTAACGTGCAACATGAGCTAACTAATTGGCTTAATTTATTCGCCCCGCTATTTGAAAAAACAGGGCAAATAATGCTGCAATTACCTAAAGCGTTTGCGCCACAACATTTAGCTAAGCTTGCCGCTTTTATAGATTTACTTCCTAAAGAGCTAAACTATGGGGTTGAGGTACGCCACCCTGATTTTTTCAAAAAAGGTGAGGCCGAAATCGCACTTAATCAGCTTTTAATGGCACACAATATAAATCGCATTGCTATGGATACTCGGGCGCTCTTTGCGGTAAAGCCAACCACCGAAGCGCTAATAGACGCACAACAGAAAAAGCCGCATTTACCAGTGCACGCTATTGCAACGGGCTCGCAGCCTATGGCGCGCTTTGTTATTGCTGATTTAGAAAACGATTATAAGACCTTTTATCAGCCTTGGCTTAGCAAAGTAAGCCAGTGGCTCGATGAGGGCAAAAGCCCCTATGTGTTTTTTCATACCGCTGATAACCGTGAAGCGCCTTTACTAGCTCGCCAATTTTGTCAAGATTTGGGGTATAATCACAACGTACTCAATCCATTTAGTGGCGAAAAAGAAGCCCACCAGCAAGCACTTTTTTAAAAATAAATTCAAAATACAGAGACAATAATGAGTGAATACGCACGTTACTTTACCGGCTACCCTGCCAATATCGTTGAGCAAGTATTAGGCCTAATAAAAGCAGGAAAGGTATGTGAGTATTTACTTAAAAAGTACCCGCAGGCGCATCGTATTACCAGTGATAAGTTACTGTATAGCTACGCCACTGAGCTTAAAAAGCAGTATTTAAAAAACGCCCCACCGTTTGGACGCGCTGCGTTTAAAAAACAAGGTGATATGGTTACCAATGCGCTCGGTACCCACACGTACCGTATGCAAGGTAAAACCCGCAAGCATGATTTAGCCATCAACAGCGATTTACTGCGCGCGCCAGAGCCATTATTAAAAGCATTAGTGGTGCACGAACTCGCGCATTTTAAAGAAAAAGACCATAACAAAGGCTTTTATAAACTGTGCTGCCATATGGAGCCGCAGTACCATCAGCTAGAGCTGGATTTACGGATTTTTTGTGTAGCTATTGCGAGGGGTGAGAATCCCTATAATTGAGCGATCAGCCAAAATATAATTACGTATTGAATCATAACTAAAGCACTCAAAAATAAAAAACGCGATGCTAAACCGCGTTTTTATAATTTACTAATAGCTACAAGCTGACAGCTCAAAAGCTCGTTGGGTTTCGTTTCACTCAACCCAACCTACGTAAAAACGTTAAAGCCCTAATTCGGCCATAAAGTCGTCGTCGCTATCATCTTGCTTTGGCTGTTTTGCTTTTTCCTTATCCGCTTTTTGCTTGGCTTCGTTTGCGATAATGTCGTCTGGGTCTATGGCTTCTACAATGTCAAAATCGTGAAGTTTAATAAACTCTGTTTTATCCATCGCCAACTCTAAATAGAAGATATTTTGGTTGCGAGTGGTAAACGTTACACGGCGTGCTTGCGGACGATCCATAGTGGTATCAACCGATATTTGCACTTGCTTGTTAATAGCCATCATTTTTGGCTGATTTTGGGTAATAGAGGTATGTAGCTGTTCACGCACTTTTGACGTGAAGTCGCCCACTATTTGGTTCATCAACTCACCCATCACGTTTGAAACGTCATCAGATAAGTGACTATGCGCGATCTCCTCTTCTGGCATGCCCATATTACGCATGTAATCACCATAAATTTCCATCGCAGCTTGCGCCGTAAAGTTGGTAACGACTAAACCGGTAAAGCCCCCATCAAATAAAACAAAACAGCCTATGTCTGGTCGCATACAAGTACGAGTAATTTTTTGTACCATGGCTGAATAGCTGATCTCGTTGCCGCTGGCTGATGAAAGTACACCCGTTACTGAGTGGCATAATGTTGCTAATATATCGTCGGTGCTAATAACTTTACTTTTGCTCATTTAATAATCTCTTTTATACTTATTCTTCATAATTCTAGTCAAGCTACTGAATTTATCACTGACTATCCAGTATAAAATGTTAAAATAGCACTATTATTTTCAAAGAGACTGCCTTCGTGAGTATAAAAGACAGTATTTATGCCTCTGAGCAACAAGTAAAAGACTTTAGTTTTGATCAAAATGTGGTTGAAGTATTTCCCGACATGATCCAACGCTCGGTACCCGGTTACGCCACCATAGTCAGTACTATGGGGAAATTAGCCGGTGAGTATGCTCAGCCAAATTCAAATTTGTATGACCTAGGCTGCTCGTTAGGGGCGGTTACCCTAAGTATGCGCCGTAATATTCAAACTGATAGCTGCCACATTATTGCTGTAGATAACTCACAAGCCATGGTGGAGCGTTGTAAGGTCCATTTACAAGGGTTCAGATCAGACGTTCCTGTAACTGTAACTTTAGGTGATATCAACGAGCTCGATATTCAAAATGCATCGGTAGTGGCGATGAATTTCACCCTGCAGTTTATTCCACCAGCGCAGCGCAAAGCGGTACTTGAAAAAATATACGCTAATTTAAAGCCCGGTGGCGTTTTGCTACTAAGTGAAAAAATTAAAGCCGAAAACGAGCAATGCGATAACCTATTGATTGACTTGCACCACGACTTTAAGCGTCATAATGGCTACTCTGAGCTTGAAATAAGCCAAAAGCGTACCGCCATTGAAAACGTAATGCGCCCCGATACACTTAGCACACATACACAACGTTTAAGCGACATTGGTTTTAGCCAAACGCAAGTGTGGTATCAATGTTTTAATTTTTGCTCAATGGTAGCAATTAAATAATTTAGAGAGTGACACATGTCTGCATGGTTTAACCAATTTTACGCTGCAATTGCACAAAGCCCACTTAGCCACTGGCTAGAAACCTTGCCCGCGCAATTAAAGCATTGGCAACAAGAGGCTAGCCATGGCGATTTGCCTCAATGGCAAAAAGTACTAAAAAACTTACCTGAGGTATCAACAAACCACGTTGATATTGTCAGCAAAGTAGCAATAGGCGCGCCTGGCGAAATGACTGAAGGCGAGCAAAAACAAACCACGCATTTATTAAAACGGATGATGCCTTGGCGTAAAGGCCCATTTAATGTGCACGGTATCGACATTAATACAGAATGGCGCAGTGACTGGAAATGGGATCGACTCCTACCGCATATTGAGCCATTAAAAGGCCGTACTGTATTAGATATTGGTTGTGGCTCGGGTTATCACCTATGGCGTATGCGCGGTGAAGGTGCTCAGTTTGTGGTAGGTATTGATCCATCTGACTTATTTTTATGCCAATTTCAGGCTATTAAACACTTTAACCCTGATGAAAACGTGCATTTATTACCATTAGGTGTTGAAGCCCTACCAGAACTTAAAGCATTTGATACGGTATTTTCGATGGGAGTACTTTATCACCGTCGCTCACCTATCGACTTTTTAGCGCAATTAAAAGCACAGCTTCGCCCAGGCGGTGAGCTGGTGCTTGAAACCTTAGTTATTGAAGGCGATGAAAACACCGTACTGGTTCCGACCGACCGCTACGCGAAAATGCGTAATGTATGGTTTATTCCAAGCACTGCTGCATTAAAACTGTGGATGGAACGTGTTGGCTTTAAAGATGTGCAAATTAAAGATTGCGCTATTACAACGCTCGACGAGCAGCGTAAAACTGACTGGATGGAAAACGAATCTTTAGTTGACTTTTTAGACCCTACTGACACCAGTAAAACCATTGAAGGCTACTCTGCTCCACTTAGAGCGATACTTACAGCAAAAGCCTAATTTGTAGTATTAATTTTTATTTCCATGTTAAAAAGCGCCATTGGGCGCTTTTTTTTGTTTACTAATGCAACAATTAGCGGACAAGTGTCCTTGTCTTTAAAATCAAATCTAGATTTCAACTAGCCGCGCCCCTGCAATTGTTGTAAAATACGCGCGTTTCTAAGTAAGCATCAAAACAACTATTTTGAGGAAAACCTGTGAGCGAACAAAAACAGTCTCTAAGCTATAAAGACGCGGGCGTAGATATCGACGCTGGTAATGCACTTGTTGAGCGTATTAAAGGTGTAGTTAAAAAAACTCGTCGTCCTGAAGTGATGGGCGGAATTGGTGGTTTTGGCGCACTTTGCGAAATTCCTGAAGGTTATAAGCAACCTGTACTTGTAGCAGGCACTGACGGTGTTGGCACTAAGTTACGTTTAGCAATTGACCTTAAAAAGCACGATACCGTAGGTATCGACTTAGTTGCGATGTGTGTAAATGATTTAATAGTACAAGGCGCTGAACCCCTGTTTTTTCTAGATTACTATGCAACGGGTAAACTAGATGTAGACACAGCAGCCGACGTAGTAACCGGTATTGGTAAAGGTTGTGAAATTTCAGGTTGTGCCCTAATTGGTGGCGAAACAGCTGAAATGCCAGGTATGTATGATGGTGAAGACTACGACATGGCAGGCTTTTGTACCGGTGTGGTAGAAAAATCAAAAATTATTGATGGCACTAAAGTAGCTGCAGGCGATCAGCTAATTGCGCTTGCTTCTAGCGGCCCTCACTCAAACGGTTTCTCACTAATTCGTAAAGTATTAGAAGTCTCTAACGCTGATACTAACCAAGTGATTGATGGCAAAACCTTAGGTGAGCACCTTTTAGAACCAACACGCATTTACGTTAAGCCATTACTTGAGTTGTTTAAGCAAGTAGATGTGCATGCGCTTTCGCATATTACTGGTGGCGGTTTTTGGGAAAATATCCCTCGTGTATTACCTGAATCTGCTAAAGCGGTTGTTAAAGGTGATAGCTGGCAGTGGCCTACTGTATTTAGTTGGTTGCAAGAAAATGGCAATATTACCACTCACGAAATGTACCGCACATTCAACTGTGGCGTAGGTATGGTGTTAGTTGTACCTGCAGATCAACTTGATAACAGCATTAACATTTTAAAAGATCTTGGCGAAAACGCATGGCACCTTGGTGAAATTCAAGATGCGGTTGCGGGCGAAGAGCAAGTTGAAATTGTAGGTGGTGCTGCGTAATGGCACCCACTCGTCTAGTAGTTTTAATCTCAGGCAGTGGCTCAAATTTACAAGCCATTATTGATGCCTGTGAAAGCGGCGAGATAAACGCTCATATTGCGGCTGTTATTAGTAATAAAGCAGACGCATATGGGTTAGAGCGTGCAAAAAGTGTAGGCATTGCTACGCAAGTACTGAGTCATAAAGAGTTTGACTCACGCGAAGCTTACGATGCCCAGTTAATGCATATAATTGACTCTTTTGAACCAAATCTAGTTGTATTAGCTGGGTTTATGCGTATTCTAACTCCTAGCTTAGTGCAAAAATATGTTGGAAAAATGTTGAACATTCATCCATCTTTGTTGCCTAAGTACCAGGGGCTGAATACCCACCAAAGAGCAATTGATGCAAAAGACGACGTTCACGGCGTTAGTGTTCACTTTGTAACTGAAGAATTAGATGGCGGACCCGTTATTCTTCAAGCTAAAGTGCCTGTATTAGCAAACGATACAGCAGACACGCTCGCTAAACGTGTGCATGCGCAAGAGCACATAATTTATCCTTTGGTGGTCAAGTGGTTCAGTGAACAACGACTTACGATGGAAGCAGATTATGCAGTTCTTGACGAAAAACAACTTCCTGCACACGGCGCGCACTACCCAAAATAAAAAATTAAGTGCTTGGCTACTATGTGCGGGCACTTTATTACTTCCTACCAGCCTGATTGCAGGCGAGTTAACCCAGTACCAAGCTAGTTATGATATTTTGCGCAAAGGCACTAATCATGGCAAAGCCGAGCGTGAACTAAAAAAACTCGATAATAATAACTACCAAGTCACTTACCACAGCGATATTGAATGGATGATTTTCTCTGACTCACGTCAGGAGTCATCAACCTTTAGCTTTATAAATGATAACGTAGAGCCAATTCAGTACGCTATGATCCGCACAGGCACTGGGCCTGACAAAAAGTATGAAATTAACTTTGACCGTCAAACCAAAACGGTTACCAGTAACACCAGCGATTACCCGTTAAAATGCCAATGGCATGATAACTTCCAAGATGGTATTTCTTATCAAGTACAAGTTCGTGAAGGTCTTAAAAAAGGCAAAACCAACTTCTCGTTTCCGTTGGTTGATAAAAAAGGTAATTGCCGTGACTACGACTTTGAAGTGGTAGAAACCGAAATGATTTCTCTGCCTATAGGTAATGTAGAAGCAGTGAAAGTTAAACGCTTATACGATAACGATAAACGCCAAGCTTTAGCCTGGTTTGCCCCAGAAATGGATTACATGCTAGTGCGCATGTGGAAGGGTGAAAAAGGTGTGGAGCAGTTTGAAGTGCAAATGAAATCGTTTACCGTGATCAACCCACCTGCTTTACCTGCAGAAGTGAAAAACGAAATAACACCAGAGTAAATTGCTTACAAGGTGCAAATGAAAGGCCCAAGTGTGACAAACATAACTTGGGTTTTTCATTTTTAACACTTATACACTTTATCAATTTGAAACTTTGAGTCGGGTTTCGTTTCACTCTAGCTACCCAAGCTACATTAATTCACCCATTTTAAATAACACAAACTCTCCTGGCTGCATTTTTTGCCAGCGCTCATCATTAGTTAATGGCCTTGTTGCTATAACCGTTACTACATCGTTTGGTGTGGTTTCTTGTTGAAAGTCGATCACCATGTCAGCATCAATCAATGTAGCTTTACCAAATGGCGCACGGCGCGTTATATAATGTAAGTTATTAGTACAATACGCTAAAACAAATACACCATCGGTCAATAACATATTAAATACGCCCTTTTCACGCAGTGTATGTGAAAGCTTGGCGGCATATCTAAAAACCGACGCCATATTACTTGGGCGCTTTGGGTATTTTTCGCGAATTTTGTCAAGTAACCAACAAAAAGCGAGTTCACTGTCGGTGTTTCCCACAGGGCGATAATACTCTGGTTTTAAATCGTGATAATTTGAAAGCTGCCCATTGTGTGCATAGGTTATTTCGCGCCCCCACAACTCTCGGGTAAACGGATGAGTGTTTTCAAGACACACCCGACCACGATTCCCTTGGCGAATATGACTAATAACCGATACACTTTTAATTGGGTACGCTTTTACCAGCTTTGCTATTTCTGACTGGTAACTTGGCTCTGGATCTTTAAAGGTTCTGCACCCTTTACCTTCATAAAAAGTAATGCCCCAGCCGTCTTTATGCGGGCCAGTATTTCCACCACGCTCCAACAACCCTGAAAAGCTAAAACAAATATCCGTTGGCACATTGGCTGACATGCCAAGTAATTCACACATAAAATAAATAAACCTTAAATTCAATAAATTAAAACTAAATAAACAATTAAATCTGGCACGCGGTCACAGTTTTGGTTTCACTTTGGATTTTTGTGTGCATATAATTTATTTTTATTTCTTTAATGACGTTATTGTTAAACAGCTGAAGAGCGTTAGCAAGTGGATACAAATTTATATTGATAATTATATTAAGGCTATTGACTCGAATATTTCTTAGCTAATGTTTTTCTATTATTATCTGTTTATAACTTTCCGTATCTATTTTCACAAATCCACCAATAGGAAAACATATATGGGGTGTTGTATGTCCAAAGTTTAAATTATAAAGCACGGGGATTGACGCTAGCTCTCGCTTAGATTTTATAATTTTTTTAAGTAAGACCTCAGATACTTCTGACTTTAATTGAAATTTCCCAATGACTATTCCTTTAACTTTATCGAAATGTTTTTGATGAATTAATGATTGAAGATCTCTGTCAAAGTTTGAAGGGGATGTTAACTCATCATCTTCAATAAATAATACAGAATTTGTTAAATCAGGCATAAATTCAGTTCCTTGAAGTAAATTTAAAGTGCAAAGGTTCCCTCCAACTATTTTTCCTTCTGCTTTGCCATGGTTTAAAACTTTTATACCATTGTCTTTATAAAAGTTTCTTTTTTCCTGATCTATAAACCATAAGTCATCACTCCACTGTGCTGGATTTATAACTTCATAAGGAGCACTTGAGAATAAACACTTTTTAATATAATTTATTGAAAAGTCAATCCCCTTGAGCATTCCCAGAGTTGAGTATGCAGGCCCAGAGTAAGTTACTAGTCCAGTTTTATGAAATATTGCATTTGATAAAGCTGTAGTATCAGAATAACCACAAATAATTTTTGGATTTCTTTTAACAATCGTATAGTCAATATACTTTAGTAATTGATTTACATTATCGCCCCCGATAACAGTAAAGATAGCTTTTACTTTTTTATCTAAGAATGCTTCATGTAAATCTTCAATTCTTTCTTCTATGGATGAAGACGAGAAATCATCTATTAATTCACAGTTTTTTGAAAATGATAATTTGAGGCCAAGCTCTTCAAATCTTTTATTTGCTATTTCTCGAGTCTCTTTGTCAATAATTGATAAACTTCTTGAAGGCGCAATTATCCTAACCTCATCATTCATTTTTAATTTATTAGGTATTATCAATTTACCTCCTACCAAATACTACTAATTAATCATTCAATATTATCTAATATACTATGTATCATTTCTCGACTCTTAGCTCCTTCACAGCTTAAGCACAACACTTTGATTGTTTATAACACACAAAAACGGCGGTAAATGGTGTCGTGAACGATATCAATTAATATCGTTCTATTTTTAATAAGCGTACACTGAACATCATAAGTATATTTACTTAATTAAACTTATATTACTATTAGATTAAGTGATTTTTTAACGCTTATATTTTTTATAACAAGCCAAAATAAACGATTACTGTCAAACTGTTCGTATAACATACAACGGATTGTAATAATCGTACCGATAACTACACTTTAATCTAAGTAATGTACTTGAAACTTAGCGTTACTAGCGCTACTCTAAACGAGGTGGTCTGACCTCTATTAAGGAATTAGCAATGACACTCATATTTACACTTGGTTTAATCGCACTGCTCAGCATTGCGCTTTACCACAGAGCGAGTTGGAACACAGCACTTGGTGTTTCTACCGCAACATTATTAATTGGTACCTTTGCTGGTGCTTTTGGTTTAATTAGCTGGGTGATCTTTTTAATCATCGCAGTGCCTCTTTCTGTTACTGGTATTCGCCAGCAATACATTATCAAACCTATTTTCACCATCTTTAAAAAAGTAACACCGAGCATGTCTGACACCGAAAAGTCAGCTATTGATGCCGGTACTACGTGGTGGGAAGCGGATTTATTTTGTGGTAATCCAGATTGGAAAAAGCTTCACCAGTATCCAGTTCCAAAACTTACTATTGAAGAGCAGGCATTTATCGACGGCCCTGTTGAAGTTGTATGTAGTATGCTTGATGATTGGGAAGCTACGCATGAGCTGACTGATTTACCTCAGGATGTATGGCAATATCTAAAAGATAACAAGTTCTTTGCCATGATCATTAAAAAGGAATACGGCGGCTTAGAATTCTCTGCATTTGCACAATCGTGTGTACTGCAAAAACTAACCAGTAAATCAACATTGCTTTCGTCAATTGTTGGTGTACCTAACTCGTTAGGTCCAGGTGAGCTATTACAGCACTATGGTACTGAAGACCAAAAAAATCATTACTTACCGCGTTTAGCAAGCGGTCAAGAAATTCCATGTTTTGCACTTACCTCGCCAGAGGCGGGTTCTGATGCAAGCTCAATTCCAGACTACGGTGTAGTCTGTAAAGGGCAATGGAATGGCGAAGAAGTAGTTGGTGTAAGCCTTACATGGAACAAACGTTACATAACACTTGCGCCTGTAGCTACGGTACTTGGTCTAGCATTTAAGTTACAAGATCCAGATGGATTATTAAGCGACGTTAAAGAGCCAGGTATTACCTGTGCACTTATCCCAACAGATACCCCTGGGGTAGAAATTGGTCGTCGTCACTTCCCGCTTAATGTGCCGTTCCAAAACGGCCCTACTCGCGGTAAAGATATTTTCGTCCCACTTGATTACATTATTGGCGGCCCAGAAATGGCTGGTCAAGGCTGGCGTATGCTAGTTGAATGTTTATCGGTTGGTCGTGCTATTACGTTGCCGTCAAATTCAGCCGGTGGCATTAAAATGATTGCAGTAGCAACCGGTGCTTATAGCCGTATTCGTCGTCAATTCCGCTTACCTATTGGTAAAATGGAAGGGGTTGAAGAATCAATGGCTAAACTTGCTGGTTATGCTTACAGCTCAGACGCTGCAGTAAGCATGTCTACTGGCGCAGTTGATTTAGGCGAAAAGCCATCAGTTGTGTCGGCGATTATTAAGTACCACCTTACCGAGCAAATGCGCGATTCAACCATTCATGCAATGGACGTGCTAGGCGGTAAAGGGATCATGCTTGGGCCAAATAACTATTTGGGTCGTGGCTATCAAGGTGCACCAATTGCCATTACCGTTGAAGGTGCAAACATCTTGACCCGTAATATGATTATTTATGGTCAAGGTGCAATTCGTTGTCATCCATTTGTACTTACCGAGCTAGGTGCGTGTGAAATTGAAGACCGCGAAGAAGCGCTTAACGTATTTGACAAAGCGCTAATGGGTCACATTGGCTTTACCATGTCTAACTTAGTACGTACTAAGTGGCTTGCGCTTACTGGCGCTCGCTTTACTAGCGTGCCATACAAAGACGAAACGGCAGAGTTTTACCGTATTGCGTCTCGCTTTAGTGCATCACTTGCACTTATGTCAGACATTAGCATGGCGGTATTTGGTGGTTCTCTTAAACGTAAAGAACGTATTTCAGCCCGTTTAGGCGACTTATTAAGTTACCTTTACTTAGTATCTGCAACGCTAAAACGTTACAACGACGAAGGCCGTAAAAAAGAAGATTTTGCATTGGTTCAATGGAGCTGTCAGGATCACCTTTACCACTGCCAGCGTGCACTTGCTGATTTAATCAATAATATGCCGTCGGCTCCACTACGTGGTGTTTTAAAAGTATTGTTATTCCCGTTTGGTCGTCCGGTTCGTAAACCTACCGACAAACTTGAGCACAAACTAGCGCAGTTGTTACAAGTTCCTAGCGAAACACGTAATCGTTTAGCAAGCTATGTATACCTTACAAACGAACCGCTTAACCTTGTAGGCCGTCAAGAGCAAACGCTTAAAGACGTTCTAGAAGTAGAGCCATTGTTTGAGCGTGTATGTAAGGAGAAAGGCGTAAAGCTGCCATTCTTCCAGCTTGATAAAGTGGCGCAAATGGGTTTAGAAGCGGGTATTTTAAGCCAAGCAGAAGCCGATAAGCTTGCTGCAGTTGAAAAAGATCGTCTAGACGTGATTAACGTTGATGACTTTGACCCTGCAGATTTACTTGCCGGCAAAGCAGCGCGTAATAGCAAAGCTAAAGCTAAAAAGGCAGATGCAGCTTAACTAATTTAGTAAAGCTAGCATTAACCCTGCTAAAATTAGCCAAACCAGCGCATAATGCGCTGGTTTTTTTTGCGCAAAGTAAACCTGTATTACACACCACATATTACCAATAAAAAATAATGCAATATGAATGTGACCAAAAATAACGCTATAACTTATCGTTGCTACTAAAAACAGCAATAGGCTAGGTAAAAACTGGCTAATATAAAAGGCAAGTTCTCGCTGGCATGTTTTAAAAAACAATCGATACTGCTCGTGAACTTTACCGCAATCAAATTGCAAAGAGCTACTAAAGAGCACAATAAAAGCCATGGTCAACACTACGAGTATAGGTACCAAATCAGCACGTTCGTTTATTAGTGCCGCTGATGCCATAAATATACATAAAAGTAGCGACACGCGCCAAACAAGTACCCAGCTATGGTTTAGTAAATAACAAAACCAAAAACCAAATATTGAACTTACTGCAATTCGCCCGTTAACATTAACCACGGGAACAAAAAGACTCAGCGTAAACAGTAAAGCAAAGCCTATATGATAGGTGAGCGGTTGCATATAAATAGGAACACACACTAATATCGTGCTAAATATAAAGCCATATATCAGTGCGCTGGGTTTGTATATGCACAAAACGCCCAAGCTAAATTGCAACAACATAAATACAACAAAGTGCGGTACTTTAACCCATTGTGATAGCGTTAAATCTAGCGCAATTAATACACTGGCTATTAACCAAGCATTGCTTAGCGTTAATAATTTAATATCAACTAAATATAACCACACTGATCGCGCAATAGTTTGCTGGAATAGCCGCTGCTGACTATTTTTAATTGCTGACTTCATTGCGCTGAACATCACACTTTGTAATAACAAATAAAATAAGGCCATTTGTGCACCGTATTGTGGTGCTGCGCTACTGTCTATAATTTTTCCGAGACCTAAAAAAAGTAGCAATATCAAACCCAACATCGATGAGCCTAACACCACTAAAAATAACAACCCAAAACTTTTCAGTTGTAATAATAATTGCTTAAGCTCTTGGTTATAAGCTAAATACCGGTAACCCATAAACACTCTATATTGAGCTAATGGGTGTTTACTTGGTGCAATATTCATAACGATATGCGCTCAAAGCCATGTTCAACAAACACAGTAGGTTCGTGACAAGTAATAATAATTTGCCCGTTTAGTTTATCTGCTAAGTAAGTGTCAAGTAAGGAAAGAAGATATTGGATGCTTGCCTGATCAAGGGCTGCGCTCGGCTCATCAAGTAATAGATAAGGTGCCTTGCGCATTAATGCTAAAATTAACTGGCACTTTTTTTGATTGCCTGAGGATAATGCATCAAAACGCGTATTAAGAAATTCGCCAAAATTAAAACCACTAACCATTGCATTAGGCCATGGGCAACCGAGTGTACTAACAGATAAATGTATAATTTGATTGGCAGTTAAAAAATCTGGTAAAGCAATACGATCAGTAGCAATAGCGACCTGTTTATCTAGTTCTTTAAGTGTTTCCCCTGCAAATAAAAATGTGCCACTTTGCGGCTTTTCAAGCCCCGCTAGCATCATAAGTAACGTGGTTTTGCCTTGGCCGTTAGGTGTATCAATACACACTTTTTGGCTGCTAAACACCTTATTGTAATCATGGTATACAACGTTGGCGGCAAACTGCTTATTTAAGCCAATCACTTCAATCATAAAATATCCTTTTTAGATCAGCTTTATATTATAAATAAACTTTTATAATAAACAAAACCCACCCCAACAGCTTTAAAAAACAATAACGATAAAGTAGCGTCATTTTCTAATAGCGACAAACCTTTTATAGCAAGTTGAAACAGCATCAGAAGCTCTGAAACCGTTTGTATCATCAACAGCGATTCACCCTAATAGTTCACTATAAAGATAAGCTTTTTACATCTGCGGCGTTATGACTTAGCCTAAGGACAATAAGAACTGTTTTAAAAGATAATTTGAATTTTGATAACACGTAAAGCTTTGAACTAAACTAAAAATTAAACTAGGTTTTTTTTAACTCAAGCCTATCAAGGCTGACTTGTTAATTGTGACTGATAGCTGATAGCTGATAGCTGATAGCTGATAGCTGATAGAAAATATATTAGCTGTTATTAATTAGGGAAGTATTTTTTAACTTGTTATTGAGGAAATAACAAGTGGCGGAGTGGACGGGACTCGAACCCGCGACCCCCGGCGTGACAGGCCGGTATTCTAACCAACTGAACTACCACTCCGCAGTGGTATGTGCATGGGGTAATGCACTTACTAATTTTGTTACGATATCAAATGGCGGAGTGGACGGGACTCGAACCCGCGACCCCCGGCGTGACAGGCCGGTATTCTAACCAACTGAACTACCACTCCGCAGAGATATCTTTTTACTTGTCATTACTTAATTTGTTGGCGGAGTGGACGGGACTCGAACCCGCGACCCCCGGCGTGACAGGCCGGTATTCTAACCAACTGAACTACCACTCCAGCATACAAATTTTGTAATATAACAGTGTTTAAATAGTTGGCGGAGTGGACGGGACTCGAACCCGCGACCCCCGGCGTGACAGGCCGGTATTCTAACCAACTGAACTACCACTCCAGCGCGTATTTAAACCTGTCTCTTATACACATCTGACGCTGCCGACGATAAGGCTGTGTATAAGAGACAGGTATTCTAACCAACTGAACTACCACTCCAGCGCGTATTTAAACTGTTATTTTTTCTTATTGGCGGAGTGGACGGGACTCGAACCCGCGACCCCCGGCGTGACAGGCCGGTATTCTAACCAACTGAACTACCACTCCATAATAAGAATATGTTTTACAACCATATGTTGTGTAAGTGTTGGCGGAGTGGACGGGACTCGAACCCGCGACCCCCGGCGTGACAGGCCGGTATTCTAACCAACTGAACTACCACTCCAGCGCATACTTACAAATTGTCGAAAATTGGCGGAGTGGACGGGACTCGAACCCGCGACCCCCGGCGTGACAGGCCGGTATTCTAACCAACTGAACTACCACTCCGCATTTTCGTTTCTGTCTGAGTCTCCCCTGACAGCGGCGTGAATAATACGAACCAGCCCCTGCTTCGTCAAGGGCTTTTTTGTTTTTTTACAGGTTTTTTAGTCATCTGACATCGAAAGGTTTAAAATTCCACCTGATTTATCATTTTTTGAGCTACTTTCTGGTTCATCTGATTTTTGCTGTTCAGCTTTTTTTGACTCAACAGCTTTCTTTTTATTTAAAAAAGCTAAATTCAATTTAAGTTTTAATGGTTTGTTCTGCACAAAAACACGAATACATAACCAACCTATAAATAAAATGGCCAAATTTCCACCAACAATTAAACTAATCATTAATCCCGTGGCCATTACTTTTGGTTTTACAACTGGCACAGGAATAATTTCTGGTTCGCTAACACTGGCAACTGGAATTTCTGGAATCACTTCAATCGGTCTTTCTATTTCAAATAAATAGGTTGGCAATGTAGCCATAAACTCTCGGTCATTGATTGTTGAGCCAAAAACAGAGATTTCAATATTGTAGCGTCCCCAACCATAATCTTGTAAAGCCAGCTCTCTTGCTGTGGTGCTGTTGCTATCTAAGTAAAATACCTGCTCTTCGCCATTGGGGTAATAAATTTTACCTTGCATGATCACCGTTTCAGGTTTTAAAAGCTTATCATCAATATTGATGGTAATACGGTGATCTTCCCCCTCCTCAGTTGCTTCAATGGAGGTGAAGCTAAAAGGCGGCTCATGCACAACAATAGGTTCTTGAACCACCCGCCTCTCTAATACATCAGTGGTAATATAAAGCTCAGGGCGCCACTCGCCAGGTGTGAAATTTAAGGTAAACTCACCGGTAAAGACACCGTCTTTAGCGCTTTCATCGAACCCGTAGCCATCATCTTTGAATTCAGTTACTTGCTGTATGCCTGCACCAAAGTTTTCAAAGTTTTCATTATTGGTGCTCACAAAGCTTACATTAAGCGATACCGCATCTTTAAATAGGTTGGCGCGAATCGGCTCGCCATCATTTAAAATCTCACCAGTTACCTTTACAGTTTCACCCTGAAACAGAATTTTAGGCAGTGGGTCTACTTTTAGCGATAACTCACCAATAACAACAATGCGGCTTTCTGGCATTATTTGGCCAATAACTTGCCACGGCCCAGGCATGGGATTGCGAATAACCACTAAGTCATAATTTAATTCATCGTACCAATCAAGACTAGTGTTTCTCACCGCATTGGTTGCAAAGTATTTAGTACCATCGGGTCTTACTAAAATTACGGCAGGCGATCCTGGGCGTCTAAAAAATATTAATTTTATTTCATCAATTTTGTCATCAACACGAAAACGGTTATCCAGTAACGGGATTTCATTTTGTTTACCGCTGCCTTTTAACTCTTCAACTTGCTTTACACTGTGTGCATCGGGGTGGAAACACACGGCAATTAAAAGCAGTGAAACTACTAATAGCGTTTTCATAATAATGCCCTATTCAGCGCGCCATAAACAATGGCCGCCCTCCTTTTGTACAATGTCTAAACGCGTTTGATGTGCGCTTTGCTCTGCATCGTTAGCTGCTATAACTACCAAAGGTGCTCTGTCGCTACTTAGGCGTCTAATACCGCCTTTTTGATCTTCACTTGAGTCATCTTTGTTTTGATTTAGGTTTAGCTTTACTTGCCCCCCGGTCATTGCCAGGTAAACATCGGCTAAAATTTCAGAATCCAGTAAGGCGCCGTGTAACGTCCGCTTAGTGTTATCAACATCGTAGCGGCGACAAAGTGCATCTAGGTTGTTCTTTTGCCCTGGATGCAAGTCACGCGCCATTTTAAGGGTATCAAGCACACCACAAAAACTATGGGTGTTTTGATAGCCTTGATTTAATAACGCAAATTCATTATCCATATGGCCAATATCGAACGGCGCATTATGAATGACTAACTCAGCCCCTTTAATATAGTCAAAAAACTCTTGGGCAATATCACGATAAAGCGGTTTATCGCGTAAAAATTCATTAGTAATACCGTGAACATCGATTGCTTCTTCTTCAATGCTGCGCTGCGGATTAATGTAAACGTGAAAATTATTGCCGGTTAACCGGCGATTCATAAGCTCCACACAGCCGATCTCGATGATACGGTGCCCTTGTTTAGGGTCGATGCCGGTGGTTTCTGTATCTAAAACTATTTGTCTGCGTGCCATATCGAATTAAGCCTGACTCTGGTATCTTTCTATAATCACTTTATTGTACATAATATCAAGGTAAAACAGTGCAAAAAACCGTAGAGATTTACACCGATGGTTCGTGTTTAGGTAATCCAGGCCCCGGTGGTTATGGTATTTTTATGATTTATGAAGCCCATGAAAAAAAATTAAGCCAAGGTTATAAGCTTACAACCAACAACCGTATGGAAATGCTGGCAGCCATTGTGGCGCTAGAATCTCTTAATCGTGCCTGCCCTGTAACCCTGACTACCGATAGCCAATATGTTAAGCAGGGTATTGAGTCTTGGATCACCAATTGGAAAAAACGCGGTTGGCAAACCTCTGCTAAAAAACCGGTTAAAAATGTCGATTTATGGAAACGTCTCGACAAAGCCTGTGCCGAGCACAACGTTACCTGGAAATGGGTAAAAGGCCACAGTGGCCACAAATATAACGAAATTGTTGACGACCTTGCTCGTGATGCAGCCAGCAGCAACAATTTACTCGATGATGAAGGTTACCAACCGTAACCCTCTACATCATGCTATTTTTTATTTTGTTGATAATGCTGTTTTGAGGTTTGCCTAAGCCCTACCCCTTTTATTGGGGCAAATTGTGGGCGAGCATGCCACTTAGGTTTTATTGGCGTAAGTGGCGCAACACGCTTTCGTGCCACCAGCATATACACACTCCCCATAGGTTTTAAATATTGCTTGGTAAAGCTGCGCCAAAATGCGAACCGCGATAAGCGATTACCGCGTGCCAACGACGAATAAATAAAGCGCTCATCGGCCACAATTTCAAATCCAAGTAAATTTAGCCAATCTTTAACCCGTGCTGGTGTGAAAAATCGGCCTGTCCACGGTAATTTTTGACGGCTAAACGGCAGTAACTGCGCTAACCCACAAAAGCTAAACGGATTAAAACCCGTAATGGCGATATAACCGCCTGGAATAAGGGTTCGATGAGCCTCACGTAAAATATGATGTGGATCTGAGTGATATTCTAAACAATGGCTCATAATGCAAGCATCTATAGAGTGCTCATAAAAAGGCAGTTCGTCTATATCGGCAACCACCCCCGTGTATGGGCCAGGCTCTGCAACGCATACTTGATGCTTAATGGAGCTTTTGCTTGTATCTAGCTCAGCACTTAAATTACCTAATTTAAGCATATGATAGCCAAACATACGCGGTAACCACGGCGACAATTTGCGTTCTATATCACAACGTAAATAATCACCATGCGGAAACTGCTGCCAGGACAACGGTTTGGGACCTTCTTGAAAACTAAGGGCTGGTTTCATTATATAAGCTCGTTATAATATTAATTAAATACCACTTTATAGAGCAACGATACATGGTGCAAGTCAAAGCAATTAAAGCCTTTTCTGATAACTACATTTGGTGCTTAACCACCGAGCAGAATAACCAAGCGTGGGTGGTTGATCCTGGGCAATCAGCGCCAGTTTTAGAGCATTTAGCACAGCATAACTTAACCCTTGGCGGTATTTTAATTACCCATCATCATTATGATCATACCGATGGCGTAGCTCAATTAGTAAAGCAGTACCCTAACATCACAGTTTACGGCCCAAGTAATAGCCCATTTGAGGGAATAACAACGCCTTTAAATGAAGGTGATACAATTAGCGTTTTAAACATTCCATTTGAAATTATAGCCACCCCTGGGCACACCCTAGACCATATTTGTTATATTAATGATGCACTGGCCTTTACTGGCGACACCCTATTTAGTGGTGGTTGTGGGCGCTTATTTGAAGGCAGCCCAGAGCAAATGTGGCATTCATTTAATAAGTTGCGAGCATTGCCAAGTGATTGCAAAGTATATTGCACCCACGAATACACCCAAGCAAACTTGGCCTTTGCAAAAGCGGTTGAGCCACGAAACCCCGAATTACTCGCTTACAGCCAGAAAGTAGATGAATTGCGAAAAAATGATGAAATAAGCTTGCCAAGCACCATAGGCCAAGAGCTTAAAGTTAACCCTTTTATGCGTAGTAATTTGCCCGATATTACAAAGTCATTACCAAAAGAGTATTGTTTAGTTACAAAAAACAATGAACCTTGGGAAAACTTTGCTAGTCTGAGGATGTTCAAAGATAATTTTTAAGCCAGTAACAAAAATAATTAACTGTTCATTTTAAATAACAATAAGTTAACACTTTCTAATTATATTTGTTTGGATTTTTAACGATGACAAGTGGCAATGTTGGCTCATAATGAGTAGTATTCGCCGAGTTTTTTACCCTATGTATTGGTATTTATGAATAAATCTCCTCTTTTATTGGTTTTAGCGATGACGCTAAGCGGTTGTCAAACATTGACAACATTAGACACAGATTCACAAAATCAAGTTCAAAACCAACTTGAAGGCGCCAGCCCAAATGATATTAGCACTGCATTAATGATTAATGCGCAATATCAACAAGTAAATGATATTGAAGAAGAAGCCCCTGTGTTTGACGATGTTTGGGAGCGTATTCGTTACCAATTATCTATTGATATTCCACAAAATCGCCCAGTGGTCGCTGAGCGTAATTATTATGCACGTCATCAGGCATACCTAGATCGCATTTCTAAACGTGCTGAGCCGTATTTACATTTTATTGTTGAAGAAATTGAAAAGCGTGAAATGCCCATCGAAATTGCACTTTTACCCATTGTAGAAAGTGCGTTCGACCCTTATGGCTATTCGCACCGTACTGCATCGGGTATTTGGCAGTTTATGCCCGCAACCGGCGAGCGTTTCGATTTAAAACAAAACTGGTGGTATGACGGTCGTCGCGATATTGTGCAGTCTACTCGCGCTGCACTTGATTATCTCTCATACTTACACAAAACCCTTGAAGGTGATTGGCTGAACGCAATTGCCGCCTATAACTCAGGTGAAGGCCGCTTGCTGCGTGCGATAAAAAAGAATCGTAAAAAGCATTTGCCTACCGACTTTTGGTCACTAGATTTACCTCGTGAAACCACCGCCTACGTGCCTAAATTATTAGCTTTAGCTGATTTATTAAAACGTGCAGATGAGTTTAAAGTGTCGTGGAAGCCAATAATTAACGCACAAGTAGTCGAAGTGGTTAATATTGAGTCACAAATAGATTTAGCACTGGCTGCGGATATGGCCGATATGACCCTTACCGAACTATATCGATTAAATCCAGGGTTTAACCGCTGGGCAACCGATCCTGATGGCCCACACTTTTTATTACTTCCTACCGATAAAGTAGAGCAATTCACTGAAAAGCTTACCGCTACAGCGATTAAAAACCGTCTTCGTTGGCAGCAATATAAGGTTAAACGTGGCGATAGCTTGTCGGTGATTGCAGATAAATTTACCACTAGTATCAGCGCAATTAAGTCATTAAATAAGCTTAACTCAAACGTAATTCGTGTGGGTCAACAAATTTTAGTACCACTCACTGATGGTAAAATTAACAGTGAACATTTACCTCAGCAAGTACGTGCGGCCGCTAATAAAAGTTTACGCACTAAACTTTCTCATACGGTAAAAAGTGGCGATACCCTATGGGATATTAGCCGCGAATACGATGTAACGATGAGTGAATTAGCTAAGTGGAATAAGCTGAAAAAAAATGCAGTACTGCGTTTAAATCAAAAATTGGTAGTTTATAAGTCAGCTAGCCAGCCTAAAGAGTCGACGAGTAATACTAATCGTACTATTACCTACAAAGTGCGCCGAGGCGATTCTTTAGCGCGTATAGCGTCTAAGTTTAATTTAACGGTAAGCGATATTATTAAATGGAATAACCTTGCCGGACAAAAATATTTGCAGCCAGGACAAAAGCTTAAATTAAAAGTAGATGTAAGAAGTAGCTGATCCCTACTGTAATAAACTGTTAAATAAAAAAGAGCGCATGCGCTCTTTTTTTGTGCCTGCTATAAACCTTAGCTTACAATGCTTAAAGGCTTTGCTGTTTGCCATGCACCACGAGTAAAGTCGGGAATATCAATTGAACGGCTACGCTCACTCACAGACTGGGCTGATAATGGTGAAATAACCGACCACGCTGCGCCATCGTAAACGTCCTGATCCAGCGGTTCGCCATTTCTTAGGCAATAAATCATTCGCCAAAACATTAAAAAGTCCATGCCCCCGTGGCCGCCATTGCGCTGTGCTTCTTCACCCATTTTAATCCATAGGGGATGGTCGTACTGCTCATACCATGCGCTCATATCATAATCCCACTCATGAAAGCTTGTTGATCCGCCATTTTCAAGCGCAATACGATTAGGGAAACCGGCAAACACCCCATTCGTCCCTTGGATTAAATTATGTCGAGAGTATGGCCGAGGGGTTGTTGTATCGTGCTGTACCATAATACTGCGCCCCTTGAGAGTTTTAATCAGTGTCGTGTTCATATCACCGGCAATATAATTAAGCTGATTTCGGGAATGATCCGCTGCAAATTCACGTTGTGCATAGGCACTTCTACCCAGCGAAGGTGAGCTCATTGAGGTTAAAAAATCAAACCTATCGCCACGGTTTATATTCATATATTGCGATACAGGGCCTAATCCATGGGTCGGGTATAAGTTACCATCACGTTTTGCATGCCATTGCGTTCGCCATGAGCCTGTTTTGTGCTCAAGCTCTTTCATTTGCCAACGAAGCTCATGAATATAGGCCGCTTCGCCATGTAACAGCTCCCCAAATACACCTTGGCGCACCATGTTTAATACCATTAACTCGTCGCGACCGTAATTCACATTTTCCATCATCATGCAATTTTTTTGAGTACGTTCGGCGGTATCTACAATCTGCCACATTTCGTCAACAGTCAGTGCCAAGGGCACTTCAACAAAAGCATGTTTTGCGCTGTTCATAGTATCGATAGCCATAGGTGCATGCCATGCCCAAGGAGTAGAAATAATGACTATATCTATGTCTTGTCGTTCAAGCATTTGTTGATAGGCCCGCTCAGTGCCAGTATATAACGCCGGCTTAGCTATCCCTTTATCAACTAAATAATTGGCAGCTCGCTCTAGCACCTCAGTGTGCGTGTCACAAATAGCGACTATTTGCGCACCTTCAATATGGCTCATGCGCTTTACATGTCCATAACCGCGCTGACCCACACCAATAAAGCCCACTCTAACCACATCCATTTTAGGCGCGACTAAACCAATAACGCTGCGCCCTTGCTGTTTTGGTGCGCTTGCATTAGCACTTCCACTTGATGCACAACCACTCACTACACCTGCAGCTGCGGCAACACTGGCTGCTTTTAAAAAGTCTCGACGATTAAATTGCTTCATTGCTTTATCCCTTTTGTTATTGTTTTAACTTACCTAAAGGCGATGAACGGGTAAATAGGTGAAGAGGTAAGCGACATAAAAATAAGGTTAAAAGAGATAAAAATTCGCATTTAACGGTTACTTGGGGTTATAGTCGAAAAAATTATTATTTTAAGTAGTTATGTCTTATATAAAAATCACTGCACTTTTTTTAGCTAGTGCACTAACGGGTTGCTCTGAGCCTACAACGCCAGCTTCATCTCTTGAAAACAGCTCAGGCGTTAGTTTAAACAATCTTAAGCAGCATATTAAAACCTTAGCATCAGATGACTTTGAAGGACGCGGCCCACTTACCTTAGGTGAAGTTAAAACCGTTGGTTATTTAAGTGAGCAATACCAAGCTATGGGGTTGTCTGGCGCGTATCAAGGGAAATATTTACAGCCAGTTAAAATGGCCATGCTAACTGCAGATCAAAAAATGCAATTAACTATGGGAGAGCTTAGCTTTACTGCAGGTAAAGACTTCACCGCCCGTACAAAGCAGTTACAGCCGATTATTGATGTACGCAATAGCGATATTGTGTTTGTTGGCTATGGGATTAACGCGCCAGAATATAACTGGAATGACTATGCCAATGTTGATGTAACCGATAAAACCGTTATTGTGCTGGTGAACGATCCGGGCTTTGCCACCCAAGACGATACACTATTTACAGGCAATGCCATGACCTACTATGGCCGCTGGACTTATAAATATGAAGAAGCCGCGCGCCAAGGTGCAAAAGCGGTATTTATTGTTCATGAAACAGCCCCAGCCGCATACCCTTGGGGCGTGGTTGAAAGCTCAAACACGGGCACCAAGTATAGCTTGATGGACAACAACCTTAATGCATCTGAACTGCCAGTTATGGGCTGGTTAACACTTAATGCGGCTGAACAAGTATTCGCATCGGCAAACTTAAATTATCAACAATTAAAGCAACACGCATTAAGTAAGCAATTTCAAGCCAAGGAATTGAACTTAAAGGCGAACCTTGCATTTAAAAATGAAGTGTCACACGCTAAATCACATAATGTGGTTGCACAAATTACAGGCAGTGAAACCCCTGACGAATACGTTATTATTAGTGCCCATTGGGACCATTTTGGTACTAAACAAACCGACAGTGGACCTAAAATTTATAATGGCGCAGTCGATAATGCTTCAGGCACTGCAGCAACGCTTGAAATTGCTCGCATTATGAGCAAGATGCATCAGCAAAAGCCGTTTAAGCGCTCAATCCTGTTTGCTAACTTTACCGCCGAAGAAACAGGTCTAATCGGCTCAGAAGAATTTGCCAATGGGAATATGATTGCCACTAAAAAAATGGTCGGATTATTAAATATCGATGGTATGAACGTGCTCGATGAAACCGATTATATTTTGCAATACGGTAGCAACTTATCCGAAATGGAGCATTACTTAGCAAGCGCGGCTAAAGCACAAGGACGCGTGGTAAAAATGGATCCTCGCCCACAAAATGGATTGTTTTTTAGATCAGATCATTTCTCACTCGCTAAACAAGGCGTGCCAAGTTTACTGTTTATGAGCTTAGGTGATACCGACCCTGACTACATCAGTCATAAATACCATAAAGAAGCCGACGACTATTCAGATACATGGTCACTAGCTGGTGCAAAACAAGATATCGAGCTGGTTATAGATATAGCCAGTCAACTTGCCAATAATGGCGACTGGCCTAAGTGGATAAATGAATCTGATTTTAAAACCAAACGTTTAGAAGATAAGTAAATAAAAAAGCAGCCGAGAAATTATTCGGCTGCTTTTATCTGTATCGTTAAAGATTGTGCGTGTTTGTTACTGAACTTTGGCAAATTCTTGCTTAGATAATTCGCCATTCCCGTCAATATCTAAGTCATCAAATAATTTAGCTAGTTGCGAATTAGTTTGTGCTTCAGGCTGGCTAATAACGCCGTCGCCATCAGTATCGAAAGAATCAAAGTCAACCGCAGCAAAAGCGGCAGAAGACGAAGCAAGTGCAATTAAAGCAAGCGTTTTAGTAAATGTTTTCATAATAAATCCTTAGCTTAATAAAAAAGTGGGTAAGAAATCCTTTTCAAAGATCCTTAGGGAATTAGAAAGTTAGTATGCTGAAAATTCGTCTTTAGAAAGTTCACCATTGCCATCACCATCCAGCTCTGCAAACTGCTCCATAAGTTCGGCCGCAACCGAGGCTTCAGCTTGGCTAATTGCGCCACTACCATCTACATCAAGAGTCTCAAAGTCTGTGCTGGCAAATACTGCTGATGAAGAAGCAAGTGCCATAAGTACAAGAGTTGACTGTAATTTTTTCATAATATTAATCCTTCAAAGTATGCAATGTTTGGGTATAAATTAATTAACTCAACGCTACAACCGTACATCCTAGTTATTCTCTTTCATAGGCTCCCTTGCCTATTTAGGTTGTCTTTGGCAACTCAGAATATGTAATAGCGTTGAGCATTGGCCTTTTAAGCCTTAGAAAATTCTGCTTTAGAAAGCTCGCCGTTTTTATCCGTATCAAGCTCAGTAAACTTACTCATAAGTGAAGCGTCTACTGATGCTTCAGCTTGGCTTATTGCGCCATTACCATCCACATCCATTGTGTCAAAATCTGTTGCAGCAAACGCCACAGATGAAGAAGCAAGTGCCATTAATACCAGTGTTGATTTAAATGTTGTCATAACGTAATTCCTTCATTGGGTTGTAAGGTTAAGCGTTAAGCTTAATCACTTTTTGCTAAATACAGCTTAGGTATTACAACTTCGATGCCATGTTTAATTTTTTATTTATAAACAATAAGTTAAAAATAAAAATGTGATTTTTACTTAAAAATGCCCAACATTTTGTTGCTCTTTTGCAACAGCTACTTTTAACTAAAAAAATACCCATTAAAATTCAACAACTTAAATCATCTAAAAAAGACACATCTATCTCTAATTAAACTCAAAACAACAAGACTGAGCCGCTATAGGAATAAATCGCCACTGAACAAATTAACAACGCGAAATTAAACAGGTTAAATTAAATAGATAACAAATTGAAAATAAACAACTTAAATTGATTTGTAGAAAAATATAAATTATTTTTTTTAACCGGGAGAGAAAAAGCAGGATTTGTCGCCGTATGGCGAATAAATACTAAAAGTAAGGAATGAGTCTCGTGCGGGATACTAATTTGATATCACTCATACCCACTTATTTGGGCATGAGTATATGGGGTCACTTCCAGCCTTGGCGCCATCTTTGTTCGTCTTTTAAGTCGCGCCACTGAATAGGATATTGATTTTTTGACATCACCGCTTCAGTGATACATTCAATCACATTAGCGTCTTCATCAAATTCTACCTCAACAATAATAAAGTGCTTTTCTTTATTAATAGCTGGGATGGCAGTCCATTTACTATTTAGCAGTTTTTTAGGGTTTAATTTATTCATACTACACCTTTTATGTCTTCTGCTTGAGAATACGCATCAGGGATACGTTTAGTTTTATTAAAAAACCAAAAACTTCCCTTTAAACATTTGTATTTAGCAATGAAAAGCATATTCTCCAACATCAAGCGAAAGTAATTCAATAGCCGCATTTTCACCTATACTTGGCGTTTCACAAGTTTGAGCGGGGAACTGTTTCAGCGCAAGGAGAACTGTCTTGTCAATTAAAGCTCAGGGTCAGAGTCCTGTTCGCTGCTACCTTAATATACGCTGGATAATAATACACCCCGTTACCCACAGTAATGGCTATTTGATTGCTATGACTGTTTACTTCGGCTCATACAACCAAAACCAATAAATAATAGCGACAATAAGTAAAACGCCTAATAAATTAATTAATAACATAATTAAATCCCCTATAAATAAAGTTACGAGTTACTGGCTTTAAAATAACGTAACCGGTTTGCATTAGTGACTACAGTAAGCGATGATAAAGCCATTGCCGCGCCAGCTACGACTGGGTTTAGTAGTAAACCAAAAAACGGATACAACAGCCCTGCAGCAATCGGAATACCCGCAATGTTATAAACAAACGCCCCAAACAAATTTTGTTTAATATTAGTTATGGTTGCGCCACTAATTGCAATGGCATCTGCAAGACCATGAAGTGAGCCTCGCATCAGCGTTATATCCGCACTTTCAATAGCTACATCTGTGCCAGTGCCAATGGCAAATCCAACATCGGCTTGTGCCAATGCTGGCGCATCATTTATACCATCACCAGTCATGCCTACAATTTCACCTTGAGATTGACGCTTAGTCACTTCACTGGCTTTATCATCTGGCATTACTTGCGCTATAAAGTCTGTAATACCGACTTTGCTGGCAACGGCTTTAGCGGTCGCTTGGTTATCGCCTGTCAGCATAACCACCTGCATACCTTTATTTTGTAAGCGTTTAATGGCCTCAGCTGAATCTTCTTTTATTGGGTCAGCAACTGCGATTATGGCATGTAATTGATTGCCAATAGCAAAGTACATCGGCGTTTTAGCAGCGCTAGCAAGCTGCTCGGCTTGAGGTATTGCCTCTGCAATATCTATATTGTGGCTTTTCATCAGTGCCTGATTGCCAAAAAATAGGCTTTGCTCATTAATGGTACCGATCACACCTTGTCCAGTGATAGCATTAAAATTACTGACTTTTTCAAGGGTGATATTTTGGTTTTTAGCATAATTAACAATGGCTTCGGCTAATGGATGCTCAGAACTACTTTCAAGGCTAGCTGCTAACTTTAGCACCTCGGTACTGTCGCTTTGGTTGAACGTAACCACATCGGTCACGGTTGGCTTACCAGCGGTTATAGTGCCTGTTTTATCTAAGATCATGGTGGTGATTTTAGCTGTTGTTTGTAGCGCTTCACCGTTACGAATAAGTATACCCGACTGAGCAGCTTTACCTATGCCGACCATAATTGACATCGGTGTAGCTAAACCAAGTGCACACGGGCAAGCAATAATTAAAACTGTGGTTATTGCAACAACCGCATAAGCAATACTCGGCTGTGGGCCAAAATTAAGCCATGCTAAGCCTGCTAGCACCGCAATAATCATCACTGTGGGTACAAATATGCCTGAAATAACATCAGCTAAGCGTCCAATTGAGGGTTTAGAGTTTTGTGCACGTTTAACCATATTAATAATATTCGCTAAGGTGGTTTCGCTGCCTATATGGGTTGCTTTAAACAACAAAGTACCACTTTTATTAATACTGCCAGCAACAACCTTGTCACCCTCATCCTTATTAACCGGCATCGGTTCACCAGTGAGCATTGATTCATCTAGTGTACTGCTGCCTTCAATAACATCTCCATCGACTGAAATTTTCTCTCCAGGGCGGACACGAATCAAGTCACCTTTAATAACTTGGCTTATAGCTACATCTTGCTCTTGGTTATCTCGGATCACCCGTGCCGTTTTAGGTTGTAAACCAATTAAGCGTTTAATCGCCTCAGAGGTACGCCCTCGCGCCTTTACTTCAAAAGCTAAGCCAAGACTAATTAAGCCTATGATCATTGCTGAGGCTTCAAAATAAACGTGCCTAGCCACCTCTGGTAATAGACTTGGCATGCTCACCACCACCATTGAATATAGCCAGGCTGTTCCCGTACCAAGCGCAATCAAGGTATCCATATTAGCCGTATGATTTTTAAATGACTGCCATGCGCCAGTATAAAATTGCTTACCCGACACAATCATTACGACTAACGTCATCATTCCAACAATAAACCAGCCAATACGCTGGGCATTGCTAGTGACACTCATATCAAAGATTAATCCATAAAGCATTAATGGCGCACCCAAACCCAATGCCAATAGCATATTGCGCATAAGTTTTTTGTAGTGCGCGTTATCAGCTTCGGCTTTTTCATCTAGGGCGTCTTGTTGAGAATCACTGTTCATAGGTTTAGCTTGATAGCCAATATCAGCGACAGCGTGCATTAGCTGCTCAGCCTTAGCCGAACCTTCTACTTGCACAGTTCGATCGGCAAAGTTCATTTCAACGCGCTGCGCACCCTCTACATTTTTCAGTGCTTTCTCTATTTTAGCCACGCAACTGCCACAATTTGCGCCTTCAATCATAAAGTTTTGCGTGGTGGGTTGATTACTCATAACGCTTCCTTAGTATTTTTAACTTCAGAGATTGGATCAACAAAGGTCTCTATTAAGCTACATATATCTGCACTTACAGCCCCATCAGGCGATTTATCCCACTGTTTAACCGCTGCTTGCATTCGCGTGCGTAATTTAAGTGTTTCTTGAAAGTGCTGCTCTGTTTCCTCTAGTCGCTTTGCTATTAATTGTCGTGTGAGCGGACAAGGGCACTGCCCTTGCTCCGACTGTGCAATAATTTGTTGAATATCTTTTATTGAGAAACCGAGTTGACGCGCACTAATAATAAACTTTAAACGTTGCTGATCGGCTGCGGTATACACTTGATAACCATTGCGCTCACCACGAATAGGATTAAGCAGCTTTATTCGCGTGTAATGACGAACTGTGTCTTGGGTCACGCCCATAGTATTGGCTAATTGCTTTACGTACATCATTAAACCTCTGGCTGGCTATGTAATGACAACATAATAAACCTATGTGTAACACATAGGTCAACAATTAATTAAGCATATGGCTGGGAGTGTGGAAGAAAGTTAAGATAAGAGCAGCCACCATAAGTGACTGCTAAATTTGAGAGTTACTGTAGTCCTTAGTTTGTTTTGCTTCGAGATTGCTTAAGTGCTTCACCAAGCTCACCCGCAATTGCTTGAATTTCAGGCATAGCGTCTTGTACTAAGGCTTGTGACATTTGCATTGATTCTTGCATTACTTGTGGCATTTTCTTCAAAATAGCCTGCCCTGACTCTGTCTTATAAAAAGCTAACATGTCGCTAATTTCTTGTTTAGTAAATTGTTTATCGTAGAGGTTAATCATCATCGGCTGCATTTTTTGCCAGCTCATTTTTGTTTTTAATACCTCGGTCATATCAGCATAATATTTGTCGAAAATTGCTTTCTCATCTGGCTTTACGCCCATTTGCACTGACATATTTTGCATCATGCCCTCAACTTGCGCATACATAGAGTCAACCATGGCATCCATGTTCATCACCTCTACCAGCTCATCAATTTTTTGCTGTTTGGCAGTTTGCGCTGCAAGGTTAGTTGAAAAAATTAAAAGTGAAAGCAGTATTACCTTACCCATATTAATATCCTTTTTGTATTTGAATTAGCGTCATAATCACATGTTCAACAAGTGTTGTAAATGGGGACAACCAAAAAACGAAAAAGCCGAATAACAGGTGTTTATTCGGCTTTTAATCGTTTATTCCCAGAGCTAATCTTTTTCGATATTATCGAGCCCTTTCGTTCCCTCTTTAGCTTTAAGCTTATGATGAATAGCGGTTTTAATCAGCATATAGCCACTAATAGGTGCAGTGATTAATAGAAATATAGTGATTAATATTTCTTTTACACTTAAGCCACTGACTGAATTAGCAAAAAATACCATAGCAGCGGTAAGTATACTCGCCATACCTAAAGTGGTGGCTTTTGTTGGCCCATGTAAACGCATAAAAAAATCAGGTAATTTAATTAAACCAATTGAGCCAATTAAAATAAATAACCCGCCTAACAGCAGCAATATTGATACGATCCATTCACTTATCATTTTAATACCTTACTCAATTATGTCGCCACGAAGTAAATACTTACATACAGCTACCGTACTTATAAACCCAAGCATGGCAATAAGTAAGGCTGCTTCAAAGTACAGCCCCGTGCCCATACTAATGCTATATAAAATAATCAAGGCAATCACGTTAATGTACATAGTATCGAGCGCTAAAATACGATCCGGTACTGATGGGCCAATAATAAGTCGCCATAGATTAAGTAATAACGACAATCCAACCATTGAAAAAACAATCAGTAATACTGTATCTAACATTGAAATATCTCCTTTAGGGGAGCTTCGTAACGTGCTTTTATTTGTTTAATAAGCGCTTGCTCATCATCTAAATCTAACACGTGAATTAATAAATAACGCTGTACCGGTTCATCGTCTTCATTAAGCGATTTAATCAGCGGGTAAACCTCGGCACTTACCGTACCCGGCGTTAAAGACACGCAGCTTGCTAAAATAGTAATTGGCATTTCATGCATTAAATCTATAGGCACTTTAACAAAGCCTGGACGCAGATTTTTTGAAGGGCCCAGTATTAATAATGCCACTTGCAAATTAGCCACTATAATATCGTAAAGTACGATTAGTAATTGCTTAAGTGCTAGCCCCGGCTTTAATATCAGCGGTTGCGGGTCTCTAAACGACATACTAAATAACGGTATTAGCAACGCGAGTAGCGCCCCTAATATAATATGCCCTACCGACACACTGTTATTTAACAAGAGCCATACTATAAATAAAAATAAACTACGAAACGGCGTAGGTAACCAACCAAAACGAGCTTGTAAGCGCATTACATACCTCCCTTGAGTACCGCATTAATACCACCACTAATATCGTGAAGCTGTGTTGCCGCCTCGAGGGCGTACTGTGTTGCCACGTCACCAAAAATAACCAGTAGTATTGAGCTTGCCAATAAACCAACTAACACGGTCACTTGTAGCGGGTGGGCATTGGCAACATCGCTAGCATCACCTGTTTTGTCTTTACGTTCCCAAAACAAACTAGTACCCGCACGTGATATAGCCACAATTAGCGCTAAGCTCATAATTAAGTAAACAGGCCAAAATACCAGTGCTTGCTCGCTATTTAAGGTCGTTTTTAAAATCCAAATTTTGCCAACAAAGCCCGAAAAAGGTGGCATACCAATAACGGTTAAACCGGCAATAATAAAACACGCACCTAATAAAAATGGTTGCTTTACTGCACGCCCGCCGACTAATCGATCACCAGCTTTACCTCGTTGTGTTGCAATTAAATCAGCAAGTAAAAATAGCGCCGCAGTCACTAACGTTGAATGCACTAAATAGTAAAGCAACGCAGCGGTGGCATTTATGTTTTGGAGTGCGACTAATGCCACCAACGTCCCTACAGAAACCAGTACTAAATTAGCGGTAAGCTTACGTAAATCTTGTGCGGCTAACACCCCTATTGCGCCAATCACTATGGTGGCAATAGCCAGCGCCCATAACCAAGACTGCGCCATATGCTCAAGTTCGCCAGCTTGTTCACCAAAAATAACCGTGTATACACGTAAGGTTGCGTAAACACCAACTTTAGTCATAATCGCAAATAATGCAGCAACCACAGGTGTGGCACTTGAGTAGGCGTTTGGTAACCATAAATGCAATGGTAATAACGCACTTTTAAGTGCAAACACCACCAATAGCAGTAAACCACCTGCCTTCGCTAAATAAACGTCATCACCAGTTAGTTGCGGTACTTTATTGGCCATATCAGCAATATTTAAGGTGCCTAATACACCGTATAAAATACCTAAACCAATTAAAAATACGCTTGAACCAACTAAATTTAAAATAACGTAATGCAGAGCCGCGCGCGTTTTGGGTTTACCGCCACCGTGCATTAACAGCGCATAAGAGGCAATTAATAACACTTCAAAAAATACGAAGACGTTAAATAAATCCCCTGTTAAAAATGCACCATTTACCCCTAATATTAAAAAATGGATTAAAGGGTGAAAAAAGCTACCTTGTTCATCATCACCAGCACAGCCATATAAAGCCACGCCAACCCCCAAAAAGGCGGTTAAAGTGACTAACAAGGTCGAGAGCATATCTGCAACCAGTACAATACCAAATGGTGCAGACCAGTTACCTATTGCATAAACAATAATACCGTTATCTTTAACCTGAACCAGCAGTAATACTGTGACTGCAAAGGTTAAAATAGCCATTAAACTAGACATAAATCGGCGTGCAAATAAGCTTTTGCCACACGGTGGGAGCAACAAAATAATTGCCGCTAACATTGGCAGTAAAATAGGCAAAGATGCTAAATGCTGAATCATTTTCTCTCCTTGCGTTTATTTTTAGTTAGGGTGCCATCAACATGGTCGTTGCCTAAATCTGCTCGGCCACGAATAGATAAAATAACCACAAACGCAGTCATCGCAAAGCCAATTACAATGGCTGTTAACACTAAGGCTTGTGGTAGCGGGTCAGCGTAATCAGCGCCAGTCCCTAGTACCACGGCTTTATTAATTGTTAAGCGCCCTGATGAGAATAAAAACAAATTAACCGCGTAAGAAATCATTGTCAGCCCCAGTACCACTGGGAATGTACGCGCTCTTAGCAATAAAAACACGCCACAGGTGACTAACACGCCAACGCAAGATGCGTATAACAGTTCCATTAAATATTTACCTCTTCTTTCTCTGCGTTCGCGGTCATATTACCTAAGCTCGCAAGGATCATCAGCGTAGCGCCAACAACAGTTAAGTACACGCCCAAGTCAAATACAATGGCGCTGGCAAGCTCTGTTTTACCAACAAACGGAATATCAAAGTAATCAAACCAGGTAGTTAAAAATGGCTTGTCAAAGAACCAACTTCCCACACCTGTAAACATGGCAATAGCAATACCTGATGCAATAATTTTTCGATAGTTAACATCAAAGCGTTCATTTATCCACGCAGTACCATGCGCCATATATTGTAAAATAAAGGCAATAGAAGTTACGAGGCCTGCTATAAAGCCTCCTCCAGGTAAGTTATGACCGCGTAGGAAAATATAAGCAGACACTAATAGCGCTAATGGCAGTAAGCTTTGAGAAATACAAGCCAATAAAATAGGATGGCGATCTTTAGACCATGGACGCCCTTCACTATCGCTCGCTGGCATATAAAGTGGAATTCTTGATAACAGTTTAAATATGCCCAGTGCGGCAATACCTAGTACAGTAATTTCACCTAAAGTATCAAAGCCCCTAAAATCAACCAAAATAACGTTAACTACATTAGTGCCACCACCGCCTGTTTTGGCGTTAGCAATAAAGAACTCAGAAATTGAATCAAGCGGACGAGTCAGTAAGGCGTAACAAATACTAGCAATTATGATCCCCACGGTAGAGGAAATAACCACATCACGTAAAATACGCAATGAGCTTGACTCTCTTGGCGTGCTTTGAGGTAAGAAAAACAGTGCCAACATTAATAGTATAATAGTGGCTACTTCTACAGTAAGTTGCGTTAAGGCCAAGTCAGGCGCTGAAAAACGGGTAAACGCCACCGACACCATTAACCCCACAATCGACAGCATTAATAACGACACCATTCGAATTCGATGCCAAATAACGGTAGCAATTGCACCTATTATGAGTAGTCCTGCACCAATTGCGTTTTGAATATCAACCGGTGTATTAGGCACGCTACCGGCTAGCTGCTTCATTTCAAATAATGGCCAACCAGAGGCAAGTAATACAACGCCTAACATTATAAATACATAACGTTGTAATGAGCCATTTTCTGTTGATTGGATTTTGTTTTGACACCAATTGACCACTACCGCTAAAAAACGCTCGAAGATTTTTTTAGCGTTAAAAGGAGGTAACGACGCTTGGAACTGGAACAAGTACTTACGATTAACGTAAATAAATAAACCACCAATTACCGCCATACCACTCATAAGTAGAGGTAAGTTGAAACCATGCCAAATAGTCAATTTATACTCAGGCATTGCTTCACCAAGTACGGCTAGTGAAGCGGCCGATAAAATACCATCAACGGCAAAGTGTGGAAAAATACCCACTAAAATACACAGTACCACTAAGATTTCTATAGGCACACGCATATAACGCGGTGCTTCATGAGGGGTACGTGGTAAATCAATGGGCTCACCATTAAAGAACACGTCATGAATAAAGCGTGATGAGTACGCCACCGACAACGCACCCGCTACAGTTGCCAGCACCGGGATTAGCCACGACATTGAGCCAAGTACCTGCTGATGCAGTGTCTCAGCAAAGAACATCTCTTTTGATAAGAAACCATTTAACAACGGTACACCTGCCATAGCGGCAGCAGCCACCATCGCCAAGGTGGCCGTATAAGGTAAGTAGCGCCACATGCCATTGAGTTTACGCATATCACGAGTACCGGTTTCATGGTCAATAATGCCGGTTGCCATAAATAACGACGCTTTAAACGTCGCGTGGTTAATAATATGAAAAATAGCGGCAACGGTCGCAAGCTGTGTATCTAGGCCTAGTAATAATGTAATTAAACCCAAATGACTAATCGTTGAATAGGCTAACAAGCCTTTTAAATCATGTTTGAATAACGCGATATAAGCGCCAAATAATAATGTGGTTAAACCGGTCAAACCAACTAATAAAAACCAGGTATCGGTACCCGCCAATGCGGGGTAAAAACGCGCAAGTAAAAAGATACCTGCTTTTACCATAGTGGCAGAGTGTAAATACGCACTAACCGGCGTAGGTGCAGCCATGGCATGCGGTAACCAAAAATGAAACGGAAATTGTGCAGATTTAGTAAAAGCACCTAATAATACTAGTACTAATGCCAATTCATATAAGTCGTGAGATTGAATAATCGCTTTGCTAGCTAAAATGGTGTCTAAGTCGTAGCTTCCAACAATATCGCCTAACAACATTAAGCCACCGAGTAAGGCTAAACCACCGGCGCCAGTTACCGCTAATGCCATGCGCGCCCCCTTGCGCGCCTCTGATTTGTGCCACCAATAACTGATTAACAAAAACGAGCTAATACTGGTTAGCTCCCAAAATACCCATAACTGAATCACATTGTTTGACATAACAATGCCCAGCATGGCGGTCATAAATAACATTAAGTAGCTAAATAGTTTTGGCAATGAATCATTTTGACTTAGGTAATAACGGGCATACAAAATTACTAGTAACCCTATTCCTAGAATCATAAATAAAAACAGTAAACTCAATCCATCCAAGCGCAAGGAAATATCTAACCCTAAGGCTGGTATCCACTGTGCGCTAAAACGAATGGTTTCCCCCGCAAGAACCGCGGGCGCATGATAAAGTGTAATTGCAAGCGCGGCTAACGGCGCAATAGCCGTTAGGCTCGTTGCCTGATTTCGAGAAAGTTTGCCGGTGCATGCAGAAATAACACTGCCGAATAAGGATAACAGGGGTATCCAGAGCAAAGTCATAATGAAGGGCCTTTTTGAATCATAAAGTTTATCAATTCGCTACTTGTTATTATTAAATACCAAAGTGACTTGGGTATACGTTTTATGTCTGTTTTTTAACAACATTAATACGTATAGTTATACTGATAAACGCAGTTTTTGTCTATAGAAAGCGCCGCTAGCGGAACAATAATCAAACAAAAATACTTATAAATTAATGAACAGTAGCCAAATAAGCTCAGCTTTCAGACAGTTTACAGCGGAATATCCAATCACTAAAATCGTACAAATAAATGAGCATTAAGTGCTATGTGCTTTTGCCACAAAATACGATATTGCGCTGATAGGCCTAACTGCTGATATTGCATAATCGACCACTGTGCACTGGGCTTATAAGCAGTGCCGCCTTGTTGGCAGCTTTGGCTTTTGTGCCACCCTTTGGGAGCAACTGATTTTTTTGCAATAAATAAGTTGGGAGCAACAAACCCATCAAGCTGACATAACCACGCTTGCTTTTTTACCGGTAAAGCGTACTCATCTTCAAAGCCATTAAAGTGCATTAACTCATGCAAAAAAACCGCGTAGCTAGCCTGTGAATTAATATGCATTAAACCATTTTTTACACTGGCAGTACCTTGCTTAGGCATCATAACAGCAAAATCGAACCCAGTGGGAAGCCGCTTTTTAAGCGATGATTGTTGCCAATTGCACACAGCACGGGAGGATTCAGTACTATTGCAACTAATTGCATTACCCACATAAACTGGTTTTGAAAAACAAAAGGTATTGAGACTCGGCTCTGGGTTTTGAAAGTACGCGTTACGAAATTGATTGAGCCTGTATAAACCATCACGGTGATCGCTCAATATTAATACATTAAATGTACACTGCTTTTGTATCTCAATTTGCTTGCTTGCAACTAAAAACCCTAACTTATTCATAAATGATTTACTTAACGTTTCTATGGGTGCTTGTTGCTGTAATTGCAGGTGATAAAAGATATCGCCTTTAGGAAGCTTATTTTGATTTTTTAGTAGCGCTAAATCCTGCCAACGCTGTTGCGAAAATAACGAGTCGGCGAGTTTTTTTTGCTGTGCTCGTGTAATTTTATCCAAACTTGCTTGCCAAAATAGTTTAGCCGTTTCAGTTTGATTATTGATTAATAATGACAACCCATAGCCATATTGAGCATCCGCTATTTTATTGCGAGCTAAGGTTGCTAAGGCTGTGGTGGGTAATTGTAATATGTGGTTTGCAAAGTAACGAGGGAATTGCCAATAACTGTCAATCACATTGGCCTTGGCATGTAATACTTGCCAAAAGCCAATGCTATTTTGTTTATTACTCGAGCCACTAATAACGCTAGCGCACAGTAATAAAGCACTTAGTTTTAAATAATTAGCCAGCGCTTTCACTGGCCATCAACTCAAGCTCTAAACGCGCATACTTATATTCTATAAATTCATGTACGTTCGTTGCTAGCGCCAATTTAAAGTAATCTGTGGCAATTGAA
Source organism: Pseudoalteromonas sp. Scap06 (assembly GCF_013394165.1). Taxonomy (NCBI): domain Bacteria; kingdom Pseudomonadati; phylum Pseudomonadota; class Gammaproteobacteria; order Alteromonadales; family Pseudoalteromonadaceae; genus Pseudoalteromonas; species Pseudoalteromonas sp. Scap06. Next base: position 1,163,907 of record NZ_CP041330.1, on the reverse strand, counting down.
AGCTCGCCTGCGGCTTGGTGCTGTTTAGCTAAGTAAAAATAAGCTTCACATAAACGCTGAGCATATTCTTGTTGTGAACTTACACCATCGGCTATCCCTGAAAAAAATGCTTTTTCACTCATATCACCTACATACAAGGCAATAAGCTGATATGCCCATTCATTTTCATCAAGGGCCGCCGCATTGGCTTTTAACGCAGCGATTGCCGCGGTTTTATCTTGTGCTGCTTGAGCTAAATAAAGCCACAATACACGATAAGGATCGTTAGGAGAGCGCTCCAAGAATGTTTTAAAGTCATCCTTTGCAAGCGTCGCTCTATCACCATAGTACAAAGCAATACCACGATTTAAATACGCATATTCATGTTCTTGGTCTAACTCTATGGCTGAATCAAAATACTCGTATGCTTTTTCGTATTGCTGCATCAAGGTATGCTGAATACCCAAAAAGTTATAGACTTCAGCCAAATCAGGCTTAAGTTTAACCGCTCGGTTAAAATCAATTCGCGATAAAGTCGTCATGCCTAAGCTATCAAACAGTACTCCACGGTCATAATAGAGCTTTGCTTGTTGTTCTTTACTCAAGTCTGCTCTATTTAATAGCTCTGAAAAACGAGCAATGGCAATTTCATTTCTAAAGTCTGATGCAAGTGGCGCAGTAAATGGTACATTAATAATAGCAGCGGGTTTAGTAGTAGCCTGACAAGCGCTTAAAGACAAAATAGCAAAAGATGCCAAGGCTAAATGTTTAAGTCTCATTAAAATCCTTAATACCGAGGTAAGTAGCAAATAGATAAGACATAAGCTGTCTTGTAAGGTTCATTCTTGTTATATGTTACTTAACGTCTTGAACACAATAGGTTGCTAACATTAAAGCATAAAAAAAGGGGCTAAACAGCCCCTTTTTATACTATCCAGTAATTATCTGGATGAAAGATTAGCAATTACGCGTCTTTAGACTCGTCAGCTGCAGGTGCTGCTGATTCCATTGCTTCTTTAATACTTAGACGTACACGGCCTTGACGGTCTACTTCTAGTACTTTAACTTTAACTTCTTGACCTTCGCTAAGGTGATCAGCAACGTTGTTAACACGCTCAGTGCTGATTTGTGAGATATGCACTAGGCCATCTTTACCAGGAAGAATGTTTACAAACGCACCGAAATCAACGATACGTACCACTTTACCTTCGTAGATAGTACCTACTTCAAGCTCAGCAGTTAATTGCTCAATACGGCTAATTGCATTTGCTGCACTTTCACCGTCTGTAGCAGCAATCTTGATTGTGCCATCATCACCGATTTCAATCGTAGTACCCGTTTCTTCAGTAAGCTGACGGATAGTTGCGCCACCTTTACCGATAACTTCTGCGATTTTCTTCTGTGGGATTTGCATCGTGTAAATACGCGGAGCAAACATAGATAACTCTTCAGAAGGTGCAGAAATCGCTTCGTCCATTACATTTAGAATGTGTAAACGTGCAGCTTTCGCTTGTTTAAGCGCGATTTGCATGATTTCTTGAGTAATACCTTCAATTTTGATATCCATTTGCAGTGCAGTGATACCGTTAGTTGTACCCGCTACTTTAAAGTCCATGTCACCTAAATGATCTTCATCACCTAAGATATCTGAAAGAACAACAAAGTTTTCTTCTTCTTTAACTAAGCCCATTGCGATACCCGCAACTGAGGCTTTAATTGGAACACCTGCGTTCATAAGCGCTAAAGACGTACCACAAACCGATGCCATTGAAGATGAACCATTTGATTCCGTAATTTCAGATACAACACGGATTGAATATGGGAAGTCAGTCAATGTTGGCATTACTGCTGCAATACCACGCTTAGCTAGGTTACCGTGGCCGATTTCACGACGCTTAGGAGAACCAACAAAACCAGTTTCACCTACACAGAACGGAGGGAAGTTATAGTTAAGCATAAAGTGGTTTTTGTGCGTGCCAGTTAAATCGTCGATTAACTGTGAATCACGTTCTGTACCAAGTGTTGCTGTTACTAATGCTTGCGTTTCACCACGTGTGAAGATTGCAGAGCCGTGAGTACGTGGAAGTACGCCCGTCATTACATCTAGAGCACGGATCATATCTGGTTCACGACCATCGATACGTTTTTCGCCAGCAGCGATACGGCCACGAACGATTTTCTTCTCAAGTGAACCGAATACTTTACCTACTTCTTGCTTATCAAGCGTTTCGCCTTCAGCAAGTTCGCTTGTTAGTGCTTCAACAACCGCATCTTTTGCAGCAGTTAATGCTTCTTTACGCGCTACTTTATCAGTAATACGGTAAGCTTCGCCTACTTTATCAGCAGCAAGAGTTGCTACTTTCTCTTCTAATGCAACGTTTTTCTCAGGTGCAGTCCAATCCCAAGTAGGCTTGCCTGCTTCTGCTTTAAATTCGTTAATTGCATTGATGATAGACTGTGATTGCTCATGGCCGTATACAACCGCGCCTAGCATTACGTCTTCAGCAAGTACGTCTGCTTCTGATTCAACCATAAGTACTGCGTTATCAGTACCCGCAACAACTAAGTCAAGTTGGCTCTCTTCAAGCTCTTTTAGTGTCGGGTTAAGTACGTATTCACCGTTAATGTAACCAACACGTGATGCACCAATTGGACCGCTGAACGGGATACCAGAGATAGCAAGTGCTGCTGATGTACCAATCATCGCAACCATATCAGGTTGGATTTCAGGGTTTACAGAAACAACAGTCGCGATAACTTGTACTTCGTTTACGAAACCATTTGGGAAAAGTGGACGAATTGGACGGTCAATAAGACGTGCAATAAGTGTTTCGCCATCGTTAGGACGACCTTCACGCTTAAGGAAACCACCTGGGATACGACCAGCAGCGTACATACGCTCTTGGTAGTTAACTGTTAGTGGGAAGAAGTCTTGACCTGGTTGAGCTTCACGCTTACCAACAACCGTTACTAGTACTGACGTGTCGCCAATGCTTGCTAGTACTGCGCCGTCAGCTTGACGAGCGATAGCACCTGTTTCTAGCGTCACTGTGTGTTGACCTAGTTGAAATTCTTTTATAATTGCTTGCACTTAAAATATTCCTTAAATGTATTTTTAGTATTAATTAAGTTTTCATCAAAGTACCAATTACAGTACATAATTGTATTCAGTTGGAAATCAATTAAGTACTACAATTGGCAATGATGTAAATAACCGTAAATAAACCTTTTTATCTACGCGCCATAGTATATAACAAAGTCAGGTAAAATTGCGAGCTTAGTCCAGAGATAAACGCATTGCTAAATTATGTACTTTGCTGTTACTTACAATGTGGCTTTTAGCTGATATTTCAAGGGGATTAATCGATGTGGGTATGGGGAAATTTAGACACAAAAAAAGGAGCTAAAAAGCTCCCCTTTTGATAATCAAGTTCTTAGCGACGTAGGCCAAGCTCTTTGATTAACGCAGTATAACGCGAGATATCTTTACCTTTAAGGTAATCAAGCAGTTTACGGCGAGTGCTTACTTTACGAAGCAGACCACGACGTGAGTGGAAGTCATGCTTGTGATCAGCAAAGTGACCTTGAAGCTTGTTGATATCAAAAGTAAGTAATGCTACTTGTACTTCAGGTGAACCAGTGTCGCCTTCAGCGCGTGCGAATTTAGCAATGATATCGATTTTTTCTTGATTGCTTAGTGACATAATAACTCCAAAAGTTAAATTTAATAGGTGCTTTAGCCGATCACTAATTCAGCCAAAACGATTAAGCGGGCGTATTCTACCAATTATCAGCATAACTACAAGTTAAACTTTACTCTGGTTGTTGATTAGACAAGCCGCGCTTTGACTTTAAATGGCCATCAGGATTACGTTCGCCCGTACCAATAAATATTCCGTCAGCCAGTACCTTTATTGCACCTTCAGGCAGGGCTTTACCCAACACCACAGCTTGACCATGGCTAAATGCCATTCCCTGCTCTTTAGTAATTTCCACAACGGGTAAATCAACTAACGCGGTGTCCATTGGCAATAATAGTTCGTCAAGGTAAGTTGAAGGCGCAACGTCTTGTTCTTTCGCTTGATTTAATAACGCTTCTAACTGCTCAAGTGTGACCATTTTATCTGCAGGGTAATGCCCAACAGCACTACGATGCAGCATAATCACATGCGCGCCGCAGCCTAAGTTTTCACCTAAGTCATCAACGATAGTACGAATATACGTACCTTTAGATACATGTGCAGTCATTTGTATCTCGTTAGCTTGCTCATCAAACTCATCAAGCGTTAAGCTAAATACGTTAATTTTTCGACATTTGCGAGGAACTTCTATACCTTCACGCGCATATTTATATAAAGGTTTACCTTCATATTTAAGCGCTGAATACATTGATGGATATTGGTCTGACTCACCTAAAAACTTAGCAATCTCTTCGCTTAGTAATTGGGAAGTAACATTCACATCGCGAGTTTCGACCACTTCGCCATCAGAGTCTGATGTGGTAGTACGTTCACCTAGCTTAGCTCGAACAACATAGGTTTTATCTGTATCGAGTAAAAACTGGGTAAACTTAGTCGCTTCACCAAAACAAATTGGCAGCATGCCGGTCGCAAGCGGATCAAGCGCACCTGTGTGCCCCGCTTTTTGCGCAAAATAAATACCTTTAGCCTGCTGTAATGCCTTGTTTGATGAAATGCCTTCTGGTTTGTTTAACAACAAAATACCATCAACTGGACGGCCTTTACTGCGTCTTGCCATTAGTCTTTAGTGCCTTCTTCGCTATCTGTTTCATCATCAACATGCTTAGCATTATCTTCACGAATGATAGAGTCCACTAAGTTAGAGATGCGCATCCCTTCCATTAATGAGTTATCAACCACAAATTTAAGCTCTGGCATAATACGTGCGCGAATACGCTTACCTAGTAACGAACGGATATAGCCCGTTGCTTCGTTCAGTACTTTTGCACTCTGTTTTGCTGCATTTTCGTCTTCAGTGTTAAACACCGTGATAAAAACTTTGGCATAAGATAAATCGCGTGATACTTCTACCGCAGACACTGTCACCATGCCTAAGCGCGGATCTTTAATTTCGCGTTGTAGAATCACAGCAATTTCTTTTTGAATTTGCTGAGCAACACGATCAGTGCGAGAAAATTCTCTCATTTCACTTTCCTAAAATTATAACTTATTGAAAAACAATAACAAGTTAACTAAATAATGGATACACAAATGGGGGCTGAGCCCCCATTTAAAATCTTAGCATAGGGTATGTTGGGCTATCGAGGTACGACCTTGAATGTCCAACAACACCTAACAACAATTAAAGACTACGTTGTACTTCAACTGTTTCAAATACTTCGATTTGGTCACCAACGCGAACGTCATTGTAGTTCTTAACGCCGATACCACATTCCATGCCGTTACGAACGTCTTGTACGTCATCTTTAAAGCGACGTAATGACTCAAGTTCACCTTCGTAAATAACCACGTTATCACGAAGTACACGAATTGGTGCGCTACGTTTGATAGTACCTTCAGTAACCATACAACCAGCAATTGCGCCAATTTTTGGAGACTTAAATACATCACGTACTTCAGCAAGACCAATGATCTCTTGTTTAAACTCAGGAGCAAGCATACCAGACATGGCTTGCTTAACTTCTTCGATAAGTGCGTAAATTACGCTGTAGTAACGAAGGTCTAAGTTTTCAGAGTCAATCACTTTACGCGCTGATGCATCGGCACGAACGTTAAAGCCAACTACGATTGCGTTAGACGCTGCAGCAAGAGTTGCATCTGTTTCAGTGATACCACCAACACCAGAACCAACAATCTTCACTTTTACTTCATCAGTAGAAAGTTTAGTTAGTGAGTCTGAAATTGCTTCAATTGAACCTTGAACGTCTGCTTTAAGTACCACGTTAACTTCAGACACGTCGCCTTCAGTCATGTTAGTAAACATGTTTTCAAGCTTCGCTTTTTGCTGACGCGCTAATTTAACATCGCGGAATTTACCTTGACGGTAAAGTGCAACTTCACGTGCTTTACGCTCGTCTTTAACTACTGTTGCTTCATCACCCGCTGCTGGAATACCAGAAAGACCTAAAATCTCAACAGGAATAGAAGGACCCGCAGATTTAATGTCTTTACCGTTTTCATCGCGCATTGCACGAACACGGCCATACTCAAGACCACATAATACAATGTCACCTTGGTTAAGCGTACCTGATTGAACAAGGATAGACGCTACTGGACCACGGCCTTTATCAAGACGTGATTCAATTACAACACCTGCAGCCATACCTTCGCTAGGTGCATTTAGTTCTAACAGCTCAGATTGCATTAATACTGCTTCTAAAAGGTCATCAATACCAAGACCTGTTTTAGCTGAGATGTGAACGTATTGCGTATCACCGCCCCAATCTTCTGGGATAACGTCTAGCTGAGCTAGCTCGTTTTTAACGCGGTCTGGATCTGCGCCTTCTTTATCCATTTTGTTAACAGCAATGATTAAAGGAACGCCAGCTGCGCGAGCATGCTGTACCGCTTCTTTAGTTTGTGGCATTACACCATCATCGGCTGCAACTACTAGGATTACGATATCAGTCGCTTTTGCACCACGAGCACGCATAGATGTAAACGCGGCGTGACCCGGAGTATCTAAGAAAGTGATCATGTTGCCGTTAGTTTCAACGTGGTATGCACCAATATGCTGCGTAATGCCACCGGCTTCGCCTGAAGCAACTTTAGCTGAACGAATGTAATCAAGCGTTGACGTTTTACCGTGGTCAACGTGACCCATAACAGTTACTACTGGAGCACGAGGCTCAGACTTACCATCTTCATGGCGGTCGTTAAGTACTGTTTGCTCTAATTCGTTTTCTTTAACGATGATAACTTTATGGCCCATTTCTTCTGCAACAAGTTGCGCAGTTTCTTGGTCAATAACTTGGTTAATCGTAACCATGTCACCCATTTTCATCATTGTTTTTACAACTTCAGCGCCTTTAACAGCCATGCGTGACGCAAGCTCAGCAACTGTAATTGTTTCACTAATACGCACTTCGTTTTTAACATCAGCCGTTGGTTTTTGGAAACCGTGCTGTAATGACGCTGGCGCTTTTAGCTTACCTTTTTTACCTTTAGACGCTGCAAATTTATCTTTTGCTGGCGCTTTTTTCTTTTTCTTCGCACGGCGTGAGCCTTGCTCTTCGCGAGCATCTGCTACATCTTCTGCTTCACGTGCGTAAGTTGAAGTCGTAAGGTGGTGATCCGCGGTTTCTTCGCGTTTCTTACGTTCTTCTTCTTCTTTCTTCCAGCGTGCTGAATTCTCTTCAGCTAGCTTTCTTGCCTCTTCTGCTTGACGTTTCGCTTCTTCTTCAGCTTTCTTCAATGCGGCCTCTTCTGCTTCTTTTTGCAGACGCTCAGCTTCGATGCGATCTTTCTCAGACTTAGCACTTTGCTCAGGGGTCATCTGCTGTTGTTTCGCTTTACGCTCAGCATCTGCTTTGCGTTTAGCTTCTTCTTTGGCTTTACGATCAGCGTCTTCTTTCGCTTTACGTTCTGCCTCTTGTTTCGCTTTCAATTCTGCGGCTTCTTGTTCAGCTTTTTGCTGCTCTTCAAGACGCGCTTTTTCTTCAGCGGCTAGACGTTGCTGTTCTTGCTCTTGCTCAACAGCACTTTTTTTCACGTAAGTGCGGGTTTTGCGAACTTCAACTTGCACAGCCTTTGCTTTACCCGTAGAGCCAGTCACACTTAATGTGCTTTTGCTCTTACGTTGCAATGTCATACGCGCTGGACCTTCAGATCCAGTACCGCCATGTTGCTTGCTTAGGTGATCAAGTAACGTTGCTTTTTCAGCTTCTGTTACATTATCGCCTGCTTGTTTAGTAATACCGGCTTGTGAAAACTGCTGTAGCAATTTATCAACAGTTGTACCTATATCACCGGCTAGTTTTTCAACATTTACTTCTGCCATAGTCTCTAATACCTCCGTTAATAAATTACTCGTCTGCAAACCAACAAATATTACGTGCAGCCATAATTAGCTCGCCCGCTTTCTCTGCAGATAGCTCTGTAATATCTACAAGCTCATCAATGCCTTGCTCAGCTAAGTCTTCAAGTGTTACTACACCCTTACTTGCCATAACAAATGCTAAATGACGCTCTAAGCCTTCAAGCGCAAGTAAGTCTTCAGCAGGCTCAGCGCCTTCTAAGCTTTCTTCCGTTTTAAGGGCTTTCGTTGTTAATGCATCTTTTGCACGTGAACGTAATACGTCCACTGTTTCTTCATCTAAGCCGTCGATTTCTAAAAACTCAGAAGCAGGTACATACGCAACTTCTTCAAGTGTTGAGAAACCTTCGTTGATAAGTAATGACGCAAACTCGTCATCAATATCTAAGTTTTCAGTAAATAAGTTAATTAACTTATCTGACTCAGCTTCGTTCTTAGCGCGCATTTCATCAACGGTCATTACGTTTAATTCCCAGCCAGTTAACTGGCTTGCTAAACGTACGTTTTGACCATTACGACCAATAGCTTGTGCTAAGTTATCAGCTTCAACAGCAATATCCATTGAGTGAGTGTCTTCATCCATTACGATTGAAGCCACTTCTGCTGGTGCCATTGCGTTAATAACAAACTGTGCTGGGTTGTCATCGTAAAGTACGATATCAACACGCTCACCGCCAAGTTCTGACGATACCGCTTGAACACGTGCGCCACGCATACCAACACACGCACCTACAGGGTCTATACGCTTATCATTAGACTTAACTGCGATTTTAGCGCGTGAACCTGGATCACGAGCTGCGGCACGTAATTCAATCATCTCTTCGCCAATTTCTGGCACCTCAATGCGGAATAATTCCATCAGCATTTCTGGTTTAGAACGGGTTACAAATAATTGTGCACCACGTGCTTCTGGTTTAACTTCATATAGAAGACCACGAATACGATCGCCTGGGCGGAAGTTTTCACGTGGCAGCATGTCGTCACGGTAAATAACCGCTTCGGCGTTATTACCTAAATCAAGTACGATTGCATCACGCGTTGCTTTTTTAACAACACCCGTTACTAGCTCGCCTTGCTGATCTTTGTACGCTTCAACCACTAAGGCACGCTCTGCTTCACGTACTTTTTGTACGATTACTTGCTTAGCCATTTGTGTTGTTATGCGGTCAAATTTAATTGATTCAATCTGCTCTTCTACGTAGTCGCCCATTTTCAAGTCTGGTTCTTCAACTTGAGCAGCTTCTAACGTGATTTCGCTGTATGGATTCTCTAAAGAACCATCTTCTAATACTTCAGCTATTTGCCAGCGACGGAATGTATCGTAATCGCCAGTTTTACGGTCAATTGCAACACGTACATCAATTTCACCATCATGCTTTTTCTTTGTCGCTGTCGCTAATGCGAACTCTAGAGCTTCAAAAATCTTTTCTTTTGGAACCGCTTTCTCATTGGAAACGGCTTCAGCAACCAATAATATCTCTTTTGCCATGGGTAATGCCTCGCTTGCCCTATTCCTTCGCACTCGAATTAAAACTTTGCGATTATGTTCGCACGTTCAATGTTACTAAGCATGATTAAATGCTCTGCACCATCGCTAGATAATGTGATCATATCGCTGCTAACTGCTATTAAGTCGCCTTTAAAATTACGGCGACCGTCTTGTGGAAGCTTAGTACGCACGCGTACTTCCTCTCCTTGCGCCTGCTCGTAGTGATCTTGTTTGAATAATGGACGATCAACACCAGGAGACGACACTTCCAAATCATATTCGTTTGTAATCGGGTCTTCGACGTCTAAAATCGCACTAATTTGACGACTGGCATCTGCGCAGTTGTCAACTGAAATTCCATCCTCGTGAGCAATGTATACTCTTAAGGTAGAATGGCGACCCGCTTGTACAAACTCAAGACCATGTAATTCAAAGCCTAGCATTTCTACCGCAGGCGTTAACATGGTTACTAAATCTTGTTCAAGTTTTGTCACGAAAATCCTCCATACAAACAAAAAAAGGGCTTATAGCCCTAAAATACTGAGTTTAAATTTTGATTTAATCGATAAACATTAAATCAAACGGTGCAGATACAACAACGCCCCGAACCAAGCGGGGCGTCACACCAAAAAACGAAAAACTGTGTGGCCTAGGGCCAAGCTTGGTTGCGAGTCAGTACCCTGACCAAATTAAACTTCATTAGCTTAAACGCAAAACGCGCATTACTTAGAATGCGCGATATAAAGTAGTAAGTTTAAACCTACTATTAAGATTGGTTGCGGGAGCCGGATTTGAACCAACGACCTTCGGGTTATGAGCCCGACGAGCTACCAGACTGCTCCATCCCGCGCCAATAGATAAAAAGTTAATAACTTAATATCGCTGTTAGTAAATTTTATAACCTACTAAACAATGGCCGCTATTATAAGGATGTGCCGCTAAATTAGCAACCATAATAACTAATAAGTTGATAAAAAAAGCAACCTAGTTTATCGCCTTACCTACACTATGTTTGCTATAAAATTTGAATCGTTACAATCAACCGCTGTATTAAATTGCATTCGGTGCTCTATTATCGGTAACCTGAACTTTGGATAATAAATCTATCTCAAGCAGCTATTTTCAGCGCTAACTGCGTTGAATTTACTTGCAATAGGCTAGCTATTGACGCGTAATTTCGCCTTGTTTTCACTGAAAATCTCTGGCTAGAGAAAATAAACATAAATATCATTTTTGATTTAATATGTTAGTAAACCTCTTAACCAGAGTTCAGGTTAAGCATACTTTAAGAAATAGATCGCTTTTAAAAATATCACGTATAAGAGTGAATTTTGGCTAATTATGAAAAAATACAACACACTAAGATTGATTTTAGGTGATCAGCTCAATCCTGCTCATTCGTGGTTTAAAGACAAATCAGACGACACCGTATTTGTTATTGCTGAGCTTATGCAAGAAGCACACTATGTAAAACACCATGTGCAAAAAATATCAGCCTTTTTTAAAGCCATGGAAAACTTCGCTAATGCATTAAAAGATGCTGGCTTCAATGTTTTACATCTCACGCTAGATGACACCAAAGACGATGATGACTTACCCGCTCTTTTAAAGCGTTTAGCCAAGCAGCATGAATGCACCTCTATTGAATATCAATACCCAGATGAGTACCGTTTAAAAACACAACTTCACGAATTCGCGACTAATAGCGAGTTAACGGTGAATGCCTGTGACAGCGAGCATTTTTTATTAGCATTTAACGACATAGATAAACGCTTTAAAAAAGATAAACACGTCACTATGGAGCATTTTTATCGGGCAATGCGTAAGCAGTTTGATATTTTAATGGAAGATGACAAACCTGCCGGTGGGCAATGGAACTTTGATGCCAATAACCGTAATAAGTTTTCAAAAAGTGATTTAGCCGATATCCCCAAACCCAAATTATTTAAAAATGATGTTAGCGCCATTATTGAGCGTTTAGATAAACATAAAATAAATTACTTTGGACAGATAGACACGCAATTAAGCTGGCCAACAACCCGTAAGCAAGCAATAAGTGCGCTTGATCATTTTTGTGCACATTTACTGCCTCGCTTTGGTCAATTTCAAGATGCGATGACAGATCAATGCCCTGATAAGGATACCTTTTATCACAGCCGATTATCGTTTGCGTTAAATGCCAAAATTTTACCCCCTCGCTATGTTATCGACCGTGTTGTTAAAGAGTACCAACAACGTCAAGATGAAATATCTATTTCTCAGGTTGAAGGCTTTATTCGCCAAGTACTGGGTTGGCGCGAGTATGTGCGTGGCGTGTATTGGAAAAACATGCCCGATTACGCCAACAAAAACCAGCTTAATGCAACTCGTGCACTGCCGAGTTATTTTTGGAATGGTAAAACAAAAATGAATTGCTTAAGCCACTCATTAACACAAAGCTTAGACAGCGCGTATGCCCATCATATTCAGCGCTTAATGGTAATAGGTAATTTTTGTTTATTAACCGCCATCAGTCCCGATGAAGTGGATGAATGGTATTTAGGTGTTTATATTGATGCTATTGAGTGGGTAGAAATGCCTAACGCACGAGGGATGAGCCAGTTTGCTGACGATGGCATCATTGCCACTAAGCCTTATGCGGCTAGCGGCAACTATATAAATAAAATGAGTGACTACTGTAAAAGCTGCCAATACAAAGTGAAAGAGAAAGTGGGCAAAGATGCGTGTCCGCTAAACAGCCTTTACTGGCAGTTTATGCAAAAACACCGAGAGCGACTTGAGAAAAACCCACGAATAGGGATGGTTTATCGTAATTGGGATAAACAAGATGAATCATTACGCCAAGCAACCTTAGAGCAAGGTAACAACTATTTAAATAATATTGAAAAGCTTTAAATATAAATGCCGTCAATTGGCGGCAGCATTCTTGATAGTTAATATTAAAGTACCAAAATAGGTAATATTGTTAATTAAATGTTTAATTTATTTGTCATGGCAATGTAATGAGCTTATTTTTTAATAGCACCTCTTACTCCAAACTATGATGAGAATAAAATGAAAAAACAATTAATTGCAGCGACACTTTTATTACTCGGTACAAGCCAAGCTCAAGCTTTTAGTCAAGAAACTCACAAACGTATTGTTCTTGATGCCGTAAATTATATGCAGCAACACCCAGCCAGCACCGAATATGCTGCCCTACGTCAGTACGCTGCACAAAACAATCTGACAATCTCTGAATTAGCCGAGCTGCTAGGACAAGCGGCTTATGATGTAGATGACTTTGAAGACACCTTTTTCTGTGGTGCCATTACAGGTTCGTGTGTTCAAGCGCCTGTATGGGGAGCAGCGCAAAGTATAGTTAAATATACAAGCTATTGGCATTTTCAAAATCATACCCAAGGTGCAGACCAACATGGAAACGATTTTGGTGGTTATAATTATGAGAAGCTCACCGTTTGGGGCACTATTGATAATCTTGCATCTGCTTGGCTTAAAGGTGACTACCTTGATGATGGTAAAGGGGGAGAAACAGGTTGGTTCAATGCCGACTCTTCAAAATATAACAGTTATGGTGTAACAGAATCTCACTACAGAATCGATAGCAACTCAACCTATTCTATGTACGATGACTTTGAAGAAATGCCATTTCAACCTATCGATAATTTAGGGCAATATTGGTATCAAAGTTACTTACAAAGCGGAAATCCTCAAGTATTAGGGTTTGTATTTCATACGACTGATTTATTACAACCTCACCACACATGGACCACATCAGACCTTAACCACTCTAGCTGGGAAAGTTGGGTAAAAGATTACTATGATCAAGAGCAGCTCAACGATTTATCACTCGTTACTCAAGCAATGCAAACGTTCTCGCCTTTAGATAAAAATAGCCAAGATGTTCGCCCATTATTAACTCAAGGCGGTTCATTTTCTTATGCACAGGGTGGAATTGTACTCAATTCAAAAGATCATTTTGATCGCCTTAATATAGCTAAGCAAGTAGTGCCCCATGCAATAGCAATGGTGGTGCACTTATTGAACCACGCCATGGTTGCTCGCTAATGAAAAAAATGGCTATTTTAGTGATTACATTACTAGGGGCGTGTTACCACTCCCTAGTAATGGCCTCATTTACACAATACAGTAGTGATGAAGTTAACTTTATGCATCGTGCTTATTTAAAGCACAAACCTGAAATTACAATCAATGAAGTTAGAACTCGTCTGTATGAGAATCAGTTTTTGTTACAACAAGCAGCGCTAAAAACACCTGCAATAATAAAACGACAATCTGCCGTTGGTTTTAGTACTCAATACCATGTTGAACGTTACTTAAAAAATCTGTTCGATTCGCAATTAGCTATAAAGGCACAGTCAAGTCAGGTAAAGCTTGACACTTATGATAGCCATTGGCTTAAACACACATTAGGGCCCTACCCTAAAAATGGTCAATATGTGCAAAGCTTGATTAAAAAAATGCAGCAGATCGATTTAACCCCTATTTTGTATAATTCTATTAATTTATATGAATTTATCGATACACTATCAATGCAGGTACGTTTTAAACTCCATAGAGGAGATAGTGAACTATTCAAAAGTGAATTAATAAAAAAACGGCAATTCAATATAGCGTTTTCAAAAGCCAAACCGATTTTGGCAAAACAGAATATTGATATTGAACATCTGTATGAAATAGCTAAAGGAGATATTTTGCGACCCTCCATTCAAAGCTGGCTAGGCATAAATACAATGATGCACATGCAGAGCCCTGTTCTTGAAAAGCTAGAGCAACAAGTAAACAAAAGCGAAATTAAAGCGTTTTATCAAGCAAATAAATCGCAGTTTAAATTTTTAAGTCAGGTAAAAGCCCACGGAGCTCAATTTGCTAATCGAGCCAATGCTGTAGACTTTCGCACGTTGGCGGATAACAAATCACTTGAACAAGCATTAGTAATATCAGGAAAACAAGATATATATGCTCAATACAATAGTGAATTAAACCGCAAAAACAAAAGTAGTTGGGTTGTACAACTTGCGTTCACAACTAAAGAAAACACCATTTCCGCTGTTATACGTACACCTAGTGGTGAATGGGTGGTGATACACAGTTATGAGCATCAGTTTGATTACTTTTTGCCAGAAGATGAAACCGTTCGATACCAAGCAACAAAGGCCATCGCAAAACAAAAAGCGGCACAACAGTATGAAAATAACTGGCTCAAGTGGCAAAATAAGACGGGAGTAATTTTATGAGTAAAAAAAATTTCGTTTCTGTCATTGCTTTAGCTTGTGTTGGTATTTACACACTTTTCACTCATTATACTAGCAAACCAACAATAGAGAATATTGATGGCCTTGACCAAGCTAAAAGTGTCAAGCAAACAACGTCCCTTGAGCTGACAGCTGATGACATGACTCAAGAGTTGGAAAGCACGCAATTGAAAACGGCTACAATTAGTAACACTAGTCCTCCCCCCTTGCCAACAATAACCTCTGTGGCCTATTTACCTAACATAGTAAAAAATACTCAGCCAGTGGCTCAGTACAGTGGTGATTTAAATAATCACCAGGCATATCAAGATTTCCATCTTGAACAGCAAAAACAGCTAGAACAACGTTTTGTTATTGCTGCAAAAGCCAAAATATTAAAGCTTGAAGACTTACTTGCTAAAGGCCGACAAAAAAAGCTTTCACAAGAACAACTACAAGTTGCAATAGATAAAATTAACGCTTTAAAACAAATGCAAATAGATTTAAAAGACTAACAACGCAAAAAGCCGCCAAATGGCGGCTTTTCACAGGGAAAATACGTGTGCTATCTAAGCTATTTACTTTCTAGCATATTGCCTGAGCCAATTTCAATTTTTCGCGGCTTCAGCGCTTCTGGGATCTCACGCTCAAGATCAATACTCAGTAAGCCGTTGGCTAGGTCTGCGCCAAGTACTTTAACGTGGTCACCTAACTGGAACTTACGCTCAAAGTTGCGCTCGGCAATGCCTTGATGAATGAATTTACGTTCATCGTTTTGTTCTTTACCTGCTTTAGTGCCCGATACAACTAACGTGTTGTTTTCAGATTGTAGGCTTAACTCGTCTTCACTAAATCCAGCAACTGCCATAGTGATACGGTATTTGTCTTTATCAAGCGCTTCGATGTTGTATGGAGGAAAACTTGGCTGCTTGTCAGTTCGTGCAGCGGCATCCATTAATGATGCTAAGTGATCGAAACCAATGAATGAACGGTATAGGGGTGATAAATCTACTGTACGCATAATAATATCCTCATATTTAAGCGATATATTGCTGCCACTTTTCGTTTGAACAAGTAACGGCAAAATTTAATTAATAATATAATTTTCAAATAGTTCTGTTTAAATGAAGACCCATCAGGCGTCCTCAAATAACTATTTATGGGCGGACAATTTTATTTCAAGATTTTTTTATAAAATATTTTTTATTTTTTTACAGGCCCTGAAAAAAGCGAACACAATAATCGTTTTTTTGCACTGTAATAAATAATGAAATTAGTTACACTAGGGTCAACTAATTTGAGGAGAGCGTTATGTTAACAGTAATTTTTGGCCGTGAAGGCTGCCCTTTTTGTGTTCGCGCTAAAGATGTTGCAGAGCAACTTGCTAATGACCGCGATGATTTTAAATACCGCTACATCGACATCATCAAAGAAGGCATCAGTAAAGAAGATTTAGAAAAGTCTGCAGGCAAGCCATGCCCGACTGTGCCACAAATTTTTGTAGACCAAACACACATTGGTGGTTTTACAGAATTTGAAGCCTACGCCAAAGAAAACCTAGGCCTTTACCAGTAAATTTGTAGGTATATTGTTAACCAGCTTAATTAACGCACAACTTGGGCTGGTTAAATTTCGACCAACATCAAACACATATAAATTAGTTGTAATTTATACAAGCATTTGCCTCGTATTTCCTATACAATGCGCGCCTCTTTAAATTCGTTGAGGCGTATTAATGTCAGAACCAGTCACGTTTGAATCTCTAAATCTTTCTCCTGCAATTTTAAAGGCAGTTGAAGAGTTGGGTTACAAGACACCATCTGAAATCCAAGCTCAATGTATACCGTTATTGCTAGAAAGAAAGGACGTACTGGGACTAGCACAAACGGGTACAGGTAAAACAGCAGCATTTGCACTGCCATTACTAAATAATATTGACCCGTCTGTGAAACAGCCACAGATCCTTGTACTCACACCAACCCGTGAGCTTGCGATCCAAGTAGCTGAGGCATTTGAACAATATGCAAAACACACTCGTGGTGTTGAAGTACTGGCACTATATGGTGGCCAGAGCTACAGCATCCAGTTGAGCGCACTTCGTCGTGGCGCACAGATTATTGTTGCTACACCGGGTCGTTTAATCGATCACATAAACCGTGGCACTATCAAGTTTGATGCTTTACAAGCACTTGTACTTGATGAAGCCGATGAAATGCTACGTATGGGCTTTATCGATGATGTTGAAAACATCATGGAAAAAACGCCGCGTGAAAAGCAAACATGTCTTTTCTCTGCGACTATGCCTAAGCAAATTCAAAACATCAGCAGCAAATATATGAACAATCCTGAACAGGTTCATATTTCTGCACGCAACTCAACTGTATCGTCAGTAGAGCAAGTGTTTTGGAATGCACACGTACATAAAAACAAAGCCATTGTCCGTTTCTTAGAAGCAGAACAATATGAAGGTGCTATTGTTTTCGTACGTACACGTAACGATACAGTACAACTAGCTGAGTTATTAGAGCGCGAAGGTTTTTCTGCTGCGCCGCTTAACGGTGACATGAACCAGCAAGCGCGTGAGCGCACAGTTGATCGTTTAAAAAGCGGCATGCTAAACGTTGTTATTGCAACAGACGTAGCGGCACGTGGTCTTGATGTAGACCGTTTAAGCTTAGTTATCAACTACGACATTCCACAAGATTCTGAAGCCTACGTTCACCGTATCGGCCGTACAGGTCGTGCTGGTCGTACTGGTAAAGCGATTCTTTTCGTTAAGCATAACGAGCGTTATTTACTTAAAAATATCATTCGTCATACTAAATCTGAAATCGCACAAGTTGAATTACCAACAGCTAAAGTTGTTGAAGAGAAACGTATTAATGCGCTTCAAGAAAAGCTTACGCTTGCACTTGAAAACAAAGATATTACTTTCTTTAACGAAGTGGCTGCCAACATGGCACAAAAACTTGAGCTTGCTCCTGAAGACTTAGCGGGTGCATTACTGTGTTTAGCACAGCAACAATCGCCAATTAAAGTTGAAGAAGTTAAGATTCAACCGCGTGAGCGTAACGAACGCAACCCTCGCAACGACCGTAATGATCGTGGTGACCGTGGCCGTCGTAACGAACGTGGCGGTGAGCGCGCTGAGCGTAAACCTCGCGAGCGTAATAGCCGTGATGCAGGCCCTATGGATACGTACCGTATCGAAGTAGGTCGTGAGCATGGTGTTCAGGTTAAGAACATTGTTGGTGCAATTGCTAACGAAGCAGACATTTCAAGCAAGTTTATTGGTGACATTCGTCTTCACGACAGTCACAGTACGGTACAATTACCGCAAAACATGCCTAAAGATGTACTTGATCACTTCCAAAAAGTGTTTATCTGTAAACGCCCAATGGGTATGACATTAACACAAGATCAAGGCCCTTCTGAGCCACGCGGCGAGCGTTCTGAACGCCCTGCTGGTGACAAGAAGCGTAGCTTTAATAAAGATGGCCAACGCCCTGATAAGCGTAGCGGCCCTCGTAAAGAACGTCGCCCAGTTAGCTTCACCGCTAAGTAAGCAACGACTCTTTAGTAAAAAAACCTTGCCACGAAAGTGCCAAGGTTTTTTTGTGTCTGAAATTCAGGTATCAGGTCAGCTTAATCTTCGTAACTCGAAGCCGCAAGCCAGTATTAGGTACTTAACTAACATATTGAATTAAAAATATTTTGTTTGTTTTCTCTAACCAGAGATTGCAGTAAAAACAAGGCGAAATTACGCGTCAATAGCTAGCCTATTGTAAGTAAGTTCAACGCAATTAGCGTTAAAAAAGCTGCTTGAGATAGCTTAATTATCCAAAACTCAGATTAATTAATGTGTATAAACATGTTTTCTTTGATTTTTAAAACAATAAAATTTATGTAAACTAAGCAAAGGCTATAATTCATGGACGAATTAAAAATTGAAAAGAAATTACGATAACTTACTCTTTGTAGTAATAATGTTACCTATTTTATTATGCATCATTATTCCTATTTTAATGGACTTTACAGATCCACCATTTATCACAAATGAAATATACGACGTTATTTTCTTTATAGCATTCCCTATTATTTGTGGCGCATCATTCATCTATTTAAATATACTTGTATTCAATAAATATAGACGCTGCAGTAAATACAGGAAGCATCTTAAATATAGTTTTTCAGATACAAAAACGAAATTATCATTAATATTCGCGTACCCATTAATCCCTTTGTTAATCTATGCAAGTCTCTATTTTTTATTCTCTGCCCCCATTAAATTATGGGCTTACTACACGCAAGGCGACTATTGGTATAAGGAATATATCCTAACTGATGTACAAAAGTGTGGTTCTGATTATGAAGATAATTGTACTCGTTTATATTTTAAAGATCCTAAAACAAACGAAACTCATGATTTTAGGTGGTACGATGATAAGTCTACAATAATGAATAACAAAAACGATTATGTTTATATTTTTGGTGAGGCTAGTTTGTTTGGTTATATAGTGAGAGATTTAGAAAGATAACTTAGACTTACTTTGAATATTACAGCACTTTTATATAAACCTCACTCGAGTGAGTGAGGTTTATGAATCAAGATATAAGTTAAGGCGCCACAGCGGGATACACGTAGCTGGCATCAAGTCCTAATGGGATACCGAGTGCCCAGTAGCCTAGCAAGAAGATACTCCAACCGATCATAAAGGCGATTGAATACGGTAGCATCATCGCGATAAGCGTACCTATGCCTGTGCCTTTAACGTATTTTTGACAGTACACCACCACCAGCGGGAAGTATGGCATTAGCGGGGTGATAATATTAGAGCTAGAATCTCCCACACGGTACGCTGCTTGCGTTAAGTCTGGCGAAATACCGAGCTGCATTAGCATAGGTACAAATACCGGACCTAATAGTGCCCACTTAGCCGAGCTTGAACCAACAAACAAGTTTACAAAACCAGTTAGGAAAATAATGCCCACAACCGTCACAGAGCTTGGTAACTCCATTGCTTTTAATACTTGAGCCCCTTCAATTGCCAGTAAAGCACCTAGGTTTGATTTACTAAATGCAGCAATAAATAATGAACAAAAGAATGCCATAACAATGTAATACGCCATACCATTCATGGCTTTGCTCATCGCGTCTATCATGTCTTTAGAGCTTTTAAAGGTGCCTACGGTAAAACCATATACTGCGCCTGGGATCCAAAATAATAAGAAGATTAGCGGCACTATTGATTGCATTAATGGTGAACTAAAGTTTGTTAAAGAACCATCGCTGCTGCGCATCGCTGAATCAGCGGGTGCAGATACATACGCTAATAATGCAATACCTGCAATCATTACGCTACTGGCAATAAGAAAGGCGCGCTTTTCGTCACTACGGGCATCTTCAAATGCTGGTAGGTCTTGAGTTTCGCCATCAACTGGTGAATTTTTTAAACGTGGTTCAATAATTTTATCGGTGATATACCAACCTAACATCACAATAAATAAGCTTGATGCTGAAGCAAAGCCCCAGTTATTAAGCGGGTTAATGCTCATTGTTGGATTAATAATTTGTGCTGCACTTTGCGTAAAGCTTTGCAGTAATGGGTCAATTCCAGATGGAATAAAGTTAGCACCAAAGCCACCACTTACCCCAGCAAATGCCGCTGCAATACCGGCAAGCGGATGACGACCTGCTGCAAAAAATATTACCCCAGCAAGTGGAATAACCAGCACATACCCTGCATCGGTAGCCGTATGGCTCACAATAGCTACCAAAATAATTGAGGGTGTTAGTAATTTTCTAGGCGTTACTTTGAGCATTAATTTAAGGCCGGTATTAATAAAGCCCGAATGCTCTGCAACGCCTACACCTAGCATAGCAACCAGTACTACACCCAGTGGCGCAAAACCGGTGAAAGTTTTTACCATAGAAGATAAAAAAGTGGCCAACGAATCGCTGGCAAGCATGTTATTAATGATAATGGCTTCGCCAGTACGAGGATCTATTGCATCAAATGTGACGCTTGAAAACCACCAAGACAAAAACCAGATTAATAACATGGCAAACAAAAAGATAATTGCTGGATCAGGAAGCTTATTACCTACCCGCTCAACAAAATTTAAAAATCGCGCAACTATGCCAGTTGGCATTGTCGCATCATTATTGTTATTCATTTCACTTGTTCCCTAGAATTTAGACTGTGCTACTTTAGCGTATCTAAGGAATGAGGTAAATTTTAACTGAATAAACAAGTTCTTTTTTAGGCACAAAAAAACGCGGCTCAGTAGCCGCGCTATTTTTAATGAATAAAAAAAGCTTATGCAAGTGCTTTTACTTCATCCCATATTCTTACTACGAGTGCTTTATCATCTTCATTAAGTTCGCCATTGCGATAAGCTTTTACTAAGCTTTTTTCAACCGTGTCGTTTAGTTCTGCAATTTCTAGATTTAACTCTTCAACTTGTGCATAACCTACGGCTAAATCAAAGTGGCCGCGTAAATAACCGCCAGCAAATAACTCGTCATCGGTGGCTTTTATCACTAAATCATCAAAATATTGCTGCGCAGCATCTATGTAATTTACTAAACTCATGTGTTACTTCTCCTCTGGGTGCAGCCCATCTTGATGACCTACTGCATACATAATATGGTCGTTAAACCCACTGGTTACACGTATATAACCGCTTAATTCATCATCTAATTTGCTATCGCCGGTATCACAAATCAGCGGTCGGCCATTTAAAGCCTGTAATTTTGTTTTAGTAGCCACCACAATAATATTATCGCGGCCTATCGCTTTAATTAACGCAGGACTGAGTTGTTGATTGCCTCGACCAAAAATATGCCCTTGACCGCCAATTAGAGTGATCACTAATTTTGTTTTACGTTCTTTGGTAAGTTCAAGAAGTTGCTGGGCTGTTAGGTCTTGCCCTACTAAAGCTTGATCTTCAACGAGATCAACACCGAGTAAGGTGTTTTCAAGCCCCATCTCTTCCATCACTGCGCCAACGGTAGAGCCACTACCCATGACATAGAGGATATCGGCATCCATTTCACTAACGACATAAGCAGCTATATCTGCTAACACCAGCTCGTCAGTTTCTTTACCGCCATTTTTAACCGCTTGTACATAGCGCACTTCACTTGGCACTTGCATTTCACCATAACGTTTTGCTTTTACTGTTCCTTGGCGAAAAGCCACTTCATCAATGTCCATCACATCAGCATCGCTTAATGTTACCAGCTCACCTTTTACCAGCATTTCAACTACACGGCCTGCGGCTTTTGGCGTTATGGCATACACGCCGGAATGAATTTTACACCCAGCAGGAATGCCCAATACGGGTACAGAGTCTTCTACAGCATGGCAAATATTGCGCGCCGTTCCGTCGCCACCAGCAAATAAGATTAAATCAACACCTTGTAGCT
Source organism: Pseudoalteromonas sp. Scap06 (assembly GCF_013394165.1). Lineage (NCBI taxonomy): Bacteria > Pseudomonadati > Pseudomonadota > Gammaproteobacteria > Alteromonadales > Pseudoalteromonadaceae > Pseudoalteromonas > Pseudoalteromonas sp. Scap06. The sequence continues at coordinate 1,141,736 of NZ_CP041330.1, read as the reverse complement.
GTAATAAACGAGCTGCAGCCTCAGTATCGTCACTGGTTGTGGGTGAGTTACTTTGATAAACCACTTGCGTATTAAAGCCCAACGCTTTTGCTGTTTGCTCCCCCATTTCATCATTAACAGTATAAATAGTAATGTTTGATTGATGAGGTACCAGCACTTCAAGTGCAGCTTTAGTGCGGCTATTTGACTTAGGCTCTGCACCTAATGCGATGGCTTTAGCAGCGGTGTCTTCACCGTCACTGCCCTTAAGCGCAACACTACCACCGAGCCCTGCGACCGGATTTACAATCAATCCTAACTTAAACTGCATCTTTTAACTCCTCGGGAGAATGCCATGAAAACTGCGCAGCATGTAATGGCCACGTGGTGTTATAAAATTTACACAGTGCTTTTAATAGTAAGGTTGTTCTTGGGTTAAACCCGTTTTGCAACAACTCTAATAACTTTGCATGAACACGTGATTGAAACGCAAATCGACAAGTTTGCTCACCATTTAAATTATCTACCGATACGTTAAAATCAAACCCAGCAGCCACACTCAATGCCCACTCTATTGCTTGAGGTTTTACCTCTACTGATTCAAACTCCGCTTGCTGTGTAGCATCGCGCCCATCAGGGCAATACCAATAACCATAATCTTCACTTAAACGGCGTTGCGAGCCTGCCACTAACCAATGAGCTATTTCATGTAGTGCACTGGCATAAAAACCATGGGCAAACACAATTTGATGATATGGAGTTGTATCATTTGCGGGAATGTAAATAGGCTCATGCTCACCTTTTACCAAACGCGTGTTATAGCTTTGGTAAAAAGTGTGTTCGAAAATAGACATTAGATCAGCTACTTGGTGCATAAATACTTCGTATACTCGTTTGAACCCGATGCTTTAAAGACAGATAAAATTAGTATAAAGCACACTAAAAACGAAGCGAATTGTACGTACTTTTATCTACAAAGTAAAAAATTAGCGATGCATTAATTAAGGCTTCCTTACCATACTTTATTTACTGAACGCTTAATTACGCTTACCATACACCAACCAAAAACCTGAATTGACTCACTCTTATGGTTAAACAACACAGCTCTTTGTCGTGGCTATTTATCTCTTTTACTTTTTTAACACTGTTGGCTACTTCTGCCAGCAGTTATGCAAAAAGCATAAGTATTAACGTATTTGCTATTCCCTCTAAGCCTATTGTTGAGCTAGTCGCTAACACCAGCAATGAATTGGCCTCGCACCAAATTACTACGTTTTACCAACAAGGGTTACCCGTACACGCCACCTTGTATTTAACGGATTACCCACTTGAAGCACAAAACGAAATTAAGCAAATGGTTGAGCGCATTGTAAAAGAGCATCAGTCGTTTGAGATAAAAGCCAATGGATTTAGTGTATCACCAAGTAATTGGGCATTTATAAACTTAGAAAAATCATATCAGTTACAACGCTTAGCCGATGAGGTTACCCTCAAGCTTGAGCCGCTTCGCGATCATCAAGCACCAGTGCCTAGCTGGGTAAAGCATTACCCTAATAAACTTGTGGCTTTTGAACGTTATGGCAGCCCTAATGTATTTCAGAATTTTCAGCCGCATTTAACACTACTCGCGAATGAACAAAGCCCAGCATTAGCGTTAGTAAAAAAAGCACTGCACGCTGAGCCACCGCAGGCACAAGGGGAAATAATTGGGATTGGAATTGGAGTATCTGATCAGTTTGGTCAACAAAAAGAAATACTCGCTAAGTACTTTTTTGATGCCAAATAAATAGTTAATAACAGGGCTAATTACACATTTTAAACTAATAATGTTTATGGGTTTGTGGTTAGCTTATCTGTTAAATGTTTTTTAAGTATGCGGGTGTTACGCGTATTTGCTTTAAACATGGCATCAAAAATATCACCAAAAAATGGAATGAGCCCGCCAACAAAATCAATCAACATATTTATAATAATACGGCTTTTTACTCGCTTGCTAACACCTAAGCGCTGCGCTTCAATTAGTACATAGCCAGACAAAATAAGCCCTGCTAAATCACCCATCACAGGTAAAAGCCCAATCAACGACTCTACACCAAATTTAAATTTAGTAAACGGAATACCAATGCTGCTATCGGTAAAGCGGCTAAACTCTTCGAGCCGTTTTATGGTGGCTTTATATTCAGTTTGTGAGATGGAAGCTTGATTGTTTTTTTGCATAATAACAGCTCTCTTATTTTTAGGTGCGCTGAGCACATTTAAATTATTGAGCGGCAATAAAGATGTATAGCCTGTATATACTAAACGCGCTATTGCCCGTTTAGTATAGTTTTAAACGTAAGGCGCTTAAATAGCGCCTTTAATTGGCCCATGTTCGTGGTGTACATGTGGGTTTTGACCGCGTTGACGAAGTAAATGATCCATTAAAGTAATGGCCATCATAGCCTCAGCAATCGGAATAGCACGAATTCCTACACAAGGATCGTGACGACCTTTGGTGATCATCTCAACCGCTTCATTTTCGGTGTTAATACTATTACCGGGAATAGTAATGCTCGATGTCGGTTTAAGCGCAATTGATGCGATTATATCTTGCCCCGTTGAAATACCTGCAAGCACGCCGCCGGCATGATTTGAGGTAAACCCATCAGGGGTTAACTCATCACGATGTTCTGAGCCTTTTTGCTCGACTACATCAAAGCCATCACCAATTTCAACGCCTTTAACAGCATTAATACTCATTAATGAATGTGCAAGTTCGGCATCTAGCCTATCAAATACTGGCTCACCTAATCCAACTGGTACATTTTTAGCCACTACTTTTACTTTAGCACCCACTGAGTCGCCTTGTTTTTTTAGCTCGCGCATATATTCATCAAGTGCTTCAAGCTTACTTGTATCTGGGAAGAAAAATAAGTTATTTTCCACTTCATCCCAATCGTAGTTTTCGGCTTTTATTGGCCCTAATTGGCTCAAGCATGCTTTAACTTCAATACCATGAAACTGTTTTAAATACTTTTTAGCAATGGCGCCTGCGGCAACTCGAATAGCGGTTTCACGCGCAGATGAGCGGCCACCACCACGGTAATCGCGCAGGCCGTACTTATGCCAGTAGGTATAGTCACCGTGACCTGGACGAAACACGTCTTTAATTTTGCCATAATCTTGTGAACGTTGATCGGTATTTTCAATTAATAAACCAATGCTGGTACCGGTGGTTTTACCTTCAAAAACACCCGCTAAAATTTTAATTTGGTCGCTCTCACGGCGCTGCGTGGTATAGCGGCTTTGCCCTGGTTTTCGTCTATCTAAATCGTGTTGTATGTCGGCCTCTGTTATCTCAAGGCCTGCTGGCGTGCCATCCACAACGCCGCCTAATGCAACGCCGTGGCTTTCGCCAAAGGTGGACACTTTAAATAACTGCCCTATGCTATTACCTGCCATTAACTTTCCTCATTCCTAATGACTTATAGCCGAGAATTATCTCGGCTATAGTGTTACCCAGCCATTTGGGATGAATGGCTAGTATTAATAATTACTGTGCAAAGTAGGCATCTAGTTGTTGCTTGCTAATAACAAACACCCCTAATCCGCCTTGTTCAAACTCAATCCATTCAAATGGTGCGCCTGGATACAGTGCATCCATATGTACCATAGAGTTACCTACTTCGACAAATAACAAACCGTTATCTGTTAGATGCTCACTAGCTTGATCTAAAATAGTACGTGTTACATCAAGGCCATCGTGACCCGATGCTAACCCAAGCTCTGGCTCGTGATGGAATTCACGTGGTAAATCAGCCATATCTTCAGCATCAACGTACGGTGGGTTTGCTACGATTAAGTCGTATTTTTGCCCAGGCACACCACTGAATACGTCAGACTGGATCGGTAATACGCGCTCACTTAGTTGGTAATCGGTGATATTGATATCAGCCACTTCAAGCGCTTCATAGGATATATCAACCGCATCAACTTGCGCATTTTCGAATGCTTGTGCCAATGCAATCGCAATACAACCCGATCCCGTACATAAATCTAAAATACGCCCTACTGACTCTGGCTGCTCTAGCCAAGGTGTAAAACGATTATTAATAAGCTCAGCAAAAGGCGAGCGAGGAATTAATACACGTTCATCCACATAAAATGGCATATTGGCAAACCATGCAATGTTGGTCAGGTATGGAACTGGGGTAAAATCGTTAATGCGCTCGGCAATTAAGCCTGCTAAACGGTTTTTTTCAGTGCTAGTTAAACGGGCATGCATCAGCTCTTTGGGTGCATCAATTGGCAAGCTAAGTGCTGGTAATAACAAACTTACCGCTTCATCCCATGCGTTATCGGTGCCATGACCAAAGAAAATACCGCTACTTGCAAATTGACTTGTCGTCCAACGAAGCCAATCATGTAAGGTTGAAAGTTCTGCAACAGCTTCATCCAGGGTTGCTTCTTCTATTAGTAATTCACTCATCAGTATTATCTGCCTGCTACTTTCAAAAAATAAACTCAATCGAGGCACAACTATGGGCCCCATGATTGCCCTATTGTATACCCAAGCCACCTCTAGGTGCGAGTGACAGTTAGAATTAAAGGTAATTTAAACAAGGCATTGATTGCAAGTGTAATAGTCACTCTGTTGTTCAAATCAATAACGCAGTATAAATCGCTTTTAAATTAACCTTATTGGCGCTGCACTATGCACCTCAAAGCTGCTTGGGTATCACACCTTTTTACTCGATTTTTACCACTTTTTTGTTTAGACTGCCGCTATGAAAAAAGATCCCCACTCAAACAGCCTAATTAGTCCTGATGACATTGACTTGTTTCGTCAAAGTATCAGCGGTGCGCGCGTGTTCAAACAAGACACTCACCGTTTTAGTAATAAACCTAAAGTGTCACAAGCGAAGCAATTTGCCCAGCAAAAAAAGCAACAACAATCAGAATTTTTCTTTTCTGATGAATATGTGCCAGATATAGACACTAACGGTACTGTTAATTATGTGCAACAGGGTCAGGATCGTTTTTTAGCGAAACAACTTCGTCGAGGGGATTTTATACCTGATTTAACTCTAGACCTGCATGGCTTAAATAAAGAAGTAGCCAAAGATGAACTCGCAGGGCTTATTCATGAGTGTAAAAAAAAGCATTATTACTGCGCCTGTGTTGTACACGGAATTGGCGGCCATATCCTCAGGCATAAAGTGCCGCAATACTTAGTGCAACACCCCGATGTTATTGCTATGCATCAAGCACCGCTCGAATATGGCGGTAAAGGTGCGGTACTGATATTAATTAATTTACCGCAAAGTGATGAGTTTAGACGCTAATCAACAAGAGCCTTTTAGTGCATATATTTTCGATTATATTCCCGCTGATATTTATTGTGCTATGTGGCTACATTGCTAGCCGCAGTGGCTTTTTAGAGCGTATCCATATAGCTGGATTAAGTAAGTTTACTTTTTATATTAGTGTGCCGAGCTTTTTATTTTTAAATATGGCCAAAGCAGACTTACAAACCAGTGTCAGCTTAAATGGCTTTTTAAGTTTTTACATTCCGGTTATTTTAATTTACCTTTTTGCCCTAATTATTGACCGCTACATTCTCTCTAAAAAACTTCAATACGAACGCCATAGCGTGTTTGCTCTTGGCAGTAGCTATTCCAATACTGTATTGGTGGGGTTACCTATTATTATTGCCGCATTAGGCGAGCAAATGATGGGCATTATTTTTATGATCATTACCTTTCATAGCGCATTATTGTTCACCCTTACTTTTTTAATTAGTGCAAACAGCGCTAGTCATGTGTTTTCTTGGTCAGCATTTTCCAAAAATATGCTACTCAATCCAGTGGTGTTAAGTATTAGCACTGGTTTATTGGTTAATTTGGCAGGGATTACTTTATTTGCTGACTTAACTAAGGGCTTAGCGCTTTTAGCCGAACCAGCTATTGCTTGTGCGTTATTTGTATTGGGCGCTAACTTAGCTTTTTATAAAATTAGCGATAACTGGCAAGCAGCGGCCATTGCCAGTCTATTAAAATTAGTCATATTACCTGCCTTGGTATTATTGCTAGGCACACACGTATTTACACTTAATGAGTCACTGCTAAAAGTACTGGTGCTATTAAGTGCATCACCATTAGGCGTTAATGCCTATTTAATTGCATGCCAAATAAAACAACACCAAGATACCCTTGCCAGTGCAGTGGTTTTATCTACAGTATTAAGTGTGTTGAGTTTTAGTGTGTGGTTAACCATTTTACTTTAGATAAATGCCTAACCACGTTTTATCGTCAGGCTTTAAGCTGGGGAGGTTCGTAGTTTATACGGTTACATTAGCTGGCGCATTTATGGTGATGTAATCACTTTTATGGCTCGCTTCATCATAACTAATTTGGGCAACTGCACCGGTGTTAAAAATTGGCATGTTACCCGCGCATAGTTGGTCAACCAAATAGCTCACCATAGGCATATGGGCAACAACCAGCCAGGTATCGCATTCTGGGTGGAGGGCAATTAACGTTTCTAAATAATCTGCTGCAACCTGAGGGTTCCCTTCAGGAATAATATCGTGACAGGTTTCTTCAAATAAAAAACGATTACTTTTTTTAACAGCCTCAGCGGTTTGCTGCGCTCTAACATAAGGACTAACTAACAAGCCACTGGGAGCGTGCATTTTTTGCAACCATAGCCCCATTTTTTCAGCTTGTTGCTGACCCATAGAAGTCAAACTTCTACTGACATCATCAGCCTGCATAGGTATTGCTTCACCATGACGCATTATCAAGATTGTTTTCATAAAAAATCAACCAATTAAAGAATATAAAACAGTAGCCAATTTGCTCGAATTTCCGCTATATTAATAACTCAAACCTATTTATTTTCTTAAAATAGTTCTTTCATGATGTTCAGGTAAATAGCGTCGCATTCCTGAAGTTATCATCTGTTGTTAACAATTATACGTTTAGTTTCAGGAGCATCATTTGAAAATCAGCACCAATGATAACAGAGCTTACCGCACACTAACACTGGACAATGGTCTAAAAGTGCTTTTAGTGCGCGATCAGGACTCAGCAAAAGCGGCAGCCTCTATGGCCGTTAACACTGGTCACTTTGACGATCCTCTTGATAGGCAGGGCTTAGCGCATTTTTTAGAGCATATGTTGTTTTTAGGCACTGATCTGTATCCTGAATCCGGTAGTTTTAATAATTTTGTCTCTCAATCTGGTGGTAACACCAATGCTTGGACTGGCACGGAGCATACCTGCTACTTTTTTGATATTAATAACAATCATATTGAATCGGCATTAGCGCAATTTAGCCGTTTTTTTATAGCGCCCAGCTTGGATCCCGCAGAAACCGAAAAAGAACGAAATGCCATTGAGGCTGAGTTTAAATTAAAGATTAAAGACGATGGCCGACGTATATATCAAGTGCATAAAGAAACTGTTAACCCTGCACATCCATTTGCTAAGTTCTCTGTAGGCAACCTACAAACATTAGCCGATAGACAACGCTGTATTAGTGATGAATTACGTGACTTTTTTAATCAGCATTACCAAGCTCAATGGATGACTCTAGTGATTTGTGCCAATGAATCATTAGATACACTAGAAGCATGGGCAACTCAGCATTTTTGCCAAATTAAAGGCAAACAAGGTAAATTAAAACCACCTATAGAAGCGCCGCTTTATCGCAGCCAAGACTTAGGTAAGTTGCTTCATATAGAGCCACATAAACACGTACAAAAGCTGATTATTAGCTTTGCCATGCCAAACATAGACGATTTTTACCGTCATAAAACAGTTAGTTTTATTGCCCATTTACTAGGGTACGAAGGGCAAGGCTCGTTGTATTCTGTGCTTAAAGAACAAGGTTGGATCAATGCTCTTTCTGCCGGAGGTGGCATCAACGGTAGTAACTTTAAAGATTTTAATATTAGCATGGCGCTGACCGATGAAGGCATTGAATACTACGAAGACATTATTGAAATGGTATTTGAATACATTTGCCTAATAAATAACAACATCAACAAACTGCCTCGCTTGTATCAAGATAAACAAAAACTGCTACAGATCGCATTTGATAACCAAGAAAAATCTCGACTGATTGACTGGGTCAGTAACTTAAGTATTAACATGCAACATTACGATGAAGTTAATTACTTACAGGGCGACTATTTAATGGAAGGCTTTAAAGCCACCACTCATGAAATGGCAATGCAATGGTTAACCCCTCACAATATGCGTTTAGTGCTGATTCATCCGGGTGTAGAGCCTGAACACACAGCTGCTTGGTATAACACACCGTATAAAATTGAAAAATTGTCACTGCATTGGCTCGAAGCGTTGGCACAAATTAGTCAGCCACAGGGTGAAATGTTATTACCTAACGCAAATCCTTATTTAGCTAAAGATGTTGTTTTATATCCAATAGAGTCGCAGCAAGCTCATCCAACGTTGCTGGTAAAAGAAGCTGGCTTTGACTTTTGGTTTAAACAAGATGCCACCTTCAGAGTGGCCAAAGGGCATTTTTATTTAGCCATGGACTCTGACTTTGCAGTTAAAGATGTAAAGCATATGGCATTGACTCGATTGTTTTCTGATTTGTTTATGGATAGTGTTGGCGAACAGTTTTATCCAGCTGAGCTCGCGGGCTTAAGTTATCACTTAACCTCTCACCAAGGTGGCTTAACCTTGCATACTGCGGGGCTATCTTCAAGCCAACTTGAGCTGGTTGATCAACTAATTGATGCACTATTTAACGTAAAAATTTGTGCTAAACGCTTTGCTGAATATAAAAAGCAACTGGTAAGGCATTGGCGCAATAGTAACCAAAATAAACCTGTTAGTGAGCTCTTTAGTATATTAGGCGCTAAGATAATGCCGTGGAACCCACAGCCTGACGAGTTAGCAAATGCACTTAAAGATACCTGTTTTCATCAGTTTAATGAGTTTAGACAGGCGTTTTTTAATGCACTTCATGTTGAGTCTTTTTTACATGGCAATTGGCAGCAAAGTGAAGCCCTTGAGTTTCAGAAAAAGGTGGCACTACACCTTAAAAAGTCAGCAGTTATAGAAGATTTAAAGCGCCCACTCTTTGAAATTACTAAAGTGACTCGTTACGAATTAGAACTCGCTTGTAGCGATAATGCCATGGTGATTTACTACCAAGCATTAAGCGATGATGTTGATGAAAAAGTAAAAATGATGGCGCTTAATCACTTAATTAATCAAGATTATTTCAATGAACTACGCACCACACAACAATTGGGTTATTTGGTCGGTGCCGGTTATGCGCCCTTTAATACTCGTGCCGGAATTGCTTTTTATATTCAGTCACCTAAATTTGAACCAAGCATGTTACTACACAGGCATAATGTGTTCATCAGTCAGTATTTATCAACCATTGATGAACTAACAGAGCAAGCCTGGCTGCAACAAAAATATGGGCTAACAACGCATATTGCCGAAAAAGACAAAAACTTGCGTTTACGTTCACAACGTTTATGGCTTGCTATTGGCAATGGCGATCACCAGTTTAATATGCAGCAACGCCTGCTGGATTCTTTAAACGCATTAACGCTTGAGGATGTAAAAGCCTATGCAGCTGAAATTTTTAATGCAGATCGCCCAAGATATGAGCTTTTAAGCGCTAAATCTGTGAATCAACCGAAGAATCTACCACTTTATTCTCATTCTCTTTGACTCTTGCGCGCGCTTGATTTAGATTGTCTTTTGTAAATAAGAAGTAAGACAATGAAAAAAATAAAAATAATAAAATACATTCTATTGTTGGCCACTTTGGCCACAGCCCATTCTGCTAGTGCATTTGAGTCATCGTTTAGCTTGAACTTAAATGCGCTTGTCGTTAGCGTGTGCGCAATAATGACGTTATTGTTAATTTATTTGTTTACGGTTATTCACTCTCTAAAACGCTCACATTCTCAATTACAGCAATCTGAAAAGCGTTTAAAAAGCACCGTAGAAGGCAGTGGTGACACACTATGGGACTGGAATATAAAAACCGGCAAGGTTATTCGTATTAACGACAAGTACGTACTGAATAACAACAATCTAGTAGAATTCCCACCGAATAAAAGCCTAATACACCCTCGCGATTTAACCCATGTAGATTATCTACTAAAAAAACATTTTGCTGAAGAGAGTACTTTTTTCGAAGCCACTTATCGTATTAAAGATAGCTTTGGTAAATGGCATTGGGTACTCGACCGTGGAAAAATAATCGAAAAAGACGCGAACCTTAGTCCATTGCGAATGACTGGCACGGTAAGAGATATTTCTCAGCTCAAATCAACCGAAGAGCGACTAAACCTATTTGCAAAATGCGTTGAGTCGTTTACCGATGCACTGGCTATTTATGATAAAGATTTTAAGCTTGTTGACATTAATCCCAGCTTTTTAACTTTGTTCGGTGGTGTACGTGAGCAATACCTTAAAAAAGAATTTCATTTAGCCGGTTACGACAGAGGCTATATAGAGTCCATAAAAGACACCGTTCGAAAGCATGAACATATTCAAGAAGAAGTAAAGCTGCGTAATAGCGACCATGCTCTACTACCATTTGAAATCTCGATAGATGAAATTAAAAACGCGCAAAATCAAATTACCAATTACGTGGTGGTGTATTCTGATTTAACCGAGCGTAAAAAAACGGAGTCTGAGCTCAATAATTTATCCAATCGAGATCGCACCACCAGCTTACCAAACCGTAATTTATTTTTTTCTGACTTAAAAAAATTAGCAAAGGAGCATTCACACCATGCCTTGCTAGTATTTGACTTAGATAACTTTAAAAAGATAAATGACTCATTGGGTCATCAGTTAGGTGACAGCTTACTGGCAAAGCTTGCTATGCGCTTAAATAAGCTTACCCGTGAAAATGATGTGTTTTATCGCCTAGGCGGCGACGAATTTGCGCTGGTTATGTCAAACACCAACGATATTCTCACCATCACCCGCATGGCGAAACAGTTTTTAGCAGCAATAGCCACACCATTTAAAATGGCAGGACATGAACTTGCTATCACATCCAGTGTTGGCATAGTGTTATTCCCCGAAGATGGTAACACCCCTGAAATACTATTAAAGAACGCCGATACCGCTATGTATCATGCGAAAAAGAAAGGTAACAGCTACCTGTTCTTTAATGACAACATGAATCGCCAAGCAGTAAAGCGACTACAAATAGAAAACCTAATGCGCTTTGGCTTAAAAGAAGATCACTTTGAGGTGTATTATCAGCCTAAAATGAATATTCGTACTGGTAAGCTTGCTGGAATGGAAGCGTTAGTGCGTTTTATTACGCCGAAAAAAGGGGTTATTAGCCCGGGGGTATTTATTCCAATCGCCGAAGAAACAGGGCAAATTATTGAAATTGGTGAAGTGGTTTTAAACAAAGCTTGTCGTGACGTAAAACAATGGTTAGACGCTGGATTATTTAACGCTCGTGTTGCGGTAAATTTATCAGCAAAACAGTTTAGCTTACCCGATTTAACTTCGCGCATTGATGTGATTTTACAAAAAAATGAACTGCCCTCTTACTTTTTAGAGCTTGAGATCACTGAAGGCACGGTAATGGACGACCCACAAGAAGCCATTGCTATTATGCGCTCTCTAAGTGCCCGTGGCATTCATTTAGCTATGGATGATTTTGGTACTGGGTATTCGTCGCTGGCGTATTTGAAACAGTTTCCACTGAATACGCTTAAGATAGATAAAGCCTTTGTTGATGATATGAAAACCGAACGCGGCCGCAATATGGTGGACTCTATTGTCACTATTGCACATAACCTTGATTTACATGTAGTTGCTGAAGGTGTAGAACAAGCTTCACAAATAAGTATACTGGAAGAGCTTAACTGTGAAACACTACAAGGCTATTACTATTCTAAACCACTCTCAAAAGATGAATTCACTGCATTTTTAAAACAACAGCAAAGCCAATCAAAACTCAGCTTAGTTAGAGCGACTAGCTAAGCACGCCATAGACACGTTTTTGCACCAATATTACGTATTAATGCACGTCGATAATGTAGATTAAATAAACACCAGGCTGCAGGCCCTAATAATCCACCCAAAAATAACCAACGCTTAACAGGCATACCCTTTTTAATGGTTTCAATATACATAAGTGCGATAAACACACCACTGAGTAAAATAAATAATACCATGCTCATCTGACTGCTGAAAAATTAAGGCGCATATAATAGCGTTAAACTGGCGAAAATTAAAGCAACGTATTCTTTAGTGGCGGTGCTTATAAATCAGACACAAAAAAGCCGAGCAACTTAAAAGCTCGGCTCTCAATTATCAATTCATTACAGCTTACTTGTCAGCACGACCCATAAACTTATGCTCAGCAGTATTTATGCGGATACGATCACCGGTTGAAATATGCTCTGGCACTTGAATTGTTAAGCCAGTTGATAAGCGTGCAGGCTTTGAGCGAGCGCTAGCTGAAGCCCCTTTAATTGAAGGATCAGTTTCTTCAACAACAAGCTCAACACTTGAAGGAAGATCAAGACCTACAGCAGTACCGTCAATTACAATAACGTGCACACCTTGGGTCTCTTCATTAACAAATTGAATTTCTTCCGCTATGGCGTCTTTATTTAAATTGTAAGGCGTGTAATCTTCATTATCCATGAAGACATACTCATCGCCATCAATGTACGACAGCATGGCTTCACGACGAGTTAAATCAGCAAGGTTAAGCATATCGCTGTCTTTAAATGTTTCGTCAACTTTACTACCCGTTACTACATCGTATAAACGCATACGGTATAAACTACCACCAGCACGACCTTGTGGTACTGAGCGTACAATATCTTTTACTACTAATACACGGCCATTAAAGTCAATAGCCGTCCCTTTTTTAACATCACTCGCCTTTGGCATGGGTGAATTCCTATTGTTTTTTTGATTGCGAGAAACATACCACGAACTGAAGAATCTTCAATAGAAACAAAACAACTTAGTCATACTTTTTAAAAATATGTGGTTCAGCGCCGCTAATAGCGGCGCTGATCACACTACGCATCAACTTAAAAGCGTACTTTTATTCCTGCTGATAACTCACTTACATCATTTTTTGAAACTTTATAATAAGTATACTTTAGTAATAATTCAGTCTGTTTATAAACCGAATAACCTAAAGCGGCACCTATATAAGGTTTGGTAGCGTGTTCTTTATACTCTAAGGGAGCTCCATCCGTGATGCTACTTTGTATTTTATACTGATGACGATAAGCGCCTAAAAATACCTTTGTACTTAAAGATTCAGCAAGCATATGTCGGTAACCTACTTCAGCTGCCACCCCTTTTGGTAACACCGGTACAAAGCGTGAATAATCTTGATGTAATTTATCTGCATCAGCTTTCACTGTTTGGGCAGTTAAATCGGCTCGACCTTCACCTAAATCAATATATCTTATAGCGACTTCCCAATTGGGTGACAGGTCATAATAAGCGCCAATTGACCAGCTAGTATCAGTATCATCAATAGAATCTAAATTAGCCTTGTTGTCCTTAGTTGCTAAAGAATGCTTTGCTTTAGACTCACCTAGCGTGGCCTCAAACGACCATGTATCAGCCATTGCACTGGTACTAATTAAACAACTAGTCGTTACTATTGCAAAGCTTGGAAGTATTGATCTTCTTCGACTAATAACAAGTACTGAAATCAGTAATAAACCCAAACCTCCCATACTTCCTCCTGATGACTTATTACTGATGGCCACTGATTTAACAGCGCTAACCGTCACTTTTACTTGTGCTGTAGACTTTGCACCTTTGCTATCTTTTATTGTGTAATCAATAATATCAACACCGTCAAAGCCACTTTTAGGTATGTATTGTAAAGTGCCGTTAATGTTAATTGTTACTGTGCCTTGAGCTGCAACTGCATTAACGACAAATAATTCATCACCATCAATATCTGAATCATTACGAAGTACATCTATTTCTATCGATGTGTTATCTGTGGTTGTTGCCGAATCAAAAACAGCTGTTGGTGCATTATTTATAACTAAGTTAACTTTAACTTGGCTGTTTGATGTGCCCCCTTTGCCATCACTAATACTATATTCAATAATCGCAACACCAACAAATCCAGCTGGTGGGGTATACAGTAACTGCTCATCAACAATACTTACATCACCAAAATCAGCCGTCGCGCCGCTTAAAGTAAGTGTATCGCCGTCCAGATCTGTATCATTTTTCAATACATCAATAGTCGCCGATTCTCCTGCACCAATTGTTATCTCATCCTGATTAGCCTTAGGAAGCTGGTTCGATGTACGAATAATTGCAACACCGCCTGGATCGACTATCGTTCGGTTCGCTTTGCCATCGTCATCATTAGGGCCACCATCAACAATTTGTAATTGTACACACCATGCACCTTCAGTTAGCCCTTGCGTCCACTCACTACCTCTTGGTGGAGGGCAATAACCAGGCTCACCTGCTGTAGAAAGTAATTGGTTGTCACCAGATGTATCAAAATCAATCCACTGTCCCTCTTTTAATTTTCTGTAAACAGAGTTTTGTGAGATTGGTTTTCTTTGCGGTATTACTATGCTGTAAGTATCTCCAGCATTAGGTAAACCTGTTGCGATAAAATCAAATAGTCCGCCTGTATTTACCGCGCCTTCATCTTCAGGTAATTCACTATCAAGCAACTGAACACCGCCCATTGCATTTTGTGAAACTGTAACCCCTTTTCTAACGCAAACGCCCGGCTCGCCTTCTACTAAGAACTTATCACTGTCTTTAACTTGTTCTTGCATGACATTACATTCACTGATTGCATCTAAATAATCAGGAATGCCATCACCGTCACTATCACCGTAACCTTCTTGTGCATCTGGGATAAGGTCACCATCGGAATCTTCCTGCCCTAGCGCCTCAAGTGAGGTTAATACTTCAACGTAAACATCTTTTGTTGTTGAGAGACTTGGCTCGCCAGAGTCTTGCGCTGTTACCGTTACTTTATAAATACCAGGAGTTAGTGATTGTGTTGAAAAAACAAATTCGTTTTCATTTACGCTTGTATTAAGGAGTTTATTATCCTCTGATACCCACTTTAACGTTACGTTATCGTTCGGATTTGCATCCTGAGCAACAGCTTTAATCGTGACAAGATCATTACCTATGGTAACAAGTGATCTTTGTTGAGAACCTTGTGTAATACTGGTACTAATAGTAGGTGCTACATTATTTTCAACAATAGTGATTGTGGCTGAAGACTTCGCACCTAAATTTAGTGTATCTGCCAGTGTAATTACAACGGTTTCATTGCCTTCCGTTTCGGAGTCTGCATACGTTGTAAAATTAACTTGTCCCTGCGTGCCACTGTTAATAACCAACTCTGACGACACTAAATCATGATCAGAGCTATCAGCAGTACCCGATACTTCATAGGCAATCGTCACTGGATAACTGGGTGCTTCACCATTTAAAAACACATTAAAGCTATGTGTTTTATTCTCAGCTATTTCGCTATTTTTACTAAGCGAAATAAGCGGACTCACGTTTACATTTTGCGTTGCGATTGCTTCAAGCCCGCTGCTGTCTACAGCTTTCCAGTAAACTAAATGCTTACCTGGCGCATACAACAAACTTGGGTTAACTAATGAGACTGCTAATTTATTACCTTCGCTATCCATTGCCGAAGGTACACCTAACTTGACCTTTGTAAACAACCCTTTTGCATTTACATCAATATCAGCCGGTGTTTCGATGGTTGGCAAATTTTCGGCTTGATTATTTAACGTTAATGTTGCTGTTGTTCTACTCATTTCTTTATCAGGGTCTTCAATCAAATAATTAATTTGAATGGTCCCTTTGGTGCTTGCCTGGGTCTGATAAACCAGCGTTCCCTCTTCAATTTGCACTGTTCCCACGCTAGCGTTAGCACTAACAATTACCAATTCATCGTCATCAACATCGGTATCATTAACTAACACATCAAGTGAGTAGCGATTATCAGCGTTGCTATTTAATGAATAGCTATCTGGATTAGCAATTGGCGCATCATTAATGGAAGCCACCGTAAAATTCACTTTAGCAATAGCAGATTTTTCCTTTGTATCATCTGCAAGATAATTAAAACTATCAGGGCCAAAATAGTCTGCATTAGGTGTATAAGTGAATGTATTGGCTTGCTTGGTTAATGTACCAAATTGAGGCTGCGACACAGCGCTAATTGTTAGTGTGTCTAAGTCTGCATCTGTAATATCAGGGGAAAAGCTAATATTAGAATCTTCATCAAGCTCTAAACTTAAGTTAGGTGCAATCGGAGCACTATTTGTTGATACCACTTCCAAGTTAAAAGGTGACAGGCTTGCCTGCTCGCTACCATTACTAACAGCGATAGTAATGTTTGGATAAAGCCCTACATTTGCCTTAGTGGGCGTACCCAATAAATTACCTGTTGCAGTATTGAAACTAGCCCAACTAGGCTTGTTAGCAATGCTAAACGTCAGTGCTTTATTTTGTGGGTCTGTTGCCGAAGGGGTAAAGTTATAAAGCTCATCTTGATTTACTTTTGTAGCTGCTGTGCCACTGATCTCAGGGGTAGTCGGTTTAGGCGCTTCAATTACTGTTATAGTAAATGATTTTTTAAAGGTTTCGGCACTGTCATCTGTTTGCACACAAACCGTATAAGCGCCCAGTGGTAATGCCGCTTTGGTTTCTAACGTGTTGCCATTGATTTGGAAAAAACTATTGCCCGCGCTTGTGGTACAACTACCCGTTGCAGCTGATGTAGATGAAACTAGCGAATAAGTATGACTGCTCGAATCAGCATCCGTAGTCGTTAATACTCCAACATCAGCACCTGCCCCCACAACTGATTCACTAATCGTAGAGCTTGAAAGGCTGATATCAGTAGGCGCATTATTTTCACCCACTACGATTACTGTAGAAGAGCCAAAACTACCAATTGCTCTATCTGCGCCACCATTAGATGTACCGCCACTGTCTTTTATTGATGTAAGTGTAACAACTCTATTGTCGGTGGTAGGCGAATCACTGGTATTTTTATACTGTAAGAACGGCACATAACTTTGCCATACTGCAGCTGAATCTGTTGCGGTAACCGTTACTGTTGCCGTTGAGCCACTTAACATAACCGTGTAGCTAAAGTTAACGGCTCCCGAATAAGTACCCGATGCATTGTGCTCTAAGTTGATAAGATCGGTGCCAAATTGAAGAAACTCATGGCCCGTATCTTTTACATTAGTAACTGTTAGTGATATTTGTTCAATATTTTGCCCACTCTCAACCGTGCTAACAGCAGCGGAAGAGAAGATAGCCACTGCTGAGCCATTTTCTGTAAAGGTTGGGTTAGCCCCGATTGCTGATACTGTAGGCGCATCATTAACAGAGGTAATACTGACTGACGCTTGATTAGTACCGGTGCTTTGAACCGCGCCATCATCAAATACATAGTCAAGCACAGTTGCATTTAAAGGCACATCTGAGTTGTTGGCATAGGTAATAGCTTGCGCAACAGAATCTACGATTGCAGAAGTGGCATTACTATTAAATGTTAGCGTTAAAGTGCCTGCCGAGTTTGTGGTAACAGTCCCTATATTATTAGCATTGTAACTAAATGTACTTCCCTCAGTTAATGTACTGAGTAGTCCCGAATGAGCAAATATATCTTCTGTACTTGCGCCATCGCGCCGGCGAATAGTCAAGCTAGCATTGTTGTAATCCCCTGCGTTGCTGTTAAGTGCATCAAGCTCAGCATCTGCAATTGTCATATCGCTATCTATTATCACTGTACTGCCATTTTCGATAAATGTAGCACCGCCATTAAGCGAACTAAATGTGGGTGCTGAGTTCGGTGAAATAAAAGTAATGATAGTATCAGGGCCACTATCAGTAACCGTAAAGGTAAGGTCGTTGCCTGGTGCGTTTGTAAGAGCAAGAGTTAGCTCAGAAATGTTAAAATCAGTGGCGTTGGTATCTACTTCTAATGTACTTGTGCCATTAAAACGTACGTTACTGGCTGAAAGCCCTGTAATACCAGCAATAGTAATACGATCGCCTGCGGCTAAATCGGTAATTGTATCGCCTGATAATTGAGATGAGCTACCTACAAAATTATCATTACCTGCGTTACCTGTTAACGTATCTGTACCAGCGCCTGGGCGTAAAGTATCGGCCCCAGAGCCACCTTTAAGTACATCATCACCACTAAAATCTGATGAGGTCATTGTTAAAATGTCAGCGCTAAATGCACTTGCATCTAGCGTCACTGCAGCTGTAATAGCACTGCCACTAGCATTAGAAAAAGACACAACGCCAGCATCAGTATTAAAATTATCGGTTAAGGTGATAGTCGTGTTACTGTTAGTGCCGATTGCCAGATTTTCAATACCCGATACCGTGGTGCTGGAAAAATTAAAAATACCACCATCCATAAGTTTTAGCGTATCAGCGCCAGCAGAGCCTGTAATGGCTGTATTAAAATCATTAATATTATTAACATCAATTGCTACTGTTGCAGCAGAGGCTAAGCTTAATGTACCAATATTAAAGAAGCCCCCTCCTGTGACATCCGCGCCATCAGATACGTTAACAATATCACTTGCTGTTGCGTCGCCTGTAAGGGTACCAGTGTATGCACTAGTGCCTATTGCAAACGTAACAACATCAGTAGCTGAAGTAGCATCCACATTGGTGTTACTGCTTGAAACTGTAATGATTCTAGTATTAGTGCTGTCATCACCCACGCTATAGCTTTCAACACCTGCTAAAGTAGTAAAATCGCCATCTCCGCTAATGGTAATAGACTCTGAGCCTGGAGCCGTGATTGTGCCTGAAAATCCTTGGTGCTGGCTGGTCGTCATGTTAACTGAAGCACCAGATGCCAAGGTTAGGTTATTTATATTATTTATGGTCCCAGCTGATATATTTGCACCATTACTTAAACTCAGTGTATCTGCAACAGTATTGTCACCGGTAATGATTCCAGTAAATGTAAGTGAACCTAAATCAAACGTAATTGCATCAGTCGCAGAGGTTGCAGTTACAGAGTGGCTAGCATTAGTGACAGTAACCGAGCGCGTATTCGTACTATCGTCATTTAAGGTATAACTTTCTATTGCCGAAACAGTACTTACATTACCATCTCCTGAAACAGAAATTGTCTCAGTGCCACTGCCTGATACTGTGCCAGAAAAACTCGCAAGCTGAGATGCGCCTAGGGTGACTGTGCCACCAGCAGCAACCGATAAATCTTCAAACCCGCTGACTGTCGCACCTGATATATTACCACCGTTGGTAACAACCAAGGTATCGGTACCAATTCCGCCCGCTAAAATACCCGTCGCACTCAGTGCATTCACATTAACCGTGTCGTCACCACCACTACCGGTTAGATTCTGTGATGCATTGCCTAACGTAAATGTATTCGCTGCACTCAACACATACGTTTCAACCGAACTATTACCAGTTAGGCCATCGGTCGCGGTGCTTATGGTAATTGAATCAGTGCCACTTGCTGTTATCGAAGGAAAGCTGTCGTGCTGCGCCTCAGTCATCGTCACTGAAGCACCACTATTTAATGCTAAAGACTCAAATGCACTTACCGTGGCATTACTAATATCAGCACCGGTGCTCATTTGCAGTACATCGGTATCGCCGCCGCCAGCAAGCGTACCTGTCACGCTCAATCCAGCAATATTAATAGTATCAGCATTGCTACTACCGGTAACATTTTGCGCGGTCCCAGCTAAAGTAATATTAAAAGCAGCATTTAAAACATACGTTTCTATGTCTGCATCTGCAATTACGCTGCTATCACCATCTGCACTTGCCAAAGTAAATGTATTTGTTCCAGCGCCATTTATCGTTGTAAACGCATCGTGTTGCAACTCGCTGAGCGTTAATGAGCCGTCATTATAAGTAGAGAGCGTTTCAAAGGAGGTTAAACTGGTAAATTGTGTGAGATCACTACCATCTATAACAATAATCTCATCTGTACCATCGCCACCCTGGGCTGTAGACCCTATAATATGGCTTGCTGAAGATACAGTTAAAACCTCATCATCACTACTAAACGTTATTGCCGGATTTAAATTTGTACCATCTAAGGTGCTAAAACCCGCTGCTGTAGAGCTAGCTGCTGTAAGATTAGCCACTGAAATTGTCGCTGTACGGCTAGTACTGTTTTCAGTGCCATCATTGATAACAACTGACACTGTCCGCGAAGTTGTGTTGGGCGACGAACTGGTATTGTTATACGTGATTGCTTTAAGGAAAGTGGTAACTTCAGCCGTTGTTGCAGTTGCACCTGTAATAGAAATTGTGTCTTGTAAACTAATATCTGATGCACCACTAATTCCACTCAGTGCATTTTGCGCACTGGCAGATACATTAAGGCCTTCTGAGGCGCCATCTTGATCATTTGTTAATGCAACGGTTATTGTTGTTATTGAGTCGCCATCACTATCACCGGCTTCAGCATCGGGTGCAATCACGGTAGCAGGGCTGCCTTCAGTAAACGCCGAAAAACTCCCTGTACCTGGAATCCCACCATTTAAATCAACAACTGGGGCGAAATTTGCTGGCGCAGCAGTAAATTGAATATTATCAACGCCCACACGAGACGAATTAGAAGGGTAATCATAACTCATTGTTACAGAATTAACCGATGTCCAGTCACCTGGTGTTAAGGTGGCAATAGAGCCAACAATAGCCGGATCATCCGCATCAATACTGACCGCCGTACCACTATCTGGTGTAAAAATATAAATACCATCTGGTAGATCAAAAATTTCACCCATTTGAAACTGGCTTATATTTATCGGTGAGCTAAAGGTAATGGTCCAAGTATCACTATTGTTAGAGGTGCCAGGATCTAAAAAGCCTGTAGTAAGGGTTATATTATTACTGTTTGACTGAGTTGCTGTTAATGTAATACCGTCTACCGTGGTCGTTAGCGTTGGTGTTCCAGAGCCAGATACTGAACTAAAATCATATGTCCCTGCAACAGCATGTGTGCTATAAATTGCGGACATAAACAAGGCTAGTTTTGTCATTTTATTATAGTTAACACACATGCTCTGTGGGTTAACATACTTGGGAAGTGCGAAATCAAAATGCATTGTTTAAATCCTTTATATATGCTCACTCATAGTAACTCGCTTTACTCTAACTTTCGCTAAAACTGGCGCTTACTTTTAACGAAAGTTCAAACTGTTGAACGTATATCATCGTCACTAAGCTCGATGATATACGTTTTCAAAACAACCAATTATAGTTTAAATAGCAGCTACAAGCACTATTAATTACACCTTAGCTAACAACATAACCAGAGTATGGCTAGCTCCTTGATGGGTAAATCCCCTGCAGAGCTACTAACCAGTTAAGTGGTAACAAGGGGTTAATTATTCCAATCGGTTCGGAACCCCCCGTTGCCCCTACAGTCACGGTTCCACCCTCACTGCCACCACCAGTTACTGTAAGACCCGGTATGTCTACTAAGTCAACCCCACCTAATCCAGGTGCCACATAGTTATCACTAGTACTACCTGCTGCTAAGTAAGTGCTTGTACTTGGCGTTGTAGATGTGCCTCCATTAGTAGCAACTTCAAGTTTTGCTGCAATAGGGCTACCACCACCCCAGGGCGTAAAAATAGCGGTATGAGAATGCGCTGGCATCTGGCTTGTAGCCAAACTTATGCGCTCAGTCCCCATCATTATGCCTTGTCGATAATCATGCCCTCCTCGCATCTGCCCTTGACCAACTGGGCTACGACCTCGTAAATCTGGCAAAGCAAAGGTGGTACGAGCATCGCCACCATACATCGCCCCAAACAATGAAAACAAAGCCGTATTCTCGCTAATTGCCTGCATCTGCCCCCAACACATACCCCAATTCTCAATGGTAAAAGTACCGCCGAACGCAGTAAGTGTGCCAATAAATGGTTCAGTCGCCATATTTAATTCCTCATAATTTATTTTATACTCTTGTTGCAAAACAACACAAACAGAGTGTGTGATATTTTCATTTTTGGGTAATAACCCGGTTGTGAGCTAATCGCTATGTGTATTTACATTGAACGTAAACTTAATCATCGGTGTTTATTCATTGTTTACTTGTTGAACTGTAACACCATCAGGTAAAAACACGGGAGGTATAAAAAACTCAGGTAATGAGATACGTCGGGCTTCTCCTGATAACACCTTATCAAGGCATACTGTACCAATATCATTAACACTCAATTCAAGCTGTGCAGCATCATCACTGCTTGCAAAACGCCAGTACAACTCCGTTGTTTTATAACGCAATAGCGCCATCTGTTCATATTTATCAAACTCACTTGGTGTTTCACAATGCTTGTCATGGAGGTTTTCTAGTTTTTGCACACCCAAAAATTGCACCAACAAAGCACCTATTCCGGGCACATCAATAATCACGCTTTCACCACTGGCTACAACAACCTCTCCTTTGCCTTCAAGCGGTGCTATTCTTTCTCCGCTTTGAGGATAAGCACCACCATTAAAAGGATACGCAATAAGCTCATACCCATAACGGTTGGTTAAACCTATTTTTATATTCATATCTGTCTCGCTTTTGAGATTAATGTCGCGCATAGTCAGAATGCAGGAGTGATAAATACAACAGCCAAACTACTATCGTTTCCATCTTAACTAAGCCTGTTAAAATATTTACTGCTTATCTTTTTACTTACCCAGTACCATGCCTGGGTCTATTGCAAACAGTAGTGCAAAACGGTAGCCATCAAGGTAGCCTTGCTGTGCGCCAATAATGTCTAACTTAAGCGCACTATCATGGGTTTTAATGACCAAACCTGTTTGTTTATCCAACTCAATAACAGTGCCTGGTTGAATGCCATGTAGCACGCACTCAACCTCAGTGGCTTGCAATAATTGAAATGCACTTTGCCCAACATAAAACACAGCACACCCCATATCAGCATTGCCTGCCCTTGCAATATTGACAACATCAGTACTGCTATGTTGATGCCAATTAATGACCAACTCCGAGTGCTGCAAAGTAGGAGCGAGCTTATTGCTGTTAGGTCTTTGCTTTTGCCAACGAAGCTCGCCAGTTTGGTCTAGTTGAATAAATTGAGAGACTAAATAAGGTAAATATTGTGCTACTTTTTGATGAAGACATTTGATGGTATCAAAGGGATGAATGTCTATTTCAACATCACATCCTATATCGCCACCATCTAACTCCTCTGTTACCTTGTGAATCGTGAGCCTAGTAAGTGGTTCGCCGTTACGGATTTGCCAATAAAGCGGCTGAGGCCCTTTGTAATCAGGCAAAGAGCTTGGGTGAACATTTGCCAGTGCGCCATTAAAATATTGAATTAAAGGCGTTTTGATTTGGTGTCTAAATAAGTAAATTAAGCCGCGATTAACTCTTAACTCATCTAGCTTAGCAAGGAATGGTTGGTCGTCTAATTTATTGTAATGCAGTATGGTTATTTGCTGCTGTTGCAGCCACTGTTGCAATTGCTGTAAGTCAGGATTTATCGCCGCATCTGGCAAAATAACACACGCTAATTGATCGCTTTTAATTAAATAATTAATTGCCGGTAAGCTCAAACAACTGCCTGTAAAAAAAGCATATTTATACATAAAATGTCCCTTCCTTATACCCTTACAGGCACAAACCCCGGTAAACCACTCAGCTGATAATAAAACTGCACCGTATCTCCACTATTGGCGACAAAATGAGTATGCTCAACGTCTTTGGGTTTGGTATCAATATAAAAGGTCATATCTGGCTTTGGATGTGTGATCCCTGAGTCATATTGCTCAATACCTTCTTGCGCGAATGTCTCTATATCAGCATATATAGCCAAAATTCGTTGGCTCATATCTTCCACATTAGTCGGCAACGTAATTTGGTTTGCTGGGATCACTTTTATGTTGTTTTGCAGTTCTAGTTCTTGCATGTTCAACAAGGTTGTTTTGTTGAGCTTAAGTATTTCTCCTAACTCAACTCTATCTTGCAGTGCCTGAGAGTCTCGGTTAAGTGAATGGCTATACTCAGCCCCTTTCCACTGCTGATTAAACTCTGTTTCGCCTATCACCAACATTCCTTTGATAGATACATTTTGCGGTATCACCCAACCATCGATATTCAAAAATTTAACTAAATGCTTAGCTATACTGAGTTGTCCTTCTTTTGTAAAACCATGCTGCATGGCTTCAACTATTAGCAAATCAAAATCGCTATCGGGTTCAAATTGTGTTGCATCTACCTCTAATGTTTGGTCAACATAACCTTGCAGGCCTAAATCTTTAACTAACTGATGTAGCGACAGCAAAGCACCTGGCTGTATGTCAACTAAAGTTACTTTGATTTGTTCCTCGGTATAAATTTTTTTCTCTTTGTAATAACTAAGCAGAGGGATTAGTAGTGGTGCAAAAGGCCCACAAGCAGGATATAAAATGGTGATTGATGGCAGATGCTCAAGCTTACCTTTTATTGCTTTATCAACCCCTCGTGCGTAACCTTGAATACGATACACATCTTTTATGGTATGTTTGCAGTTATGGGGAGACATTATTAAACCGGATATTGAGACATATTGCCGAGTTAACTGTTTTTGGCTAAGCTGAGCCAATGCCATTGATTGCACAGCATGATCATACATAGACTCAAAAGCGTTCACTAATAGAATATGCTCGATTTGCGTTTTGCTCAATACCAAAGTCATCGCATCTACAAAGCTTTTCTGCAAAGCTTGCTGGCGTTGATCCGTCGTTAATTTGGATTTTAGAAGAGATTCAAGCTGAGTTCGTATTGTATGCCTTAATAACTCATCAACTTGGGGATCTACGTATTGCAAACCTTCTATAGGTTTTGAACTTTGTTCTTCCATTGTGAACTGTTCCTTTGATGTCCAATTATTGTAATAAATTCCATTAGTGAACTAATACTATGTTCAGATCTAAGCTTAGTTGAAAAGTTTTAAGGTACAACTTTAACTTTCTTTATTTATATAGCTTTCAATTTATTTTACTTATATCAAACATCATAAAAATAAAAGGCTTAGTAAAACTAGCTTGATTTTGCTTAGCTTTATAATGAGCTCATATTTATATATTGTACAATTCGAGGTGTACTCCCCTTATTTGAACAACTACCGTGCGGTAATGTATGTCGCCATACAATTAAGCTACCTGCTTTTGCAGCTAATGGAGTACTGTGCCATTGTTGGCAATTAAAATGATGTGGATTGGTATTTTTAGGTAAACTAGCAAGCCAGTTGTCTATTTTTTTATGAAAGCCAGGTACACAACTGAATGCACCTTGTTCAGCGGCAACGTCAGTAAGGTATAGTAATCCTTGCGTTGCAAATCTGAGCGGTTTATTAAAGTTTATATCCCAGTGAAGATTTGGCCCAGGAAATCGCCAACTTTCTGTCTGAGGTGGATTAAAACTAAGCCTATCAGTGCTTACAGTTAAATTGTTTTCACCCCACAATTGCTCAAATACATCTCGCACCTGAGGCTGATGCCGAATAACCTGCATGGTTATATCATTAAAGATTTGTACCATAATTCCCTGTTTAAGTTCATGATTTCGATACCATGAAACAGGATTATGTTTATCCATATTCAAACGTTCATATACCATGTTACAAACGTCTTCACATAGCGTTTTTTCCACTAGCTCAGGAATAATAACGTAACCATTATCATCCCAGCTTTGCCACTGCTGCGATGTTAGAACGTAATGACGAGGCTGATTTAGCAATATTTTTTGTTGTTTAAGGCCCTTTTGCTGGAAAAATGCAGCTATCTTTTCATTTAACTCACTTTTAGCCGTCTTTGAAATAGCCATACCATAATGCTGCTCTACCCAGTTTTCGAATGTTAAAAAACTATCACTCGCAAAAATAGACTCTATTGTCGGTGTGAGCCCTAAGCCTAAAATATCCATGATCATCACATCGAGTGACCATTCATCTTCTATTATTTTTTTATCTGCACAGCCTTGCTTTTGAAACTGTACTTTGTGCCACATTCGCTTTAATTGAAATAAACCTAAACGCCCAGTTTCGTTATAACAGGGCAATATGCTCTGCATTGTTGTTTTCAGAGGAGGTACTTTTACTCTCAATTCATTTTGCATAATAACTCCTTTTCGCGCCTGATTTTAGACAAGCAAAACACCTTAAATTGATTTATTAACGCTGACTAAACTTAGTTAGAATAGAGTGCTATATTATTGTAAGCAACAATTGTAATTGCTAAATACAGGGAGTGGCATGGACACTGAGATTGAAAAAATTCTCGCCTTTCTTACTCATATCGGAATAAAGCACCGGTATCAAACCTTAGACGAAAGAACTTTTTTGCCCGGCCTTAAGCTAGAAAAAGGCGTTTTATTGCTTGATTTTGTCAATGGGTTCTATCCTGGTGATATCCTTCATGAGGCTGGGCATATTGCTGTCTGTGAGCCAATTTTTAGGCCCCTATTAGATGCTGACTTTTATAAGAATGGCTTGCTTGCGGGCAGAGAGAAACAAGCTATGCACGCAGAAGAAATGGCTGCGACAGCTTGGGCTGTTGCAGCAGCTATTCATTTGTCATTATCACTAGATATTATCTTTCATAAAGATGCTTATAAAGGTGCGAGTAAGACTTTAAAGCATGCTTTTGAAAATGGGAATGGTTTTGGGTTTCCATTATTACAAGCATGGCAAATGACTTGCCCAAACAAAGGTTACCCTGTAATGGTCAAGTGGATCAGAGACTGTCGCTGGATAGAAACGCTTCCAAATATATAGTTTGCAAAAAATGGATGAACTTTGTTTAAAATAAAAAGGACAATTTAATTTATGAAAATATCCTCAAATAAACATGACTTTTTCCTAAAAAACGGTTTTGTTCACTTTGAAAATGCACTTTCGATAACATTACTTAAAAAATTACAACGTTTTTCAGATAAATTAGAAGCATTAGCACTAGAGAATTTTCACAATGGGCAACTCAATAATCAATGTTGTATCTCAACAGACTCAGGTGTGCCTCGTCTTTTTCGTTATAACGACTTACTATTCGAGTCACCTGAATTAATAATTGAACTATTAGCTAGCCCACCACTCATCGAAGTTTATAAAGAATTGGTAGGAGATGGCGCAGTCCCCTTGCAATTAGATGTAGCTTATAAATACCCGTACCCACACCCTCATATTACCTGGCATCAGGATGCTCCTCATTCTAGGCAATATCCTTATTTAAATATTGGTATATACCTTGATGACGCTCTTTTAGAAGATGGCTGTTTACGCTACGTACCAAATACCCAGCATAAAGTTTTAGATATTTACAAACTTTCCAATCAATATGGGTGGGATATTCCTAATGTAGTACAACAACCCGCTAAAGCAGGTGACATCATAGTTCATGACATAATGGTTTTACATAGTTCAGGAGTAAAGCGCAGCCAAGGTGCAAGAAGAACACTGTATGTTGAATTAAGGCCAATTTTAGGGATTACCGAAAGTGGAAAACAAACTAAGGAGTGGGCCGAACTGAGAAAGCAATGGATGGCACATGTAATTAAAGCGGCAGATCCAAACAGTATTCCGCAAGCTTGGCATGAATTTTACGGCGAACCTAAATACGATTTAAGTACCTTGGTTAAGCTCATTAAAGCCAAGCCTGAAGCACCCATCCCTTCGATTCATGCCCATAAAAATGTAGTTCATCCAAATTACCCTACTCCCAAGGATTTACGCTAAAATCACATATAATTTGAAAGTATTCATTTTCCATTAGGGTCTGATGACCTTTCAGGACTAGAATTAAACAATCACTCAAAGGAATATACGTGCTTAATGAACACTTTACACCAAAACAACGTGCATTGATATGCGCTGATCTAGCTCATTTACGCTTATTAGCTGATTTAAAACTTGCACCATCAATTCCTTACTTTGCAGAAAAACCTTACCCTATTGGCCGCTGTAGAGAAATACGCGATGAGGTATTTGCACTACTGCAAACGGAATTACCTACCACTAAAAAATCTGGGCTCAGTTTATTAAAAAATCTAATTGTACAAGGTAACTCTTTACAAAAAGCATGGGGCTCACTGCAAGATCAGTACTTTCAAAACGCATTGATACTTGGTCCTTGGTATATTGATGTTGCTAACGACACCGTAAATGCCAATAAACCTAGAATAGAGATTTTATCCTTAGCTACCTCAAACTTTACATCAATAAAGGATTTTGATCAGTTTGTAAAAATAGCTCGTCGCTATTGGAAGGTTGACGTGTATAGAAATGATGTATGCCCAGCGCTTGCGCCTTATATGCCACTTTTATGTGTGGGCACCAGTGGTACAAGTTGGCTAGGGGCCGCAAACGACGATATGCTCAATGTCGCTATTAATAGCAACTTTGAGGAGTCTAAACGTATTTTGGACTCTTTGCCCTGCGCGCCAGTTAAAGTCAAAGAGCGCTGGAAAAAAGTATTGAGCAATTTCGACCATAATGATTTTTTATTAAGTGTCGGAGAGCCTGTCTCGTATTGCACTACGTATAGTAAACACTCGTACCAAACAGACCTGACAAAACGTGATGCTGCTGTTACTGCATACTTGTCTTTGCCTAAATCTGTTTAGCCAGTGCTTAACAAAAAAACTTTATTTACATTTCCAGTTCCAACATAGTTACTGGTTTAACTAACTTCCAATATATCAGTCTATAAATTAAGAAATAATAAGCTCAAATAATATTTCATGCCACAAAGCTAATGAAAAAATGCTATGGTTAAGATATCGATTATGACCTCAAGGAATGGCTCATGAACCAACAAACTGTACATACTTATTTAATGAACAAACCGTTAGTTAAACTAACGCAACCTTTTGCTAAAGATGTTGATGTATATAAAGTAAACCATAAGATGTTCGCCACCCTTGCACTGAGCAATGAGGGTGAAACCGATGAAAACGGCGAACCTATTTGGTGGCTAAACTTAAAGTGCGACCCTGATGAAGCACAGTCATTACGAGATATTTTTCCTTCGGTGATTCCAGGTTATCATATGAATAAACGCCTTTGGAATACAGTGATTTTAGACGGCTCAATACCACAAGGTGAAATTGAGCGTATGATTGATAATTCATTTAATTTGGTGGTCGACAACATGCCAGATAAAGACAAACAGGCTATTGAAGCCTTACTGTAAATAAGCGTATATATCTCTATATTTTCTGATTATCAAACATAAAAAAAGCCGCATAATTTGCGGCTTTTTTACGTTAACTTAAAACATTAATCTTTGTGCTCAGTCATCTCATTTTGAGTATCAGTCGATTTATCATCTGACTGATCTGACTCAACTTCAGCTGTTTTAGTGACTGTAGTGTAAAACTTATCGCCTTTATCAGCCATTGCAACCAGTGATTCACAGGGTGCAAAAATGGCATTGCTGTTAGCCAGTGTAGACATATCAGAGCTTATTTTACTCGCACCTAATTTGTCCATGTAGCTAAACGGGCCACCTAAGAACGGTGGGAAACCAATACCAAAAATAGCACCAATATCACCATCACGCGGGCCTGCGATAATACCATCATCTAAACAACGAGCCGCTTCATTAAGCATTTGTGAAACACAGCGCTTAGCAATCTCGTTTTTATTTAAACGTGGGGCTGGGGTTACACCTAGTAGCTCATAGACTGACTCATCGACCTTTTTGCCTTTCTTGTCGTATTCATAAAAACCGCGCCCTGTTTTACGACCAAGACGTTTTGAATCAATCATGCGCGAGAAAGCATCAGGCCCTTTAAAGCGCTCACCCAATTCTTTTTCAAGAATTGGCGCAATTTTAGATCCAATATCAATACCCACTTCGTCCAGCAGTGCCAACGGTCCAACCGGAAAACCAAACTCGACTAAGGCCGCGTCTATTTTTTCAATCGGCTCACCAGCAAGCATTAAGTTCGCCGCTTCATTAAGGTATGGCGCTAAAATGCGGTTTACATAAAAACCAGCCATATCTTTTACCACAATTGGTGTTTTACCTTGCTTACGTGCAAAGTTAACTACACGAGCAATGGTTTCTTGTGACGTGCCTTCGTGAGGAATGATCTCAACCAGTGGCATTTTCTCTACTGGCGAGAAATAATGTAAACCAATTACATTTTCAGGGCGTTCTGCTTTTGCTGCAATTTGCGAAATAGGTAATGACGAGGTATTACTTGCAAAAATAGTATTAGCTTGGCATTGCTGCTCAACATCAGCAACCATACCTTGCTTAAGCTCTAAATCTTCAAATACTGCTTCTATCACTAAATCTATGTGCTTAAAGCCGCTGTAATCCGTAGTGCCAGTAATGCGGTTCATGGTTAACTGCATATCAGCTTTTGACATAATGCGGCGCTTAAGGCGTTTATCTAAGATTTTGTAAGTGTAGTTCATGGCATTACTTATGCCCTGCTCTGCCACATCTTTAATGCGTACCGGTAATTTAGCCTTAACCGCGCTCACGTGGGCAATACCTGCGCCCATTAATCCGCCACCTAACACAGCAGTTTTGCTAATCGCAGGAGCGTCATCGTTGCGCCATTCTTTTTTCATTTCAGTGGTTGCAAAGAAAATACCGCGAAGTGCTTTAGACTCATCACTCATTACTAACGTAGCAAAGCCTTCGGCTTCGGTTTTATACGCTTTCATTTCATCAAGCTCTACGCTTGCACGAACCGCTTTAATAATCGCAAGCGGCGCTGGGTAATGACCACCGGTTTTTTTAAGTACGTTTTCTTTAGCTTTTTTAAAGATAAAGTTACGACCAAACGGGTTTGATTCTAATAGCTTACTGATCTTATCAAGTTTAGGCTCTTTAGCTTGTGGCTTTTTCTTCGCCGCAAACTCTTTAGCCACTTTTAACAGTACGCTTTGTGGTACACAATCATCCAATACACCGGCTTTTTTTGCTTGTTTAGGACGAATTTGTTTTCCGGTTAGCATCCACTCAAGGGCTT
Organism: Pseudoalteromonas sp. Scap06; assembly: GCF_013394165.1. Taxonomy (NCBI): domain Bacteria; kingdom Pseudomonadati; phylum Pseudomonadota; class Gammaproteobacteria; order Alteromonadales; family Pseudoalteromonadaceae; genus Pseudoalteromonas; species Pseudoalteromonas sp. Scap06. The sequence goes on along the minus strand of NZ_CP041330.1, from coordinate 1,110,731 downwards.
TTTGAATGCCCACGATTTTAGTTAAGCGTTGTGTACCACCACCGCCAGGTAATAAACCAAGTTGCACTTCTGGTAAGCCAATTTTTGTTAAATCACTATCGGTACCAACACGATAATCACAGGCTAAAGCAAACTCTAAACCACCACCTAAAGCAGGGCCATGTATAGCACTAACCGTGGTATACGGTAGTTTTTTCATATCAAAAAATGCTTGATGACATAACTCACTAATAGCTAATGCATCTTCGCGTTTTTCAACACCGTCTAACATTTTTACATCGGCACCGGCAATGAAGTTATCACTTTTGCCACTAATAAATACCATCCCCTTAACAGCATGCTCTTTAGCCTGTGCTAATAATGCTTTTAAATCGTCAGCAAAGCTGTCACGCAGGGTATTCATTTTTTCACCCGGCACATCAATGGTTACCACGGCTATTTTGTTATCATCAACCGTTAAATTAAATACTGAATCTGTCATTACGCACTCTCCAATACAAAGGCTGCACCTAAACCACCCGCAGCACAGGCAGTCGTTAACGCTAAACCACCGCCACGACGCTTAAGCTCGTATAAGCTTTGTGTAATTAAACGCGCGCCGGTTGCCGCAAATGGGTGACCATAAGCGAGTGAACCGCCGTTAACGTTAAACTTATCCATGTTAATTTCACCTATGGCTTTATTACGCCCTAAGTGCTCTTGTGCAAATTTATCTGAAGCAAACATTTTCATATTCGCTAAGGTTTGCGATGCAAACGCTTCATGCATTTCAATAAGATCTAAATCAGCTAGCGTAATACCTGCTCTATCAAGCGCGATTGGCGTTGAGTGAGCAGGCCCCATTAGCATGTCTTTTTCTACGCCTATGGCTGAAAACGCAAAACTGCGTACGTAGCCTAATATTTCGTAACCCAATGCTTTTGCTTTGCTTTCACTCATCATTAACACTGCAGCTGCGCCATCGGTTAATGGGGTTGCATTAGCGGCAGTCACAGAGCCGTGCTGACGGTCAAATACGGGTTTAAGCTTGGCATAACCCTCAACCGTTGAGTTTTTACGAATATTGTTATCTTCTTCAATAAAGCTTTTATAAGGCGGTAAGTGCGCCGTCATTACTTCATCTTTTAACTTGCCATCGGCCCAAGCTTGAGTTGCTAATGAGTGAGAACGATGTGCTAAAGCATCTTGATCTTCACGGCTAATATTATGGGTTTTAGCCATTTGCTCAGCTGTTTGTCCCATTGATAAACCCGTTGAGTACTCAGCAACCGCTGGCGGCACTGGTAATAAATCTTTTAAACGTAGTTTTGAGAATATTTTTAAACGCTGACCAAGCGTACGGGCTTTGTTTAAATCGACTAAACTGCCGGCTAATTTTTTACTTACACCAATTGGCAATACAGACGATGAATCGGCACCACCAGCAATACCCACGTTTACAGAGCCTGCCATAATAGATTCGGCAACATTTGCAATTGCTTGAAAGCTAGTTGCACACGCACGTGACACTGAATATGCATCAACGCCCACTGGCATACCTGTACCTAATACAATTTCACGTGCAATATTTGGCGCTTCTGGCATTTGTACTACTTGACCAAAAACCAGTTGATCGATTTCTGACTTGTCGAAATTTAATCGCTCAAGCATTTCATTAACTACTAGCTTACCCATATCCAATGCTGGTACATGGTGAAACGCAGTTGCTTGCTTAGCAAAAGGAGTACGTAGGCCGCTTACAATGGCAATACGGTCGCCTTTTGGTGTTTTAAGTATGTTTTGCTCAGACATTTATTATTCTCTCCCGCTGACAGGTCAGACCTGTATGTTTTCCTCGATTCTAAACAACCCGTGTGATAAAGCCAATAGATAAACGTAAATTAATCATAAAGCGCCATTGTAAATCACTACATACATTGTGTAAGGGTAATACAATAGGCTTTTTTAGCAGGTTTTACAAAGTTTTGTGTTAGGCTAAAAAGCGTTAAAAAATAACGAACTATTTTCAAAAAATCAGTCTAACTCTTGAGTTATCCACTTATAAACCTTATAACTAGCTCAGTATTTGTTACCTAACCACTTTAGGTATTATTTAAGCTGACGAGGACAGTCCACTTATTATGGCAGCTAACGCATTTTCAAACTTAAAAACGTATTTAGACACCCAAATTATTGGCCAGCCAGCGCTCACTCAAGCACTCTTAATTGCTATATTAGCCGATGGTCATTTACTTGTTGAAGGCCCTCCGGGGCTTGCAAAAACGCGAGCGGTTAATGCTTTAGCAAAAGGTATTGAAGGCTCGTTTCAGCGTGTTCAGTTTACCCCAGACTTGTTACCAGCCGATGTAACTGGTACTGATATTTATCGTCAACAAACCAGTGAGTTTGTGTTTGAAAAAGGCCCTTTATTTCATAACCTCATATTAGCGGATGAAATAAACCGAGCACCAGCGAAAGTACAATCGGCTTTATTAGAAGCAATGGCAGAGCGCCAAGTTACTGTGGGCAAAAATACGTACCCACTTAGTGACCTATTTTTAGTGATGGCAACGCAAAACCCGCTTGAGCAAGAAGGAACCTACCCACTGCCTGAAGCGCAATTAGACCGCTTTTTATTACATTTAAGTATTAATTATCCAGGGGCTGAGCACGAACTTGATATTTTACGCCTAACCCGTGGTGAAGCACTTAATGATGAAGTTCCAGTGCTTGAGCAAATTTCGCAAGCAGAGTTGTTTGCCGCTAGAAAAGCGATTTTGGGTCTGTATTTAGCAGAGCCACTAGAGCAATACTTAGTTCAGTTGATTATTGCTACTCGAGAAGGCGCAAACTTAGATGAGCAACTTGGCCGCTGGATTGAGTACGGCGCCAGCCCACGTGCCACCATTGCTTTGGATAAATGTGCCAGAGCTCATGCGTGGTTAAGTGGTCGTGATTTTGTATCGCCTGACGATATTCAAGCTGTGGTACATAATGTATTACGCCATCGTATTATTTTAAGTTACGAAGCACAGGCCGATGGTATTACAAAAGAGCAGGTTATTAGCCGTATTGTTGAACTAGTTGCTGTACCTTAAGTTATGCAAACACACTTTGATTCTCAGGCATGGCTTAAATTAAGTCATAGCCATGGTGTTAATTTATCGCTTAAAGAGCTGATGTATTATAAAGCAAAAGCGCAACTGCTTGAGCTGGCACCTAAAGTTAGAATAAAAAATACCTTAGCGGGGCAATATCTAGCGCCGCATAAAGGCCGTGGCATGGAGTTTGCCGAAGTGCGCCATTACCAACACGGTGATGACATACGCTCTATTGATTGGCGGGTCACGGCTCGTACCGGTGAAACCCACACCAAACTTTTTCAAGAAGAAAAAGAACGCCCGGTATTTGTATTTACTGACTTTTCAAACTCCATGTTATTTGGCTCTCAATTATTATTAAAGTCGGTGCAAGCTGCACATATTAGTGCCTTGGTTGCGTGGTCTGCTTGCCAACGTGGCGATAGAATTGGCGGTGTTGTGTTTAATCAGCACTCGCATTTAGAGCTTAAACCTAGTGCCCGTGAAAAGGCCGTGTTAAAGCTGTGTCATAATTTATGCGACGCCCATCAGCAGGCACTTGAAAATATTGATAAACCTGCCAGTAATAACTTTAGTGACAACCTTAAGCGTTTAAATCACTTAGCTAAACCCGGTAGTTTGGTTTATATCGTATCCGATTTTAACGCCTTAGATGACGCCAGCTTTAAACAACTCGAATTACTTGCTCGGCACTGTGAATTGATAGGCTGCCATATTAGCGACCCCTTCGAGCATAAGTTACCTGCTTTCCAACAAGCGGTTACGGTAAGTGCTAATAATCAGCAGTTTGCCCTCCCTTTGATGGATAACAGTTTTAGAGAACGATTTGCCAAAAATGCCGAGCAAGCATTTAGCGCGCGTATTAATCGTTTAACAAAATCTGGGCTTAACCTATTATCATTCGATGCAGCCACTGCGCTGGAACTGCAATTAGTGAGAAGATAAATCATGCAAACCTCTCCACTTGATGGCCTTCACGATATTATTGCTCCCTCTCACGTTGACTGGTGGCCGTTAGCCCCTGCTTGGTGGGTAGTTATTAGCATTGCACTGTGCTTAGTGTGTGGCTTAATTATAATTATGTACAAAAACTATCAATTTAAAAAACCAAAACGTAATGCGATTAAATTAGCTAATCAACAACAATCAGCGCAGCAATTGCATATTATTTTAAAGCGTTTAGTGATCACCTATTACGATCCACGCTTAGCAGCGCAATCCACAGCTAACTGGTGTAAAACCCTAAGTCAACTTGCTGCAATTGGTTTTAATGAAGATGAAATTTCAAGCCTATATAGCACAGCACAAACACCACCGGCACTCAGTGATAAGTTTCGCCAAGCTATTAAACAATTTAAGCTAAAGGAGCCACTGCATGTTTGAATTTAGCTGGCCATGGCTGTTTTTATTACTGCCGCTTCCTTTAACGTTACTGCTATTAAAACCCGCAGCAAGTAATGCAACGACACGTTTACGCATCCCAAGTTTTGCATCGCATAATTTAAATAATCAACATGTAGAGCCCAGTGCACGTAAGTTAAACACTCTTGAATGGTTGCTATGGGCATTATTAGTAACAGCATCGGCTAACCCTACTTGGTTAGATGAGCCTATATCGCTGCCTAATGAAGGTCGCGACATTATGCTCGCTGTGGATTTATCGGGCTCAATGACAGAACAAGACATGGCTTATAATGGCCAATATGTTGACCGTTTAACTATGGTTAAAGCAGTGCTTAGCGATTTTATAGAGCAGCGTCAAGGCGACAGACTTGGGCTAATATTGTTTGGTGATACCGCGTTTTTGCAAACACCTCTCACCCGTGATGTAAAAACCGTCAGCAAAATGCTTACTGAAGCACAAATAGGTTTAGTAGGACGTGCCACGGCTATTGGTGACGCTTTAGGTTTATCGGTTAAACGCTTTGCTAGTAAAAAAGAAAGTAATCGCATTGTGGTGTTACTAACAGATGGACAAAACACCGCAGGAAACCTTGACCCCGAAGATGCCCTATTACTGGCTCGTGAAGAAGGCATAAAAGTGTACACCATCGGAGTCGGCTCTGATAACCCACGTGGTTTTAGTTTATTTAATATGGGCTCTGGAGGAAGTAATTTAGATGAGAGCTTACTGAAAAATATTGCCGAGCAAACCGGAGGTCTGTACTTTAGAGCCAAAGATGTCGCTGGGCTGCAACAAATCTATGCAGAGCTTGATAAACTCGAGCCAATTAGTGCCGATGAGCAAACCTTTCGCCCGCAAACAGCCTTGTTTTATTATCCGTTATTACTGGCCATTCTATTAATAAGTGCAATGGCATTTTTAAAAACAGTACGTGCATTGAAGGAGCCAAGCTAATGGATTTTGAATTTATTCGCCCCGCTATTTTATGGCTGCTACTCCCTGCGCTAGGGCTGTTTTTTATTGCCATGCTTAAAGAGAAAAAAGCCCAATCGGCGCCACTTATTGCGCCACATTTAGCACAATTTGTTATGAGTGAATCAAATAATCAGGCTCGTCAGCCGCTGTGGCTAGTTGCGTTATTTTGCAGTTTAGCCATTATATTTAGTGCAGGCCCAAGTTTTGAGGAAAAACAAGTCCCTGTATTTCAAAGCAAAAGTGCCCGCGTTATTGTAATGGATATGTCGTACTCTATGTATAGCACCGACATTGCTCCTAATAGATTAATGCAATCTCGCTTTAAAGCCCTCGATATGATTGAGTTATTTAAAGAAGGTGATACTGCATTAGTAGCCTACGCAGGCACTGCCTATACCATTTCTCCACTGACCAATGATGCAACCACCCTCGCCAACCTTATTCCTAGCTTAAGCCCTGAAATTATGCCTGATAAAGGCTCAAACGTGCTGGCAGGTTTAGACATGGCACAAGAGCTGCTCACTCAAGCAGGCTACCTAGATGGTGATATTATTTTGATCACCGATGGTATTGAACAACAACAGCAAAGTGATATAAGTGGTTTTACTAACAGTAGCCAGTATCGACTAAATATTTACGGTATTGGCACTGAGCAAGGTGCACCAATAAAGTTACCTGAAGGCGGATTTTTAAAAGATAGTTACGGCCAAATTGTAGTGCCCACACTCAATGGTTCTTTACTTAAAGGACTAGCAAAAAATAGTGGCGGCCAGTACGCTAATTATCAACCAAGCAATAGTGATATTGCCATTTTTTCACCGCAAGCAAACAGTGAAATACTAAAAAGTGAAAAACCCAATTTAGCCTTGTGGCGAATCGATGCTGGCATTTATGGCTTGCTTATTTTACTGCCCTTAGCTCTATACTTATTTAGACGCTCTGCGTTTATTGGTGCGGTGCTATTGCTAAGCTTTATACCTCAGCAAAATGCTCATGCAGTAGAGTTACCAACACTATTTAAAAATACCGATCAGCGTGCATTAGAAGCTTACAACAACCAAGAGTATCAACAAGCAGCGCAAGCGAAGTCCAGCGCTCTCAAAGGCGCTGCATTGTATCAGCAAGGTCAGTTTGAAAGCGCTCTGAACGAATTTAGTCAAGATAAATCAGCCACTGGTTATTACAATTACGGTAATACACTGGCTAAAGCCGGACAATTAGATGCTGCTATAAACGCTTACAAACAAGCGCAATCACTACAGTCTGATTTTACCCAAGCAGCCGATAACCAAGCGTTAGTTGAGCAGTTACTTAAGCAACAGCAAGACCAGGAAAACCAACAAGGAAATGATTCGCAAAATCAAGATGAGCAAAGTCAAGATGGTGCAGATAAATCAAAACAAGATCAGCAAAAAAATGGCGATAAAAATAACGCAGATAAAAGCGAAGATGACAGCCAAAACAGTGAAGAGCAGCAATCGAGTGAACCCTCGGAGCAATCAAAAGATCAACAAAGCCAATCTGGCGAGCAGTCAGATGAGCAAAATCAGCCTGACATGCAAGCTCAATCACAAAACCAGCAAGACGAGAACAAAGACGACGATAGTAAGCCTCAGCAAGACGAGCAACAGAGTCAACCCAATCAAATGAATGAGCAACCGCCATCTGATGAGCAAAAGCAGCAAGCACAACAACAAGCTATGCAGGCACAGGCGGCTGAACTTACTAATGAAGAAAAAGAGAAAGCACAGCAACTAAATCAGTTACTAAGAAAAGTGCCCGACGATCCCGCTATTTTATTAAGAAACAAAATGCAATTAGAAGCCCAAAAAAGACAATATCAACGCCGTCCAACAGGAGTAGAAAAATCATGGTAATGCGATTATTTTGCTGTTTATTGCTATTAACTGCCATGCCATTAATGGCCGCCACTTCATTAGAGGCAAGCGTTGATAAAAACCCGGTACTGGCGGGTGAGTTTTTTATGCTCAATATTAGCGTTGATGATTCAATCAAAGGGCAACAACCCGATACTTCAGCGCTGTTAAAGGATTTCGTAGTCGGCCCTATGAGCTTAAGTAGCCGCACCAACATTATTAACGGCAGCATTAAAAAACAAACATCGTGGTCTGTTAAGTTAATGACTCGCAAAGCTGGCGAATACACAATTCCTTCTTTTAGTGTTGCAGGGCTCAGCTCTCAACCGATAAACTTGTCGGTTAAAGAGCGAAGCAGCGATGCGGGCAAAAATGATGATATATTTTTAAAAAGCTCGCTTACAAATAACAGCTTATTTGTGCAAGAGGCTGGCGTTTACACCATTAAACTTTACTTAGCTAAAGAGCTACTTGATGGCAGCTTAAGCACACCAAGCATGGAAGATGCTCAACTCACCCAGCTAGGTAAGCAAAGTGAAGATTATGAACTGGTTAACGGTAAACGTTATTTAGTGATCACTCGTAATTATTTAATTCAGCCGCAAAAAAGTGGTGCATACATCATTGAAGCACCTGTTTTTCAAGGGCGTGTTCAACAAAACTATCGCCAACTAGAGGTGTCGGCACTTGGCGATGAACAACAGATCGAAATCAAACCCATCCCTGAGAATTATCAAGGTGATTGGTTACCCAGTGAATTAGTAAGTCTAACCGAGCAATGGCAACCAGACGATAATACCGTTGAAGCCGGCACGCCAATAACACGCACTATTATGCTTACCGCCTTAGGGGTGACTAAAGAGCAACTACCCGAAATTGATATGCCTACTATTGATGGTATTCGCAGCTACCCGGATGAAAAAGAAACTAATAATGCAGTGCGCGATGGTCGAGTGGTATCACAGCAAAGCGCCTCATTTGCGCTACTTCCACAAACCCCAGGCACCTATACATTGCCTGAAATTACCCTGCCTTGGTATAACACCAAAATGAACCGAATTAGTTACGCAACTTTACCAGAGCGCACAATTACGGTAACACCAAGCACCACAGCACCAGCAAACTCGCTGAGCCCTCCCGTTGAAAGTAATTTAAACAACACGGATGCAGAGCCAACGCAGCAAGCGCTCAGCGTGCAACGCCATACTAGTACGCCTCTATGGCTTATTATTGTAGCCGTATTAGGTTACGTATTATGGATTGTGACCCTGGTTCTTTACTTTATAAAACGCTCAGCTAAAGAAGCGCAACAAACGGCGCAAGCAAATCATAGAGGCAATCAGCAAGCAGAATTAAAAACACTGCAAATACTTGCTAAAAGCCGTGATAATAAAGCATTTTACGATGCACTTAATCTATACGCGCTAACTCGAACAGATAAAAAGGTAGGAGCTCTCACCCATTTATGCGCTATGATAAACAACTCGCAGTTCACTGCGCAGGTAAATAATTTACAAGCACAGTTGTACGGTAACCAATCGGCCAGCACTGATTTAGAAGCGATTGTTAGTTTATTAAAAAAACATCAATCGCACACAGCTAAGTCATCATCTGCGTTAAAAGAGCTATATTCTTAATAAGAATCTTAGTTACTTTTTTGGCCTATAATAATTTTAATTAAAAAGTACTTATGTTTGGAAATAAAAAATCGAATGATCGGGTCTTAATAAATATGGCTGAAAAACAACAACGCTACGAAGCCTTGGTTCATGTTTATCACAAGGAACTCTATCGCTTTGCTTACTGGTTATGTAACGACCCGACTATTGCGGATGACTTAGTGCAAGAAACCTTTTTACGTGCATGGCGCTCGCTTGATTCGTTACTCGACCAAAAAGCAGCTAAGCCATGGTTGCTGACCATTTTAAGGCGTGAGAATGCCAGACGCTTTGAGCGCAAGCAATTTGATTACAGTGATGTAGATAACGACACACTAGTGGATCAAACCAGCCATAGCTTAGATACAGCAATGGAACAAACCGTTATCCAGCGACAAATTTCTTTATTGGCTGATGAATACAAAGAGCCGCTGTTGCTACAGGTGGTAATGGGCTGCACCGGAGATGAAATTGCAGACATTCTTAACTTAAATAAAAATACGGTCATGACACGTTTATTTCGAGCAAAAAATCAACTTAAAGAGGCATTAAGCCGTGATGATGAACAACTTAAAGGAGCATCAAAATAATGGATGAACTTGAGTTTCGTCGCCGCACAATTGCGCAGCCAAATGAGCTGGACAAAGAGCTACAGGAATTTGCAAACAGCAGTGCCGACAGACAACAATTTTTGAATGAAAGCAAAGCATTCGATAAACAACTCGACAATGCGCTTGAAATCCCTGTGCCTGACAATCTTGCTGAACGAATTATTTTAAATACCTCGTTAAAAGAAAAAGCCAGAACAGATGAACTTGAGCAAAAGGATAACGTGGTTAGTGCACGCTCATGGTTTAAGTTTGACCGAGTACATTTGGCCTTAGCGGCTTCATTTGTGATTGCAGTCAGTGCGTTTATGTTTAGCGAAGAGCAAAGCATTAATCAAACGGCTGGTGAGCATGCACTAGCTCATGTTTACCATGAAATTTATGCATTAAATAAGACTCAACCAATTAGCATACAAGCTGTTAATGAAAAGCTGGCTTTACTTGGCGGTCAAATTAGTGATTTGCCTGGTAAAGTCACTTACGTTACCTTTTGCGATTTTCAAGGTGAGAGAGGCTTACATTTAGTGTTTGAGTCTGACTTTGGGCCTATGACCGTGTTTATTGTGCCAAGCGATAACCAAATTTTTGAAATTGGCTCTGATGATTTTAATGACTCTCGCTATGCTGGCCATATAAATCGTGGCAAACAGGCCGATACCGTGCTAATTGCAAGCCTTGGCTCACCAGTTGATATGTATAATGAACGTATTTCAGGTGCTATTCGCTGGCTTTAAGCCATTATAGAAACAATAAAAAACCGCAACGAGTGTGCGGTTTTTTTATTATTTAAAAGCCAAAGCTTCTTACTGATTACTTACAAACATCAGCAACTGCGTTAGCAAAGTAGTTGATATTTGCTTGGCTAATACCTGCTACGTTAACACGGCTAGAACCGACAATGTAAATACCGTATTCTTTTTGTAGGCGCTCGATTTGCTCTTTATTAATACCTAAGAAAGAGAACATACCGTGTTGGCGGTCAATAAACGAGAAGTCCTGAGCAATATCTTTTGCTGCCAGGCTGTCTTTAATTAAACTACGTAAACCATTAATACGGTTACGCATTTCATCAAGTTCACTGTGCCATAGCTGCGTTAATTCTGTGCTGCTTAAAATAGTGTTTACAATGTCTGCACCGTGCGCTGGCGGCATAGAATAAATGCTACGTACCACACTTAATAACACCGAGTTTGAAATATCAGCTGTTGCACTGTCTTTTGCAATGATTGAACAGGCACCAATACGCTCACGGTATAAGCCGAAGTTTTTAGAACATGATGAACAAATGATCAACTCTTCAACCGCATTGGCTAAAATACGTAAACCATTCGCATCTTCTTCTAAAGAAGAGCCAAAACCTTGATATGCAATATCAATTAATGGCGTAAAACCCACATCTTTTGCAAGTTCAGCAATAGTATTCCATTGTGTTTCGTTTAAATCCATACCACTTGGGTTGTGACAACATGCATGTAATAACACCACATCGCCCTTAGGCACCTGTGTTAGTGTTTCAACCATTTCATCAAACAATAAATCTTTGTTTTCGTAATCGTAGTATGGGTATTCTTTTACCGTTAAGCCTGCAGCTTCAAATAAGCTAATGTGGTTTGCCCACGTTGGATTGGTTACCCATACAGTTGCATCTGGATTACAACGTACAATGAATTCTGCAGCAACACGAAGTGCACCAGTACCGCCAGGAGCTTGTGCTGTGCGTACGCGGTTAGCTAATAATGCAGGGTGTTCACCTAGTAGAAGATTTTCCATTTGTTGACAGTAATCTAAATTACCAGCAAGACCAATGTAAGATTTGCTCATTTCATTTTCTAAACGAAATGCTTCTGCTTTTTTTACTGACTTTAATACTGGGGTATTCCCCTGCTCGTCTTTATATACACCAACCCCTAAGTCAATCTTATTTGGGTTAGTATCTTGCTTGTAGGCCGCCATAAGGCCAAGAATAGGGTCTGTTGGTAATGGTTTTAATACTGAGAACATTGGCTATCTCTTCGTTATTTAGGGGTTAGCTGTTGCGATAAGCTTAACATAAAAACTCACTAGATTGACTAGTGTTATTTACACTAAAAAGTGAGGAATTTTAATGCAGCACGCAATTAATAACGCGAGCGTCGCTTTATCAAAAAAATCAGTGCTGAAGGCTTCACCATCAACAATACCTATACACTGATGTTGTGCATTAAATAGCGGTAAACAGGCTTCTGCTTTTACTTTCGGATCACAGGTGTAATATTCACCGCCTGCCGCTAAATACTGCTCAACATTATTAATAACGCGCCCTTTACCACTAAGCGCTACTTGAACGTTATTGCTGGCAGTCGCAAATTCAGCAGTAAGCGGAAATAAAGGACGACTCGGCGCACCAAAATAAGCCAGCTTTAATAACTGCTCCCCTTCATTGGTGTGGGTATTCTGATAAATGCCGTACCAATCAAGCTTTGTGTTTTCAATGACGTAGTCAACAATCAATTGAAGTTGCGCTAATTTTTCAGTTGTTTGCGTACTTTGGCTGACATAATCGCTTAGTTTAAACGGCTCATCCTGTAGGTAACCAAATAAACTACATGCCCCACCTTCACCTAGCTCAGGAATTTGATATTCCCAACGCACGGCTGGTGCAGCATTTTTATTTAGGTATTGCTCAAGCTTTTCTAGCTCAGCGTGAATTAACTGTGGCTCAACATTAAGTTGAGCATACTCTAAGTAAGAATTAACCATTTGGACGTCCATACATCTATAATGCCGAAATAGTAGCATGGATGTTTTTATAGTGCTAGCCAATTTAAAGTGCTTTTTTAAAATCTTTAAACACTTTTATTCATAGATATAATTGCGGTATTTAAACTGGTTGCTTTATCTTTGGGGGCATTAAAAGGTGTTCAGCTTAGGTGCAAAAATTACGCCTTTGCTTCACAAATTTGTTATTATTTGCCGCATTATTATATTCAATCTTAAGTAGGTTAATTATGAGTGATAGTCACTTAGTGTATTCAACAGCAACAGGGCGAATTGATCAGCCAAAGCCAGAAAAAGAACTGGATGTAAAACTATTTAAAGACGGGTCAATTCGCATAGAACGTCAAACCAAAGGCCGAAAAGGTAAAGGTGTAATGCTGGTTGTTGGTCTTGATCCACAACAGCATGATTTGAAAAAGTTAGCAAAAACAATAAAAAGTAAGATGGGCCAAGGGGGCGCAGTAAAAGAAGGTGTTATTGAAGTACAAGGTGATGATCGCGACAAATTAAAAGCGATTTTAGAAGGATTAAAATTTAAAGTAAAAATTGCGGGTGGTTAACCCGCAATTCTTGCTTATTTAATAATTTTTAGCGCTGCTAATTGATCAAATAATGCGGGAATATCATCCTCAGCCACTGGCTTACTAAAATAATAGCCTTGAACAATAAAACAATTATTGTTTTGTAAAAACTCAACTTGCTCGATTGTTTCGACCCCTTCGGCAACTACATCAAGCTTCAGCTTTTGTGCCATAGCAATAATGGCCGCAGTGATCTCCATGTCGTTATCATCCTCAGGTATATCTTTGACAAACGAGCGATCAATTTTAAGAATATCGACAGGGAAACGCTTAAGGTAACTAAGTGAAGAATAACCCGTACCAAAATCATCAATAGAAATTGAGATACCCAACTTTTTAAGTTGATGTAACTGCTCAATAGCCGCTTCAACATTCCCCATCAGCATGCTTTCGGTTAATTCAAGATGCAGACTTTTAGCATTAATCTGCGTCTCTATAATTATTTTTTTCAGCATAGGCACTAAGCTTGCGTCTTTAAACTGTCTTGCTGACAGATTGATCGACATATTACTTGCTCTACCTTGTTGTTCTAGTCGCTTCGTAAACTCACACGCTTGTTGTAGCACCCATTTACCGAGCTCCACAATTAAACCCGTTGCCTCAGCTATCGGAATAAACTTAGTCGGAGGAATAAACCCTTGCGTAGGATGGAACCAACGAAGTAATGCTTCATACCCCACCACGCTATTATCGCGACAATCAACTTGTGGCTGGTAATGTAACGTGAGTTGCTTTTCTTTAATCGCATGACGCAACTCATTTTCTAGGAATAATCGTTCATTAGCTGCTGCATTTAAATCTTGGCTATAAAAATGGAAGGTATTACGCCCTTTGGCTTTTGCTTCATACATAGCTAAATCGGCATGCTTTAATAACTGATCTTCTTCTAGGCTATCAAAAGGCGCTAAGGTAATACCAATACTTGCACTAACAATCACTTCATTGCTGCCAAGTTTTATCGGCTGATTTAAGGTTTTTTGTATAGTGTCAGCGACTTCAGATGCTTCTTTTTGATGTTCAATACCACTAAGTAGAACAGCAAATTCATCCCCCCCTAAACGGGCTATGGTATCTTCCGCTCGTAAGCGCTGTTTTAAGCGTGTTGCCACTTCAACCAATAGCTGATCGCCCGCATCATGGCCTAAGGTATCGTTAATACGCTTAAACTCATCCAGATCAAAATAAAATAAAGCAAACGAGTAACGCCCTCTTTCAGCAAGCGCCATCGACTTTCTAAGTTGCATTCTAAAGAATGTACGATTAGCCAGCCCAGTTAGTGTGTCAAAATAAGCGAGCTGTTCCATTTTTCGCTGACTTTCTTTCACAAACGAAATATCTTGTGCTGATGCCACGTAACTAGTGATTTTACCACCATCTTCTCGAATAGGTGACACACTGAGCGATACCCATATTGGCGGCTTATTTAGCGCTTCTATAAGCGTATCTCCTCGCCAGTAATTACGATTACGCAAATCAATGTCAATATCCTCTACCAACATGGTCATCTCATTGGCAATAATTGTCAGTAATGGCTGGCGTAAGAAATCATTCTCGACAAAATCAGTCATCTCCAACATTTTTGGATTAACGTATTCAATGACAAAATTTTCATCGGTGATCACCACGCCCGTACCCGAGAACGCAACCGCTTTAGATAAGCGGTTTGCTGCTTTCTCCGCGATTTCTTTCTCTATTATACGCTGATTTAAGCCATCAATGAGTTTACGTATTTCAATGGTCATGTCTTTGAATGAGCCATTAAGCGTGCCAATTTCATCTTTGTTTTCTTTTGGAAACTCAATTTCTAGATGACCTTTACCGAAGTTAGTAACTGCATAAACCAACGAATGTAAGCGTCTTAATACCAATTGGTAAAGTGCTTGGTGTAATAGTAAAGCAACTAAAATGGCATACAGAATAAATAAACCAAAAAACTTAAGTTTTAAATCTTTCAATGCCGATAACGTTGAGGAACGTTTTTGATATACACCCACATACCAGTTTACGCCTTCCACTTTGTGAATATTGATAATATAGTCTTCATCATTTAGTGAAAATGAATCGGCATATTCTGGTAACTGTATTTGTCCAGCGCTATCAATTACGCGCTTTAGTTCTGGGGAAATAAAGTCTTCTGGTAGCAGCTTTTTACCTGTCTCACCGTATTTTGTATAACTATCAGAACCTAAGTTTGGGTGCGCTAATAATTGCCCTTGCTCATCAAATACTACAAGGTGTTTTTCTTTTCCGCCTACGGGTAATTGCGATATTAAGGAGTCGAGTGACATATCGCTGCCTGTAACGCCTAAAAACTCATCATCGTTATAAATAGGGACAATTAAACTCACAACCCATTTGTTCCATACGTTATCGTAGTAAACCCTAGACCACTGCGGATCACGTTGTGGATTGGTTAACGACTTAGCGTAATTAAAGCTTTCACTTTGATTAAACGTATAATCTCCGGGAACATTAAGTGCCCAGTTTGGTGGTGCAACACGAATAAAGTTATCTTCAGTTATAAGGTAAAAATTATAGAAATCTTGAATTAACGTAGGTGAAATAACTTTCCAAAGCGATTCAGAATCAGCAATTAGCTGTTTATAAAAGGGAGAGTATGCAGCTTGGGGAATAAACGCGGCTGATAGTCCATCCGCTGATGCACTGCGCACTGAGCCATCATTGGTGAGCTGCATTGTCTGTGTAGTATTATTTTTAAAAGACAGTTGGCCCTCAAATAGCTGCTCGCTAACAACAATATTAGCTTGCTCTGCTATTTTAACTTTGGTCGCTATCAAGTTGTTAAACTGGTTTATTAATAATTCATTTGATTGCTTTAATACCTCATGCTCTTCAAAAACAAGCTGTTTTTCTTCTGACTTGAGCATTAATGCAGCCGCGCAAATACCTGCCACTAAACAGATGCCAGAGATCAACAATGATAACTTTACACTGAGTGAGTTTATGCCAAATCGAGATGGAGGGCGTCGATACACAAAAAGCCAACCTTATTTATAATTATTATTTTCGTAAGTAATAGAAATATACCAGAACTTAAATCAGAATTATAAATTATTTATAAACTTTTAAAAAACAACGCCTTTTGTACATATATTAGGTAAAAAATCCACATCAGGTAAGTGCTTGTTGACATTGGGAGTGACACTTCATACATTAAGGGTATGAATATAAATTACTCACACACTTTTTTTTCTTTTTTTAGCTTCTTTATATAGAAGAGGCTTCCCTGTTTGTGAGATAAAATCAATCGAATAGTAAAGCCTCCCAACTGGGAGGCTTTTTTATTTTCACTGCAAAATCAGTGATATTTTTGGAATGAGGAAAACCAAATGAGCAACGATGTACTTGATACTCTCAGGCACGATATAAATGAAATCGACTCCGATTTACTTGTTTTACTAGCAAAGCGACGCCGCATTAGTCATGGCGTAGTTGAATATAAAATTGCAAATAATAAACCCATTCGTGATGAGGCCCGTGAACTGGCTTTGCTCGAAAAACTTATTGGCTATGGCAAATCCTTAGGGCTTGACGCTTACTACGTTAACAACGTGTTTCAAACGATATTAGAAGACTCCGTATTGCATCAACAAGCCATGCTTCAAAAGAATTTAAACCCTGACGCACTCAGTGAAACCCATCGCGTAACGTATTTAGGCGGTCAAGGCTCTTATAGTCAGCTTGCATGTCATAAATATTTTAGCCGTCGCCAGGGTAAATTAGTTGAAATTGGTTGCACCTCATTTGAAGAAATCACCGGTAAAGTAGAAAAAGGTCAAGCCGACTTTGGCTTACTGCCAATTGAAAATACCAGTTCGGGTAGTATTAATGAAGTATTTGATTTACTGCAGCATGCACAAGTCTCTATTGTCGGTGAAGTTACTCATAGCGTTGAGCATTGCTTATTAGCAGCCCCAGGAACTGAGTTAAGCCAATTAACTAAGGTATTTGCACACCCACAACCCTTTGCCCAGTGTAGTCGTTTTTTACAGGGTCTTGGTGAACTTCAACATGAAACCTGTGATTCGACCTCAAGTGCATTAAAGTCAGCTCTTGACACACCAAACAGTGCAGCTATCGGCTCAGCGCAAGCTGGTAAAAATGTAGGCCTTGAAGTGATCAAGGCGAATCTTGCCAATCAAAAAGAAAATCATAGCCGCTTCATTGTTGTTGCACGAAAACCACTGCAAGTATCAACTCAAATACCTACTAAAACCAGTTTAATTATGTCAACCAAACAACAAGCCGGATCGCTTGCCGATGCGTTAATGATTTTTAAACAGCATAATATTAATTTAGTGAAACTAGAGTCTCGGCCCACTCCTGGCAATCCGTGGGAAGAAGTGTTTTATGTAGACTTGGAGGCTAACTTAATCGATAACCAAGTGAAGCATGCATTAGAAGAGCTTAAACAGCACACTCAATATGTTCGTGTACTTGGTTGTTATCAAAGTGAGTCTTTACAAGCTGTTAGTGTTGAAAACTAATCGAATATTAAAAGGGCCTAGCGGCCCTTTTCTTTTCACGGAGCTATTCTTTTTAATCGAGTACTTTCGCATCATTCGCTTTATTTAATAAACTACGGCTTTGGGTTAAAAAATGCGCCGTTGAATCTGAGAAGTAAGACTTTGCATCTGCAAAAGCATCAATTAATGCGGGCTTATCTCCTGCTTTTAGCTTTTCAAGCGTCTCTGAAAACAGCGACTGATACTGCGCTAATAAGCTTTCGACATTGTCAAATTGCGCTAACATAATATCGGTGTATAGCTCTGGCGATTGCGCAAATAAACGGCCAACCATCATTAGCTCTAATTGATAAATAGGTGATGAGCAACTTCTTAACTCGGCAAGTGTATGCCCCTGTTTTGCTAAAAACTGACCGTACACAAAGGTGGTTAAATGGCGCATAACCTGAATAATTTGCATTGCTTCATCATGCTTTTTAGCATCTAGCTCAACTAACTGACAACCCCATATTTGTAGCTGCTTTAATAACCCTTGCGCCACCTCATGACTGCGCCCTTCGCATACCACCACAGTTTGTTTCACCCAATGAGAAATATCAGGGCCAAACATGGGATGTAAGCCAACAACAGGCCCGCTATGTACTTTTTTAAGTACCGTTAATGGGGCTTGTTTAACTGATGTAATATCAACCAGCAAACAATCATCATCAAGTTTCGGTAGTGCATTAACAACTGTTTCAAGGGCATTTATTGGTACACTGATCATCACCAGTTTTGCACCTTTTAGAATATCGACTGCCTGCGATTGCTGCGCTTTATCTAAAATTTTGACTTCGTATCCCGAGCGCTGAAATTGTTTTGCAAATAACTGCCCCATGGCCCCTTCACCGCCAACAATAACAATTGGCGATAATCGTGGATCGGCACAGGCTAATTTGGCTTGTTGATTTTGATAAGCTTCACGCATCATGCGTCTGAGAATGTCTTCAACTAAATCAGGATTCACACCTTGATTAATAGCCTCTTGGCGTCGCGCAGCTAATAAATTGGCTTCTCTATCGGGTGCATGTAATGGCGCGCCAGTTTGTTGTTTTATTGCGCCTATTTGTTGAGTAATGCCATTGCGTTTTGCAAGTAAGGCAACCAGTTGCGCATCGCATTCATCTATGTCTGTTCTTAGCTGCGCTAAATCACTTATCTCTGCCACGTTCTCATTCCATCCCAAAAAAGCAAAATCGTAAATTAATAATTACAAAAAAGTAAACTAATCAATACGATAAATACTAACAGGATACGTTGGGGGTTAAAAGGCAAATTATGGAAAAGATCGCCACCTGTCTATCAACTAAGACCAAGGTGGAGTGGAGTGGAGTGGGGTAAGGCAGTAAGTAACCTGAACACGAGATAATAAATCTATCTCAAGCAGCTATTTCAGCGCTAACTACATTGAATTGAGTTGCAATAGGCTAGCTTGAGTTAAGTAGGGGAATATTAAAAGTGGCTAAAAGCCACTTTTAACAAATAATCAGCACGCGATTAAAAGGACTAGTATTCTAATGCCATAGCCGCAAGCGACATAACACTGTCGAATGATTCTGCACCAGCGATAAATAAGCCATTGTGACAAAACATAGCATCATCGATACCGGTTACCGCTTGAAATTCTTCATCTGATAATCCTGCCCATGGTGAAGGTAATGACTTTCTGTCTTCAAAAGAGCCTAATTCTGCAGGCACCGTTTGCACTATCCACTTGCCAGAATGAGATGGGTAGACAACAAATAATGCCTCATCAGATAAACTATGTACGGTTTTTTTCCACGGAGTATAGCGCTCTAACACGATTAATCGAGGATCATCAGCTTGTTTTATTGCTTGAGCAACAATCTTTTTAGCATTTAAACCACCTCGGGCAGAAGCTACAAAACGAATCAGTAAAGTGTGTGCAAATTCAACCGCTTGATCAAAAGCAGTATCAAAATCACTTTCCTCTTCCCATGTTGGGTTAAACATAGAAATTGTTTGGCTTAAGCTAATGCCTGTAGCAACCCCTTCAACATGACCACAATCAATGGCATCAATAGTTGATACAAGCCCTGCATCCACCGCATTCGCCACATCTTGGTTATCATCACATATTGCTAAGCCATATTTTCTCCACACCAAGCCAAATGACGAAAAAGGAATACCATTTTCACGAGCGCCAGCACCGCCACGTTGATGATGATCAAATCGGTCAGTTTGTGGGTCATATTGACCGCCAACATCAATAACCACATCGGCGTCATTAATAATCGCATTATCGCGTGTGCGGATCAGGGTAAAAGAAGGGAAAATAATTTTAAGCGCAGCGATACTAAAAACATCATCTGCGTGAAAATTGCCGTTGTGTGTAACTATCGTTTTATCATTCATTTTTGTACATCATTTTTTGCAAGAAGTAAGAAGATATTGTGATTTGAAGATGTGTATTGGTTTTTAAATATAGCGCTAAAAAATCGCAATAGCATTAAAACCAAAACGGGTTGCAACCCAAAGGTTGCAACCCGTTTTTTTGCGTTGATAAACAGCGCGTATTAGTTAAGTTTTTCTCTAATACGTGCAGATTTACCAGAACGCTCACGTAGATAGTAAAGCTTAGCACGACGAACTGCACCGCGACGCTTAACTGTTACGCTATCGATAAGAGGGCTATGCGTTTGGAATACACGCTCAACACCTTCACCGTTCGAGATTTTACGAACTGTGAATGCTGAGTGAAGACCACGATTACGCTTAGCGATTACAACACCTTCAAAGGCCTGTAGACGCTCTTTAGCACCTTCTTTTACTTTTACCTGTACAACCACTGTATCACCAGGGCCAAATGCAGGTACGTCTGTTTTAAGCTGCTCTTCTTCAAGCGCTTTAATAATATTTTGGTTTACTTTTGCCATTATGTTTCTCACTTTCCTAGGTGTAACTGTCTTCTAGCCACAAGCTTTTTGGTACTCTTGCTGAAATTCTGCGAGTAATACCGCTTGCTCCTCAGTCAGAGCTAGGTTATGCAACAAGTCAGGACGTCGTAACCAAGTTCTACCTAATGACTGCTTAAGCCGCCATTTTGCTATCGCTTGGTGATTACCACTGAGTAATACAGCAGGAACCTGTTTGTCGTCCAATGTTTCTGGTCGTGTATAGTGAGGACAATCTAGCAAGCCATCCGAAAATGAGTCTTGCTCTGCTGATTGATTGTGTCCTAACACGCCTGGCACTAATCGCGCTACTGCATCAATTAGTGTCATGGCTGGTAGTTCACCACCACTCAAAATAAAATCACCAATTGACCATTCTTCGTCAACGTATGACTCTATTATTCTCTCATCTACACCTTCATATCGACCGGCAATCAAAATCAGTTTTTCAGAGTTAGCTAATTCGCTAGCTCCTTGCTGATCAAGTTTGCGCCCTTGTGGGGACATATAAATTACTTTAGCACCATCGCCTGCCGCTTTTTTAGCATCAAGGATGGCTTTTTCTAATGGTTTAACCATCATTAACATACCGGGTCCGCCCCCGTAAGGACGATCATCTACGGTTCTATGCTTGTCTAAAGCGTAGTCTCGTGGGTTCCAGCAGTTAAAATCGATTAATCCATTTTTTACTGCGCGACCAGTAACCCCTTGTTGGGTAATTGCGTCAAACATGTCCGGGAAAAGGCTTATCACCCCAACCCATAATGAACTAGTTTGAGTCATTAAAACCCAGGATCCCAGTCTACGGTAATTTCTTTCACGTCGTATTTAACCTCTTTTATAACTGAGTCAGTTAAAAAAGGAATTAAACGCTCCGATTGACCAAATGCATCTTTACTGTTTGCTTTAACAACCAGTACGTCATTTGAGCCTGTCTCCATCAAGTCATCAACAATGCCAAGATTATAACCTTTATCAGTCATAACCGACATGCCAATGAGATCTCGCCAATAAAACTCACCTTGCGGGAGTTCTGGTAATTGCGTTGCATCCATTGAGATTTCTGCATGGGTATAAGCCATTGCTTCGTCTCTGTCGTTTACTTGCGCAAATTTAGCGATAAAGCCTTTGTTGTGGCGACGCCAGTCGACCACTTCTAAGGACTGCCATTTACCTTGTTGCCCTATCAACCACGGGCTGAAATCGAAGATCCCTGCGGGATCATCAGTAAATGAATGTACCTTAAGCCAGCCCTTTATACCATAAGGGGCGCCGAGCTTTCCTACGACAATTATTGATGAGGTGTTCTCTTGACTCATGGTTACACTTACGCCTATTAAGCCGCTTTACGAGCGTCTTTAACTAATTTAGCTACACGATCTGAAAGACCTGCGCCCTGACCTACCCAGTGATCTACACGAGATAAATCTAAGCGAAGTTTTTCTTCCTGACCCGAAGCGATTGGGTTAAAGAAACCAACTTTCTCGATGAAGCGACCGTCACGCGAGAAACGGCTATCCGCAACCACAATTTGATAGAAAGGGCGTTTTTTAGCGCCACCACGTTGCAAACGAATAGTTACCATACCGTCCTCTAAATAGATTGACTGTTTTCATTAATAAGATTTACTCCCCAGTATGGGGAGCCGGTGAATTGTACGAGTTTTTAGCAACAATGCAAGTAAGAAGTGATGCAAAAAGGCAGTTTAGTAGATTAAACCGTGATCCAAGAAGAAAAAGTATGTGAACAAGCTATTCTGTGCATAGTTTATTCAACAATAAAGAGGCACTTTGCCTCTTTATTGATTACTTTTTGTCTCATATTGGAGATGTTAAAGCTTAAATTCTTAAAATTTCGGGCCACCGCCACCCATCATTCCCGGTGGTAACATCCCTTTCATGCCACGCATCATTTTTTGCATGCCACCTTTACCTTTCATTTTTTTCATCATTTTTTGCATTTGGGTAAACTGCTTAAGCAGCTTATTGATCTCTTGTACTTGAGTACCCGACCCAGCTGCAATGCGCTTTTTACGCGAACCTTTAATGATTTCAGGGCGTGCACGCTCTTTTTTCGTCATAGAGCTAATAATCGCTTCCATTTGAATAAAGGTTTTATCACCCATTTGGCCTTTTACTGCATCTGGGATGTTTTGCATGCCTGGCAGTTTATCAAGCATCGACATCATGCCGCCCATATTTTTCATTTGCTTTAATTGATCAGCAAAATCATCCAGTGTAAAACCATCACCTTTAAATACTTTTTTCGCTACTTTTTCTGCCTGCTCTTTATCTACTTTCATCTCGACTTCTTCGATTAATGAAAGTACATCACCCATGCCTAAAATACGTGAGGCGATACGATCAGGGTGGAAAGGTTCAAGTGCATCAGTACGCTCACCAACACCCATAAACTTAATAGGTTTCCCGGTAATATGACGAATAGATAACGCAGCACCACCACGGGCATCACCGTCTGTTTTAGTTAAAATCACACCGGTAAGCGGTAGAGCTTCATCAAATGCTTTTGCAGTGTTTGCAGCATCTTGACCTGTCATTGCATCAACAACGAATAAAGTCTCGATTGGGTTAATTGCACCATGAAGCGCTTTGATTTCATCCATCATGTCATTATCAACATGCAAGCGACCTGCAGTATCGACTAATACCACATCAATAAATTTCTTTTTCGCGTGAGAAATAGCAGCTTGTGCTATATCAACTGGCTTTTGTGAAATGTCACTTGGGAAAAACTCTACATCTACTTCTGTCGCTAATGTTTCTAACTGCTTAATTGCCGCAGGACGGTAAACATCGGCACTCACTACCAGCACAGATTTTTTCTTGCGCTCTTTTAAAAACTTAGCCAGTTTACCCACACTGGTTGTTTTACCAGCACCTTGAAGACCCGCCATCATCACAACAGCCGGAGGTTGCGCGTTAAGGCTTAGCTCTTCATTAGCTTCACCCATGGCCTTTTCAAGTTCTTCACGCACAATTTTTATAAATACTTGGCCAGGACTTAAGCTTTTAGTAACTTCAATACCCACTGCGCGTTCTTTTACTTGTTTTACAAACTCGCGAACAACAGGCAACGCCACATCGGCTTCTAAAAATGCCATTCGCACTTCACGAAGTGTATCTTTAATGTTGTCTTCAGTTAGGCGGCCACGGCCACTAATATTTTTTAGGGTTTTACCTAATCGTTCTTGGAGGTTCTCAAACATGTAACGGTTCCGAAAAGACGTTGAAATCAACTCTATTAATAAGGTCGATGTTATTAAAATTCAATTAGAAATAGTATACCGTAAATGGTGGCATACAATACAGTGCTGAAATGCTGCTTATTGAGTTTCTTTTTACAGGGTCTATGCATTTGCTTTGCTATAAAATACAATGGCCACATAACGAACACGAATTATTTGACTTCAATTAAGTGGCCAAAGCAAAATGCTGATTATTAGTTTAACTATTATTGCCAGTTTATTTTATGTGTTAGCAACGTCTCACGTGCTTTCGCGGTTGTTTCATCATCAGGGCCCGAGCCAAAAAGTTACTATTATACTCAGTACGGTCGCTATTTTGGCGCACATGCTGCTTTTAGTAAATTCGGTATTTAGAGCTGATGGACAAGATTTAAGCATTGTTAATGTGGCATTGCTGACTTGCTGGATTATCGTGCTGTGTGTTACTACCGTTTCTTTGAAGTTTCCCGCGACCTTGCTACTACCTGTAGTTTATGGTTTTGCTGCGCTATTAACAATTTCTAGCTTATTTATCCCTCATCATGTTCTATTACAAAGTATTAATGTAGAGCTGGCGCTAGTTGCGCATATATCACTGTCATTATTAGCCTACTGCATTTTAATTATTGCAACTTTGTATGGCGTACAGTTTTACTTTATTGATAAACGCTTAAAACGAAAAGACCTAGCGATAGTTCACAGTCACTTACCGCCGCTAATGGTAGTAGAGCGCCAACTTTACCAGTTATTAAACTTAGGCACCGTATTATTAAGTGTGGCGCTTATTACCGGATTTGTATTTCTAGATGGCATGTTTGCCAAAGAGTTTATTCACAAAACAATCCTATCCTTAGTTGCTTGGGCCATTTTCACTACAATTGCGGTTGGCCATGTAAAACGTGGTTGGCGAGGAAAAGTAGTGGTAGTTAGTATAATGATTGCCGCTTTTACACTCACACTCGCTTATTTTGGTAGCCGTTTTATACAAGAAGTGGTCCTGAATAAGTTTTAACTTGACTCTGAAAGCTCACTCTAGCTTAATACGCATTGGTTTATAAAAAAAGGATCCATCGTTGGACGACATATCGACAAGTACCCTGTTTATCATATTAGGTTTATTGGTGCTTTTTTCTGCTTACTTCTCCGGGTCAGAAACCGGAATCATGTCAATCAACCGTATTCGTTTGCGACACCTCGCTAAAGAGAACCATCGTGCTGCGAAACGCGTTAGTAAATTACTGAGTCGACCAGATAGGTTGATAGGTCTGATACTCATTGGTAATAACCTGGTTAATATTGCGGCAGCTCAGGTAGCTACCATTATTGGTATACGCTTGTATGGCGATTTAGGTATTGCGATAGCGACAGGTGCATTAACACTTGTTGTACTAATTTTCGCTGAAGTAACGCCAAAAACACTGGCTGCCCTCTATCCTGAGCGAGTCGCTTTTCCCAGCTCTGTGATACTCAAAGGTTTGTTAAAAATACTCTTCCCGTTTGTGGTTGTTGTTAACTGGATGACCAACGGCATATTACGCTTATTTGGTATTAGTGCTGCACAAATAGATGAGCACAGCATGAGTAAAGAAGAATTAAAAACCGTGCTTAATGAATCAGGGGCTTTGATCCCGGCGCGCCACCAGAGTATGCTGACCTCAATTTTAGATTTAGAACAGGTTACCGTTGAAGATATTATGATACCCCGCAATGAAATTGTGGCGATTGATATCAACGATGACTGGAAAATAATTAGTAAACAGCTGACTCATGCTCAACATACTCGCGTACTCTTATATCGCGACAATATAGATGATGCAGTGGGATTTATTCACTCTCGTGATGCATTGCGTCTTCTTACTAAAGAGCAATTCGATAAACCTTCGCTACTGCGCGCTGTACGTGAAATTTACTTTATTCCTGAGGGAACGTCGCTTAACACCCAACTACTGAAGTTCCAATTATCAAAAGAACGAATTGGTATTGTTGTTGATGAATATGGCGATATCCAAGGCTTAGTTACTCTAGAAGATATTCTTGAAGAGGTTGTGGGCGATTTCACCACTACTCAAACTCGTACACCGAGTGAAGAAGTAACCACACAAAATGATGGCTCTTATATTGTTGATGGTGGTGCTAACGTACGCGACTTAAATAAAGAAATGGGTTGGGAATTCCCATTAGATGGCCCTAAAACGCTAAGTGGCCTCATTGTTGAGTACTTAGAAGACATCCCTGATGCTAACTTAAGCATTCGTATTGCAGGTTATCCGGTTGAGGTACTTGAAGTGAAAGAAAACATGATTAAACAAGTTAAAATTCAGCCCAATAAACGTAAAAAATAAACCAACAAAAAAGGAGCCAAATGGCTCCTTTTTTATTAATCTGGGTTTAGATTAGTTAAAAGAATAAACGCTCTAACCAACCTTTGTCTAAATCATCCTCACAGCGTCTTAGCTGTGCTCCATAACGGCTTGCACGATGTTTTACTTTATTGGCAACGCTCATTAACCACTTTTTCTTACGATAAGTGCCTCGCTTATAACCGCCCCACCCTTCGTGATAATTTAAATACTGTGCGTAAGCATCCCATTTAGAAACGCCATTAACTTTGTGAGTTTTATAAACAAACCACGCCATAAAATCGATCGCATCTTCAAATTCATCTCTATCAGCACCACTATTACCTGTTTCACGAATATAATCAGACCAAGTTGGAGTTTTAGCTTGAGAATAACCATAGGCATCACTTGCGCGGCCGGTTGGAATTATCCATAAAAAGTATTCCATGGGTGGCGCGGCATCATGACGAAAAGAACTTTCTTGGTACATCATACTCATTAATACGTGTTTGGGAGAGCCCCACTTATCTTGCGCGTCTTTAGCATCAAAATACCAGTCAGATTTCTCTTCAAAGATTTTACAAATATCTTCGGGTTGCTTAGGTGGCGCAGTGGCACACCCCGCTAAAGTAAGCATTAGAGATAAAGTAATAATATTTTTTTTCATTTTTTAAGATCTCACTGAACTTTTTAAAAAAGCGTGGGTCTGAATCTATGAATGCAGCAGTACAGCATTGTTTCATCCCTAAAGAATATTTACGCAGCTACTATGAGCTGCGTTTTTTTTGCCTACTACTTACTAAAATATGTATCTAAAAATGCAGTAAATGATTGATTATCGGCTTGCTCAATTGCTTTTTGAGCTTGGTAAGACTCTGTCGCTTGTTGCGCTAACCACGACTTTGAGAATTCAGTATAACTGGCTATATCATGGCTTTGTTTATACTTTTGAGCAAGTGAGAGTGCATAATGACCATTATCTAGCCCTGATGCTTTTAATTGCTCAACATAACGCCCTGAATAAGTTAATGTAGGATTATGCACCCACGTTGCCATGCGCTTAATAGTGTTTGAGTAATAATCAACCCCGTACGCGCTATCCATCCACTTAGCAACATCAACGAGCTGATTAAATATTTCATCACCCCATGATTCAAGACTGCGCTGCTCATTATTAAAATTAAGCATTAGGCCTTTTTCTCGGCCTTGGTTTACTACTGTATCAAGATTTTCAGTGCTTCGCGCTTGCTCTTCCCAGTCCATAGGCGCTGAGTCTTTTAATAAACAATAGGTTAAAAATACATCTAAAAAGTGTATTTGCTCTAAATCAATGCCTACTTCACTAAATGGGTTAACATCCAATGCACGAATTTCAATATATTCTATACCCGCTCTTAGTAAAGCATCGGTGGGTGTTTCACCATTTTTAGCATTACGCTTGGGGCGAATTGGCGAGTAAAACTCGTTCTCTATTTGTAGAATATTTTTATTTAATTGCTTTGGCTCTGCACTGGTGTAGTCGTCAATACTGCCATAAATATCTGAAGGCGTATTTATGGCTTTTTTAAGCCCTGCTACATATTCATCTAATGAGTTATACATCACGCGTAATGATGACTGTGCACTGTTGGTATAACCTAGATTACCTAATCGAAGCGCCGTGCCTACTTCTAAATATAAAGTACCTTTACCTAGCTTTTTAAACGGTAAATCACTTTTACGCCCTTGCAAAAATGAACTACACAATGCCGGTGACGCACCAAACATGTAACTAATTAACCACAACTCGCGTTTAAAATTGCGAATTAATGCTAAGTACCCATCAGATATAAAGTCTTCAAGCTTCGCGCTACTTTGCTTTAGTGAGTGTAGTGACTGCCATAACGTTTCTGGAAAAGAAATATTAAAGTGCACGCCGGCAATCGCTTGCATCATACTGCCGTAACGGTTCTTTAAACCTTCACGATATAAGGTTTTCATTTTACCAACGTTAGAATCGCCAAATTGTGCTAATACAATATCGTCCTGATGATTTATAAAACACGGCATACTAATTGGCCACAGCAGTTCATCGCCCATATGTTCTAGGGTGAACTTTTGTAAATCTTTTAGCTGTTGTAACGTTTGCGTTGATGACTCGCTAACCGGTGTAATAAACTCAAGTAAAGACTCAGAAAAGTCAGTCGTGATATGTCCGTTGGTAAGCGCACAGCCAACCCCTTCAGGGTGAGCTTGCTTAGAAATAGAACCATCAGGTTTAATTCTTAGTGATTCTCTCTCAATACCGCGCATAATACCTTTAATAGCATGCTGATTATCTGCATTAGATAGCGCGTTGAGCGTGTTCTTTAAATTATAAGTTGCCAAAAAAAAGTTTCCTCGAGCCAAGTGGCTTAATCATGAGGTTATGGGGTCTAATTACCTTTACTCAAGATTAAATGAAGAAAAAACTATATGAATTTATTAGATATAGTTTTTAATGAATTTTAAACACGCTTTGTTTCACGCTATAAAAGATAATCTTGCCATTGCCACCAGCAATATACAATTTCTTTTACATATTATTTGCCACAATCCTCTCCTACCAACAACGTATTATTCCCCCCCATGCGAAAGGGTGAATCTCTTGTTAAAAGTTTGTCATAATTAAAAAATTCAATTACCCTTAAAATTGATAAAGATCATAAAAACATCAAAAAAAATGACTTACTACCGCTATTTAAAACTTATCACTAACGTACATTAGTTTTAGTAATTACAATAGCCACCCCAATAAAGGATGATAAAGGATTACTATGCGTCGTAATCAAAGCTTGATAGATGAAGAAGTCACTTTTGAAGAGCAGCAAGAGTTAGTTTCAACAACCGATCTTCGAGGTGTTATTACCTATGCTAATCATGAATTTTGCAGTATTGCTGGCTATGAAATGGATGAACTCATTAATAAAAACCACAATATAGTTCGCCACCCTGACATGCCTAAGGCGGCATTTAAAGAAATGTGGGACACCTTAAAGCAAGGCCATTCGTGGCGAGGAGCTGTAAAGAATTTATGTAAAGACGGCCGTTACTATTGGGTTGATGCATTTGTAACACCTATTTTTGAACATGGCCAATTGATTGGTTATCAGTCTGTGCGTGTAAAACTCTCGCAACGCGCAAAACGCAGAGCACAGAAACTGTATGCCAAAATTAACGCTAATCAGTCACTATTTAGCTGGCGTGAACACACCTCACTCAGACAAGGCTTAAGCATAGCCGGTGTTTTAGTTTGGTTAGCCTGTGTTGCTATTTGGGGATCAATCGCGATTGCAGCGGTTAACTTGATGGTGTGTATTATCATTCTAGTTTTAAATTATGATGAACTAATAGCAACACCTGCGACCCTAAAGCAGCAAAAGAGTCAGGCTGATTCGGTGTCTCGTTATGTATTTAGTGGTTCACACCCTCACAGTATTAGTGATTACCGAGAGCAAATGCTTTGCGCCAAGTTAAAAACGGTACTCGGTCGTGTTAAAGACTCAACCTTGAGTTTTAATACAATTGCTCAAGGCTTAGATCAGCAATCTACGCTGACCGAACAAGGAATTTCCTCTCAGGGAACTCAGCTTGAGCAAATAGCCACTGCAATGTCACAAATGAGCACCACCATTGGTGAAATTTCTAATAATACTAATAATACCGCAGATAAAGTGGGGATCACTTATCAAAGCTGCTCTGATATAAAAAGTCATATTGCCGATAATAGCAAAATGGTATCTGACTTAGCTATGCAAGTTGAGCAAGCGGCAACCACAGCCACAGGACTTGCCTCTGAGGCCGATAAAATTGGTCAGGTAATGAGTGAAATAGAAGGCATTGCAGAGCAAACCAATTTGTTAGCACTTAACGCTGCGATTGAAGCTGCCCGTGCTGGTGAGCATGGTCGGGGTTTTGCGGTGGTCGCTGATGAAGTGCGCGCATTATCTTCACGTACTCAAAACGCCACAGCACAAATTCATAGCTCCATTAAAGAGATTCAAGATACCTTGTTTAGCTGGTCTAAAATCATGCAGAGCACAAAACAACAAGCCGATGACTGTGTGAACACTACAGGTCAAACGCAGCAAGAGCTGGATAGTATTTTTACTCAAATTAGTGAAATTTCACAGCTTGCCACCGATATTTCAGCTGCCGCAGAGCAACAACAAGTGGTAAGTAGAGACATTGGCAGCAATGTTGAAAAAATTAAAGGTTTGGGGGATGACAATTTACAGCTTAGTTATAGCGTAGCGCATGGCGCTGCTGAATTGGTGGAAGGCTCACGAAAAGTAAATGATTTACTGCTTACCTTTAAAGTTTAATCCACTCCTTTGAATCAAAAACAAAAAAGCCGCTATTTTCAGCGGCTCTTTACTGTGCTCAGATTATCGGCTAGTAAACTCTAAGCCCTCACCACTTGCATCAATAACAATGATGCAGCCTGGTTGAAAATCATTATTAAGCAGCTTTTGTGCTAACGGATTTTCAATAGTTTGTTGTATTGCACGCTTAAGTGGGCGAGCGCCATAAACCGGGTCAAAACCACTAGCAGCAATCCGCTCAAGCGCAGCATCTGTCAATTCAAGTAAATAACCCATCTCAGTTAATCGTTCACGCAATTTACTTAACTGTATATCTGCAATTTCTTTAATATGGCTATGTGCAAGCGAGTGGAACACTACTGTTTCATCAATACGGTTAATAAACTCAGGCCTGAATTCATTATGCAGTACACCCATTACCTTAGCTTTAAGCTCGTCATAGTCATTACTCCCCGATTGCTCTTGGATAATGTCTGAACCTAAGTTAGAGGTCATAATGATAACCGTATTTTTAAAATCAACAGTACGGCCTTGACCATCTGTTAAACGACCATCATCAAGAACTTGTAATAAAATATTAAACACATCTGGATGCGCTTTTTCTATTTCATCAAGCAAAATAACCGAATAAGGTTTACGACGAACAGCTTCGGTTAAATAACCGCCCTCTTCGTAACCTACGTACCCTGGAGGCGCACCGACTAAACGTGCGACTGAGTGTTTTTCCATAAACTCAGACATATCTATACGCACCATGGCACTTTCGGTGTCAAACATATAGCCAGCCAACGCTTTTGTTAGCTCTGTTTTACCCACCCCTGTTGGCCCTAAGAATAAAAATGAGCCAATAGGACGATTCGGATCAGCAAGCCCTGCGCGCGAACGACGGATGGCATTGGCCACAGCAACTACCGCTTCATCTTGCCCTATCACTTTATTGTGTAATTGCGCTTCCATTTGCAATAGCTTTTCACGCTCACCTTGAAGCATACGTGCCACCGGAATACCGGTCCAACGTGATAAAATTTCAGCTATTTCATCTTCGCCCACTTGGTTTTTAAGTAAGCTCATTTCTTGCATTTCGGCTTGTGATGCTAAATCAAGCTTACGCTCAAGCTCGGGTATACGGCCATATTGCAGTTCTGACATGCGCTGTAAATCGCTTGCTCTGCGTGCCACTTCTAAATCAAGTCGTGCCTGTTCAAGCTCAGCTTTAATGACTTGCGTACCTTGCAAAGACGCTTTTTCGGCATTCCATACTTCATCGAGTTCACGGTATTGCACCTCAAGCTCAGTGATCAGCTCAACCATTTCTGCACGGCGCTTTTGACTCGCCTCGTCTTTTTCTTTAGCCAAGGCGTTATCTTCAATTTTTAACTGAATGATACGACGCTCTAACTTATCTAAGGCTTCAGGTTTTGAATCAATTTGCAGTCGAATAGAAGAGCCCGCTTCGTCAATTAAATCAATTGCTTTATCAGGTAATTGGCGATCACTAATATAGCGATGTGATAACTGCGCTGCAGCAACAATTGCCGGATCGGTGATTTCCACTGAGTGATGTAATTCGTAACGCTCTTTTAGACCACGTAATATAGCGATAGTATCTTCAACCGATGGTTCTTCAATTAATACTTTTTGGAAACGGCGCTCAAGTGCAGCATCTTTTTCAATGTATTTACGATATTCATCTAAGGTCGTTGCACCTACGCAATGAAGTTCTCCTCGTGCTAATGCAGGTTTTAACATGTTACCCGCATCCATAGCGCCATCACTTTTACCAGCGCCAACAATGGTATGAATTTCATCAATAAACAAAATCACTTGGCCTTCTTCTTTGGCCAATTCATTTAAAACTGATTTTAAACGCTCTTCAAATTCACCTCGGTATTTGGCCCCAGCAACCAACGCGCCTAAATCAAGCGAGAGTACGCGCTTGTTTTTTAAGCCCTCTGGCACTTCCCCATTAATAATACGTTGCGCAAGCCCTTCGGCAATCGCGGTTTTACCCACCCCAGGCTCACCAATTAACACAGGATTGTTTTTGGTGCGGCGTTGTAATACTTGGATGGTGCGACGAATTTCATCATCACGGCCGATTACAGGGTCAAGCTTACCTTGCTCCGCCCGCTCAGTTAAATCAATAGTGTACTTTTCAAGTGCTTGACGAGTTTCTTCAGCATTAGGATCATCAACTTTTTGACCACCGCGAATTGCTTCTATGGCAGTTTCAACTTTGTTAGCGGTGATATTAAGTGCTTTAAATACACTGCCAAGCGGCCCTTTATCTTCACATGCAACTAAAACAAACAGTTCGCTTGAGATATATTTATCTTTGCGTTTTTGGGCATACTTGTCACACAGATTAATAAGTGAAACCATGTTGTTTGACAATTGCACATCGCCACCAACACCTTCTACTTTAAATAATTTTTCTATCTCTTGAGATAGTTTAGTATTGAGCTCATCCACGCTAATGCCCATTTGTGCAAATAAGGCGCGCACACTTGAACCACTTTGCTTTAATAAAGCATACATAAGGTGAACGGGTTCAATAAATTGATGATCGCGACCTAGCGCTAATGATTGCGCATCTGAAAGCGCAGACTGAAATTTACTTGTAAATCTATCTAAACGCATGGGGGTTTACCTATAAAAAAACGAATTACTTTATAAATGGGTATGTTAGCGGATTTGTTCAAGGTATTGAGGGAAAAATAATCACTTAATAGTAATTTACTTGCGCCAGATCAAACTTGCCATACGACCGGTTTGGCCGTCACGTCGATAAGAAAAAAACTGATTTTTTTGAGAGAACGTACAGTATTCACCACCACTAATATTCACAACACCCCGTTGGTTTAGCAAAGTACGCGCAATGTAATAAATATCAGCTAAATATTTATCGTTATTTTGAGGTTTAAACGCATCATGCAAAGCTGGATTATTGGCTGTAAATGTTGCAACGACCTCTTGGCCGACTTCAAATCGGTTAGCTCCTATTGCAGGACCTAACCACGCATGTAAATTCGCTGGCTCATGTTTAAAACAGCTAACTGTATTATTAATAATTCCTTGCACTAATCCTCGCCAACCTGCGTGAATTGCAGCCACTTCTTGGCCATCGCTTGAGGTAAGTAAAATAGGTAAACAGTCAGCGGTCATTATAGCTAAAGGTTGATTGCGTAACTGCGTGTAAAGCGCATCCCCCGTCAGTATGTGATTAGCGTCAAACGCTTCATCCACTAAAATTACATCAGCGCTATGAACCTGATTTAACCAAACAGCAGGATTAGGTATGTAACTATTTACATGCGCTCGATTGGTTAATACATCTTGGCTGTTATCACCTACATGTAACCCTAAATTCAAACTATCAAATGGAGGCTTTGACACACCTCCATCCCGTGTAGTACTCAATGT
This sequence comes from Pseudoalteromonas sp. Scap06, assembly GCF_013394165.1. Lineage (NCBI taxonomy): Bacteria > Pseudomonadati > Pseudomonadota > Gammaproteobacteria > Alteromonadales > Pseudoalteromonadaceae > Pseudoalteromonas > Pseudoalteromonas sp. Scap06. The sequence continues at coordinate 1,077,000 of NZ_CP041330.1, read as the reverse complement.
GCCTACACCCTGAATAGGTTGCCATGTAGCTGATAAGCCAGACATAATTAACTAGCTATATCTGGATTTGCTTTTGTATCTTCGCGCAGTGCTTGTGTCATCTGGACCATATCATCAGGAATAGGTGCTTGCCAGGTCATCATTTCACCAGTAATTGGATGAGCAATGCTTAATTTTACAGCATGCAGCGCTTGACGCTTAAAGCTACGCAGTAACTCAAACAGCTCAGGGGTTGCTCCTTTTGGTGGACGAGGACGGCCGCCATAAGATTGATCGCCAATTAGTGGATGGTTTAAGTAAGCCATATGCACGCGAATTTGGTGTGTACGTCCGGTCTCAAGGCGTAAACGCAAACGAGTATGAGCTCGGAACTTTTCTGCCACACGGTAATGCGTAATCGCTGGTTTACCCATTTCATGAACAGCCATGTGCGTACGTTGAGTTGGATGACGACCAATCGCTTTTTCAACCATACCACCGGCGGTCATAGTACCATTACATAAGGCTTCATATTCACGTGTGAAATTTTCGCGCTTTTGTAAGGCTTTAACCAAATGAGTTTGTGCCTGAATCGTTTTCGCGACAACCATTAAACCCGTTGTGTCTTTATCAAGACGATGAACTATACCCGCTCGTGGTACGTTAATAATTTCTGGGAAGTGATGAAGTAATGCATTTAACACCGTACCGTCAGGGTTACCTGCACCAGGGTGAACCACTAATCCCATTGGTTTATTGATAACTAAAATATCATCGTCTTCATAAACGATGTTTAATTTGATATCTTGTGCTTCGTATTCACGAGGTGCTTCTATTGTTGTTTCAACAGCCACAACTTCACCACCGAGTAATTTTTCACGCGGGGTGTTGAAAATTTCGCCGTCAACGGTGATTTTATCATCTAAAATCCACGTTTTTATCCGTGATCGTGAATAATCAGGGAACAATTGTGCTAATACTTGGTCTAGACGTTTACCACCTAAGTCTGTTGGGACCTCGGCTTGGAGAGATATTTGCTCTGACATTAGTAACTTTACCCAATTTACCAGTGCAAGCTTTGCTTGACTGGGTTAGAATCGCTTTTAATAAAAGCATAACATAATACGCATAGTTTACTCGGTTTTACCCACTTGGCCTAGCCGAAGACATCGAAGGTAACAAATAAAATGATAAATAAAATAGGGAAACGTGCATTCGCCATTGTTTTTTCAGTTTCAGTGCTTAGTTTAGGGGCTTGTTCGTCTGCACCTGACCAAGAAGACATTCAACGAGTACCAAACAGATCAGCACAAGCACTATATGAAGATGCAAAACAAACGCTTGATTCTGGTTTATACGCACGTGCAATTGAACTGTTAGCGGCAATTGATTCTCGCTACCCGTTTGGCCCGTTTTCAAAACAAGTACAAATGGATTTAGTGTACGCACATTACCAATCAGGTAATACAGAGCAGGCACTTGCTACCATTGACCGTTTTATTCGCTTAAACCCAAACCACAAAGATTTAGATTACATGTACTACATGCGTGGCTTGGTTAATATTAAAGCGGATAAAAATGCTTTCCAAGAGTACTTTGGTGTAGATAGAGCCGACAGAGACGCTAAACGTACCCGTGTAGCTTATACCGATCTATCAACCTTAGTTAAACGTTTTCCAGAAAGTGACTATGCGCCAGAAGCAAAACGTCGTTTAGTTTGGCTATTAAACCGCATGGCACGTTACGAGCTAAAAGTTGCGACTTACTACTACGAACGTGAAGCCTATTTAGCAGCTGCGAATCGCGGTAAGTTTGTGGTAGAGCACTACTCACAAAGTAGCTACTTGGATGCGGCACTAGCCATGATGGAAAAAAGCTACGATAAGCTTGGATTGACTGAATTAAGTGAGAATGCAGCGCAAACGCGCAAATTTAACAGTAGAAATAAATAATACGAAAAAGGCGCTACTTTCAAATAAAAGTAGCGCCTTTTTTACTCAAGACTACGATTATATCGCGTCTTCATCTTCTTCTGCAGTACGAATACGAACAACACGCTCTACCTCAGTGACAAATATTTTACCATCACCAATTTTGCCTGTCTGTGCGGTTTTAACAATCACATCAATAGCGCGTTCAACATCTTCATCACCAAGCACAATATCTAACTTTACCTTTGGTAAGAAATCAACCATATACTCTGCGCCACGGTATAGCTCGGTGTGACCTTTTTGACGACCAAACCCTTTGACTTCACTTACTGTCATACCCGTAATGCCAACATCAGATAGTGCTTCGCGCACATCATCGAGCTTAAACGGTTTAATGATTGCTTCTATTTTTTTCATATTAGTTACTTTTGAAAGCCTCAGTTGCCTCGATTTTAGACAATCATGAGGTTCATAGCAAACAAAGTGATTGAATAGCACAGGTGAAAAATAATCATGGTATGATTATTTTAATAAAAATAACTATACTAGGGTCTGTTGACCTTTCAACATCACCGAGTTAATGAGATTTATATGAAAACCAAGCATACAGGATTTACTCTATTAGAGTTAATGGTTACCGTTGCTATTGTTGCAATAATAGCAAGTATTGCAATATGGAATAGTAGCGATATGCTGGAAGAAAATCGAGGCGAAAACTTTTTATTGGAGCTTAAGCGTAATATTAGTTTTGCGCGCTCACAAGCGGCTAGTACTGATGAGATTGTGGTTATTTGTGCAGCTCAGCATTCGGAGGTTAAAAACAATGATGATAGTATGCAATGCCGAGCAAGGTGGGATCGTAATAAAGTTATTATAACCTTTATTGATGCAAATAATGATGGTCAATATAATTCTTCCTCTGACAGCTTAATTCGCGTCATGGAAAAAATTAGCCTTAATGATAAGGTAACATTCACAGCTGGAGATAGACGGATACGGTTTAACACCAGCGGTCGTATCACCACTAAACCTGGAAATTTTATTTTTTGCCCTAATGGTACTAATGAAAATAATAAAGGGTTAACACTGTCTCAATCAGGAACTGCTTTTTATATAGGTGACACAACTCAAACCTGCAGCTAAAAGCCATTTCATACTTTGTCGTTTTTTGATTATTTACTAAACTAATATAATGGACTGTTCAATGTAAGGCTTCAGGGATGAAGTTAATTATAAGTGTTCACAAAAACGATGGCGTTACGTTAGTAGAATTACTAGTAACCATTTTAGTTATTGCAATACTGAGTCAACTCTCTTTGTCGTTTGCTCCTGACTTCTTGGCGCTCAATCGCGCAGATAATCAGGTTAGTCTATTACACCGAAATATTAATTTAGCACGTCTTTATGCTATAGAGCATGGCAACTACGTAACGCTGTGCGCTTTGAAAGATAAACAATGTTTAGATGGTGAGTGGCACACGGGTGTGTCACTTTTTACTGATCATGACAAGTCAACATCTTTGGATAATGACGAACGTCTTATTAGTACCTTTGAACATACCCATCCCTCTGATAGCTTAGAGTACCCCCGAACTGCAATAACTTTTAGACCCGACGGCTCTTTAAATGGCTTTCAAAATGGTACTTTTATCTATTGCCCTAATAGTGAAAAAGCAAACCTTGAAGGGCTTGCTCTATCTATAAGTCAAACAGGTCGCATAAGGATAAAGTCCACAAATAGATGCAAAAATAACTAACCTGAATTCTAGTTAGGGGGTTTACAGTGTAAAAAGCCAGACTTCACGTCAGTAGCTGGCCTATTGCAAGTAGGTTCAACGCAATTAGCGCTAAAAATAGCTGCTTGAGATAGGTATACAATTCAGAGTAAGGTTAATTAGCATCATCTACCCCAGCAATAGGTTATATCTGATTTACCTTTGCTGCCTTTAGCCCCTTTTAAGCCTAAATCATTAATAGACAATTCAGTACAATCAGCATCCCCTTTAACAGCTCCAGCGATGGGTTTCGCTGTAATTGTAAATTCATTACTATTAACCACATTTATTGCTAACTCAAAATGCCCGTTTTCAGTTTTACTTTGAATACCTAAGTCACTAAACGAAGTTGAATAAACTCGGTTATCTACAAAGTATTGCTCTTGCTTATTTGCCGCATCTAACAGCGCAGATGCAGCTTCTGCGCGTGATGCCCTTTTTACATACTCTGTGTAATTCGGCAATGCAATTGCGGCAATAATGCCAACAATCGCTACTGTGATCATTACCTCAATTAATGTAAATCCTTGTTGTGTCTTATTCATATACAGCCCTTAATTGTTTATCTCATCGTTTTCTTCACGCTTATAAATATATGTTTGCTGCGTTTTAAAGCCAAAGCCACTGTTGCCACTCTCTAGTAACTTTATAGTTCCATCTTCGATTTTTAGACCAGGCCCTGAAATGTTACCGGGTACAAATGGTTTGGAATCACCTTTAATTAAAGGACCAGGGAAATAAAATTTACTTTCGGGTGGCTTCCTTTCAGGACCATCAGGACCATCAGGACCATCGGGACCATCAGGACCATCAGGACCATCATCACACTGTCCATCGGTATTAGCATCCACGCAAGAAGAACCAAAGTATAGCTGTGGTGTATCGGGCACATCGTAACTGGTTACAAATTTGAGCTGTTCATACACCTTTGTACCGTAATGCAAATGAAACGCATAAAGCGCACCACCGCCTCCACTTAAAGAACATTGATTCTCTACAACGGCATCAGATGCTGGCGTGAAAGAAGTAAAATAAGCAACTCCGCCAACAACGGTAGCTGCAGCTAATGACTTTTCACCTTTGGCTAATTCGTAGCGCCACCCTTTCTTTTTTGCCAACTCAGCTTCAACAAGATTAAAACCATCTATGTCATCTAAAGTATTACCAAACGGGTCATCGTTCATAATCATTAAGTCGGAGGGTTTAACTGCCGCAGGCGCATTGATTTTAAATGAGCGTGTCAGCGTATTTTCATCACGAATCATAAACAACTGATCTTGCTCATTTGTATTCGTTGGTTTTGAACGATTGCCGCTGCCGATAACAACAGCATCATAAGGAGTATCTAAACGGGTAATAACTTTATCACCGTTGATGGTCGTCTCTGTTACTTTACTAAACAAAGTACGCGCAATCAGAGGCTTATAAAAGAAGCGCCTGTCTTGGGTATTTTGATTGCTACCAAGCTCAGCAAGTTTAAAGTGACTAAACTCACTGCTATCTTCTCCTGGCATATCAATTCGCCAAATATTACCACCGGTGTCTGAAGCATAAATTCGGTCAATATAGCCGTCATAATCTGAATCAAGCGTAGTTAAATCAGCGGCAATGCTATGTTTACCTTTAAAACCATTGCTATTTGGGGTTAATGCCCACACTAAGCTACCTGTTTTTGCTTCAACAATATAAATGCCTCGACCACGGGAATCCTCAGCTCTTATAGCCGCGTCTTTATTTGTATCGTAACCTGCACCAAATACGAGTAAAGGTTTATTACCAAAAGCTTTAATATAAGCTATTTGCGGTTTTGACCATGTTTGTGCTAATTCCGTAAAATCGCCTTTGCCGCCTTCAATTGGTTTGCTCCAAAGGCGCTTTGGCTGGTTCGGATTTGTAATATCTAAGCCATAGTAATTCTTACCACCACGACGCATACCAGCAAAAGCCCAAACAGCATCTCCTTTGCTAGCATCTATAATACCGTCATTTAAACCTTCGCTATTCAAACTCTTATTACTAAAGTAAACACTGATAGGGCCGTCCATGCCATATACCTTGCTATCTGCTTGTTTATTTCTGAGTGGCTTAATAATGTCAAATAATGCTGAAGGTATAAACGCCCAACTTTCGCTTACAGTCTCGCCAGCATCTTTAAACATATGTAAAAACCCGGCATTTGTTCCTATAAGAATTCGTATATCATCACTGCCATAGTCGATAGCAATAGGCTTGGAATGTAATGGGTCGCCAAAAATATCAGAGCGTTGATCTTGCGAAGAGCCATCTTTATCCTCATCATCAACGTCGACCCCTCTAGCCCAATTAACATCTTGGCTTGTTAAGGTTAGCGGGTTATCAACAATACCACTAAGAATATCGCTGACAACCGAAGTATCAAAGCTAACAATAGAGCCTTGATTTTCAGTGAATAAATTACGAGCTAGTGGATCTATCGTACTTAGATAATGATTTACGCCACCTTGTGCAACCGCATTACCATCAGCGGGTTGGCCCGCAGGTAGCCAAAATGTTTTTGCATCTTTTGAAATTAAACCGTCGCTATTAAGAGCAAGCTTGTTAGTCGCATCAACAATCTGATTGCCTGTAATTTTTAACTTTTTGAGGTTACCACGCCAGCGAGCCCCTGTTTCAGGATAAAACATAGCAAAGTAAAGAGCATCACGGCTGCGAGTTTGGTCTACGTTATTGCTGGCCACTGATGGCGATGAAAAACTATCGTTTACTTCACGAATACGAGAAATCGTATTTTTAAGTGCGTCTGACAGTTGTGCTGCAGTATTGGCATGCAAATATTGCCCACCGCCATAGTCTGCAGTCTCAGTAAGTAAGTTTTTACCTGAGTTACTCATTCCAGTACCAAAGCCAATAGGAAATACACGACCAATATCTAGTACATTATTGGTTTTGCTATACAAATCAACTTTTACATCATCTGTACCATGGATAATTTTTGCCAGCGCTGCCAAATAACTATTGCTGACAACAGGCGCATTTTCAGAAAAATAATCCTCATGAAGGTTAAATATGTCATTATTTCTATTAGAATCGTTGGTAGGATCTCCATCTGTCATTAAAATAATGTTGATACTATTGTCACAACGTAATGGCTCACCCGCTACTGGGGCAAAAGGTGATTTATAAACTCCTGATGACTCAGCGGTAAAATCTCGATTATTAGTGTTATCGCCATAGTAAACATCTTGGCCTGTTATGTATAAATACGCTTCCCATAATGTTTCAGTTAATGGGGTTGACCCACTAGCAGGTAGCTCATCAATTTTATTGAGCAACGTTGACTTTTCAGCACCTACTCTGGCTAGTACATAACCGCCACTACTGCCATTAAAACGCATTAAACCAAATTCAATATCATCATTATCGTTCACTAATTGCGTAATCGCATTTTGTGCAACTCTTAAACGACTATCACTACATGTGGCTTCATAATTGTAGTAGCTAGTTCGTTTGTAACATTGCTCATTACGTTTATAGCTGTCTTTACTTTCAAAACAATCGACCTCGTAATAACGATTACCGCTTCTCATGTAACAGGCATTGCCATCGTTTACATCCCAAGCCATACTGCCTGATGTATCAAAAATCATAATTACGCGTGGCTTTTCATCTGTCTCCACATTATGGTTAACATACAGCTCTATATCTTCAGCATGAGCTGACATGCCAATTAATATTGCAAATATAGGCATGAACATTCTGTTTAGTGTAAGTTTCATATTAAAACCCCTTACTTATGCTAGCCATCTCTTGGGCTACGCCGGTAACAATTGTTAGTTGGTGTTTACTTTTGGAGCCGTACTCTATGGTTGTAGAAACTTGCACCATGTTGCATGAAATGCCAGCAGTAAAATTAAAACGACGAGGGCATTCTAAATCAAGTACACCATTGTTTAAGTTAATCATATTGCTTTTCATATCATCGCGTTCAGCCATAACAACACCGTTATCTGATACTTCTTCAGGGGTTAAAAAGAACTGATTAGCAGCCCCTTTACTAGCTTCATCAGCAATAATGCGCTGTACTTCACCAATTAGTTGATTTTCTGCAACTTCACGCTCTTGAGCTGCATTTGTAATTTTAATATCAATACTGCTGCTACTCATTAAAGTAACCGCAATTCCTGTCACTGCTATCACCATAATAAGTGCTGTAATAAGTACAACACCCTGTTGTTTCTTTTTCATATGAGTTAAATACGCCATAAATTTGCTCCCACATTATTTAAACGAATAGTCGTCGTGAAAACAGTTCGTCTGAAATTATCTGAAAAAGTAAGAGAGCGACTATTAGCATCTTCCCCTAATATGTACGTTTGGTTCTTAATTTTAAGGCCTGGATCTGGCTGCAATGCTCTGATCAGTAAGAAAACTTGTACTGTTAAAATACCTCTACGGTTTTCCCAGTCGCTGGCGTTCATATCACTGATGCTTTTATAGATATCAACGCGACTATCGTTGGTAGTATCTAAACCAAAAACAAAACGCATATTTTCCACGCCTTCCATTATAGTTTCAGTATTTATAGACCCGCCTACTAAACGCTTTCGCATTAGTGCCGGTACAGTAAGGTTCTTATTATTTACCGTATAAGTTTGCTCTGCAATATAATAGCTGTGATGACTATACGGCCATACCGACGCATTGATATTTACGCTAGTAGGGTCAACAATACCTCGCTCAAAGCGTGCATTTTCTTGCTCAGCAATAAAATAATTCTCATCGCTTTGCGTTTCATTAACACCTGAGGCATCAACTTCTAGTTGATTACCTTGTAAAAACTTAACCTGTAAAATATCAGTCCCTTTAATTGGGTTTTTTACACAGTTGAGCTCATTAGAACTTGCCGCCGTTTTAGCGTATAAAGATCTAAAGTTACTACTACTCGTTAAATCTGGAAAACTGCCATTGTTAGCTCCTTCAAAGCAGTCATTAGTAGGATTTGACAATGATGATGTGTTTGCAGCGGTAAATGAATCATCATAAAATGTTCCCCAAAAACCAACTTGCTCAATATCTCGTTGCATAATATTTATAGCTAAACGGCCTGACTCTTGTAACTCGCCTATAGTCATTGTGTCTTTGGTGGTTACTTTCATACCGATATAAGTAAACATTACCCCACCCAAAATTAATCCCCCTATAAATAGAGATATCATCATTTCAATGAGTGTAAATCCTGTTTGCTTCATTTTAGCTCCTAACGTATACATAGCTATTAAGCACGACTAAGCGACGCTTTTTATCTGCGACGCCACAACCAATCTTACCTGTCGCCTCACTTGCTTTAAATTCTTGTCGACCCTGCCAAGAAACAATAACCTCAAGGTTATATGCTTTCCCACCAGAACCCGCTACCACTTCAGGGTTAATACACACAGTTGCACCATCAAGTGATCCGGTATTCTCTCGGGCTCGAATAGCACGTTTCCATTGCTCGATATCTAAACTAGCTATTTGCGCGTTGCTACATGAGCTTGTAAAACATGTTTTAGACGATTTCTTAGTGGTTTCACTAGTAAACTCTACATCGTAAAGGGTCGCGAGCTGCGAAGTATCATTAGCTCGAATACGTTGAATAATATCATTACCAAGCGCAACAGCAGCAGCACGTTGCATTGAATCAAAGCTTGCTTGCTTTGCTTTTGCTTGCAGGGCTACAGCGCCCAATAAACCAAAGCTGAGAATAATAAACGCAATTAGGACTTCAATAAGGGTAAAACCTTTTTGCAATTTAAACGTACTCAAATACATAGTAAAACCAAATAATAATTACCTGATAATAAGTGTATGCAATTACAGATTAGATTCAACTAGAACCATGACTAACGGTTAATTATGTTGATAAGCGGTTAATAGGTAGGCGTATTAAAGTTCACTTTTTACGCTTTTGAGTGCTCGACGACTTACAGCTAACAAAGTAGTACAACCATCAAGTTCAATAACATGTTGATGGTTTTGAAGCGTATGTAGGGCAATAATTTTGTTTTTATTCACCAAAGTATGTCGATGAATTCTTAATAAATGATGCGGGTATTGCATTTCAAGATGCTTTAAACTGTCCTCAATTAAAGCTTCCCCTTGATCAAACACAACCTTGGTATACTTTTCCTCTGCGTTAAAATAAAAAATACTCTCTATTTCAACACTTCTGATAGTGCCAGCCAGTTGATACGTTACTTTTTCTGTTTGTTGCTGTTGCAGATGTACTCTGTTTAAACGTCCTAGCTGTTGTAATGCATGTTGCAAACTTTTTACTGATATAGGTTTTACCAAATACCCTGCTGCATTTAGTTGCAACGCATCAAGTGCATGCTCAGGGTGAGCAGTTATAAAAATAATTGCCGGCGGAACCGCAAAGCTATTGAGTTGATTGGCCACTTCGATGCCATTTAAGCCTGGCATATCAACATCTAAAAACACTAAATCAGGCTGAAGTTTTTTTATTTTTATTAAAGCGTCATTGCCATTACCGGCCTCACCTTGCACTTGAATAGATGTATGGCTCTGACTAAGTAAACGTTTTAAGCGTGCTCTGGCTAAAGGCTCATCATCTACAATCAGTGCATTCATAACATGTGCTCTGTTTGTTTTGGAATAACCACTTTAACTCTAAATTTATTTTCTTTGTTAGTTATTGTCAGTTGCGCCTGATCTTTATAATAAATACTTAAACGAGAACGGATATTATCAATTGCCATACCGTTATGCTCTCTAGTATTAGCGGCTTCAATAGGTACAGGGTTAGTCACAATCAAGGTTAAATAATGTGTTGTAACATGCAGCTCAATACTAATGGTAGCACCACTTTGGCTGGGCTCTACACCATGGCATACTGCGTTCTCTACCAAAGGTTGTAATGTTAGATATGGAATATAGAGCGCAGGGAGATTTTCTGGTAATGACCACTTAACCTGTAAGCGCTCAGCAAAACGCCATGACTCAAGAGCAATATATTGTTTAGTTAATACTATTTCATCACTGAGTAATACACTTTGCCCTGACCGCATTGCAGCCTGCGAAAGCGCCGCTAATGCTAAAATAGCATGCTCTGCAGCCTCAACATCATGATGCGTTAATTCTGCTGCCGTATTCAAACTATTATATAAAAAATGGGGTCTGATCCGCGCCTGCAAAGCATCAAGCTCTGCACGAGAGAGTGCTTTGGCTTGCTGCTCTTTTTCAAAATGAATAAGCAAAAATTGTACAAAAAGTAAGGTAAGCAAAAATACAATAATGCAATTACGTAACACAAAAAACGTAAGTTGTTCTTCGTTTTCTATATCAAAAGCAATATAAGAAAAAGCCAGACTAAATAAAGCAGTACTCAAACTATATACAGCAATAAAAAAACTAAGCTGAATAAACTGAGGCTGTTTTGCAAGAAATCGGCGACAAATATATATAAAAGAGGTGCTTACTAATACGGTTACATGGAGAAATAAACTAATCTCTCCCAAATGCAGCCATATGTCACCGCCAGCATTAGGAGCAAAAGCTAAAATAATAGCCACGACTTGGGTTACTATGAGGGATGCAAGTACACCACGCTCATTAAAAAGGGCCGAAAAAAGTAGTGCATCTGGTGTCAGTTGCTTACTCATTCGACCCTCCTTTTATCTATTAATAGACTAACGCAGCTCTACTGGCACAGCAAAAACAATGTTTTCTTCTTCACCTGGGTTTTCTGTTACTTGTTTGCCACCAAGCTCTTTTAAGCGTGTAATGACTTGCTGAACTAATACTTCAGGAGCTGATGCACCGGCAGTCACACCTACACTGTTGATACCATCAAACCATGATGCTTCAACATTACTAGCATCATCTATTAAGTAGGCTTGTGTACCCATTTTATCGGCAAGTTCCCGTAAACGATTAGAGTTAGAGCTATTTTTAGCACCCACAACTAATAACACATTCACTTTATCAGCTAAATCACGAACCGCATCTTGGCGGTTTTGTGTTGCATAGCAAATATCATCTTTACGTGGACCATCAATTGTGGGAAATTTACTACGTAAAGCATCAATCACATCGGCAGTGTCATCTACTGATAGAGTTGTTTGGCTGCAGTAAAAAAGATTATCCGCATTTTTTACATCAAGCTTTAATACATCATCGACTGTTTCAACAAGATAAATTCCACCTTGCTGGTTATCGTATTGACCCATGGTACCCTCAACTTCAGGGTGTCCGTGGTGACCAATTAAAATGCATTCAATGCCTTTTCTACTAGCACGGGTTACTTCCATATGCACTTTAGTCACTAATGGGCAGGTTGCATCAAATACTTTTAACTCTCTGCGTTTAGCTTCTGCACGAACAGCTTGAGATACACCATGAGCACTGAAAATAACAATACTATCGTCAGGAACCTGATCAAGTTCTTCAACAAATACGGCGCCGCGATTTTTTAAACCATCAACCACATAACGGTTATGCACCACTTCGTGACGCACATAGATTGGCTTTTCAAAAATATCTAAAGCGCGCTCAACAATACTAATTGCGCGGTCAACACCGGCGCAAAAGCCTCGTGGATTAGCTAATAATATTTCCATTAGCCTTGCACCTCAATAATATCAACCTCAAACGTTAAACGCTGACCCGCTAATGGGTGATTAAAATCGATAGTAACTGACTCACCTTGCACTTCACGAACCAAACCCGGAAGTTCAGTACCATCAGGTTGAGTGAACGCAATAATCGCACCTACTTTAGCCGGTGTTTCTGCACCAAACTTACTACGATCTACATAATAAATATTATCTGGATTGGGTTGACCAAAGGCATCCTCAGGCTCAAGCTCAAATGTTTTGCTTTCACCCGCAGTTAGGCCAAGCAAACATTTTTCAAAGTTAGCGGTTAAACTGCCATCACCCATAGTGAGCTTGGCAGGTTTGTTATGCACTTTTGTTGAGTCAGCGGCAGAGCCATCTTCTAGTTTAATAGAAAAATGAAAAATAACGTCTGAGTTTTCACCAATTACAGCTTGGCTCATGCTTTATGCTCCTTTGGTTCTTCGCCTGTAAAGGCGTCAAATAGTAATAACGCAGCGCCTACACAAATAGCACAATCTGCAATATTAAATACGGGGAAATGTGAGTCTTCGTAAAACACATGTAAAAAGTCAATAACGTAACCATAAGCAACACGGTCGTATAAGTTACCAATAGCACCCGCTAACACTAACGAGTATGCACCGCACAATACTTTATTAGACGCAGGAAGGCGCTTTAACCACCATACCAACAAACAACTAATTGCAATTGCTATTACACTTAAAAACCAACGTTGCCAGCCACCCGCTTCGCTTAAAAAGCTGTAAGCTGCACCGTAATTATGTACATAAGTGATACTAAAAACAGGCAGTAGATTAATTGACTCACCATAGGCCATGGTGTTTACAACCAGTGTTTTACTGGCAAAGTCTATTACTAGTAGTAATAGACTCAACCAAAGCCACACTAAACCACTTTTTTGGGCTAGTTTGCTCACTAAAAACAACTCCTAAGCGAATTGACGCTTTTCACCTTCACCGTCAACGTTACTAACACAACGACCACAGATTTCAGGGTGCGCAGGTTCAATACCTACATCTTCACTATAATGCCAACAGCGCTCACACTTTTTAGCATCAGTTGCTGATACGCTAATGTATAAACCTTCAATTTCGGTTGCTTGTGAATCTGCAGGCTGGCTCTCTACTTCAGTAACATTTACAGCTGAAGTGAGTAACACAAAGCGAAGTTCATCACCTAGTGCAACCAGTTTTGCAGCAAGTTCTTTACTTGCAAACAGGTTAACCGTTGCTTGCAACGTAGCGCCAATCACTTCTTCTTTACGTGCAGCTTCTAGCAGACGGTTCACTTCGTCACGCACATTTAAAATAGCTTGCCAATCTTCATTACTAAACTTGGTCGTAGTTGGTGCTTGTAAGCCCTCATACCAAGTTGAAGTAAATACATAGTCACTGCGCTCACCTGGAAGTGCTTCCCAAATTTCTTGTGCTGTAAAGCTCATGATTGGTGCCATCCAACGCGTCATCGCTTCAGCAATGTGGTACAGCGCAGTTTGACAAGAACGACGTGCATGACTGTCACTTTTTGCCGTGTACTGACGATCTTTTATAACGTCTAAGTAGAACGAGCCTAACTCGCCGGTACAGAAGTTCATTAGCTTTTGCGTCACTAATAGCATTTGGTAGCTATCGTACGCCGCTAAAATGTCATCTTGTAACTGTGCAGCACGCCCTACAATCCACTTATCAAGCTCAACCATATCATCAATAGCAACTTGATCTGTTTTTGGATCAAAACCGCTAAGGTTAGCAAGTAAGTAACGGCTAGTGTTACGAATACGACGGTAGCGATCTGCTGAACGTTTGAATATTTCATCTGATACCGTCATTTCTGCCGTGTAATCAGTTGATGCTACCCATAAACGTAAAATATCAGCACCTAGTTTATTCATCACATTTTGTGGTGAAATAACATTGCCTAATGACTTAGACATTTTGCGGCCGTTTTCATCAACCGTAAAGCCATGCGTAAGTACTTGCTTGTAAGGTGCATGACCATTAATTGCCACAGAGGTCATCATTGATGACATAAACCAACCACGGTGTTGATCTGAACCCTCTAGGTATAAATCAGCAGGACCGGTTAAATCTTCACGCGCATCAACAACACAGGCATGAGTTACACCTGAATCAAACCACACATCGAGTGTGTCTTGCACTTTCATGTATTGTTGTGCGTCTTCTTCACCTAGTAAAGTAGCTGGGTCTAAGTCATACCAAGCTTGAATACCTGACTTTTCAACAAGCGCTGCTGCTTGCTCAATCAGCTCTTGAGTATTTGGGTGTAATGCACCCGTGTCTTTATCAACAAACAGCGCAATAGGTACACCCCAAGTACGTTGGCGTGAAATACACCAATCAGGGCGGCCTTCAACCATGTTAGCAATACGGCTTTCGCCCCATTCAGGTAACCACTGAGTATTTTTAATTTCAGCCAGTGAATCTTGGCGCAAGTTAGCCTGATCCATGCTAACAAACCATTGTGGTGTGGCACGGAAAATAATAGGCGTTTTATGGCGCCAACAATGTGGGTAACTGTGCGTTAATGCATGGTGATGCATTAGGGCATTATTTTCTTTTAATACCTCAATTACACTCGCATTGGCTTTAAACACATGTTGACCGGCAAATAATTCAGTATCAGGTAAGTACACACCATTTGCGCCAACAGGGTTAGCTACTTCAAGGTTGTACTCAAGACCAGCCACGAAATCTTCTTGACCATGACCTGGTGCAGTATGCACGATGCCCGTACCAGAATCTGTTGTTACGTGCTCAGCAACAATAACAGGAACATTAAAGTCGTAAAAAGGGTGTGCTACGGTTAAGTTTTCAAGTGCTGCGCCTTTAACATAGCCAAGGATATGGAAATGGTTAAAACCAAAACGATCCATCGCATCTTTAACCAGCTCAGAACCTATAATAAGACGTTGCTGAACGCCTTCATCTTCTACTTGTACTAGCGCGTATTCTAAATCAGCATGTACAGCTACCGCACGGTTTGCAGGCAAAGTCCATGGTGTCGTAGTCCAAATGACGGTTCCTACGCTACCTGTTCCTGTATGGCCAGCCGCTAAATCAAACGCATTAACTACCGCATCTTGATCTGTAAAAGTAAAACGTACATCAATAGCTGGAGATTGTTTATCTTGGTATTCAACTTCGGCCTCAGCTAATGCTGAACCACAATCTGTACACCAATGCACAGGCTTAGCACCTTTATGAAGGTGACCATTTTTTATAATGCGGCCCAGTACACGGATGGCATTAGCTTCAAAGTCGAAGTTCATTGTTAGGTAAGGTTTATCCCAATCACCAAAAACGCCTAAACGTTTAAAGTCTACTTTTTGGCCTTCCACTTGCTTTTTAGCATAGGCACGACATTTCTCACGAAACTCTGCCGCAGTTACCTTAACACCGGGTTTACCAACTTTTTTCTCAACCATTAACTCGATTGGTAAACCATGACAGTCCCAACCTGGTACGTATGGCGCATCAAAGTCTGATAAAGTTTTAGACTTAACAATAATATCTTTTAATATTTTATTTACTGAGTGGCCTAAATGGATATCGCCGTTTGCATACGGAGGGCCGTCATGCAAAATGAAAGTTTTTTTACCTTTCTTCGCGCTGCGAATTTGACCGTATAGGTCGTCTTCATACCATGCTTTAAGCATTTTTGGTTCACGTTGTGCCAAATTGCCACGCATTGGAAACATTGTTTCCGGTAAATTCAAAGTATGTTTGTAGTCGCTCATTAATCCTACTTTCCGTTTCTATCGGCTACCTAATTTAAACCAAAACACTGCTTAGCGGCGGCAACATCGGTTGCTATTTGTGCCGTCAGTTGTGTTAATGTCTCGAATTTTTTCTCATTGCGGAGCTTTTCAATTAACTCCACATGCATAAATTGTCCATAAATATCTTGTGCAAAATCAAAAAGATGAACTTCCAATAAGGCACGAGTTCCATTAAACGTGGGTTTGTTTCCAATGTTAGCCACCCCAAAAACTTGCTTTCCTGCGATCATCACTTGAACCGCAAATACACCATTGACCGGACAAACTTGACGTTTTAGCGCAATATTTGCCGTTCTAAAACCCAGTTCGCGGCCTTTTTTCCAGCCATGAATAACACGTCCAGATATTGCATAATTATGCCCAAGCATAACTTTTGCACTAACTAGGTCACCTTCAGCAAGTGCTTCTCGTATCAAGGTACTGCTTACTCTAGCATTTAATTGCCTAAAGCTGGCAGTGCTTTTAACACTCATTCCCACTTGGGTGCCCATAGTTGCCAATAGACTAAAGTTACCTTGGCGCTGTTTACCAAACCTAAAATCATCACCAACCGTTAATGCTTTAACGCCCAGCTTTTTAATTAAAATATCGCTAACAAACTGCTCAGCATGCATGTTTGCAAAAGCCTGATTAAAGCTAATACAAATAACGCGTTCAATTCCTAAGTTACTCAATAGACGAAGTTTATCACGCAGTCGAGTCAGCCTAGCCGGAGCGTTATTTTTTGCAAAAAACTCCTGTGGCTGAGGCTCAAATAACATTACGGTGCTGGGTAAATTATTTTCTTTTGCATCAGCTAAAAGCCCTTTTAATACGGCAGCATGACCCAAATGAACACCATCAAAATTACCAATGGTCAGCACACAACCAAAGTGTTGTGGGCGTATATTGTGTATACCTCTAATTAGCTCCATGCCACCTAATGCCTTTTTCAGCGAGCGATAAAATGCGACCTCGGGCCGCAGAGTGTCCGATTATAATCTTTTTTTTAATTTGATTCAGTAATTGCTACACTTTTTATCGTATTTAGTCTAACACCCATCAAAAACAACATAAAAAAGTAACTAACAATCGCAATAATTAATAACACAACCAATAACATAACTTGTTCGCTAAAGTGCCAACTAACCCAGTCATATTGCCTACTGGTAAACCAAACCAATGCGCCCATTGTTATACTTGCCAACAAACACTTCAAAGTGAAGTAGCCACTCATGCTGGAAAACTGATAAACATTCTCTTTTTTAAGCTGTCGATACAGTAAGTAGGCATTACAACTTGCCGACATTGAGGTTGCCAGTGCCAAACCTAAATAGCCAATAAATGGGGCCAGCATAATATTAAACACCATATTTAGTACCAAAGTAATAATACCAATGCGTACCGGTGTTTTAGTATCTTGGCGAGAATAAAACCCAGGCGCGAGCACTTTAATTAACATAAAGCTGACTAATCCCACTGAGTAGGCAACCACCCCTAAGCTCACCGCCTTAACATGATCAATACCCGCTTCTTTAAAAGCGCCATGATCAAACAGCACGGTAATAATAAGCGGGCTTATAATCATCAATCCTATCATTGCTGGAAGCCCTAAAAAAATCACAAACCTCACTCCCCAATCTAGGGTATGTTGAAAGTCGCTACTTTTTTTACTGCTGTGTAATTTTGACAACGCAGGTAAAATAACCGTCGCAATACCGATGCCAAATAAACCAAGTGGAAATTCAATCAGTCTATCTGAGTAATATAGCCAAGCGATAGAGCCCGTCATCAATAACGAGGCTATTACTGTATCGAGCAGCAAATTAATTTGACTAATTGATACACCAAATAAGGCTGGAAGCATTAACTTGCGTACTTTTTTCACATTTTCATCTTGCCAACCCCAGCGCGGGCGCGCTAGCATTTTTGCTTTATACAAAAACGGCAGTTGAAATAATAGCTGTACCACGCCTCCTAAAAACACGCCAACGGCTAATGCATAAGCGCCTACAGAAAATTGGTCGTGTAATAAAATGGCACAACTAATGATGGATACATTGAGTAACACCGGGGTAAAAGCCGCAACGGCAAAACGATTATAAACGTTCATCACCGCGCCACTGAGCGCCACAAGGCTTACAAAAAACAAATAAGGAAAAGTAAGTTTTAATAGCGAACTGGCAAGCTCAAACTTTTCTGCGTCAGGCCCCCCTTGCCACCAATCAATAAACCAACCAGTACCAAATAATGCAGCAATAACAGGTGATGCTATTACACCAAAAAGTGTCACTATCAGTAAAATAGTGCCTAACGTGCCGGCGGCTTGGGCAACAAATATTCTGACCTTCTCATCGCCTTGCTGCTGTTTAATTTCACTTAATACCGGTACAAATGCTTGCGCAAAAGCCCCTTCGGCAAATAAACGGCGTAAAAAATTAGGAATACGGTTAGCAAATAAAAATACATCGGCCGCAGCGCCTGCGCCCAACAGATTAGCCACGACGGCATCTCGTACTAGCCCTAAAATACGCGAGATCATTGTCATTGCACTTACAATCATCCCAGAACGAAACAAACCTTTTGACACTATAAATCCATATTAAAAACCAGCAATTAAGTTAATTATGCCATAGTCTTTTTTATAAATCGCTTTAAAGCACTAGGCTGGAACCCCTTGCTTTGTTACAATAGCGCTATTAACTGCTAAAGCGGCAAATTGATGTTCGTTATAAGGAGCAGTTTTTCTTGAATTGTTAAAATTAAATTGACATTCATGATAAAAACAGGCATATTCCACGGCCTTTAATTTAAGCTTTATTTAAGATTGTTAGGAGCAAACCTTGGCTAACATCAAGTCTGCAAAAAAACGCGCTATCACAAGCGAAAAAAACCGTCAGCACAACGCAAGCCGTCGTTCAATGATGCGTACTTACTTCAAAAAAGTAATCGTAGCTATTGAAGCTGGCGATAAAGAAGCTGCACAGCAAGCTTTTTCTGTTGCTACACCTATCCTAGACCGTTACGCAACTAAGGGTCTAATCCACAAAAACAAAGCTGCTCGTCATAAGAGCCGTTTAGCTGCTAAAATTAAAGCGCTATAATTTGTTTTTGCAAGATTAAAAAAACCGGCTTTTGCCGGTTTTTTTTTGCCCAAAATAAATACGCCTCTTAAACGTTATCAAGCTCTGGATAAAACTTTTTCAACATCGCCGCAATTTTCTTTGGTGAAAATGGTTTAACCACAAACCCTTTTGCCCCTCTTTCTATCGCATCCTTCACATTTTCAACGCCTGAATGAGCCGACACCATCACCACGTTTGTCTCTGGTGATAACTCATTAATTTGCGCAATAAGTTCTTTACCATCGCCATCAGGTAGTTCTATGTCTAAAAATATAATATTAAAATTGGCTGCGCGACACTCGCTAATACACTGCGCGGCCGTTGACGCTTCTTTTACATTCTCTATCCCTAAATGCATTAATGTTTGACTTAGAAAGCTACGCACAGTGCTAACATCGTCAACTATTAAAATAGATAGCTGCGTATTCATATACAATCCTTATAGGCTAAAGCCATGTCTGCGAAGTTGGTGATTTGCTTAAAATACAAATATTTACTTTATTATAGAGGGCTAAGCTAAAAAGGCCAGATTTGCTTTATGTCGAAAACCACAAAAAAAAGTCGCCGCAAAAAAAATAAAGCCGCTACTGTTAAACAAAGATCCAGTAATAAGCTTGCAAACACTGGCTCACAATTAAAACTACACTCAAGTAGCGCAAAGTGTGGCATCAAGTTGACCCTGCTTTTTATTTTCGCGATATTATTATTTATACTTGTTTTAATACCAAAGCCGAGTTTACTTACTTATAAAAAATCATCTATGGTAAGCCAAAGTGTGTATTGGCCAGGGTTGTTTTCAAGCGAACCAAAACTACTGGACTCAACCCTACACCCGCGACTGGATAAGGAGCATAGAACCCTTTACCTATGTATTGATTTACAGCAACCGCAGAGCTGCCAAAAATATCGAATTATTGCTGAGAAAGGAATATTTTCAGTATTGCTTACTTACTTTTAACATTAAAAAAACTAATCTGAAAATTTAAAATTACTTGGTTGAAAGCTGTGCAAAAGATCAACATAATGGCGCTCCTTTTTTCAACAACTGAACTATTGAAACGACCATGCTAAACGAGCTAGATTGGCTTTTAAATACATTACTACTTGCACTAGGTTTAGGTGCATTCTTTATTAACCAACTGACACTGCTTCGCGTTGCAGCGATTAGTGCTTGTGGTTTGTTATTCTTATCATTTAGCTTAGATCTTATGTCGTCGAGTATTATTTCAAATATGAGTTTAGTTTTGATCAACACATTTTATTTGTTTAAAGTTTATACTTTTGGACAATTTACTGTATCTCAGCACTAATTACTTCCCCTTAGAATATTTTATAGCCCAGTTTTTCTGGGCTTTTTTTATTCTACAGCTTTAAAAATCTTGGGTCTTAGTTTGAACTAAGTTAAAATTTATCTCGTATTGGGTCTGTTGACCTTTCAAGGTTAAATTTTCAGCAGTCTGTTTGGTATTTAGGCAAGGCAGAGCCTATGTGGTGTGGTTATTCCCCATAAATAGGTGATAACGCAGCATCAATGCCAAACAGGCGCTGCCCTTTGGGTTCTACCTAAGGGCGATTTACTCTTTGTTGCTCGGTTTTTACTTAGCCCACTAGGTTACAAACCTCGCGCCGCGATTAAACCACCCCTAGTTTGAACAAATTTTAATCCGCAAAGGTCAACAGACCCTTGCCTATTTTGAGATAAGCCCATGCCGTTGTCAGATTTCGATTTATTCTTATCCTCCATGGAAGATGTTACCCCTATCAGTCACGATACAGTGACATTGCCACCTAAAAACCATAAAACAGTTATCGCTCAGCAAGAAAAAAACAAAGCGGCACAATTAAATTTAAGCAGTGAACAATTTAATTCGTTAGATGAACCACTAGAATTGCTCGACCCACTCGCCATATTAAGTTTTAAACGGGATGGCGTGCAAAGCCCGGTTTTTAAAAACGTAAGATTAGCTAAATATCAGCTCGATGCGACATTAGATTTACACGGGCAACTTTTGAAAAATGCCCATGCTTCGTTGCTTGCCTTTATTAAAGATTGCCACCAGCGCAATATAAGAATGGTTCTTGTTCGTCATGGAATAGGTATTAAAAATAAAGCCAAACCGGGGATTTTAAAAAGTTACGTAAATCAGTGGCTGCAAACAATTCCTTGTGTTTTAGCATTTCATACTGCACTCAGGCAGCATGGAGGAAGTGGGGCAACATATGTCTTACTAAAGAAGAGTGATGATAAAAAGCATCAAAACAGAGAAATTCACAGCAAGCGCAGTTAAATCTTGCTGTGCTAATAAGGGTTAGTTAAGCATCAACGCTGCTGCATTAGCTTGATTAAACCACGCAGATATTCCTAAAATAATGATAGATACAACCACAATGCTAATTTTTGCGCCCCCTTGATTGGGTTTCATAATTCATCCTATTTATTATTTTTGTTAGAACAGCTTTTAACAATAGTAAAAATTACAAATGTTAACAAGCTGTTTCTGTTAAAAATTAAACAAATTTTAATCCTTGAAGGCCAATAACTCTAAATTAATAACCTTGCTGCTTATTAATACAATTTATTAATGGTTGTCTCGCTTTCAAACGCAAAATGTTTTCTGCTATTTGCTCAATAACACTATCTAGATCTGACAACGCAGCACAGTGCGGCGTTAAAGTAATATTTGGGTGTTGCCAATAAGGGTGTTTGCTTGGTTGTGGCTCACTGGCAAATACATCAAGCGTTGCTGCTAGTAAACGTGCGTTATTGAGCGCATCGAGCAAATCAGCTTCAACGACATGCTCACCTCGGGCCACATTAATTAACACGGCGTGCTCAGGAAGTTGCTTAAGCAACTGTTGATTAATAATACCTTTGGTATTGCTAGTAAGTGGCAATAGACAGATTAAATAATCTGTATTCACTAACATATCATTTAGTCCCTGATCACCATGGTAGAGTGCTGCTATCGTTGATGTTTTAGGGCTTCGGCTCCAAGCATTAACTTTAAAGCCATTATTAGCCAACCTTTGGGCGCATGCTTGGCCTAATTCGCCAAACCCTAAAATACTGACTCGATCGTGCCTATACGCTCTTTTGGGCTTCCATTCACTTTGCTGTTGTTTTAAGAAATATTCTTTTAATCGCAATTTTTGCGCTAATACATGAGTAAGTACATATTCAGCCATGTCGTTGGCTAACTGTTTATCGACAATCCGCACCACTTCAACATGTGCAGGTAGTAAACTTAAATCGATACTATCAACCCCAGCACCAAACGATGACACCGCTTTCAAATTTAATAACTTTGGCCATAAAGACGCGGGCGCATTCCAAGCCAGTACAAATTCCACACCTGCAAAATCTTTGCAGTCATCAAGCTGCTCAATTTGAATGTTGGGTAATTGTGATTGCATTTTTGCAATTAATTTTGTGTTATCTCGACCGGTAATCGCGACTAAAACTGACATGATGATTCCTTAAAAAGTAACCCTAAATAGTAGTACTGGTACGGTTCAATTCAATAGTAGGTAAACGGTTTTAAAAAGTCACACAACTGACCGCGTATTGTCATATCCGCACTCTAAGCTAAACATATTGGCCTTAGCCTAGTATAAAAAAAGAGGTGCGTATGATCAGTGTAGATAAAGTAATAGCAACCAATTTACCACAGTTAACTAACTCATTTAAAATAAAAAAAATGGTAAAGAAAAGTCTTAGCTACTTATTACATGAACAAGAATTTACAAACTTTGCAACTGCCTATCCCCACCTTCAAGGAATAGAATTTGTAGAGCAAGTGCTTGATGAACTTGACTTTGAAACTCGCTACAAAGCTAAGCAAATAGAAAACATTCCCAGTGAAGGGAAAATTGTCATTATTGCAAACCACCCTATCGGATCCTTAGATGCACTTGCATTAATTAATGTGTTATCAACAGTGCGTTCCGATTTAAAAGTGGTGGCTAACCGTATGTTAATGACCGTTGACGCCATGCATTCGTTATTACTACCCGTTGATAACCTATCAGGGCAAAGTAAAAAACAAGAGCTGAGTAATATCCACCAGCACTTAAAAAATGAAGGAGCGTTACTTATTTTCCCTGCCGGTGAAGTTTCTCGACTTCGTCCTACGGGTATAAAAGACTGCAAATGGAACAGTGGCTTTTTACGCATTGCAAAAAAGGCTAACAGCCCTATTTTGCCTATTTATATTAAAGCCAGAAATAGCCCGCTGTTTTACGGCGCATCAATGCTTTATAAACCACTGGCTAGCTTGTTACTGGTAAAAGAAATGTTTAAGCAACGTCAAAAATCACTCGAGTTTGAAATTGGCGCTTCTATTGCCCCTGAGTCTTATTTAATCCCAGACTTAAAAGACAAAGAAGTGGTTGAGCTAATCCGTAAGCAACTATACCGTTTAACCACAAAAAAAACGCTACCATTAAAAACTCATGCTCCGATCGCCTCTCCTGAATGTAAAAAAGAATTAAAAAAAGCCATAGAATGCTGCGAACATTTAGGTAAAACCAGTGATGGCATGGTGATTTATTTGTACCAATACCAAGGAAGCTCTCCCTTATTTCGTGAACTGGGCCGCTTACGAGAAATCGCTTTTCGGGCTGTAGGTGAAGGTAGTGGAAACCGCCGAGACATAGATAAATACGATATGCACTATCAGCACTTAGTATTGTGGGATGAACATGCACTAGAGTTGGTGGGTGCTTACCGATTAGCTTGTGCACAGGATGTGATTGAACAACACTCACAAAGTGGGCTTTATACCGATAGCCTATTTAATTATACCCAAGATATGAATCCTTATTTTAAACAAGGCATAGAGCTAGGCCGAAGCTTTGTACAACCTAAATATTGGGGCAGAAAAAGTCTCGACTACTTATGGTATGGTATTGGCGCTTTTATAAATCGCTACCCTCAATACCGTTACTTATTTGGTGCGGTGAGTGTGTCAAACGCACTACCTGAGCAGGCAAAGTCTTTATTAGTGCATTATTATCAGCACTATTATGGCTGTGAAAAATCACTCGCAACGCCTAACAATGCTTTTCGTCACACACCTGATCAGCAAACTCAGTGCACTAACTTGTTCGAGGGTAATAATATAAAAGAAGATTTTGTAGAGCTTAAACACATACTCGCTAACATGGGCACGCATGTACCCACACTATTTAAACAATATACAGAGCTATGCGAACCAAATGGTGTTAAATTTTTAAGCTTTAGTATTGATCCACAATTCAATAATTGTATTGATGGCCTAGTATTGGTTGATCTTGAAAAAGTAAAACCAAGCAAAGCAAAGCGCTACTTGGGTACTGATAAATCAGCATCAGCAAGTTAAAGCGTTAACCCTTAATCGAATAACTATTAAAGCGGCATTAAGCGGCGCTTTAATAGTTATTAATACTTCAAGGCTGAGTAAAAATACCATCGAGTAATTGCGTATAAATCTTTTCTATTTCTAACAAGTCGCAAATCGGTACATGTTCATTAACCTGATGAATGCTATGGTTTCGTACCCCACACTCTATGACTTGTGTTTTTTGCTGTGCAAAAAATCGTCCGTCCGACGTCCCACCACTGGTGCTTAATAAAGGATAATTCCCCGTCACTTTAAAAATTGCCTGCTCTAACTGAGCGAGTAAGCAACTCTCAATCTTATGGCTTGTATAATAGGGTTCACATGGACGCTCCCACTGTATAACCAAATGCTCGCTGAAATCCTTCAGTGCAGCAAACACACGTTGCTTAACATGTTTACTTTTATACCCATGGCTATAGCGAATATTAAAAGTAATATCACACTGAGCTGGCACGAGGTTATCTAGCACATTATCAATATTAATACCGGTGACTTGCAGCGTTGTTTTTGAACTAAGTTCATCTAAAGGCCAGTCTATTTGTGTGAGTCTATTAACCACTTCAGCACTGATGTGCGCAGCATTAATGGTATTCTCAGGATAGGCTACATGCCCAGCCTTTCCTTGAATAGCTAATCGCGCAGATAAGGCTCCACGTCGACCATTTTTTATAGTGTCACCTACCTGCAGGTGGCTGGTTGGCTCTCCAACAATACAGCCATCAAGCACAACGCCCTGTTGTGCTAATCGCTTGGCAATCAACACAGAGCCATGCTCCGCCTCACCTTCTTCATCTGAGGTGATCAGCCAAAATAATGTTCCCTGCTTTTGCTGCGCGCTGTTTATTAACGTCTGCGTTGCACTAAGCATCGCGGCAATGCCTCCTTTCATATCGGCGGCACCACGCCCATAAATTGCATCGTTAATTATGTGTCCACCAAACGGATCGGCTAACCAGCCACCTTGCGTTGCGGGTACCACATCAATATGGCCAGAAAATGCCACCACGGGGCCTGCCCCAAAGGTTATTTTTGCAATTAAGTTTGTCACATTATTAGAACTAAATTGCTCTGTACTAAAGCCTAACTCAGTAAGGTGGTTCGCAAGCCACTCAATGCCACCAGCTGGATTAGGAGTAATCGATTTAAATCGGATCAGAGTTTGTAAGTGACTCACTGTTTTTAACTGTGCAATAGTTAAGTACGGCGCTTGTGCTTTTGTATTGATAGCTTTTGTCATAATAAACACACCTCGTTTTAGCAGTGTATTTATTACAACGACTTTTTATGACCGCATTATGAATTTACTAGCTAACGTGCGCCCTCTTCTATTAATGTTTCTCGTGTAACCTGCACTATGTGCTTATCTTCTTTAGTTAACTTGGTTTTTTTCCAAGAGCCACGCATAAACCATGCAAATGCTATCAATGCGATGGTTATGTTAGTAATTGCAAAAGAATACCAAATGCCTTGATCGCCAAGCTCAGTATGATTAGAAAGAATATAAGCGGCAGGGAACTGCACTACACATTGTGATAATAACGCGATAACCATTGCATTGAGCATATTACCTGAGGCACGAAAAGCAGCAACAATACAAAGTTGCACCCCTATTCCACCCCAACTTAAGCACATTACTTGAATAAACTGCGCCCCATTAGTAATAACGTCATTATCGTCAGGAATAAAAAATGCAACTAATGAATCTGCATATAAATATGCAATGGCGCCAACACATGAGAGCCCTAACAAGCCCCACACACTAGCAAGTTTAGTGATCTGCTCAGCCCGCTTGATATTACCAGCCCCCATATTTTGCCCAACCAAGGTTGATACCGCCATTGATAAGCCCATAGCGGGGATCATCACCATTTGCAAAATATTAGAGCCAACACCATAAGCAGCAATTGTCGTAGTACCAAAGCTGGCAACTAGAAATGACATGATGATCAAACCAAATGCACGTGTCGATAATTCAATAGAGCCTGGCGCTCCCAAGAAAAAAGCGCGCTTAATATAGTGCCAGTCGGGGTAAAAGCTTTTTAGCTGTAATTGAATACCATGGCGACCACGTAAAAATATAATGATGCCCGCAAGCGCCGCTAAGCTCTGTGTAACCAATGTTGCTAGCGCAGCGCCCATCACACCAAGCCCCTCAAAACGACCATAGCCAAATATGAATAACGGATCGAGTATAAAGTTAAGTAACACGGTTGTGCTGACTATAATTAACGGCACCTTAGTTTGCCCAATACCCCGCATCAGCGATTGAAACATGGCATAAATAAATACAAAAATAACGCCAATAAAAGATACATGCATAAACTTAAGCGCATCACTATATACGGCCGCTTCAACCCCCAGTAAGGTTAAAAAATAAGGTGATAATGCATAGCCTAGTAACCCAAGTAATAGTGCAACTAATGTCACCATTAACACCGTTTGCGCGGCAACATGGTTAACCTTATCTTGTTGTCCTGCCCCCATGTATTGGGCTGATAAAATCGCCCCAGCCATAGCAAATCCTGAACCTATCGCAATAACTAAAAATGTGACAGGCATACTAATAGATACAGCAGCCACTTGCGCAGCCCCTAACCGGCCAACCCAAAAAGCATCTGTAAGCTGATAAGCAGACTGCAAAATATTAATGAGGACAATAGGAATGCCTAATTTTAATAGCGCTTTGGCAATAGAGCCTTGAAGAAATAGTTGACCAGAGGGAGTCATGAGGCCGCTTACTTTTATTAAACCGTGAACATAGACTTAGTTTAACAAAACTAGCTGATTATATTCTGAATACTTCGTTTACGGCCGGTATTTAAGTGATCAGTCAATAATTTTTGAGCACTAAGTAAGTAAAAGTTTAATCTAAATCAATAAATAGAGGCTCTTTACTTATACGCTTTTGAAACTTTGATCTAGAACAGGTTTTTATTTTTAAACTCGAGCGATAATAGCCTCAATCAACAAATAGTCACACAGTAGTTCACGGAGAACAACATGAAAACTAAACTAAGCATTGCAATACTTACTTCTTTACTAGCTCTTTCTCCTGCAGCACACGCTAACTTTAGCGTTAATGTTGGCGCAATTAATGTTAACCCTGATAACGATGGCTCAAAGATTAACGAAGCACCTACTCTTGGTTTAAAAGGTGATTCAAATACTCAGTTAGGTATTACTGTAGATTATGCATTTAACGACCAATGGGTGTTAGAGCTTATTGCAGCAACGCCATTCTCTCATGATGTAGAAGGTACAGGCGGTTTAGCTGGTAATAAAATTGCCGACATTAAACATTTACCACCATCACTGGTTGCACAATACCACTTTTTAGACAGCAGCTACGCACTTCGTCCATTTGTTGGTGTAGGTATTAACTACACGACGTTCTTTGACGAGCAGCCTTCTGCAGCACTTAAAGCAACTTTAAATACTGACGACGTGGAAGTAAAACTAGATGATTCATTTGGTTTTGTTGCTCAAGTAGGTGCTAACTACAAGATTGATGAGAAATGGGGCCTACACGCTATGGTATCTATCATGGATATTGATACTGATGCGACTGTATATGCTAATGGCGCAAAAGCATTAACTTCAACCGTGTCACTTGACCCTGTTGTAGCTATGTTTGGTCTTAAATACTCGTTTTAATAACGATTATGTGTGTGTTAAAAAGGCCGTAAGGCCTTTTTTTTTTGCGTGTAATTAACGAGGTAAGTTATTTACTTTTTTTTGCTCAAGCATTTCTTTCCAATGAATTATTTCTGCCGGTAAAATAGGTGCTACGCCTTCAAAACCAGCAACCTCCAGCATATGCTCAACGCTTACCACCCCTTTTTTACTTTTAAATACGCCACGTACATAGGCAATTGCATGTAAGCCACGCTCTGAATGAAATTTTTGTTCAATATAAAAGTATTTATGATCCCAGCCGACTAAACGGGTACTAATGGTAAAGCGCTGCATAGGCTTAATATCACGGATATAAGTAATGGCGGTTGCATTAACAATAGGAAACCAACGACGCTTCATTATTTGCTTTAGTAAACCAACTCGCTCGGTCATCCATGTGCGCGATAAATCCATCATTGCTAAATAGCGTGAATTAGTTAAGTGCAAATTAATATCACAGTCACTTGGCAGTGCTTTGTAGTCTATATCAACCGTGTCTAACAATGATTGATAATCACGATTACGTTTAATTTTGAAAAATAATAGCAGCAGTCTAAAATATAAGTTCACAGTAGAGGTCTTACCAGTTTGTTTTTTGTGAGTGTATCATAGCAATTGATCCCCTAGGGTATTTTTACACCAAGGGGTCAATCACTAAGAAAGGTTGTTTTAATATCTATCTTTAAACTTTAACCGTTTTACGATTAATACCGTAATCACGTAGTTTATTAGCTACCGCTGTATGACTCAGCCCTAAGCGCTTAGCTAACTGACGTGAACTTGGATAAGCTGGATAAAGCTTACGCAATAAGGTAGCTTCAAAACGCTTAACCGCTTGATCAAGCGAGCCCTCAAAATCAGACTCTAAATAGCCTAAATCATGAGTAAAGGTCGGCAGTTGTAAATGCTCAACTCGCAATTCACTGTCTTCTAACAACGATACCGCACGGTAAATAGCATTTTCTAATTGGCGCACATTACCTGGCCATGGGTAATCTTGTAAAAACGTTAAACATTCTTCAGATAGCTCAGGCACAGTATGGCCATTTTGCTGCGCATATTTTTGAATAAAGTGCTCGGCAAGTGGGCCAACATCGGCTTTACGATCTCTCAGTGGTGCAATTTCTAACGTTAGTACATTAATGCGATAGTATAAGTCTTCTCTAAATACGCCCTCTTGCACCATTGCAGGTAAATCTTTTTGGGTAGCAGCAACTATGCGAACATTTACTTTAACTTCGTTTTCGTCGCCTACTTTTCGAAACGTACCGTCTTGTAAAAAGCGCAGTAATTTAGTTTGGAGCTGAGTCGACATTTCACCCACTTCATCTAAAAATACTGTTCCACCATCCGCTTGTTCAAGTACACCGCGTTTAGGCGCTGCATTTTCTTCATATCCGGCGTAACCAAAAAGTTCTGACTCGGCAACATCATCTGGTAACGAGGCACACGATAAAGCAATAAACGGTTTTACTGAGCGGTTAGATGCATAGTGACAAGCTCGCGCTAATAACTCTTTACCTGTGCCGGTTTCACCGGTGATAAGAATAGGGGCTTCAAGTTGCGCCATTTTACGCGCTTCGCGTACAACACGACGCATCGCCGTACTAAAATTGTGAATTGTCGCAAAGCTTTCTTGGCCATAGCGTCTAAACGCACTCACTTGCTGACCTAGGCGGCTTTGCGATTTTATATTAATTACCGCACCCGCTAATACATCCCCCTCACTGCCTTGTGGTACAGCAATAGGTAAAATATCGGCAATAAAGTCTTCACCTGCCACTTCTACACGGGTAGTTTGCCCAAGTACTTCTTTGCCTTCTAACCAACGGGTAAAATTAAAACCTTTAAGTAAATTATTGATATTGGCGCCAATGACTTCTTTTTCTGTTAGCTGTAAGTCTTTACACGCCGCGTCGTTACACAAACGCACCCAGCCTTTAGCATCAATAGATATAACACCATCTGGCAGTGCTCTTAATAAGGTGTTTAATTCATTGTGCTCACGTTCAGAAGGTAAAAACGCGGTGGTACGTACATCATGTACACCATCGATCAATCGAATTGAAGGCATAATTTTTTGAAATTGTTCAAATTCAATTTCAGGAAAACTCACATACATACGGCAATTAACTGAGTCGACTTCAATTCCTTTCAAGTCAACATTGTAGCTAACTAAAATATTAAGAATCTCTTGAGCAATACCAACTCGGTCTGCACAGTGAATATCTAAACGCATACACCCTCAGGTAAGGAAAAAACTAATTGGCGTGAATAATACGCTAACTATGATTATCAGCATAGTTTATTGTAAAGAAATTTGGACGAAAAATGTTTTTTTACTCCCTAGAGCGCTTTTTCAAGCACTTAAAATATTTAATCTTGGCTGCTCACTAAAAGTCGGGGGTCATTACATGTAAATATAGCCAAACTAACTTTGTATAAATTATATTCTGCAATGGGCTAATCACTGCTGTGCATGCGCTAATATTTGCTCATGTTTAATCTAAACGGTGATTATTAAAATAAAGTAGTAAAGGTTAACGATTGTTGAATAACTTGATGCTTGTAACCCCCCGTAAATAAAGCGGTTTTATATTTTTTCAATAGAACTTAAAACCGGATAAAAGATAGCTTTGCAAAGACAATGTTACCTGTGTTGTTAAATATCTTTTTTGATAAGTTTAGGTGTTTAGTGCAACAACTAGAACTTTAGGTGTTGGTATTTAACAATTACATAACGGATGTGTGATAGCGCGCTCAACGCTTCCCCTCGTACAAAGGTCTATGTATACTTAAGCGCAATTGTAACTAGGATAAGGGTGTGACTCTTACCTAAACGTATAGCTGCGTTTAGCAAACCATTACCTTAGCTGCATAAAAACACTGATGATCGAGCATTTATTATACTTTTTAGAAGTAACAATTTAGCTAAATAAAAAACCACAAGGTCATCAAAACAATAATGAATTAGGAAGTAAATATGAGTTCAAATTCTGACAGTGGCTGGTTTGGTCACCCTAAAGGACTTTCAACCCTGTTTTTCACAGAAATGTGGGAACGAATGAGTTACTACGGTATGCGAGCTATGCTCGTATTATTTATGACAGCAAGTTTACAACAAGAAGGCTTAGGATTTACCGTTGCTTCTGCTGCTGCAATTTATGGCTTATACACAGGTTCAGTATACTTTTTAGGTTTACCTGGTGGCTGGTTAGCAGAT
This sequence comes from Pseudoalteromonas sp. Scap06, assembly GCF_013394165.1. Classification (NCBI taxonomy): domain Bacteria; kingdom Pseudomonadati; phylum Pseudomonadota; class Gammaproteobacteria; order Alteromonadales; family Pseudoalteromonadaceae; genus Pseudoalteromonas; species Pseudoalteromonas sp. Scap06. The sequence goes on along the minus strand of NZ_CP041330.1, from coordinate 1,045,515 downwards.
AGATTATTTGGTGGTCAAAAAGCAGTATGGTACGGCGGTATCATCATCATGTGTGGCCACATTATTTTAGCCGTTCCGCATGAATATTCTTTTTTCATTGGTTTAATCTTTGTCGCAACGGGTACTGGTTTACTTAAACCTAATATCAGTGCCATGGTTGGTCAGCTTTATACTGACGAAGATGAACGCCGTGACGGTGGTTACGCTATTTACTACATGGGTATTAACTTAGGTTCTTTAATTGGTTACTACGTTTGTGGTTACTTTATGGAAAACGTAGGCTGGCACTGGGCATTTGGTGCAGCTGCTGTAGGTATGGCTATTGGTTTAATACAATACAAACGTACACTTAATAACTTACCAGAACATAGCTCGTTACCTGCGAATCCATTAAGCCCTAAAGGTGCTTCACGCGCATGGGGCGGTATTGCTGCGTTTGTAATTGTTGTTGCCAGTGTGACTGCTGCTGCGATGACAGGCGCTATAGTTATTAACCCGACTATTGTTGCAGGTTACACAGCAGTTGTATTTACTGTTATCTTTTTCATTTACTTTGGCCTTGTTTATTTCAAAGGCAAACTAACCGACGCTGAAAAGCAAAGAATGTGGGCGCTATTTTTAGTCTGTGTCGCTTCTGCGTGTTTTTGGTCTGGCTTTGAACAAGCGGGTTCTTCATTAAACCTATTTGCTCGTGACTACACAGACCGTCTTATTGGCACATTTGAAATTCCAACGACTTGGTTCCAATCTTTAAACTCGCTATTTATTATTGCCCTATCACCATTTTTTGCCGCTCTTTGGATTAATTTATCTAAGAAAATGGTTTCGCCTACTTACAGCGTAAAATGTGCGTTGGGCTTAGTTATTATGGCTTCAGGCTTTTTAGTTATGTTTATGGCAGCGCATTACGCAGCTGAAGGCTTAAAAGTAGCTCCTTACTGGCTGGTTACTACGTATTTCTTACATACAGTGGGTGAGCTTTGTTTAAGCCCAGTTGCATTGAGTGCGGTAAGTAAATTATCTCCTCGTCGCTATACGGGTCAAATGATGGGTGTATTTGTACTGACATACTCAATTGGTAACGTAATTTCAGGCTTACTTGCTGGTAACTTTGATCCTAACAATGTTGCAGAAATTCCTAACCTTTACTTACAAATTGCATTATTTAGTATCGGTGTAGGTATCATCTTAGTGCTGATGAGCTTCAAAGCTAAGGTATGGGAAAAACAAGGTTTAGAACAAACCGCACCAGCACAATAATTTAGGTTTATCACAGTGCGTAATTATGCGCTTTGACTAATGATATTAAATACCCCCTGCAGCTAACTGCAGGGGGTATTTTTATGGCTAACTAACCTAATTGTTACAATGTAATACTACACAGTAAATGAAGTTAGTGAATCAAACCCTCAGTATCTATTGCTTTGTTAATGTTGTGAGCAGCTACGCTCAGGTTGAGTGTAAACAATAGAATACAAAAACCACTCTTTTTTTAGTGTGAAAGAACTAAAAAAACAGATGGGCAATTAAATTTAAAACAAATAAATTCAGTAACATACATAAAAAACACGTACATTATCCGAGCTAGCTAATTTTTACTTACCTAGGCTCGTATGTAAATAAATGTCATGCTTTGCTAACCGTCCCGTAAAATTTACACACGCGCTATTTACTAAATCACAACACCCTCTTCCCCAAAGCAGTAATCTAGTTAATCATGCAGGCAATACGATAACTAATAATCGCAGTGCTTAATTGCGGGAGTAATTATAATGAGTGAAGTAAATAATCCTTTAGGTTTGGTTGGTATTGAGTTTACTGAATACGCAACACCCGATGCCGATTACATGGACAAAGTGTTTACCGATTTTGGTTTTTCAAAATTAAAAAAATTCAAAGGTAAAGACATTGTTTATTACAACCAAAACGATATTCATTTTTTACTAAATAATGAACGCGACGGCTTTTCAGCTGAGTTTGCTAAAAACCACGGCCCAGCAATTTGTTCTATGGGCTGGCGTGTAGAGAACGCTCAAGCAGCGTTTGAAGCAGCGGTTGAGCGCGGCGCTAAGCCAGCTACTGATGCAGCTAATAAAGACTTACCGTACCCTGCTATTTACGGCATTGGCGATAGCTTAATTTACTTTATTGAACAATTTGGAGATAAAGGCTCTATTTACGATAATGATTTCGAAGATCTGAGCGAGCCAAACAAAGTAGAGAGTAAAGGCTTCTTACGTATCGACCACCTAACCAACAACGTATATAAAGGTACTATGGAAACATGGGCTAACTTTTACAAAGACGTGTTTGGTTTTACCGAAGTGCGTTACTTTGATATTAAGGGCCAAAAAACAGCCCTGCTTTCATATGCATTAAAATCACCATGTGGCACCTTCTCTATTCCAATCAATGAAGGTAAAGGCAACGACAATAACCAAATTGATGAATACCTAGGTGAATACAATGGCCCAGGTGTGCAGCATTTAGCGTTCTTAACTGACGACTTAGTAAGCTCACTAGATAAACTTGATAAATCGACTATCGCTACTTTAGATATTATTCCAGAGTACTACGATACTATTTTTGACCGTGTTCCATGGGTTAAAGAAGACAAAGAAAAAATCCGTGAACATCAAATCCTTGTTGATAGCCAAAGCGAAGATTGCTATTTACTGCAAATTTTCTCTAAAAACTTATTTGGTCCTATCTTCATTGAAATGATTCAACGAGTTGATGATGGCGGCTTTGGTGAAGGTAACTTCCAAGCGCTATTCGAATCAATCGAGCGAGATCAAGAACGCCGCGGCGTTTTATAAGCAAATAAAGTAACTTTAAAAAGCAGCGTATTTCGCTGCTTTTTGTCGTTTAATCGTAATTGAGAGGTAAAACTATCTCTCTGTGTGTTTAAATCGCGCTTTTCATCACCATATAGCTAAGTAATAGATGAAATTAACGGGTGCTATATTCTTATTTAATAAATTGATATTTATACTGATAAGCGCGACCAACTAAACCAAAGGAAATGTAATGAGTTTAATTAACGAAACCCATGATATAAATTTAACTAGCTGGGTAGCATCAGCAAATGATGCACAATGTGACTTCCCTATTCAAAACCTACCTTTTGCAGAAGTACGTCGCAAAAATAGCAATGAAGCTTTTCGTGGTGCTGTTGCCATTGGCGATCAGGTTATTGATTTAGCAAAAGTAAATGAACTCGGTATTTTTTCAGGTGACGCCCAAACAGCCGTTGCATCTGCAAGTAACCCGACTTTGAACGAGTTTATGGGATTAGGTGAGCAATATTGGTCAGCGCTTCGTTTAGCACTGTCTAAAGCATTACGTGAAGGCTCTGCTCATCAAGATCAACTAGCACAAGCGCTTATACCACAAACCGAAATTGAATTTGCTCTACCGTGTCGCATTGGCGATTACACTGACTTTTATACATCAATTTATCATGCGACTGCCGTAGGAAGTTTATTCCGTCCCGATAACCCCTTACTACCAAACTACAAATGGGTGCCGATTGGTTATCATGGTCGCTCATCGTCTATTGGCGTGTCTGGACAGCAGTTTCATCGCCCTAAAGGACAAACTAAAGCGCCAGATGCAGAAGTTCCTTCATTTGGCCCATGTAAACGCCTTGACTACGAACTGGAACTAGGTATTTATCTAGGTAAGGGTAATGAGCTTGGCGATGCTATTGCAATTGAAAATGCTGAAAAGCATGTATTCGGCTTTTGTGTTTTCAACGATTGGTCAGCACGTGACTTACAAGCATGGGAATACCAACCACTGGGTCCATTCTTAGCTAAAAACTTCGCATCAACCGTGTCTCCGTGGATTGTAACCACCGAAGCACTTGCACCATACAGAACAAGTTGGACGCGTGATGAAAGCGATCCGCAGCCACTAGAGTACTTAGAATCAACGGCTAACCGTGATCAAGGCGCATTTGATATTCAAATGGATGTTAAAATTCTAACGCAAAAAATGCGTGATGAAGGCTACAACCCAACTCAAGTGTCTAAGTCTAGCTTTAAGCACTCATACTGGACTGTAGCGCAAATGGTAACTCACCATACCGTAAACGGTTGTAACTTTATGCCAGGCGATATGCTGGGCTCTGGCACGCAATCAGGACCTACTCACGAAGAAGCGGGTTCATTACTTGAGCTTTCTCGTGGTGGCAAAGAAAAAATAACTTTAAGCAACGGCGAACAGCGTAGCTTCTTGGAAGACGGCGACAACGTTATAATGCGTGGCTGGTGTGAAAAAGAAGGCTTTGCACGAATTGGCTTTGGCTCAGTGGAGAGCACCATACTACCAGCAAATTAATACATAAAATCAATAAACTAATAAGAAAGGGTTGCTGAATAAGCCGCCCTTTTTTATTAATTAAGCCGAAGTTACAATTTTTTTCTGGCTTTTTTAGTTCAAATTGCTATCTTAAATCCGTTAATAGCCAGTGTATATGTAACATGCCTGTATTTATAAAATCTTTCTTTCATAAGCATTTTCCAGCTCGTCAGCTGCTTATTCGCCAAAATGGTGAAGTAAAGCATGTTGTTTTGGCGCCTTGGTTACAGGTTTCTGTGCTTGCTATTATTTTCATTGCTATTGCATGGATCAGTATTTCGAGTATCCGTGTTTACATGCAAACACACCAAATTTCTCATATCGAGCAAACTCAGCTTGATAAGCAAGTACAATGGCAACAAAAAGTAAAGCAACAGCAACAACGCTACGCATTGCAACAAGAGCAGTTAGCTGAACTAGAACAAAAACAAGCTTTATTACAAGGTATGATTGAATCACTCCCAGCTTCTATAAGTAAAGATGCAATAAAATTAGAGGGTGAGCTTGAATCTTCTCCTATTAATGAGAACGAAAGCGAATTTCATGAGCCGCTCGAAGAAGATAAAACACAAAATAAGCATGCACAAAACAGTTTAACCAGTTTTGAGCAGCGCTATATCATGCTAAATCTGCAGTACGATACTAATTTCACGTTATTGGCTGCGCTGATTAATCAACGGCACAATGCGATTATAGAAATGCTTCAAGGCACGGTTCTTGAGAACGTACTGGCGCAACATCTAACATTAAGCACACAAACAACGGCGCAAGGTGGCCCGCTAGATATACTCGATGAAAGTAAAATACCAAGTACTTTTCTTGCTATTGCCGATAAGCTATTGCTGTTAAACCAGCTTGAGAGCTTTTTAACGGCATTGCCAAACACTCTGCCTTTGCCTGCTGCTAAGTATTACATTTCTAGTAATTTTGGGCTTAGAAAAGACCCAATGAATAAAAGACGCGCTTTTCATAAAGGTATTGATTTAGCTGGGTGGCATAAAACAGAAATTTTTGCCCCTGCCGATGGCATTGTTCTTCGTGCAGGGCGTAATGGCGGTTATGGTAACTTTATCGAATTAGAGCATAAAAACGGTATTGTGACTCGCTTTGGTCACTTAAACAAAATTAAAGTAAAAAAAGGCCAGGTTGTTGCAAAGCACGATATAATTGGTTTAATGGGCAGTACCGGAAGAAGTACAAGTACTCATTTACACTATGAAGTATTAATAGACGACAAGCATGTCAATCCACTAAAAATAACAAAGGCGCTTTCTCGTGTTTGGTAAAAATAAACAAGTAAAAACAGACTCATCCATTAAGCGAGTGAGTCACACTCCCTCAATCATTTCTAACGATGTGCGTATAACGGGCTCTTTAGTAAGCCAAGGCGAAGTGCAGCTCGACGGAAGAATCGACGGTGACATTAAAGCCGAACATTTAGTAATAGGCACCTCAGGTGTTGTTGAAGGCGTTGTTGAGGCAAGTAGTGTTGTTGTTAAAGGTAAAATTATAGGCTCTTTAAATGCAAGTGAAGTAAAAATTGAAAATAATGCTCATGTACTTGGCGATATTTTTCACGACACCCTGAGCATAGAAGCAGGTGCTATTATTGAAGGTAGTTTAAAGCAGCGCTTTGAAAAAGAAGTCATTGAACATACTAAAGATAAGCCAAAACCGGTTCACGATGTAAAAGCCATTGTTGATAATGAAGACAGTGGGCTTTCGTTTGTAAATAAGCAGCCTGCTGCTAAAAGCTAGCTACATTAGTTTATAATGGTTTAGCCTGCCTGTTTGGCTAAACCATTAATCACCTCTTTAAAATCCCGTTAGCGGCTTATACACTTACTTTTTCTGTGTTATATACATGGTTATGTCTGCGGTAAAAACCAGTTCGTTACGCGTATTGTAAAGCTTTACCGGTACGACTAAATCTTCTTTATCAATCCATTGATGAGGCAAGTCAATCTCAGCGATAGCAGTAACGTCTGTGTCTACCTTAGCCAGGTACTGTACTGTCATTCCCTTAGGGATCCAACGATGGGTTTTATAAGGTACCGTTGCATCAACCATCACCCCCGCACACAGCTCAGCCAAATTACATTGTGCGATAGCGTGAATAGTGCCAATGTGATTGTGTACACGGCGTGTGTTTTTAACCACAGCACTACAGTGCCCTGCTTTTAAATCTAAAATAGTAGGTTTCATAGAGCCAAAGTAAGGCGCTTTAAAACATACGGCTTTACTAAACAGCCAGTTACCAAACGGCAGCTTTTTAAATTTATGCCACGTTTTTATTAATGCAGACTCATTACTCATTATTGTTTTTCCATTGTCTTTGCTTAAAAAGCAAATTAACACATCGGATCAGTTTAAAGAAGTGTGATACTTAAACAAAAATAATCATAATAAAGTTAAAAGTAGGTAACATGTCTGATGCATCGGTCATAAGCCCTTTCTTTTTCATCAGTCGCCACTTAAAATACCGACAAAAGGAGACCTGATGCAAACACAGCCCGCTAAACCAAACTTAATTTTATTACTGATCTTAGCGTTACTCGTCATTTTTTGTCCTATGGGCATTGATATTTATTTACCTGCCTTTCCTACTATTGCAGAGCAATTTTCAGTGAGCGAAAAACAAGTACAGCAAACGGTGGCTATTTTTATGCTTACTGTTGGTTTGGGGCAATTAATTGCAGGCCCTCTTGCTGATCGTTTTGGACGTAAGCCGGTAGCCTTAACCGGTGTAACTTTATATGGACTGGCGGCATTAGGTGCATACTATGCTCCTAGCTTTTTAATACTGATGTTTGCTCGTGCAATTCAAGGGTTAGGCGCATGCGCCACCTTTGTTGTTGCTTTTGCAATAGTAAGAGATAAGTTTGGTAGTGAACGCAGTGGCCAAATAATTACCTACCTAAACGGGATCGTGTGCTTTATTCCAGCGTTAGCACCCATTTTAGGTGCGTGGTTAACCGTGCAGTTTGGTTGGCAAATGAACTTTCTATTTCTAACTGGTTTTGCATTATTAGGATTTATTGTCACCTTATTATTGTTTAGAGAAACACGCCCAGTAGACAGCCATTACCAGGGGCATATCTTAGATCTAAGGCGCTTTATCCCAATTATTTCAACTCCGTTATTTTTATTTAATAGCTTGCTATGTATGGTCACTATGTCAGCTATATTAGTATTTGTAACATTGGCTCCTGGTTGGCTTATTACTGAATTAGGGGGCAGCGTAGCCGACTTTACCTTTTGGTTCTCGCTTAATGCAGTGCTTAGTATTCTTGCTAGCTTTATCATGCCTATTTACATTAAACGCCAACCAAAAAGAGCACTAAAAGCAGGTCTTGTGTTGTTAGTGAGTGCAGGCTTACTGATGCTAGTATTAAGCCAATATAAAACCCCATTAGCATTAATGATCCCTATGTTTATTGCTGCCTTTGGTTTTGCTTTAACACTTGGCTCTGCCGCTGGACGAGCTTTAAGTCTGTTCCCTAAGCAAGCTGGCACCGCCTCAGCTCTTTTAGGAGCGATGCAAATGAGTGGGGCAAGTTTATTGGTGTTTATTACTCAATATTTAAACTTATCTACACCCGAGCTTATAGGCACACACTTTTTATTATTAATTCCCTTTTCTTACTTACTGTTTCGTTATACTAAATATGCCTAATAAAATACGTTTGCTGAGCCTGTGAATAGTAATCACCACAGGCAATTAGCACTGTAGTTAAAACTCTTTACCAAGCGGGCAATATGCCCGCTTTTTATTTTTCTATATGCTTGATAACATTAACTACCAACCTCTTTTGAATCAAGTGCAATGATCAATCCTGACTTTTTACTCTCATTTTTACTCGCCAGCTTCTTAATGGCCGTTGCGCCTGGACCATCAAACGCGTTTTTAATGGCACAAACATTTGCTAATGGACGAAAAGCAGGTATGCAAAGTGCTTTTGGCTTTGCCTTAGGTGGCGTAGTACATACATTTTTTGCGGTTGTCGGCTTAAGCGCTATTTTAAAAGCCTCTGAAACAGCGTATGCCAGCGTACAGTATGCAGGTGCAGCCTATTTATGTTATTTAGGGTTTATGATGCTTAAAGGCACCTTTGTGCCCCCCATTTGCGAGCAAGACGATAAGCCTCATGTTACAACTAGTAAAAACAAAAACGTGATGTTTCAAGCGATGATGACCGAAGTACTCAACCCTAAGGTAGCTTTGTTTTTTATTGCTTTTATCCCACAATTTGTAGACCCTAGCTTGTCATCTGCAACTTTTCAGCTGGCTTTTTTTGGCCTGCTTTATCCAATCTTTGCTTTTCCTATCGACTGCACGTATATTTATTTCGGCGATAAAATAGCCCAGTTTTTTAGAAACCACCCAAATAGCCAGCTCTGGATAGATAGGTTCACAGGCATTGTATTTATTGCATTGGCTATCAATTTATTACTCTAACTAATAAGAATCAGCATGGACCAAAAAATACAATCTCTTCCAGCTAAGAAAAACATAGCCCTTGTTGCACATGATGGAAAAAAAGCCGCGTTAAAATTATGGTGTGAAAAACACACTCCAATGCTAAGTAAACATAAGCTATACGGCACTGGTACAACCGGACATTTAATAGAAAAAACCACCGGTTTGAATGTCGTACAATTACTCAGTGGACCTATGGGGGGTGATCAGCAGCTTGGTGCTAAAATAGCGGAACATGAAATTCATGTATTAATCTTTTTTTGGGACCCTCTGGCATCTCAGCCGCACGACCCCGATGTAAAAGCATTGCTTCGTTTAGCCGCGGTGTGGAACATTCCTGTTGCTTGTAATGAAGTAAGCGCTGATATGTTACTAAGTTCTCCCCTTATGGACAGCGAATTTGAGCGTTCTTTGCCAGATTACGAAAAGTACCTCGCAACCCGACAAATCTCTTTATAACAGCTTATTTATAAAGCATACTCGCCCATTTAGTCAGACCAGCGGTGACACTGCCAAAGTGATCACCGTTAACCATTTTAATGTCGCCTAAGTGGGTTTTTAAAGCCGCTTTGATCAGTGGTGATTGCGCACTACCACCCGTTAAATAAATTACATCTGGGGTAGTGTTTGCATCTGCAATGGCCTGTTTTGCTAATGTCACTATTTGGCTAATACTATCGTCAACGGCTAATGCTAATTCATTAATAGAAATATCTTTATCAAGTGATGAATCTAGAAATGTTAAATCACAATTAAAGTTTTCAGACGAGCTCAATGCAATTTTTGCCGCTTCAGCTTGTTGAACTAATTGATGTCCTTGTTTATTTTGCTGTAAATGTATTAGCCGTTTATATAAATCGGGCGCACTCACATCGCGTAGCTGTGCACTCAGTTCACGATAATGCTGAGCACTATAAAACTGACTTTGTAAATTCACATCGTTAATTTTACATGCTTGCCAAAATGCCTGGTTAGGTAATGGTAAACCCGATTTAAAAGTACTGCCTAAGCCAAGTAACGGCATCAAACCATGGTAGCTCAGAGCAATATCTAAATCATTACCGCCTACTCGCTTTCCGCTATGTGCCAAAAAGTCTGCGTCTCGTTGTTGTTTATTCCTAAAACTTGGCCCCATTTGTACAAATGAACAGTCACTTGTACCACCACCAATATCTATTACTAGCACTTTTTGGTCTTGCGTTAAATCACTTTCATAATCGATCCCCGCGGCAAGTGGCTCATATAAAAACTCAACATCTTTAAAGCCGGCTCGGTTTGCTGCGCGTGTTAAAATACCCACGGCTTGTTGGTTTGACTGCTCACCACCAACCGCTTGAAAATTCACTGGGCGACCAATAACAGTTTGGCTCAGCGTATACCCTAACGATAATTCAGCACGTTGTTTTATTTTTAAAATCATTGCTGTGGCAATATCTTCAAAAAAATTAATTTGTCCTTGCTTTAAACCAGTAGCGCCAAAAAATGATTTAGGGGATTTTACAAAATAACCTTCCTCAGGAAATTGCACATATTCACTAATCGCCTCACGGCCGATAAATAGAGTCTCATCGCCGGCTTGTAGATCTAGGTCTGATTTAATTCGCGGGAGTGTATTAAGCAAGGGTTGGCGCGCGGTTTTATAGCCATGCTCATGATCTGAGCCGTTTAAATGCTGCGCTACAAAATCAACGACTAAAGCACTATGATGTGTGTATAGAGTTGATGGAAGATAATGTTTGCCTTGCTCTAAAGGAATGAGCTGAACACGCTCTTCGTTTAAAACACCCATAGCACAATTAGAACTACCATAATCAAAACCAACAAACATAGATCACCAAACATCACTAAAAAGGCCGCGCAATTTAGCATAATTGCTAAAAAATATATACTGAATTGGCCTACACTCTTTATTTTTCGGGTCTTTCCCGTAAGAAGCTGGCAAAACGCGGCAAGCCATTTTTAGTGTACCCGTGGTACCGATAAGTAATTGTTGAGCCTATAGCTGGCGGATACTTTCGCTCTTTATCACTAAAACCCGTGCCAATAGAAAATATCAGCCCCTGTTTTGTCTGTACTTTCAATGCGCCAAGCATTCCTGTGTATTTACCTTTACCCGGTAAATGTTCAATTACTAACGCTTCGGCATCTAAATATGGCTTGAGTTTTAACAATGCACTAGAGCGACCAGTTGTATGCTTAGCCTCTGCTAAATGAAGCATAACGCCCTCGCCGCCTTGTTTAGTAACCTGATTAAAATAATCACTGAGTTGCTGGTTGTCGCTAAATTGATATTGCTTAACCGCTTTAATATGGGGGCTATTTAGCTTAGTAATGAGTGACAGATAATTTTGATAACGACGGTGAAAAGGCGTACCGGCATCTGGCATATCAAATACCTGATAAGTAATACTTTGCCACTGCAAATCGTTGGGTATTTTTGTTCTGACAATACCACCGAGTACAGAAAATTGACCCCGCTTGGTCCATAACTCACCATCTAGCCAAACGTCTGGCAGAGGAGCGGTAAACCACTTAGGCGGGTTTATGGAGTTGCCTTGACGGGTTACAAACTGCTTTCCCGTCCAGATTGCTCTTACTCCGTCATACTTTTCACTCACCAAATATTGACGAATATCTTCATGCTTAGTTTCATCGTAAACATTAGCAAGTTGCACTGGAGGCAATTGCGCCAATAAGCCCGAACTAATGAGGGTTAAAAAAGTAAACAGCGTTGCTTTAATCATTGCTGCATCCTTGCAAATTTAAATATGGCTTAAACTATAGTTGAGATTGAAGCCAGTGCCAAAATTCTTCAAAGCTTTGCATTTGCTGTGTTGCTTTACTAAAGTCGTGCTCCTGTGTATGTTTATTAGCGATAGCTATCACAGCTAAAGCAGCATTATTCGCTGCGGTTACACCGGTGAAAGTATCTTCAACGGCAATCGCATTTTGTGCAGCAACCTGCATATTTTTAAGTGCTAATAAGTAGGGATCACCGGCAGGCTTTGGATTAATTACATCATCTTTAGTAACAACGGTATCGAATAAATTATAAAACCCTAATCCTTTTAGTATTGGCTCAGCTTCATGCCTTGCGCTGCCTGTTACTAACGCCATTTTTAAACCTTGCTCTTTAACCGCTAACAGAACATTTTCAGCATAAGGCATTAAAGGCGGTAAATTGATTTTAACGTACTCACTAAATAAGCGATATTTTTCATCCGCTAAATAGCGGCTACTTACAGACAAGTTATGAACTTGTTTTATTTCCTTTGCAGCGTCAATAGTGGGACGTCCCGAAAAGCGCCTACAAAAATCATCTTCTTTATAACACACACCAAAAGGCGCAAGTAATTGGCTCCAGCAGTTATAGTGCACACTTTCCGAGTCAACCAAAGTGCCATCCATATCAAATAATACCGCTTCAATTGACATTCTTTTCTCCTGGTTATTTAACCTAAACTTTAGGTAATAAAAAAGGTGCCAAGGCACCTTTTAATAATTTGTGTTACTCAGCCAAACCTGCTGGCGGCTCAGCATAAGCGTCTTCGCCGGTATCTACATCAACTAACTCATAACCTCGGGCTTTGCGCATTACTTTAAGTATCGGCTTTTCGAAGGCGGTTTTTAAGCGCTCAGCATCATCTTTTAACGCATCTAATGTGGTTCCAAATGGTGCTGCACCAGTTTCTGACCAGTTAGTTACTTTACCATTTAGGTTATATTCCACTTCGTGTATTTGATATTGCGCAGCTTCATCTTTGGTTGCTTCACAATAAATTACACGGTAATTCCAAAATCCAGCCATTACTTTTTCTCTTTAATAAACATATGGGCGCTACTTTAGCAGCTCTACCAAAATAAAAAAGCCTGCACTAGGCAGGCTTTTATCAATAATTACAATTTAACGTTAAATTTATCGATTAGAAAAAGTTAACTTTAAACTCAGCGCCAATGTAACGCTCTTCATTAACCATGGCTGTATTGTTGTTGAAATCAACACCACCAATCGTCTGCTGCTCGTCAAACATGTTACGCACAAATGCTGATACTTCATATTCGTAATCGCCTTGCGCCCATGCATAGCCTGCACGTAAACCTACTTCTGTCAGTGGCTTACCCTCAAACTCAACTGATTCATATAAGAAAAAGTCAATCTCACTGCGGTACGACACATCAGCGTAAGCAAAGAAATCACCTTCAGCGAGTTCTTTAGTGTAACGAAGTGTGATGTTAGAGATCCACTCTGGTGCATGCGGTAAGCTATTGCCATCTAAAATAGCACGATCTTCAGGACCAAATGCACCTGGTACTTGGAACGTAGGATCAGTAACAGTACACTGTGCACACACTGCAACGGCTAAATCTTTATCTTTAAGCTCAGTTTTGTTGTAGCTTAAGTTGAAGGTTGCATTTAATTCGTCAGTTAACACCCACTCAGAATCAATTTCGAAACCATAGCCGGTTGTTTTATCAGCATTTAATAGACGGTTAAAGTTAGCACCACCACCCACTGCCGTTAGCTGCTGGTCATCCATAGTGTAATAAAATACTGTTGCATTTACACGGCCTTGGCCATCTAACACATCAGATTTAATACCTGTTTCAAACGAGGTAACAGTTTCTGAATCAGCAACGGTTACTTCATCACCAAATAAGATACGACCTTGAAGACTTGGTGCGCGGAAACTGTTAGCAATACGGCCATACCAGTTTACGTCATCGTTGATTTTGTAGTTAGCTGATAAATCCCAGCTTACGTGATCATCGCTAACATTTTTTTCGATATAAGTCGCTGCACCACCAATTGGGCTAAGCGTGCGGTTAGCTGAGAATTCTTTCTCATCATCTGAATAACGAAGACCCGCGGTTACTTTTAAATCATCAGTAATAGTGTAATCAACTGAGCCGAATACAGCCCATGCTTTAGTGTCTTGCTGCTGACTAACAAAACCGTTTAATACGCCATTATTGGCTGTATCATAGCTAAAGTTTTCAATTGTTAATGCTTCGTCGAAGTAAAAAACACCCACTTGGTAATTTACGTCACCAGCAAAGTTGCTTGATAAGCGAAGTTCTTGCGTGTATTGGTCTTGGTCTGGAATACCATCAGCACTTTCTGAAGAGAAAGGAATAAAACCAGGGCCCATTGCAACTGGAACATCATTGATGGAGAACCCACCGTAGCCACCATCGATGTCAGCACGAGAGTAAATTTCTGCACTTTCCCAACCAGAGATTGACGTTACTGTATGGTTAGCTAAGTCCCACTCAAGCTTAAGGCTTGCACCTTGCGATTCCACTTGCTGCGTCGCACGAGATGCGGCATCGTGATACACCACGTCATTTTCAAAACCATCAACTAAATCGTTAGTACCAGGTTTGATAGTGTTAGCACGAAAGGCAATTGGAGAGCCATCTAAATCACGAACATGGTAATTAAATAATCCAGTGAAATCGTCACCTTCATATAAAAATTGAATACGGGCTGCTTGTTCAGTGTAACCACCTAAGGCATCTTTTTGCTCAAAACCTGGTGCACGATTATCAATGTAATCGTCTTTATCTTGCCAAAGTACTGAAACACGTGTTGATAAACGATCTGTTAATGAACCACCAACAGCGCCTTCAAAGTCAACAGCACCACGACTACCGTAAGATACAGAGCCATAGCCTTCAAATTCTTGACTTGGTTTTACGGTATCAAATTTAACTAGGCCAGCCGGTGTATTACGACCAAATAATGTACCTTGAGGACCACGAAGCACTTCAACACGTGCTACGTCAAATACAGGGAAACCTTTTAAGATTGCGTTTTCTTGTACAATTTCATCAACCACAAGCGACACTGGTTGCGAAGCATTCAAATCGAAATCAGTGTTACCAAGGCCACGTACATAAAAGCGTGGGAATGAACGGCCAAATGAAGATTCAATAGATAAACTTGGGATTTTCGCATTCATAAAACGAATATCCATACCAGCTGAGCTGTAAGCATCTAAGCTATCGCCTTGCAAGGCTGAAACAGCAACAGGCACTTCTTGAGCGTTTTCTACTCGTTTACGAGCAGTAACTTGAATAACTTCTAGTTGGTTCTTCTTAGCAGTAGTTTCTTGCTCAGCAGCTACGGCTGAAATTGACGTACCTGCTACGGCAGAGAACAACGTTGCATTGATAAGGGTTGCTAACGTAGATCTTTTCATTGCTTTCATGTCGGGGTTAACCTTTTTAGTGCACTCTTGTTCAACGGTTGATGTGTTGCGCAATTAAATAATTACGGATTCAGTCAATTTTTCGCGACTTGCTCTATGCGGCGCGGACCTTATTACCGAGAGTACAAAAACGGCATAAATAAGGCTGACTGAATGCGCAAGATTATATCATGGTGTAATTTATTTACTGCATACTGAACACTAAAAATTAAACTTATTTTTAACACTTAACCGCACTATCCCGACATTTAGTGTACTTTTAGCAACTAAACAACCAAAAAGCGGACATATGTCCTTACGTTGAGTTGTTAAAAAATATAGCGGAATAACGCGACACTTTTTTAAATACTACTTTTTCACTAATGAGCGTTTAAGAACAATTTCACCATCAATATGAAGATCTCGCTGTGGAAATGCAATCACCACATCATGTTGGTCAAACACTTCATAAATCCTAAAACGAATATCACTGCGGACTTGTCTTAATCGAGTTTCTGATTCAGCGCACACCCAAAAAATAGCATTAAAAACTAGCGAGCTATCTGCAAAATCATCAAACAATACGGTTGATTGAGGCGTTGCCAATATTGCCTCATGCTCATCTAATACTTGCTGAATTAACTTTTTAACTAATAACACATCAGAGCCATAAGCTACGCCTACGCTCACAGATGAGCGCGCATTACCATCAATAAGCGTCCAGTTGGTAACTGTGTTTTCTAATAACTGGCTATTGGGTATCAGCATATGAACACCGTCGTTCCTGCGAATACGAGTAGAGCGAGTATTAATGGTTTCAACCACCCCCTTAGCAGTGCCAACCTCTAAAAAGTCGCCAATACGGATTGGCCGCTCCCACATTAATATCCAGCCACTAATAAAGTTATTAATAATATTTTGTGCACCGAACCCCACACCGATGGCAATGGCACCCGATACAAAGGCAAATGCGGTTAATGGAATGTTGAGCACCTCAAGGGAGGTAAAAAGTAAAATCGCAATACTTAAAATGAAATAAAAACGCGTGAATAAATGCACTGCATCTGGGCTCATTTTTCGTGCAAGTAATGACTTTTTAATTAACTTGCCAATCTGAGTCACCACAACCCACATAGTAAACAAAATTAGCGGCACTTGAATTACTTTTGCCACGGTAATGTGAATGTCGTTGTAGCTAAACAATACGAAGGCGAGAATGTGATTAATTTGTTCTAAGTTCATTGATTTTCCATGTGTAAGGTCGCACACAAACGATTATTTTTATGCGCTAATAATACCCCAAGTTTAGCATGCGGTTAGCTTAAATACGCAGCAACAAACTTAAAGCTAATTGCATAATTGCTGTATTTTTCTACTTTTTTATTTACATACCGAGTTTTTATCACCTAATTTGCGTTTAAATCCCGCTTTAAATCGATAAACTTTGTTGTATATAAGTCAAAATTTGGTAAGTTAACTGGGTTTTCGACTCGAAAAGCCTATTTCGGCTACTATTTTTTATGGAGTTATTATGCGTAAAACACTGATCGCCACTACGATTGCTAGTGCACTTTTATTATCTGCCTGTTCTTCTGAAAGCACCCAAGAAACAAAACAACAAAGCACAGCACAAGTGCAAGATATCAACGCAAGCAATGTATTATTTAAACCAAGCCCATTGCAATACATGGCTCCTGAGTTTGATAAGTTTGGTACCACTGAATACGAAGCTGCATTTGATGCAGGTATTGCACAACATAATGCAGAAATTATGGCAATTGCTAATAATCCAGAACCAGCTACTTTTGAAAATACCTTGGTAGAAATGGAACTTGCAGGTGAGCTATTAAACCGCGCATCAGCTGCTTTCTACAACTTATCAGGTCTTATTTCTAACGATGAGTACCAGCGCATTGATAAAAAAATGGCGCCTGTGTTCTCAGCACACTCTGATGACATTTATCTAAATGGTGCATTGTTCGAACGTGTACAAACAGTATACGACAACAAAGATAAGTTAAGCGCTGAAGATCAACGTCTTGTTGATTTTTACTACAAACAATTTGTTAAAGCGGGTGCTAAACTAAATGATGCTGAAAAAGCAAAAATGCGTGAAATTAACGCTGAGCTTGCAAAACTATCAACGGAGTTTTCTCAAAACGTATTAAAATCGTTTAAAGAAGACGTTATTTTAGTAACAGATAAAAGCAAACTAGCTGGTTTATCTGAAGGTGAAATTGCAGGTCTTGCAGCAGCTGCTAAAAAAGCAGGCAAAGACGGCTACATGATCACCCTAGTGAACACCACACAACAGCCTATTTTATCTAGCCTTGAAAACCGTGAACTGCGTGAGCAGATTTTTAAAGCATCAACCAACCGTGCAGCTAAAACCAACGGCCCTATCATTATTAAAGAAACTAACCTACGTGCACAAAAAGCAGAACTGTTAGGCTTTAAAGATTGGGCTTCGTATGTAATGACTTCACGCATGGCTCAAACCACTGATAACGTGTACGGTATTTTAGATGACCTCGCGCCAAAAGCAGTTGAAAAAGCGCAAGCAGAAGCAAAAGCGATTCAAAAAGTAATTAACGATTCTGGTGAAAGTTTTGAACTAAAACCATGGGATTGGTCTTTCTATGCAGAAAAAGTTCGTGCTGAAAAATACGACCTAGATCCAGCCTTAGTTAAGCCTTACTTTGAAATGCAATCGGTTATTCATAACGGTTTATTCTTTGCAATGGAAAAACTTTACGGCATTACATTTAAAGAGCGTAAAGACCTACCGCTTTATCACGAAGACGTCATGGCGTTTGAAGTATTTAATGCTGATGGCAGCGCAATAGGCTTATTTTACATGGACCCATATGCACGTGAAGGTAAGCGTGGCGGTGCATGGATGAGTGCATACGTAAGCCAAAGCGGCTTAAAAGGCACAAAACCGGTTATTTATAACGCACAAAATATTCCAAAGCCAGCAGAAGGCGAGCCAACGCTAATGACGTTTGACGAAGTGTCGACTATGTTCCATGAGTTTGGTCATGCAGCACACGGTTTATTCTCTGACGTTAAATACCCAAGCCTAGCAGGTACTGCTACAGCGCGTGATTTTGTTGAATTTCCATCACAAGCACATGAAGACTGGATGATTGAGCCAAGTGTATTAGCTAACTACGCTAAGCATTACAAAACAGGTGAGCCAATTCCTCAAGCACTACTTGATAAAGTACTTGAGTCGCAAAAGTTCAACCAAGGTTTTGGTACCACTGAATATTTAGCTGCAGCATTACTGGATATGGAATGGCACTCATTTGGTTCTGATAAAAAAGTAACTGATGTACAACAGTTTGAAAGCGAAGCACTAAAGGCACACGGTATCGATTACTACCCTGTACCACCTCGTTACAAATCAAACTACTTTAGCCATACGTTTGCAGGTGGTTACTCAGCAGGTTACTACGCTTACCTATGGACTGAAGTATTTGCCGCTGATGCCTTTGCTCATATGGAAAACAACGGTGGCTTAACGCGCGAAAATGGCGATAAGTTCCGTAAAGAGATCCTATCAAAAGGTAACAGCCGTGACTTAATGCAAAGCTACATTGAGTTTAGAGGTCAAAAACCAACGACTGATGCATTGCTTAAGCGCCGTGGTTTAGTTGATTAATTAATATTTTTAAGCAACTGATACAAAAGCCCGCTTGCGGGCTTTTATTGTTTATAGAACAATATATAACAGATAAACTGACACCATTACTTAAAACAAGATGAGTGTTATGGGCTATTTATTTGCAGTTACCCTTCTTTGGGCGTTTTCGTTTAGTTTAATTGGTGTGTATTTAGCA
The DNA here is from genome assembly GCF_013394165.1 of Pseudoalteromonas sp. Scap06. Taxonomy (NCBI): domain Bacteria; kingdom Pseudomonadati; phylum Pseudomonadota; class Gammaproteobacteria; order Alteromonadales; family Pseudoalteromonadaceae; genus Pseudoalteromonas; species Pseudoalteromonas sp. Scap06. The sequence continues at coordinate 1,026,634 of NZ_CP041330.1, read as the reverse complement.
GGCCAAGTTGATGCGTGGTTTAGTGTGCTAATTCGTGTGGCTTTAGCAGCGTTAGTATTTTTGCCTTTTTTAAAGAAAATCCCTACCCCACTTGCGTTTAAACTCATGCTGATAGGAGCACTGCAACTGGGGGTTATGTATGGCTTTTATTACCACTCATTTTTGTTTTTAAGTGTGCCAGAAGTGCTGTTATTTACTGTAATGACCCCGCTTTACATTACGCTTTTAAACGATGCGCTAAATAAACAGTTTAATCCGCAGTTTTTTATCGTCGCGTTTATTGCCGTGTTAGGGGCTATTACCATTCGTTATGAAAACTTAGACAGTAACTTTTTAGTCGGATTACTACTGGTTCAAGGCGCTAATATTAGTTTTGCTATCGGCCAAGTAACCTACAAACGATTAATGCTTAATAAACAACTCGATGATAAAACCGTATTTGGTTGGTTTTTTATTGGCGCACTAATTGTTGCAAGCGCCTGTTACGCCTTATTTGGTGATCTTAACAAATTACCAAGTACCTCAACTCAATGGGGCATACTGATTTATTTAGGCATTGTGGCCTCCGGTTTAGGCTACTTTATGTGGAATAAAGGCGCGACGCTTGTTAATGTTGGCGCGCTGGCGGTGATGAACAACTTGCTTATTCCTGCCGGTATAATTGTTAATGTGCTTATTTGGAATAGAGACGCAGACCTACTTAGATTAACTATTGGCGCGGGAGTGATGCTGTTTGCCTTGGTGGTAAACCAAATAATGGTTAAATCAGCAAATTAATCACTCTGTAGTGAAATTGTCATTAATAATTAGTAAGGTAGCGTCCACTTTTATTTTTAAGGACAAATAATGAAGCGCATACCTTTTCTAACAACTTTTTTATTATTAAGCTCACTCGCTGGCTGTGATGACGATGTAAAAATAGTCGAAAAAGAAGTGGTTGTTACCAACACTGACGTTGAAATTGTTGAAGTACCTACCCCGGTTATTGTTGAAGTGGCACAAGGCACCAATACGCAACTAGGTACTCGCCCCGACTACTTAATTGACGATATGGCTGACAGCGCACTAAAAACACAATTAGAATCGTGTAAAGAAGGCCCTTTTTATCGTACTGATTTTTCAATTGGTCACCGTGGTGCCCCCATGCAATACCCAGAGCACACAAAAGAGTCTTACATAGCGGCTGCTCGTATGGGCGCCGGTATTGTCGAATGCGATGTAACCTTTACCAATGATAAAGAGCTAGTATGCCGCCATTCTCAGTGCGACTTGCACACCACCACTAACATTTTAGCTATTCCAGAACTTGCGGCTAAATGCAGTGAGCCATTTACTCCAGCAAACTCTAGCAGTGGCACGCCTGCTTCAGCTAAATGTTGTACCAGTGATATTAGCTTGGCAGAGTTTTTAACCCTTGAGGGTAAAATGGATGGCGCAAACACCAGTGCCACTAATGTTAGCGATTACATGAAAGGTACAGCAAGTTGGCGCACTGACTTATACGCCACCTCAGGTACACTCATGACCCACAAACAAAGTATTGCACTATTTAAACAGCTCGGAGTAAAAATGACCCCAGAGCTTAAATCACCTCAAGTGAGTATGCCCTTTAACGGTATGACCCAAACGCAATACGCACAAAAAATGCTAGATGAATATACGCAAATGGAGGTACCCGCTTCGCGTGTTTTTCCGCAATCATTTAATTTAGCTGACGTACAATATTGGATTAATACTAACCCTGAATTTGCAGCGCAAAGCGTTTATTTAGATGGCCGAGATAGCGATGCAGGGTTTGATCCTAACAACCCCGACACATGGCAACCTAGTATGGCTTCGCTTTTTAATGACGGTGTTAAAATTATTGCTCCACCCATTTGGATGCTATTAACCATAGATAATGAAAGTAATATCGTGCCATCACAGTACGCTATTGATGCTAAAGCCGCAGGCCTTAATATTATTGCATGGAGTCTTGAACGTTCAGGGCCGCTGAATAATGGAGGCGGATACTATTACCAGTCAATTAGTGATGTTATAGATAACGATGGTGACATGATGGCCGTGGTTGATGTACTTGCAAAAGAGGTTGGTGTAATCGGTATATTTTCTGATTGGCCAGCTACGGTTAGCTATTACGCCAGTTGCAATAAAATGCCTGCAAGTATTTAAACTTTAGGGCGTGTTTATTTGACCGCGCTCAGCTATTATATTTATTTTACTGAGCGCTTTTATGATCATTCAACACCATAACGCTGACTTACCAACGCCTACAGGGTTAATGCGAACCACTATTTACCGCCCACAAACATCGGGGCAATACCCTGCCATTATTTTTTATTCTGAAATTTTCCAGCAAACGGCACCTATTGCCCGCAGTGCAGCTATTTTAGCCAGTCATGGTTTTGTGGTACTTGTGCCAGAAGTGTTTCATGAGCTTAACCCTATCGGAACTGTGCTGACTTATGATGACGAAGGTAAAGATAAAGGTAATAACGATAAATGGTCTAAACCTTTAGAGCATCATGATAGCGACACACAAAGCCTTATCGAGTTTGTAAAACGCCAAAGTTATTGTTCAGGAAACGTGGGAGCTATGGGTGTATGTATTGGTGGGCATTTAGCTTACAGAGCCGCTTTAAACCCACTTATAAAAGCCGCGTTTTGTTTATACGCCACCGATATACACAGTAATACACTGCCCGCACAACCCGGTAATAACTCATTTGAACGCATGGCCGACATACTCGGTGAAATTCATTTTATTTGGGGTAAACAAGACCCTCATGTACCACAAGATGGCCGAGACAAAATATACCAGCAAGCTGTTCGTACTGGTATAAATTACCAATGGCAAGAAGTTAACGCGCAACATGCCTTTATGCGTGATGAAGGCGAGCGATACGATGCAGCTCTCGCCATAGTTATGTATCAACAGGCTGTTGCCTTATTTAACCGAGCGCTAGCCCTTACGCATACCTAATGCAGTATGCTGTTTTACAAAGTACGCTTTTAAATAATCAATAAACAAGCGTAACTTTTTAGATCCCGTCGCCCCCGGCGGGAAAACTCCATACAACTCAATGTCTTTGCTTTTGTAGTCGTCCATTATAATTTGCAGTAAACCCGCTTGTACTTTTGGCCATGCATCGTATAGCGGTATACGCCCTATGCCAAGTCCTGCCTCTACAAATGCAGTCCGTGCAGCGGCGTTATTAGTACTGAGCGATCCTTGCATGGTAATGTCGACTTTTTTACCGTCTTTTTGCAAGGTCAAGGTTTTGCTCCCTAGCTGATAAACCACCCACTGGTGCTGTGCTAATTCATCGGGCGTAGTAGGCTTGCCATAATGCGAAAAATAATCAGGCGCGCCACAAATACAGGTACTCATTGTGGTTAACTTCGTTGCCTGTAGGTTTGAATCGCGCAGCGCAACTCCTCTAATTGCAAAATCAAACCCGTGTTTAATAATATCCACCACGTCATCGGTTAACTGTAAATCTATATCAATTTTGGGGTATTGGCGCTTAAAGGTATTAATTGCAGGCACTATTAATTGCATCCCCACATTAACTGGACAACTAATTTTTAATAATCCTTGGGGTTCACTTTTTATATTTTCTATTTGTTGATTGGCAGCATTAGCCTGCTCGGTAATAACTCGGCAACGCTCATAGTAAGCTATACCGGCTTCAGTAAGCGCCATAGTTCGTGTTGAACGATTAAGCAAGGTTACTTCAAGTTGCGTTTCTAGCTTTTTTAAATGATAACTGGCTACTGCCCGCGTTAACCCTAGTTGCTTTGCCGCTGCCGTTAAACTGCCCTGCTCAACTATTTGTGCAAATACCACCATACTTTTTAATTGTTCAAACGAGACTTTCATGGACGCTCCAGTGCGGTTTTAACTTCAACCCTTCAATTGTATCAATTATTAAATCAATAAAGTTAAATTTATCATCGTTGTTTAAGGTTGGGTTAGTGCATATAGTAATTGCTAAGCAAAGATTACAATTTTAAATCATCAGAAGGAAAAAATAATGGCTAAGAAAATACTAATGGTACTTACTTCACACGCTGATTTAGGCAATACCGGTGAAAAAACAGGTTTTTGGGTAGAAGAATTCGCCGCCCCTTATTATGCATTTGTAGATGCTGGCGCAGAAATCACTCTAGCTTCACCAAACGGTGGTCAACCACCAATCGACCCAACCAGTACACTAGCCGACTTCCAGACTGATGCAACCAAGCGATACGACAACGACAGTGCAGCGCAAGCATTAATGGCAAACACAAAAGTACTAAGTGAACTGAATGCTTCAGATTTTGATGCGGTATTTTATCCAGGCGGCCATGGCCCATTATGGGATTTAGTAGATAACACAGATTCAATCTCGCTCATCGAAGATTTTGTAAAATTACAAAAGCCAGTGGCAGCAGTGTGTCATGCGAGCGCCGCATTTTTAAATACAAAAGATGCTGATGGCAATGCATTGGTTGCGGGTAAAAAAGTTACCGGCTTTAGTAACACTGAAGAAGCCGCTGTTCAATTAACAGATGTAGTGCCATTTTTAGTCGAAGACGAGCTGATTAAAAAAGGTGGTGACTATCAAAAAACCGACGACTGGGGCGTTCTTGCGCTTGAAGACGGTTTAGTGATCACCGGTCAAAACCCTGCAAGCTCTGAGCTAGCAGCTAAAAAATTACTTACCAAGCTTGGTTAATTACAATTAATCAGTATAAAAAGCACAGTTTAATCGCTGTGCTTTTTAATTTGCTTTTCATTACTCACCACTATTCCTATACTGGCCACTCTTACTATAAATAAGGGCACCGTATGCAAAATAAACCATCCACCTTGTCGTTACTTAGCAGCACCCGTTTTGCCATTATAAGCATTGTGACTATTTGTTTTGTGTTGCAACTAATTAACAGCCTGCCAGGCATTAGTTTAAATGGTTTAGGTATTTACCCACGCAGCATTCAAGGGCTGATTGGTATTCTTTGCGCTCCCTTTTTACACGGTAGCTGGTGGCATTTTGCTAGTAATATGCTGCCCTTCATTGTTTTAAGCTGGTTAATTTGCCAATACAGCGTAAAGCGTTTTTATAGTGTATTTATATTCACCGCATTAGTCGGTGGATTACTGGTATGGATGTTTGCTCGTGGCAATATTCATGTCGGCTTAAGTGGCGTTATTTATGGGTTATGGGGATTTATTTTATGCTATGGCATTGTAAGACGTTCTTTTAAATCTATTTTTATAGCCGTGGTGGTGGCCTTTTTATACAGTGGCTTTATTTGGGGCGTGTTTCCACAGCGGTTGCATATCTCGTTTGAAAGCCATCTGTTTGGCGCACTTAGTGGATTCTTTTTAGGGTATAAATTAGCAAAAGCAGATAAATTAAAAGCAACAACGGGCAAAGCAAATACGCACGTTTAAACTATTAGAGGCTATTTATGAGTGATAACAACGACTACACCCCAGCAAAAGTATGGACATGGGACAATGAAAGTGGCGGTAAATTTGCAAACATTAACCGCCCAATTGCAGGTGCAACTCACGATAAAACACTGCCTATTGGCAAACATTCATTTCAGCTTTACTCATTAGCGACCCCCAACGGGCAAAAAGTCAGTATTATGTTTGAAGAGCTATTAGAGCTTGGTATTACTGAGGCTGAGTACGATGCTTATTTAATTAATATTGGTGAAGGCGACCAGTTTGGCTCTGATTTTGTTGATATAAACCCAAACTCAAAAATACCTGCGTTGATGGATCACTCTACAACACCAGCAACCCCTGTATTCGAATCAGGCGCTATTTTACAATACCTTGGCGAAAAGTTTGATGCGCTTATTCCTAATAATTTTCAAGCTAAAACACAATGTCGTAATTGGCTGTTTTGGCAAATGGGATCGGCGCCTTATTTAGGTGGCGGCTTTGGTCACTTTTACAGCTATGCGCCAACCAAAATGCAATACCCGATTGACCGTTTCACCATGGAAACTAAGCGTCAGCTAGATGTACTAAACCGCCATTTAAGTGACAACGAATACATGGCAGGCAGCGAATATTCAATTGCCGACATTGCCATATGGCCATGGTATGGCTCACTGGTATTAGGCGACTTATATGATGCCGCTGAATTTTTAGATGTTGCATCTTATACCCATGTGGTTCGTTGGGCTAAGCAAATAGCAGCGCGCCCAGGTGTAAAACGAGGCCGTCGCGTTAACCGTACTTGGGGAGCAGAAGATGAACAACTCGCAGAGCGCCACAGTGCTCGTGATTTTGAATAAGGCTCCAGTTTAGTAAAAATAAAAAATCAGCGCTTAGCTGATTTTTTGTGTTTATTAGGGGCTCCTTCATTCTTAGCAGGTAACATGACTTTTTAACCCTAAAAGTAGAAAAGTTAAGCATACCATCTTAATATATCTAAATATTTACACTGATAGCGTAGTTATTAATTGTGAAAAAACTAACAAAAGAGCAAATTTATAAACGTTTAAACAATGAAGAAGACGCCCGAGCTTGCAAAGCCATCGACGACAATGCCTGTCAGGAAGTACCCGGTAATTTTATTATTTTACTCATTAGCCAGCTGTTTAGTAAGTTTGCTGATGCGCTACTCAACCCCAAAATAACGCTGCCATGGTTAATGCAAAGCTTAAATGTACCAGCGAGTTTTATTACTTGGTTAGTACCAATCAGAGAATCGGGTTCATTACTGCCCCAACTTGCTATTGCTAACGTTATTCGCAAACTCCCCGTTCGTAAATGGGTATGGGTAATAGGTGCAGTGATGCAAGCAGGATGCATTTTAGCCATGGTTGCGGTGGCGTTTACCCTCAAAGGCGCACAAGCAGGCTACGCCATTATTGGCTTATTAATTTTATTTAGCCTTGCTAGAGGGTTTAACTCTGTCGCTGCAAAAGATGTGCTGGGCAAAGTTATTCCTAAACAGCAACGCGGTAATATTAGCGGGCTTGCTGCAAGTATTGCCGGTTTTGCTACCTTAACGTTTGGTCTCATGATGTGGTTTTTTTCACAGCAAAAAGATCAAGATATTGTGATCATCGCTTTACTACTGGGTGCCTTGATGTGGCTGATTGCCGCGTTTTTTTACGCACAAATTAATGAATATAGTGGCGCTACCGAAGGGGCAAATAATGGTCTATTGCATGCGTTTTCAAAGTTAAAAATTTTGTACCAAGATAAGCAATTTGCGCATTTTGTTATTACACGTGCCCTACTGCTTTGTTCAGCATTGAGCGCTCCATTTTATATTATTTTAGCCAGTAAACAGTCGTTTGAATTTTCTTTACTTGCCACCTTTATTGCCGTTTCCGGCTTTGCAAGCTTAGTCTCAGCGCCGATTTGGGGACGCTTAAGCGACTTATCTAGCCAGCGAGTGCTAGTACTCAGTGCCACTTTGGTTACCATTAATGGGCTGGCTGTATTTGTTATTGCAACTTGGTATAACGAGTTGCTACTAAATTGGTGGGCTATGCCTATTTTGTACTTTTTACTCTCAGTTGCGCACCAAGGAGTACGCTTAGGGCGAAAAACGTACCTCGTCGATATGGCAGAGGGTAACAAACGCACCGATTATGTGTCGGTTAGTAATACCGTTATTGGGGTTTTATTACTGATGTTGGGCAGCATAGGCTTATTAGAATCGTTTTTATCAACCGCAGAGCTTATTTTGCTTTACAGCGGATTAGGGTTTTTGGGTGCAATGAGTGCACTGTTTTTACCAAAAACAGAGTAAATAGCGTGCTGTTTAACCTAATGTAATTAAAGCGCTCACCTTTAAAGTTGTGGGCGTTTTAATACAAACTTATCTTTGGTGGTGCTAAAGTAATCGCCGCCCATTTTACCTACTGCATCTAAACGTGTCGGATCTATGTAGCCATTTACCAACGTGGCGTCATCTATAAAAATTCCCACTACATCTAAGAGCATCATTTTGCCACCGCTTGGTTCATCTGAAATAGTGATCACTTCTCGAAGCTTACATTCATAGCGTACTTTTGAAGCTGCAACACTCGGCGGATTAACTAACTGGCTTGTGACTCTCTCTATGCTGGCCTCATCAAACTCACTGACATTATTAGGGTAATTAGCGCAGCTTTGGTTCATTTGCTCTACTAAGGCATGACTAACAATATTAACCACACATTCTTTGGTGGCTAGTAAATTTGTCAGTGTATCTTTATTGGCTTTATCGCTGGGGTTAACTTGAGTAACACTTAACACTGCAGGCTGACAACTTGCTACGGTAAAAAAAGAGTAAGGTGCAATATTGCTTACCCCCTCACTACTTAGCGTGCTTATCCATGCAATCGGTCGTGGACTAATACCGCCAACTAAGTAGCTATAAACAGAGCGGTTGCTGTTTTGCATTAAATCTAAAAACATTATTTCTCACTTTTAAGTTAAAAACTAAACCCTAGTACTAGGCAATACGTACTTATAGATTGGATCTTCATTAATACTACACCGTTAGCAAATAGTTTAATTTCATGCGCCAAAAAATAAACATTGTCTGGTTTAAACGCGATTTACGCTTAAGCGATCATCAACCGCTTAAACATGCGTTTAGCAATGGGCTTCCAACATTATTGCTGTACAACTTTGAGCCGCTGTTACTCGAAGATGCTCATTATAACGAGCGACATTGGCGCTTTGTGTATCAGTCGCTATGTGATTTAAACCAACAACTTGATCGCTTTAATAGCTGCGTGTACATATTTAAACAAAATATGCAGTCGTTGCTTGAAGAGCTACACACCCAGTTTGAAATAATTAATCTCTTTAGTCACCAAGAAATCGGCTTAAATAATACATTTGAACGCGATAAAGCGATTAAAGCATGGTGCCAACATAATCAGATTAACTGGTTAGAGTCACCAACGGGGGCTGTCATTCGGGGTAAAAAAAATCGCAATAATTGGAATGAATGCTGGCAACAAACAATGCAAGCGCCAATTGCCATCCCAGATTGGAAACACATTAAAACAGTGACACTCACACACTACCAATCGCCAGAATTACCAGACAGTTACACAGCTGACGATGACAACTTTCAATATGGAGGGCCGCGACTTGCCCGCGATGTTATGCACAGTTTTTTTGCCGAGCGCGGTAAAGGCTATCAAAAAGGGATCTCTAGCCCGAGCTTGAGCCGCACGCATTGCTCTAGGCTTTCGCCCTATTTAGCCTGGGGCAATATTAGTCTTAGGCAGGTGTATCAAATGGCGATAGACGCATACCATTCAACCCATCCCGATAAAAAAGGCTGGAAGCGTCCGCTTGCTGCGTTTGTATCTCGCCTGCATTGGCATTGCCATTTTATGCAAAAGTTTGAAAGCGAATGCAGCATGGAATTTAAAGCCTTAAATCCGGGTTACCATGCATTTCCGTATCGTGATGACGCTAAGGTTACTAGCGATATTGAACGCTGGGCACAGGGGCAAACCGGTATTCCTATTATTGATGCCTGCATGCGCTGTTTAAAAGCCACCGGTTATATTAACTTTAGAATGCGCGCTATGCTGGTGAGCTTTGTAACCCATCATTTAAACATCAGCTGGCAACAGGCAAGTTTTCCGCTGGCTAATTACTTTTTAGACTTTGAGCCAGGTATTCATTATCCGCAAATACAAATGCAGGCATCGGTTACTGGCATTAATACTATTCGCCATTACAACCCCATTAAACAATCTGAAGATCAAGACCCAACCGGCGCATTTATAAAAAAATGGTGCCCCGAACTTGAAAAGCTCCCCATTGAATATTTACATCAACCCTGGCAACAAACGCCAATGGAAGCGTTATTTAACGACTTTAAACTTGGTGAAGATTACCCAGAGCCGATGCTTGATTTAACTCGAGCATCTAAAGAGGCACGCGAGCGATTGTGGCAATACCGAGAGCGTAGCGATGTTAAACGTGCTATTCATGCCATACTAAAAAAACATGTAGCCATCACTCCCTCGGTACGTAAATCCAAAAAGCAGTCAGACAAATAACTATGGCACATAAAAAACTAACCCTACCTGAAAAAATATGCCCTGTGTGTAATAAACCGTTTGCGTGGCGTAAAAAATGGCAACGAGACTGGGATAACGTTATTTATTGTTCTGAGCGATGTAAACGTAGCAAATAGAGATTGGCGTTTATCTTGCAGCCTCCATGTTACTACGTACATTTTTAAGCAATTATCGGATTATTTTACATACAACTGATATCAATGCTGAAAAACTTACATTAAACAAGGAGAACATGATGACAATTAAAAAAACGGCAAGCTCAAATTGGTCTGGCGATATTAAAAGTGGTAAAGGTACTATATCAACTCAAAGTGGTGCACTCGATAACCAGCCGTATGGGTTTAATACTCGCTTTGAAGATAAGCCCGGTTCTAACCCAGAGGAGCTAGTTGGTGCAGCCCACAGTGCTTGCTTTAGTATGGCGTTATCATTGGCATTAGGAGAAGCAGGCTTTACTGCTGACGATATAAGCACCAAAGCGACAGTAAGCTTAGATGAAGTAGACGATGGCTTTGCGGTGAGTGAAATTGAATTGGTAGTTAATGCAAAAATTACTGATATTTCCAATGAGCAATTTCAAGCCCTGTGTGAAGACACCAAAAAAGGCTGCCCGATTTCAAAACTACTCAATACCAGCATAAAGCTAACGGCAACACTTAACTAATTTTGTAAACCAATTATACTTTTTGCGTAGCAGTAAGATTATGTTTTAGCATAACCTTACTGCTAATTTTTCATGAATTAAATAAAAACTTTATTATGAGTTATATTAATGTTTACTAATATAATTATGTAAAATCTCAATACTTTGTTAGGATTATAAAAAACTTAACCATCTTTTAGTGTTGGTTAAATACAAAGGTGGATGCATGAACGAAAAATCACAAAGTTGCGAAAAAGTATCTTGTAGCAACTGCGCTGATTCTAGCGAACTAGACTTTGACTTTACCATGGCGTTTCAGCCTATTATAAATTGCCAGAGCAACACTATTTATGGCTATGAAGCATTGGTTCGTGGTTTAAACAACGAGTCGGCTTTCTCTATTATTTCCCAAGTAAACGACGACAACCGCTACACCTTTGACCAATTATGTAGAATTAAAGCTATTGCACTTGCCTCTAAGCTAGGCATAAACACCATGCTAAGCATTAACTTTTTACCCAACGCTATTTATAAGCCTGAGCGCTGTATTCGCACTACCCTAGAAGCGGCTAAAAAGTACAACTTCCCTACAACTAATATTATGTTTGAATTTACTGAAGTTGAAAAAATAGAAGACAGCAGCCACGTTGAGCGGGTTGTAAGCTACTACCAAGAATTAGGCTTTAAAACAGCTACCGATGATTTTGGCTCAGGCTATTCTGGATTAAACTTACTAGCTGACTTTCAAACAGATATTATTAAACTCGATATGGCACTTATACGCGATATCGACAAAGACACAAAACGCCAAACTATTGTGCGTAACTGCTTAAATATGTTCAAAGAGCTAAACGTAATGGCACTGGCTGAGGGCATTGAAACAGTTGAAGAATATCACTGGCTAAAAAGTGTCGGCATTGAATTAATGCAAGGCTACTTGTTTGCCAAACCAGGCTTTGAGTGCTTACCAGACGTTAATTTTCAATAACATTTAGTTGTTATAAAAAAACCGCCATCAAGGCGGTTTTTTAGTTTTTGCTATTGGTTAATTACATATTACCCAGCTCTATCATCATTGCGGTGTACATACGTAAATTAAGTGCTAGTTGCTCAAGCGTAATAAATTCATGCTCTGAGTGACCTGTATAGCGTTTACCCGGCATTGATGGGCCAAACGATACGGCATTATCAAATAATTTAGCGTTAGTACCACCTCCAATAGAGACAAAATCTGCGCCTTGATCACCAGTAAAATGTTTAAAAATATCAAGTAACTTTTGTGCATGAGGTGCGTCATCAAGCAGCATAGGTGTGCCAATGGTGGTTTTAACATTAGCTAATGTTACTTTATTATCAGCTTGCCATTGGGTAAGCGCACTATTAATTTGCTGATCTAGTAAGTCAGCCTCTTTACCCATAGGACGACGAGCATTAACCGCTAACGTTAGGTTATTACCGTCTCGTTCAATAACTGTGGGCGCTACCGTCATTGGCCCCATAAAGTCATGCTTATACGCAATATCACCAAATTGTTTACCGTGAATATCTAGGCCAATTAACTGGTTTACAAACTTAATGAGCTGACCGTCGCTGTTGTTTTCAAGCTCAACGGCTTTAAATAGTTCAGCCAAATAAGCAATGGCGTTAACACCTGACTCTGGCTCAGATGAATGTGCCGACATGCCTTTAACACTAATTAAAGTTCCATCTGTTTGATCATCAAAGGTAAACTCTACTCTCTTAAGTGCCTTAGCTGTTTGTTTTAATTGAGCTACTAATTCAGTACTCGCATTATGCAAAGTTAAGCTGGCATCTTCAGGGATTTGGCTAGCAAAGGCACCACCCGTTACATTGCTTACATACACATCGGTTTGTGGTGATGTTGCATCAAATGTTGGCGCAATTAAGCTCCAGCCTTTTTCAGCAACCACCACGGGATATGAGGCGTCAATTGTGACTGCATACTTTGGTTGCTCATAGGTTTTCATAAATTCGGTTAAAGGCCCCCAATCAGATTCCTCGGCCAAATAAACCATCAGCTCAATGCGGTTATCAAGGGTTATGCCTTTATCTTTTATGGCTTTCATCGCATATAAAGCGGTAGCTATAGCGCCTTTATCGTCTTCGGTACCTCGGCCAACTAATTTACCCGCCTCTGAGGTATCAATAATAAATGGGCTTTGTTTCCATTTACTGGCGTTTGCAGGTTGTACATCGCCGTGAGTCACTATGGTTACTTTTTCTTTTTGCTCACCCATGCCTATGAGTACGGTATAGCCTAAATCTTGGTAGTCAAAGCCCAGTTCAGCGGCTTTCATTTTTAATAATGCTTTAAAGCCTATAAAGTCGGGGTTTTGTGGTGCGCTGATCTCACTTTTATTAACCGTAGGAAACGATACTAAATTAGTAAGCGTATGCACCTGTGCATTTTGATAGTTATTAACTGCGTAATCGGCCACGCTTTCACTGTGTTTATTTAATTGTGCATGAGCGCTAAATGCACATAAGGCAATACTTGCTAAAGCTAGCTTGTTCAAAACAGATTCCATTTAATTAACAACAAAGAGCATTAATTATAACCTCCTTGTAAAGTGACAAACAGCGCTTTGCGGCAGACCCACAAGCAAAGCTTATAATTTATCTAACAGCTTTGAACAAGATGCCTGTATAATGCGCAGCTCAAAATTATGGGGTTAATCATGAATCGCAGAAAAAAAATCGTTACTAAGTTTCAAAAGAAAGATAAGCGCGCTAATGCCAAGCTGCATAAAAGCAACAAACCGACTTATGTTTCAAAAGCAGAGCGCGCAAAGCTTGCTGAGCAAGATGCCGAACAAGCAATTGAGCACGGTGCTACCGAGGTAGTGCAAACAAGCGCTTAATCGTTATTGCGATAGGGTGAGAGGCTTAAATTGAGTGTTAAAAAGCTTAAAGTGAGCCAAATAACGAACCGCCACATAGCAAACTACCCCACTTGCCACAATCAATTCAAACGTTGCTAAATACTGTATTTGCTTAACAAACTGCAAATCAATTCCCACTGTATGCATCCATGCGGCGAGTTTAAATAACGCGGTAGCACCAATAACCATAGGGAAAGTAAAGGCAGCGTAACCTGGGCAAAATGGACGGCGCAGTAATTTAAAAAATGCGACGTAAATTATAAAGGTCATCAGTACCGCAATTCCAAATAACAAGCCAATAATAACCGGTGACGGCTCGCTGATAACTGTAAAGTAACCAGCTAACGATAAACTTGCTGGCGCCGCTAAAATAGCCAATGTAGGTTGTGCAGCATCAGGAATGTGCGCAGCAAAAATGATCCGGTAAATCATCATAGGCAACATAACTGCATACATCAGCATGCCAAAATAAAGCGCCCCTTGTGCTAAAAATAGCAGAGCCGGATTCCCTGAAAACGCGACATCGGCAACAATGATCCCAACCGGCGGTACAAACCAGCTTGGCACCATATGCTCAATTTTAAATTCAATCACGCGATGAGCAATAAAGCTTATTAAAAACACCAAATGCAATAAAAATGCACCAACCCAAAGCACATCTCCCGCAAGGGAGTAAAACTGCCCTAAAGAATTAGACACCACTAAAGTAGCCATAGCAAAAGTAGGCACCACACTTCCCACAACCGGATGGGCTAAATCGGCTTTAAGCAGCTGAGGATGTAATAAAAACTTAAGTGTTAACAATAGCAATAATACGCTCGCAATAGCGGCACCGGTATATTGTGCTACGCCATTTAGGTTAGCCATACTCTCCCAAGCCCAACCTAGGCTGGCAATACCTAATGCCAAACCGCCCATTGGTGTTGGTGCACCAGATACTTTTGTTTTTATATGTTTAAACATCTCTATTCCACCCTGTGGTTGTAACTTACAGAGAAGTTTACGCTTGCATTTTGTTAAGTTAAATCTAATTATATAGAACACACGTTCAGGCAAACTAAACATAGCATAATGAATATTTCACTTAAGCAACTTAAAGTATTTGTCGGCATAACCCAGCACAGCACCCTTACAGCAGCGTCTGAATCATTGTTTCTATCTAAAGCGGCGGTGAGTATGGCGCTTAGCGAACTTGAAAAGCAGTTAGGCCATCCATTATTTGATCGTGTAAATAATCGGTTATTATTAAATCAAGAAGGGCAAAAACTACTGCCCCTTGCTGATGAACTATTAAATCGGGCAAACACTATCGACACCTTGTTTTTAGACAACGCCCCTGCCAGCGGAACTTTAAAAATTGGTGCCAGCGACACGATTGGTAATCATGTATTACCTGCTTTACTAAGCAAATTTAGAGCACAGCGACAGCATTATTCACAACAAATACTGATTTCCAATTCGACGCTTATTTGTCAAAAACTTATAGATTACGAGCTCGATATAGCACTTATTGAGGGCCAAGCCCATCAAAGCGATTTAGTCTCTAATGTGTTTAGCCATGACGCCATGTGTATTATTGCCCCAATAAACCACCCATTGGCTGCAAAAAAGCAACTTAGCTTTAACGACTTTAATCGTAGCCAATGGGTATTAAGAGAACCTGGTTCAGGCTCGCGTTCCTTCTTTTTACATAGCCTTGCGCCACAAATTAAAAATTGGACGCAAAGCGTAGAGCTCAATACCACAGAAGCGCTTATAAACTGTGTAGCAAATGGCTTAGGGTTAGGATGTTTATCATCACTTGCTGCGCAATATGCCCTAAAAGATGGCCGTGTTACACAGCTTAATTTAAACCACCCCATGCAAAGGCAGTTTTGGTTAGTAATGCATAAAGACAAGTACAAAAACCCGCTGTTAAAGCAGTTTATAGATTTTTGTCACAAGCAGTAATGTATGTATTTAAAGTATAAATAAGTAACGATTTAATAGGCTTGTTGTTTTAATTAGTTAAATTCGCTTTAATGGAAAAGTAATTCAGAGGACAGCTTAAAGCTACAAACAAGTACTAATTTACGTCAGCAAGGTAGTTAACTGAAATGCTACTGGTACGTAAAAATTACAGCCAAAATCACATTACAATGATTGTAATGCAAACATAGGTTATCAAGACGATGAAAAAAATGGTTTTAGTCCTAACTTTACTCATGACAGGCTGTAATGAGAATAATTCTGAAACAAAATGGCAAGGTAGATGTTTTCCTAATAAGTACCTTTCAGAAGCAAGTTTTATTAACTCAAATAAGGGTGACAACGCACTTGATAAGGAATTATCAAAGGCTCCTATTTTGTTCTTTCCAGCTAATTATGTTGTTCAACATATAAAGAAGTTTCAGCCCGTTGACTATCAAAATGATGAAAGCCCATTGAATAACTTTATATCGGTTAACCTGCTGCCTCATCGAAAGCTTGAGCGTAATGTTAATGCTAGTTTTTTTAATACATTCTCTGATGCTAAAGATCTGTATATTCCTGTTGAACATGAAAAATATAGTTTCACTTTATATACTAAATCGGAAAATACTTTTTTGTATTGGGGTAGCTGCGGATATAGCGCGGTAGATAATTATAGCTGCTTTAGAGATATAGAGTTCGAAAATATCAACATTAGCTATTTAGTTAATCAAGATAATATTTCAATCCATAAAAAGATTGATGACTTTATTATTGAGCATTTAAATAATTGGCAATGTGAATAATAGTTTAAATATCATACAAACCAGCTTCAAACAGCTTGATTATTCAATATACGCTCTTAGAAAAATGGCAATAAACCGTCAGACTCGATTAACCTAAAATCGAATCTGACGGCTTATACTAACTTACTCTATCATCTTAAAACGCGTAACTCATGGCTAAATTTATAGAGCGCCCCTGCCCTGCTAATTGATTAAAGCCCTGCGACATGTCTTGTTTAAACTCAGCAATACTTACGCCACCAAGTGGTAATTGATAATACTCATCAAGCAGATTGGTAATATCAACACTCACGGTAAGTGCATCCCAACTGGCTTTTGAGCTTAAATTAAGTAAATGATACTGCTCAGTTTGGTTTTCTAGGCGGTTACTATCTACGCGAGTTTTACTATCGACCCACTGCCACGTGAGTGCGTTTTCAAAACGGCCAACTTGCTGGTTAATGGCAAATTGGGTTTGCAGCGGCTTAATTTGATAAAGCGGCTGATTAGTATCATCGCGCTTACCACGGGTGTTGCTAATATTCGCTTTTAATGACCAGTTACCATACTGCTTAGACTCATGCAGTGCTAAAACCGCATCTAGCTTTACACCATAAAGCCTGGCATCTACGTTATTAAACATAAGTACATTACGGGTATTGGCAGCAAACGCTGTGCGGTTAAAGCTTCTTACTATGTTGGCATCAATATAATCATTTACATCGCTCACCCACGCGTTAGCACTTATACGCCAGCTGTCATCTTTTGCCATGCGGGTGTACGTGCTGCTTAGCGTGTGTGCGGTTTCTGGTTTAAGGTTTATATTACCAATATAGCCGTTGCCATCGCCGTACCATCCAATCATGGTGGTGGCCATATTACCTACGCCCCAGCTGTAGCGTTCGTATAAATTAGGCGCACGATTTTTACGGGCTAAGCCAATTTGTAGTTCGTCGTTATTGCTTAGTTGATAATTAATCAGCACGTTTGCATCAACTAAATTATCTGTTTGTTTTTTACTTTGGTTATTAAACTTTTTAGCGGCCATTGCATCACTTGGCATCGCCATGGCCATTGCATTCATTGCAGCCATGCCTGCATTATATGCTTGCACATCATCAGTGTTGGTCATTACATTTTCAAATCGAATGCCTGCATTTAACCACCAGCGAGTATTTAGTTGGCTTTCATATTCTCCAAGCAAAGCAATACGCTGACGCCGGCCATTATTAATATTGTTATAGTCATTTGGTCCCATCATCATTGAGCCTTCAACTGCAGGCCACCAGTCATCTAATTTCATGTGGTGATACTCTTGCGCGAGTAGTAACTGGCTGTTGTTATCAAGCGCTAGTCGCCATTTTAACTGGGTGCTTATATCCTCAGCATCAGTTTTCATGGGCATTTTTCCGGTTTTTTCTGCGCTAAAAAACCCCATTTCATGCTTTACGTTATGCCAATTTAACTGCGCTTCAAGCTCACTGCTTGTAAAAGCACGCTGATACTGGGCAACAGCGCCATAGCTGGTGTTATCTGTCATATCCATATATTGATTAGCAAAGCCTTGATAGGGTATTTTTTGATGACTTAGCTTAACCACTAATTGTTGCTTA
Organism: Pseudoalteromonas sp. Scap06; assembly: GCF_013394165.1. Lineage (NCBI taxonomy): Bacteria > Pseudomonadati > Pseudomonadota > Gammaproteobacteria > Alteromonadales > Pseudoalteromonadaceae > Pseudoalteromonas > Pseudoalteromonas sp. Scap06. Next base: position 1,008,684 of record NZ_CP041330.1, on the reverse strand, counting down.
TCATCGCGCATGGCAGCACTTAAACTATGGTTTTGCGCGCGGTATAGGGTATCGAGCACTAAATCGCCGTTACCATCTTCATAACTGTTAGCATCGCTGAACGCACCTTGATAATTAAAACTAAGTACATTGCTGGCAATGCGCATACCTGCGCCGACCTTTTTGGCGTTATCAAGGGTGTTGTACTGGGCTGACACATAACCTGAATGCCATGCAAGTTCGCTGTTTTCACTGTACTGAGGTGAAATAGAATTAACAGCAATCACACCTGCAATATTATCGCCTCCCGCGCTTACTGGAGAAACACCTGCAACCACTTTGTAGCTACTAATTTGATTGGCTGAAATATAAGACAGTGGCGGGTTCATTTGGTTAGCACAGGCGGCGGTGATTTGCGCCCCATCAACCAGTACCGCCACTCGATCGCCCATTAAACCATTTAAAACAGGTAAATTGGCCATGCCACCAGCAGCAGAAAAGTCCACTCCTAAATCGGTTAATAGCGATTCAGATGAGCCTAATGATAGGTGTTTATTTTGTGCTTGGCCGTGCACTTCAATCACTTCAATTGAGGTGTCATCTGCAAAAGCAACTGGCGATAATACGCTACTTATAACAAGCGCTAAAGGGGATAATAAATAAGAGGTTAAAGAATTTTTTTTATCAGTCATTATTGATTTACCACAAAATTTTTGTGGGTAAATTATACTTGCTGTAGCAATCTAAAAAGCGCGACATATTGTCGCACTTTGTTAATTTTTAACCCTGTTCGTCGTCAAAAATATCTTCTATTTTTAACTCAAACAACCTTGCTGCCTTAAAGGCCAGTGGCAAGCTGGGATCAAACTTACCTTTTTCAATCGCATTAATAGTTTGGCGAGAAACATCTAGCAGCTCGGCCAACCTTGCTTGGGTGTAGTTATGCTCGGCTCTTAATACTTTTAATCGATTTTTCATTCATCACCTGCGCAATAGTGTTTATTAAGCACATACACGCTAATTAAATACACTGCCCCCATTAAAAACATTAAATCGGATATTTGTGCTTTAAAATCAATTAAGCCACTCAATTGCAAATTAGTGTACGCAAGCCCACCTACCAATATTGCACCTAGGGTAAACCCCATGGCACTGAGATGTATTTTTTGCATCAGCTCATCCATCCCCTGTAAGTAACGTTTGTTAGCCAAAATCATTACAATGCCGGCTATTACATTTACAACTATAAAAAAGCCGCTAATTATCTCGGCGCGATCCCAAATTAATGTCGGGCCAAAGCTACATAACGCTAAGGTGAGTAACCAAATCAAGGTACATTTAACCAAGTAGCTAGTATTTTTAATTTGGCGTTGTTTTAAATTTAATTCTGTTTTCATTACTAAAAACTAATTAAGCTATACTTTAAATTCAATTTTATCGCCGCTGTTTTTACATAAATTATAGAGTCTCAGACCATTATTTATTAAGAACGAAAAAAAGCCGCTATGCGGCTCTTTTTAAGGTTAATTTATATGATCATTAAACGTCAATCGACGCCATATCAATAACAAAACGGTAGCGCACATCTGAGCGTTCCATGCGCTCATAAGCGGTGTTAATTTCATCTATATTGATCATTTCACACTCAGGTAATACATTGTGCTCACCACAAAAATCGAGCATTTGCTGTGTTTCTGCAATGCCACCAATTAAGGATCCTGCCACTCGACGACGACCCATTAACAATGGCACTGTGTTTAGCTCATCAACAGGGCCTACTTGGCCAACAATCACTAACGTGCCGTCAATATCAAGTAGCGGTGTATACAGTGATAGGTCGTGCTTTACCGGTATAGTATCAATGATCACATCAAACGCTGATTGCGCATCTTTCATTTCATCATCGTTGTTCGACACTAAATAGTGCTGTGCACCTAGCTCAATAGCATCTTCTTTTTTAGATTCAGTGCGGCCAATAACCGTAACCGTTGCACCCATTGCCACGGCATTTTTAACCGCCATATGGCCAAGCCCTCCAAGGCCGACAACTGCAACACGGCTGCCTTTTTTAACACCCCATTTATGCAGCGGTGAGTAAGTAGTAATGCCAGCACACAATAAAGGCGCAACGCGAGATAGCTCTAAATTTTTAGGTACTGAAAGCACAAATTCTTCACGCACCACTACATGCTTAGAGTAGCCACCTTGAGTCATTTCACCATTTATTCTGTCTTTGCCACTGTAAGTGCCAACCATGCCTTCACGACAAAATTGCTCTTCGTGATTATGACATTGGTCGCAGCTTTGACACGAGTCAACCATACAGCCTACAGCAACGGTATCGCCTTGCTGATATTTAGTAACATCGCTACCAACCGAAATTACTTTACCAACAATTTCGTGCCCTGGTACTAATGGGTAGTTACTGCCACCCCAATCGTTTCGCACTGCATGTAAGTCTGAATGACAGACACCACAATATAAAATCTCTATTGCTACATCGTTATTTCGTAAATCGCGGCGCTCAAAAGAAAACTCTGTAAGTTCAGAACCTTGGCTTTTTGCTGCATATCCGACTGTTTTCATAATAACTCCATAGTTTATTAAAATTTATAACTCACACAGTATGCATTATCAGCTCTGAACATGAACTGACGTAGCAACTGCAAAAAACCCAGCATAATGCTGGGCTATTTTTATCAATTACTGCACCACAACGGCGTTTAACTCGTCAATCAAGGTTTTAATACGCTGGGCATTTTTGCCTAAATCGCTTTTACCAATGCGAGATTTACTGCGTATGTCTAACACACGCTTACTGCCTTTGTCGTTAATACGCACGACAACATCATCTTTAAAGCCAAACCAGGTTGTGGTGTCTGTTGCTTCAACAATGCCATTATTAACATCGCTATTAACCAGTTCCCAACCAAGGTTTTCCATGGCTTTTGTTGTAGCTGCCACTAATTCTAGTTGCGTTTGGTTGTACTCGAGCGATTTTAGTTCTGGGTATGCTTTTCGTTGTTGCGCTGCCGTTTCTTCTCCCGCGTATGCAACAGGATTAGGTGCATCAGCACGCAAAGGCACAACCGCAACAAACTCAGGAGGGTTAATTAAATCGGTAGAAATATCATGAATTGGCGGAACACTTTTTGCTGTATTCATCATGTTAAGCGGCATTGCAATAGCAACTGCTGCAAAAATAACAGTGATCACTGAACTGGCTAAGCTCACTGTTTTACGCATAAATAGCACTTGAACTAATAATAAGGCTAATGCTGCTCCACCGACATAAACACCTAATCTAAAACCGGCAAAAGCAGTGCCTAGTTCAACGATATTAAATTTATAAAGGGGTCCCGGTAGTACCACCATTAAAAAAGCGATAAGCCCAACTAAGGTCACTAAATGTTTCATTGCCTACTCCGTTATTGTTATATGGTTATTGTTTTTTAAACAGCTTTATACTGTTAACACTCCAATTTAGATTACTATGACCGATAAGTATCTATAAAGTCATAATTTATTGCCCTTTTAAAGTAGATAACTTGACTCCTTGGTAAAAATCAACAAACTACGGGGGTAAAATTATCAGGGTATTATTATTTATGAAAACAGAGATTAGTTACCGGTTTGAGTCATCACAAGTAGCCAACCGCTTTTTACACGAATTAAAAGATTGGCCAGTCAATGACGTAAAAACACGTCTTTTTAATGGCGGCGACAGCGTTAAAGTAAGCTACGAATATGATGAAAGCGGATTTGATTATACCGTTGCCGAACTTGATGATTTAGCCGAGCAACACGGCGGACAAGAAGTGTCGAGTTAAGATACTTATACCTACGCTCAATAGCCACAACACACATTGTAGCCATGCCTATATTGTAAACTTTAAGCTTACAAAGTTATGTAGTAATAGCTATTACACAACGTATTAAAGACCCCTTACCCACTTCACTTTCAACCTCTATAGTGCCATTGTGCTCTTTGAGTATGTTATAAACCATAGCCATTCCCATACCAGTGCCTTGGCCTACGGGTTTAGTGGTAAAGAAAGGATCGAACATTTGTTTAAGTGTATCAGCGTCCATTCCACAGCCGTTATCTGCCACCTCTATGTAAATATTGTTTTTATCGGCAAACAGCTTAACTATTATTTTCCCTTGCTGATCGCGCAAGTCGTCGCAGGCGTGTTTGGCATTAATTAATAAGTTTACAAAAACTTGTTTCATAGATGATATATTACACTGTGTTAGAGGTAACTTTTCAATGTGTAACTCTATAGCACACGTTCCCAGCTGGTTTTCGAGTAGCTTTAGCGTGCCATTTAATGATTCTGTAATATCTGCCATTGCAGTTACGTTGTCTTTTAGGCTTGCAAAGTCGACAAGGTTACTAACAATATGAGCGATACGCTCTAAACCCTCTTGGGTATCATTAACTAAGTCATCAATATCATCCACAATAAAGCTTAAATCGTTCTCTTGATTGAGCTGAACTAAAATAGACTCTAACTGCGATACTGAAATCGATTTATTTACAAATTGTTGAGCCGCCGTCATTAGCGAAACCAACACGGGCTTTATAAATTTTATACTTTCTACATTACTGGTTATGTAAGCAAGCGGGTTATTTATTTCGTGGGCCATGCCAGCAGAGAGTGTCCCTAGCGTAGCCATTTTTTCACTTTGCATTAAGGTTATTTGTTGGTTTTTGACCGTTTCGAGCTTTTCTTCCAGCTCTTGATTAACAATAAACAATGCCCGTGTTTTGTCTTCTAGTAGGGTTTCTAATTGATCTCTAGCTGATTTTTCGCGCAAATACGCTTTTTTATAATTGTAGTCGTCTTCAGCCATGGGGAGTCTCATATTTTATTTCAATTAAACACGAATCAAACCCATCATGCATACACTGAGCATGGTTAAGTTTAACATCAACTCCATAATGAGACGCAGCACCAAAAATAAGCCCTTCGGCGCACATACAAAGCTGCCGCTTAGAGTTGTAACGCATTAAAATAAGCCCGTCTTCAATAATTTGGGCGTCAATTTCAGGTAAATTAGGCTCATGATAAAGCTTAGCGACTTCAACATGAATTACTTTATCAATACCAATAATGAGATCAGCAAAGCAATTAAAGTTAGCAACAATGCTTGGATGACGTGCCTTTAAGTGAGAAAATAAATACTCTCCAAAGGCCTTTAATACCTCTGGCATAGACATAGAAAGTGCAGTTGCTACATCTTGTGCTAAACCAACTATTTCTTCATCTGGATAACTTTCTGCAGAAATATAAACACGACCCTCCGGTGCATTTTTTTCAAGTAAGTCGTCCCATGCTGCCATGCCACATTTTTCAATAACCAGTGCCTCAAGCCCTCTAAAGATAACGCCTTTCATGCATGTTCCCTCTATTATCACTTTTAGATTGTTAGCTGCATCTTCAATTAGTTACAAACGCTCGCTACCTTACGGCTCATATGTACACTAGGGTAATAAGTCTTACCCAGTAAAATATCAGCATTAAAGTAATAATAGTTTAGTGCTTGTAAAACGCCCAAAAATGTTCGTTATTTGTATGGTCAACGTTTAACATTAAGCGACATTAAGGAAGCGTGATCACATTCTGCTTTTTACTCTATTGGTGGCAACGCTATTGGCAGGGTCGTCTGGCCAAAAGTGCTTGGGGTAGCGCCCTTTCATCTCTTTTTGTACCTCGCGGTAACTACTATCCCAAAAATGTGCTAAGTCTTGGGTTAACTGTAGTGAACGCTTGCCTGGAGACAACAACTCCATTAGCAATGCTAATTTACCGTTAGCTAACATAGGTGTACTGGTTAAACCATATACTTCTTGCATGCGCACACTGAGCTTGGCGGGGCCATCAAGTTGGTATTCAATTTTTATGTTAGAGCCACTTGGTACTGTTAGTCGCAGTGGGAGTAAAGATTTTAGCTCGCTTTGCTGTTGCCAATTAAAACTGTTTTGTAGTGCCTCAAAATAATTAAACTTTTTAAGTTGCTCAAGGGTTTTAATATCTTCAAGGTATACCCCTAACCAATCACCTGCTGTTTCAATGAGCTGCTGCTGATTAATAATAGGAAACTGTTCTGGCATCAATTTGCTGGCTAGGCACATTCTAATAAGTAGTTGCTCACTTTCTTTTTGCTCGTTAAACAGTGAAAAGCCCTGTTTGGCAAACAAACTAAGCCATGCCTTGGCCCGCTCTGTTTTATCAAGCTTATGTTTACTTGGTTGGCTACTAAGGGTAATTTCCCCAAGTTTTACTTCATCTTGATGAATAAACCGAGCGGCTTTTTCATCAAACTCGCAGCGAGTCAACTCAGTGAATAAATGCGGTAAATACTCTTTAAGTGCTAATGGATTTAGCGCCGTGGCTGCAAAAACTCGCCCGCCTTTATGCCCGCCCATACTGGCAATAGCTATATATTCGTCTTTATGCCAATAATCAGGGTTTAGTTCAGCCCCTGCACCATTTGCTAATAAGTAGCCATTGCCGCGTTTTTTAGCAATCCGATCTGGATAGGCAAGCGACACTAATAAGCTTAAATGTTCAGTGTTTAAATCTGTACGACTGTCGGTAAATTTTAAGCGTTTTAACCAATAATTTAATTGCTGCTTAAACACCGGATGTGGTCGTTGTTGTTGACTATGCAGTGCTAGGTTGAGCTCATTGGCAGTGCTAACTCGGCTTTCTAGTAAGGCCACTAAATAAATAGCTAAGCGATAAATCCCACTTAACTGTGGTTCTAACATTTGCGCTTTTAATAACATATGCGCTAAGCGAATATCGGCACCAAAGCCCAACATTTTACTACCCAGCGTGGTGAGCTTACCGTTACTATCTATGGCTTCAAGCATAGATAATAAATTAGTAGCTTGGCTGCATTGTTGCTCACTCGGCGGGTCAAGTAAGGTGAGTTCACTAATACTTGCGCCCCACTGCTTCGCCTCAAGCATCAGTTGGCTAATATCTGAGGTAAGAATATCAGGGTTATCGTGGCTGTTTCGTCTTTCAAAAGTTTGTTTGGAACCTAACCGATACACAACCCCTGGTTCTATTCGTCCTGCACGCCCTGCGCGTTGTACTGCCGATGAACGCGATATACTTTGCGTAGTGAGCTCAGTGACACCGGTTTTTAAATTAAAGCTGGCTGCACGGCGCTTGCCGCTATCAACAACAATTCTAATACCTTCAATGGTTAAACTTGTTTCGGCAACATTGGTCGTTAATACTACTTTTCTCATCCCTTGAGGCGCTGGTGCAATTGCTGCTTGTTGATTGGCTTTATCTTGTTCGCCAAATAATGTGGCAACAATACAATTACTGGGCAAGTCGATCAACGCTTGCTGCACTCGCAGTATTTCACGCTGGCCAGGTAAAAATACCAGCGCACTGCCTGTTTGCTCATTGAGTGCTTGTTTTATTATTGGTGGAATAGCATCAAGCCAGCGGCTTTCATCTTTTATTGGGCAATATATTTCGTCAATGGGGTAACTTCGCCCGTTTGATTGAATTACTGGGCAATTAAAAAACCCAGTGTAGCGTTCGCTATCAAGGGTGGCCGACATCAACATAATGGTTAAATCTTCACGCAGTGCCGCTTGCGATTCTAAAGCAAAAGCCAGTGCGGTATCTGCTGCGATGGAACGCTCATGAAACTCATCAAAAATAAGTAAATCAACATCACTAAGCTCAGGATCATTTTGTAACATGCGCGTAAGCATGCCTTCGGTAACTATTTCAAGGCGAGTTTGTGTGCTGACTTTACTTTCACCTCGCACCCGTAAACCGACACTTTGCCCTAGCGTTTCGTTTTGGCAGTGCGCTAAATAGTTAGCAATATTTCTTGCTGCCAAGCGCCGCGGCTCTAACATGACGATGTGCTTATAATGCCCATCGCGCATAAGCTGTAATGGCAACCATGTTGATTTACCAGCACCAGGCGGCGCTTGCAGTAAGGTGATTGGGTTGGCTTTTAAAGCATCAATGAGTGAAGTATATATTTCTTGAACCGGCAGCACGCTATTTACCCTAAATTACTTTGCCGCCATTGTAGCAAAAATTAGTAGTTATTTATGCAGAGTACGACTATGTGCTTGGCTGATCATTTCGTCTAACGTTTTAGCCTCTTGCTGCTGCGCTTTATTTTGATCAGCACGATGCCTATTACTCACAATCCCTTCTATGCCTTTGGTGAAGCTCATTTGCTTAAAACAAGCTTGCTGCTGACGTAATTCATCTTGCTGTGAATCATCAATACGCGCTTGTTGCTGCGTCGATAAGCCAGACAAAATACGCTTCATCCCTGATAAATTTTGTAAGCTCAGCGCCGAGCTCATTTGCTGGTTTTTATCCATACTGTTTATGTGCTGCTGAAGCTGCGATAAGCGTTGCTGCTCTAGGTTACTTCTTTGTTGCAACTGAGTTTGCTCGGCCAGCATTTTATCTAATTTTTGTTGTTGTAATCCTAAAAATTTATTAAGCATTCAGTTTACCCATCACTGCATTTAATTGAGTTATTGACTGTGAAAAATCCACTTGTTCGTTCAACCCTTGGCATAGAAATGATTCGATTTGTGGGTACAAATTTACCGCACTATCGAGTTCCGGATCTTTACCTGCTTGATACGCCCCTAAAGGAATAAGCTCATGCACTTGCATATAGCGGCTATAAAGCTTTTTCAATTTATAACAAAAGCTTAGCTGCTCATCACTTACTATATTTGGCATTACTCGGCTAATCGATGAACCAATATTAATGGCCGGATAGTGCCCCTTTTCTGCTAAGGTGCGATCCAATACTATATGGCCATCAAGAATTGCTCGGGCGTTATCGGCTATTGGATCTTGTTGATCATCGCCTTCAGCTAATACTGTATAAATGGCGGTCATGCTGCCTTTGCTTTTTTCACTATTACCCGAACTCTCGACCAGTTGAGTCAATTTACTAAATACCGATGGCGGGTATCCTTTGGATGCAGGCAGCTCACCTACCGATAAACCAATTTCTCGCTGTGCTTGCGCATAACGGGTTAATGAGTCCATCAACAGCAATACATTTGAATTTTTATCTCTAAAATAGGCCGCCAATTTATGGCTAAGCTCGGCCGCTTTAATACGCAATAAGGGAGAATCGTCTGCTGGCGATGCTATTACAATGGCTTTTTTTAAGCCTTCTTTACCAAGGCTTTGCTCAATAAAATCTTTTACCTCCCAACCACGCTCACCGACAAGGCTTACAATAACCACATCGGCAGAGGTAAAGCGGGTCATCATGCCAAGCAACTTACTTTTACCTACACCCGAACCTGCAAATAGCCCTAAACGCTGGCCTTTTCCCACACTAAATAAGCTATTAATGGCGCGAATACCCACATCTAACGGCTCGATAACGCCTTTGCGCTCCAGCGGCGTTAAAGAATAATCGTTACCCAATTTACTGGCGTTTTTTGTGCTGTCTTGTTCAAGTGGGCCTAAGTTATCAATCGGCTGCATTTGCGCATCGAGCACACGCCCTAATAACTTTTCAGAAATAGCCACATGAGTGTTTTTTATAACTGGCCTAACGCGTCCACCTGAATATAAATTTTGTATTTTTTTCAGGGGCATTAAATAGGCTTCATCTTGATTAAAGCCTACGACTTCAGCGTCATACCAGTGACCATCAACACTTTCTACTTGGTATTTTTCACCCATAGCAAATTGCCCACCGGTAGCGGTAAGCGTTAAACCATTTACTCGCGTTAAGCGGCCATAACTTTTAACTAATTCAGGCGGGGTTAGCGCTTTCAGCGCAGACTTTAAGCAAGTATGAAGTGGGTTAGTCATGCGGTTGCGCTTTTAAAATTTCAGGTATCACTTCATCCAAAAGGCTTTGTAATCGCTCTGAAAAAGAAAATCGATGTGTTTGTTGCTCTGCCACCAGTTCAACGTCTCCACTGATCAGAGCCTCATCAAAGTAAGTCGGCACCGAAAACTCAGCTAAACGTGCATCATCGAAAAAGTGACGATCAGCCCCTGAGAACATAATTTTTGTTACTACATCGCGATTGCTAAGCAAGTTAATGGCTTTTTCAATAAGCTGCGCGCGTATTTCGGGGCGTACTTTTAGCTCGCAGTCAATAACGTGCTCAGCCAAGGTACTTATCATTAAGGCAAGGTCTTGTTTAAACTCATCATTAAAGTTAAGTAGCTCATTATTAGCTTTATCAAATAAAGTGTTAAAACGTTCAATAAGCTGTGTTTTTTGCGCTTCAAGACGTTCAGCAACCCGTAGCTCTATTTGTTGCTCCATTTGTTGCTCTAACTCACTTTGCTTATCGGTTGCCCCCTGCGCAAGACCTTTTTCAAAGCCCTGCTGTAAACCAACACGCTGAGCAGCATCTAAACGCTCTTGCAGCGTTTGATGTTGCTCATTTTTATTTAAAGTGGGAAACCTAAATGCTTGACTCATAGTTAGCCTGCGGTCTCTTCTTCAAATAAGCGATATTCAATATCACCTTGTTTGCTCATGTCTCTTACTATCGACATAATTTCTTTTCTGGCGGCAATCACTTTGCTCAGTGGTTGCGCGCTTAAACCATCAATTTGTTGTTGGTACACCTGCGCTAAACGTTTAGGTAATGCACCTAAAACACGCGCTAAAAACTCACTGTTTACACCCTTTAACGACATCGTCCATAACTCATCTGGAATGTCATTAAGCAACAAGGTTAGTGTCTCGTCTGTTTGCTTAATTAAGCCATCAAAGTCGTACATTTTCTCTTGTATTTCATCAGCTACGTTAGTGTTATGTTTTTTCATGAGTTCGATAATTTGGCTCTTATTACCGTTGTAACGATTCATAATTTCTACCGCTTTATCGACACCATTCACTTGTGCACCTACTTGGCGGCCAACAAATTCAATACACGATTCAAGCGTTAAACGCACATCATCAATAACGTGTTCGCTCACTTCACGAAGGCTGGCAATACGGTACAGTAAATCATCATGCTTCGATTCTGGAAACAGTACAATAATGGCTGAGGCTTGCTCTGGGGGTAAAAAGGCCAAAAACAGCGCCTGCATTTGCACATGTTCCTGATCTAAAAAGCGTACTATAAGCTCTGGCGGGATCCACTCTAAACGACGTAAATCGTCATTCATTGCACCACCATAAATATCATCAAGCATAGTTTTGGCAAGCTTACGGCCGACGGCTTTATCAAGTGCTCGCTCTAAATACACACGCGACGCGCCATTGACACCACTTTCATTGCGGTAACAATCAAAAAATTCACTCAAGGTGCCTGCAACATCCTGTTGAGTAACATTTGAAATTTTAGCCATGCGCTCAGAAATAGCCTGTACTTCACGGCGGCCTAATTTACGAATAACACTGGCGGCATTTTCTTCGCCCATGCTTAGCAATAAAATAGCGGCGCGATCTAACGCCGGTAATTGTGAGCCTTTATCAAGCTTTTCTTGATTCAATTTCAACTCCTTGTTCTACCCAATATTTTATTACCGACGTGACACGCTCGGTTTCTTTATTAGCAAGTAACTGCATGTGCGCTATTTGTTCTTCAAAGTCATTGCCTATTTGCGGTAACGACATATTTTGATGTTCGCTTTCGCCTTCTTTGGCGGTTAAGTTTTCTATTTGCGATTTAGCATTAATGGCGTCATCAAGCGGACTGCTTTGTCTTTCTGTTGCAGAGGCTGATTTAACTTCATTATCAGCGGTTGCCATGGCGTTGTTTGCTTCGCTACTTTTACCTTTTATCAAGTGATTAACTAAAGGACGCACACCAAATAAAATCAGTAATAAACTAATTAAAGTACCCACAATATAACGAGCATACTCTTTAAGCTCGGGCATTTGCCACCACTCAAGGCCTTCACCCGGTGCTAAAATCTTTTGCTCTACAAAGGCAAAGCTAGTGATGTTAAATTGGTCGCCGCGTGCGTCGTTAAACCCCGTGGCTTTTTTTACCATTTCACCTAATGAAGCGAGCTTTGCTTCGCTCCAGCCATCAGCTGTTCCAGCTACTTGCTCATTAATAAGTACTGATAAGCTCATGTTTTTAATACGGCCTACTTCAAATTGGGTGTGAGTCACTGAGCGACCATTTTCAAACTGTCGCTTACTCTCACTTCGTTGTGAAGTACGCTCGTTGTTTTCATCTTCAGCTTGTTCATTAGGCACAGGTGGCTCATTAGCTAAAGAGCCAGGAATGCCCGCCGCCAGTTGATCTAAGGTGCTATCTGATTTAATAAACTCTTGGGTTAATACATTTTGTGGATCAACCATTTCACGTGTTTCTTCTACCACGCTAAAATCAACATCACTGGAAACCTGAATTCTAAAATTACCTTCACCCAAAATTGGCAACAACATTATAGAGGCGCGTTGCTCTATATTGCGCTCAACTTTTTCAATAAAGGCGAGCTTTTTATCGGTTTCTTTGCCTACTGGGGTGGTATCAAATAAGTCGCCGCTGAGTAATTTACCACGCTGATCCACCACCGACACAGAACGAGAATCAAGCCCAGGCACACTGCCAATAATCAGTGCAATAATGGCTTCCACTTGCTCTGGTTTAAGCTCATGCCCTGGCGCTAAATCAACCATCACAGACGCTGCGGTTTTTTGCTCTGTACGACCAACAAACAAGCTACGCTTGGGGACTGCCAAGTGCACGCGCGCATTACGTATGCCTTGCATGTTAATAATGGTGCGTGCCAACTCACCTTCTAAGGCATGCTGGTATTGCATAGATTCGATAAATTGACTAGTGCCCATAGACACTTTGTCGCTAATATTCTCAATACCCTCAGGCATAGAGGCTTTTATTCCTCTAGCCGCAAGCGTGATTCGCGCATCAGCCAGTTTTTCTTGTGGCACTAAAATATTACCGCTGTCGGTATCAATGCGGAACGTGATTTGTTCTTTATCTAAAATTTCTAAAATATTGGCTTTATCATAGCTTTCTTGATTACCGTAAAGCGGTACGTAGTTTTTAGCCGAGGTCCATAAAATAAGGACTATGGTCGCCGCCACTAAGGTGGCTAACAATGCAATAGTTGCAACACTTCTGTCACCTGAGTTGCCGAAGTTTAATTTGTTTGAGAGATTAACCACTCTTTCTTTTAGGTTACTCTCATTTTGCTCAGGTACTTTTGCTAATTCTCCTTTCATATCAGCCTCTACAGTGACATGCGCATGACATCATCAATGCCATTGAGCACTTTATTGCGCATTTCCATCAGCATAGAAAAACTAAGCCCCGCTTTTTGACTAGCGATCATTGCGCCTACCACATCTTCACTTTCACCAGTATCAACGGCTTTAACCATCTCACCGGCAATATTTTGTTGGGCGTTGATAGAGCGAATAACATGCTTAAAATCTTCACTAATATTTACATTTTGATTACTGATAGCAGCCGGCTCTATACTCTCTGGACCTGCAATTTTTTGCATGTCCATCATTTTGCCCAGCATCATTTGTTGACTTTCAATTGGCGACATTCTTTTTTTCCTTCAAATTATGCAATTGCATCAATATCAATACCGCATTCACGCATAGCGGCAATTTTGTATCTTAATGCTCGGGTAGTTACGCCAAGCGCCTGTGCAGTTTGGGTGCGATGCCCTTTAAATCGACTCAATAAACTGTATATATAATCAAACTCCGCCTGCTTTTTATTCTCTTTTAACTGAGAAGCACAGAAATCGACTGCCACTGGTGAGCATGCTGGTAAATTTAAATCTTCAACCTGAATTTCAACGCCTCTGGCCATCACTAAAGCTCGTTGGATTACGTTTTCAATTTCTCGTACATTGCCCGGCCAGTTGTAACAAAGCATCACATCTTCGGCTTGCTTGCTAATGTGGAATTCAGAGCTGCCGTATTTTTTTATAAAGTGATGTGCCAATGGGATGATGTCATCAATACGATCCCGAAGTGCAGGCCAACTAAGCGGTAATACATCTAATCGATAAAATAAGTCTTCACGAAAAGCGCCTTGCTCAACTTGTTCACGCAATACGCGGTTAGAGGCGGCAATAATGCGAATGTCTAAACTTATTTTTTGATGACTGCCGAGTCTTTCAACTTCTCGCTCTTGTAATACGCGCAGTAATTTAGCTTGAAGTTCCAATGGCAGCTCAGTAATTTCATCAAGTAAAATAGTACCGCCATTGGCCAGCTCAAATTTACCTGGCTGAGCATTCACCGCGCCGGTAAACGCGCCTTTATTAAAACCAAATAACATGGCTTCAAGCATATTTTCAGGAATAGCGGCACAGTTAACCGCAATAAATGGCTTATCTCTACGCTCTGAAGCTTTATGAATAAAGTGCGCTAACTTCTCTTTACCTGTTCCCGATTCGCCGGTGATCAACACCCCTGCGGCGGTTTGAGCTGCGCGATTAGCCAAACGAAGTACTTGCTGTGACTTAGTTGAAGCAGCGATTAAATCTTCAAACCCATGCTTCATTGAATCAGTGTTTCTGATTGTTTTTTTAAGCTGTTCTGCAAAGAAAGGTTTTAATAAATAATCAACTGCGCCACCGGCATTAATTGTTTTTGAAGCAATTTCACTTTGTGAAGAATCGACTAACGTCACAATTTGCGAAGTGGGGCATGTCTTACGCAGTAATTTTACTAATTCAACCAGTTCGAGCTGTTGAGTATCTGCATCAACAAACACAAGCTCTGGCTTACTGGTAAGGCAGTGACTAACCGCATCGCTGATGGAGTTTGTATGCAGAAACTTAAAGTTTTCGGCAAATACAACCTGCTGAATTTCAGACGTTGGCTGTTGTTCACTGATCCATAAAAGGTATCTTTGACTCATATTATTCCTTTGCGGTGCAATTAACTTGAGTGTCGGAAAAGACGAACTAAAACACGGCGATTAGACGATGCGCCCTGCTCTGAATTTTTTATAATGGGATAACGTTGACCATGCGCTCTTACTTCTAACATGTCTTTTGGTAAACCAAATTCAATGAGTCTGGCAGCAACGTCATCTGCTCTTTCTTTTGAAAGCAGCCGATTTGATAGCGGCGAGCCCGTATTATCCGTGTGGCCATCAACCAGTACTTTACTTACACGGCTGTCTAAAGAGATGTAACGCACTAAATCTTTTAAAAATTTAAGATCTTTAGCCGTTGTTACTGTGCGCTGCCCACTAGCAAACTGTAATTGATGGTCGCGTGCTTGCTCCCAAGAAAGCGGAGATAAACTAGCTAAACACTGCTGATAATCTGCAACTATTTTATCGCTATGGGTATTAGTAAAGGTAAGGCGAAGTTGTTCATCACCAAAGTTTATAATGCTGTCTAACCAACCGCCCTGCTTAATAACGCGAAGTAATGGGGTCATATCTGCAGAAAATTGTATTTCATTGTCTTTAATATCTTTAGACATAAAGTTTAACGGCGTGAGAACTGTATTTGCTGGCTGCCAATCGGCTTTACGAGAGAGAACATGCAAACTTTTTATCGGTTTATCTTGTAAAAGCCAAGTAAATACAAGTTGTTGCTGTTGTGCAGGTACTGATTTCACTTCAAGTAGCGCATAATTATCAAAGCGCTGCTTGAGAGAGCAAGCAAACGGGTTGCTACTGACTGACCAGGTGGAGTTTTCGTAGCTTTGCACCAGATTTTGCTCTGATGCGTGCCCCTGCGGCAACACAAACACAACACAGGGCAATGCAAATTTAATAAGCTGAGTTAATCTATTCATGTATATTCCGTATAAAGTTAAATAGAACAATTAAGTTTTTTAAATCAATAGCGAAATACAACAAATACAAACACAGTATTAATGAATATCACTAAGTTAATGTAACCCCACGATCGTAGCGATTGCCTTAGACTGGGAGCTTTGCGTCCTATGCTTTCGCATAGTTTGCCGTTTAATTTACTTATGCATTATTTTAAACCAACATAAAAACTAGTAATTATGTACAATAAAAACAGTAGACTATAGCTAAATATCACTAAATGCAAACATTACTCTATAAAATTCATAGTCAATTCATTTTACACTACATTTACAACTATTTATCCTAACGAACCGAGTATATCTACGCGGATAGTATCTGGAATTTCATTATAAGAAAGAACGACTAAGCTGCCTTTAGTAAAAGTTTTAGCATAACGTGCCAGCAGCGGTCTTAGCTGTGGAACCACAATTAATGTTGGTGTTACACCTCTTGATTTCATGTCTTCGACTATCATCGGCATGGTGCGTTGAAATTGCCCCAGTAAATTAGGATCTACCGCAAAACTATCTAGTACTACTTTGCCCGCCTGCATGGCTTGATCAAGTGAGCTTTGTAAAGTGCTTTCTAGCTTTTCATCTAGGCTGTAAGCACTGAGTTCATCACGATTACCCATCACCTGTTTTACCAATACTTTTTGCAGTGCACAGCGTACGTCTGAAACCAGCAAAATTGGATCTTTAGTTACCTCTACGCTGTCTATTAATGTGCCGGCAATAGTGACTATGTCTTTAATACTTATGTGTTCTTTTAGTAGTAAACGAATCACTTTTAGCTGTAAATTAGTCGGTAATGCTTTTTCGAAGGTTTCGGCTAAGCTAGGTGAGATTTCTTTTAGCCGTTCATTTAGCTTTTGTACGTCTTCATAACTAAATAACTCATCTAAATGTTCTTTGATCACTTTGCCGGTATGAGTAGCAATAATGGTGCCTAAATCAACCACAGAGTAACCCATATTTAATGCTTGGGTTTTGCTGTCATCTTTTATCCAAACGGCCTCAAGCCCATAAGCAGGATCAGTGGTTAATTCACCATCTAAGCTGCCGTATACATCACCGGTATTTAACGCGAGTAACTCTTTGGCGTTTACATTAGCACTTGCAACAGGCACACCGGCTAAGTTTACTTTGTATTCTTGTGGATTTAATTTTAGGTTATCTTTTATTCTGATCTCCGGTAATAAAAATCCAAGTTGCTCAGAAAGATTTTTACGCACACCTCTTAAGGTTTTTACCAGCTCTTCCCCTTTGTCTTTATCGGCCAAATAAACCAAACGAAAGCCAAGCTCAACCGACAACTTATCAACATGAGAAATATCTCCCCATTCTAAGTTAGCCTGTTGCTCACTTAAAATGGTGTCGGTCATTTGTTCGGCTTCAATTAAAGAGTTATCGGGGAGAGAGCGTTGTAATCGCCAAGCAACATAAAATAATGGCGCGGCAAACCCTAAAAAGGCGACAGTGGGCATACCTGGCACAATACCAAGCGTAACCATAATTAATGCAGCAGTAAAAATAACACGCGGAGAGGCAAGTAACTGCTTACCTACTGCTTCACTTACATCGCCTTCATCGTTCATACGCGTAACAATAATTGCCGCAGCAACCGCGAGTAATAACGAAGGAATTTGCGCAACTAAGCCATCACCTATAGTTAACAGCGCAAAACGTTGGAACGCTTCGGCTAAACTTAAACCATGTTGGAAAGCACCTATTGATACACCGCCCAACAGGTTGATCACTAATATAATTAAACCGGCAATGGCATCACCGCGCACAAACTTAGAGGCGCCATCCATAGAGCCATAAAAATCGGCCTCTTGGGCTATAGTACTGCGTCGCTCTTTTGCTTGCTCAGGGCCAATTAATCCGGCATTTAAATCGGCGTCAATTGCCATTTGTTTACCGGGCATGGCATCTAGAGTAAAGCGTGCAGCCACCTCAGAAATACGCTCACCGCCTTTGGTAATAACCACAAAGTTAATCACCATTAAAATAACAAACACCACAATACCAACGACGTAGTTACCGCCTATAACCACTTCACCAAAGGCCTGAATAACGCGACCTGCCACATCTGAGCCTTCATGGCCATGCAGTAACACCACACGTGTTGAGGCAATATTTAGGGTTAAACGCATCAAGGTAGCGACTAACAAAATAGTCGGAAATACAGAAAAATCGAGTGGCTTTTTAGTAGACACAGCGACCAACAATACAATCACCGACAATACAATGTTGAAGGTAAATAATGCATCTAATAACCATCCTGGTAATGGCAAAATAACCATCGACAAAACAGCTAACAGCAAAATAGGAATAGCGGTATAAGGTTGAGTAAAACTGCGCCAGTTCAAATTATAACTCCAACATCTAAGGTTTCTGTAAGTTTTTAGGGATTGTTAATTCAGGCAATGCGGCGGGTGCTTGTCCTCGCCCTTGCTTGTATGCTTTTAATTGCAATACATAGGTCAGTACATAGGCAACCGCACTGTATAAGCCGTTGGGCACTTCTTGGTCGACCCGAGTCGAAAAGTAAATAGCCCGTGCTAATGCGGGGATCTCTATAATTTCTTTGTTATTCATGCGGGCGACTTCGCGTATTCTCAGCGCCATTTCATCTACGCCTTTAGCGACAACATAAGGGGCTTTAGCCGCTTCTTCACTGTACTTTATTGCCACAGCATAATGAGTAGGATTAGTGACAATCACATCAGCAGTGGGAACACGCTCTTCAATTTTTCTATTCGATTGCTGATATTGTATTTGCCGAATTTTATTTTTTATCTCAGGGCTACCATCTGAAGATTTACGCTCTTCTTTTACTTCTTGGTGGGTCATTTTTATTTTATCAGCAATCTGTTTTTGCTGAAAAGGCACATCAATAACTGCAATAAAAAGTAGTAAAGTTACCGTGATCATTAACGATAAAAATAACAACTCAATGCCTTGGCCTATCGCCACTTTTATATCTAAGTTTTGTAATACCATCAGCTGCATCCACAGCTTAGTTAAAAAGGTATATAAGCAAATCGCCAGTAAGGTTATTTTTAGTATTGATTTAAGTAGCTCTACTAACGACTGTTTACCAAACATTTTGCCTAACCCGGTTAGTGGGTTGAGCTTGCTCATTTTTAGCGCCACGAGTTTTTTTGAAAACACAAACCCACCAGGTAAACACCCAGTGATCCACATTGCGCAAAAGCTTAATAATAAAAACGGCGTGAGAGTCGATAGCATATTCATAATGGCGTCACCCAACGCGATGGGCATCATTTTTTTATTATTAATAATAGAGTGATCCAGCACCATAGTACTGTTCATTAAGTTTACAAATAAGCTGTAAAATAAATTGGCAAACCACAATAACCCAGCAATACTAACCATTAATAAAATAGCGGTATTGAGCTCTTTTGAGCGCGCGACTTGGCCGTCTTCTTTGGCTTTTTTTAGCCGTTTCTCTGTGGGTTGTTCTGTTTTTTCTTGCGAGCTATTTTCAGACATACCGCTACCTCATCGCTTGTGCAAAGGTTGTTAGCACATGATACGTTAGCCTTGAAAACGCACTTCCTGTGTACTCTAAGGTCATAAATACGCAGAAAAACCCCATCAATAGCGACATAGGGAAACCCAATACAAAAATATTTAATGACGGCGCCGCCCTACTTGCTACACCAAAAGTTAAGTTAACCAATAACATGGCGACTATCCCTGGTAGCGACAGCAATAATGCAGAGGAAAACATCCACGCAAACAACATAATAATCGCCTGAATATCAAACTCATAAATACTGCGACCAATCGGAAAGCTATGAAAGCTCTCTACCATAACCTGCAAAGTTATTAAGTGACCATCTGCGGCAAAAAACAGTAATGCACACATAATCCAAAATAACTGTCCCAATAATGCCACTTGGTTACCACTGCCGGGGTCCATAACAAGCGCCATTGATAAGCCCATCTGCATGGATAAGATCAGCCCTATCATTGCCATTACTTCAAACAAAATACGCAGCGATAACCCCATCATTACCCCAAAAATAATTTGTTCGAAGGTTAAGATGGCGGCATCTAAAGAAAACAAGTCAATAGCAGGTGCAAGTGGTAACTGCGGAGCAACTAAAAAAGCCAACATCATAGACACTAAAATACGAGAGCGTGGCGTTACCGCCGGATTGTCAAATACCGGCATAGACCATAAAAGTGCAGAAAAACGTACAAATGGCCACCAAAGCGTGCCCATCCAGCTAACTAAATCAGTAGACGTTAAAGAGAGTAATGAGCTCAACCAAATACCCCAGGTAACATAAATTTGAGCTTATCAAACCAATCAATCATAATTTGTAGCATCCAATGTCCCGCAAATACCACCATTAATAAGGTTAATAACATACGCGGTAAGAACGTTAGGGTTTGCTCTTGAATAGAGGTCGCACCTTGAATAATAGCCACCACAATACCAAGTATTAAACCCGGCACAATTAAGACTAAAATCAGTTTTATGATGGTGTAAACTGCGCTTGAAATAAGCTCTACCGACATTTCTGGGGTCATGGTGACATTCCAAATGTTGCTGCCAGCGTACCTGCTATCATTGACCAGCCATCGGCAAGTACAAATACCATGAGCTTAAACGGTAAGCTGATGATCAGCGGTGATAGCATCATCATACCCATAGACATCAGCACACTACTAACAACTAAATCAATGATTAAAAAAGGAATAAATAACATAAAGCCAATTTGAAAGGCCGTTGTGAGCTCACTTAATACAAACGCAGGCATTAACACTTCAAACGGAATCTCTTGCGCGGTGAGAGTGGTTGGCTCATTGGCTATTAATAACACTTGGCGTAATTCACTTTCGCGAGTTTGTCTGAGCATAAAAGCACGCAAAGGCTTTTCTGCGGTGAGTAAAGCTTCCTCTAATCCTATGGTTTGCTGCTGAAAAGGCGTATACGCGTTTTGATAAATGTCTTGCCAAACTGGTCGCATAATCAACATAGTGAGCATCAGTGAGATGCCAATTAAAATTTTATTCGGCGGGCTTTGTTGTAACCCCATAGCTTGGCGCAAAATCGCCAATACAATGATGATTCTGGTAAACGACGTTAAAACCATCAGTAGCGCAGGCAATAAACTCAATACCGTCATTAATAAGAGTATTTGCAGTTTAACGCTGTAGTCTTGTCCGTCGGCCGTATCTTTTAGAGAAAACAGCGTAAGTTCTTCTGCATTTAGCCAGCTTGGTAAAAACAACATGATTAACAGTAGGCTAACTTTAAAAATTACGCGTTTATTCATTTGTTTACTGATCCTTTGCGGTATCTGTTTGAGCAAATTTCAAACCATACTGCCCTTCAACCATTACCACTTCTGCTTTAGCAAAAAATACCCCATTCACTTTTACATCAAGCGCTTCACCAGCTACTTTGTCTAGCTTAAGCACATCGCCTTCTTTGGCTTGACTAAGCTCGCCTAAGGTAATTTCAGTACTTGCTACTTCAAGAGTGACGAGTAAAGGAACATCTTGAAAAAATGACATATTCCCTTCATTAGTTTTATCAGCAGATTTGTCATCAAATCCATCAAAAGCATCAAGCTCTAAGCCCGCTAAGGCGCTATCAAGGTTCTCGTTCATAATTTAGTTACTCGTTGTATTATTTGATAATTGTGTAATTTGAAATGCTAAGCCAGTCTCTTGCTCAACGACTTGGCCTTTAAATATTTGTTTATGGCCTAGGTTAAATAGCGCTGCTTCGTTAAGTTCAATGGGTAATACACCGCCGGCCACACAAGCTTTTAATTGCTTTAAAGTGACTTTTTTCTTTGCCATTTCAATCTGACCTTGCACCGCAAACTGTGCCCACATATCAGTATTGAGTGTGTTACTATTTGCAAAATCTTGCTCGCTATCAGCTGCGCAAAAAAAGCTAATTGGCAGCCATAAAAACCAACTTATTACTTGGTTTTCTAATATAAACCGCACTTTAAAGGCTAAGTATTGTAATGCTTCAGGTAAGGTATGAGATTTTTGTATCTCACCTAATAACGCTGAGCGTTCTCTAAATAATAAGCCTTGAATGCCCTGCACTTGGCGCTGTAGTAAACGACCACAAATACGGCTTTCTGTTGAGCTTAATTCGTTATTCACCTCGTCAGAGACTTGCTCTGTGCTGTTAACATTATTAAATTGCCCACCTAAGCATAAATCCGCTGTTTTATATGCACTTTGATAATCAAGCGCTAAATAGGCCTCACCTTGAGTAGGCGCAAATAAAGGACAGGCAAGAAATATCCTTGGGGATTCTTTAAACCAACTGTTAATAACCGAATGCGAACAAGGCGAAATTTCGACATCAAAACGGCTGTCGTTAAACAATTGGGCTAGCTCTAACTCCAAAGTTTTACGAATATTAACGTTTATGTGCGCTGCTTTTTGTTGTGCTTGTTCATATGCTCTTTGCTCAAGCGTGAGTGCAAATGGAGTAATATGCTCAGAATTTTTCGCTTTAATTAGCTTTGTTTTAGCGTTTAACGTTTTACTCATACCACTGTTTTTCCTGATTCATTTATATTCAGCTTATGCTCGTCTTTTTGGCTTTTTTCAATTGGGCTTGTAACTGTAAACGATTAACAATATCGCTGCGTAAGCGCTCATTTTTGCTTATCCACTCAACCCCTAAAAACATTAATTTTTCACTCACTGCACGACGATACATCACCTTGCCTGCCAATCGATTAGTTTTATCAAACACCACAATAATTTTATTGGGGATCGTCTTTTCAGCAGGCACTAATAAACCCACACCGCCCACGCTAATATCTTTTGCCACACCATGGCATAGTGAAATATCAATAAAACAACGGCGTAATAACTGCACGCCTACTCCGCCAAGCTGAACTGACTCAGGCTCGTAATTATCTTTGAGGTTTAAGTTCCATCTTTTGTAACTTCGTTTAGTGTCTGGTTGGTTACTCATAATTCTCTTCAAGACGTAGCACGGGTTTGTTAGCCGTTGCCGCACCAGCCGCTTTTTTTATCGGATTGTTAATGTTGCTATCATCAAATAATTGGTTAAATTTATCCTGCGCATCTTTAGTTAAGATCAGCAGTTCAACACGTCTGTTTTCGCTGGCTTTCTTATTTTCTTTATTAATTGGCCGATTTGATGAAAACGCATTTACTTGAAGCACCTGACTTGATGGCATTCCGCCCATAGTCATTACTTTTCTTGCTTGCTGCGCTCTATCGCCAGAAATGTCCCAATTACGAGAGCTGCCATCAACAAATAAGCTGGCATCGCTGTGCCCAGAAATAATAATTTTGTTGTTAATGTCTTTAACTAAGCCGCCAAGGTATAGAAACAGATCTTCAAAAAATGGGGTCATTTGCGACTTTGAGCGTTCAAACATTTGATGATGCTTGTCGTCTCTAATGATCACTCTTAGCCCCAGGGGCACTTCTTCAACTAGTAAGTTATTTTTTAGTAACTCTTCTTTACTAAGTTCCTCAATACTTTCCAGTAATAAGCTCAGCTCAGATGAAGCTTCAAATTGGCTATCAATCGCTGAGTTTAACTTCTCGCCTTGCCCAGCTTTAGGCTCAACGGTGCCATCGGGCACTTGTAATACTTCACTCATTCCAGGTTTTGGAGAGTCCGGAGGCGTAATTCCAGACTCTAGGTGTTTAATTACTGAAGGAGAACCCCCTAAATCAACGGGGAATGGGCTATTTTGAGGGTCAAAAATAGCGGGGCCACCATCAAAAATTGAGTGAGTTCGCATGTAGTGTGCTATTTCTTCACGCTCTGATTCATTGGTAATCGCCATAATCCACATCACCATAAAAAACGCCATCATCGCCAAAGTAAAATCGGCAAAGGCAACCTTCCAAGCACCACCATGAGGCTTTTCGGTTGCTCTTCGACGTGAGCGTTTGATGATGATTTCTTGATTTTTGTTTTCCATTATTAAGCCGCCTTGTTAGTGATCCACTCTTCCATGGTGGTAAAGGTCGGTTTAATTTCTTCATTAATTAATTTTCTGCCTGAGTCAGTCGCCACAATAGGCACATGCCCTTTAGCATGCGCCACTAACATGGCACGCACACACTCAAACATCGCCACTTGTTTTTTTACATACTGCTCCATCGCTGAGGCAAGCGGTGCAATTAAACAGTAACAAGCAAAAATACCAATAAAAGTACCCACCAACGCCGCGGCTACATGGTAGCCAATTTCACTTAAAGGTCCATCAAGGTGCTGCATAGTAATAATAATGCCGCCAACCGCTGCTAAAATACCAAAACCAGGCATAGCTTCAGCTATATTAGCCAGTGAATGAGAAGGCTTAAGACGCTGTTCTTCAATGGTGTAAATCTCTTGCTCTAACATGGCATCAAAGTCATGCGAGTTGATTTTTCCCATACTAAATAAACGCAAGTTATCGCAAATAAAAGTTACTAGCTGAGGGAACTCATACACCTTTGGGTAAGCAAGAAAAATAGAACTAGTTTCTGGGTTTTCAACATGCTCATCCAATCCCTTTATACCTTTCACTCTGGCTAAATCTAATAAAGAGTAAATAACCAGTAGTAAGTCATGGTAAAGCTCAGACGTATCGGTTCCTTTACCACTAATAAATTGATACTTTAATTGCGATAACATTTCTGTCAGTACATATTTTGAATTACCCACAATTAGCGCCCCTAAGCCTGCGCCAAAAATAATTAAAAACTCGTATGGCTGCCACATAGTGGCGATGTTGCCGCCCGCAAACGCAAAACCACCTAATACTGTTGCAAGTACTACTATTAAACCTATAACTCTTTGCATTCTTTATTCCTTAGGTATTAGATTTTTTGAAGCGTTTGTGTGAGCGCTTCAAGTGCTTGTTTATGAAGTTGGCAAACACGTGCCTCGGTTAAATCGAGCGTTAATGCTATTTCTTTCATATTCATTTCGTGCATGTAATATAATTGTAAGAGCAGCTTTTCTCGGGTATTTAGTTTGCTCATCGCCACTTTGAGGGTGGCTGCTGTCTCTTCTTTTTCGTGTGTATGTGCACAGGTAAGTGCTAAGTTAGGATTAGCCTCCAATAGCGCTTCAAGGCTATCAAATGCTTCAGCTTGCTCACTGTAATGCAGCTGAATAAGCTCTTTATGGCTAATCCCTAACGCCTCACACATTTCGGTGTCTGTTGCATCACGACCAAGCTTTTTTTGCAATGAACGGCTCATATCACGAAGCTGATGAGACTGCTGCCGCAACTGGCGAGGGCGCCAATCGACACGCCTAAATTCATCTAACATAGCACCACGAATACGCTTAAACGCAAATGCAGCAAATTTCTCATCTAAATCCCGGCCATAGCGACGAATAGACGAAAGCAGCGCAATAATGCCTATTTGGTAAATATCATCACTATCGACAATAATGCCCACTTGAGTGCGCATGTGTGCAGCCGCCCGATTAACCAAGTAAGCGTACTGCGATAATAGTTGCGTCTCTTTTTGTGGTGTAAAGGTGACTGGTGGTTCTGTTATTAACTCACCCCACTCTTCTTGCAGCATCATAGCGATGACCTATTGAATGAAGACGTTCGTAACGAGTACGTTATCTAATCGAACTGAAACCGCATTTGCTAAAACCACATTAAACTGCTCGAGTAAATCTTTTTGAATTGCATCGATATCTTTAAAAGCTTCTTTTACTTGGCTGTGGCTCATATTAGCAAACTGTTTTACGAGTACATTTCTCACTAGCGGCTCCATCGCTTCTGTCCCTGTATTGAAAATAGACGGCGAAGTTACAAGTACTAAGTCGAGCACTAAATAACGCGCAACTGACCCTTCTGATACGCTTATAATGAAGCGCTCCATTTGATGATATTCAACCTTTGTTATATCGGCTTGCGGGCCTTCTTCTGATGAGTCACTGCCGTTAAAAAACTGTCCCGCAAAAAATGCAGACGCAATAAGTACAATTACAGTTAGGGCTATTATTATTTTTTTCACTTTTATCTCTCTTAATCCAAGGTAGTTATACTAATAAATCTAACGAGTCTGATTGCAGCTTAGATGCGCGAGTGTTGCTGTCATCATCCTGTACAGGCATCTCAGTGTGATTACTTGCAATGTCGTCATTGTCATTTTGGTGATGAGATTGCTGCTGTTTATCACTCAAATTAACATCAACTGTGGTATTCGAATTTTGCGACAAAGACTGGCGTAACTGCTCTAAAGTTTGCGCGATGGCATCTCTTACCTGCGTATTACTCGTAATTAAACTGACTGAAGTTTTATCCCCTTCTATATTGATAGATATTTCAATACTGCCGAGGTTAGGAGGGTCTAATCTAATTTGCGCCCGCTGTAGCTGCTGCCCTATTTGCAATTTTACCTTATCGCCAAGTACATGTAATAAGCGCTGCCCCCATTCACTAGGTGCCTCTTTTAATTTCTCTTTTTGCCACTCAAAGGTTTCTGGTGCGGTGGCGGCAGATGAGAAAGCACTCACTAATGCTGATTTTTGACTGCTACCTTCACGGCTTTCAGCATTAAATATTTTCGATTGCGGATTTTGTGACAGCGCAGCAAGCTCGAGTTTACTGAGCCCAATACTCGGTTGTGTGGATATTTGCTCACTGGTTAAGCTACTTGACTGCGCTTGTCCATAAGTGTTCGACATTACTGATGGTTGATTTAATCGGTTCAAAAGCGCTTGTGAATACAATGTTTGTGGTGTTTTGGCTAAATCGAGTGTGTTTAATTCTTTATTAACGAGTGTATCCGCTGGCGCTACGTTTATAGCTGCAGCAGGCACAGTTAAAGCATCACTATGCACAGTCGTATTTTGTGCGAGCGCAGTTTTAGCGGGCTCTTGAGCTACAATGCTGACTTCGTGCTGAGTCTCTAAAGGCTTACTCTTTAACTGCTCATCAATAACAA
Source organism: Pseudoalteromonas sp. Scap06 (assembly GCF_013394165.1). Lineage (NCBI taxonomy): Bacteria > Pseudomonadati > Pseudomonadota > Gammaproteobacteria > Alteromonadales > Pseudoalteromonadaceae > Pseudoalteromonas > Pseudoalteromonas sp. Scap06. The sequence continues at coordinate 981,951 of NZ_CP041330.1, read as the reverse complement.
GCTGTACTGGTGGTGTTTCCACTACTACAGTGTCGATATCAACTAAAAGGTTATTATTTGGGTTAAGTATAGTCATAACAGGCGCGTTTTTTTTATTGTTATCGAGGTTATAATTAGCGGTGCTAAAAAAGTATGGATTTATTATTTCATCCAATTCTTCAGTGACTTCTTCTTGAGCTAGCTGTTCTGAGCTCTCGCGAGGTTGCTCAACATGCAATTTTTGCTGTTTTGCTTGCTGCTGCTTTGAAGAAAGCGAAAATGGCACAAGCTCGTTCTGTTGTTCTTGCGCATCTGCTGGTGAGCTGCTTTTTAATATGCTTTGCTTATTAGCAACACTGCCAAAGTCAGCCTTTGACACCATTGTACTTGTTTGAATACTCATAACGACTGTCCTTGTTGTACTTTTTTATAAGCCATTAAGCCCTCTTTATCCTCTTGATGGCGCTGCATTTGTACTTTAATGGCCGCTTGCTTTTGGCCCACAAGGTCAATTAAGTCAACATAACGTGCTTTTAAGTTATTTTGTTCAGCTACCATTGAACTAAACCAAGGCATGCTTTGTAACTGTGTGTAAAGTGCAAGTAACTGCTTATCGGCTGCTTTAACTTGATACCAATTACTCTCATGGATAGCATTTTCCATAGCACTAAGTAATTGTTCCATTTTTTGCGCTGCGTATTTTTGAGAGTGTTCCATTGGCAATACTAAATTCATTATAAGTTCACATTTCATTTAGCAAAAAGCAAGCCAAGATTAAACCTTTGTTTTTTAACGTTAAATTAAATAAAAGCAGTAAAAAGCGGAAGCGGAACTTCCCCCTAGGAAGGAAGTAATCTGTCATGAATTAGCAGTAGGATGGTCACTTAGGTAATAGAGGAAGTTTAAAAAGCAGCTGAATTTAAAATAAAAAAGCCAGCTATGGGTAGCTGGCTTTTAAACGTTTACTGTGTGCCTAAGCCTTGCCACCCTTCTTGCAAGTTGGTCATCACTACACGGGTGGAGTCAATATAGCTCAAGTCATTCTTCATACTGGCTTGTAATAATGCTTGCCCACAATGCTGATAAAGGTTTTGCATGTTTTGCGCTACCTCACCGCCCTTTTCAAGATCCAATGAGGCCTCAAGCCCGCCTAAAATACGCATCAGCTTTTCAATACTTTCTGCTTTTTTATCGTATCTTTTTTGTTTTATGTGGCCAGTGACTTTTTCAAGCTCATCTGAAAAACCATCAAATAACATCAAAACTAATTTATGAATATCGGCACTGGCCGCTTTTGCATCTACTGATGTACTTTTATAGGCTGAAAAGCCATCATTTAAATCTAACATCTATGTTTAGCTCCCAAATTGACCCATTGTAGATTCTAATTGCGCAATAGTCTGTTGCATTTGTGTAAACTGCGACAAGTAACGTTGATACACTTGCTCCATAGACACTTCATGGTTTTTTTGCTGCCTAACAATAATATCCAAGCTTGATTGTAATGTATCTTTTTTATCGCTCATTAAGCCATAGCTTTTTGTGTATGGCTCTACTCGTTTTTCTAATTTAGCCATTAACCCATCTTCACCTGTTAACATTCTAGTTAATTTTTCAGGATCATTGGTCATTGCTGCTTCTAAACGTTCGCTATTAATTTTTAAGCTACCGTTACGATCAAACTCAATTCCAACAGAATAGAGCGTCTTTCCCTCAAAGGTGCCTTGAAAGTCGTTTCGCATTGAGCGAGCAAGCCCACTTGCTAAGCTATCGCGCTTTAAATTATCGTTAGAAGTAATGCCATTGACTAAACTATTAAACTTATCTACAAAACCCTGAATATTAGACTTACTTGCTTCCTGATCTTGTGCAACCCCAACACGAATCGGTGTATCCCCAATATTTTGCGCCTTTGTCAATGTTAATGTTACTCCATCAATAACATCCTCAAGCGTGTTCGTTGTAGAGGTAATCGTTAAAGCTGAACTTGCACCAAGCTTAATAATTGAGTCTTGGCCATTAGTTAGCTCTGTTTGGTTAGCTATAGCATTTGTTATATCTGTACCATTAGCATCTAAGCCAGGCATATAATTTAACGATATCTGATTTGCAACACCTGAATCTTCACTCGTCATGACTAAAAATGTTTCACTACCAGAGCGCATTAATGTTGCTTTTACACCACTATTATCTGCATGGCTATTAATGGCATTGGCTAAATCACTGAGTTTAGCATCTGCGTCTAAAGTAGATAAATCAACCGAAAAGGACTCTCCAGCTAAATCAATATTTAATTCGCCATCAGTGCTCAATGCTTTTGTAGGATCGAAACTGAGTGCAACTTGATGCGCTTGTGCTAGCTGCTCAACAAAAATATCATAATTTCCGCTAGCAGCATCACCATTTGCGACTACATTCAATGTTGTTTCATCACTAACGGCAGTACTGTTAGTAAACAAACTCGTTTCTGATTTTAAACTCGCTTTTAAATCACTGTGAAAGCTAGTTATACTGCTTTTTAGCCCATCTAACGCTTTTATTTTGTTAGTGAAATCAGCATTTTTAGTATTTAAAAGCTGATCTTTTGAAGCTCGCTCAATTTGCGTATATTGACTAGCTAGTTGACCAGGATTAATCCCTAATGCAGCACTCATTTTATTCTCCAGGCATTTTAGTTATAAGCAAAAAAATCTAGGTTAAACATTTTTACTTATGACTATAAACAATAATAGCTACATCTTAGATGTAGCTATGCATACTTAATTGATCTATCACTATTAACGAAGTAGTGAACCAATCATTTGTGTTGTACTGTTAGCAGTACTCAATACGGAAATACCTGAGTTCATAAGTAACTGTTGCTTAGTCATGTTAGACGTTTCTGCCGCAAAATCAGCATCCATCAGTGTAGACGCTGCCGCTTGAGTATTTTCTTTCATGTTGGTTACGTTATTCATAGTATGGTCAAGACGATTCATTGACGCACCTAGTGCTGAACGTGCTGTGCCGATATTTTCAACAAGTGTATCCACTTCAGCCATAGCTAACAGGGCATTTGCCTGAGTATCAAGTACACCTAGAGCCGTCTGATCTGCAGCAGCAGTACCAACAGATGCATGCAAACTTGCAATTTCTGTTGCAATACCGACACTTAACGTTTCAGCAGTTGACGAGCCCACTTGAAAAGTTACGCCTGCTGCGGCTTCAAATTTCCCTGTATCAGCGGCAATAACCTCTGCGGTAACACGTTTATCGGCTGCTGTACCATCATTTGCAGTAGCAGCGATTGCGAATAAAGCAGTCCCACCAAAGCTGGTGTTTTGCATAATACTCGCAAGCTCATCACCTAGTGCTACATATTCCGAATTCATAGCTGTAAATTCATCCGCACCATTTGTACCATTGGCAGCTTGTGTTGCTAGCTCTTTCATGCGGTAGGCAATGTTAGTCATTTCATCAAACGCGCCTTCCGCTGTTTGCATCATCGACATTGCATTATTTGAGTTATAAAGCGCTGCTTCTTGGCCACGTACTTGTGCGTTTAAGCGTGATGCGATTTGCAGACCCGCTGCGTCATCTTTTGCAGAGTTAATTTTAAAACCAGACCCTAAACGCTCAAGCGCTGTTGATAAATCGTTGTTGCTACGACCAAGCTGGTTTTGAATTGACATTGAAGCCATATTTGATTGAATTGATAAAGCCATGCTTAATTTCCTTTATGTTTTAAACCTATTTACACACAAAGTATAAATAGAAGTGACTAATCATTAAGAGCGACCATGCCTAAAAAAAACTAAACTTTATTTTGATTTTATTTATTAATACAGCCGAAATAATTACATAGCTACCAAACTAGATGCAGCTTTAAAAAAAGGCTGAGTAACCTTTTTTATTTTTATCCGAGCTCTATCTAAACAAAAACAGCCGCATCAAAGATGCAGCTGTTTTGGTATTTTTTAATCGATTACTCGGTTTATGTAACCTATCGTTAAGCTATTAACGAAGAAGTGAACCAATCATTTGTGTTGTGCTGTTAGCAGTACTAAGTACAGAAATACCTGAGTTCATAAGCAACTGTTGCTTAGTCATATTAGATGTTTCAGCAGCAAAATCAGCATCCATCAGTGTAGAAGCCGCTGCTTGGGTGTTTTCTTTCATGTTGGTTACGTTGTTCATAGTATGTTCAAGGCGGTTCATTGATGCACCTAGTGCTGAGCGCGCAGTACCAATATTTTTAATAAAAGTATCAATACCAGTAATTGCTGCTGATGAATTCGTCGCATCATCTAGGTCACCGATGGTGCCTGCAGTAGCAACACTTGTGTTAATATCCTGTACTGCTGTACTAACATCAACTGAAAGTGTTTCAGCTGTTGATGAACCTACTTGGAACGATACAGCGCCAACATCAAATTTACCTGCAGTAGCATCTAGTAATTTAGTACCACCAAAGCTAGTGTTGTCCATAATACTTTTAAGCTCAGCTTCTAAAGCAACAAACTCAGACTTCATTGCTGTGTACTCATCCGCACCATTTGTACCATTGGCACCTTGGGTCGCTAACTCTTTCATGCGGTAAGCAATGTTAGTCATTTCATCAAACGCACCTTCCGCTGTTTGCAGCATAGACATTGCATTATTTGAATTATAAAGCGCTGCTTCTTGGCCGCGTACTTGTGCGTTTAAGCGTGATGCGATTTGTAGACCCGCTGCGTCATCTTTTGCAGAGTTAATTTTAAAACCAGACCCTAAACGCTCAAGCGCTGTTGATAAATCGTTGTTGCTACGACCAAGCTGGTTTTGAATTGACATTGAAGCCATATTTGATTGAATTGATAAAGCCATGCTTAATTTCCTTTATGTTTTAAACCTATTTACACACAAAGTATAAATAGAAGTGACTAATCATTAAGAGCGACCACATTAAGAAAAAACTAAACTTTATTTTGATTTTATTTATTAATACAGCCGAAATAATTACATAGCTACCAAACTAGATGCAGCTTTTAAAAAGGCTGAGTAACCTTTTTTATTTTTATCCGAGCTCTATCTAAACAAAAACAGCCGCATCAAAGATGCAGCTGTTTTGGTATTTTTTAATCGATTACTCGGTTTATGTAACCTATCGTTAAGCTATTAACGAAGAAGTGAACCAATCATTTGTGTTGTGCTGTTAGCAGTACTAAGTACAGAAATACCTGAGTTCATAAGCAACTGTTGCTTAGTCATATTAGATGTTTCAGCAGCAAAATCAGCATCCATCAGTGTAGACGCTGCCGCTTGAGTATTTTCTTTCATGTTCGTTACGTTATTCATGGTATGATCAAGACGATTCATTGATGCACCTAGGGCTGAGCGGGCCGTGCCAATTGAATCAACTAACGTATCAACAAAATCAAGCTGAGCCTTTGCATCTGCTTGGTTATCAATACGACCATTACCTGATGGCGTAGCTCCTGTTGAGGCCCTAGCCCCCAACTGATTAATAGTTCCTTGAACTGATTTATCTGTAGCCGTACCATCAACATACAAAGTAGCACCGATATCAACTGACAATGTTTCTGCTGTACTTGAACCTACTTGAAACGTAACTGCTGTAGCAAATTTACCTTTATCTGCTGCCAATGCTGCGTCTGCATTAAATAATGCTGTTCCACCAAATGACGTATTATCCATAATACTATTTAATTCAGCAGTCAAAGCAACATACTCAGAACTTATCGCTGTATATTCATCATCACCATTTGTACCATTGGCAGCCTGTGTTGCTAGCTCTTTCATGCGGTAAGCAATATTAGTCATTTCATCAAACGCGCCTTCCGCTGTTTGCATCATCGACATGGCATTGTTTGAATTATAAAGTGCTGCTTCTTGGCCGCGTACTTGTGCGTTTAAGCGTGATGCGATTTGCAGACCCGCTGCGTCATCTTTTGCAGAGTTAATTTTAAAACCAGAACCTAAACGCTCAAGCGCTGTTGATAAATCGTTGTTGCTGCGACCAAGCTGGTTTTGAATTGACATTGAAGCCATATTCGATTGAATTGATAGAGCCATGTTTAGTTTCCTCTTTGAAGTTGTAGTTAAAGTAATTAGTGGAGCTAAATCACTTTCTAATAACTAAGAGCGACCAATTATGAGAAAAGATAAACATTTTTCTAATTATTAAAGTTAGCCCTTAAATTACAGGCGATAATGAAAAAGATGACATTAAATTTAAATTAACTGACCGTTAATTTAGTGAGTATTGCACCATGTTACGAGTTATGTTTGCTTGTGACATAATTGCAGCCACACTATTTACCCCTGGGCTTTGCATGTGCTGTTTAACCCCTAAACTTACAGCAAGCAATTCATCTGTATTGGCTAAGGTACGAGCAGCATCGAGTTGATCTAGCTGGCTTTGCAACTGTTGCTTTTGTGCCTGAATTTTTATTAAGTTGGCCTTTAAATGGCGCTGTGCACTTTGAATTTGTTCGCGGTGCTGTGCAATACTGGCATTTTTGTCTGCTACTTTAGCAAGTTCATTTAGTGGATTATCTAAATCATTAAGCTGCAACGAAATCGGGTTACCCGCCGCAACACGTACACCTTGACCACTCATTACCCAAGGTTCTAAAAGTGGAGCCGCATTATCTTTTTGCGCACTAAAAAGCAGGCGGTTTTCACGGTTGAGCTCAACGTTTATATGATGTGGTGCAAACGCATTTTGAATAGCAGTTAAATTGGTTTTTTCGTCTTGATAGGCAGGTAGTTTTAAACTTAATGATTTACCCGAACGCCCCATTACTAACTGGATACTTTCTTCATGTGGACGCGCGCTAAGCAGGTCTATATTGGCATTAAGCTGTTTGCTAATAGCACGATTTGGGTCGGTTATTTTTAGTTGAGAATCAAGCCCTGAGCCTTTTTTACTTGCGACATTTTGTAATGACGCTATTTGAACTTTAATCTTTTGTTGTTGCATAGGTTGTGGCTGAGAGTTAGCTGCCTGAGTGTTTAATTGTTGTGCTAACTTTTCAAGTCCCATATACAAATTTCGTATTGTGCTTTCACTTTGCTCGGCTCTAGCCAAGGCTTGACTAAGCGCCCCACGCTGTGCCCAATCAGTCAGTACTTTAACTTGCTCCTCTCTGGCAACAATTTTGTTTTTCCACAAATTGTTAGCAGAATCTTTTGTTGATGTAACGAGTGCATCCGATTTATTGGTATTAACCAAGTCAATTGCTTGTGCCTTTTCGCTACTTTTAACCAGCATAGTTAGTTCCTGAAAATATTATAATTTTTAAATGTATGAAAACAATGAAAGTTTGCTTACTGTTGAGTAAACCTGCATCGATGACTCATACGCCGCCATTGACTCTTTCATCGAGATAAACGCTTCAGGGTAATCTACAGCACTTAAATCATCCTGTAAATTCACCGTAAACGTAGTGATATCTTGATTACTGGTAGTAATAGAATCAAGCGACGCCATAGTAGAACCAATTGTAGTCACTTGGCTACTAATAGTACCTAGAAAGTCTGCTAATTTATCTATCATCACCCGTGATTGATTGCCAACGCCACCTGCCGGTGGATTATTTACATCAACAAGATAGTCTTGCATGGCATTTAAAAAGCCGGCACCTGGGTCTAAATCATCACCCACAATATTATTTTTTACACTTGAGTCATCAGATACAGCAACTTCTCTGACAATATCGTCACCGGTATAAACGTAATTACCCGTGGCATCGATTTGAAATGGTTGTTCATCCGTTTTGCTGCCCGAAAAGTAATACTTTCCGTCGCTATCTGTTGCATTAAGTAAATCAACAATCGCAGGAAAAGCCACTCTCATTTCTTGACCAAGCGCTTTAATTTCTGCCTCACCCATCGAATCATCAGCTGCGGTAGTAAGTAAACTCTGTAAGGAATATATTTGGTTAACAATACCAGTCAATTGTACTTCTTGTTGACCCAGTGAAAAGTTAACTGCGTCCATATTGGTTTTGTATTGCTCTAGCGATTTAATTTCTGAACCTAAATTCATAATCATCACAGTGCCAAGTGGATCATCAGACGGCTTAAGAATACGCTTATTGGTTGCTAATTGAGTCGACTTTTCGTTAAAATTTTCAGTATTAATTTGGATGTTTTTTATTGAATTTAAATGAAGCTGATGACTACTTACTCGCATAACATTGCCCCTTAAAACATTTGCAGTAAAGATTTAAACATTTGATCGGCAGTGCTGATCACTTTGGCATTGGCACTATACATTTGCTGAAAATGCATTAAGCTTGCCGCCTCTTCATCAAGGTTTACACCACTAAAGCTATCACGCGCTGCGATGGCATTTTCACTTAAACTCGTAGCGGTAGAGATACTACTTAAATTTTGCTTACTAGTAATTGCCAGTTCACCCACTAATAACGTAAATTTATCGCCTTTTCCTGCCATTGAGGTAACGATATTAGCAATGTTTGAATTATCACCAGGCCCGGAAGTACTACTGTCTTTAAAACCAAGCTTATCGGAAGTGATAACAGGGTTTATCTCGATCGTCCCTAATGGGTTTAATGGGTTGTAAGTAAACAATGCTTCACCAGGGTCGTTATTTAAATCAAAACCGCTTTGTAATGCACCATTCATATCATCAGCAAGGTCGGAAACTAAGCTGTTTAAGGTTGCAAGAGTTGGTTTTATTACATCATTATCAACGCTTATTAAGCCACCAAATTGGCCACCAACATTTTTATCAAGAGTAAATTTCTGGCCAATAAATTCACTGGTGACTGTTGTACCACTGACCGAGATTGATGCAGCTTTACTGCCTACTACTAACGGGGCACCACTTGAGGTACTAATATCAATAAAGCCATTATTTCGTTCAACAATAGATACACCAATATGCCCTGATAACTGGTTTACTAAGCGCTCGCGATTGTCTTTTTGCTCTGCGGTTGATTGATTATTCGCTGTTGCTACCCCAATACTGCTGTTGATTTCGGCTATCTGTTTCGTAATCGATGACACACTTAGTGCCACATTGCTCATTTGCGCATTGAGTTTAGTTTCTTGGCCAGCCAGTGCGCCATTAATCTGCGCAAAATCTTGCATAAGCCCTTCAACTGAGGACAAAAACTGCTGTCTAAAAGCCTGTGAGTCTGGCTTGGTCGTCGCTGCATTTAATGCATTGGTAAGGCTTGCAAGGGAGTTATTTAAGTTTAACGAGTCGGTACCAATTATTTGCTCAATAAAGCCTAGGTATGACTGTTTGTTTTCATAAAAATTGGTATCGGAATTAGTACGCCAAATATCGTCATTTAAAAAGGCGTCAACAACCCGATCAACCGATGCCACCTCAACCCCACCTAAATATACATTAGAGGTTTTAAATTGAGCTTGCTGACGCGAGTAACCTTCAACGGCTGCATTCGCCACATTTTGCCCTGACACAGTCAGCGCAATATTAGCCGCATTGAGACCGCTTAACGCGTTATTTAACATAGACATAATTAACTACCTAATCGTATTAGCATTCAATGGCTGAACAAATGCCGACCCCGCATAAATATCATAGCTTTGGGTTGGCTCAACGCTTTCAGCACCTTTATGTTGATCATTAGCGACCAAGCTTTGGCTATTCTTAAATGTATTTTCTATGGGGGCAATTTTCTCATCAAACTGCTTAACAATCGCTTCGGCTAGACCCAGTTGATGAGTTGACGCTAAATGCTGCGCGGTTTGAGCATTATGCATATCTCTAAATTGCGCTTGCTCGTTACTATTAAAAAAACCATTGTCACCGGCCATAGTTTTGGTGGTGCTATCCATACTTTTTAATACCAGCTGTAAAAAAATGGCTTCAAACTGCTCTGCTGCCTGTTTAACGCCAGCTTCACTGTTGCCGGTAATATTTTCTAGATGAGTGGGGTCTATCGCTAATGACTGAGATAATTGGGTTGATGACTCTATTTTCATGGCTATTTCCTTTAAATAACTAATAGCTCGGCTTCTAGAGCCCCAGCATTATCAAGTGCAATTAATATCGACATAAGCTCGGCTGGCGTTGCGCCAAGTGCATTTACCGCTTTTACAATTTCATCTAATGAGGTGCCTTCAGGCCACAACAGCATATTTTTTTGTTGTTGATCTACCGTGATATCACTTGATTGCGTGGTCGTAGTTTGGCCATTTGAAAACGGCCCTGGTTGCGACACTTGCTCTTGTTCACTTATGGTAATGGTTAAATTGCCATGGTTAACCGCAGCCTGATTAACTCGCACTGTATTGTTCATTACGACAGTACCTGTGCGGCTATTAAATACAATTTTTGGGCGCTCAGAACCTTGCTCTACAGTAATATCTTGTAGCATCGACATAAACGTGTTGCGACTATTGGCATCGCTTGGCGCACTAACCACTAAGCGCGCCCAGTTTTCAGCAGTAGCTACATCAGGCCCAAATACTTTATTGATAGCACGTACAACATTGCGGGCAGTTTGATAATTTGGATCTTTTAAATTAAGAATTACATCGCTTTGACTTTCATACATAGCCATAACACTGCGCTCAATAATTGCACCATTAGGAATAAGCCCTGAAGTAGGCACATTAACAGTCACCGAGGAGCCACTTTTACCGCTAGCATTAATGCCGCCCACCACTAAATTACCTTGTGCTAGCGCATACACTTTGCCATCAACCCCTTTTAACGGGGTCAACATTAAGCTGCCACCATGTAAGCTTTTTGCATCACCCAATGAGTTCACAGTTACATCAATCGCTTGGCCTGGGCTTCCCATAGGCGGCAACGTAGCATGGACAGCAACAGCCGCTATATTTTTTGATTTTGGTAATCGCTCTTCATCTACAGAGACACCAAATTGCTTTAGCATATTACTTAGCGATTGGCCGGCAAATTTTACTTGGGCTTTATCACCAGACCCCGGCAAGCCCACTACTAAACCGTAACCCACGAGTTGGTTTTCTCGCACGCCTAGCACATCAACAATATCTAATAATGGACGTGCTTTGGCGGTCACAGTTGCAGGCGCTAATAGGCTAAAAAAGCACACTAGCATTAATAGTAAATATTTCATTAAAACCTCAGTAATCCCTTAGAACGGGTTTAAGAATCGGGTAAATAAAGTGGTAAACCAACCTGGACGATTCGCATCAGCCAATGTGCCTTTGCCGGTATAGCTTATTTGCGCTTCAGCAATACGAAGCGACGAAACACGGTTACTTACATCAATATCGCCAGGGCGAACTAGCCCTTCAATTTCAATGTATTCATCGCCTTGGTTAAGTTTAATTTGCTTACGCCCTTTAATAACCAGCGACCCATTAGATAAAACATGATTCACCCGCACGGTAATAGCGCCACTCAGGAAGTTTTGTTGGCTGGCGCTGCTTTCACCGTCAAACTTGGCACTCGAGCCTATACCCAAATTAAAATCAGCTACATTGAGTGCACCAGCAACTGGCACAGCAACATCAAAGTCGGTGCTTTTATCTAAACTCGAATCGGCACTTTTACTTGATTGCGTGCGCTCGTTAAGCACCACAGTTAAAATATCGCCAACTCGGTAAGCACGTTTATCTGCATACAAAGAAAACATATAGTTATCTTGAAATAAGCTCCCATCTTGCTGATTCAAACCCTGTGCATAGGCATCTTGGCTTATTTCATAGTCTTGAACTGATTTTTGAGTGGTGTTTTGCGGACATTTAACTTCCCCATACACCACTTCGCATTCCACCATTTGGGTTTTTGACGGGGTATTGCTACAGCCAGCAACACCCAAAAGCAGCAAAAATAATGTTAACTTATTCATCATAATCATACGTTTTGATTTATAAAGCGCAGCATTTCATCTGCTGCAGAGACCACTTTAGCGTTCATCTCGTAAGCGCGCTGTACGGCAATCATGCTGACCATTTCATCAACAACGCTCACGTTTGAGCCTTCAATAGTAAATTGTTGCAAGCCACCAAAAGCATCTTCACCGGGGATCCCCTCAACAGGTTCACCGGATGCTGCTGTTTCGCGGTACAAATTGCCACCTAAGCTTTGTAGGCCTGCAGGATTTGCAAAGTTAACCGTTAACATTTGACCTAACTCAACCGCTTGCGCATCCTTACCTACTACCGCAGTAACGGTGCCGTCGGTGCCAATACTCACTTTAGTGGTGCCCTCTGGTAGCGCAATATTTTGCGCCAAAGGTAAGCCGTTGCTGTTTACCAGTAATGACTCAGAGTTAAGCTGAAACTGGCCGTTACGAGTAAACAATAACTCGCCATCAGGACTTTCAATTTGAAAGAAACCTTGCCCAGCAATGGCTACATCTAATTGATTGCTGGTTGTTTCAAAGCTACCTTCGGTAAATTGCTTTTGCGTACCGTTAATACGAACACCGGTTCCGACCTGAATCCCAGATGGCAGCTGATTAAGCTCATCTACCTGCGCGCCAGGCTGTTTTTGTACTTGGTAAAATAAATCTTCAAATACCGCTCTGTCCTTTTTAAAACCGGCAGTGCTTACGTTCGCTAGGTTATTAGATATTGTTGTCATTCTTAAATCTTGCGCTGCAAGACCGGTTTTACTCACCCATAATGCTGAATTCATGTTTGGCTTCCTGTTTATCCACGTCCGCTGATGAGTTTATTACCGCTGGTCGCTAATTCGTCAGCAGACTTCATCATTTTTACATTCATCTCAAATTGGCGGCTAATATTCATGGTTTTGATCATTTCAGCCACGGCATTCACATTAGAACCTTCTAAAGCACCGGTTCTTACTGTAATTGTTTCGTCGGCTTCAAGCGGCTGTAAATCGTTAGCTCTGAGTAAGCCATCAGCACCTTTAATTAAGTTTGCATCGGTACTGGCTAATTTAATTTGCGCATCTTCTGCAATTACACCGCCGCCAATGGGGGTGAGGTTGATCATGCCGTTTGAGCCAATTTCAATATCACCAAACTCAGGAAGTTGAATATCGCCACCGTCACCTTGCACACGTCGGCCATTAACAGTAATAAAGCCGTCGGCATCAACCACTAAATTACCCGCACGGGTATAAGCCGGTTCGCCATTGTCATCCATCACCTCTAGATAACCGCCATTGCTCAGTGCTAAATCAAGATTACGGCCAGTATCCATGATTGGCCCTGACGATAAGTCAGTAGTTACTGGTGTTAGTTGCGCGTGGTAACGAGTACGAAAGCCCTCGCCTTGTACCATCATAGATTGCGCTTGCTCTAAGTCGGCCTTAAAGCCTACGGTGCTAACATTTGCTAAGTTATTTGCAGCAACGCGTAAGGCGGTATTATTAAGTTCAGCACCCGAAACGGCGGTATAAATTAACTTTTCCACGCTCAGCTTCCTTAGGTGTTACTAAATAAAATTTGCATCATTTCATCAGCACTGCTGATGGTTTTAGCATTGGCTTGGTAATTTTGTTGAAATGACATTAAGCCAACCAGCTGTTCACTAATATCAACATTTGAGCCCATAAATGAACCCGACAGTAATTTACCCAGTGAGCCACTTTCTGGCTCGCCATAAAGTGCAGAGCCTGACTCTTCAGTTTGATACCACACGGTATTACTGCCTTGCTCTAAACCATCAACATTCGCAAACGAGGCAAGTACAACCTGACCTTGTAATTTAGATTCACCGTTAGTAAATGTTGCAAATACACGGCCGTCGTCTTCAACTTTTACACCAGAAAACGCCCCTGAGGTATAGCCGTTGGCATCGTTTTCGTTAACACTGAAACTTGAACCAAACTGCGTTGTACCATCGAATTTAAGCGCGATATTTAATGCTGCTGCGCCACTGGTTATTTCTGCATTACCTGGCGTTGAAGTAATAGGCACCTCTAAATCAACCGACGTTAAGTCGCCTGAAAACGGCACCATTTGGCCATCGGTATCAAAGTTAAGTGTAATGGTACCGGCGTTAATTGAACCACTCGCACCATCATCAATAGCTTGAGTACCTGTCGTCGAACCAAGCGCTGAAAGCTGAGCTTGAGTAAGGGGTTTACCATCTAAGAAAAACATCGCTTGCCATTCGTTGCTACCCGTATGGTTAAAATACTGGGTCATTACATGGCTGTTACCTAAGGAGTCGAATACTTCGGTAGATTGAGAAAAGTTATATTGACTACCATCTTTAGGATCAAATACCGCAGGAGCTGTTGGATAAGCAATCACGTCGCTAGAAGAACTTAAGTTACCGTTAAAGTTAATATTGGTACTGGCTTGTGCTTCTATGTTTGAGGCTTCAATTTTTAAATCGGTTAATACACCTGGTACAATTGTCGGATCACCACCATCAACCTGAGACACGCCAAAACCTTGCAGTTTGCCGCCGTTGGCATTAACAATATTTAAGTCGTTATCTAACTGAAACTGGCCTGCTTGGGTGTAAGCTGTTCGGCCGTTTTCTGATATGGCAAAAAAACCTTGGCCATCAATAGCAATATCCAGCGCATTACCGGTGCGCACAATTTCACCACCGGTGACAAAATCTTCTTTAACATTGGCAACTTTAACGCCGCCGCGTTGACTGCCGTTATACACTGCGGCAAATTCTGCGGTGTTATTTTTATAACCAGCAGTACCCGAGTTAGCAATATTATTACTGGTTACTTCTAATCCTGTTTGGGTACTTTTAAGACCACTTAATCCTATATTGAACATAGACATATTATTTATTCCTCTTATTTATGCCACTTGATTAATTTCAGTGATACCAAAATTACCCAAACCATCGACTTGTAATAAAATATCTTCTAACGATTTACCTACAGAAACACGCTCAACCTCACCGCTTAGCCAAGTATCAAGCTGCTTTGGTACCTCTGCTGTAGTGGCATACGCTCTCACTGCATACGCACCGGCTTCTTGGTTTTCAAATTCAAAACGCAGCGAACCGACTCCAGAATAAGGCAGTTGTTTTTCTTCAACTAGCTCACCTTCTTGGTTATAAAGTTGCACAGTGACAGAGTCTGCGGCTTCCCCTAAATTAACCATGCCAGAGACACTGCCATCTTGTTCAAGGGCAATACTGCTTGCTTGTACATCAACCGTTTGGCCAACCATATTAGTGGCTTCAAGCACCGCTAAGCTGCTCACATAATCCAAACCATCGGCGGTGTTTTGGCGAATGCTTTGTAACGACTCAACATTAGAAAACTCCGCAAGCTGGCTCACATATTGAGTGCCGTCCATAGGTTGTAATGGATTTTGATTACTAATTTGCGCAACAAGTAACTCTAAAAACATGGTCGACATTTCATCTGCTGAACTATTACCGGCAATATTCGTGGTGTTTTTTGCCCCGTCGGCTGCGCTTGGAACGGCTGAATTAACTTGCATAATATTATTGTCCTAACTTAAGAATACTTTGCTGCATGCTATTTACACGCCCCATAACTTCAACAGATGTTTGGTAGCTGCGACTTGCAGACATCATATCTGCCATTTCTTCAAGTGCATTTACGTTGGAGTAAAATACATAACCATCGTTGTTAGCAATTGGGTTATTTGGCTCGTAGCGCTGCTCTACCGCACGGTTTGACTCAGTGATCCCTAATACATCAACCGAGGCTGAAATTGATTGGCTGTCTTGTGTTTGTTTGTACAAAGCAGAAAATACTGGTTTAAGTGCCTTGTAAGCGTCGGCTTCTGAACCGGCTGCGGTATCGGCATTGGCTAGGTTAGATGCAATGGTGTCGAGGCGAATAACTTGAGCGCGCATGGCGCTGCCGCTAGCGTCATAAATTGAATTAAAAGACATTATGATTTCCCTGAAATAACTTTATGTAAGCCATTTATTTTCATATTTAAAAAGGTCAAACTGGTTTGAAAATCCATACTGTTGCTGGCAAATTTTGCTTGCTCAATATTTAACTCAACAGTGTTGCCATCACTTGATGGTTGATAAGGAACGCGATATTTAAGTTCATCCGTTTGTACACCAGCAAAATCAACATCTCTGTTTTGCGAAAAACTGGATGAGACACTTTGCATAATTTGACGGTAATCTACATCTCGAGATTTAAACCCAGGCGTGTCAACATTAGCCAAGTTACTGGCAATGACTTCTGCTCTGTCTAACCTTAATTTCATTGAAAAAGGGTGAACACCTAACGCTTTATCAAATAGTTCCATTGTTGCCTCTAATTTTTGTTTCTTGTATGCTTTCGCGCTTCGCATACACTTTCTACCTTGTGTATAACAACCTTTATGCCAACTTTTAAAAGTATACTTTTTCAATGACTTACATAAAAAAAGAGCAAAAAACAGCCCAGCACACGGAAGCTAAACTTCCCCAAGGGAAGCGTTGGTTTTTCCGCTTACTTTTAACTATTGGACTTCTGCCAGCTCATGCTATGGCCATCCCCATTAATTTTGATAAAGAAATTCGGCAGTTTTTGCACAGTGAAATTAAGAGCTATTTGCGCTCAGTTAATTCGCAAAGTCAGCGACAAGATATAGAATTATTTATTCCTAAAGGCAGCGAAAATTTAAGCTGTGATGAATTGCAAATCACTCGCTCACAAAATCACACGCCACCTGCAGGCAGGGTGAGTATTTCTGTATCTTGCCCATCGCCTGCTTGGCGTTTTAGAGCCAGTGCCAAAGTAAGTGTGTGGATAAACCTAGTAGCTGCCAAGCACACTTTAAACCGAGGTAAAGTGCTTAATAAGCAAGACTTAGAATATAAAAGCGTGGATTTAGGTAAGCACCGCCACCAAGGCGAAACCGGTATTGACCAGCTAGTTGGACTTACCGTTAAACGCGAGATTGATAAAGGCACGGTGATCTCCACCCGATACCTAGAAAAGCAGTATTTAATCAATAAAAATGAGCATATTTCACTGCAAATAAATACCGCAACTTTCTCAGCCAATGTTAAAGCCATTGCTCTTGAAGATGGCCAGCTTGGTGAGGTTATTAATGTAAAAAATTTATCATCAAAAAAAGTAGTTCAAGGTAGAGTAATTGCGCAAGGCGTGGCAGAGGCGACATTTTAAAAAATGTCGAAATAAAAGTTAAGTAATGCTTGTACTTGGTCGCTGATATAAACTAAGCAATATAAATTCGATAAACGAATTAGGTAATAAACAATGAATATAAGTGCAATAACAACCACTGCGGTTGATCAAAGCCAAAAAACAAACCAGCGTTCTTCACTGGATGCAAAACCAGAACAACAACCTGTAGCGACTAAACAAGAGCAAGCAAACTCAGTGAGTGCATTAAGTAAATCAATAGACTCAACATTTCAAGATTTAGCTGCAAAGCCAGACGTTGATATGGATAAAGTAGCCATGATGAAAGCGGCAATTGCCAGTGGTGAATTTAAAATTAATATTGATGAAACCGTTAACGCTATGGTTGAACTTCATAAAAAATGAAAACTGTAAAAGAGTATATTGTAAGTCTGCAACAAGACATTACTAAGCTAGGCGCGTTAATTGAATTACTTGAAACGCAATACGAATTGCTAAGCCAACGTAATGTGCAGCTAGAAACACATAATAAAAAAATGCTCGGCTTTTTAGAAAGCTTAAATGAATCGCACAACCAGCGCGATGGCTTTTTGGTGAGTTTAGGCTTACAAGGTGGCAAAGAAGGTTTAGCACAATTAACCGCGCTTCTACCTGTTGATATAAACACCCTTACTACTAAGCTATTGCATCAGCTTGAGCTAAAAACTAAAACCTGCAAAATAATGAATGAACGCTCAGGGCAATTACTCTCAAGCCAGCGTCGGTTGTTACAGCGTTTAACTGGCGGTGAAAACAAACAAGCTTACCCAGAAATGCCTTTATAAATACGTTACATAAAGGCATTTTCTTGTTTAGTCACTTTGCGCTATGTTTTTACTTTACTCCTATTATTACCTTTTAAAACCCTATCTTGAGTCCAAAAATAGTTATTCCGCTAAAACTAAGTATTATTAGCTTTTGTGCAACTTTGCGGCTAATTGTATTTATAATAAGCAAATAGCGGCTAACGTCACCTTTATTAGACTAAAGAATGATTGCTGCTGAATCTGCTGATTTTATGACCTTTTCGCTATTCTGCATGACAAGATCACACTGTAAAAACAGAACAATAAACCACTGAATTTAAAGATCTTTTAAATTTAACAAGCCAGTTACAACACATCCCTTTGCTATTTTTGTTAACACTTACAAAGCGTTAAACTGGGCTATGCACGACCTTTTGCCTAATTACAATCTGTAGCAAGCTGTTTTACCCTGCGCACTCAACGTTCATTTGCTTTGTAAAAGCTGTATTTTTATTTTGAGTTAGCAACAAAGTTGCAGGAGAAGTCATGACCACCAAGCCGCTAGATGATAATTCATCTGATGCTATACCAGGAGCGGATACTCAAACCGTGTCCGATAGCTATGAAAATCTTCATAAACCCAGCTCTGAGTTTGAAAGCCGCGACGCTTATCTAGAGCACGAACTGCAAATTATGCAGCCAAAACGCTGGCGTCCAAATTTACCGTTTAGAGATTATCGCTTTGAATTTGAAGACACCATTCCAGCAATGGCCGCTACTATAGGTAAAGTAGTAATGGTAGCAGCCATTGCTGCCACGTTTGCAGGCCCTTTGGGTTTAAGTGATGGCTTTGTACTTGAAAACGTACGCTACGAACTTTTAATTGTTTCGCTATTTATTTTACTATTTTCTGGCTTTATTTTACCGACCGCTAACTTAGCGGGTACTCATGGCCCACTCATTCCATTAATTCCTATTGTGGTTGCCGCAGGCGGACACCCTATGGCCTTTGGTTTGCTCATAGGAGCCTTTGGATTGATATTAGCATTTAGTAAAGGCGGCAGTCTCATGGCCAAGCTCACCAGTAAAGGAGTGTGTGGTGGCCTACTTCTTTATTTGGGCTTTGTGGGTACCATTTCACAAGTTAAAAAGCTGTTTGCATGGGCTGAAGAAATTCAAATGACCCATATTGCCTTTATCGTAATCTTAGCCACAATTTTACTTTATGCTTTATTGGAGCATTACAAAAAACGCTGGTTAGCCGTGCCACTGAGCTGTTTAATTGGTGGTTTTACTGCTTTTGCATTGGGTGCACCGTTTGAGTTTCATACTGCACCGGGCTTACCAAACATGAACCCTATGTACTGGTGGGGCGAAAACACCGGCTGGATGCTTGGCTTACCAACAGCTGAAAGCTTTGTAGTTGTACTTCCTTTTGCAGTTTTAGCGGTTGCTATGTGGTCTCCTGACTTTTTAGGCCATCAAGTATTTCAAAAAATTAGTTACCCTGAGCGTACTGAAAAAGTACAAATGAATATTGACGATACCATGCTTAGCGCATCAACAAGACAAACCTTTGGCTCGCTTTTAGGCGGTGCTAACTTTGCGTCATCTTGGGGCACTTACATTGTTCCTGCTGCTATTGCAAAACGCCCTATTCCTGCAGGCGCAATTTTAACTGCGTTATTTTGTATTATCGCGGGTGTTTGGGGCTATCCAATGGACTTAGCTATTTGGCAGCCAGTATTGTGTGTTGCATTAATTGTAGGGGTGTTCATTCCACTACTTGAAGCGGGTATGGAAATGACCCGTGAAGGTAAAACCACCCAATCAGCCGCCATTGTGGTGTTTGCATCAAGCCTAGTAAACCCTGCATTTGGTTGGTCATTAACTATGCTACTTGATAACTTGGGCCTTATTGGCTGTAAAGAAAGAAGTGCTGATTTATCGCGAATGAGTCGCTGGGTCATCCCACTTATAATGTTTGTGTTATTAACCGGTGTAATGGCACTGGTAGGTATGCTGCCAGGCATTCCTGCGCTAATGCCAAGCTTTAGACATTAATTCCTTTATTAAACAGCAAAGCGAGCTTTAATAGCTTGCTTTTTTTGTACTTATAAAAAACCAGCACAGTGTTCCTGCAATAATAACCCCTGAAGTGACAGTCCCTGAAATAATTACAAGCCACCCTGCAGAATTTTTATAAAGCTCGCCACCAGAAAAAAACCTTACGCATCAAAAAACCATAACCAATTGATATATATTAAAAACTTAACATTTCACTTTCTGGTATAGGCTTTGCACCTTTATGAGTGAACGTTAAAAATCATTTTATTAGTAACGCTTTTAAAATGAAAAATCATCACTCTTAATAAGGAGCTAATTATGAATAGCGATCGTATCGAAGGAAATTGGAAAGAACTTAAAGGTAAAGCGCAACAAAAATGGGGCGATCTTACCAACGATGATTTAGATAAAATTGAAGGTAGCCGTACCGAGCTTGTTGGTAAAATTCAGCAAAAATACGGTAAATCCAAAGATGAGGCCGAGCGCGAAGTAAATGACTTTGAGAAAGGTCATTAATATAAAGCGTGTTAACAGCTTTACTTGCTAATAAAAAACCGCCAATTGGCGGTTTTTTTGTTGGTAAATAATAAAATCACTAGATTTAACATATTCGGTAATTCTTTGAATTAACCAGCCTGTTTATTATTTGAAATCGACGTCAAAAGTTCAGATATCAGCTGCCTATCTATCTGAGCATTTCTTTCACTCAGTTTATGAATAAACTCTAAAGGTATAAGCCCATGTGATTTTTCTTTAATAGTAATACTCGCGCCTTTATCAATTAAAAGTTGCACTAAACCAAAGTCATTAAGCAAAATAGCCGAGTGTAGAGGTGATAAACCATCTATGTCACTTAACGTATTTACTTTGATTCCTTTAGAAATAAAGTATTCGATATAAGCATCGCGCTTATCTATATCTTTAATCTCAAATAAAAATGCTAGACCAGCGCCTGATTCAAGTGATTCAATATCACTCTTATCGGCTCTATAATTAAGTAAGTAATATTCACAAGCATCACTTGGGATGTAATGAGTATTCTCATCAGTGCTGCAAATAATAACATCTTCAATATCACTATTGATGAGCGAATATAAAGCAACTGTAGAATATCCAACAGATAATAAAAGTAACAAATAAATAGTAAGCTTTTTCACCTCCCCCCCCCCAGATTCCTTAACTATTAGCATCAGTGTATGCAAGCATAACGAAGTAATTATTTACAGAATTAAGCTCAACCTTATTTATTTTGCCAGCGCTAGTTTTACTGCTGCTTCGGCATGTATTTTGGTAGTATCGTAAAGCGGAACCTGCGTATGTTGTGGCTTTACCAACAAGGCGATTTCAGTACAGCCTAAAATGATGGCCTGCGCGCCTTGCTCAAATAATCGCTCTATAATACGCACATAATCGGCTCGCGAATCGTCATCAATAATCCCTTGGCATAACTGCGAATAAATAACCTCGTGCACACGCTTTCGCTCATTAGGCTCAGGTATTAATACCTCAATGTTATGCTTATCGGTTAAACGCTCTTTGTAAAAGTTTTGCTCCATTGTAAATTGCGTTCCCAACAACCCTACTCGCGTAATGTTATCGTGCTTTAGTTGCTCGGCGGTGGCATCGGCTATGTGCAAAATAGGAATGGTAATATTACTGGCAATCTCATCGGCCACTTTATGCATAGTGTTGGTACAAATAAGTAAAAAGTCGGCACCACCAGCCTCAACAGATTTAGCCGCCTTGGTGAGTAACTTAGCTGTTTGTTGCCAATCGCCTTGATGCTGTAGTGCTTCAATTTTTGCAAAATCGACGCTCACCATACAAATTTTGGCTGAATGTAGTCCACCCAATGAGTTTTTAACGCCTTCGTTTAAGGCTTTGTAATAGCTGGTTGTAGACTCCCAACTCATACCTCCGAGCATGCCAATCGTTTTCATAAAATTGCCTTGTTTAAAGTGGTTAAGAGCAGCAAATTGCTAAATAATTTTTTACATTGACAGTAAGCAAAGAAGTAAGATGCAACTCATGCGACTACAGTTATTGTTTTAATATTTATATATAAGATAATTCAATATCTACTTTTACCACATCATTTTTAATAGCCCATTGAAAAGCTTCACTATTTTCAATAAACGCCCTAAGACTATCAACCTCATTTAACGCAGAACACCACTGACTCGTTGTTGAAAGCGCAAATGCAGCCTCGCTTGGTAAAAATTTAAAAGTCGTACTAAGTTGCTGCATAGCATCTGTAGCTTCATCTATGTCGTCTAAATCAGGAATAATTTGGCGTGTAATATCAACAATAAAGTAGTCTTTACTAAGGCTATCTTCCCTGCACTGAAAAAGAAGCATATCGCCGTCATACTCTAAATTAGTATTTTCAATTCGGTAGCTTTCATATAAATCAATAACCAGTTTAATCAACTGTTTAACATTATAGTTTTTATAAAATTCAGATCTTTCAATTTTAAGTTTTATATCTTCTATTTTCATATTTTATATCTAATTCTGTTTAATCATTAGTAACTATGTACTCTTTTCGCTACTGTATTAACCTTTACTTACAGCGCCTTCAAATAACAATTGCTTATCGTTTTTATATACTTCAAGCCAACCAAGTGAAGATGTATCGCAACCAATAATAGTGACATGTAACACGTAACTGTAACGTCCATTTTTAAACGTATAGTGATGATTGCCGCCACTACCCTCAAAGGTAATATCACCATTAATTAAAACGATATCAGGCTTGTCGCTTGGGCTTTTATCAATGCTCCACGACGCATAGCGGAAGTTTCCATCGCCTAAATCATCAATGCGAACACGATAGTTAGCTGTTTTCCAATCAAGTATTGGTTTTTGAAAGGTTTTAATACTTGAATGGAGTGATTGTTTATCTTGAGCGATTAACTTTTCTGCATGTGCTTGCTCAGTGGTATTTTGTGTATTCACAGCAATAACTTTGCCGTCTGTGTCTACCCACATTACGCCGTTATTTAGCATAATGCCGCGCCAACCTACGTTATCCCAATCGGTATTGATATTAGAGCTGCCAATAACGGCAACAAGTTCCTCATCAAACACTTCATCAAAGCGGTTAATAAACTCAGCTTCATTTTTAATATCAGGAAGTGGATACTGCCTTTTTAGAGGGTAGCGAATATGCGCAGCAATCGCAGTTTTATCATGCGTTTTAAAAGCAGCAATAACAGGTAAAACACTCTCGTGATACTTTTGCTCAAGCGCAAATGTGTTCGATGTGAAAAATAGAGATAGGCAAAGTAATATGTAATTTAGATACTTCATTGATAGTCCTTTATTCAAAGTAATAGAATAGATTTATAAAGAGATTAAATGTGTAACTCCTCTTAAGGCTTAGCCTTTACTATTTTTTAAAAAGGCAGCAAATTTGTGAGGCGAACTATCATAAAATAAACGTATTATACTTTCTGTTTCATCTTCATTTTTATCTATAAAGATTTTGAAGGTGTTACGCTTAAAAAAAGGTCCAAGAAAGCGCCTTCGGATGGAAACACTGGTAGAAATGCACCATAAACTTTTTTCTAGGCAACTTATTTGTAATGAAGCCTCATTATCCCCTAAAGCTTGAAAAAATAAAATTTTCATGGCGGATTCTGAATTCTCATTCTCCCAAATAAAACTTTTGAAAAAGGTTATAGCTTCACTAATGTTTGGTTGTAATGGAACATCCTGCTCCGTTTCCTCATCATAATACCCACAAAAAATATTTTCCATTAGATATTTTTTCCTTTTAAGTTATAAATTTCCGATTAAAGAAGCTAAAAGTCACATTAAATAAACCTTATAAACTATACAGTTTATTAATGAATATATAGATTATTAATCCGCATATAAACGAAGCTAGTACATTTGAATAAATTCGAACGTTATAGCTTTTCATAAAGCGCTCTTTTATTAAAGTTATGGGGATCAAAGCTAAGCACAAATAAGCAAACCAAGAGGATACAAATATATCTGCTAATTTAGATTGCATTAAGGGAGCGCTATTGCCATATCTTGCGTTACTTATCGCCTCAAAACTCTCACGATCGAATGCTATGGCAGCTACTGCAAATAAAAAAATTATATGGGTAAATAGTAAAACTAAATTTAAAGTACGTTTTAAGAAGCTAACTTCATAAGTTTTAATAGTCCGCGATCCTTGCATTTAGTTTTTCTACTCTTAAAAATTGATACGATGATAATATTTTTATATGAACTAAACCTGCTTTATGCTTTTGTAAAATTGACATAAGACACCTTACTTTTTTAACCTAAACAAAGCCTGCTACTTCGTTTTTCACAGTGAAAGACTTAAAGTGGAGTCTAGTTTATTTATTCTTGTAGGCACTCTTGTTAGAGGAACAGCTATGTGTTTAATTTATACCAATAGGATAACTAAAAAATTATAGCTAGTCTAAGAATTGCTAATAATGCATATGACGAAAACCGTATAAAGTTTAATCGTAATTTAATTGTATGCCTTATTTAAATGTTGATTAAAGGGAATTTAATGAAACACGAAAGAATAACGTTAAGTGAAAATATAAAGAGTGTATTTTTATTTGTTTTATTCTTTATCATCACCATAGTTTTACCGATTGCGTCATATAATGAATTAGTATTTGTCTTTGAGGCGTTAAATAAGCACCCGCTGATTTTTAATGAGAAAAGTTTTAGTGCGTGTTTAATTTTATATACGCCAGCATTTGCAATGCTTACTCGAATGATATTCTTAAAAGTAAGAAATATTGAAATAAAACCAGAGCTTCTAATTAAATGGTATAAGCTCTGTGGGATTACTTTAATTTTACTATTAATTTCAGTTCCTACTTATACTTACTTTATTGAAAGTAAAATTAAAAGTGAAGGCTATACGGTTTGTAATTCGTATAGCACTTCTAGGAGGGCAGATATTTGGGTTACCTCTCAACACTACTGCATTGAAAAAGGTTACAGAGTCAGCGAAGAAATAACAGATTGGTTAAAACAACAAACGACAGAACCAACACCAGAAGATGTTATAAAAAAAGTAGATGAGCTACTCGCCAATAACCCTTAAAGATTTTTTATGTGTAATTTAAAAAACGAGCCTAAATCGGCTCGTTTTTGTTTTACTGATAGCTGACAGCTAAAAACTGACCGCTTCAACTTTTGACCGCTGCTCTTTTACTCTGGCTCATACCCCAAGTTAGGCGATAACCACCTTTCAGCCTCTGCGATCGTCATATTAGTTCGCTTAGCGTAGTCTTCTACCTGATCCTTTTGCACAGCCGCTACAGCGTAGTATTTCGCTTGTGGGTGTGAGAAGTACCAACCCGACACCGCAGCACCTGGCCACATGGCGTACGAGCTGGTGAGCTGCATACCAATGCGTTTTTCAGTATCGAGTAGTTGCCAAATTTTCTTTTTCTCGGTGTGCTCAGGGCACGCTGGGTAACCAGGCGCTGGGCGAATACCTTGGTAGTTTTCGCGTATTAGCTCATCGTTACCTAGGTTTTCATCCGGTGCATAACCCCAATACTCTTTACGCACCTGCTCGTGCAAGTATTCAGCAAAGGCCTCGGCAAGCCTATCAGCAACCGCTTTTACCATTATTTTATTATAGTCATCTTGCTTGGCATCGAACGCATTGGCGAGGTCGTCTTCTTCTAAACCGCCTGTTACCGCAAACGCACCAAAGTAATCGGGTGTGCCTTTTGGCGCAATGTAATCGGCTAGGCAGTAGTTAGCAAAGTCGGTCTTTTCGGTTTGCTGGCGTAAATGACATGAGGTAGTTAATAGCTCTTTGCGGGTTTCGTCGGTGTAAATTTCTATATCATCGCCCACACGGTTTGCTGGGAATAAACCAATAACACCTAATGGTTGCAAAGTGCCTGACTTTTCAAGCTCATCGAGCATATCGTTGGCGTCTTTAAATAGACTTTGTGCTTGTTCGCCCACTACTTCGTCGGTTATTATGCGCGGATATTTACCGGCGATTGACCAGGTCATAAAGTACGGCGTCCAGTCTATGTATTTGCGTAAAGTCGCGATTGATACATTTTTAAACTCAGTCACGCCCAGCTTTTTAGGCACGGGTGGCGTATAGTTATCCCAATCGAGTTTTGCAGCATTATCGCGGGCGCGCTGTATGGTAACTGGTTTTGAGCGCGGCTTTTTGCGTGCTTGTTGTTCGCGTACTTTGTCGTACTCGGCGCTGGTTTTAGCTAAAAACTCTGCTTTATGCTCTTTTGATAATAAATTAGACACCACACCCACGGCGCGGCTGGCATTATTTACATACACCACGCCTTTGTCGTACTGCGGCTCTATTTTTACTGCGGTATGCGCTTTTGAGGTGGTTGCCCCGCCAATCATTAGCGGCAGCTCAAAGCCACGACGCTTCATTTCTTTGGCAACATGTACCATTTCATCAAGCGATGGGGTAATTAAGCCCGAAAGGCCTATAATATCGGCTTTTTCGTCAATTGCTGTTTGCAGTATTTTATCGGCAGGTACCATTACGCCTAAGTCGATTACTTCGTAGTTATTACATTGCAGTACTACGCCTACAATGTTTTTACCTATATCGTGCACGTCACCTTTTACGGTAGCCATAACAATTTTACCGTTGGTCGCGCCCTCTTCTTTTTCGGCTTCAATGAATGGGTCAAGGTAAGCGACCGCGCGTTTCATTACCCGAGCCGACTTAACCACTTGGGGTAAAAACATTTTACCCGCGCCAAATAAATCCCCAACCACGTTCATGCCGTCCATAAGTGGCCCTTCAATGACGTGAATAGGTTTATCTGCGCCAGCACGGCACTCTTCTGTGTCTTCATCTATAAAGGTGGTTATGCCTTTTACTAGGGCATGCTCTAGGCGTTTTTCAACCGACCAAGTGCGCCATTCTAAATCTTCTACGCGCTCAGCTTGCGCCATGCCTGAATATTTAGGTGCAAGTTCAACAAGGCGCTCACCTGCACCTGGGTCGGTGTTAAGAATTACGTCTTCTACGGCTTTACGAAGTTCTTCGGGGATGTCGTCGTAAACCGCAAGTTGCCCTGCGTTTACTATGCCCATATCCATACCCGCTTTTATCGCATGGTATAAAAATACCGAGTGAATCGCTTCACGTACTGGGTTATTACCTCTAAACGAGAACGATACGTTTGACACCCCACCCGACACTTTACAGTGCGGTAAATTTTGCTTAATACGGCGGGTGCCTTCAATAAATTCTACGGCGTAATTGTCGTGCTCTTCTATGCCGGTGGCAACGGCAAATATGTTGGGGTCGAATATAATGTCTTCTGGCGGAAAACCAATTTCGTCAACCAAAATACGGTAGCTGCGCTCACAAATTTCAAACTTACGATCGGCGGTATCGGCTTGGCCGTCGGTATCAAACGCCATCACAACAGCGGCGGCGCCAAAGCGTTTTATAATTTTAGCTTGGCGAATAAACGGCTCTTCACCCTCTTTAAGTGAAATGGAGTTAACAATGGCCTTGCCTTGAATACACTTTAAGCCTGCTTCGATGACTTCCCACTTTGAGGAGTCGACCATAATAGGTACTTTAGAAATATCAGGCTCTGAGGCAATTAAGTTTAAAAACTTCACCATGGCCGCTTTTGAGTCCAGCATGGCTTCGTCCATGTTGATATCAATAACCTGGGCGCCATTTTCTACTTGTTCGCGGGCCACATTAAGGGCGGTCTCGTAGTCTTCTTCCATGATCAAACGTTTAAACATGGCCGAGCCAGTTACGTTAGTACGCTCGCCGACATTGGTAAATACTGCAATTTGTTGGGTCATTGGCGGCTCCTTAATTTAAGTTACAGGCTTCTAGGCCTGACAGACGCATGCGCACTTCAAGCTCTGGTAATTTTCGTGGTGCTGCGCCTTCAAGCCCTTTGGCAAAGGCACGAATGTGCGCAGGCGTAGTGCCGCAGCAACCGCCAACAATATTAATAAAGCCCGATTTACCCCAATCTATAATCTCTTTTGCCATGTCATCTGCTTCTAAATCGTATTCTCCAAACTCATTAGGTAAGCCCGCATTAGGGTGAACAGAGACAAAGGTTTCGCACACGCGTGATAGCTCTTCAACGTATTGGCGCAGTAAATCTGGCCCAAGAGCGCAATTTAAGCCAATTGAAAGCGGCTTAATATGGCGAATAGAGTTATAAAATGCTTCGGTGGTTTGCCCTGAAAGCGTGCGGCCTGAGGCGTCGGTGATAGTGCCTGATATCATCACTGGTAATGTACGCCCTGCTTGTTCAAACGCCTCTTCTACCGCGAATGAGGCGGCTTTTGCATTTAGGGTGTCAAATATGGTTTCGATAAGTATTAAATCAGCGCCGCCTTCCATTAATGCAAGAGTAGACTCCACATACGCAGTCACTAACTTATCAAAGGTGATATTACGATAGCCAGGGTCGTTTACATCCGGCGATAACGAACAGGTTTTAGATGTTGGCCCTAACACACCCGCTACATAGCGCGGTTTTTCTGGGGTTTTAGCGCTAAATTCATCACATACAGTACGGGCTAACTTAGCTGACTCTAAATTAACTTCACGGCTTATGCTCGCCATGTCGTAATCTTCCATCGAAATAGTGGTCGAGTTAAAGGTGTTGGTTTCGATAATATCGGCACCGGCGGCTAAAAAGCTGCGGTGTATATCAGTAATTATTTCAGGCTTGGTTAGGCTTAATAAATCGTTATTACCTTTAATAAGCACGTGCCAATCTTTAAAACGTTCACCACGGTAGTCTTGCTCTTCAAGCTTATGCGCTTGGATCATGGTTCCCATTGCACCATCTAAAATTAAAATACGCTGTTTGAGCGCAGCGCTTAGCTGTTCATGCTTATTGTTTTGAGGATTATTCGGCATAGTTGTTAGTCCTTACGTCTTGGCTAACTAAGTTAATATCATAGGGTGTGGTTTGGTAAACGTAATAATTTAACCAGTTTGAAAACAGTAAAAACGCGTGGCTTTGCCATGTTTTAGACGGTTGTTTGCTGGCATCGTCATCAGGAAAATAGTTTTCAGGCTTTGGCGCATCGGGACTTTTTTGTAAATCGCGCTCATATTCGGCTTTTAAACTGTCGGCATCGTATTCGGGGTGGCCGGTAATAAACACTTGGCTGCCCGATTTATTTTTAAGCAAATACGCCCCTACTCGTTCAGAGCCCGCTAATACCACCAGCTCTTCACAGGCGTTTATTTTATTAATATCTATGTGGCCATAGCGTGAGTGGGGTACTAAAAAGGTATCGTCAAAG
This sequence comes from Pseudoalteromonas sp. Scap06, assembly GCF_013394165.1. Taxonomy (NCBI): domain Bacteria; kingdom Pseudomonadati; phylum Pseudomonadota; class Gammaproteobacteria; order Alteromonadales; family Pseudoalteromonadaceae; genus Pseudoalteromonas; species Pseudoalteromonas sp. Scap06. The sequence goes on along the minus strand of NZ_CP041330.1, from coordinate 952,806 downwards.
CCGCGGGTAAGTGCACCATGGGCAAAGTAACATTGATGGGTAAACACCCCGCAGAGTTTATTGTCTTTTAAATCGCGCTTTAAATTATAACGGTGGTATAAGGCCGCGTGGGCAGCCCAGCACGAAAACAAGGTAGAAGTTACATGTTGCTCGGCCCAATCAATAATTACTTTGAGCTCTTCCCAATACGCTACTTCTTCATACTCTAGATGTGCGAGCGGTGCACCGGTAATTAACAGTGCATCGTAGTTGTTGTTTTTTACTTCTGAGAAATAACGATAAAAAGTATCTAAGTGTTGCTCTGAGTTGCTACTACTGCGGTGCGTATCAAGGCGCAATAGCTCAACATTTACTTGCAGCGGAGAGTTAGCCAACAAGCGAATAAACTGTACTTCGGTTTCTACTTTATTAGGCATCAGATTAAGAATAGCCAAACGCATAGGGCGTATTTCTTGGGTTTTTGCACGCGTTTTTGGCATTACAAACACGTTTTCATGACGTAAACGTGCAATAGCTGGCAATTCGTCTTCTACTGTAATTGGCATTCTTAAAGCTCCTGCTCATAAAAACCGAGAGTTAATACGCTCTCATTATGAACAGAATGCCAAAAATATCAACCTCTAGATGTATGGATGTCTAAATGAAATTTAGGATAGTAAACGAAATTTATAGAAGCACTTAGAATTATTAAGTAATATTTTTTGAGTTGCGCTACCAGAGTCAGTAGCGCATGCGGTTTTAAAAACGATAATTTATAGAAAAGTTAAGAGCATAGATATTACCTTGAATTGCATCAAAATACTGGTATTCTGCAATTGCCTGCCAGCGTTGGCTTAACATGTAATCAACCCCCGCCCCAAATGTTTTGCCATCCTTATCGTAATTTTCCTCTGTAATGAGAAACTGATTTGTGTTTGAGCCAATAACTTCTTTTGCAAAACGGCTGTAGTCATCGTTATAGCTCAACTTATTTCTAGCGTATCCCGCAAATAAAAATACACCAACTCGGGAAGAAACTGGGTAATTAGCTTTTAAAAATATGCTTGTTTGTAATTGTAAGCCGGAACCAACTTGAGTATGTACAGGTTCGGAAGTAATTTTTCCTGTCAATGGTTCTTGAGTATAAACATCCCCATTTAATGGCGTTGGCTCCTCATTTAAACCAATACCCAAACGCCCTTCTAGTGCAAAATATGGTGAAAACTGATAACCTACTTGAGTATAAAACGTTGTAAACTGCAGGCTATCCCCTTCATAAACATCGAATTCGGTAGAGCCTAAGCCGAACCCTTGATAAGGTCCATTCACTCGCATTATCTCAGCGTTACTCGCAACTGAGTACCCTCCCAAAATTATTGCGCTTAGGGATACAAGCCATTTTAATTTCATAATTATTCCTTTAGTTTAGTATCTGGTGATGTTTTAAATACCTTTTATAAACGCCTAAACGCTCAATATAAAAATTCAAGTTGTGTTACGACAAAAGTGAAACCAAATTACAGCTCTAAAATTAAGATGTGCGCTTTTAAGAAAACGCAAATCAAGTTAGACTTAAACTTATTCATTATATTTTTCTTCTAAACAACTGTTAACACTATGCAGTTATTTAAATACCCATACAATTGATCAATACAATATAAAACAATTTACTACACTTTCTTACAGCCTACTTATTTTTGAAAAGCTACGCCATTCGTTGACTGTTTCACCTGTGAGCCACTACAATACAGCATTGAAATTTTTATTATTATTTGAAGGCTTCTTCCATGGTTTTACCTGATAAGTTTATATTCTCGATGAGTCGAGTATCTAAGGTTGTGCCACCAAAACGCACTATCTTAAAAGATATTTCGTTGCATTTTTTCCCAGGCGCAAAAATTGGTGTGCTAGGTTTAAATGGTTCTGGTAAATCATCACTACTTCGCATTATGGCGGGTGTTGATGAAGAGTTTGAAGGTGAAGCTCGCCCTCAACCAGGCACTAAAATTGGTTACTTACCGCAAGAGCCTGTTTTAGACGAAAGCAAAACAGTTCGTGAAATTGTTGAAGAAGCTGTAGGTGAAGTAAAACATGCCCTTAACCGCCTTGACGAAGTGTATAACGAATACGCAATGGAAGGTGCTGACTTTGACGCACTGGCTAAAGAGCAAGGTGAATTAGAAGCGGTTATTCAAGCCCACGATGGTCATAATATCGATAACGTTTTAGAGCGTGCTGCCGATGCACTTCGTTTACCTGAGTGGGATGCTAAAATTGAGCACCTATCGGGTGGTGAGCGCCGTCGTGTTGCTATTTGTCGTTTGTTACTTGAAAAACCAGACATGCTGATTCTCGATGAACCAACTAACCACTTAGATGCTGAGTCGGTTGCATGGTTAGAGCGCTTCTTACATGACTACGAAGGCACTGTTGTGGCAGTAACGCATGACCGTTACTTCCTTGATAATGTAGCAGGTTGGATTTTAGAGCTTGACCGTGGTGAAGGTATTCCGTGGGAAGGTAACTACTCTTCTTGGCTTGAGCAAAAAGATGCCCGCTTACAACAAGAGCAAAAATCTGAAAAAGCACGTCAAAAATCAATTGCACAAGAACTTGAGTGGGTGCGTTCAAACCCTAAAGGTCGTCAAGCTAAGTCAAAAGCACGTATGGCGCAGTTTAGCGAGCTACAACAGTCTGATTACCAAAAACGTAACGAAACCAACGAATTATTTATTCCACCTGGGCCTCGTTTAGGTGACCAAGTATTAGAAGTAAACAACTTACATAAAAGCTTTGGCGACCGCGTTTTAATTGATGACTTAAGCTTTAGCATGCCTAAGGGCGCTATTGTGGGTATTATTGGTGCCAATGGTGCAGGTAAATCAACGCTATTTAAAATGTTAAGCGGTGAAGAACAGCCAGATAGCGGTAATATCAGCATTGGTGAAACAGTGGAACTGGCAACAGTTGATCAGTTCCGTGGCAACATGGACGAAAGCAAAACAGTATTCCAAGAAATCTCTGACGGCCAAGATGTACTAAAAATTGGTAACTTTGAGTTCCCAAGCCGTGCTTACGTTAGCCGTTTTAACTTTAAAGGCAACGATCAGCAAAAGTTTGTTAAAGACTTATCTGGTGGTGAGCGCAACCGTTTACACCTAGCTAAACTGTTAAAAGCAGGCGGCAACGTAGTGCTTCTGGATGAGCCAACTAATGACTTGGACGTTGAAACATTACGTGCTCTTGAGAATGCTATTTTAGAATTCCCAGGTTGTGTAATGTGTATATCGCATGACCGTTGGTTCCTTGACCGTATTGCTACACACATTTTAGATTACCGCGACGAAGGCCAAATTAACTTCTTTGATGGTAACTACACTGAATACGAAGAGTGGCTTAAAAAGACTCTTGGAGCAGAAGCTGCACAGCCTAAGCGCATAAAGTATAAAAAAATTGGCTAACAGCCACAGTGAATAAGTTAAAAGCCCTGCATTTAATGCGGGGCTTTTTTATACGAGCTATTTTTATCTTTAAGCAAATTGGCGTGTTGGGCATTACCAGCTATGCTTATTATAAATAACAGCTTTATAAGATTATTATGCAAAACCGTCGGCAATTTTCTCGTATTATGTTCTCTACTGCAGCGCAATTAGTTATGGCTAGCAGCCAGTATGAATGCACTCTATTAGATATCTCTTTACATGGTGCGCTTATTACTAAAAGCGATACATTTACTGGGAACAAAAATGACGAAGCAGTACTACGTTTTACTTTGCCACAAAGCGATATTGAAATAAAAATGCCGGTGGTTATTCGTCACATAGAAGAAAATCATATTGGTCTTAAATGCCACAGTATTGATATAGACAGTATCACGCATTTAAAGCGTTTAGTTGAGCTAAACCTTGCCGATGAAACATTATTACACCGCGAGCTTGAAACGCTTATTCACCAAACATAAATAGACGCACTGCGTGAAGTTGATTACCATAACCAAAAATAATTAAACGACGCAGATATGAGTTTGAACCCCAATCTACCTTTAGTTTATCATCCTAACTACTCGTTTAGTTTTGATCCCAAGCATCGCTTTGTAATGAGTAAATTTGCTCAGCTACACCAGCATGTTAAAACCCTTGGACTTGCTGGCAGTAATATCACAGAACCACCACATGGTAGTGTAGAAGAGCTAGAAATAGTACATTGTGAAAACTACATTCACGATTTATGGCATAACCGCCTAGATGAAAAAGCCATGCGCCGTATTGGCTTGCCTTGGTCACAAGCACTAATGAACCGCACATTTACCGCTCCGTTGGGAACACTGCAAACCGCGCGTTTAGCACTTGAAACTGGACTTGCGTGCCACTTAGCAGGCGGCACTCATCATGCCCACAGTGATTTTGGCTCGGGTTTTTGTATGGTTAACGATTTAGCTTTTACCGCACAAACGTTAATTCAAAACCGGGAAGTTACCAACGTACTGATTTTTGATTTAGATGTTCACCAAGGCGATGGCACCGCAGCTATGCTGGCTCATCAACCATATGCGTTTACCTGTTCAATACACTGTGAAAAAAACTTCCCATTTAGAAAGTCCCCTAGCGATTTAGATATTGGTTTAGCTAATAATATGCAAGACGCTGAATATTTAGGTATTGTTGACGATACACTGCAATTTTTATTAAACGAGCTTAACCCGGATCTTGTTTTATACGATGCTGGCGTTGATATTTGGCAAGAGGATGGCTTAGGCAAACTGGATATTAGTTGGCAAGGGATAGAAAAGCGCGATCACTTAGTGCTTAAACGCTGCCTTGCAAATAATACTCCTGTTGCCACTGTGATTGGTGGAGGCTATGACAGAGATCATCAGCGCCTAGCAAAGCGCCATGGCATTGTTATAGAGCAAGCGGCTAGTTTTTAATTATATTTTTAACTGACTTGGCGTAATGCCGGTCCAACGCTTAAATGCTCGGCGAAAGTTAGGAATATCATAAAATGCAAGCCGATCAGCCACTCGTTCATTACCTTGCTGGCACACCCCCAGTAAATGCAGAGCTTTAAGTTTATTTTGCTCATCTTGTAATTGAGAGTAACTGACACCGTGTTGTTTTAACTTACGTTTAAACGTAGCAGAGCTCATGGCAAAATGCTCAGCACTGTTAGCAAGGCTGTTGTTTTTATCACGGTAAATGCGCTGGCACACAGCCTCAACAAAAGACTGTGATACATTCTTATGTAACTCACTTTGCGCTATGCACTGCAGCCACCTAAGCTGACTAGCCTCTGGGTTTGTGCACTTAAGTAGTTGTTTATTAAAATGCCAACGGGTATAGGGTTGTTCAAACCGTATTCGTAAGCCTAAGTGCTGCTCATATTCTTGAATATGCCGAGGGCGTTTACAGGTAAAGTCAAAATAACAATGTGGATACACATTACATACTCGTTTTAGTAAGCTCATTAACGCAGCGCTGTATATTTCAAAACAATAATTTTTTAATGACTCGTCAATACCGATACTCGGTTGCAAGTACAGATATAAATCGTCTTTAAATATATGCCTACGGGTAAATAATAAAGGGGCAATAACGGTACTAATTTGTTGTAATTGCTTCAAAGCCATACCTAAACTGGGGCTTAAACGCACACTTTGCACTGCTGGGCTAACGTCATTAACCAATTGATGACCCAGTAAAAAGCCACTATCATTACTCTTCATTAAGGCTTTAAACTGGCTAATTAAAGCCAATAACTGCGATAAACTAAAGCGCTGTGATAGATCATATAAATCTTGCTCAAAAATACCCGTACCACGCAGCAATTTATGCAGCGGGATCCCTCGCCCTTGAGCAAGTTCCACCAGCGCAGTGATCATTCCCTCCGCGCTGAGGTATTTATCATCTAGGCTAATATACTGCTGCACCTACAAGCGCCTTTTCTTGTTGTAATTGTTGATGTAACAGGCTGGTTTGCTGCACTGGATCTTGCGCTAAATCCATTGCCATGGTGGCGGTTAAAATATGCTGAAACTGTGCGCCTTTGCTTTTTGCGACTTTAAACGCACAATGGTTAAGCGCCGCTTTCATTTGCGCTAGTAATTCTTTGGCTTGGCTTTGGCTGGTATTCGGCATAAGCACAATAAAGCAATCGCCAGCATAGCGACAAAGCACATCATTTAACCGGCAATTCATTACTAATAAATCACTAATCTCTCTTAGTAACCTATCACCTTCACTAAAACCAAACTGCGCATTAAACTTTGCAAAATCACGAATATCAATAACACCTAAAGTGCCGCCTTGTTGCTCTGTTTGTTGTTGCTGCATGAGTGAATGTAAGTAGTTAACTCGGTATAACCCTGTTACCGGACAGACTTTTTCATGCTCTCGAAGATGCGCTTCACGACGACGCAATTGACGATTTAAAACAAATTGCTCTTGATGCCAATAATAAAGCCCTGCGCTGGTAAGCGACATACCAAACGGCGCTGGTAGTGACTCAAACCAGGTGAGCCATAATTGTGAAGGTTGTTTTAACCACTCATCAAGTAAATCGAGTGTGGCTGAGAACATAAACAAACCTAAACCTAATACTAATAAGGTAGTTACTTTGCCTGACGGGCGTGAAATTAGTAACGCAACTATCCAGCTGAGGGTCATCAACACTATACCGCCCTCACCAACAATATCGAGCCACGCAATTTCTTGCCATTGCTTAAGTTCGCCAAAGTAAGCGCATATTGCTACAGCAATAACCAATAATAAAATTATGGTGTTGGTTAATTTTGCATGGCTGGTAAATGGGTTATATCGCATTGTTTAAGTCTTCTAAGATTTACACTATTACGTATGCTAGCGCGGTACTGATTTATTAGGCAGAGTCATTTTGGCTCATTGATATGACATTGAGATTAAAGTTTTTAGGTATTTAACCTAGTAATAACCATTTTTAGTGCGCTGGAGCCGTGTTTAAACAGCTCAAATGTCTGTTTAAAAAGCGCTAAGTTGGCGTTTTGTCAGGAATTAACTGTAAAACTGTCACATTAGCGTCATTAACTTTTTTTAGTTTGCTCACCAAACCAAGGACAACCGGAGCAAATCAATGAAACAATTTAAGTTAAATGCTGTTGTGGCGGCATTAGCACTGAGCCAATTTAGTATTATCGTGAATGCACAAGAACAAACACCACCAAGAGAACCTGAAGTAAAGGTTTCTGAAGAACTTGTGGTCTATGGTGAGATTGGTTATCGCAACCGCTCGCAAGAACTAGCGCCAACGCTTGAATATTCACAAGAATACTTTCAACGTTTTGAACCACTCACCGCCGGTGATGCACTAAAGCGTGTTCCTAGTGTTACTTTTTTATCTGACGTACTTGAATCAGACGGCGCTCGTATGCGCGGCTTAAGCCCTGCTTACACAAAAGTACTTATTAATGGCGAAGAAGTTCCGGGTGCCGGTGCTGACCGTTCATTTTTTGTGGACCGTATCCCAGCAGAATTAATTGAGCGTGTAGAAATTATTCGTTCATCTAGTGCCAACCGCTCTGCCGATGCCATAGCAGGCACACTTAATATTGTACTTCGCGATGGCTACAGCTTAGACGGTGGTTATATTCGCGCTGGTGGCTTACGTTACGATGACGGCGAACTAAAAGAAAGCTTTGCGGGCGTTTACGGTACTGAATTTGCAGGTGGCCGTTTACTCGTAGGTGCCAATTTACAAGGTCGTTATAACCCAAAACAAAAATCAAGCAGACGTTATGGCGATAGCCCTGAAAATAACCCTAATTACGCTACAGACGATTTTGATAACCGTGAAGATCAATCTGATATCCGTGATGGCGATGACACCTCTTTAAATGCCAGCTTTGAAAAGGTGTTTGATAACGGTGGCAAGTTTGATATTAGCGCCATGTGGGTTGATACCGACCGTACCGAAGATGAGCGCTCTTTTGAATACGACGACGCATCTGCAACCTCAGGCTCTGTCGTTGAGGGTGGTAATTTAATCTCAGATAACGCAAACGTTTCGTTTATTGATCAAACCAACTACAACATTAATTCTGGCTATGAATTACCACTACTGGGCGGTACCAGCAAATTTAAGTTAGGTTATGCCAGCTTTGAAGAATCAGTGTATGAGCAAGAGGTTGAACTTGATACGTCAGAGCTCCCAATGGTGTTTGAAGAAGCTGAAGAAACCGTTGATATTGATGATAAAGAGTGGTCATTACAATGGCAGCACAGCTTACTGGTAGGTGACTCGAAAGAAGTTCAGTTTGGTGCTTTTGTGCAAGGTAAAGAGCGCGATACCGCCATTTTTGTCGCTGAAGATGAGCTGGAAAAAGACTTTACCAATTGGGATCAATTCTCTCAGAATCCACTGACTCTTGCCGGTTTTAATAACGAATTTGAACCAGTAGACGGCGGGGTTAATAAACTTGAAGAAGACCGTTTTGATTTATTTGCGCTAATCAAACACGAAGCGGATGTGTTCTCGTGGGAGATGGGTGTGCGCTGGGAGTCAACTGACTCAAGCATTACCGATACAAATGAAGGCGTTACTGCCGAAAACGATTATGACTTTTTCTTACCGTCGGCTCACTTTCGTTACAGCGTCAGTGATAACGGACGAGTCAGCGCCTCTGTTGCTCGCAGCTTACGTCGCCCTGACTTTGACTACATGACACCCGCCCTACTTGAAGAAGAGCTCGCTGATAATGACTTTTTAGGCAACCCAAGCCTTAAACCAGAATCATCTTGGGGTATCGATTTAGGTTACGAATACCGTTTAGGTAAAAGTGGCGTTGTCGGTGTAAACGTATTTTACCGTGACGTTAGCGACCTTATTGAAATTGCCAGTACAGGTGTTGAAGGCTCAGAAGGCGAAGGCACATTTGTACTGCAACCACAAAATACTGGTGATGGCACAGTACAAGGTGTTGAATTTGATTTATCAACCCCACTGAGCGCCTTAAACATGCCTAACACAGGTATCTTCTTAAATTACTCTTGGCTCGACAGTGAAGTTGAAGACAGTTTTGGTAAGCGCAAATTTAATGACCAATCGGATTATGTTTATAACGTTGGCTTTATCCAAGATTTACCAACACTACGCGCATCATTTGGGGCAACGTATCGTAACCAAGGTGATGCATACGGACGCTTCGTGGGTGAAGAAGTGACAACCTCTTACGGTGCTGATTTAGAGCTTTTCGTTGAAAAGCGCTGGGATGACATCACTCTACGCCTTGTCGGTTCAAACTTACTGGATGCCAGCAAAGACGAAGTTTTCAATAAGTTTGACTCGCTTGATGATCAAAACAATCGCGCCTTTGATGAGTACGAGCTTGAATCGGAAGAAGCAGGCCCTGTGATTCAAGTAATGCTGCGTTACGCATTCTAATCACACGTATTGTCATTTTAAGCACGTAATGGCAAACCATCGCGTGCTTTTTTGGAGTTAAAACATGTTTAAATTGTCTTTCATAATGGCCGCGATACTGTGCTCATCAGCGCTTAGTGCAGACGAGCCTGTTGTTTATAAAGATGCGCTATACCAACAACAAAAAATAGCTAAGTTAACTACGTTGCCTAATAGCCTTAACTTTATGGTTATTGGTGATTGGGGACACAACGGCCACTTTTACCAAAAAGAAGTCGCTCATCAGCTAGAAATTGCTATGTATCAAACCGATGCCGATTTTATTGTCTCGACTGGCGATAACTTTTACCCAAATGGCGTGGCAAGTGTGAACGATCCTCTTTGGCAATCAGCCTTTGAGAACATATACCATGGCCCGCACACATTTGAAGATTGGTATGTTGTTTTAGGTAATCACGATTACTTGGGTAATGCCCAAGCACAAATTGACTACACCGAAAAAAGTCAACGTTGGCAGTTACCTGCAAGGTACTACAGTAAAACATTTTCGCTTGAAAACAACGAGCAAGTGTTAATGGTGTTTTTAGATACCAACCCAATTCAGCCTGAATATAAAGACCGTGATAAATACCGTTCAACCCAAGGACAAGACTATAAAACCCAACTTACTTGGCTTGAAACCCAACTTGCTGGCAGTAACGCAAAATGGAAAATTGTGGTAGGCCATCACCCGCTTTATTCAAGTGGTAAACGCTTTGGCCGCAACCAAGGGCTTCGCGACATTTTAGAACCTATTTTGGAGCGTCATAACGTGCACGCTTATATCGCAGGGCACGAGCACGACTTGCAATACAACCAACCAAAAAATAGCAAGGTGGCTCACTTTGTCTCTGGTGGTGGCAGCGAAGCGCGGTTTGTAAAACAACGTGAATTTACCCGCTACGCAGAAGCAACACCTGGTTTTTTAAGTATCTCTATCAATGGCGAAACTCTCAGTGTAAGCGCGATTAATCACCTTGGTGAAGTACGTTTTAACACTGAAAAGCACATAGATAAGTAAAGGATAAAATAATGAACTTTAAACTAAATACAATTTCAGCGGTACTATCAAGTGCTGTGCTTGTAACTGCGCTTAGCGGTTGTACAAGTAATGACGATAACCAAAACACGACAGAAATAGCAAAGCTGGCTGTTGAGGCTAAGTTATTTGGCCCACAACAAAACATGCAAGGCTCACAAGCAGCAGCGCTAGGTAATAATCAATGGCTAATGGCGAGCGAAAGCCAGGGCTTATTACTTACCGATAACGAGAAAAGCAGTGTGTTGTTAGCCGGTAACTTTGAGTCAATTTCACTAAAGCAATTATCAGCGCAGCAGTTTTTACTCGCCAGCCTTGATAAAAGCCAAGACAACGTAGCCATTTTTAAGCTTACAAAAAATGGCCAAACTTGGCAGCTAAATGAACTCACTCGTATTAGTCCGCCTCAAGCTCAACCTGATGCTGTGTGTTTATTTAAAAACAGCAATACCGAGACTGTATCAGCGTTTGTGCCAGATGTTCGCGGCTTGATCAGCGAAACGGTTATATATGATTTAGCCACTAACCAAGCTAAAAATATCGCAGTACGTGAATTCTCTGCGGTCACTGAGGCTTCAGGCTGTGCTGTTAATGATGACACAAAAACCCTGTATGTGGGTGAGGCAGAGCTCGGAGTGTGGGCCATTAATGCTGATGCAGAATCAGATGCCAATAAGCAGCCTGTGGCTTTAGTACAGCCATACGGCGAATTAAACAGTGAGATTGGTGCCCTATCAGTATCACAAGATGGTACTTTATGGCTGAGTGCCACTGATGGTAATGTGGTTTATGCTTACCAAGCTCAAACAGACACGCTTAGCCAATGGTCACTGGCAGGTGAGCACACTATTGAGTCTGTTGCAGCGAGCTTTATCAATGACAGTCAAGCCCAGCTGGTATTAATTGATGATGAAACAGGCGCTTACATTCAAGCAAACGTTAACTACGCAGCGCAAACTTCTGTCTCAAATAGCAAAGTTGCTATGACTCATCTCCATGCCAGCGCACAAACCACACCGGTTGCAGCGTTTGGTGATGCAGCAGATGACCCAGCAATTTGGATAAATGAGCAAGATGCTAAAAACAGCTTAATTTTAGGCACAGATAAACGCCGCGGCTTGATGGTTTATAACCTTGCTGGCAACAAAGTACAGTCGCTCAATATAGGGCGTTTAAATAATGTTGATGTGCGCCAACATCAAGGTATAAACAACGAAACCCATACGTGGATCACTGCCAGCAACCGTACGCTTAACAGTATTAGCGTATTTACTGTTGATGGAGAAAACAAAGTAAACCATGTAACAGAAATAGCCACTAACCTACCTGAGATTTACGGTATGTGTATGTATTCGTCTGATTCTGGCCATTACGTGTTTGTTAATGATAAATCAGGTTTATTCCAGCAGTATAAACTCACTGGTGATCAAGATAACCTAAGCGGTGAACTGGTTAGAGAGTTTACCCTACCAAGCCAACCTGAAGGCTGTAGTGCTGATGATAAACTAGGCCAATTATTTGCAGGTGAAGAAGATGCAGGTATTTGGTATATCGGTGCAGAGCCTACCGCTGGTAACAAAGCAGTAAAGCTACAAAGTGTTAATGAGCAACTGGTGGCAGATGTAGAAGGTATGGAAATTTATCATGCTAATGATGGGCGCTATTTAGTAGTCTCAAGCCAAGGCGATAATAGCTATGTGCTTTACAACATATCAGATGACACACAGCCTAATCTAAGCTTTGCAGGTAAATTTAATGTAATTGCTAACCTAGATAAAGGCATTGATGGCGTAGGTGAAACGGACGGCTTAACCGTTACAGCAAAAGCTTTACCAGGTTACCCTGAGGGCATGCTTATAGTGCAAGACGGCTACAACCGCATGCCATTACAACCACAAAACTTTAAAGTTATTGACTGGCGCGAAGTGAAAAAAGCAATTAAATAATAGCTAACTCTAAATATACTGATACACACTAAAGTTTTAGTGTGTATCACGTTTAAGCCTTACTAAAATTTAACTAAAGATAATTTTTTATAAATGTATACTACACTTTATATCTATAAATTAATTGAGGTTATTATGCGGCTACCCTACTTCGTATCTTTATTTATCAGCATTGTATTTTGTACCAGCTCGCTTGCTAGTGCCGAAGAGCCACCAGAACTTCCGCCATTAAACCCCAAATATGAAGCAGAGCATGCCATGGTATTGGTTAATAAAGGTTCAAGTGTATACGCCATTAACATTCCAAGCTTTGAGCTTCCCTTTGATATGCATGTTATGTACAAGGTAGATGTATCTGATATTCCATTTTTAGATTTAGTACGTGATGCTGAGTTAGTTACCGTAAAATCAAAGCCGTTTAATATTCAACGCTTAATGCGAGGCGAAGAAGTCGCAATTACCGCAGATGTGTATCTTGGAGATTATAGACAAGGAGGTAGCTTAGTTTACAGTGATAAATTAATAGAGCTTAGCGAGCAGTTATTTACTCGTGAGCTAACTGATTTAAGTCCAGCCTCGAAATGGCAACAGTACGACATGGTTACGCTAAAAAATAACGAGCGCATTTACATTCACCAAATAACTCAGCCACCAAGCTATCATCATATTATGTTTGTTGATTTAAGTGGTGCCTGTTTACAAAAGTTTCGCACCTCAACTGAAGTGCCCTCTGCTGGTGAGCTCAATTATAAGTTTATAAATTGTGGCACATTGAAACCGATGTTTTATGATGCTGAAAGCTTAAGCAAATAAGCTTTATTTGAAAACGTGTTCAGCAATCAATTCAAGTCCAGCTTGCATCGCCAAAGTTGATTGCCCAGCAAATCCTAAACGTACATAACTGTGTTGCTTAGGTATTAAGCTACGTTCTGAGTCTTTAAAGTAAAATTCAGGCTCAACCTGTACATACACGCCTTTACTTTGCAGTACTTGCTTTAATTGGTCCACCGGTTTATTTAAATTAACCCACATCGCCATGCCACCGTCGGGTTTTATATATTCAATTGGATAGCCTGATAATTGCAGCTGCGTTAGATAATCACCCATCGCTTCATAGCGCTGCTTATAGAGCTTTGTCATACGCTTTAAATGGCGTTCAAAACCACCTTCTTTCATCCAGTGTGCGACAGCTAATTGCATAACCACATCATTTTTATGGTTCGTTAGCTGCTTCCATGCGGTTAATTGTGCGATTACCCCAGGCGCTGCACAGATATAGCCAATCCTTGCTGCTGAAAACATAATTTTTGAAAACGTTGATAGATATATCACAATGCCTGCGGGGTCATCGGCAGCCATGGGTTGCAAAGGCTGGCAACGGTAGTGAAATTCATGGTCGTAGTCATCTTCAATAATCATCACATTATGGGCATAACACAGCTGATAAATTTGTAAGCGCCGGGTGGGTGATAAGGTCACCGTCGTTGGGTATTGATGCAGTGGCGTTAAATACAGAAGTTTAATGGGATAGCGTTCAAGCTGAGTTTTAAAATCATCAACACACAACCCTTCATCATCTTGTTTTATATCTATAAGCTGCGCGCGACATGCTGCAAATGCTTTACGAGCAGGCGGGTAACCTAAGGTTTCGGTTGCAACATAATCGCCTTTATTAATAAAGGCTTTTGATACTAAAAAAAGCGCTTCTTGAGAGCCATTACACATAAGAATGTCGGCTGTTTTTAGGTTTCGTGCTTTGTGTAAATAATGACTAATTTGCAATTTTAAATTAGGCTCCCCAGCCACATTGCCATAGTGAAATTGGCTGGTATCTAAATGATTAAACACATGACTTACAGAGCGTTTAAATTCTTTATAGGGAAAGCGTGTTAAATCGGGTAAGCCTCCAGCAAAGTTATAAGCATAGTGATTTAAGTCCATTGTAGGTTCTGACACCGTAAGCGTGGTAGCAAATCGATACGGCTTAGGAGCCAATGCTTGAGACTGGGCAGTGTTTATACTGTTTTGAATAGGCAATGTATTGGTAACGCTGTAGCCTGATCGTTCATAGGATTCCAACCATCCTTCTGCGACAAGAAGTTGTAGGGCATTCATTATTGTATGACGGTTTAATCCGTACGCTTGTGCCATATCGCGTGCAGAGCTGAGTTTGCTGCCAGCGAGAATGTCCCCTTTTATAATCGACTCCCTAAGTGCATCTGCTATTTGCAGGTATTTAGCTTTACTCTGGCTAGTGAGCTTTATATTAAGTGGCTGCATAAACACCTTCCAAACTGGTATAGGTAAAAATTAAATTTTGGTTGTTTTTAACAAACCAATAAAGCGTACATTTGTTATGAATAAATAGCAAAATATGGGGCTTATAATGTTCACAACGCAAATTCATCAAACCAACAAGGTTGCCTTAGAGCCACTTAAACTCAAACATCTCGAGGGTCTATATCAAGCAGGTAAACACCCACAAGTTTGGCAGTGGGTATTAAGTAATTACACACAAACCCAAGTTAAGTTGGAGCAATGGTTTACACATAGCGCGCAGTTTAATCAAAACGAGCAAGTGGTTTTTGCCATTATTGATAAACATTCACAGCAAGTTGTTGGCACAACCCGTTTATTTAGGTTAGACAGTAACAACTTAAGCGCTGAAATTGGCCATACTTTTATTAGCTTCACTGCACAGCGAACATACGTAAATACGCATGCAAAATATTTACTTCTGAGATATGCATTTAATCAACTTAATTTAGTACGGATTAGTTTTAATACCCATGAGCACAATCAACAATCACGCAATGCCATTGCCCGTTTAGGCGCTAAGTATGAAGGAATAGCCCAAAAAGACCGACGTCTAGAAGATGGTTCATATCGCAACACCGCAAAATTCAGCATTATTGACGAGCAATGGCCAGCTATAAAGTTACGACTTGAGGAGCTATTATAATGTACCCACCCGAGCACTTTATGCAAAAAAATACCGAGCAATTGCATGCGCTTATTAATAATTTTCCATTAGCAACAATTTTTATGCCCTGCTCAAATAGTCAATTAAATAACATTTGTCATGTACCTATGTTATTCAACTCTTTAGAAAATATGTTTATTGCACATGTAGCAAAGCATAATCCACTATCAAAGCTTGATAATAAACAGGTGAATTTACTCTTTAATAGTGACAATTGCTATTTATCACCCTCCTATGCGGATAATCAAACATTGCCTAGCTGGCTTTACGCATCGGTGTTAGTGACTGCAAAAGTACATATTATTAAAGATGAGCTAAAAAAAGATCTCGTAATGCGAACCCTTACTAGTCATTTTGAGAAAACATTTGAGCCTGAGTGGAAAATTGATGAAGTGCCTGAGCAGCATCGCAATACAATGTATCAACACCTGAGTTTTATAGAGCTTACGCCAACTCACTGGCAAGGTAACTTCAAACTCAGTCAAAATAAATCAGCCGCTATAAGAAATAAAATAAAACAAAGTCTGGTAGATGCCAATAAGCACTCAATAGCGGCCTTATTTTAGGAATGAAAAAAGGCTCCTCGCAATGCTCAGAGCCTTTGGTTAACTTTGGGAATTAACTCGGTTCATTGATCGTTTTAGATCAGTTTAGCGCCACTAACTGTGGCGCAATTGTTTGATAGTCTACCGCCATGGCAATACTCAAAGCGGTAATATTAATAATTGAAAACGCAAACACTTGGCGTGCCCAACGGGTGGTGTCTATGTTGTAGCGATACCCTCTAAGTGCCATAAGTAACCACCAAAAACTGGTGATACAGGCAACGGCCATAAAGGCAGCACCGGTATAACCACTAATTGGCAATAGCATCACCACTAAAGCATATACGGCAATATAAAGCACAATATGGCGCTTAGCTTTATTAACACCTTGTGCCACGGGCAATACTGGAATATTAGCGGCTTGGTAATCTTTAAAGCGAAAAATAGCAATTGCATATGAGTGCGGCATTTGCCACAAACTAAACATCACCAGCAGTATTAATGCGCCCATATCGAACACACCCGTAACGGCGCAATAGCCAACAACAGGTGGAACTGCGCCCGACAGACTACCAATAAAGGTACCGTAAACAGAGTTGCGTTTCATGTAGAGGCTGTAAACCCCTACATAGATGACATAGCCAAAGACGGCAAAAAATACCGCCGCTTGAGTGGTAAAGGCAATTAATAAGCCAAAGCCAATTAGCCCTAATAACACGCCATGGCTTAAAGCGGCTTTTGCAGACATTTCGCCCGTTACAGTCACACGTGAGCGAGTACGCGCCATGGCAACATCAATGTCTCTATCAATAACATTGTTTATGGCACATCCCGATGCAACAACAAGCGATAAACCAACCAAGGTAACCAACATTAACCATGGGTCTATATCACCGCGGGCGGCGAGTAAAAAACCACCGGCAACGCTGATCAAATTCCCCATAATAATACCTGGCTTAGTAACAGCTAAATAACGACGAAACATCTGAAACCTCTAATACATCATCATTGCGTTTGATTCATAAATGATCCAAACAGACAGTCCAACCACCATGACGATGATCAACGCGCTAAACAAGAAGGTAAAGGTATTTGCTTTACCTTCATCAGTGGTGAAATTAAGGTGTAAAAAGTATTTTAAATGCACCCAAATTTGCACGATTGCTAAAGTAACGATACTCCAGAGTGTGGTGACCTTTGAAAAGTCGCCCTCCATCACCATCCAAAATGGAATGGCCGTTAAAATCACAGATAAGACAAAGCCAATCAGGTATGTTTTAACACTACCATGTGACTGATCATGATGTTGGCTTTGCATTTGCTCTAAAGCATGTGTTTCGCTATGGCTCATTACATTGCCCCCATTAAATAAACAACGGTAAATACACAAATCCACACAATATCTAAAAAGTGCCAAAATAAGCTTAAGCAACTTAAGCGCGTGACGGTTTGTTTACCTAAACCGCGCTTAATCACCTCAATCATCATTATGCTCATCCAGATAAGGCCTGCAGTTACATGTAAACCATGCAAGCCCACTAATGAGAAAAACGATGTTAAAAAAGCACTTTGCTGTGGGCCATTGCCATGAACAATTAAATGATGAAACTCATAAATTTCCATACCAATAAACACCGCGCCTAAACAAAAAGTGACCGCGAGCCAACCAAGCGTCAGCGCCTTTTTTTGCCCTTGAGCGGCAATCATGGCAAAACCAAAAGTAATACTACTTATAAGTAGCGCCGCAGTTTCAACGGCAACAAAATCAAGCTCAAAAATATCTTTGCCCGATACACCGCCTGCGGTGTTCATATAAAGCACTGCGTAGGTTGCAAAAAATGAGGCAAATAAAAGGCAATCGGTCATTAAATAAAGCCAAAAGCCAAAGATTGTATCGCCTGAGGTATCGTGATGTTCATGCGTATGACTTACGCTATGAGGCTCTAAATTTACATGGCCTTGAGTTGCAGATAACGTACTCATGCGCTTACCTCCTTCGTGTTACTGGCAATATGCGCGCCTTCAATTTGTAATATTTCATCGTTTTGCACGTAGTAATCTACATCACTGGTGTAAGCACGGTTAATAAACAGCGCAATCGCGCCAATAAAACCAAGCCCTGCTAGCCACCAAATATGCCAGATCATGGCAAAACAAAACGCCGTTAAACTCGCAGCAATAAACACACCCGATGCGGTATTTTTTGGTATATGAATTGGGCTATAGCTAGATTTACCTTGATAAGCTAGGCCTTTTTCTTTCATGTCAGTCCATGTATCAATATCATCAACATGCGGGATTTCAGCAAAGTTATAGTACTGCGGTGGTGATGACGTTGACCATTCAAGGGTGTGACCGTTCCAAGGATCGCCAGTGGTATCATCAAGCGCTTCGCGGTTTTTAAAGCTCACATATAGCTGAATAACTTGGCAAATAATACCGAACATAATAATCACGGCACCCACCGCAGCAATATAAAGCCAGATATTCCAATCAGGATTATTAGAGTGGTTTAAGCGACGCGTCATGCCTAAAAAGCCGAGTACGTACAATGGCATAAAGGCTACGAAGAAACCGATTAACCAACACCAAAATGACGCTTTACCCCAACGCTCATCAAGCTTAAAGCCCATTGCTTTTGGAAACCAAAAAACAAACCCGGCTAAGTAGCCAAATACTGCGCCACCAATGATGGTGTTATGGAAATGAGCGATTAAAAATAAGCTGTTATGCAATACATAATCGGCACCAGGGATTGCCAGTAATACTCCCGTCATACCACCAATACTAAAGGTAACCATAAAACCAAGCGTCCACAGTACGGGAACAGTAATGCGCAAACGGCCACGGTAAATAGTAAACAACCAACTAAATAACTTAACCCCAGTAGGCACAGCTATGACCATGGTCATCACCCCAAAGAAAGCATTTACATTAGCGCTTGAGCCCATAGTAAAGAAGTGATGTAACCATACAATAAAACCAAGAATAGAAATGGCACCGCTGGCATATACCATCGATTTATAACCAAATAAACGTTTACCAGTGAAGGTCGACACTATTTCAGAGAAGATACCAAAAGCTGGTAATACTAAAATGTATACCTCTGGGTGACCCCATGCCCAAAACAGGTTGATATACATCATGGCGTTACCGCCGGCTTCATTAGTGAAGAAGTGGAAATCTAAATAACGGTCTAGCGTTAGCATGGCCAGCACTGCGGTTAAAATTGGAAATGATGCTGCAATTAAGATATTTGCCCATGTACATGCCCATGTGAAAATTGGCATTTTCATCAGTGTCATACCAGGGGCACGCATTTTAAATACTGTCACTAGGAAGTTAACAGCGGTTAATAGCGTACCGAGCCCCGATATTTGCAAGGCCCAAATATAATAATCGACCCCCACCCCAGGGCTAAAGGTCAACTCCGACAACGGTGGGTAAGCAACCCAGCCTGTTTTAGCAAACTCACCAAATATAAGTGATAAATTTATTAAAATGGCGCCACTGGCAGTAAACCAAAAACTTAAATTATTTAAAAATGGAAAAGCCACATCGCGAGCACCAATTTGCAGTGGTACAACAATATTCATTAAACCAATCATAAATGGCATCGCCATAAATATGATCATAATAACGCCATGAGCGGTGAATATTTGGTCGTAATGTTCTGGTGGCAGATAACCTGGCGCGCCACTGGTAGCAAGCGCTAACTGCGCACGCATCATAATAGCATCAGAAAAACCACGAAACAGCATTATTAGCGCTAATAGAATGTACATAACGCCTAAGCGTTTATGATCAACCGAGGTGATCCAGTCGCGCCAAAGCACACCCCATTTTTTATATTTTGTTATTAATCCAGCTATAATAAGCCCGACTATAGCAATCACCGCCATGGTCACCATGATAATAGGTTCATGAAACGGAATTGCATCTATAGATAATTTACCTAAAAACGACATGATTATTCCTCGCCCTGGCTGTGTGATGATGGCATTGTATGATTACCCATTGCCTGATGCTCATTACTCATCTGCTGATGTTTACCCATCGAGTGGTGTTTTTTGTTCATATCGCCATGCGCCTGCATGTATTTCATCACTATGGTATGGAATAAACCGTCATCAACCTTGCCATAATAAGCGACAGGATTGTTTTCACTCGCTTTGGCAAGCTCAACATAATTGGCATGAGTAAGGCTATTAGCGTTGGTTTTAACCTGTTCAACCCACTGGTTAAAGTCAGCTTTTGTTGGCGTTGCGATGGCATTAAATTTCATACCAGTAAAACCCGCACCACTGTAATTAGCCGAAAAGCCTTTAAACGTGCCTGGCTCATTAGCGATTAAATGCAGCTTAGTTTCCATGCCCGCCATTGAGTAAATTTGACTACCTAACTGGGGAATGAA
Organism: Pseudoalteromonas sp. Scap06; assembly: GCF_013394165.1. NCBI lineage: Bacteria > Pseudomonadati > Pseudomonadota > Gammaproteobacteria > Alteromonadales > Pseudoalteromonadaceae > Pseudoalteromonas > Pseudoalteromonas sp. Scap06. The sequence continues at coordinate 932,471 of NZ_CP041330.1, read as the reverse complement.
AAACGAGTTCATGGTACTTTCTGACGTGATTTTGTATTCAACCGGAACATTAGCAGGAAATACCAATTCGTTTACCGTGGCAATACCTTGTTTAGGGTAAATAAATAACCATTTCCAATTAAGTGACACCACTTCAACAGTTAAGTGTTCACCTTTACCCTCTATCGGTTTATAAGGGTCAAGCTCTTGAGTTGACTGCCAGGTGATCACACCTAAAATAACAACAATAACAATAGGAACCGCCCATACAACAGCCTCAATCTTATTAGAGTGAGCCCATTTTGGTGCGTAAATTTCATGGTTTTGTGTGTCTCTGTATTTCCAAGCAAAATATAAAGTCATCACAATAACGGGGATCACAACTAACAACATAAGCACAGTGGCGATGATGATCAGATTTTTCTCATCAATACCTATCTGCCCTTTTGGGTCGAGTACCCCGCCATTACAGCCTGATAAAATCAGCGCCATACTAGCTAAAGCAATATTAAAAAGGTTACGAATTAACAAGGGACTATCCTAAAACCTAAAGAGTTTTTATTAGCTGCCAAAAATAGTTAGCAACGATATTTGATAAAAACCCAAGTTAATTAAAATTGAATTACAAATAATGCAGAGCGCATGCAAGCATAAAGTATTGACCACTGGCTTAATAAAAAACACCTAGCAGAACCAACCCAGCTTTTTTAAACACATTAATATAACGCAATAAAAATTAACTTGGGTGAGGTGTGGTTGGCTGAGAGTGAGTAAAACACTAAGCTACATTGAAAGTAATCGTTATTTACAGCAAGAATAAATAATTAGATACCACAGGTGTAACCTATACCCATAAAAATTAATGGGTAAACAGACAACCTGTAAAGCTAGGTGGAGCACGACAACCATGTGCAGCTTGCACGGGTTGCTGAACTTTAGCCTCGCTAAAAGCAAAGGCTGCTTTACGGAGGATTATTCCAGCACGACGCGCTGGAAACATGTGGAACAATAGCCAACAAAGGCCAATAAGTAACTGACACGATAAGATAGGATGAGCTAAGAATTCGGCAATAGTCAGTAATAATGGCTCTATAAAAAAGCCATCACTGATCAATGCTTCAAGCCTAAAGGCATCCTCAATAGCGCCACTAAGCAACATAACGGCATTAAAAACTAATAATGTTATAGCCACACTCACGCCTCTTTTCGCTTTATTAAAGCGCTCATGCAACACTGACTTATCTAAGGTAAGCAAAGCGCTGGTATGAAACAAAAAAAATGAGTTCAAAAACATTAACCTATTAAAATGACTAATAACAAAATTTGGCATACACCGTGGCAACAAAAACAGGTTGCAGCCGTAAAGCCTTATACAGTGACATGAAATACAGTCTCAACGCATTAGCACTATTTGGCTAAGCTAGTTTTGATCAGCATCAATAGAACTTTCAAAACTTACTGAAAGTTCGGGCATGAGTATAACAAAGAGAGTTTTCTGTTCAAGATAAAAACACGATTATTTTATCAGCTGATGATTTATTTATGGCGATATAAATAAAAAACCTCCCGTAGTGAGCTACGAGAGGTTTTTTGTTTAAACAGAAATAAATCTATTTAAAGAATTTGGTTTTCTTTCCATACTTGCTCTTTGGCTAGACGCTTTTTGCGTTTATCGCATGGATCATCGCAATCACATGCTTTATCAATACCTACAGAGCCTAAGCCTCCGCAGCTACTCGCCATCGATTTTCTTTGAACTATCATGCCTATCGCCATCGCAGCGACAATTAAAATAAGTAAGCCAAAGGTTAGAAAAAAAAGTGACATTGCTTAGCCCCTATTGTTCAGCAATAAAATGAGCTCAAATAGCGTATTTGAGCTCCTTACATTATATACCCTCATGCTAAGGATATAAACCTAAAGACTATAAATAAGGCTTAAACGCAGGACTTGAATAAGTGACTAAACCATCAGGCGATTTAGCAATTAAATACACTGGTAAATCATGCTGCTGCGCATAACGTTGTGCTTTTTCCATTCCCATAACCGTTAAAGCAGTCGCTAAACCGTCGGCCGTCATAGCGCTAGGGTGTAAAACTGTAACAGAAACTAAGTCATGCTTAATTGGCATCCCTGTCATAGGATCAATAAGGTGAGTATAGGTTTCGCCATCCATTGTATAAAAGATTCGATAATCACCCGAGGTGGCAATACCGTTATTACCTGGTGCAAGTACACGGTGTACTTTTCGCTCACCTGGGTTAGCATCAGGTTGTTCAATTGCTATTCGCCATGCTTGATTGTCTGGTTTTGTACCAGCAATACGTAACTCCCCGCCAATCTCAACCATGTAATCTGTAATGCCTTTGCTTTGTAATAGCTCAGCCACTTTATCAATACCATAGCCTTTTGCTGTAGCTGAAAACGACAATTCTAAATCAGCCATCGTTTTTGCTAAGCCTTGCTCGTTAAGGACCAGCTTATCTATACCAATGTTATTGATCATATTTGCCAGAGCTTCATTCGTTGGGCGCTTTGTTGGTTTTTTATCTGGGCCAAACCCCCATAAATCTATCAACGGCCCCATAGTCACATCTAGGGTCTTAGTTGAATTACCTATACGCATAGATTCACTAATAACTGCCCTGAAATCATCACTGATTGGCATTACTTCGTTGGCATCTAAACGGTTAAAGGTGTTTATTTCAGAATCTTTAATATAGGTCGACATAGACTGGTTGATATCAACTAAAACCGCATCGATTTCTGCTTGTACTGCTTGAGGGTCAACTTGCTCAGCGTAAAACTTAATGTGGTAAGTTGTACCCATCGTTTTACCTTCTAAGTAGGTTTCCTCTGGGACTGATTTTCCACATCCAGATAATAGTAAAGTCAGCGTGATTATAAATAAGGCGATTATGCCCTGGGGAGTATTTACTTTGTTCATAACAACCCTACTTAATAGGTTAAAAATTAATATAAAAAAGCCTCGTCACATAAAATGCGACGAGGCTGGTATTTTAACTAAATTTAATCAGTTTGGGTATTAGCCACCGAAATCATCTAGTAAGATGTTTTCTTCTTCAACACCTAAGTCTTTAAGCATAGTGATAACAGCCGCATTCATCATTGGAGGACCACACATGTAGAACTCACAATCTTCAGGCGCTTCGTGATCTTTAAGATAGTTCTCAAATAACACGTTATGGATAAAGCCAGTGTAGCCTTCCCAGTTATCTTCTGGTTGCGGATCTGAAAGCGCAGTGTGCCAAACGAAGTTTTCGTTTTGCTCAGCTAGGCCGTCAAAATCTTCAACATAGAACATTTCACGTTTAGAACGCGCACCATACCAGAAACTAATTTTACGCTTAGAGTTTAAACGCTTAAGTTGGTCAAAGATATGTGAACGCATTGGTGCCATACCTGCACCACCACCTACGAATACCATTTCAGCGTCTGTGTCTTTAGCGAAGAACTCACCAAATGGACCAGAAATAGTTACTTTATCACCTTCTTTAAGTGACCAAATGTACGAAGACATTTTACCACATGGTAGGCTTAGGTTTCTTGGCGGCGGCGTAGCGATACGCACGTTAAGCATGATGATGCCTTCTTCTTCTGGGTAGTTAGCCATTGAGTAAGCACGAATTGTTTCTTCGTCTACTTTTGACTCCAGATCGAAGAAACCAAAATGGTTCCAATCGCCACGATACTCTTCAGGAATATCGAAATCTGCATATTTAACATGGTGAGCTGGCGCTTCGATCTGGATGTAACCACCCGCACGGAACGGCACTGACTCGCCATCAGGAATTTGTAGCTTAAGTTCTTTAATGAACGTCGCTTTGTTATCGTTAGAGATAACTTCACAATCCCATTTTTTAACACCGAAAATTGACTCTTCAAGTTCAATTTCCATGTCGTTTTTAACATTAACCTGACACGCTAGGCGACAACCTTCACGTGCTTCACCTTTAGAGATGTGGTCAAGTTCAGTTGGCAGAATATCACCGCCGCCTTCTTTAATGTGTACGCGACACTGGCCACAAGAGCCACCGCCACCACATGCAGAAGATACGAAAATACCTGACTCAGATAGTGCACCTAATAGCTTACTACCTGCTGATGTTTTAATGGCTTTGTCTGCATCGCCATTAATGCCGATGATGATATCACCGCTTGCAACTAGCTTAGATTTAGCACCAATGATGATTAAAACTAGTATTACAACGATAGCGATAAAAACACCAACGCCTAAGAAAATATCCATGATTGACCTCGCTATTATTACAGTGAAATACCAGAGAATGACATAAAGCCAAGACCCATCAAGCCAACAGTGATGAAGGTAATACCTAAACCACGTAAACCATCTGGTACGTCTGAATACTTCATTTTCTCACGGATACCTGCAAGTAATGTAATTGCAAGCGCCCAACCCACACCAGCGCCAATACCATAAACAACAGACTCGCCGAAGTTATAGTTACGCTCAACCATGAAGGCTACCGCACCAAAAATTGCACAGTTAACTGTGATTAGTGGTAAGAAAATACCTAATGCGTTGTAAAGCGGTGGGAAGAACTTATCTAATGCCATTTCAAGAATTTGCACTAGTGCTGCAATAACACCAATGAAAGTTAAGAAACGTAAAAAGCTAAGATCTGCTTCTGGGTAACCAAGCCACTCTAGTGAACCTGGTGCTAATACCGCATGGTAAACCAAGTTGTTAACCGGTACTGAAATACCTAATACAACAATAACCGCTACACCTAGGCCAATTGATGTAGTTACTTTTTTAGACACGGCTAAGAAAGTACACATACCTAGGAAGAATGCTAACGCTAAGTTTTCAATAAAAACGGCTTTTACAAATAAACTAATATAATGTTCCACTTATCGCCCCTTACGCTTTAGCTTCTACTTGGTCTTTCTTATAAGTACGAAGTACCCAAATGAATAAACCAATGATGAAGAATGCACTCGGTGGTAAGATCAATAGACCCATAGGTTGGTACCAACCACCATTTTGTACTAATGGAATAATATCAACACCGAATAGTGAACCTTTACCGAATAACTCACGAATAAAGCCAACAGTAAGTAGCACTACAGAGTAACCTAAGCCATTACCAATACCATCAAGGAAAGACATTAATGGCGGCGACTTCATTGCATAAGCTTCAGCGCGACCCATTACGATACAGTTAGTAATGATTAGACCAACGAATACTGATAACTCTTTTGCCGTAGCGTAAGAGAAAGCTTGTAGTACTTGGTCAACCACGATTACTAATGATGCAATAATCGTCATCTGTACGATGATACGTACTGATGATGGGATATGGTTACGAATAGTCGAGATAAAAAGGCTAGAGAATGCAGTTACCAAGGTCAATGCAATTGACATGATTAATGCATTTTTTAAGCTAGACGTTACCGCTAGCGCAGAACAAATACCAAGTACTTGTAATGCGATTGGGTTGTTAGCGAAAACTGGACCAAATAGGACCGCCTTCATTTCTTTAGTATCAGCCATTAGTTCAATGCTCCTTTACGTACTTTCGCAAGGAAAGGGCCAAAGCCATTTTCGCCAGTCCAAAAATCAACTGCATGGTCAACACCATTAGACGTTAATGTAGCACCTGAAAGACCGTCGATCTTATGCTCATCACCGGCTGCAGTCCCTTTAACGATTTGGATTGGTAACTCTTTACCTTCCCACGTTGCAGTCCACTGTGGGTTTTGAATTTCACCACCTAGACCAGGTGTTTCGTTATGTTTGTAGAAAATAATGTCTTTAATAGTTTCACCATCGCTTTCAAGCGAGATAAAACCGTACATTAAACCCCATAAACCATAACCCTGAATAGGAAGGATGATTGCATCAGTAGAGCCATCGTCTTTTTTAGAGATATAAACAGGCGCACGCTTGGTAATACGTTGAATACCGGCGATGTCTTTAATACCATTCTCTTTTAAAGATTTACTTAAATCAGCATCGTATTTGCTTTTTTCAAAGTCAAAATCTTCTACCGGCTCAGCAAACTCACCACTTTGCATATCAACAAAGCGGGTTTCGATTTTAGCTTCAAACGTTTCTGCAACGTTATCAACTTTGCCAATACCAGCAGCAGCTAAGATATTGCTTTGAATATCTTTTGCTTTATTTGCTTTTTGCAGAGGGCGTAGTTGTACAGATGTTAGCGATACAATAACTGCACACACTAAACATAATGAGACAACAACAGCTAGCGTTTTGCCAATTGATTCGTTATTACTAGACATTACGTGCCAACCTCCGCTTGATATTAGCTTGCACTACAAAGTGATCGAATAAAGGTGCAAACAAGTTAGCAAATAAGATTGCTAGCATGATGCCCTCTGGGTATGCAGGGTTAACAACACGGATCATGATAACCATAAAGCCAATAAGCGCACCGTATGCTAATTTACCTTTATCAGTAAATGCAGCAGATACAGGGTCAGTTGCCATAAAGAACATACCGAATGCAAAACCACCTAATACCATGTGCCAGTACCAAGGCATAGCAAACATTGCATTGGTTTCAGAACCAATGGTGTTCAGTATTGATGAGGTTACTACCATACCTAGGAATACACCTAGCACGATACGCCAAGACGCAATGCGCACGTAAATTAGGAATAAACCACCAATTAGTACAGCTAGTGTAGACGTTTCACCCATAGAACCTTGAATGAATCCGTAAAACGCATTCCACCAAAGCTCAATATCAGTCGCGTAATTTAACGTACCAGCAAACGCTTGACCAAGCATAGTCGCGCCAGAGAATGAATCTACGGCAGTCCATACTGTGTCACCTGAAATTTGTGCAGGGTATGCGAAGAATAAAAACGCACGACCAGCAAGCGCAGGGTTTAAGAAGTTACGGCCTGTACCACCAAATATTTCTTTTGCGATAACTACACCAAAAGTAATACCTAGCGCAACTTGCCATAAAGGAATCGTTGCAGGCAGAATTAATGCAAACAATACAGAAGTTACGAAGAAACCTTCATTAACTTCATGCTTACGCACAGAAGCAAATAACACTTCCCAGAAACCACCAACAATAAAGGTAGTTGCATAAATAGGTAGGAAGAAACAGGCTCCGTAGAACATTTTCGCCCCCCAGCCTGCATCAACGGTTAATTCACCGCCAAGTAACTGGAATAAACCTACTTGCCAAATATTCGCTAGCTCAAAGCCATTACCAAGTGCAATTGCAGCTTGATGGCCAATATTGAACATACCAAAGAACATGGCAGGGAACGTCGCCATCCACACTAAAATCATCATGCGTTTTAGGTCGATGTTATCACGAACGTGAGTTGAACCTTTATTTACGTAACCTGGCGTGTAAAAAATAGTCGCAGCAGCTTCATACAGCGCGTACCATTTCTCATGTTTACCACCTGGTTCAAAATGTGGTTCGATATCTTCTAAGAAAGTTTTTAAGCCCATTTTAGCCTTCCTTCTCGATCGTAGTTAAGCAATCGCGTAGGGCTGCGCCGTACTCGTATTTGCCAGGACAAACGAAGGTGCATAACGCTAAATCTTCTTCATCTAATTCAAGCGCACCTAATGAAATTGCACTGTCTAAATCACGAGACAATAAGTCACGTAATAAAAGCGTTGGCAAAATATCAAGTGGCATAACACGCTCATAGCTTCCAAGTGGAACCATGGCACGTTTTGAACCGCCTGTAGACGTTGTCATTTTAAATAAACGACTCGGTGTAAGGTGAGACAAGAATGTACGCGTTACAGAGAATTTATCACTACCTGGTGCAATCCAGCCAAACAATTCTTTTTCGCGACCTTCAAGTAATACAGATACTTGAACGTGGTAACGGCCTAAGAATGCATGAACACCAGACGACGTAGCACCTGCAAGTACAGAACCAGAAATAACACGGTTATCACCGTCTTCTAATTCACCTGCTACTAAGTCATCTAATGAAGCACCTAATTGTGTTTTCACTAAACGAGGATTCTTAACACGCGGACCTGCAAGCGAAATCACACGGTCTGTGTAAATTTCACCAGTAAGGAAAAGGTGACCATACGCAATAACGTCTTGGTAACCAATGTGCCAAACTTGCTTACTAGCAGATACTGGGTCAAGGTGATGGATATGAGTGCCAACAAGGCCAGCTGGGTGCACGCCACCAAACTCATGTACTTCTACTTGAGCAATAGGTGAACTAGGAACTTGACTGCCTGCTTGCTTACAAACAAATACTTTGCCATCGGTTAAACGTGACACAACAGCCAAACCTGCTTCAAACGCTTTCGCATTTTCAGCAATAACTACTGCAGGATCTGCAGCAAGTGGATTGGTATCGATAGCTGTCACAAAAATAGAGCTAGGATTTGCATCCAACGCCGCTATTTTACTAAATGGGCGAGCACGAAGTGCTGTCCATTGACCCGATTGAACTAGTACTTCTTTAGCTTTTTCACGGTCTAAGCTGTTAAGCTCAGTTTCCGAGAAAGAACCAAAGGTGATTTGCTCACTGCCGTTTACTTCAATAACAACAGATTGCAGAACACGTTTAGCACCGCGATTAATTTCTTTTACTGTACCAGAAGCTGGTGCAGTAAATAATACGCCGGGGTTCTTTTTATCTTCAAAAAGTACCTGGCCTTTTTTGACTTGGTCATCCACACGAACATGCATGGTTGGACGCATACCGATAAACTCTTCACCTAGCACAGCTACACGTTTGACGGCAGAACCATCATGAATAACTTGCTGAGGTGCGCCCTCTAAGGGTAAATCCAGACCTTTTTTTATATTGATCATACGCACTTGCACTACATTAACGGAAAGAAACTGAAAAATCGTACCAACCACGCCGCTATTTGTATTATTGCAAGCTATAAAATGACTCGCTATAGATACCAAACAAGCAGCGCAGTAAAAACTCCTCACATATTGCTTTGATTTTAACATTATTGTGACTGACTATGCGAGTGTATTTATGAAAATTATACGAGAGAAACGTTTATTTAGTTTTGTAATTAACAATTAATAAAATACAAGCTAGACCAAAGTGGTAAATAAACCAACAAATAGCAAATTTTTTTTCAAATCAAGGTTAAAAAACAAAAAAGTCGCACTAGGCGACTTTTTCAAAATTGCATTACTAGCTACAGATTAATCAATCATATTTGCAATTGGCGCAACAGGATTAACATCTTGCTCGTAATCAACCGTATCAATGCCAAAACCAAATAGGCGTAAAAACTCATTATGGTAGCCCACGTAATCCGTTAACTCATCAATTGAACTTGTGTCTACACTATCCCAAATAGTTTGAACACGTGCTTGAACGTCATCTTCCAGCTCTTTGTAGTTTTGGAATAAATGTCCGCCCTCATCAAAACGAGGTGAATCACCGTATAGGTTTTCATTAAATAACGCATGAATTTGCTCAATTGTGCCCTCGTAAGTGCCATCAGCCTTCATCACTTTAAATAGTGCCGAAATGTAAAGCGGCATTATTGGGATTGCCGAGCTTGCTTGGGTAACAACCGCATTAAGTGAAGAAACGTAAGCTTCGCCATTTAAATCTTGGGTAGCGGCTTTAATAGCTGCAGTGGCACGGTCTAGATCTTCTTTTGCCTTACCTATGGTTGCATGTCCATATATTGGCCAAGTTAGTTCTTTACCAATGTATGTGTAAGCCGTTGTTTTAAAGTTATCTGCTAGTACATCAGCGTCTTTAAGGGCGTCAATCCACATTTCCCAGTCTTCGCCACCCATTACTTTAATGGTGTTGTCGATATCGTCTTGGTTTGCTGCTTCAACAGTTACTTCATCAATTTCACGCTTTGACGTATTTAAGTTTTTAGTCGTTACCGCATTACCAATTGGCTTAAGTGTTGAAGAAAACACTTCCCCTGTATTTGGATCAGTACGACGAGGTGATGCTAAGCTGTAAATAATACAGTCAACTTTACCTAATTCAGCTTTAATGGTGTCGATTGTTTTTTGTTTGATTTCGTTAGAAAACGCATCACCATTAATATTTTTAGACCATAAGCCTTCAGCTTCAGCGGCTGCTTGAAATGCCGCCGTGTTATACCACCCCGCAGAGCCTGTTTTACGTTCAGTGCCTTCTTTTTCAAAGAACACACCCAATGTTTTAGCGCCACCACCAAATGCAGCGGTAATGCGAGATGCAAGGCCATAACCTGTAGACGCACCAATAACTAATACATTTTTAGGCGCATTTTTTAATGCTCCTTGCTGCTTAACATAATTAATTTGTTCTTGAACATGCTCTGCACAGCCAACTGGGTGTGCATTGGTGCAGATAAATCCGCGAATTTTAGGCTTAATGACCATTGATCATCCTATATCTTTTACAATAAAAATTAGCGCTAGTTTAAAGGCTAAAACAAAAAAAACTGATCTGATCAGTTACTCACTGCTCAAACCAATCCACTATTACCTGTTATCCAACTTTTGAGCCGCCCATGCAATTAGGTGACTGCGGCGCTTCGCCGTCGTGCTCTGTAAATTCCTCAGGAGTGTAAGTGTGCATAGCAAGCGCATGAATATGATTTGCCAGCTCATCTTTTAAAATTTCATTAATTTCACGATGACGCTGCAATAATCGCTTACCAGCGAATTCTTCACTGACTACAATCACTTTAAAGTGAGATTCAGTCCCCGCACTGTGCATATGGCTTTCGTTAATAACATTTAAATGCTTACACGCAATAGCATTTGCTAGCTTGTCACGTATTTGTTGTTGCATTGACATAAAAACCACCCTCAAAATTCAGTTATATGGTTACTATAACAACTGCGGCTACACCATGGCTAATGCTATTTAAGTAATGTAGCGAAACGTTAAACTGATCCGCGGGTGTTTAAGTGTTGTTTGTTTTGGTAGCGCATGCTGGTAATTTTGTTGGCTCTGTCCGCTCATTATTAAACAACTACCACTTTGTAATTTGATGTTAGTAATGCTGTTGCTTACTTTGTGTTTAAGTTTAAATAACCGTTCTGCACCAAGCGACACACACGCTATGGTAGGCTCAGGCCCTAGCTCAGCCTCGTCATCGCTATGCCAACCCATACAATCGTGGCCATCCCGATAATAATTAACCAAAATTGAGTTAAATGGTTGCTGTAGGTGATTTTCTAAACGTGTTCGCATGGCAAGTAATACGTCTGGCCAAGGCTCTAAGTCGAGTTTATGCCCAGAATAACCGTACTCAAGATTTTCTTCGCTGATAAAACATTGTAGCCTAGGTATTGGCCCCGTTTTACCAAACACTGTAATGTTTGGCTGTTGCCAATTTAGGTTTTGCTGCAAATAATAAAATAAATCGAGGCTTTTTTGTGCGCTAAGTACCTTACTTTGATAAGAAAAGCCATTTGGTAACAGTTGGGGGTTGGCGTTTGGCGGTTGCATGTTAGAATTTACCTATCATTTGATTACCGATCATTAAACTATTATGACTACGCAAGCTACGCTCGGCGATAACACTTTTACTCTTGAACGCTTTCCTTTGGATCAAAAAAACCGCAGCTTACAAGCGTGGGATTCAGCAGACGAATACCTTATTGACTATGTTAATGAACACTACCCTGATTGTCGCTCGTTACTGATCTTAAACGACAGTTTTGGTGCACTTAGCTGTTACTTTAGCAAGCAACAATTAACAGTTTGTTCAGTAAACGACTCATATATTAGCCATCAGGCAGCTGCTTATAACTTAGCGGAAAACAAAATCGCGACGACTGCGTTTAGCCAGCTTGATAGTTTATCGGCTCTACCTGAGCAAGTAGACCTAGTGTTGGTAAAAGTACCACGCACGTTGGCTTTTTTACAATATCAGCTATCTGAATTAAGCGAGGTGCTCGCGCCAGATACGCCAGTTATTGGTGCTGCAAAAACTAAAGACGTGCATAACTCTACTATTAAAGCATTTGAAAACTTTATTGGTGAGACGAAAACAAGTCTTGCAGTAAAAAAATCACGTTTAATTATTAGCCAAGCAGCAGGCGGTTATAAAGGCGCAGATTTCCCAGTCAGCTGGCCACTTGAAGGCACTGATTTTACAATAAGCAATCATGCAAATGTGTTTTCGCGTGATTCACTTGATATAGGTGCGCGCTTCTTTTTTAATTATTTGCCACAAACAAATAAAGCCAAAAATATTATAGATTTAGGCTGTGGTAATGGCGTGGTTGGTTTAATGACATTAGCGCGCTGCCCTAATGCTCGTATTAGCTTTGTTGATGAGTCGTATATGGCGGTTGAATCAGCTCGACTCAACATTGAATTAAACATGGAAGACAAGTTTGAACAATGTACCTTTATAGAGAATGATTGTTTAACCGACTTTGAACGTGAAAGTGCCGATATTGTATTGTGTAATCCGCCATTTCACCAAGCACAAGCGGTTACCGACCACATCGCGTGGCAAATGTTTAAACAAGCAAAAGACACATTAAAAGAAGGTGGCGAGCTGCGTATTATTGGCAATCGTCATTTAGATTATCATGACAAACTAAACCGTATGTTTGGTAACTGTACTTTATTAGGCTCTAATAAAAAGTTTGTGGTACTCAGCGCAACTAAAAATAGTGGAACGTTATAAATGAAACTCATAAAGATATTATTGAGCTGTTGTACTTTAGTGGTTTTTTCGGGATGTGCCAATCAGCCTAATCAGCTTATTCTCAATCCCGTCTATAAAAGTGGACAAATAAGCTCAATCAATAACAGCTTAAACACCAGCGTGATTGATTTACGTGGTGACAGTGCAACCTTAAAGCTTATTGAATCAAGCAAAACAAAAACCATTGCCAGCACGGGTATTACTGAGTCAGTTAAAAGTGCATTAGACAGTGCGCTTAGTCGCAATGGCGCTAGCATTTCTAATTTAGCGCAATTACGTTTTGAGTTAGATATTCACGCACTGCAAGCTGTGGTTACAGAAAAGCTAATGAGCCATACCAGTGATGCCAAGATTGAATTTGAAGTACGGGTGATTCGCCCAACCAGTAATTTCAGTAAGCGTTATAGCGGTAATGCTAATTTATCTGGACCACTTGGTCATGATAGGGCAAAAATTGAAGGTCAGCTCAATAAGTTGACTGAGCAGTTAATTACCCGCATTGTATCTGACCCTGAATTAATTGCATTTTTAGAAGGTTAATAATGAAGCAACTTTTTTTAATCTGCGTAAGCTTACTTTTTAGCGTAAATAGTTTAGCGGCACAAGAAGGCCGCTTTGTGCAAAAAGATAATATTTTCCCTCGAGTAGAAATTGTGACATCGTTGGGCAGTATTGTGGTTGAGCTAGACCGCTCAAGAGCCCCTATTACGGTCAATAACTTTTTGACTTACGTGTCTGATAAAAGCTATCAAGGCAGTGTGTTTCATCGTGTAGAACGCGATGTAGAAAATGATCGTGATTTTGTAATTCAAGGCGGTGGTTATGATAAAGATTACGATGGCCTGCATGAAAACGACCCTATTTTTAATGAAAGCGGTAACGGCTTAACTAACGATATGTATAGCATTGCTATGGCCTATCAAGATCGAGAACCACACTCAGGAACGCGTCAGTTCTTTTTTAACATGGATGACAATGACCATTTAAATCCAGGGCGAGATTGGGGATTTGCCGTGTTTGGCAGTGTTATGGAAGGTTATGAGACGCTCGATAAAATCATGGCTGTAAAAACGGGTTTTAATGACAAAATTGGCTACAACTTTGTCCCTGAAAAACCGGTTGTTATATTAAATATCAAGGTGCTTGAACAAGTTCCTTTATAACTTTTTATCAGAGCAGCTTTGGCTGCTCTTTCTATGAGCCAATGAGCCCCTATGAATAGCACACTTTCTGTTCGCGAATATTTTTCTTATTTTAAAGATAAACGTTTAATTAATGTTTTTATATTTGGAATGAGCAGTGGTTTTCCGTGGGTGTTAATTGGCTCGGTAATGTCGGCTTGGCTTAAAGATGAAGGTTTGAGTCGCAGCATGATAGGCTTATTTGGCATTGTGTTTGGTGCCTACAGTATCAATTTTTTATGGTCGCCTTTAATAGACCGCACTAAACTGCCCTTTTTGTACAACTGGCTTGGTCAGCGCCGCAGTTGGATCTTGTTTTGCCAAAGCTTTATTTTGCTTGGCACGTTACTACTTGCAGGGCTTGATCTAAAAGCAAACCTAGCGATTGCCGCCGCACTTTGCTTGCTGATCGCCATAGCCTCTGCAACGCAAGATATTGCTATAGATGCTTTTCGAATAGACACTCTTAGTGAAAATGAATCTCACAAAGCCACCGCAGCCGCCGCAATGGCTACATCAGGTTGGTGGACAGGTTATGCTTTATTAGGGGCTGTGCCCTTTTATATGGCTGATATGCCAAACATAGACTGGCCGCAGGTCTATTATTTTTTATCTGCGATTATGCTGTTATTAATTAGCTGTGTGTTTTGGGCTAAAGAACCAAAATCAAACCGTGAAGCTGTTCATGCCGAGCTAGAGCGTGTTTATCTTGAAAAGCTTGCGGCAAGCAAACAAACACCACTAACGAAAATACTCGCATGGCTGGGTGTCACCGTGGTTGACCCATTTAAAACCTTTTTTGCTAAAAATGGGGTTAAAACTGCACTAGCACTGCTGGCGTTTATTTTCTTATTTAAAATTGGTGAAGCATTTTTAGCACGAATGTCGATTGTATTTTATAAGGAAGTGGGCTTTAGTAATACCCAAATAGCAAATTACTCCAAGCTAGGCACGGGTTTAATCACTATCGTATTTGCCTTTTTAGGCAGTATTTTTAACCACAAATATGGCATAGTAAAAGGCCTATTTATAAGTGGCATCGCCATGGCTGCATCTAACTTAATGTTTTCTTGGATTGCCTTAGCAGGACCGCAGGAACACTTATATGCAATGGCAATTGTAGTTGATGGCTTTACCCAAGCTTGGTCTTTAGTGGCGATGGTTGCCTTTATATCTATGCTGTGTGACAGAGCATTTAGCGCTACTCATTATGCGCTACTAGCATCATTGGGTAACTTAGGGCGTACGTTATTATCGAGTTATAGTGGCGTAGTTATTGATGATTGGCTGATGGGGAATTGGTCATTATTTTTTGTATTAACAGCGCTTATGGTTTTACCTTCATTGATATTTTTATATCTAATTAGGCACAAACTATATTTATTAGAGCAAAATTATCATAATAGGTAATACCTAATGCATCCCTGCATTAGTATTAGCTGTAGACGTTAGGTTTAACTTTACGATTACAGCCTAAAAGCGTTAATCAGCTTTAATTAAGCTTAATGCTTCATACGGGTCAACTTCTAATGCATTGCAATAGCGAACAAACTCAATCACATCTAAGCGACGTTCTTGGTTTTCTATTTTGCCTATAAAAGAATGTGGCGTACCCAATATTTGCGCTAAGCTGCGCATTGTGTAGCCTTTTTCATGGCGCTTAGTTTTAAGCCACTTTGTTAGCTTTGCATTTTCTTCCGAAGATACGGTTTTACCCATCATATACAACTCCTACTCGTTGTTTAACTATACATATTGCAAAGTGCTCAATGCCGTCAACATTGTAAGCCCACTGAGACTAACTAAGACACAGTGTAAACGCTTACAATTTAAACAAAAAAGATTCTTAAATATGTATTAACTCTTTATTATTGTAAAAATGAAACCTTGCCCGTCTCATTCTTGGATACATTATATACCATTCACCGTTGATCTGAATGATTAATTAGTAATTCTGCGATTAAAGTCTAACAACAAATATTTACTAAGTCTGAATAAGGTTAAATATTTTATAACTTTTTTGTTTCATTTAAATATAAGCTGTTTATTATTAAGGTCTATTGACCCTAACTTAAAGAGGTTAAATCATGTTTAGACTACTCTTTTTACTGCCTATTATTTTGTGCTTAGGTTGGTACTTTTTTTTACGCCATTATGCAATTCCAATAAAACAGGGTAAAAAAGGATTTATCTATATTTTAGTTTTCTCAACGTTTGTACTTGGTTTTTTTGTGTTAATGATGCAAATAACAGAATACAGCCCAACTGAGTTATAATTTTTTTGAACATATAAAAAAACCGCTTATTAAGCGGTTTTTTTGGATAACGATATTTTTATACGCTAAAACTAGCACCACAACCACATGTAGTGGTCGCATTAGGGTTTGAGACAAAAAAACGCGCCCCCTCTAATCCTTCGGTGTAGTCAACTTCGCCATCAACTAAATATTGGATACTCATAGGGTCAATGACTAAGGTAACCCCGTTTTTAACAATTTCTAAATCGCCAGGATTCGCTTTTTCATCAAAAGTAAAACCGTATTGAAAACCTGAACACCCACCGCCTGTGACATAAACACGCAGTTTTAGATCTGGGTTTTCTTCTTCGTCGATTAACTGTTTAACACGCACAGCGGCTGCGTCGCTAAACTTAATGGGTAATTCTTCAGACATCTTATAACCCTCAATACCTTAATACTAATGCGCGAGATTATCTAATACCTGAGTGTTTTAATCAAGTATAGTTAATCCTGCTTCTACGCTCCAATGCTAACATGGCTTGTTTAGCTCACTCTGTGAATAGGTGCAGTATAAATTAAATTTAAATTAATCTGTTGTTAAAAATCTCAAGGACTTCCCTAGACTATTTTGATAAACTTGACGCCTAAAAATGCTACGGGGAAATAAAGCATGTGGCTTGAGCGACTGAGACGTCGATTAGCAAAACCAAAAACATCCGTACAATTATGCTTATTAGGCGTAAGTGCCGGATTAATTGCTGCATTTTTTATTATACTGTTCCGCTTAACCATTTTATTTTTCCAAAGTTTATTTCTAGAAACCCCTGACGATTTTACCACCCTACCCACTTTAGAACGGGTATTAATGCCTTTAGTTGCAGCGTTATTAATAGCTACATTTGCGGCTTTCACTGGCTTTAAACATTACCGCTTAGGTATTCCTTTTGTAATACACAGAATCAAGCGCCATTACGGGCAAATGCCACTGTATAACACGGTTAATCAGTTTGTTGGTGGTGCGCTGGCACTGATCAGTGGTTTTTCTGTTGGCCGCGAAGGCCCATCAGTTCACATGGGAGCAGCAGGGGCGAGCATATTAGCAAATAAATTACACTTACCTCACAACGCTATGCGTACCCTCAGTGGTTGTGGCGTTGCCGCGGGAATTGCTGCGTCGTTCAATACCCCGCTTGCTGCGGTTATTTTTGTAATGGAAGTGGTGCTCAGAGAATACAAAGTGCATATTTTTGTGCCGATAATGCTCGCAGCCGTTACCGGTGCATTAGCCACTCAATTTGTATTTGGTGAAGGCTCAGAACTTGCGCTAATAAGCATCGCCCCCTTAAGTGGGTGGCATTACCCCTATTTAATTTTGTGCGGCATGGGGCTGGGCGCGGTGGCTTATGCTTTTAATCAAAACTTAATGCTGATTATTAAAACCTTTAAACCACTAAGTATGTTTCCTCGTTTAATAATTGCAGGGTGTATTGCCAGCTTAATTGCCTATGCAGTTCCACAAGCTATGGGCTCAGGGATGAGTGCGATAACCATTGCTGTAGAGTCACCTGAAAACATGCAACTACTTACCACTATTTTAATTGCTAAGTTATTAGCCACCTTGTTTGCTATTGGCTTAGGTATTCCTGGTGGGTTAATTGGTCCGGTTATTGGACTTGGCGTTTTAACCGGCACTTTAATGGCATTTTTTGCCCAGTTTATTAGCCCAGGAACTGACATAGCTGGTACTTATGGGGTGCTCGGCATGGCAGGCTTACTAGCTGCCACATTGCACTCTCCCTTAGCGGCACTAACTACCGTGATGGAGCTGACCTCTTCACCGGAAATTATTGTACCGGCGATGATCGTCATTACCACCGCCTACGTTACAGCTTTGCAGGTGTTTGGTAACCGCTCTATATTTTTACAGCAATTAGACTTTCAGGGATTACCTTACCATGTATCTCCGGCCACTGAGGCATTACAAAAAGTAGGGGTGATGGATGACATGGATGAAGACTTTAAACTGCTCTACTCCGATGATAAAGAGCAAATAAAAAACAGTCTAGATGCCATGGACAGCCAAACACCGTTAATTGTGTTTGACGAGGAAAATGGTTATCGCCTAGCTGAATATGACTTAAGTTTAATGTCTGATCAGGCGGTCAATATAAAGTACATTAGCTTACAAGGTATCAGCAGCCAGGCCACTCTTGCAGATGCCTTTGAAATTTTAAATGATAAACGCAGTGGTGCACTTTATGTATATAACTTATTAGATAATCAACAAATTATGGGATTACTACGGTGGGATCAAATCCATCATATTCTAACCATACGTAACAGTTTACTTTAACAATAATGAGAACAGTATGAGCGCATTATTAATTTACAAAACCTTGCACGTATTTTTTATGATTGCTTGGTTTGCCGGTATTTTTTACCTACCTCGACTTTTTGTTTATCACGCTATGAGTGAAGAAAAATCGTGTAACTCAATGCTAAAAGTAATGGAACGTCGGCTGCTTTATTTTGTTACCCCCTTTGCTGTGCTTACCGCAGTGTTTGGCGTATTAACTATTGTTGAATACGGCCGCGAATGGTTTCGTTACAGTATGTGGCTGCATTATAAACTAGTGCTGGTAATCATTTTATATATTTATCATGGCTACTGTTTCAAATTATTAGCTGATTTTAAACACGATAGAAATACAAAAAGCGATCGGTTTTACCGAATTTTCAACGAGCTACCTGTTTTAGCGTTACTCGTTATAGTTGCTTTAGCCATTATTAAGCCAAGCTTTTAAATACAGGATTATAAATTACACTGCCAAGTCGCAAACTAAGTTTGTATAATACGCGCGATTGCGTGCTCCTTTATGGATTATCGCGCCTTTTTGAATAACTAGGAATAACCCCATGTTCAGTTTCCAAGGTGAAAATATACTCTCTGTTAATCAACTCGATCGAGACTGTATTGAACGCATATTTGCTGTAGCAAAAAAAATGGAGCCATACGCAAAAAAACAAAAGCGTACCAATGTGCTTGAAGGCGCTATTTTAGCAAATCTATTTTTTGAACCTAGTACGCGTACTCGTGTTAGTTTTGGCACTGCGTTTAACTTACTCGGTGGACTGGTTCGTGAAACCACCGGTATGCAAAGCTCTGCGCTTGCTAAGGGCGAGTCACTATATGATACCGCACGTGTTATTTCAGCCTATGCTGATGCGGTTGCAATGCGCCATCCAGACTCAGGCTCGGTAGCTGAATTTGCAACAGGTTGCAGCGTACCAGTAATAAATGGTGGCGATGGACCCAATGAGCACCCTACTCAAGCGCTGCTTGATTTATTAACTATTGAGCGAGAGCTTAACCGCTTCGATCAAAATATTGATGGTATGCACATTGCGCTAGTCGGCGATTTAAAATATGGCCGAACCGTTCACTCGCTATCAAAGCTACTATGTCATTACAAAAACATTCGCTTTTCAATGGTTGCCCCTAATGGCTTGCAAATGCCTGACTCAATTTTATCTGTCGTTGAAAATGCAGGGCATAAAATTGAACTGGTTGATAAAATGGAAGGTAACTTAGCGGCCGATATTGTTTATCAAACACGCATTCAAGAAGAGCGTTTTCCGTCTCAAGAGGAAGCTAATAAATACCGTGGTGGATTTAGAATTAGCCAGTCTATTTACAATTCCCATTGCAAACCGAACTCGGTGTTAATGCACCCGCTTCCTCGCGATAGCCGTTTAGAGGCAAACGAACTTGATAATGACTTAAATGCTAACGACAATCTAGCAATATTCCGCCAAGTACAAAATGGCGTACTTATTCGTATGGCGCTGTTTGCTTTAACCCTCGGCGTAGAAAACAAAGTCGAGCAGTATGAAGTAGACGTTCCTTGGTTTAGCCGCAAACGCGATAGCTAAGCTTTTAATTTTAAAGTGATAAAACAATAGGATTTTTCATGACAATTAGCCAAGACTTATTTAAACGAGCTCAAGACTCTATTCCTGGTGGCGTAAATTCACCAGTGCGTGCTTTTAATGGTGTAGGTGGTACTCCGCTGTTTATTACTAAAGCACAGGGCGCGTTTACATTTGATGCTGATGGCAACCGTTACATTGATTATGTGGGCTCTTGGGGTCCAATGATTATGGGCCACAATCACCCTGAAATAAAACAAGCAGTACATGATGCGGTAGAAAATGGTTTAAGCTACGGTGCACCTACCGAAGCTGAAATTTTAATGGCTGAAAAAGTTAAAGAGCTAGTCCCATCTATCGAAAAAGTACGTATGGTAAGCTCAGGTACTGAAGCAACAATGAGTGCAATTCGCTTAGCTCGTGGTTTTACTGGTCGTGACAAAATTTTAAAATTTGAAGGGTGTTACCACGGCCATGCAGATTCACTGCTAGTAAAAGCCGGCTCTGGTGCATTAACTATGGGTGTACCTAACTCTCCGGGCATTCCTGAAGATTTAGCTAAGCACACACTCACGGTATCGTTTAACAATATTGAAGAAGTGAAAGCGATTTTTGCTAAATACGCCGATGAAATCGCGTGTATTATTGTTGAGCCAGTTGCAGGTAACATGAACTGTATCCCACCAGTACCTGGCTTTTTAGAAGGACTGCGTGAAGTCTGTGATCAGTACCAATCTGTGCTTATTTTTGACGAAGTAATGACAGGTTTTCGTGTAGCCCTTGGTGGCGCTCAGGCTTACTACAACATCAAACCAGACTTAACCTGTTTAGGTAAAGTAATTGGTGGTGGCATGCCAGTAGGCGCGTTTGGTGGTAAAACAGAAATTATGGATTACATCGCACCTGTAGGCCCAGTTTATCAAGCGGGTACACTTTCAGGAAACCCAATTGCTATGGCTGCAGGCTTAAAATCACTTGAGTTACTAAGTGCACCTGGCGTTCACGAAAAATTAGAAGCTATTAGTAAAGCGATTTGTGAAGGCTTTGAAGCTGCAGCTAAGAAAGCAGGCATTGCCTTAACGACTAACTACGCTGGCGGCATGTATGGCTTTTTCTTTACTGATGCAGAAAAAGTAACTACTTACCAACAAGCCACTGAATGTGATTTAGAGCGCTTTAAAAAGTTCTTCCACTTAATGCTTGAAGAAGGAGTTTATTTAGCACCTTCAGCGTTTGAAGCTGGTTTTGTTTGTGCTGCGCACACAGAGCAAGAAGTTCAAGCAACAATTGAAGCGGCAGAGCGCGCTTTTGCTAAGCTATAAGTACACTTTATAACGTTATTAATTACGTATAAAACACAAATTAATAATAAAAAATTGAAAAAGAGCCCGAAAGGGCTTTTTTTATTTGTAAACGCTTATATTTGAATAATAATTAGACTTTATACGGTCTATGTAGCCTAAATCAATTATAAGAGAAAACTATGTCAGGATTAAGACACTTAGCAGCCCCCGCCATCACACTCATGGCAAATTTAAAATATAAAACAAAAATTAGTGTTGTGTTTGGAATTTTATTATTACCATTAGCGCTGAGCTTATTTTTTTTAGTGTCTTTGCTAGGTAACAGTATTAGTGTTTCGCAAATGCAGCAACAGGGCTTAAAAGGTTACCATCGCATCTTAAGTAACCAAATAGATGGCAACACAGATAAAAATCCACAAGTTGCGCGTGCGTTAGGCTATCAAATCAATAGTACTAAAACTCAGGATATACTCGAGTTTATTTCTATTGAATCTAACTTAGCGTTAGATAACCAGCTTGCAAGCTCCTACCTTAACCGCTCATTAGTACTGCCTTTACCCTCGCTAATTGTCCAAATTAACTTACTAACACGAAGTGCAAACACTGTGATCGATAATAATCGATTTACTCCTGAAACCTTTATTGCGCTATCTAACTTAAATAAATCGTTACCCCTTTATGAAAATCAATTATATAAAACACTTAAAGTGGCAACCGATGCTGATAGCACCGTGAGCGAAGCCTTATCTGCGCCACTAAAACAATTACACAGCGCAATCAATACATTTAAAAACGCCATAGAAAAAAAATTACTCGAACCTGACAACATAGCCTTAACAAAAGCAGAATTTGCGAAGCTCACTAACAATGTAAACACGAGTATTAATACGCTAATTGAAAAAAGTATCCCAACTCTTGAGAGTCTTATTGAAAAAAAATACGCCTCACAATTGTGGATACGCAACTTAGTATTAGCGGCCTCTGTGATCAGTTTGCTATTTGCTTTATATCTTATGGTCGGCTTTTACTTTGTTGTAGTTGATACTATTACCCAATTTGCTCTTTGTGCAGAGCAAGCAGCCAATGGCGATTTAAACTCGAAGATCAATTCAAGTACTCACGATGAAATGGACATCATTGCCCAAAGGTACAATGCTTTATTACGTGCTTTTACACAGCTATTAGAGAAGGTTAAAAGCAGCACACATTCACTATCTGATGCAACCTACTCCTTATCTCATGTAAGTAGCCAAACGAGTCAGGATGTAGAAAAGCAGCAAAACCGCGTTAATGCTATTAACTCAGCCCTAAGTAATATGAGCCATAGCGCACACAGCGTTGAGGACTCAGCTAATAAGGCAATGCTCACAGCTCAAAAAGCAACAAAACATGTTAAACAAGGCGCAGATAACACGATGGAGCTGGCTAAATACATGCAGGACTTAAAAGTTGAATTTACACACAGCCAGCAATCGCTTAATAAGCTTGCCCAAGATAGCCAAGAAATAAGCAAAGTAAGCAAAGGGATAAGTGAAATAGCCGAGCAAACCAACTTGCTAGCACTTAATGCCGCTATTGAAGCCGCTCGCGCAGGAGAGCATGGCCGTGGCTTTGCAGTTGTTGCAGATGAAGTAAGGACACTCGCTAAACGCACACAAACGCAAACCCAAGAAATACATCAAATTATTAGCTCGTTGCAACAAGCATCTGAAGATACACAGCAAAAAATGCATTCTAGTGTAGAAAAAATGGAGCAATCTGTTGATGCCGCAACACAAACAAATCAAGTGTTACAAGATGCAGAATACAGTATGAATATGATTAAACAACAAGGAGAAGAAATAGCCCTGCGAGTAAAAGAGCAATCACAAGCTACGGCACAAGCTCTAGGCGACTCAGAGGAGGTGAGTAACCTAGCTAATCATACGCTTAGTTCGGCACAGTCTTCCTTACAGGATGCTCAGCGATTACAGCAACTATCGGATGATCTGACTAAATCAATGCAATTTTTTAAATCTTAAAAAATTAATAATTGCCCCGTCCTGAAATAATTTGACGGTTTTAATGAGGGGCTTGGTGTGTCAGTACCAAGTTTTTTTATACACTTGATTTGGTATTTTCATACCCAAACTTAAGTACGAACGCATTTCATTTTATATGAATATCAACTCCTCAACAAGCAGCTTAACTCTACCATGTATAACATTTATACAGTAGGAATATTACTTTAATATCCCGTTTCTACGCTCTACTCAGGTGTTTTGATAACAGTTATATCCGTCATCGATGGCTTAATTCTCTTTTTAAATAACTCATCTTGATATACTTCAGAGCAACACTGTAAACCTCTATCTGAATGATGAATCGCGTCACATTTAAAAACGCTATGCTTAATCGTCATATATAGCGCTTTCATTTCATCACTCAGCTCATAATCCATTATTCTCCGACTATAACTATCAGTTACTAATGACCGTTAATATATGCTTTGCGCTTGCTTTTGTGTGAAGTCACCTTTTTCTACTTACTTAACAACGGATAGTTTAAAGCCTAATGTACAATCTCGTTGGGTACGCTTAGCGCCCTTAATTTCAATGGTCTTCATAAATAGATCCTAAATGTGTAAACGCATTTCAGGACAAAAAAGCTTTCGCATAAAAAAAGCCCTTTCGGGCTTTTTTATTATTTATATTATTGTGATGCTATATAAAGTTTAGAATCGAGCTTCAAACCCTATACGAACATAACGTGGAGTCTGCCAAGAGTAAGCAGCGTCATGGTAAGCATTAACTTCGCCTTCATTTTGCTCGTAATGCTCATTCAAAGAAGCCTCTGACTGACTATTTAATATGTTGAACACATTGATTGATGCTCTCATATCAATATCTGAAACAGTAAAGTCATATGCAGCAGATAAATCTAAGTTAAATGTCCATGGTGTACGACCATTTGTACCACGGTCATGCTTCTCATAGATTTTTTCTTCTTGCTCACATTCACCATTACCATTGGTATCAGGACACTCATTTGTGTAAATGTAGAAAGTATCACCCCAACCACCATTTAGATTTGGATCTTTTGACGGGTAACCTTGGCCGAATAAACTTTTAGGACGACCACTTTGTAATGTTGCATTCCAACCTACAGTCAAGTTTTCAACTGGCTCCCAACTACCAAAAAATTTAAATGTATGACGACGATCATTAGGTTGATAACCCTGAGAGCCATCCATTACAGCTGGGAAGTCGAAGTCTTGTGTAATACCCGCATCAGCTTGGCCAATATCGGATTTAACAGCACCTTCAAAGTTACCAACACTTCGTGCCCATGTATAACCAAACTGGTAACGAATCGTATCAGCCTGATAATTTAAGTTAAACTCTACGGCGGTATATTCATTATTAGCCTTAGGTAAACCAATAGTGTCGGCAGAGTAAGTCGTTAGTGAACCTTCATCTGGAACACCGTCGTTATCAAAGCTTGAATCACCCCAATCAGTACCATTCCAATAGTAACCATCACTATACCAGCTAGAAGATGAACCAGGATTAATCATCACACAATATGGGTAAGCATAACGACCACAGTAATCATCTAATGCAGTAGCAACTTCACGATAAACACCTTTAATACCAACAGTATACTCATCATTTAGTGCTTGCTGTACACCTAAAATATATTCATCTTTTGAAAATGGTTCGGCTTCTTGCGCTTGGAAAATATCTTTTTCTGGGATAACCGGAACACCACTTACTTGTTGTGAGTTTGCTAAACCGCCTGAGCCAAGAGTATCTGCCAAAGGAGCCAAACCTGTAGGTGCTCCTGTCGTTGCATCAACACCCGTATACGTGTAAGCAGTAGTAATATCACTTACCCCAGAAGCTGCACGGAAAATAGTGTTATTTGCTACAGGTAAGTAATAACGTCCATAAGTACCATATACTTTAGTGTCGCCAGTGCTCGTTGGATCCCACGTGAAACCTAAACGAGGAGCAACATCCGTTTTGAAGCTTGTAAGTAGCTTATCTGTTGTGCCCCAACTATCAAACTCATCTATACGTAAGCCAACAGTTACCGCAAAATCATCTGTTACTTGCCAATTATCTTCTATGTAATAAGCCGTAAGCTCTGACTTAAAGCTACCGCCACCATCAAATACTCGATCTTCAACGTATTGCAATACATTACCAGTATTGTTTGTTAATGCGCCATTATCAGCTTGAAAACTGCCGTTAGCCGCTAGTGTACGGTAATCATAACTGTGGCCACCGATAGGACGACTCACACGCTCAGATTCACGCTCTTGATAATCGATACCAAAGCTAATCTGATGGTCTTGCCAAACATACTCAATATCAAGGCGGTACTGAGTATTTTCATCATTATTTGCACCAAAGCTACCACCAGCACCACAACCAGTGATTGGATTAGAAGTACCACGAGAATCTGTAATACTTGGGCAAATTAAGTTTTCTGATTGCGTTTCATACTCAGTCTCAATTGTACCAGCCATTGCTGTGACAACTAAATCTTCAGTTAGTACACCTGTGTAACTCAAGCTTTGCGCTTCGCCACCACGCTTAAGTAATGCACCATCTTTGCGGTCGCCTATAACACCGTTGTTGTAATCATAAACAGAACGCTCAATATCACGACGATTTGAATAAGCAAAATAGCTTAAGCGATGGTTTTCATTAATATCCCAATCGAGTTTACCACCCCAGAATAAATTATCTCCGCCAGATGCAGATTCTTCTCGGTACTGATCGTTCGGTGAAAATTCATCTCCACCCCAAGTATAAGACGACTCAGTATCACGCGGGTTTATTAAACCATAGAAAAAAAGTGTGTCTTCAATAAGTGGGCCACCAACAGCAAGTGTAACGTCAGTCTTGTTATCAGAGTCATAGCTTTCATCTCTGAAAATTTGACCTGCTCCATTATTGCCACGAGAAATGCTGCCCTCTTCTTGCAAAGAATCAGGTTGGTACTGAACTACAGCAGAAAATTCCCACTCGTTAGTACCGCCTTTTGTAGTTGTATTAATAGTACCACCAGTAGCTCGGCCAAACTTGGCTGAATAACCACCGGTTTTAACTTGAAATTGGTCATAGAATTCAAACGGGACTTCGCCACACCCTAAGCCTTGGCGAGTATTAGTAACTTCTAACCCGTTAATATAACATGCATTTTCAGCAACAGAAGAACCACCAAATGACGCTGTATTTCCAAATGCGCTATCACCTTTTACAGCCCCAGGTGCTAATAATGCAACTGATGTTAAA
Organism: Pseudoalteromonas sp. Scap06; assembly: GCF_013394165.1. Taxonomy (NCBI): domain Bacteria; kingdom Pseudomonadati; phylum Pseudomonadota; class Gammaproteobacteria; order Alteromonadales; family Pseudoalteromonadaceae; genus Pseudoalteromonas; species Pseudoalteromonas sp. Scap06. The sequence continues at coordinate 905,882 of NZ_CP041330.1, read as the reverse complement.
TCACGATTAATTGGCATTCTGTCAATTTCAGCATCTGTAATAACTAGGCCCGAATCAGCTGTTGAAAGATCTATTGATGAAATACGAGCACCAACAACTTGAATTACCTCTGGGCCAGAAGAATCGAAACTGTTTAGGTCAAAGTTAGCTTTTGAATTGGCACCTAAAGAGACTCTAACGCGGTCTTCAGCAACTACAGCATCGCCTTTTAATATTTGTATCTCGTAACTACCTGTAGGCAGAGAGGCAAAGCGAAAGGTACCTTCACTAGAAATACTTAGAGTTCGCTCTAAACCAGTTGCAGGGTTTTTAACTTTTACAGTGTAAGAACTATTATCATTAATATTATTTACAGTTCCTATTACATCAGATGCCACAGCAGGTAATGCTAGGCCTAAGGATGCTGATACGGCAATTGCCGTTATACTTTTCCTAAATATTGATTTCATTATTTATCCCTGTTTGAAATTATAATTATATGCCTTAAAGGCATATTTATAATATGCTTATGAAACAAAAATGCAAACAAAAAAACAACAAAGTTAACAAAAAACAAACAAATACCCATTCCTTTAAACTAACAACAGGTGAACAATATTTATACTATAAAAATAAATAAAAACATTTCACTAGTCCTTTATTAAAGAAATCCATAAAAAAAAGCCCTTTCGGGCTTTTTTATTTTTATTACCTAGCGAATACACTGGGGTCTTGGTTTAAACTCACTGGCCCTAAGTGGTAATTGAATCACTTTGCCACACCCTGGTGGTGCTTGCTTCCCCGTTTGCTCGTTTACAAATGCCCACCGAATTGAAGGTGGACGAGTATCGGCAATGGCTTGGGGGTTTAGCGGTTTTAAATAACGAATATAGGTTTCAAGCGCGCCGACACTACCAGTCAAACCAGTGCTTTTATTATCGTCACGACCTAGCCAAGCAACAGTCACTGTATTTTGATCAAACCCGGCAAACCAGCTATCGCGTAATTCGTTACTGGTACCTGTTTTACCTGCTAACTGAATCGACGGAAAATGTAAATTTAAGCGCTTAGCGGTGCCATCTTTAGTTACTCGCTTCATAGCGTATTTGGTCATGTACATGGCATCTTTATCAAAGCGTTGTTCGTTACTCACTTTATGCTTATAAAGTACTTTACCAACAGAGTCAGTTAATGCCGAGATAGACGTCAGCTCTCTGTATTCGCCATCAGCAGCAATAGTGGTATAAAGCTGGGCCACTTCAAAACTCGACATTTCAATAGCCCCTAATAGCAGCGACGGGTATTCATTAATATGGCCTTTAGCACCTAGTCCTCTGAGTGTATTAGCAACTTTATCAACCCCAACATCAAGCCCTAAGTTAACTGCCGGAATATTAATGCTGTGGCTGAATGCTTTATAAAGAGGCACGGCGCCTCGGTATTGATGATCAAAGTTTTCTGGCTGCCATACTTTTCCCTCTTCGTTGGTGACTTGCACGGGTGAATCATCAAGCAATGTCGCTAAATTATAATGAGGAAGCTGCAGTGCACTTAAATACACTGCCGGTTTAACTAATGAGCCAATATTGCGCTTGGTATCAAGCACCCGGTTAAACCCTGAATAGCGCACATCACGTCCAGACACTAACGCTGATACACCAGCTTTTTCAACATTAACGGAGATCATTGCCGCTTCTAATTCTTTGGTATTTGGACGCCTTTCCAAATAAGGTAAACTGGCCTTAATCGATTCTTCCATTGCGGTTTGTTTTTGCAAGTCAAAGTAGGTAAATACGCGCACTCCTGCATCTAATACTTCTTGATCAGGTAGCAGCTGTTTCAACTCGCGATTAACCAACTCTAAGTAACCTGGGTAAGACTTTTGTAAGCTGGCTTTTATTGGCGCAATATCAATTGCGCGCTTTAATGAGGCTCGATACTCTTTAGTGGAAATAAGTTTGTTATCGACCATTAAACGCAGCACTAAGTCACGACGCTCCATAGCACGTTCTTTATAACGTCTAGGGTTATAATAAGAAGGGCCTTTAACCATGGCCACCAGCAGAGCAATTTGGTCGTACTCAAGTTCATCAACGGGTTTTGCAAAGTAAAACTCAGCAGCCAGCCCCATCCCATGTACTCCTTGGTTATAAGACTGACCTAGGTAGACTTCGTTTAAATAGGCTTCAAGAATCTGATCTTTTGAATAACGATAATCAAGAATAAGCGCAATAAAAGCTTCATTGATTTTACGTACTAATGAACGTTCACGGGTAAGATAAATATTTTTAGCTAGCTGTTGCGTCAGTGTGCTGCCCCCTTGCACGGTTCTTCCTGCGCGAATATTGGTATATAAAGCCCGTAAAATAGAAAATACCGATACCCCATGGTGATCATAAAAATCGCGGTCTTCGACCACTAACAAAGCATTTTTAAGCATGTCAGGAAATTTATCTAATGGCACAAATTCGCGGTCTTGTTTTGAGTCATTACCTATACGGGCTATTTGTACAGGCTCTAATCTGGCAGTGTTTAAGCGACGACCGAATTTATCTTTAATACTGGCAACCTTTTCTCCAGAGAAACGTAGTTCAATTACGTGAGCATTTTCTAAACCATCATAAAATTCAAAATCACGACGAAAAATCTTAATACTATTAGCTGTTTTAATATATTGCCCTGTGCGGCTTAAGCGATTAACTGCCGTGTAATTTAAACGTTTAAGCTCCCATAAAACTTCTTGCTCAGATAAAAACTGCCCAGGAAAAAACGTCATTGAACGCGCATACACTTGGGCTGGAAGTTGCCATTTATTGCCTTCAAATTGGCGGGTGATTTTTGCATCAAGATAAATAAAGTAAAGTGCTACAGCGATGAAAGTCGCCAGACTCAGTTTCCAAAAAATAGAAAACAACGTTTTTAAAAATGGCCGTTTAGCCGAGCTTGCGGTTTTTTTTGCAGCACTTTTTCGCGCTGATGTTTTAGATGACTTAGTAGCGCGCTTAGTCGAGGGTTTACTGGTCGGTGTTTTCTTTTTTTCAGCCATTTAAGTGTAATACATTCCAAAGGTTGATTTAACGCGAGGAGCTTATCACATTACTCTAACACCTGAAAAATTAACCCTTCCTGAAATCAAAAAAGCCCTAACTGAGTAGGGCTTTGATTGAACACACAATACTTTTACTTTTAATTACTTCTTACTGAAACAAATTCTGGGTAAGCATCAATACCACAATCATGTTGATCCATACCGTTTAGCTCTTCCTCTTCGGTAACACGAATACCCATAGTTTGTTTTAAGACTGCCCAAACAATGAATGATGCGATAAACACAAAGCCAATGATACATAGTAAACCAATTAACTGTGCCACAAGGTTAGCCTCGGCATTAGTAACCGGCACTAATACCACACCTAATATGCCACATACACCATGCACAGAGATGGCACCTACAGGGTCGTCAATTTTCACTTTATCAAGTGCCACAATGCTTAGTACAACCAAAGACCCACCTAGTAGGCCATATAAACACGCCATTAATGGTGATGGTGATAATGGATCTGCAGTAATAACCACTAAGCCTGCAAGTGCGCCATTAAGTACCATGGTTAAATCTGCCTTACCCCATAATAATTTACATAAGAACAAGGCTGAAATTGCACCCATAGCTGCAGCAGCATTGGTGTTAAGTAGTATTTGACCTACTGCAGTTGCATTTTCTTTATCTGAAATTAATAACTGTGATCCACCGTTAAAGCCAAACCAACCCATCCATAAAATAAATGTACCCAATGTAGCAAGTGGCAAGTTTGAACCTGGAATTGGGTAAATTTCACCATTTTTACCATATTTACCTTTACGTGCACCCAGTAGAATTACACCCGCAAGCGCTGCAGCTGCACCGGTTGCATGGACAATGGCAGAACCTGCAAAATCAACAAAGCCTAATTCAGATAGGAAGCCGCCACCCCATGTCCAGTAACCTTCAATTGGGTAAATTAATCCTGTAAGTACTACTGTAAACACTAAGAAAGCCCATAACTTCATACGCTCCGCTACGGCGCCAGATACAATAGACATAGCCGTTGCAACAAATACTACTTGGAAGAAAAAATCAGACTCTAGTGAATGATCGGCGTCTGCCGCCTGACTACCTATTAGGCCACCAAATGAAGGAATTATTCCGCCTTCAACGTTGTCTACATACATAATGTTGTAACCGACCAACAAAAACATAGTACAAGCGATAGAATAAAGTGCGATATTTTTAGTTAGGATTTCTGTAGTATTTTTTGAGCGCACTAAACCAGCTTCTAACATTGCAAAACCAGCTGCCATCCACATAACTAAGATGCCAGAAATTAAAAAGTAAAACGTATCGAGCGAAAACTTCAGCTCTATAATTGTATTTTCCATGTTGCCCCCTTAAATTGCGTCATCATCAAGTTCGCCTGTACGAATACGGACGATTTGATCTAGGTCGTAAACAAAAATTTTGCCGTCACCAATTTTGCCCGTTCCAGCAACTTTGGTAATGGTTTCTACAACGCGTTGGCAATTTTCACTTCGAGTGGCAATTTCAAGTTTAATTTTAGGTATAAAGTCAACTTGGTACTCTGCACCACGGTATAACTCTGTATGACCTCTTTGACGTCCAAACCCCTTAACGTCAACCACGGTCATTCCTTCGATGCCTAAATCAGCGAGTGCTTCACGCACATCATCTAGTTTGAATGGCTTTATTATTGCACTGATCATTTTCACAAAGGCCCCCTTAGGACACTAGCTTGTTATTGTATTTGCTCTATACAATCCAACCTTTGTGCCACCTTTAAATTACAAATAAAAACAGAGGGTTATTAAATTAAATAATATAAAAAACAAAAAAGCGCACCATTTAGGTGCGCTTTTTTTAAGCAAAATACAGAATTGGTGCGAGTCGATAAATACGCAAATAATCGTCTTTAACTAACCGTTACACTCCCAAATACACATTGATAATGTATTTAAGATTAAAGTTACTCTGTCGCATCGAAAGACAAAGCCGTTTTTTGAGCATCACTTAGCCATATTGACTCCATAGTTTGCACCACTCGAAAGTGAAACTCTTCATGGGTGAAGGGTTTAGTTAAAAAGTCATTCGCACCTGATTTAATAAATCGTGCAGCAACGCCATAACTATATACATCAGCTAAACCAATAATGGCCAATTGCTCACGGCTTTTAATATTTCGAATTGCTCTAATTAATTCAAAACCATTCATACCTGATAAGTTATGGTCAGTGATCACTAAGTTGATTGCCTGATCATGCTCAAGTATATGAAGAGCTTGCGCACTATTATCAACAGTAATGACGTCAAACAATTGTTTTTCGAGCATTTGCTTAACCAAGCTACTGCTCAATAAGGAATTATCTACAACCAGCGCTTTGCGCCCCTGGTTACGCAATAACTGTGCTACAAATTTTATGGCGTAAAGATAAGAGTCGCGATTATCTTTAATGACGTAATCGATAATACCTAATTCCAGCATTTTTAAACGTGTATGTTCATCTGTTTGCGTTGTCATCACCAACGTAGGGATACCTTGCGACAGTGTAAAGCGAGTTATATCAGTATCGATTTGACCACCAACAGATAAATCAACTAACGCGAGCGAATAACTAGTTTGATTTAGTAACTTTTTACATTGAGTAAGTGACTGAGCGAAATCAACCCGCACATCAAGGTAATGAGCAGCAATATGTTTGAGTACCTGTTTTACCCTTATATTATCTTCAACAATTAAAACCCGTTGCATAAACTCCCTTTCATTTACGTTCACCCTTTATGGTAATAAACCTAAAAATAAATCACTCTCAAGCATCCATTTAAAAACAATTAAAGCGACCAATAACTTAAAAAACTTAATTAATAATTAAATTTTTTAATCGCCTTAAACTTACAGTATGGCATACACATCAAGTATATTTCGCCTGTTTGCTATGTTGAGATTAATCTTAATTACATAAACTCAACGATTATTATCGGCAGCTAGTCTCAATACTTTTGTTTTTTACTCAAATATCGCTATAACTGCAGTACATAAAATAAAAAGGGTTAGTTATGAAATTTAGTCGAAGTCTATTTTTACCCATTGCCGCAATTGCACTTACATTTACAAGTGCAACGTTTGCCGATAATCAACGCCGTATTGATATCGACAGTAAAGTAGTTACTCAGCACAAAGCAAAAATAAATAACGAACGATTTTCTTATACGGTAGCAACAGGCACACAACCGGTATGGGATAACAAGGGAGATGCCATAGCAACCCTTCAATACACTTACTACACCCGCGATAAAGTAGATGACAGAACAAAGCGTCCATTACTTATTTCATTTAATGGTGGCCCAGGCTCAGCATCGGTTTGGATGCATTTAGCTTACACCGGCCCTCGTGTTTTAAAAATTGACGACGAAGGCTACCCAATTCAACCTTATGGTGTAAAAGATAACCCTTATTCGGTTTTAGATGTAGCGGATATCGTTTATGTAAATCCTGTAAATACAGGTTATTCACGTGTTGTAGAAGATAAAGACGGTAACCTTTTACCCAAAGATAAACAAAAAGAGCTATTTTTTGGCGTTAATGCCGATATAAAGTACCTCGCAGAATGGCTTAATACTTTTGTATCTCGAAATGAACGTTGGCGCTCTCCAAAGTTTTTAATTGGTGAAAGCTATGGTACTACTCGTGTATCGGGTTTAGCACATGAGCTGCAAAATAGTCAGTGGATGTACATTAACGGTGTTGTACTCGTTTCTCCTACCGATATCGGTATTAAACGCGACGGACCAGTAAAATCAGCTAACCGCCTACCTTACTTTGCAGCTACTGCATGGTACCACAAAGCATTAAACGCCGATTTACAAGCAAAAGATTTAGACGAGCTATTACCAGAAGTTGAACAGTTTACTGTTAATGAGCTCATCCCTGCGCTTGCAAAAGGCGGCTTTATTGCGCCTGACGAAAAACGTCGTATTATTAAAAAAATGGCTGAATATGCGGGTTTATCTGAAACATTTGTTAGTCAAAACAATTTAGATATTCCAACACAGTTTTTTTGGAAAGAGTTGTTGCGTGAACGCGGACAAATGGTTGGTCGACTGGATTCGCGCTATTTAGGCATAGATAAACGCGATGCCGGTGAGTCTCCAGATTACTGGGCAGAGCTTACATCATGGCTGCACTCTTTTACCCCTGCAATTAACTACTATCTTCGTGAAGAGCTTAATTACAAAACCGATATCAAATATAACTTATTTGGTAACGTTCACCCATGGGACAGAAGCGGAAATAATACCGGTGAAAATTTACGCTTAGCCATGGCTCAAAACCCTTATTTAAGTGTAATGGTTCAGGCGGGCTATTTTGACGGTGCAACCAATTACTTTGATGCCAAGTACACCATGTGGCAATTAGATCCAAGTGGTAAAATGCAAGATAGATTAAGCTTTAAAGGCTACCGCAGTGGCCACATGATGTATCTACGTCATGCAGATTTAGAAAGTTCTAATAACGATTTACGCGAGTTTATAATGCAGTCTTTACCCAAAGACGGTGAATCCGCTAAATACTGATTAGCTTATATCCACTTAAAAAAGTGATCACTTAGGTCACTTTTTTACTTATAACTGCGGCGGTTCGGTATGTGTGCAATTACCGGTGCGAATAACGGTTGGCTTTGCTATGTACTGCTTAGTAGTGAGTATTTCAGCAAGATTTATTAGCGTCTTAAGGGTACTTTTTAGGGCGATCCGATTATTTAACCACGTGGGTATCTTACCGCCTGGTAACGCATATACCTGATAACTAATGTGCAAATTTTTCGCCTGCTGAGTTAACAGCCACATTGCATCTAAGGTGCTTATTCTTATTACCCCTTTAGTTTTAGGTAAAAAATCTGGGCGCGCGTGAATACTAAGCTGCGTTTGCAACGAACTCACCCTTGTATAGCACGAATAAGTAATCACATCTCTATTGCTAACAGGCCACGGGCTATCAATATAACTGTAAACTAAGTTTTCTGAAGGGCTTAAAATTTTGAGTAACGTGACCTTAGTAATGTTTTCTATCCAGCTAGGGGCTGTATCGGTATCACTAAGTAAAGCAACTAAATCCTCTGCGGTGACATTGCTAACCACCGTTTCAGCTTTCATTTTCAAGGTATCGTCAGTTAAACGCTGAAAATAAACACTTACCCCTTGTTTACTTTCGTAAAGTTGCCAAGATGGCTGTGAACACACATTGGTAGCAAAACACAAAAGTGAAAGAATCATGCACTTTTGCAGCAAGGTCCGGCCACAAAAGTGCTTAGTCATTAAAGCCAATAGGGTTCTGTATCAAATGAAGCATGTCGACTTTGCTCCATGGCACTAACTAAAAAGTCAGATTTTTGTTCTAACCATAGTTGTATTTTTGCCAGTTGAGCATCTTCTTGCCCGCCACACAGCTGTTTTAAATAATCAAGCGTGCTTAACTCATACATCCCATGAGAAATATCCAGCCAAGGGAGCCTAAATTCTAATCGCTCATCTTTATTAAACAGTGCCCCTAAACAGTTACCACTGAGTAAACTATTTTCTAATTGAGTGCGGAAGTTTAAGTAATCATTGCCTGCTAAGCTTTGCTCTTTAGGCAATAAGCGATGTAAGTTTTTCCAATCTTTATCAAATAAGCGATGAGCAATATCTACAATAGGTTGCTCTGCATTTTGAAGCTCTGCTTGGCTCCAATCTTTACGCCACTGCTTATTTATCAGCCACGTTGTTAAGCTCAGCAATAAACGGTTGTAGCGGGCACTATGAAAAAGCGAAAAAATATCGTCAATGCTCGGCTGTAACTCTTTTAAATCGTTTATAACTTGCGTTAACGCAGGAGCACTATTTATTTTTTTATAAAAAGCATGGCGCTTAGAGGTATAAGTTTTTAACTGAATCGCATTTTCAACCCATGCTAATTCACTTAATAACCACTTTAGCTCTGTTCTGAGGTGATCGGTACTTTCTTTACTAACAATATCGTCAAACAACCAAAAGTTGTGTCTAATTAAACTAATGCCATCGGTTACCCGCTTTAATGTTTTTAAGCTCGGCTTATCGAAGTAGCATTGCTCGTGTTTTTGCACAAAGCGAATTCCAAACCCCATAGCTTCAATAAGAGCTTGCTCTTGAGTGACTTGCTTATTAAGTTTAACAAAGCCGATTGATTTACTTGGTTGTAGCGGTGTTTCATCCGCAAGGCGATAGCCTCTTGCTGCTTTTGAATAGAGCCCTAAACGAATGCTGTTTTGGCTCACTAATATATCTGCAAAAGCAAATAGCTCCTCACGACTACCTTCAACCAGCTCGATTTCAAGCTCGCTGATGATTTCTACCTTACCTGACGCAGCAATTTCACCTTTATCTAATACCACTTCAATTTTGGCACCATTTGGGGTTTCTATTAACCACGTACGGCGAATAAAATTAGTACTAAAAATAGGGTATAGATTTTGTGATATGGCATCAATTTGCATACCGTGAGGCCAAATTGATGAATCAAACGCCATTAGATTTGGTCGGTTTGTTTCTATTGGAAGATTGTATTCTGGGCGCTGATGTAAGCCCCCGACCACTTCTCCAGCTAGCTTAATTGTTTGCTCACAGCGCTCGTCTGTACAACGCGTTCTAAAGCCAATATCGAGTGCTCTTAACTCTCTGCTTGGTGTATCATAATAAGCATTTTGCAAACTTTTAGAAGGTTTGTTTGTGACTGTTTTTGCAAATTGAGTAATTAGTGAGGGGATCAGTGGAATGACGTCATCTGATACCAAAAATTTCAGTTCTATCTCAGTATCCATTAGGCTTGCGGATTACCCTTAAAATTAATAAGTGCTCAAAATAAACAAAGCAGCCCTATATTGCAAATTTTTTAGTCATAAACACGCAAGCAAAATGCTCTGGTTACAATATCTGTCTTGCTATTAAACTATTAAATCCATACTATCTATATACTTATGCGAAATAAAAATCACGTTCACAACGGACACTGCTAGATTAACAAGGTAGATAAATGCTAAAACACTGTTTACTATGGCTGCTTTTAACAGCCGCCCCGTTTATGAGCCAAGCAGAGGAAGCTCAATCAACGTCGCCGACTAATGCTAAAACAGCTTATATAATCGATAATTTGTATACTTTCATGCGCTCAGGTGCCAGTAAAGACTATCGCTTACTTGGTTCAATAGATGCAGGTACACAACTCACTTTATTATCTGATGAACAAAATGGCTTTATAAAAGTTAAAGATGATAAAGATCGTGAAGGCTGGGTAGAAGCTAAATTCATTAGTGAATCAGCGGGTTTAAAACAACAATACCAAGCCCTCAATAATGAAATAAGCACTATGCAAAATAGACTTCGCCAAGCGCAAGTTGAGTTACCTGAGCTGCAAGAGCAAAACACACAGTTAACCGAACAAAACGCGCAACTATTAGCACAAATTAGTCAGTTACAAGGTGAGCTTTCTCAAGAACAACAACTAAAACAAGCAACCAGCGCTAAAGAAAAACGCCAGCTACTTACTTACGGTGGAGCCATTGCATTTTTAGGTTTGTTCTTAGGGATTATCTTAACTATCGTGTTATCACGAAGAAAACGCTATGAAGGTTGGGCATAAGCTTAACTTAATATAGCAGGCATAAAAAAAGCATCATATGATGCTTTTTTTATGCCTGCTATATTTTATCTTTAAAAAAATACCTGCGTTATATATCTAAACGAAGCCCAGGGTCTTGTTTGATTTTTTCTATTACCATGTAAGTGTGGTGTGTGCCCACTCCCGGAATATCAACCAAATCACCTAATACTTCTCTGTATTCGTCCATGTTGGAAATGCGAATTTTTAATAAATAGTCATAACCACCCGCTACCATATCACACTCAACAACCTGCTTAATTTTAAGAATGTGTTCACGAAATACTTTAAATACGGCTGTATTTGAGGTAACTAATGATACCTGCACATGGGCCAATAAGCTTTGATTAAGTTTTTCCTCACTTAATTTAGCGAAATACCCTTCAATATAGCCCTCTTGCTCTAAACGTTTAACCCTATCTAAACAGGGACTGGGGCTTAAATTCACCTGCTTTGCGAGGTTAACATTTGAAATTCTACCATTGCGCTGCAAAACGTCTAAAATTGATATATCGATACGATCAAGCAGGCGTAATCTATTCGGATTAGTCATATCAGTATTTTATATGGATAAGTTAATAATATGCCCTGTAAATTATCGTAAAACGGCGAAATTAACCAGCATATTCTGCTGGATTTTAATTAGAATGCACGCTTTACACCAACAACATTTAGCGGTAATTAACAATTATCCTAAGTCTTAACACTCCTGAGGGTTGCTTATGTTATTCAATGGCGATTTAACAACGACTTGTCCGATCAGACAGAAGATCCGTGACTTTTACCGTATTGATGAAAATGCGGTTATTGATCACATTTTACCACTTGCAGAAGTCGGTGTTAAAGCACGAAGCCGTGCATGGGAAAGAGCTCGCCAAATAGTTTTAAACATTCGTAAAGACCAAGATGGTCAAAGCGGTGTTGATGCGCTATTAAATGAATTTTCACTATCGAGTGAAGAAGGTGTGGTATTAATGTGTTTAGCCGAAGCATTGCTTCGCGTTCCTGATAAAGCAACTCAAGAAACATTAATACGTGATAAATTAGCAAATGGCGATTGGAGCTCTCACTTAGGTAGTAGTGATTCTTTATTCGTTAATGCCTCGTCTTGGGGATTACTAGTAACCGGTAAAATGGTTAACTATAACGACAAAACGAAAGAGCAGCAGTTTGGCATACTTAAAAAAACAATTGGTCGTTTAGGCGAGCCAGTTATTCGTAAGTCTGTGAACTTTGCGATGAAGATAATGGGTAAGCAATTCGTAATGGGTCGTACCATTAACGAAGCAATTGAGCGCGCGGCTGAAAAAGAGCAAAAAGGCTATGTATATTCATACGATATGCTAGGTGAAGGCGCTCGCACAATGAAAGACGCTAAGCGTTATTTCGACAGCTACATGAATGCAATTCATGCTATCGGTAAAGCGGCGAATGGTCGTGGCCCGATTAAAAGCCCGGGCATTTCTGTAAAGTTATCGGCTATTCATCCGCGTTATGAATTTACTCATAAAGAACGCGTGATGGAAGAAATCGTTCCAAAACTAAAAGAACTTGCTCTTGCCGCTAAAAAATACGACATCGGTTTTACTGTTGATGCTGAAGAAGCAGACCGTTTGGATATTTCTCTCGATGTTATTGAAGCGGTATTTAGCGATGACGACCTTGGCGATTGGCAAGGTTTTGGTTTAGCGGTTCAGGCGTATCAAAAACGCGCTATTTTTGTTATTGAATGGCTAACAGACCTAGCAACCCGTGTGGGTCGTAAAATGATGGTGCGTTTAGTAAAAGGCGCATACTGGGATACCGAAATCAAAACCACGCAACAAGATGGTTTAGACTTCTTCCCGGTATTTACCCGTAAAGCAACCACAGATGTGTCATACAAAGCATGTGCGATTAAAATGCTTGAAGCACGAGATGTGCTTTACCCGCAATTTGCAACACACAACGCCTATACTGCAGCGACTATTTTAGAAGTAGCGAAAGGTGATAACCAAGGTTTTGAATTCCAACGTCTGCACGGTATGGGTGAATCTTTATTTGACCAAATCGTTAATGAAGAAAAAATCCAGTGTCGTGTATACGCACCAGTAGGCCAGCACGAAGACCTACTTGCTTACCTTGTTCGTCGTTTACTAGAAAATGGTGCTAACTCATCTTTTGTAAATGCCATTGTAGATACCACCCAACCGGTTGAAGCATTATTACCAGATCCTGTTGAAACACTGCAAGGATTACGTAATAAGTACAACACGCAAATAAAAATGCCAATTGATTTATACGGTGAAGAACGTGCCAACTCAAAGGGTATGGATTTAACTGATATTAACGTGATAACCCCGTTTAAAGAAAATTTAGACACTTGGTTTGAAGAGCACTTAATTGAAGAAAGCCAAGTACCAGAGGGCGCGCTGGCAGTTAAAAACCCAGCAAACCATAAAGAAATTATTGGCCATGTGAAATTACAAAATAGCGATGAAATGAAAGTGTTGCTAGCCAACGCTGAAACCGCTTTTGAATCATGGTCACAAACGCCAGTAAAAGAGCGCGCTAATTTATTGCGTCGCGTTGCTGATATTTTAGAGCGTCATCATGATGAACTTGTTGCTATCTGTATCAAAGAAGCAGGTAAAGTGGCACAAGATGGTATTGATGAAGTACGCGAAGCGGTTGATTTTTGTCGTTACTACGCTGCCCGTGCTGAAGAGCTTGCTCAAGATGAGCGCTTTGAAGCTCGTGGTGTGATTTTATGTATTAGCCCATGGAACTTCCCACTCGCTATTTTCTTAGGTCAAGTTGCAGCTGCTATCGTTACGGGTAACACTGTAATTGCAAAACCTGCAGAACAGACGAGCTTAATTGCCCTACGCGCTATTGAATTAATGCTTTCTGTTGGTTTACCTGAGCACGTTGTACAGCCTGTGATTGCTCGCGGTAGCGAAGTAGGTAAAACCATTGTGCCAGATGAGCGCATTCAAGCTGTTATGTTTACAGGTTCAACTGAAACGGGCACGCTTATTTCGCAAACATTAGCTGCACGTAACGATATTCAAGTACCTTTAATTGCAGAAACTGGCGGTCAAAACTGTATGATTGTTGACTCAACTGCGCTTCCTGAGCAAGTTGTTGATGATGTTATCAGTTCTGGTTTCCAAAGTGCCGGTCAACGTTGTTCGGCATTACGCGTGCTCTTTATTCAAGAAGATGTTGCTGATGGCATTATCGATATGATCAAAGGCGCACTTGCTGAGTTACATATTGGCGACCCATCATTACTCTCTACAGACGTAGGCCCTGTAATTGATGAAAAAGCGCTGAAAACACTTAATGCTCATGTTGAATACCTAAAAGGTAATGCAACACTTCACTACGAGTGTAAAATTCCTGATAACAGCGAAAATGGCGCATTTTTCTTTGCACCACGTTTATACGAAATCAAAGACTTATCGGTATTAAAGCGTGAAGTATTTGGCCCATGTGTACATGTGATCCGCTTTAAAGCGAGTGAGCTTGATAGTGTTGTCGACCAAATTAACAACACCGGTTACGGCTTAACAATGGGTATTCATTCTCGTATTGAAGAGCGCTGTGAACACCTAGCTAAAATGTCGCGCGCAGGTAATGTTTACGTAAACCGTAATATGATTGGTGCGATTGTTGGCGTGCAACCATTTGGTGGCCGTGGACTATCGGGTACTGGCCCTAAAGCCGGTGGACCAAACTACCTACAACGCTTAATTAAAGAAAAAGCATCACCAGATAACGTACAAATGACTAACCTAACGCCAGACGAGCTTGATTTACACCACTACAGTGGCGCAAATGAGCAAGTAGAAAAGCTAATGGTTAACTCTATGCGCGATGAAAAAATTTGGCGTGCAACACCACTGAATGATCGTGTTTCTGCGGTGCGTCAGTTATTAGCGAAAGTAGCAACCGTTGAAATTATTGATGATCTTGCAGACGATTTAGCGTTAACGCTTGCCGATGCACGTGCTCAGTTAAACCGCTTAGAAAAGCACATGCGCAAATATACAACCTTACCGGGGCCAACGGGTGAGTCAAACACTCTTCACCTTGAAGCACGCGGCTGTGTAGTATGTTACGCAGATAAGAGCACCTCATTTAACTTTTGGGCACTATCGATTATTACCGCGCTTGCTGCTGGTAACACGGTAATAACGGTAGCATCTGAAATATTTTATGATGAAGCGGTTGCTTTTAGAGATAAGTTTATTGCGACTGGCGTTGCTGAAGGTGTTTTCCAAGTAGCTAAACCAAATCAATTACAAGCGATATTGGCGCATCCTCACCTAGCCGGTGCGGTAGTTGCTGCACGTTCTTCTCGCTTAGGCTACTTCAGCCAACAGCTTGCACAACGTAAAGGCGCAATACTACCAGTGATCAGCTCTGAGTATTACGACACGCTAATTAAGCGCTTAATTACTGAAAAAACAATCAGTATAGACACGACGGCATCAGGCGGTAACACCTCGTTGATGACCCTTGTTGAAGATGATGAATAGCAATTAATGCATTAATCTAAATAAAGGCATCTATTTGATGCCTTTTTTATTCCTATCTACGCATTTATTTGTTAATTTAAAAAATAATAACTGTTAATTAGAGTTCACTTTGAAAATCATTCCTACTTCACAGCTAAAGCCTGGTATGTTTGTACAAAAAGTTGTTAAACAAACTGGTAGCATTAGAATAAAAAACCAAGGCTGGGTTAAAACTCAAAGTGGAATTGATAAATTAATAAAATCAGGAATTTTAGAGGTTGAAATCGACCCTGATAAAATGCTC
The DNA here is from genome assembly GCF_013394165.1 of Pseudoalteromonas sp. Scap06. Classification (NCBI taxonomy): domain Bacteria; kingdom Pseudomonadati; phylum Pseudomonadota; class Gammaproteobacteria; order Alteromonadales; family Pseudoalteromonadaceae; genus Pseudoalteromonas; species Pseudoalteromonas sp. Scap06. The sequence goes on along the minus strand of NZ_CP041330.1, from coordinate 890,373 downwards.
GAATCTGAAGCACCTGAAACACAAGCAACCTTACCTACTCAGCACGAAATCAAAAAGCGCGATCCTTGGTTAATTACCCACAGTGCTGAGCAAGAAATGAGTAAAGCTAAAAAGCTTTACGATGAAGCAAAAAACCTGCAAACCAAAGCTTTTGGCGATATAGAGTCTGGGCGTACTGTTGATGTTGCGCCTTTTAAAGAACTGGCTAGTGGGTTTATTGACTCCGTATTTAGAAATCAAGATGCTCTAGCGTGCATTACACAAATGCGCCAAAAAGATGCCTATTTGTTAGAGCACTCGATAAATGTGTCTATTTTGATGAGTATTTTTGCCAAACATCTCGGTATTGAAAAAGCAATTATTGAAGAACTTGCCACTGGCGCTCTTTTACATGATATGGGAAAAATAAAAATCCCTGATGCTATTCTCAACAAACCAGGTCGTTATACGGACGAAGAATTCAAAGTGATGCAGAATCATGCGCTCTTTAGCAAAGAGATACTAGAAGACGCAGGATTAACGGGGATTGCCGTAGATATTGCAGGTATGCATCACGAGCGTTTAGATGGTAAAGGCTATCCCTTTGGCAAACAAGGCAATGAAATAAGCCAGTACGTTCGTATGGCGTCTATTGTTGATGTTTATGATGCATTAACCGCTGAACGGGTTTATAAAGCAGGCATGGAGCCAATTAGAGCATTTAAAATTTTAAAGCAAGGCTGCCCAGATAGCTTTGATGGGGTGCTACTTAATAAGTTTATTCAGTGCATTGGTATTCACCCTGTGGGCACACTGGTAAAACTCTCAAGCCAAAAGGTGGGACTCGTTACTCAAAGCAATCCAGCAACACCATTAAAGCCAGTAGTAAAAACGTTTTTCAATGCAAAACATGGGCGTTACACTGAAGTTCAAGACGTTGATTTAGCAAATAAAAGAACGAAGGACACGCTTGAATCAGCAATAAAACCCAATGAATATAATATAGATTTAGAAGGCTTTTATAAGCACTCTATCTTTAGTTAATTGGCCACTATTGTGGCCAATCTTGCAAGGCTTTTAAGCTAAATTCATAACCATCGAAATCAAGTACGCTCTGATCTGGCGCTATTTCTAACAGCTTCAACGCACCAATAGACTCCCCTTCATATAGCTCTCTGCCATTGAGCTTTATCCAGCGTTTATCCGCAGCTGAAGAATAAATGTGCGCCTGATACTTAATACTTGGTAACATACTTTGTAAGCCATCAGGAAGTAGCTCAACAGGCTGTACTCGTGATGAAAGGCGAGAGCCTTGAGTTACTTCATAGTCGGCTGTTGTTTCTGTACTATTAACGGCTTGCGCAAACGCATTTTTCAGCGTATCGGGAACCGTATCAAGTTCATCATTTGACTCTGGCTGCGCAGGCACATTTTGATTAAGTGGTTTACCTAACACCTTATATTTACTCAACTCATCTGCAGTAAGTGTTCTTTTCGCTGATTGAGTTGGGACACTTTGCGGTTGACTGCTCGGTGATTGAAAACTAGATGAAGCGTTATTCTGCGTCGAGAAATTTTGCGTTTGCCCTTGAGACGCTTGATTAACGCTCATAGGTAAATATTGTCCTTGTGGCGTCAGCAACATTTGCTGTACACCCGTTGGGGTTTGTACATAAACCAACTGCCCTGCCAGCGGCACAGAATTGTTAGGCGCAGCTGTTACAATGGGCGCTTGAGGAGTTGTTACTGTTTGAGCAACCGTTCTTTGTACTTCCTCTGCATTTGTTGTTGGTTTTTCTACAACCCCTGACTCTTTTTGACTAAGGTCATTTTGAACAGGCTCATTTTTAACGGTTACATTTTCTTGTTGCGCCCACTTGCCGACAAAGAAGCCACTGGCCAATATACCCGTTGCCAATAAACTTCCTGCGAGTAAAAAACTAATTCGACGATAGGTCATCAACTGGCGTTGTTGTTTTAATTGTTGCGCTTGCAAGTCATATTGCTCAGCGCTCATGGTATCGTGCTTTGACTGCTTTAACGCATCTAATAAATAAGACATGAATCACCTAACTAAAAAATAAAAGACAGGCCAATTCCTGCACCAAAAAGCATTAACGCAGCAGCGCTATAAGGCCAAATCGAACCTGTTTTACTCACCTTATTATTTGTAACAATAAAGTCGATAGGTAAAGATTCACTCGCCGCTTGTTTAACAATATCACTGCCAACAATTTCTTGTTGTTTCGAAAATGCCCCTACTAATGCGCGTTCACACACCAGATTCATTAATCGTGGCACACCGCCTGTGAGCTGATGCACCATTTGCATTGCTTCCATTGAAAATATTTTCTTGTCACAACCTGCAATATGCAGCCGATGTTGAATATAAGCAATGGTTTGCCCTGGTGTTAGTGCTAACAAGTGATATCTGGCAGTAATACGCTGTGCCAGCTGCCTTAACTCATTTCGCTTTAGAAGTACCTGTAACTCAGGCTGCCCTACTAATACTATTTGTAATAACTTTTTATGATCCGTTTCAATATTGGTTAATAAGCGAAGTTGTTCTAGCACATCAGGGGCAAGCAATTGTGCTTCATCAATAATCAAAATAGTATGCCCCCCCGCTTTATTATTAAACTCAAGGTGCTTTTTAATCACATCCGTTAAACTTTTCAGGGTTGCATTTTTGGCGTCGTAAGTTATTTGTAATTCATCGCAAATACTGGCTAACAGTTCAAGTTCTGATAACGCAGGATTATGGATCATTGCTACTTGGGTATTTTCAGGCAGTCGCTCTAACATACTACGCGTTATGGTGGTTTTACCCGTACCCACTTCACCTGTTAACAGCACAAAACCACCGTCTTCACCTAACCCATAAGTAAGGTGTGCTAATGCTTCTTTGTGGCGTTCACTTAAAAATAAGTAATGGGGGTTAGGCGAAATTGAGAATGGCTTTTCTTGTAAACCAAAATAGCTTAAATACACCTTTATAGTCCTTGGTCGTTAATTCACGGCCTATAATGGCAAAAAAATAGCCTGGGTGACAACTACAACCAGGCTTTATTATTAAAATAGTGTAAATAAAAAGGCTAAACTAAATAAAAGCGCATTTTTAGATTCGCTAATACATTAATTAACTACTTCTCATAGCGTACTAGGCGTAAATATACGTTACTTGTTTTAGCATGTAAGCTATTTAAACCACTGGAAAATTGATAAACCCATGCCGAATTTATATTGCTAATACCTGAGGTGTTAGACCAATAATTTTGCGACTGCGTTGCTAAAAAAATATCCGCATTAATACTTGGATCGGTACAACGGTGATCTACTATACTGGCTAACTCTTTAATACTTGGTACTTGCCAGTCGTTATAATCTGCTGTGCTGTCATTAACTGCGCCTTTAAGTGAAGCTTGCCAATTTAGTGGCTGAGTATCACCATCGCAGCTAGTTGTTTCGCTATTATAAACTTGGCCATAATTACAGCGTTGCCACATCAGCCCTGTTTTAGTATCTGACACAGTGCCATCAATATTAATCACAAATCGGTCGGTATCATCGCTAGTCGCAACTTCTTCATAACACTGCTGCGCTGCAAGTGACTGGCTCAATCCCAAGGCTAATAACATAGAGACTTTAATTAATTTCATAATAATCACCTTAACGATTTCTAACTAAGCGCACGTAAGCGGTATTATCTTTTGGATAGGCTAAATCGTTGCCATCCATCATATCGATAGTGTAAGCCTGAGATAAACTGGCACCATCAACCGCGGTCTGTGAAGTCCAGTAGCGTAAATGCCCGACACTATTAGTCGATGGTGTATTAGGGAAAAATGCAGTATCTATCAATACATTTTGCCCTTGTTTACCGTAGTCGATTAAACCTAACAGCTCAGAATAAGTGGGTAAACGCCAATTACTGCCACCACAAAAATCAAGCGCGTTAACTTCATCTATATAGGTTTGCAATCCACAATCAGTATTATTTGGGCACGTAGTATTAGCACTACCCGTTACATCGCCACTATTGACAGTCCCTTGCCAAATATAGCGGTTTTGTCCATCACGCAGTGAGGTATTTGGTAACACACCGGAATAAGGACTTTTCACTTCCCAAACAAGGCCGGTAGTATTATCGCGAATACAGCTAAAGTTCGACGCATCATCAAGAAGCTCATCGGCAAACTCATTAAGTTTGGTGTAATCAAAAGCCAAATTCCCTTTACCCACTTTACCTAAACGATTGGCAAAACTATCACGCCCAAGATCAGCATCTTGAGCTGGAAACTCATCATTATTACAATTAATACGTTGAGTATTGTTATAACACTCACCCAGCCCAGTATCGTTTATTAACCCAAGCGCTTTAGGTGTTACATCAATAAATACAGTATCTGTGTCGGTACGCCCTTTTAAATCCATAACTTGTACTTCAAAGCTAAGAGTTGCATTTAAATCAATATCAGAGGCGAAAAAGCTAGCAGTACATGACTGCGGTTCAAGAAGAGCTTCGGTATTTCCGGTAAGTTGTTGCCACTTACATTGATAAGTCTGAGTTGCCGCTTCGCTTGCCGTCGCATCTAAAATAACCTTATCAAACTCTTCTACTGTTTGGTCTGCACCCGCATCGGCAATAATCACTTGGGCTGTTTTATTGAGAGTCATATCAAATTGTGATGCAGATACCCCGCCCTCATCATCCGTTACGGTGAGTTGCCATTTTAAGTTGGTGTTATTTTCTAATAATGGATGAGGAAAACTAAGCGTTGGATTGGTATAGCTATCAATTGTTAAATCAGGCCCAGATAATAATTGCCACAAGTAACTACTAATTTCGCCATTTTCATCGGGGTCTGTGGAAGTTAAACCACTAAGGGTTACAGTATCTTTATAAACTGAGGGTAAGTTTGCAGGAGCAACTTGAGTAACAACAGCAAGAGGAAGCTGATTATTAGAGGAAATGAAAACACTCAACTCGTCATTCACTAAACTACCATCTGGCGTTTGATAGCTTACCCTTAAGACCAATTCACTATCAGATTTTACATCCGGTGCAGTGATGGTTTGTTCAGCCCCTTCAAGCGGAAACACATCTATAATAGGACCGCTTACACGCTGCCAAGTAAAAATACCATCTGCAGGAGAGCCTTTTGCAGAAATAGTAAACTCTGATTTTTCTACAACTTGGAGATCGTTACCTGCAAATACTGACGTTTTAATATCACTGTTATCAGCACCGTCTCCCCCTCCACATGCAGCCAAAAGCAAGCATGCCATAAGTGGTATTAACGAAATTGCTTTCATACTAAGCACCTTTGTGTCTTAAAATTATCTAATAAGACTGTAAAGCAAAAAAAGTGCCATTATAAATTATAAATAGCTATCTTGATGAATACGAACAAATAACTTAGTGCCAACTTTACTGTAATCTACTTTATATTCGCGGCCATCTAAGGATTGAATAAACAACAACTGTTTCTCCTCGCTAAATACATCTGGACTTGCAATATAAACCATATCTAAGTAGCGCTCTTTTGCATCACGGCGGTTTTTTGGCAGCTCTTCTTTAAATGGTTCAAGGCCATTTGCTGTTACTTTAATTCGAGGATGTTCCTCACCATTAACAATCACTAAATCTAGTTTTCTGTCTTTGTGAATTATGGTGTTTCGACCACTTTTAATAAAAGATCTGTCTTGACTCATAGTTATTCCTAATCCCGCAGTGAGTGCTTATATTATTATTCACACTGCGACTTGATAAACTGAGAGGGATCACGCTTCCATTTATTTAAATTTGCGCAAAATTCCCAAATATCACTTTCTATTACACTGGCAGGTAACAGTAAGTCATACCCTGTTAAAAGCTGAAGATGCTTAGCCCTATTAGCAAACATCGCTATAAGCCCATTATAGTCAATTCCTTTTTTTGACCTAAATTTATTATCTTCAACTAACCATTCTGATGGGCAATGCCCATTTTTGCAATTTTTTTGAACAACTTGCATAAATAAGTGCCGCTGTTCTATTAGTAATTTACCCGCAATTCTTGGTGCTAAAGCAGCTAAAAATGTATCTATATCATTTAACTTAATACCAATCGCGTTCAGCTCAAGATGATCAATACCGTTATCAACTTTAGGAATACCGCAATGGTGGAGATTTTCTTGGTGTAAATCCCATTGCCCGTACTTATGCTGATATGTTAATTGCTGCTCAGTTAAAATAATACTATAAAAAGGTTCTTGTGTTTTAAAAAATCCAATTAAAATTGCTGCAATACATAAACTTACTAAAAAAAATTCAATAATACTGATTTCACCTGGACGCAATAAATTAAATAGCATGATGAAGATTAAACCAATGCTACCTACGACCAGTATTTCAATCCCATTTTTAGCGCCTTGCGCTCGGTATTTAAGTGTGTGTTTTTTTATATTAGCCATACTGAAAAAACGCCATATAAAATATAAACATAATAATAGCCCACAATACTAACTTTCTCAGTGTTAAACAGCGTTTGCATGATGTTTTGAAGTTCATCAATTAACTCCTATTATTACTGTTAAATATGCGCAATGACTAAGTATCAGTTATTTTTACGCCTAACGCACAAATTAATGAGATACATAACCGCCTTTTTTTGTCCTGATTTCGTACAATACTTATAATCTATTTTCAGGTATGAAAACAATGCACTCTAAACAATCCGGCAAAGCCCTATTTCCATTTATTATTTCGGTACTAATAATTTTTAGCGTTTATTTATATTTGCCCGCATCACAGGGCGAGCAAGCTGATTACTCGGCAATGACAACACAAGTCTCTGCGCACACTGTCGAGTCGCAAGAAAATGCCATTATGATTGAAGCCATTGGCAGTGCCCGTGCTAATCAGGCTATTTACATTAAAAGCGCACAAAACGATTATGTCACCAGCATTTACTTTGAAGACGGCGACTTGGTCAGCAAAGGACAAAAATTAGTGCAACTGCAAAACCAACAAGAACAATTTGCAGTAAAAGAACTTAGCATTAATTTACAAGAAGAAAAACGCCAATTAGCTAGGCTTACCGAACTTTCTCGCTCACAAGCGACTGCCAAGTCGTTACTTGAAGAACAGCTAGCCCGTGTTGATGCCAGCGAAGCTCAACTTGAAAGTGCCAAAACTAAACTCAATGAAATGGCTATTACCGCGCCTTTTTCTGGGTTACTGGGTAAACGCGAAATATCGGTAGGCGCTTATATTAGTAACAGCACGATAATTACAACCTTAGATGATATCAGTATCATAAAAGTTGATTTTAAAGTGCCTGAAAAGTATTTAGCTCAACTGAAAAACGGAATGACTGTTCGCACTCAAAACGATGCTTACCCTGATCAAACATTCACCGGTAAAGTAACCCATATAAGCTCACGTATTGATTCAATCACTCGCAGTGTAGAAGTAACAGCCAGTTTTGCTAATAAATCGGGTTTACTTCGCCCTGGTATGCTACTTAAAACTGCACTAGAGCTAAGCAGCAATCAAGCGCTAATGGTGCCTGAAAAAGCAATTATTCCTCTGCAAGATAAACATTATGTTTTTCAAATTGAAGATGGCATAGCTAATCGCATAGAGGTACATGTTGCAAGTAGAAACAATGGCTGGGTTGCAATAGACAAGGGGTTAAAGAACGGCCAGCAGATTGTTACCGAGGGAATAATCAAAATCCGCTCTGGTAGCAAAGTAAGCGTTAAGGGGTAACACGTGAAAATTACCGATACTAGCGTCAAACGCCCCGTTTTTGCGATTGTTATTAACTTACTGTTACTCACTTTTGGCTTAGTTGCTTTTAGTATGCTGCCTTTGCGTGAGTATCCAGATATTGAAACACCGATTGTAAATATTAGTACTGAATATACCGGTGCATCTGCTGAAATTATTGAAACAAAAATAACCCAAGTTATCGAGAACCGTATTTCGGGGATTGAGGGTATTAAAAGTATTAACTCATCGAGTCGTAATGGCCGCTCAAACATTACCATTGAGTTTAATATTAACCGCGATATAGACGATGCCTCTAACGATGTACGAGAACGTGTTGCACGGGCATTAGACAGCCTACCAGAGCAAGTACGCCCTCCTGAAGTATCAAAATCAAATAGTGACGAAAGCCCTATCGCGTGGTTTGTACTTAACAGTGAAACCATGGATTCATTGCAACTTTCTGATTATGCACAGCGTTTTATTGTCGACCGTTTAGCCGTTGTTGATGGTGTATCAAATGTGCGTATTGGGGGAGAGCGAAAGTATGCCATGAAAGTATGGCTTAACCGCCAAGCGATGGCAGCTCGTGGCATTACCTCTAGTGATATAGAGCAAACACTACGCAGTGAAAATGTAGAGCTTCCGGCGGGTGAAATTGAATCGGTAGACCGTGATTTTACTGTGCGCACTGCACGCAGCTATAAAAACCAACGTGATTTTCAAAACCTTGTCATTAAGCGAGGCGAAGATGGTTATTTAGTACGTCTAGGCGAAGTGGCTGACGTAAAATTAGAAGCCGCCGATGATGAAAGCTTATTTCGCGGAAATGGCCGTAATATGATTGGTATGGGTATTGTTAAACAAGCCAAAGCAAATACTCTTACAGTAGTTGATAATGCCCGCAGTGAACTGGAAAAGATTAAGCGTAACCTACCAGAAGGCACCACTATCGAAGACAGTTACGACTCTTCAGTATTTATCAAAGAATCAATTAATGAGGTTTATAAAACTTTAGCAATTTCTATGGGCTTAGTAGTGCTTATTATCTTTATATTTTTAGGTAATATTCGCGCCACACTTATTCCTGCGGTCACCGTACCGGTCGCCTTAGTCGGTAGTTTTATGTTTTTATTAGCAATGGGTTATTCAATTAACTTATTAACTCTACTGGCACTAGTATTAGCAATAGGCTTAGTGGTAGATGATGCCATTGTAATGCTAGAGAATATTCACCGCCGCATAGAACTTGGTGAGCCGCCTTTATTGGCAGCTTATCGCGGCGCCCGTGAGGTAGGCTTTGCAATTATAGCCACCACCCTAGTACTGATCTCTGTGTTTGTACCATTGGTGTTTATGGAAGGACGAATAGGCGCACTATTTACAGAATTTGCAATGGCGGTGAGTGCAGCCGTGTTCTTCTCCAGTATTACTGCATTAACACTCTCTCCGGCATTGTGTTCAAAGGTTTTAAAGGCCTCTGAAAAAGAAAGTAAATTTAGCCAAGCAATGGATCGCTTTTTTACTAAATTAGAAAATGGATACCGTAACGCTTTAGCGTCAAACATGACCCGCAAATGGGGCTTAATGCTGAGCTTAGTTTTAGCTGGGTTTGTTAGTTATTCATTATTTTTACAAATACCGTCTGAACTTACCCCTAAAGAAGACCGTGGTACCTTTTTTGTACTTATGAATGGCCCTGAAGGGGCTAGCTATGAGAATAATGCCGCTAATATGGCAAAGATAGAAGAACGCTTAATGCCTTACTCTGAATCTGGCGAACTAAGCCGAGTTTTAGTGCGAGTTCCAGGTTGGGGTGGCAGTGGTGGTGTAGCCATTGTTGGTATGGCGGATTGGGATAAACGCAAACGCTCAACCTGGGAAGTCATGGATGAAATAAGCGGTAAAATGCAAGAAGTCACCGATGTACGTGCTTTTGCAATTATGCGCCGTGGTATTGGCGGTGGTGGTTCATCGCGACCGATAGAGTTTGTTTTACAAGGTAATGATTATGCTCAGCTAGCTGATTGGCGCGATAGAATTATTAAACGTGCAGAGAAAAACCCTGGGTTAGTGCGCATTGATCATGATTATAAAGAAACCTTCCCACAATTTTTAGTCAGTATTGATAAAAATAAAGCCGCTGATTTAGGCGTATCAGTCTCAGATGTGGGACGTACACTTGAAACCATGCTTGGCCAACGCCGTGTAACCACTTTTATTGACCGCGGTGAAGAGTACGATGTAATTTTAAAGGGAACTAAAGAAGACTTTGCAAACCCTACTGATATTTCAAATATTTACCTTAAATCTCGCAGCAATGAATTGGTGCCACTCGACAGCCTTATAAGCTTGAAAGAAGAAGCCACCGCCTCGCGTTTAAATCGCTATAACCGTATGCGTGCAATTACTCTAAGTGCCAACTTAGCTGATGGCTATACGCTAGAACAAGCACTAAACTTTTTAAACAATGTTGCCGCAGAAGAAAATGACATTGATGGCGCCATTGATTACAAAGGTGAGTCACAATTGTTTTATGAAGGTGCCTCAGCTATGACCTACGTGTTTGTGCTGGCATTGACCGTGACCTTTTTAGTGCTCGCTGCTCAGTTTGAAAGCTTTATGCATCCGCTTGTTATTATGCTCACCGTTCCACTTGGGCTAATGGGTGCTATGTTTGGCCTATGGAGTATGGGCTTAACACTTAATATATACAGCCAAATTGGTATTGTGATGCTCATCGGGTTAAGCGCTAAAAACGGTATTCTGATTGTTGAATTTACCAATCAGTTACGTGATAAAGGGTTGGAATTTAGTGAAGCTATTTTACAAGCCGCTACCCAGCGTTTACGTCCTATTATAATGACCTCCCTAACCACAGTTATGAGCGCGGTACCTTTGGTACTCGCCTCAGGGCCTGGCTCGGAAAGTAGAATGGTAATTGGTGTAGTGGTATTTACCGGCGTAACGGTTGCCACCATACTGACTCTGTTTGTGGTGCCAGCTGCCTATTACGCACTAGCGCGAAATACACAATCACCAGAGTTTTTACAGCAAAAGCTAGATAAACAAGCAGCTGAAAAACCACTTAAAGAGATCTAAGTCACTCTGAGCGTCGTAATTAGCTGTTACGGCGCTATTTTGGTGCATATAACCATATAATTGAGGAAGTACTTATGAGTTCGACCACACAGGTAGCAACACTCGGCGGCGGCTGTTTTTGGTGTATTGATGCGGCATTTAGGCGTGTTAAAGGTGTACTCAGTGTTTGTTCTGGTTACACGGGCGGGCACACTGATAACCCAACCTACAAAGCTATTTGCACAGGCAATAGCGGGCATGCAGAAGTGATTAAGGTTGAATTTGATTCTAGTGTGATAAGCTTTGAAACCTTACTCGCAATGTTTTTTACCTTGCATGATGCCACCCAGTTAAATCGCCAAGGTAACGATATAGGTACTCAATACCGCAGCGTTGTGTATTACCATGATCAGCAACAACAATTGCAAACACAGGCCGTTATTGCAGAGCTGCAAACTCATGTTAGCGAACCTATAGTAACCGAGGTAAGCCCAGCAACCACTTTTTACCCTGCTGAAAGTTTTCACCAAGACTACTACAATGAAAACCCAGAACAAGGCTACTGTAGTATTTTAATTGCACCTAAATTGCACAAGTTTGAAACCGAATTTAGCGAGTTTTTAACGGAATAACACATTAAAAAGCCCGATTTAAATTCGGGCATTTATTATATGTGCTAATTCAGTAATTAAAACTCATAGCTTATACCAGCAAACAAGCGACGTTCTGGTGTATTATAGTAATACGCTTGAGCTGTTGTAGAACTTAGATGTGAATCAACGGCGTTGTACTGTTTATCGAACAGGTTTTCTACGCGAAGCGATACTTCAATATTTTGATTAACTTGATAATTACCCGCTAAATTCCATAGTGTGTAAGAGCCTAAGTGGGTTTGTGCACCTTGACGATCGCTGCGATACTGCATATCGATACGCGCATCAAAGTTACCAAACTGTTTTTTAAGCTCCCAATTAAATGTACGCTTAGCAACATTACGCAACTCTGCGCCTGTTTCTTTGTTCTGCGCACTTAAATATGCAAAATTAAGGTGACTATCAAAACCAAAAACCTGCTGAGAAAGACTAAATTCAACCCCTTCAAAGCGAGCCTCGTCAATATTAGCTAATGCAAAGTTTGCATCATAATCAATTTTATCCTCAATGTCGTTTCTAAAAATAGCGACATCAACTTGCGCAATATCAAAGTCTACATTTAAGCCAAGCTCACGGTTAACGGACTTTTCTGGTTGTAAATTAGGGTTACCAAAATCAGGGTAATATAAATCGTTAAAGGTAGGCGCTTTAAACCCTGTGCTCTGGCTTAAACGGAATGTTGCATTACTCGATAAATGATATCCCGCTGCCGCGGTATACGTTGTTTCATCACCAAACTGTTCATCATCATCTTGGCGAACAGTTAGATTAGCAAGCACCTTATCTGTACCGTAATAGGCACCTACAAATACTGCAAGCACGTCACGACTATCTTCAATAAATACTTGAGAGCTGCGCGACACATCGTCTTTATACCAGTTAATACCGCCACTAATATTTAAAGTATCATCTAAACGATATTGGCCATTGTAATCAATTTGAGTACGCTGAGTTATAAACGTACTTGTGACTGGCAGACCAGTGGAAAAATTAACATAAGTGTTATCTGAGTCATCAGTTACAAGTGCAATATCAACACCGTGAGACTGATTTTTATAGTTTTTATTCCAACCAGCAGACAATTGATAATTTTCAAAGTCATTGCGTTCAATCGTGCTATCGGCAGGACTAAAGCGACTATCGTAATCAGCAAAGCCTTCGCTGTATTGACCTAATAACTTAAAATCACCGTACTGTGCATCATTATAATTTACTTTAAAACCGAGGTTTTTGTTCTCATAACCATCTTCATCTGGCGCTACACCTTGCAATACATCAAAACCATCTGTTTTTTCAAAACCTGCATTAAATGCACTCCTCATATCGCTTGACTTTACAGAGCCTGCCATTTGATAATCTTGGTAAGCGTCTGAACCAAATGTTGCACTAACAGAAAGGTTATCTGACTCACGCGTAATAATGTTAATAACACCAGCAAGTGCATCAGAGCCATAGACAGCGGCACGTGACCCTTTAATTATTTCAATGCGTTCAATACTATTTAAAGGCACGTTACTCAATGCTTTTTGGCCAAGCGTTGCAGAACCGGTACGAACACCATCAATCAAAATTAACGTATCACCAGAGCCTGTACCACGCAAGGACACACCAGCGTTTTGACCAAAGCCGCCATTTGAGTTTATTTGAAAGCCTACCTGAGTACTTAGAAGTGTGGGTAAATCTCGGTAATTACCTTGCTCAATATCTATGCGTTCAATAACATTAACACTGGCAAGTACATTATTGATTGATTGTTCAAATTTATTTGCAGTAACGGTTATTCTTTCAATGGTTTGTTCTGCAGATGCAGAAAAAGACAGCGCAGCCGAAATAGCCACACCCAATGCAGTTTTATTTATCATGATGTTCCCTATCTCTGCCCACCGCAAAGATGTTAGTAAGTAAGATTACATCAAGGCCGGTCTCCGGACTCAGTTACCATAATAAAATACAGCATAACTTTACCGTTGCGGGGGCAGTGTTGGGATTGACTTCATCAATGAAAACGCACCAACTTCCCGATTATCCTACTAAAAAAATCACACCTTTGAAGTGTTTAGCAAGCACCTTGAAAATAGGCTGCTATTGTTATCTGTTTACTTAAAAATGTCAACGGACGTCTAAACATCTACAATTTGATTTTTGGGGTTCGGGGTTCGGGGCTCGGGGCTCTCGGGGCTCGGGGCTCGGGCTCGGGGCTCGGGCTCGGGGCTCAGGGCTCGGGGCGTCAGATGTGTATAAGAGACAGATCATAGATTCAAAAATAAAAAAGCCAAACAATATAGCGTGTTTGGCTAAATACATGTTGCTTTGAACTAAGCGCCTATAGTGCCTAGCTCGAAACAATAAATTAATCGCGGAAGTTTTTAAACTGAAATGGCTGACCTAAATCGGCAGTGCGTACAACTTGCATAGCAGCTTGTAAGTCATCACGCTTTTTACCCGTTACGCGTACTTCTTCGCCTTGAATAGCCGCTTGCACTTTTACTTTAGAATCTTTAATGGCTTTTACTACTTTTTTAGCCATATCTTTTTCGATACCCTGCTTTAGTGCAACGTTACGAAAAACATTTTTGCCTGCGCGAGAAATCTCTTGAAGTTCTAAGCTCGCAACGTCCATTCCACGCTTAGAAACTTTCCCAGCTAAAATATCAAACAACTGCATAACCTGAGCATCTGCTTCAGCTTTTAATTTAATTGTTTTATCGTTTAATTCAATTGAGGCATCGACCCCTCTAAAATCAAATCGTGTTTCTAATTCACGATTGGCGTTATCAACCGCGTTTTGTGCTTCGTTCATTTCTACTTCAGATACAATATCAAATGAAGGCATGATGTTCTCCTAACTAGCTAATCTTAATTTTATGCGGCAATTATAACGTTAAAATGATAAATCTTTACATTTTTCTGCATCTTGTTCAGGTGCGATACTAATTTAGTTTGATATACTGAGGCTTCTTTTTTATACGATTTTAGGATTTTTTGTGACGAGGCGTGTTTACCAAGCTATTTTTTTAATTAGTATTGTCGCATTTACCTTCTTATTTGCTAAAGAGGTAAAAGGGGCTGCAAACTTATTTCCGCATGTAGATAAAGTGGCGCATTTTGGTATTTTCTTTTTACTTGCCATTATAATGGATAAAGCCTTTAAACTGCCGTTATATGCACAAATATTGCTGTTAGCCGGCTATGGTGCCGCAATAGAAATTATGCAAGATAGCCTTCCTTACAGACAAGCATCACTGGCCGATTTTGTTGCCGACTTTATTGGTGCGGCGAGCTACTTTTTAGCTAAAGCCCTATTAACACTACGTAAAAAGAAGCGTTATGGCTAACATACTTGTTGTTGGTGATGGTGCTATTGGCTTGTTATTTAGCTATTTCTTAGCGAAACATCACACTGTTAATATTCTTACTAAAAAAGGCACCCTTAACACTCGCTTTTATAGCCGTGGTGATGCCCCTTCAGAAAAAATTAACGCTACTTTCATCTCACAACAGCAATTAGCTCAAGCTCCTGAATTTGAAATTGTTTTATTCACTGTTAAAGCGTTTGCAGTGCAACAAGCCTATGCCCAAGTAAAGCCTTATCTTGGTAATAATACCCATATTGTACTGAGTCATAATGGCATGGGTAATGTTGAACAATTAAATGCACAGTTAACAAAGCAGCAGTCGTTGTACTTTTTAACCACTAGCATGGCTGGGTTCAAATCAAACCCTAATATTGTGCAGCATACCGGAAACGGGCAAAGTGTATTAGGGGGCTGTAGTCAACTAGCTATGCAAAATATTAAACAGCTTAGTGCGCAATTACACACTATTCCGCAATTAATTGTCAGTAATAATATTGAGCAACTGCGGTTTGAAAAGCTACTGGTTAATATTGCCATAAATCCATTAACCGCTCTGTACAATATAAAAAACGGCCAGTTGCGTGCGCCACAGTTTAATAGCTCAATTATTAATTTATTAACTGAAGCGTGCCACACTGCGACCGCGCTTAAACTTAATATTAAGCTTATTGATGCCCTCGAGCGCGCCTATAAGGTGATGAGTTTAACCGCAGAGAATTACTCATCTATGCATCAAGACGTTTTGCATAATAGGCAAACTGAGATCATGGCAATTTGTGGCTATATAAGTGAGCAAGGAAAACTGCACCATATTGCAACACCTTATAATGACGCCTTACTTGCTGAAATTTTGGCAAAAAAAAGCGCGGAATAAATCCGCGCATCTAATATATTAAGCCATCAAGGACGATATACTTTTACGGTGTTAAAGCCTTCTTCGTGAAGAATAAGCGCTTGTAATTGGCTCATTACTCCTTTTTGGCAATATAAGTAATAGTCTTTACCTTTAGGTAAATCACCAAACTTAGTTGCTAAGCGGAAAAACGGTAAGTGGATAACTTCAATACCTTCAATTTCCAGCGGCGAAGCATCTTCTTCTTCAGGTGAGCGAATATCAACAACAACCGCTCCCTCTGGTAACTCTGTAACTGATTCTGCCTCTTTAAGCTCTTGCTTAGCCTCAACATCAATATCGCGCACATCCATAACACGGGCGTTATCAATAACGGTATCTAATACGTCAAAATCAAACTTCTCTTCTTCTGCTTTAATTACTTCAATTTTGGCTTTAACCGTCGGCTTTTTAGAGATCACACCACAGTATTCAGGCATCGTTTCTGCCATTTCTGCAGTGCCTATTTGGCGCGCTATATTGATGATCTCTTGCTTATCATGTTGAATAAGAGGACGTAAAATCAGCGTTTCGGTTACACGGTCAATAACACTTAAGTTAGCTAAGGTTTGGCTAGACACCTGACCTATACTTTCACCCGTTACCAAAGCTTGAATATTTAGTTTTTCAGCAACGGCACTACCCGCTCGCATCATCATACGTTTAAGCACAACACCCATTTGGCTGTTCTCAACGTTTTCTAAAATTTCAGCAACAACCGGTTCAAAATCAACGGTAATAAACTTAACTTTATGCGTAGAGCTGTATTGCTTCCATAGGTAGTAGCTCGCTTGCTTAACCCCAATTTCATGGGCAGCGCCACCTAAGTTAAAGAATAAAAAGTGTGTACGAGCGCCTTTACGGATCATCTGATAACTGGCAACGCCAGAATCAAATCCACCAGACATAAGCGATAATACATCGTCTTGTGTTGGCAGTGGAAAGCCCGCCATTCCTAAATGGGTTTGCGTCACTATGTAGGCTTTTTCGTCTTTAATTTCTAAACGAATCGTTACCTCAGGGCGGCTTAGCTTTACTCGGGCTCCTTCAACATGTTGATTAAGCCCGCCACCAACGTAGCGCTCTAATTCAGTTGAAGTAAAATCATGTTGACCTATGCGCTTAGCACGTACACAAAAGGTTTTACCAATAATAGTGTGGCCAACTAACGCAATGGTTTTTTGATAGATGTCATCAAGGGTTTTAAAGTCTGTTTCGGTCACTTCAATAAACTGTACGATGCCAGGAATGCGCTGCAAGCTATCAATAAAATCAAGGCGAGTTTGAGCATCATCTAGTTTTGTAACAACTGAAATATTATCCCAGTTATTACGTACTTGTACTTTTTCGTCAACACGACGCAATACAATTTTAATGTTATTTTCTAACACTTTGGTAAAGCGTTTACGGACTGAACGGCTTTTGATGGCTATTTCAGGGTGAAGTTTGACGATAAATTTAAGCATAGTTCAACTCTTAGACTGCGGGAATTCGCGCACCCAGGCATTGGGCGCGGCGGATTATAGCAAAAAATTTAACGCCTAGGAACTAACCAACTCAACAGGCTTAAGGATTCTGGGGGGCAGCATTTGCTAAAAGTGCGTACTTGTCTCTTAACTGATTAATTTTATTTGCGCTTTTTTCTGTACTGTAAGCCTTAAATAAAGTCAGTACTTTTACAATACCAGGGTATATATCTTGCTCAACCAGCACACCACTTAGTCTTCTTGCTTTCATATAGGGTGTCCAAAAGCTAACCGTTAATTTTAGCGTATGAGCAAGTTCAATGGCATCTTGTTCATCAATGGCAATAATTTCACTATCCCGCAAGGCCAAAATGATGTTACGTACCTGCTCAAGTAATTCCTGCTGAAAATCAATGTAACCCTGTTTTAAATGGCTATCGCGAGCAAGAATATCGCCAAGGTTGTCGTAAAAAAAATGATAGCGCCACATTAATTCAAATAGCGAATCTAAATAAGGGCCAAGATGCTCAAAAGCATCGTCGCCTTTATCAACTGGCTTAAAGTGAGTACTTAAATGGTCACGATAAAGTGCAAATATGTGGCGAATAATGTCTTCTTTATTTTTAAAGTGGTAGTACAGATTACCCGGACTCATGCCTAAACTCGATGCAATATGATTAGTTGATATTGCTCTTTCACCATGTTCATTAAACAATGAAATACTGGTTTGAATTATTTTATCCTTGGTATTCATATACTCATTACTCAATTTTCGAAAATACGATGCTGCATTAAAACAATCCACTAGGGCCTGTTTATCTTTCGAGGTTGAATTTGCAGCAGTGTGTTTGGTATTTTGGCAAGGCAGAGCCTATGTAGTGTGGTTATTCCCCATAAATAGGCGATAACGCAGCATAAATACCAAACACGCGCTGCCTGAAGGTTCGTCCTAGGGACGATTAACTCTTTGTTGCTCGGCTTTTACTTAGCCCACTAGGTTACAAACCTCGCGCCACGATTAAATCGTCCCTAGTTAGAACAAATTTTAATCCTGAAAGGTCAACAGGCCCTAGTATAAACAAATAGTCAGCGTTAAAACAATCAAGGCAGGAAGTTCTTCACAATTTACTTACAAGGCTGCTTTGCACACTAAACACTGCTACACTACGGCTAAAAATAATAACACAGTAAATATTATGAAAGTGACCGCAATCTACCCAGGCACATTTGACCCTCTTACCAACGGCCACACTGATTTAATTCAGCGTGCGGCTAAAATGTTCGATACCGTTATTGTGGCTATTGCTCATAACCCAAGTAAAAAACCGTGTTTTACTTTAGAAGAACGCGTTGATTTAGCAAATGAGATTTTAAGCCATTTAGATAATGTAAAAGTCATTGGCTTTTCAGGGCTACTAGCAGATCTGGCTCGCGACCATAATGCAAATGTATTGATTAGAGGTATAAGAGCGGTTTCTGATTTTGATTATGAATTTCAACTCGCGAATATGAACCGCCGTTTAAACCCTGATTTAGAAAGTGTATTTTTAACACCTGCTGAGCGTAATACCTTTATATCATCAACCTTGGTAAAAGAAGTTGCGCGCCATAACGGAGATGTGAGTGAGTTTGTTGATAGCATAGTAATGAAAGCCCTGCAATCTAGGCTGGGGGAAACCAAGCATTAAACTCAACGCCTAGCGTTTCATTATGTTGCGCTAGGTAGCTTCGCTCTTGCTTGAAGTAAAAAGTTCTTAAACCTCACTAAACCCAAAAAGTCTTTATTAATAAAGAAAATAGCTATCATCACAAAATCCATCAGATTAATTCCCAAAGAATAAAATGACCAGAACCACCATGGTGTGCTGTTATTAAAGACTAGCACATCTAAATGCATACCAAAAAATAGCAGTGAGTTTATGCTCAGTCCTAATAATAGATAAGAAGTTATAGTATTTTTATTTATGAAGTTACTTACCACTAAAATAGCCAAAATAGTCATTAGGTCAAAAAGTAATAGTTGCGTGTAAGAAATATTTTGAATATCAATGAACAAGCTTGAAGAGTATGAAATTGACATGATTAGCGATAGCCATAAAGCCTCTTTTTTTGATGTATTTATACTCGTTACTAATGAGTATAAAAAAGCCATTAAAAAGCCCCATTGAACAAACGCACCTAGATAAAGAGATACATATGGGTTGAGCAAGAAGTCATTCATTTGAAACATTATTTCGAATAGCTAAATTAAGTTGTTTTTTTACCTGTCGTTTTTTTAAGATACTTGTATTTATTACCAAAGAAATAATCATTAATACATCAATAAAGTTTACTCCTAAAGAGTAAACACTCCAAAGCCACCATTCATCAATATTATTACGTACAAATAAGTCATAATAAATGAAAAATGTTAGCAGACTATTTATTAGTAAGCCTGAAATAATATAATAGCTAGCGAGGGGAGCTTTTAGACAGAAATTCAATAAAATGAGAATAATAGAAATGGTTATATAATCGAAGAGGATCCAGTCTAAGTATACATTTTCTAATATCGGAAAAAAATCACTACAAAAGTAAGAGGAAAACATAATAGCGGCTAAGTATGTTACCGACTTGTCTGGCTTATTAATACTCGAAACAAGTGAGTATAAAAATGCCATTAAAAAACCCCATTGAGTGAAAGCACTTACGTAATCAACCATGCTGTAATCGATGTACAACTTAGTTACAATCCCTTGCAATTTTAGGTCTTAGGAATAATGATACTATTTTATTTTTGAGTTTGTGTAATCCTAAGAAGTCTTTGTCTACAATTAGAGCAACAATCATTACTAGGTCTATAAATGTCACTCCAAACGTGTATATATCCCACAAAAACCAAGGTTCAATATTTTTATTAATAAAAATATCTAAATGCATTAGCAAAGCTAACATCAAATTAATTGAAAGGCCTATTAGTAAATATAATAATGAAGGAGTCGTAGTTTTACTTAATTTGTAAACGAAAATTAGGCAAATTATGGTTATTAAATCATGTATTGCCCAATCAAAATAAGTAGTATTGTAATAGGAAATCCATGTAAATAAGTAATCAGTCACGGAATAGGATACTACCATAACTAATGAGCTGAGTAATAAAGTCGTTCTCCTCTTAACATCTAAGCTGTAGACAAAGAGGTTAAAAAAAAACGCCATTAAAAAGCCCCATGTCACTAGGGCTGACAAAGAAAACAGACCAAAAAACTCAGCTAAAAACATTTACTACCTTTCTATCACTTTGGACGAGGTAAAAGAATCGTATTACCACGCTGGAGATCAGCACTACCGCCAGCAGCAGCCATCGCCTCTTGAGATATACTAACTGTATCAGATTGTAGGGTTTTAGGGCTAGCAGTTTGTTCCATTGCAGGCTTTAATTGTTGCGTTTTATTGTATGCTTGCATTTGTACTTGGCTGTTCGCTGAAATTTGCATGTGATTAATCCTCTTGAGTATTAAATTTTATTATTGGCGCAAATTTAAATCACACCACCTGCAGCAGTTAGTAAATAACTGCAGTCGCGTTTAATCTATGTTGGTTAATTGACTCAACAACTCGCTTCAGAATAATAAAAGCAAACGATATGCCAACTTTAAATTAATAGTATGTTAATTTAAAAATTATTTTATTTTACTCAAAAAAAAACGCATCGGGGTCACCGTGCGTTTTTTATCCTAGGGATTGCTCAAGCCACGTTTTTGCATGGGATCTCCATGCTATTACTTAGCTTTAACATATATTCCATTGCGACTTCATCACAGTTTTCTTTGCGTAAACATAGCTCGCAATCTTTCATTACTTTTTCAGGTAGGCTCTCTTTATCACAGAAACTAAACCGCTGATTTTCGAAAAAGTCAGGTACACGAGTCAGAACGATGACACGATTGAGTGCCAATTTTTTGGCTTTCACTAATAAGTGTTCAACCAGTTCTCGTCCCTGCCCCGTTACTGCGCTTTTAGGATCAATGCCTAATGAACGTATTTCAGCTAATCCTGTGTCGTAAATATAAAGTGAAGCACAACCCGATACCTGACCGTTTATCTCAGTTACGGCAAACTCATTAATTGAGTGCACCATATCACTTTTAGCTCGCGGTAAATTTTCGCCTACTGTTGCCCAGTGCTGTACGAGTTTAGCAATTGCTTCTACGTCATCTAAGTTGGCATCACGAACCGTTATTTGCTGTTTTTTTTTCGCGTCTTTCACCGCTTTGCTTACTTGCTCTAATGATGTACCGCCAAGCGCTTGGCGTGCCTTAATACAGGCATCAATTTCAAGTACCGGATACACGTCATCTTCAAACACTGGATTTACTGATTTATACTGCTCTAGTGAAAGCTCCTCTAACGTTTTACCTTCACTAATAGCTAATTGCACCAACACCCCAACAATATGATGCCCTTCTCTGAACGGCACTCCTTTAGCCACTAAATAATCAGCAAGTTCGGTTGCATTCGCGTGGCCACCTTTTGCCGCTGCAAGGGTTTTATCTGCTTTCACTTTTATACCTTTAATACACGCTTGTGCCATATGAATACACGCAAGCCATGTTGGCATGGCATCAAAAATGCCTTCTTTGTCTTCTTGCATGTCTTTATTGTAGGCAAGCGGTAGTGCTTTTAGAGTCATCATCATTGCGCTAAACGCACCAAACACCCGGCCAGTTTTACCACGAATTAGCTCTAATGCATCTGGGTTTTTTTTCTGTGGCATTAAAGATGAACCCGAGGTCACATTATCGGCCAGTTCAATAAAGCCAGCTTCGCCTGAGTTATAAAAAATTAGGTCTTCAGACATCCGCGATAAGTGGATCATAGAAATAGACGCGCAGCTTAATAGCTCAACCACAAAGTCACGATCAGATACGCCATCTAAACTATTCTTAGTCGCGCCAGTAAATCCTAGCCCTTGTGCAAGTGCATGGCGGTCAATCGGGTATGCAGTGCCTGCAAGAGCGCCACTGCCGAGTGGGCAATAATTCATTCGTGCTTGGGCATCTTGTAATCGACTTTCATCACGCTCAAGCATTTCTACATAAGCCATACACCAATGGCTAAATAACACCGGTTGTGCACGCTGTAAGTGGGTATAACCTGGTAATATTGTGCCAAGTTCACGTTCAGCTAAGCCAATAAACTCTGCTTTAAGTTGCGTAATCGCTTTTAAAATATGATCGGCGGTATCGCGGCACCAGAGTCTAAAGTCGGTAGCAACTTGGTCGTTACGGCTTCGGCCTGTGTGTAACTTTTTAGCTAAATCACCTACTTTTTCAATTAGTGCAGCTTCAACATGCGAGTGAATATCCTCTGCACCTGAGGTAGCTACAGCCGTTGGGTCTGCTTTTACCTCTTCAAGTAACTCATAAAGTGCCGATACCAGCTTTTTGTGCTCATCACTAGATAACACGCTTACTTGTTCAAGTGCACCAGCCCATGCAACAGAGCCAATAATATCTTGCTCTGCTAATTGATAATCGAAGGGAAGTGAATCGTTAAACTGTTTAAACGCTTCATCTGGACCCGTAGAAAAACGTCCGCCCCATAATGCCATGAAATTTCTCCAAACCCGATAATAGCCCCTTAATTCCAAGGGGCATAAAAAATTACTTTTTAGCTAATGCTGAGATTCTGCTTGATAGCGAGAATAAACGAATAAAGCCTTCTGCATGCGACTGGTCATAAACATCGTCTTCACCAAAGGTAGCAAAATCTTCGCTATATAAACTGTTAGGTGATTTTTTCTGAACCGCAGTGACTTGGCCTTTATAAAGCTTCAGTACCACTTCGCCCGTTGCTAGTGTAGACAGCGCTTCTGCACCGGCTAAAATAGAATCTTTTAGCGGCGTAAACCAACGACCGTCGTAGACTAAGTGTGAAAATTCACCACCGAGTACTTCTTTCCATTTACGGCTCGCTTTATCAAGTACTAACTCATCAATAGCTTGCAGCGCCGCCATGATCACAGTACCGCCTGGCGTTTCATAACAACCACGTGATTTCATGCCCACTAAACGGTTTTCTACAATATCGACACGACCCACACCATGAGGTGATGCAATATCGTTTAATTTAACTAAACAATCATAAGGTTTAAGCTCTTCGCCATTTACGGCAACTACTTCACCTTCAACAACCGATAAAGTGACATGTTCGGCTTTATCAGGCGCTTGCTCTGGTGAGTTAGTCCAGGTCCATACTTGTTCGCTTGGCTCACACCATGGGTCTTCAAGCTCGCCGCCTTCGTGTGAAATATGCCATGCGTTCGCATCACGACTATAAATTTTTGTTGCTGACGCAGAACATGGAATATCACGCTCAGCTAAATAATCTAATAGTGATTCACGGCTTGATAAATCCCACTCACGCCATGGCGCAATCACTTTTAAATCAGGTGCGAGTGCGGCAAAACATGACTCAAAACGTACTTGGTCGTTACCTTTGCCTGTACAGCCGTGAGAAAGTGCATCGGCACCTACTTTACGCGCAACTTCTACTTGCGCTTTAGCAATAATTGGACGCGCCATAGAGGTACCAAGTAAATAAGTTCCTTCGTATATAGAACCCGTTTTAAGCGTTGGGTAAATATAATCGCTTACCATCTCATCTTTTAAATCAACCACGTAACACTCAGATGCACCAGACGCTATAGCTTTAGCTTCTACGCCTTCAAGTTCTTCAGCGCCTTGGCCAACATCGGCAACAAAGGCAATAACTTCACAGCCGTAGTTCTCTTTTAACCATGGCACGATAGCCGATGTATCAAGACCACCTGAATAGGCTAAAACGACTTTTTTAATTGAACTCATAGGTGTTCCTTAACAAAATTTGGATTTAACAATGTAACTAATAGCGCATTTTGCGCATGCATGCGGTTTTCTGCTTGCTGTATAATTTTTGATGCAGGGCCATCCATTACCTCAGAAGTAATTTCAAACTCACGGTGTGCCGGTTGGCAATGTAATACCGTAGTTGCACCGGTTTTTTCTAACAATGCCTGGTTTAATTGATAAGGCATGTATTTTTCTTTTACTTGCTCAAGAGGAGTTGTATCCCCCATTGATACCCAGGTATCGGCGTAAACAACATTAGCGCCTACTGCAGCCTCAACCCTGTCACTTACCATTACAGAAGCGCCATTCATCGCTGCTATTTGCTCTGCTTTTTTAAGTACTTGCGAATCAGGTGAGCTGCCTTTTGGTGTTACAGCGACAAAGTCTGTTCCTAAAGTAGCGGCTAATAGCATTAATGAGTGTGTTACATTATTGCCCTCACCTAGGTAGGCAAGCTTTAACTGGCTAACATCACCATGTACTTCTTGTAGCGTTAAAAAATCAGCTAATGCTTGGCATGGGTGATATAAATCACACAAACTGTTAATCACAGGAACGGATGAATACTCACCGAGTGTCGTTAACGTACTGTGCTGATTAACCCGCGCAACAATCCCGTCTGCCCAAGTCGAAATATTTAAGGCAAAATCTTTTATTGATTCGCGGGCGCCCATTGCACCATTTTGTTGGTCAAGGTAAACCGCATGGCCCCCTAAACGGTTTATACCAATATCAAATGAAAGGCGAGTACGTAAACTTTGCTTTTCAAACAAAGTAACCACTGACTTACCAGCTAATACTTGGCTATATTTACTCGGGCTTTCTTTAATATCTTGCGCTAACTTTAATAAATTTAGTGCGCCTTGTTGGTCTAATTCTAGACCCGTTAAAAAATCTTTAAACATGTTCAACCTATGGTGTTACTTTAGTTCCGACATGCTCGCCTTGCAGCAAAGCAGTTAAGTTTTCTGGCTTTTGCCAGCTGGAAATGTACACACCGCGTCGTAAATGTTGGGCAGCGTGAAGACTGGTCTTAACTTTGACCTCCATCCCGCCCACAATTACTCCCTCTGCAATTAAAGTATCAATGTGTTTTGTGTCAAGTTGATGTAAAGGCTGCTTATTGGCATCAAGTACCGCCTCTACGTCCGTCATAAAAATAAGTTCTGCATTTAAATTATTTGCCATTGCGGCGGCTGCTTCATCTGCATTAACGTTGTATAACAAGCCCTGTTCATCAAAGCCGATAGAGCTGATGATTGGTAACCGGCCAACACTGAGTAAATCATCAATAATAGAATCAGCATTGTTGTGACATTGACCTACTTGACCCAATGCTTTTAATTTTTGCGAGGCGGTGATCCCTGCTTCATATAAACTTAACCCCACCGGCTTATGACCAACACTAATTGCTTGCGCCATGAGTTGTTTGTTTGCCGCACCCGCAAGGGCTCCAACAATATAAGGCATCTGTTCTTTAGGGCTAATACGTAAACCTTGGTGTTTAGCACTGGCAAAACCAGCCTCTTTTAACCAGCTATCAACTAATGAGCCACCACCATGCACAATCACAAACTGAGCATCATCTTGCTCGTTGAGTATTTCAAATAATGCTTTAGCGGCATTTTCAGTATTGAGTACTGCACCACCGAGTTTAATAACCCACGTTTTACTGCTCATCTAAACGCTCCTATTAGACCTGTAGTGTGGGGAAGCCCCATTGATAAATTAATACATTGCAAAGCCTGACCAGCTGCCCCTTTTAATAAGTTGTCAATTGCTGCCATTACTATTAACTGTGAGCCTTGCTGCTGCCACGCAATATCTACATAAGGTTGTTTGGCCACCCCTTTAATCGAAGGGATTTTGCTGCCAAGCAAACGAATTAATGGCTCATCAGCCAATACTTGATAAGCTTTAGCTACTTGCTCACTGGTCACACCCGGCTTTAATTGCACATAAATAGTTTCTAAAATACCGCGCGGAAAATTACCTAAATGAGGAGTAAATAACACCTCATGACCTAGGTGCTGTTGTATTTCAGGCCCGTGACGGTGATTAAACAAACCATAGGGTGCAAGTGATACCTCACAAAAATGAGTCCCTAGGCTGGCTTTACGCCCTGCGCCCGTTACGCCAGAAACTGCATTAATAATAATTTTTTCATCACTCAACAAACACGCTTGCTGAAGAGGCTTTAATGCATTTAATGCAGCCGTTGGATAGCAGCCAGCAACAGCAATTAACTGAGCATCAGTAATGGCTTTACTATTCCATTCAGCAAGACCATAAGCCGCTTGATTAAGTAGTTCTGGGTGTTGGTGTTCAAAACCATAATAAGTAACGTAATCATCATTACTTGCAAGACGATAGCCACCGGAAAGGTCAAATACCTTTTTGCCCATCGCTAAAAACTGAGGCGCTAAATCCACACTTACTTTATGATCGGTGCACAGACAAACGTAATCTGCTGAATGAGTGATATCAGCAAGTGCATGTTCATTTAGTGGCTGCAGAGGTAAATCAAGTAATCCTAAATGCTCAGGATACAATTCACTAAGCAATTTATGTTTATCTAAACTTTGCGCTGATACATAACAGCCAGTTAGCGAAAGAGTTGGATGTTTTGCTACTAAGCTAGCCAGTTCTGCGCCGCTGTAACCGCTGGCACCTATAATTACTACGTTCATTATTTACTCTTTATCTAAAATTAGTGACCACATTCCATGTTGTTTGTTTACACTAGGGTATAACCCAGCCAAACAGATTAAATTTATGAGTGATAACTATCGTCGTATTATTTTCATGGCGTAACTTTAATATATTTATGCTTAAAAAGTGAATTGATATTCATCATAAATACTTTTATATTGTTATGCAATTAAAATGAATACTTATTTTGGAATTTTTTATGTCTCTGCCGTCATTTATTTCGATGTACCAGCAATTGATTGCTGCCCCCTCTATTAGTGCCATTGAAGATCATTTATGCATGAGTAATAAGAGTGTCATTGAATTGCTAGCGCAATGGTGTCAAAGCTTAGGTTTTACCTGTGAAATAATAGAATTAAAAGGCAACAAAGGCCGCTACAACTTATTAGCAAAACGCGGTCAAGGTGACGGCGGTTTAATGCTGGCAGGTCACACTGATACGGTGCCATTTGATGATAGTCGTTGGAATCACAACCCATTTAAATTAACTGAGCGAGATAATAAACTATATGGCTTAGGTAGCATTGATATGAAAGGTTTTTTTGCTTTTGTACTGCAGGCTATTAGTGAGCTTGATGAAAAGCAACAAACACAACCAATTTTAATATTAGCCACCGCAGACGAAGAAACCACTATGGCTGGCGCACAACAAATCTGTAAGCACCCAAATTTAAAGCCAAGTCGCTGTATTATTGGTGAACCTACTGATATGACGCCGGTATTTACTCATAAAGGTCATATGAGTACAGCAATAAGAGTTGTCGGCCGTTCAGGACATAGCTCAGATCCCGAACGGGG
This sequence comes from Pseudoalteromonas sp. Scap06, assembly GCF_013394165.1. NCBI lineage: Bacteria > Pseudomonadati > Pseudomonadota > Gammaproteobacteria > Alteromonadales > Pseudoalteromonadaceae > Pseudoalteromonas > Pseudoalteromonas sp. Scap06. The sequence goes on along the minus strand of NZ_CP041330.1, from coordinate 862,812 downwards.
TCTTAACGCCATCGAAGTGATGCATAAAGTGATTACAAAATTGCTAATCTTAAAAGAACAACTTAAGAATAAATATTCAATAAATCACTTTGAAATTCCTTACCCAACGCTCAATTTAGGCAATATTCATGGGGGCGATAATGCGAATCGGATTTGCGGTTGCTGTGAAATGCACATTGATATGCGCCCTCTTCCTGGCTTAAGTGTACAAGAGCTGCAAGCATTGCTGCTTGATGCAACCTACGATATAAATCAGCAATACCCTAATTCGGTCAGTGTGATTGATTTACATGAGCCAATTCCAGCATTTACAGGAAGCACAGACAGCGCGTTAGTTAAACTTGCCGAAAATATAGCAGGGCAAAAAGCAGTGGCTGTTAATTACTGTACTGAGGCACCATTTATACAACAACTGGGTTGTGAAACCATCGTCATGGGACCGGGTTCAATTAACCAAGCGCATCAGCCCGATGAATATTTAGCGATGGAAAAAATAAAGCCTTCGCAACAAATTATCAGCAACCTCATAAAGGCGAGTTGCTTTTAATCAGTAACAAAAAAGACGCTATTAAGCGTCTTTTTTATAGCATTTATATTTAACCTGAACTCTGAGTAATATATCTATCTCAAGCAGCTATTTTTAGCGCTAACTGCGTTGAATTTACTTGCAATAGGCTAGCTATTGACGCGTAAGTTCGCCTTGTTTTCACTGAAAATCTCTGGCTAGAGAAAATAAACATAAATATCATCTTTGATTCAATATGTTAGTAAATCTCTTAACCAGAGTTCAGGTTAGTTACATATATTTTCGTAAATACTTTTTAAATACAGGGTCGGTTTGAGCTAGTTCTTTCTGCTCATCTAATATCTCTTTTAATATTGCACCTGATGTAAGCGGATTCGCAAGCACCACTCTAAATACCACGGTTGGTTGGTTATCATATTGAACTGGCGTTAAACGTGTACGCGATACAAACGAGCGACCTGATTCACGTTGACGTTTTTGCATGCTTGCAGTAAAACGATTAAGCGCGGCAAAAATATCTAAACGGGTTTGTGCGTTGGCCTGTGCTATCGCATTTTTAATTTGCTTAGGGACATAACGATAAGTTAGCAAACATAGCTCAGGTTCTGATATTAATTCAAAGTCTTCATCTGCTTTTATCAAATCAGCAAAGTAACGGGCTTTTTTAATACTGCGATCGATAAGCATTTCGTAGCCTTTACGACCAATAACACGTAAGCAAGCATGCACTAACATCGCCATACCAGGGCGGCTCCCCTCAAGGGTATGGCTGCCTAAATCTTTAGAGCCTTTACGTAAAATATATTCAGCATGATGCTCTATGGCATCAGTTGCAGCAGGGTCTTTAAACAGCACCAAACCTGCTCCCATCGGTACATACATTTGTTTATGCGCATCAATGGTGATTGAATCTGCATGCTCAATACCTTTTAAAAGGTGCCTATGGGTATTAGACAGTAAAGTAGCTCCGCCCCACGCCGCATCAACATGAAAATGGCAATTAATTTCTTGTGCTAAATTAGCCATGTCTTCAAGTGGATCGATATTACCAGTTTCAGTCGTTCCGGCTACACCAATAATTGCCATCACTTTAATGCCTTGCGCTTCAAGCTCTAGCGCTTTTTCTCGCATAGAATCTACATCAACTTTATTATCAGCCGATGTTTTAATACCAATTAAATTCTCACGGCCAATACCTAGTAAATCTACCGATTTGCCCAACGAGTAATGACCTCGCTCAGAGATTAAAACCGCCAGTCCTTTGTAACCATAATGAAGCATTCCCGCCACTAAACCTTGTGCAGCAATGCCTTTAAAGTTGCCATCTGCTTTTAATAAGCGGTTGCGGGCAATCCAAAGTGCTGTAATGTTAGCTACTGTGCCACCAGAGCAAAATGCTCCTAAAGAGGTTTTTGCACTGTGCATCCATTTAGAATAAAAGCCATCATTTTGTCCATAAGCTAGATGATGCATCATTCCTAAAACTTGACGCTCTAATGGGGTAAACGCTTTTGAGGTTTCTATTTTTACAAGGTTTTGATTTAGCCCAACCATTAATTTAGAAAGCGGCAGTAAAAAATGTGGCAGAGCAGATGTCATGTGACCAATAAAGCTTGGCGCTGCGGTATGTACAGAATGAGCAACCAGCTGTTCCATAATATCTTGGGCATAGCAAGACACAAACGTTGGCTCTTCAGGGATAGCCGCCGATTGAAAATCTTTTTCTATTTCATGTAATGGTTTTTCAATTGCCGCGATATTTTCGTTTAAGAAACCTGCTAAATTACTCGAAATTTCAAGCTCTATTTTGCTCAAAGTTGAGTCAGGGGCCTCTGGAACGGTAAATATCCGTTTGAGGCTTTCTTTAGAGGCGACGGCACAACGCTTTTGATCCATCTTCATACCTAGTGTGTGACTAAAACACCTGTTAGTTTGTAAAACACGCTAATTTAAGGTGTTTTTAAGCAACGGCATTTCTAAAAAATTGCGCTAACTTTACTGCAATATGACAAAAATGTCTCGTTTTAAGCCATAAAAGACAATACAAAATAGATAACATTTCACTATTTTTTATATTTAGTACAAAGGGTAATTAAAATATTGGGCATTTATAATTTTTAAGTATAATAAATCTAACAAAAAATAAGGATGTTACATGCTAAAAGGAAATCTAAAATTAACTCGGTTGGCGCTCGGTACCGTCTTTTTTTTAGTCAGCTTAATAATCTACAGTTACTACACCTACACTGCCATCAATAATGATGTGATACGCAGCATTGATAATCGTTTATTAAATGCAGCCACCAGCGTAAAGTACATTTTAGGTAGTGATTATCACGATAAAGTAGCGCAAGAAATTAGCTTTTCAAGCTATCAAAATAAAGCCGACCAGCTTTCGGCATTGGCCAATGATTTAAATATAGATTATTTATATTCAATGGTACTGATTGATGAGAATGTTTATTTTACTGCCTCTAGCTACACTCAAGATGATCAAAATAACGGTAAAGTTACTCAGTTTTTAGATCTTTATCCCGAAGCCACGCCAATAACTATGGCTGCATTTTTATCAACGGCCCCTATTTTTGAAACCTCAACAGCGCATCGCGGCCATTCTAAAACAGTATATATTCCTCATCTGGCAAAAAATGGCAGAACCTATATTACAGCTGCAGATATTAGCGTTGATAAAATTAGCAATGCGTTAAAAACAGACTTATATCAATCTATGTTTCATTTTTGCTGCGTAATTATTATTTTATTAATAGTTTATATTCTTTATTACTATGGAGTACGTCGTTCATTAATGAGCGACCATGCAAGCGGATTTGAAAATCATATTGCCTTAGAAAAACGGCTAAAAAAAAGCAATGAACATCATTTACAAATTGCGATTATTTTAGTGAACGAAATTGATAATATCAGCCGTTTTTTTGGCACAAAAACAGCCGATGAAGTGATGAAAAAGCTGCTCACTCACTTTAAGCAGCAAGCCCGTTTGCACGCACGTATTTATCGTATTGCAACTAATAAACTCGCTATTTTGACTGATAAAGAAACTCCCTTTGATGAGCTATATAGCATCATCCAGTCACATGATAAAAATATACCGTTTTTAAATCAGCCTTTTATTTATATTACCCTTAACGCTGGTGTAGCTAGAGGCAATAAGTCATTACTGCTTAAGAATGCTCATATTGCGTTACTGCAATCTAAGCAGAGCGATCAGAGCATAGTTAACTACTGTGAGGCAATTAACGACGCTAAATCTCTATATTTATATAATGTTGAAATAGCAAAAGAAATTCGTGAAGCATTTGATGCTCATCGTGTTGTTCCTTACTTCCAGCCGGTTATAAATACTCATACCGATGAAGTTATTAGGTATGATTGCTCACCGAGAATAGTCACTTCACAAGGGGAGATTTTAACCCCTGATACCTTTGCAAATGCACTAGATAGACTGCGTATGAATGGCATGTTAACCCATACCCTATTTACTCAATGTGTTTCACGTTTTCGTAAATCGGCAATTTGTTGGGAGCTAACAGTGTGCGCTGAAAACATTGCTGATCCCACTATTTATGATCATATTGCCTATGAACTTCATCGCTATCCTAATCCTGAAAATATCACTATTTCAATTTTAGAGTCGCAGGTTATTTCACATTACTACGAAATAAAGTCATTTATCGCAATGGTAAAAAGTAAGGGAGCAAAGGTGGTGATGCACTGCTGGGGTAATGAATTTATTAATACCCTCAATACGTTAAAAGTGGAGGTTGATGGTATTAAACTCGATGGTGCAATCACAAAGCAGCTGTTAAATGATGCAAATACGTCGCTATTTATAACCTATATCGCTGATATAGCTCAGCAGCTTGAACTTGAATTGGTTATTGAAGCGGTAGAAAGTAATACAGTTGCAGAGTTGCTCAGCCAGCTAAATGTGACGCTGATGCAAGGTAGCTACCTTGGCAAATCAACGCCACATGTTACTGACTTTAAAAAAGCAATGAATTAGTTATTAAGATTAATGGCTAGTCGGTGGCTTTGCTGACCACTGGCCCAGTACTTACGCTCAAAAGGGGTAATTGCTTCGTCTGATTCAAACAATACAGTTTCACATGGATGCCCTGTTAATTCGAGCGCTCTGGCAAACTCTTTAACATAGATATCCCAGTTACTGCGCACTTCAAGCAAACCACCTAGTTTTACAATAAAGGGGAAGATAGCCGCCCCATGCCAGCGCCGTTGAATGTGCTTAGACTTAGGCCACGGGTTTGGGTATAGCAAATAATGATGAGTAGGCTGCCAATTAGCAGCGACAGCTAAACGCCAAAAATCATTTAAGTCAGCTTGCACCAAAATGTATTGACCACTCTCAGTTTGTTTATACTCAACATCATGCTTATCAAGTCGGTGAGATGACTTATCAATACCCACAACTAACGCATCAGGATGACGTTTCGCTAAATTAGCAGTGCTTTCGCCAACGCCACAACAGGAGTCTAGAATAAGCGGTCCATCAAAGGCTTGCACCTTAGCATTAACTTCATCAAATGCGGTTTGAGTATGCGCTGCAATTGGCTTTTTAAACTCGGCTTGTAAGTGTTTATTAACTATTTCATCAAGCTTTTCATGAAGTCCCGCTTGATTAGATACAATACTACGTGAATTTGCATCGCTCATTAGTGTCTTAGCCCCACACCTTTTTTAATTAGCGTAAGTGCTAAAGTAAATAATACGCTGATAAACACCAACAACACCGCAATCGCAACCGTTAAATCAACATCAGAAACACCTAAAAATCCGTATCTGAATGCGTTAACCATATAAATGATCGGGTTTATTTGCGATACCATTTGCCAAAAATCAGGCAGTAAAGTGATTGAGTAAAACACTCCGCCTAAATAAGTTAGAGGCGTTAAAATAAAGGTCGGAATAATACTTATGTCATCAAAGCTGTTTGCATAAATAGCGTTGATTAACCCGCCCAAGGCAAACACCGCCGAGGTAAGAATAACAGTGGCTATAATCACAAAAATATTATGTATTTGTATATCTACAAAAAATAAAGAAACGCACGTTACAATAAAGCCCACCATAATGCCTCGGGTCATGCCTCCGCCCATATAACCCAACACAATGATGTAATTAGGCACAGGTGCAACCAATAACTCTTCAATACTTTTTTGAAACTTAGTTGAGTAAAAGCTCGAAGCCACATTCGAGTAAGAGTTTGTTATAACTGACATCATAATAAGGCCAGGAACAATAAACTCCATGTAACTAAAGCCGCCCATATCGCCAATACGCGAGCCTATTAAGTTCCCAAAAATAACAAAATATAAGCTCATAGTAATCGCTGGCGGCACTAAGGTTTGCACCCAAATACGCAAAAAGCGAATACACTCTTTAATCCAAATACTTTTTAAGGCTACGCCATATTTAAACATTTATTCGCCCCGCCCTTGCTCTAATAAACCTACAAATAATTCTTCTAATCGATTTGCTTTATTACGCATGCTTAGCACAGTATTACCTTGTTCGGTTAACGCGCTAAATACAGCATTAAGCCCTTGTGATTTAGCCACCTCAACTTCAATGGTGTGATCATCAGTCATGGTAAAATTATACCCTTCAAGCGTCACCGGATTGGTAGGCTGTTTTAAATCCAATACAAAGGTTTCTTTGTCTAATTTAGCCAACAAGGCTTTTATGGTGGTGTTTTCAACTATACGGCCGGTATCAATTATAGCGATGTTTTTACACAGTAGTTCGGCTTCTTCAAGGTAGTGAGTGGTTAAAATAATGGTCACGCCTTGTTCGTTGATTTGTCTTAAAAACTCCCACATTGAGCGGCGCAGCTCTATATCAACGCCCGCAGTTGGTTCGTCTAAAATAAGTAACTTTGGTTCATGCATTAAGGCGCGTGCAATCATCAAGCGACGCTTCATACCACCAGAAAGGGTACGCGCTTGCTTATCTTTTTTCTCAAGTAGCCCAAGTTGTGCTAAGTACTTGTCAGCACGTTTGTGCGCTTCGCCGCGCGGTACACCGTAGTAACCTGCTTGATTAACGAGTATTTGGCTTAGGGTTTCAAACTGACTGAAGTTAAACTCTTGTGGCACTAAGCCCAAGTTGGCTTTCGCCGCTTCAAGGTCGGTATCAATATCATGACCAAATACTTCAACTTTACCTTTGGTCTTATTTACCAAAGAAGATATCACCCCAATAGTGGTTGATTTACCCGCTCCATTTGGACCTAACAGTGCAAAAAAGTCACCTTCATGCACTTGTAAATCAACGCCTTTTACTGCCTCAACCCCATTTTTGTAAACCTTGGTAAGGCCTTCAATATTTAAAGCAATATTTTGCTTATTCATTTCTTACCCTCACCATAACCCCAGCGCTTTGTGAGATTATGTTCAATATTTAAATGATCTAAAATTCGCGCCACCATAAAATCAACTAAGTCTTCTATGCTTTGTGGTTGATGATAAAAACCAGGTGCAGCGGGCATGATAGTGACCCCTAAACGCGACAATTTAAGCATATTTTCTAAGTGAATTTCGCTAAACGGGGTTTCGCGTGGCACTAAAATAAGTTGACCTCGCTCTTTTATCACCACATCGGCGGCGCGCTCTAATAAATTATCTGATGCGCCGACTGCAATCGCAGACACAGATCCTGCGCTACATGGACATACTACCATTTTTTTCGGCGCTGCAGAGCCCGAAGCTACAGGGCTGAACCAGTTATCTTTGCCAAATACCTTTAATTGTTCGCTCTTGGCGTTAAATAATGCACTTAACTGCTCGGTAGCTTTATCTTCATTCCCTGATAACTTTATATTAGACTCGGTATCAAAAACTACACGCGCGGCACTTGAAATAAGCACATACACTTGAAATTGTTGTTCAAGTAACACTTCCAACAGCCTTAATCCATATGGTGCGCCTGATGCGCCACTAAATGCTAAGGTAATTGTATCTTTAAATTGCACATTATTCTCCGCTGTATTTATCGGCCAAACCATCAACAAGTTGCAGATGAAGACCATTAAAACCACCATTACTCATAATTAAAACATGTTGATTTGGCTCAATATTCTCAAGTACTGTATCAATAATAGCGGTTGTAGAATCAAAGCATTGCATACCCGCTTTGTCAGCTTGCTCTTTAAGTGACCAGTTTAAATTTTCTGGCTCAAATAACAGCACGTCGTCTGCATCGCGAAGTGAATCGAGAAGTGTAAATTGATGCACTCCCATTTTCATGGTGTTAGAGCGCGGCTCTAAAATCGCAATAATTTTTTCATCCCCCACTTTAGCACGCAGCCCCGCAAGTGTTGTTTGAATCGCGGTTGGGTGATGGGCAAAATCGTCATACACTTTAATATGATTAATATCTGCTTTAAGCTCCATTCGCCTTTTTGGGCTTATAAATTCACCCAAAGCTTCAATACTGTGTTCTATTGCAATTCCCACATGGCGTGCTGCTGCAATAGCCATCATGGCATTTTTAACGTTATGCTCACCAATCGCTTGCCAGCTAACAACGCCTTGTAACTGCTTATTTAGTAAAACATTAAATTGAGAACCATCGGCTTTGAGTAATTCATAATTCCAGTCATCGCCTAGAGTTTCGCTCTCGCTCCACAAGCCTTTTGTAATCACATCGCTCAGTGCTTCATCATTTTTTGGCCACAGCACTTTGCCGCTTTGCGGTAGTGTACGAATCAAATGGTGAAATTGTTTTTTAATTGCGTTTAAATCTTCAAAAATATCAGCATGATCAAATTCAAGATTATTTAAAATAAGTGTTCGAGGTAAATAATGAACAAATTTGCTGCGTTTATCAAAAAAGGCCGTGTCGTACTCATCGGCTTCTATAACAAAAAATGGCGTTTGCCCAACTCGCGCAGAAAGACCAAAATTTTGTACAATTCCGCCAATTAAAAAGCCAGGCTTTAAACCCGCATATTCAAGTATCCACGCCAACATACTGGCGGTGGTTGTTTTACCATGAGTTCCTGCCACAGCCAGCACCCACGAATCTTGTAGTAAGTTATGTTTTAGCCACTCAGGTCCTGAAGTATAAGGCAGGCTCTTATCGAGTACATATTCAACACACGGGTTACCACGGCTCATAGCATTACCAATAACAACGATATCTGGAGCTGGCTCTAGTTGAGATACGTCATAGCCCTGTGTTAGTTCAATACCCAGTTCTTGTAACTGAGTACTCATTGGTGGGTAAACGTTTTGATCTGACCCAGTAACGTGGTGACCCAATGATTTAGCTATAGCGGCAATACCACCCATAAATGTGCCACAAATACCCAAAATATGTATATGCATTTACTATCCTTTCATCCTGCGCGGAGTTTGCTCTAGGGCAAAATTTAATGGCGCTATAATGCCAAAATTTAGCTTAAGTTACCATTAACCCTTGGCGCAAGTAAAAAAGCCTCCCAAAGTGGGAGGCTTTCCTGAAGATTAATAACTTATAGCATTAAAAAGAATATTAAACCGACACCTAATAATAAACGATAAATAACAAATGGTAGCATTCCCATTCGCTCAATCACTTTTAAAAACATAAAAATACAAGCATAAGCTGATAAAAACGACAGCACTACACCTAACAATAATGCCGTCCAATCTACGATATGATCGCCAAGGGCAAGCTCTGCAGTATAATAAATACCCATCATTGAAATGATTGGAATAGCTAATAAAAACGAAAAGCGCGCTGCACTTTGTTTGTTCATACCTAACATTAAACCCGCTGTCATGGTAATACCTGAACGTGAAGTGCCAGGGATCATTGCAACGGCTTGTGCAAAGCCAATAATGAGGGCCGTTTTCCAGTTTAGCTGATAGATTGTTTTTATTTGCTTACCTTTGGCATCGGCGTACCAAAGCAATAGACCAAATACGATTGTTGTGGTCGCAATCACCCATGCACTGCGTAAGTACAGTTCAACAAAATCTTTTAATAACAAGCCTAAAATAGCTGCTGGCACGGTACCTAAAATGATCCACCAACCTAGTTTGCTATCATCTGTTGTGCCCTGCACGCCAAACGATTTAAACCAAGCACCGAGTATATCGGCTACTTCTTTACGGAAATAAATAACAACCGCAATTAAAGTGCCTACGTGAACAGCAACATCGAACGCTAACCCTTGATCCTCCCAGCCTAAAATTTGTGATGGTAAAATTAAGTGTGCCGAACTCGATATAGGTAAAAACTCAGTAAATCCCTGAATTAGGGCTAAAACAATTATTTCTATAATACTCATGGGTTAGAAAACTCCACCTTCCATAGCTTTTGTTGAGGGTTGTTATATGCATTCCATATTTGGGCAATCGTTTGTTTTGCTACCGGATGATAAAAATCAGGGGCCACCTCAGCTAAAGGCTGCAAGACAAAGGCATTTTTAGTAATTTCGTCACGCGGTAATTGTGCTGGGCTCTCGCAAATTACATCATCATAAAAGAGTAAATCGAGATCCAGTGTACGTGGGCTAAACTTTTTATCATTTGCTTGGCGACCATTGTCGCGTTCAATTTGTTTTAATAACGCGCAAACATCAACAAGCGCCATGTTAGTGGTGGCTGCAAGTACTGAGTTATAAAAGTTATTACCGGCAAAACCCACAGCTTCACTTTCAAATACTGATGAGTGATGTGTGTTTTCAAAGTGCTGATTTAACGCCACTAGAGCACGCCGAATATGCTCTGCCTTGTTAATGTTTGAACCAAGGCTAATAAATATCTGCGCCATTTAAGCCGTAGCCTTGATGCGCGTAATCTCTACACCCACAGTTTGCGCTTGTGAAACTGCAGCGGGCTTGCTAACTCTTATCGTTACTTGAGGAGTATTAAATTCGGTTAAGATAATTTGCGCTAATTGTTCCACTAGCGTTTCTAAAAGTTCGACTGGTTTAGCCGTGCTGTGCTCGATAACTCGCTCACTCACCTTAGCGTAATCTAATGCTAAGTTAATATCGTCGTTTTGTGCTGCGGGCTTAATGTCGCTTAGCATTTCAATATCAAAGTATAGGCTTTGTTTACTTTTCTTTTCAAAATCATACACCCCGATAATCGTTTCGACATGCAATTGTGATATAAATACCTTGTCCATTGATACTCCAAATGACTGTAACAAGTCACTGAGTTAATTACATATTGTATCAATCAAATTAATACTGTATATACTTTAATCAGTGTTTAAATATACTAAAATTACTTCTACAATAGAATAATTACAAAATTGCGAGTAATTTAAGAAACCCGTAAATTTTGACGCCAATAATAGCTTAAAAGTAATGATTAAAAAATAAGGAAGCGCGTGTTAGTCATTTTAATGTTTGTATTAGCCTATTTGCTCGGCTCGATTTCATCGGCCATTTTAGTGTCGCGGCTATTCAAACTTCCCGATCCACGCACAAATGGCTCCAATAACCCAGGAGCAACCAATGTTTACCGTTTAGGCGGCGCTCTCCCCGCATGCTTAGTGTTAATATTTGATATTTTAAAGGGCACTATCCCTGTTTGGGGCGCTTACTTTTTAAAACTTGAGCCGCTAGAGCTCGGTTTAATTGCGGTTGCAGCATGCTTAGGGCACATGTACCCATTATTTTTTAGTTTTAAAGGAGGGAAAGCGGTCGCAACAGCATTTGGCTCGTTACTGCCGATAGGGCTCTCTTTAGGTGGGTTATTGATTGGTACTTGGCTGATTATTGTCGCGATTACCCGCTACTCATCCCTTGCAGCGTTAGTAGCTGTGACGCTAGCACCTTTATATACATGGTGGATAAAGCCGTTATATACCTTACCAGTGACCTTTATTACGCTACTGATCATTATTAGGCATCGCACTAATATTGTGCGTTTATTTAAAGGTGAAGAACCAAAAGTAGGGACTAAACAAGCCCCTACAAATGATAAGAAGTAATAACTAACCTAGGTTCTGGTTAACTATATTGCTTCTAGGCTATCGATTGGCCAGCGCGGTTTAGTTTTCATATCAAGCGTAGCAAACTGCCCCGCTTTTAAACGCTGCATACCAGCATAAGCAATCATTGCGCCATTGTCGGTACAAAACTCAGTGCGTGGGTAATACACTTCGCCCTTCATACCTTGCATCACACGCTCTAGTTGCAAACGTAGTTGCGTATTAGCACTTACACCACCGGCTATGACTAAACGTTTAATACCTGTTTGCTTTAGTGCTCGCTTACACTTAATCACTAGAGTATCTATAACAGCTGTTTGAAATGCATGGGCAATATCTGCTTTAGTTTGCTCGTCACTATCATTTTCACGAATAGCAATCGAAGCGGCGGTTTTTAGGCCACTAAAGCTAAAATCAAGACCAGGCTTATCTGTCATCGGGCGTGGAAAAACAAATCGTTTGGCAACGCCTTGCTCAGCCATTTTAGCTAAACGAGGACCGCCAGGGTAATCAAGTCCTAGTAATTTAGCTGTTTTATCAAATGCTTCACCTGCAGCGTCATCTACCGACTCACCCAATACTTCATATTGGCCAATACCCGCGACCTTTACCATCATGGTATGACCGCCAGATACGAGTAAAGCAATAAATGGAAATTCGGGAACGTTTTCCTCAAGCATTGGCGCTAATAAATGCCCTTCCATATGGTGCACTGCTACAGCTGGAATGTCCCAACCATACGCTAAAGAGCGACCAATTGAGGTACCTACTAACAATGCCCCCACTAAACCAGGTCCTGCCGTGTAGGCAATGCCGTCTAAATCTTCAGGTCCACAGCCAGCTTGCGCAAATGCCGCCTCGATAAGCGGCAATGTTTTACGTACATGATCGCGAGATGCAAGTTCAGGTACCACACCACCGTAATCAGCATGTACTTTTACTTGGCTATATAATTGATGAGCCAGTAGCCCTTTTTCATCATCATAAATAGCAATACCAGTTTCATCGCATGATGATTCAATGCCTAAAATTCGCATTGTTAATTCTCCTGCCACCTAACAAGGTGTTTAAAACAAATAACTTAAAGTGCTAAACCGATGTTAGTTTGGCCATCAGCAAGGACATGCTTTTTCAATGCTTTTACATTTTCAGCAGTAATACGCCCCATAGCTTCTACAAAATCAATTAGTTCACTTAATACTTCTATTTCGTATTGCATTAGTGGGTGTTCACGCACTGCTTTGTTATCAGCAACATCCCCTTCAACCGTCATTTGATACTCAATAAAGCGAGCCACAGTTGCCTGCGATATTTTACTCACATTAACAAATTCTTGCTCGTCTTGTGCTAAAAGGCCATGCATTAAGCTCAATAATGAAGTTGCAGCGTCAATCGCAGGGTAAGTGCCAAACATATCAAAATCAGCAAGTTCAGGTACATTAGGCTCAATTTTTTCGACTTGCTTTTCTAAGTCAATTTTACTTTTAGGAAGCAGTATCTTTTCCCAACATACATTTAAAGCATTACGTAAAATAACCTCATCGCCAAAACCGGTAGCCTCACTAAACAGTCCATAATTAGGCAACATACGCTCTATTAACGCACTGGCCAATACCGCTTTTTGCAGGTAATTTAACTCTCTAATACGCTGAAAATTATTCGCTTTTGTCATTCTTTAAAGTCCCACATGACCAACAAAAATCAAATGTTGATCCATTATGCTCATTACAGTTAGGGCACACCCAATCTGGAGCGGATTGTTTTACTTGCTGATAGTTTACCAATATTTCGCGTGCATGGCGCTCTTTTATCGCATAAACCTGCACACTTACTTGTGTTTGCTCAAACGGGATCTCGCCCATTGCACCTTGCAGCATTTCACCTTTAATTTGACACTCAATTCCCGCATTCAGAATCAATCCTTTTATAATATTGGCCTCTAAACTATTTTCTGCGTTATAAAGCGTAACCCAATCAAATGATGTTATATTTGAATCGCTATTATTAATATTTTGCAATATCCACCTCATTTACTTTATGTGTACAATTTGCCTGCGTAACCTAAAGCAAATAATATGATTTAAGGACACATTATGACGCTAACTACTCCAGGTTTACTTTTTCCAGCAATCTCGTTGTTGTTACTCGCCTATACAAACCGATTTTTAGTGCTAGCGCAACTAATACGAGAACTGAATGCACGTGAAGGGGAATCTATTCGTCCTGTTGTGGTGGCGCAAATAACCAACCTTAGAAAGCGAATAAAATTAATAAGAACCATGCAAGTATACGGAGTGGCTGCTTTTTTATTATGTACGCTATCTATGTTCGCATTATTTATAGAGTTTAATACCACGGGCATTATTTTATTTGGTGTCAGTTTAAGTTGCTTAAGCTTGTCTTTACTCACCTCCTTATTTGAAATTCACATCTCTTGTGATGCCATAGAAATTGAATTGCAAAACATTGAAAGTAAGCCTTTAAGTAACCGAGTAAGTAAAAATTTTATTGAGCCCAACCCTAAAAGCAAAAACAGTAATTAACAAACCGAAATTCTAAGAAAACGGTTATAAAATTGCACAAATTAGGCTAATGATAAAACCCAACAGTTACTTAACATTACCCAAAGGTATAACAATTTTTAGCAACTATTCTCTTTAAATAAGGCAAAAAGAAAGTTAATCTAATGAGGTGGTTAAAAACATTACTTCAACTGAACTATAGGGATATAAAGTCAGTATTTAATCTGTAATTCCCCTAGCTTACCTATAAAAAAGGACTATATAGTGAGATTTGAACAATTAGAACAATTTGTAGCGCTTGGCCTACTTCGTCATTTTAGGCAAGCTGCAGAACAAACTCAAATTAGCACATCGGCGTTAACTCGAAGTATTCAAACTCTTGAAACAGAGCTTGGCTATGAGCTTGTTACTCGCTCTACTCGCTCGGTTAAATTAACTCAAGCAGGCGAACTTTTCCTCGACTTTGCAAAAAATACCCTCAATGAGCTAGAACAAATAAAACATCGTGCTTTTCAGTCAATTAATGGCACTGAAGAGAAAAAACTGGTTATTGGTTACACCACAACAACTAGCAGCATAGTACCAATTACCTGCGGTGAATTTTTAAGCCAATACCCGCATGTTAAAATCGAAATGCAGCTACAAAACAAAACTGAGCTTCATAGAAAGTTACTTCAAGGCGAAATTGACATTAGTGTATGCTCGCAAATAGTCAATAGCATTGGTAGCGACATACAATTACCTGATCAGCTTATTTTATTTTGTTCAAAACAACATCCTTTAGCAAATAAAAGCGATATTAGTAAAAAAGAACTCGAAAGTTATCCAATGTTCAGTTGTTTTTCACAGTCAAAACAAGTGCAATCAATGCTTAATGAAGTAGTAGACTCATTAAATAAAGTATCAACTATTAAAGTGGGCAGTATTGAGCAGGTCATGGCTGGACTTGAAAAATCAGACCATTTTGCGATTGCCGGTATTGAACACACCAGCTCTGTGGCAGAAAACCAAAATTTGATTCAACTTAAAACTAATAACGATATTAGCCATGAGCAACTTATTGTGCAAACCAGCCAGCAAATAGAAGCGGGTGAGCATGTTGATCACTTACTCTCGCTAATAAATAAAGTATCAAAAGCATAACATTACACCATGCGCTTTATACCAACTTTATTAAAAACATGATCATTTTAGCGTATTAAATAAATCGCTAGCTGCGTTAAAAATTATTCATATAGAACAACTATATGTCATTATTTTTGCCTTGCTATTGACTTATTTACTTGTCGCTATAATGGAGCACTCATTTAATGTAATTGGTATGATAACAGCTATAAATTTGTAGCTTTAAAGTTTTTTTACATTAAACTAACGCTCCCTACTATTATGACTAGCGTTAATGAACAACTTTACAGCTTCTGGAATTTATCTAGAGCAGATTGAAACGCATGGTTATGCCATTATTGAAAACGCCATTGATAGTGACCTAATCTTTGATTTAATGGCAGATTGCTACAGAATAAATCCACACTTTAGCCTTGCTGGTATTGGTCGATTAAATAACTTGCAAATTGATAATACAGTTCGTAAAGACAAAACCTATTGGTTTGATGGCAGTTCAAATGCACAACTTGGCTACCAGCAAGTAATGGAAGCAGTTCGTAATACGCTTAATCGAACTTTCTTTATGGGTTTGTTTGATTATGAATGTCACTATGCAAAATATACGCAAGGTGATTTTTATAAAAAACATGTAGATGCATTTAAAGGTCGTTCAAACCGTGTTTTTACTACCGTATTATATTTGAACTCTCCAGAGAAAGGTGGAGAGCTAGTTATTTACAAGCCTAAAAGTAAAGGCATAGAAATAGTAATAAAACCCACAGCAGGCACTTTGGTATTATTTGAAAGCGAACGCTTTGTACATGAAGTACTTCCTGCTGTTGATAACCGCTATTCGATTGCTGGTTGGTTCAGAAAAAACGCGTCAATTAGTGGCATTATCGACCCACCCCGTTAAGCAAAAACGGGGTAAGAAAATAATAAACCAATAAAAATAGCCAGTCCTACGTAATGGTTATTTAAAAATGCTTTAAAACAATTATCTCGCTGGCGTAAATGAATCAAACGCTGTTGATACACAAGTAACATTGCTGCAATAGCTAATCCCAACCAAAAACTAAATCCTATTTGATTCATCAACCCAATTAAAACCATCAACGCAAAAAAGCTAAAGTTAAGTAGCGCTATAATATGGCGGTCATAACTGGCGAATAAAATAGCGGTTGATTTTACTCCTATTTTTAAATCATCGTCTCTATCAACCATTGCGTACATAGTGTCGTAAGCCACCGTCCAGCAAATATTGGCAATAAATAGCAACCATGCCTGCACGGGTAGAGAGTTTATTGATGCCATAAAAGCCATAGGGATTGCCCAACCAAAAGCCGCGCCCAATACAACTTGAGGAAGTTGCGTGTAACGTTTCATAAAGGGATAACAAAACGCTAATCCAAGTGCACCAAACGATAACAAAATAGTATTGGTATTAAGCAGTAATACTAATATAAAAGCGATGACAACGAGTAATAAAAACAAACTAATTGCTTCGCCACTACTTACCGCTCCGGTCGCTAGCGGCCGCTGACAAGTACGCTTTACTGAGCCATCAATTTTTCTATCTGCAAAATCATTGATAACGCATCCTGCGCTTCGCATAACTATTACCCCAAGGGTAAACACAATGAAGTTCGTTAAGCTAGGCAGACCATCATTCGCTATCCATAGTGCCCAATAAGTTGGCCAAAGTAGCAATAAAGTGCCTATGGGCTTATCAATTCGCATTAACTGGATGTAATGGGGAATATGATTAACAGACAAAGCGGCTAGTTTCATGAGTATAAGTAAGCTCCTGGTAAAAAAACCTCACAGACCAAAAATTGATAGTTATGTAAAGAAAATACGCTGCGCCTGCCCAGCAAAGAGTGATTCGGTAAATTAAGTTCGCTCACCAGTGATTGCAATGAGTGATTATCATCAAAGCGAGCAATTTCAATATCAGTGCGCCTTAACGCAGGATCTTGAAAGATAACATCACCTAACGGGCGTTCTCCCATATTGTGCAGCTGATTGTTTGTATTATTACTTGTTACTGGCAACCAACTTTGAGCATAAACAATCGGTTGTTCATCACACAACAGTAACACTTCACGGTTAAGTACTGTACTTACCTGCTTACTTAATAGCGTTTGCTGTGATTGAGAAAGGTCTACTTTTTGCTCACTCAACACTTTTACAGCAAAACGCTGAGACTGACTTTTTAATTTAGCCGTTAAAGAATGCGGTTCAAATAACCACTCTTTCTCAGCGTTAGATAAGCCAGTGACTTGAGCGGTACTCTGCCAATCAGCAGATAAAGAAAGAGGAAAAGTAATCACAATAACTCTACTTGAAAAAAATCAGAGAGATCATAACATTGCCAACGAATTTGAAAAAGCGCGATTTACTCAATACCAAGCACATCCTGTGTCATAAAAAGCTAATCAGCATTTGACTCTCGCTATTGCCTATCCCAAACTTGAATCCAGAGTACTTTTACAAACACAACAAATAACAGCATCTTGCTGTATCTTATTTACTAATAAGTATAAACTATTTGTAACCAGTTTACGGAAACGCTTTTGAAATGAAAAAAACAGTATTTACAGGCCTTTTTATTCTTTTAGTCAGCCTAACTAGCTTATCAGCACGTGCTGAGTCTACTGTGGGTTATTTTGGGTTTGAGCCAGACATTATTACAAATTACATTGGTCCATCAAGTAAAAAAATGGGTTACGTTCGCGTCACGGTAGATTTAATGCTAAACAAAACATCCGATATTGCCATTGTAGAACACCACACCCCGCTGTTACGTGATGCGCTAGTAGAGATATTATCAAAAGAGCCTGAAAACAAAATAAAGTCTTTAACAGGGCGTGAGCAAATTCGCCTTAAAAGCGCAGAAAAACTAAAAAGCTTACTTAAGGAAGAAACAGGCCAAGAAATAATCCGAGACCTGTTATTTACTAAATATTTATATCATTAGGCGCTTTTTGTTTTAAAAAGCTGAGCGGTATAGGCAAAAGCCATACCGCTAACAAGCCCACCTAAGTGTGCCCAATTAGCCATTCCAACAAATAATACATCTGCAAAACCAAGTACTAACCATACCAGCATAAAACCAACAATTGCGGTTGTAACCAGTGCAGGCTGTTTAGGATTAAGTGCGCTGTAAATCCAACAAAAGCCTAACAACCCATATACAACACCGCTAAGCCCACCAAAGTTAGGACCGACCATTAAGTACTGTGCCCAATTACTTATTAAAGCAGTAACTAAAAACAGCCCGATTAAACTCGACTTACCACATTGCTTTTCAATGTTGTCACCCAGTGATACCCACCAGATTAAGTTAAACACAATATGCATAGCGCTAAAATGCACAACAGCAGGTGTTAACCAGGTAAGTGGTGACGCAGGATTGAACTGCAACGCCATATAAATAGGCTCAAACGCACCAAATAAAAAGGCAATATAAACAACAATGCTGAGAATACTAACACCTTGATTAAGCCAGCTTAAGGCTTTAAAACGAGCGACTAAATTAAGTGACTGCCCTTGATACTTTAACGGTGACTGCGTAGTACCTACTTGCCATGATGCTTGTTGGTAACGCTCATGATTAGGGTTTTTAGCAAATTCGTTCCATAAAGGCTGCACTGCATGGAAGTCTTCAGGTGCCACACTAATAACAAGCGTATGACCATCCTCAGTACGAATTTGCCCTGTAAGCCCTTGGCTTTTTAGGTAATCTATAAAGCCCTGTGCAGCACGGGGGTTAGTTAGACTGCCTAGCTCTATCATCGTGCTACTTTATCCTTGTAAGCGGCTTCCCACGCAGTAAAACCGCCATCCATGCTGTAAACATCTTCAAAGCCTTGCTCTACTAAGTAACTTGCTGCACCCTGTGAGCTCATGCCGTGATAACAAACAATAATAATCGGCTGGTCAAACTCTTTTTCCATCATAAATTGGGCGATATTTGCATTTGAAAGCGCTTCAGAGCCAGGAATGTGCCCTGTCTGATACGAATTAGGATCGCGAATATCAGCAATCACCACATCTTCTTTGTCTAGTAGTTCGAGGGTTTGTGCGATTGATATATGTTTAAATGCCATAGTGCTCTCTTATAATTACAAAAAAGGCGACAAATGCCGCCTTTAATTCTCTTAACAAGGGGATAATTAATCCCAGTTAAGAATTACTTTACCCGATTGGCCTGAAATCATCATATCAAAGCCAGCTTGGAAGTCATCAATTGAATACTGATGAGTAATGATTGGTTTTAAATCAAGCCCTGATTGAATCAAGCTAGCCATTTTGTACCAAGTTTCAAACATCTCACGACCGTAAATACCTTTGATCACTAAGCCTTTAAAAATTACTTGATTCCAATCGACCGCCATATCTGAAGGTGGAATACCTAACATGGCAATTTTGCCGCCATGATTCATGTTATTTAGCATGGCATTAAATGCACTCGGAACACCTGACATCTCTAAGCCAATATCAAAGCCTTCGGTCATACCTAGATCTTTAGCTACATCTTCAAGCTTTTCATTTGCAACGTTTACAGCACGCGTTGCGCCCATTTTACGCGCTAAGTCTAGGCGGTATTCATTTACGTCGGTGATAACCACATAACGTGCACCTACATGTTTAGCTACAGCTGCAGCCATAATACCAATAGGGCCTGCACCAGTGATTAATACATCTTCACCCACTAAATCAAACGATAAAGCGGTATGTACTGCATTACCAAACGGGTCAAAAATAGAGGCCAGTTCATCGCTAATATTATCTGGGATTTTAAACGCATTAAATGCTGGGATCACTAGGTACTCAGCAAATGCACCTTCGCGGTTAACGCCCACACCGGTTGTATTTCGGCATAAATGAACGCGTCCAGCACGACAGTTACGACAATGACCACAGGTTATATGACCTTCACCTGATACACGGTCGCCAACTTCGAAACCGCGAACTTCTTGGCCCATGTCAATTACTTCACCCACATATTCGTGGCCAACCACCATAGGCGTAGGAATGGTGTTTTGTGCCCACTCATCCCACTTATAAATGTGAACATCGGTGCCACAAATAGCCGTTTTACGTATCTTAATTAACAGATCGTTATGGCCTACTTCAGGCTTTGGCGCATCTGTCATCCAAATGCCCGGTTCTGCTTTTAACTTTGATAATGCTTTCATAATCCACACTCAATTAAAAAATCGCGACTATAACCGCGATTTAACAAGAAAATTAAATAACACCAATCTCTTTACCAATACGGGTAAATGCTGCAATGGCTGTATCAAGCTGTTCCTTGCTGTGCGCTGCAGAAATTTGGGTACGAATACGCGCCTGACCTTTTGGTACAACAGGGAATGAGAACCCAGTTACATAAATCCCTTCGGCCAAAAGCTTATCAGCCATAAGTGACGCTACTTTGGCATCTCCTAGCATCACTGGAATAATCGCATGATCTTTACCTGCACAGGTAAAACCTGCCGTTTCCATTTGCTCGCGGAAGTATTTAGCGTTTGACCATAGCTTAGCGCGAAGCTCACCGCCATTTTCAAGCATTTCTAGTACTTTGATTGACGCTGTTACAATTGAAGGCGCTAATGAATTTGAGAATAAGTAAGGACGAGAACGCTGACGAAGCCACTCAACAATTTCTTTTTTACCTGAGGTATAACCACCAGAAGCTCCACCAAGCGCTTTACCTAAGGTGCCAGTAATAATATCGACACGGTCGAGTACATTACAGTACTCAGGTGTACCTTTACCGTTTTCGCCAACAAAACCAACGGCATGTGAGTCATCAACCATAACGAGTGCGTCGTATTTGTCGGCTAAATCACACACTGCTTCTAAATTACAAATAACGCCATCCATTGAGAACACGCCATCAGTAGCAATTAGTTTAGTTTTAGCACCGGCTTCATCGGCTGCAATTAATTGCTTTTCTAAATCTGCCATATCGTTATTTGCATAACGGAAACGCTTTGCTTTACATAAACGAACACCATCAATAATAGAAGCATGGTTTAATGAATCAGAAATAATCGCATCGTCTGCACCTAAAATAGTTTCAAACAAGCCTGTATTCGCATCAAAACATGATGAATACAAAATGGTGTCCTCAGTCTCTAAAAATTGACTGATTTTTTTCTCAAGCGTCTTATGAATATCTTGTGTGCCACAAATGAAACGCACAGATGCCACACCGAAACCATGGTCATCTAAACCTTTTTGTGCAGCTGCAATTAGCTCTGGGCTGTTAGCTAAACCTAAGTAGTTGTTAGCACAAAAATTAATAACTTTATCACCTGATGCCACTTCAATTTGAGCTTGCTGCTGTGAAGTGATAACACGTTCATTTTTGTACAAACCTTCAGCTTTAACGTCTTCGATTTGCTGTTGTAATTGGCTAAAAAAAGCAGATGCTCTCATCTGTGATCTCCATTTGGTTGAACGGGTTAAACAGCAGACGCGTTGCTGCTATTTATAATGCGGGTATTGTAAAAGTTTAAGCACCAAATTGCACTGTTTGTCATTCGTCGCAAATTAGCTAATTGGCAGGAAAAGCTGCCAGTTTACAGGCATGAGATATATATTAAATGAGATCAGCAAGCAAAACAGGAAGTTCCTTGATTGAGTCACAAACATAGTCAGCAGACTTTACGGCTTGCTCATCAACTGTTTGCCCCGAACGTACCAATACTTTAGTGCGTATATTGGCGCTTATAGCAGCTTGCATATCACCTCGTTTGTCCCCCACCATCACACTCAGTGCAGGGTCGATATGATGATCTTTCATTCCTTGAAGTAACATACCAGGCGCTGGCTTTCTGCAATCGCAATCTGTTAAATACGCTGGTAATGCATTTTCAGGATGATGAGGACAAAAATAAACATCAGTAATTTCAATTTGATGATGACTAAACTGCGCTTTCATCCATATGTTAAGGGCAAAAAAATCGGCTTCTGAGTAATAACCTCGACCAATCCCTGATTGGTTCGTTACAACAATTATTTTGTAGCCCGCGTCATAAAATGCTTTACACGTTGAAAACACACCATCTATAAATTCAAACTCTTCGCTTTTAAATACATAGCCATGATCAACATTTACTACACCATCACGGTCTAAAAAAAGCGCCTTATTTATGTGTTTATCATTCATAATAACGACTCTTTATTAACAACATGGTCAAACATTTCTTTTACTGTATCCGTGGTTATTTGACTCATTAAATCATCGCCTTTAACCCGAGTACCCCAAGGCAATTGCTCGGCGGTTTTACCTGTTTGCTTTAATAAGTTTTGGTGATAAACCTCAACCACGTAATCTTGGTATAAATAAGGCCCCGTTCGCGCTGGGTTTGAATGCGCATATAGACCAATAACAGGCGTGCCAACAGTAACCGCCATATGGGCTGGGCCTGTATCGGGCGCAAGTACTAAACCCGCACGCTTAAGTACGCACAATAATTCTTTGAGTTTTGTTTTACCCACCAAGTTCAGAATGGGTGAATCACTGTATTTAATGATGCTATTTGCTAAATTAATTTCAAGTTCAGTAGGCCCACCGGTTAGCACTACTTTAAAACCTTGCGCATTGGCATAATCAGCAAGCACGGCATAGCGTTCGGCTAACCAGTTACGCTGTGCTTTACTTGCCGCTGGCGAAATAACAAATAACTTATTTGATAAATAGTCGTCACCTAACAGCTCATCAGCTTTAGCTTGATCTTTGTCGGTATAGGGCATATTCCAAACAGGGACATAATCATCAACACCAATTGTTTGAGCAAAGCCTTTAAATCCCTCTAAAACATGCGCCTGAGATTGGGCTTTAATGCGTTTATTAATAAATAAACTATGCAGCTCTTTTGAACGAGCCCAGTCAAAACCAATTTTAACTTTGGCAGGAATACAGCGAGCGACAAAACCAGCTCTTAAAGCCACTTGCATATTAAGTAGTACGTCAAAACACTGCCCTTTGAAGGTTTGCTTTAACTGTTTCAGTGCCGTTTTTCCTTGTTTTTTATCAAATACAACAAGCTCAACGCCAGGCAAATCTGCTAACAGCATCGCCTCGACCTTCCCTATCACCCATGTAATTTTAGCATTTGGATGCGCTTTTTGAATTGCTTGTACTGCACTCACTGCATGGCATACATCACCAATGGCAGAAAGACGTAAAATACAAATAGATGTGTAAGTAGGCGCTGAAGTCACACGTTTCCTTGGAGGTAAAATAATAAAACCCGATCTTAAATTATAATCGCGTCATTGCAAGTACTTATCCTTAGCCTGAAAACACGTTAATATGTGCACATATTTAAGCGAATCCTATGAGCTATGTTTAATCAACACGTCAAAAATAACCATGTCATTTTAAGCCATCCTCAATATAGCACCGAAATAGAGTTAGATTGGTTTGAGCCCAATTTCTGGCAACAACAGCAAAAAATTGTCGGCGCTAAAAAGGGGCGTGCAACTGCTTGGTTTTTTAAACACGCAGATTTAACAGCTGTATTGCGCCATTATTGGCGTGGCGGCCTAATAGGAAAACTACTCAGCGATCAATATTTATACTTCGGACTTGAGCATACCCGTGTTTATCAAGAATTTAGCTTAATGACTCGATTAATAGAGTTAGGCTTAAATGTACCAAAGCCTATTGCAGCTAAAGTGAGCCGACATGGCTTTATTTACCGAGGTGATATTATTACTGAAGCGGTAAGCGACGCTAAAAGTATATTAGATATACTAATTGAACGCACATTGAGTGAAGCTGAGGTAAAAAAAATAGCGCAAACTATTGCCCAATTTCATAGTAAAGGGGTGTATCACGCTGATTTAAATATTAATAATATTTTATTTGATGACTCTGGTGATGTTTACATTATCGACTTTGACCGTGGCGAAATAAAAGTGCCCCATAAAAAATGGCAACAAAGCAACATGTCTCGCTTACAGCGCTCCTTTTTAAAAGAGCAAAGCCGCAATAGCAACTTTCATTGGCAGCAAAACGATTGGCAGCGTTTAGATAAACACTATCGTGACGGGTTAACTAATAAAAACTAGTTTGCTAATGCTAAGTATTGCTCTGTTACCCTATCGGCACACACTTTTTCTAAAATAGCTGCTTTGCCTACATTTGGGTTATCTGCGAGCACTTGCTTAACTGCCAGTGCAAGCTCTTCGCTTTGACCTATTGGTACTAAATATTTGCTTAACTCACCTGTAAGTATTTCACTTGGACCATGAGGACACTCAGTACTGACAACTGGTGTTCCTACAGCCAAAGCCTCGACTAACACATTACCAAAGCCTTCAAAGTCTGAGCTTAACAATAAAGCTTTCGCCTGATTTATCCAGTTGTATGGGTTTTGTACAAACCCCGGAACAATAAGCCGACTTTCGATACCATATTCTTTAGCCAACTTTAATGCCTTTTCTTTTTTGTTACATAACAATACCAATTTATATTTTTTATCTAATTTGGCAAATGCAGAAAATAAAATATCATGGCGTTTTTGTTTAGCTAAACGCCCCACATGAATCAAGTAAGGTGTATCTGGTATATTAATATTTGATTCATTAGCTTGCTCATAAATTTCTTTAAAGTTGAATGGGTTATAAATAGTCGTTATAGCACTTGGACTAATTAAGTTGCCTTGCTTTATTTCTTCTTCAACTCCTTTGGAAACACAGATCAAAGACTTCCCATTTAAATTTTGTTTGCTTTTTTTAAGATATATATATGAAAGTGGACCTAGTTTTTTTTGTCTAGAGAGCTCTGCATTAACTGAGTTATGAACAACAAAATGGATATTTTCTATTTTACTTTTTGCTAATAAGTTATTACTACGATCTAAATTAGAAAGTACTAAATCAATAGAACCAAGTTGAAGTAACTTTTGCTCAAACCATGTCTCTAATACTTTAACATTCTTTTTTATCTGCCAAAATCGATCAACTTTTGTTGCTCGACCTGAAAATAAACTTTCAACAGATAAGGTGTTTGGAATGTCATATTCAATATTTTGCGCCAATGACAAAATAGTCACATTGTGGGCTTTTGATACCATTTCCTGCGCCAAAGTAAGCATTACTTTTTCAGCGCCACCACCAACGAGGGAGTCAATTACAATAACAATATTCATAGCTTACTTCCTGTTAACAACGCTTGTACTCCTTTGGTTATAACATCAAAGCTATGCACATTTTCTAGCGACTCGTATTGGCTAACTGTATTATTATAATTTGGCTCAAAAAGTAGCTCTTTTATTTTTTGGGTAATATTTAAAATATCAAGCTTAGCCTCTTTAACAACACCGGTACTCGCACAACGAACAACTCGCTCATTTTGATCTTTTGAAATAGCACATGCTATCGTTGGAGTTTGTAAAGCAATGGCTTGAAGTAAAGTATCGCCCGCGCTTAATAATGCCACCTTAGCCTGACTTAGTAAGGCTAAAAATTCACTCCCCTCTTGGCTTGGCAAACAAATTAACTCATCGCTTTTAGGTAACGACTTAGTGTAATTAGGACCAAATACCACAACACCTTTCAAGCCTGTTTGCTTAGCAATAATAAGCCCTGCTTGAAAATATAAATCTGCGCAATTCACGCCATTAACTGTATGCCCACCAGAGCCCGCGTTAACAATAAAAAATTCTTTTTCTTGTAAGTTATAACGTGTCAGTACATCACTTTTTTGTTGCTCTGAAGCAAAAACAGTAAATGGCCCTACATTTTTAGGGTATGCCAATGGCACCATATTGAGCTTTAGTTTTTCATACCATGAAAGAGGGTCGATACAGTAATCAGGCTGAACCACCCAATGAGTATCAATAAGGCCCGCTCTATTAAGCTTTAAACCTTTTGCTCGCTTTTTTGCATGCTGTGAAATAAAAACAACTTTAGCACCCACTTTTTTTGCAGCTTTCATTTGCTCAGCGCGTCCTGCACAATCAAATAGCACCGCATCTGGTTTGTATTGCTTAATAAACTGACATACGTGCGTATTTTCTTTTGTTGCCGATTGATTTAACAATAAGGTAGGGAATGGGCAGTTTTTAGCATAAGCCGTATGTTTATTTAAAATAAAATGAATATCTAACTGCTTGCCATACTCAGCCTTTAAGGTTTGAGCTAGCTGTAACGAGCGCATATATTCACCAATACCTTCTGGCGATGACACGGGAATAAATAAAAGTCGTTTGTTGCTCATTACTATCTCTGCTTTTCCTTTGCAGCGAGTATATCAACGCCATCTTTTTTACGATAGAGCTACAGTGTTTTAATCTGTTCCGGAGTAATATTTTTTAGCTAATCTTTGTTTAATGAGTTGATTTAATTACTGCAATAAAGGGCGTAGATTGCTAGACTTAGCCGCAATATAAATCACAAGGATCTGAGCTTTGCGAAACAAAATTTTTATACTTTCTTCGCTTTTTTGTGCCGTAACCACAACCGTGAATGCTGAACCCTGGGTAAAGCCTGATGACTATGGTCTTAGAGCTGATATACAACAGCTTGCCGATGCTGGCATTATTTTAGCGCCAGTAACAACGTATCCATTAATGTGGAAAAGCTTTATTAATGATGTAAATAATACGACGTTAGAACAATTACCTCCTCGCCTGCAGGATGCGTTATTGCGTGTGAAACATCGTTATAAGTCAGAAAATAGTGGTTCTCATAGTGTACAACTTTCAGCTTCCGCCAACTCAGATCCATTAGCCGTTACTAGCTTTGGGGCAACAAATACTCAAGAGTCTGAATTAACAGCAGCTTATGCTTATCTAGGACATAACTTTGCGGCTAAAGTTGCGCTTAATCATCGCAGTGATGGCAAAAACTGTTTAGTCAATGGCAAAACAACTGACGATATAGCCAAAAATGAGCAAGTGCTAACAGACTGTAATGATACCTCTTTAGATGACAGCTATTTAGCTTATCGTATGGGTAATTGGATTGTAAGAGCAGGTGCCGTTGAGCAATTTTGGGGCCCAGGTGTTGATAACAGCTTAATTATGTCTGGTAATTCAAAGCCACTTCCCGCAATAAGCCTCAGCCGAGAACAAAGTAGCGCGTTCGAAACGCCTTGGCTTAGCTGGATTGGTCAGTGGAGCTTTACAGCACAAATGGCTAAGCTTGAATCAACCCGAGTTGTACCTGATGCATTATTATGGAGTACTCGTTTAAATCTTCGTCCAATTCAACAATTAGAAATTGGCTTTAGTTGGTCAGCACAATGGGCTGGCAAGGGACAACCCAGTTCAGCAGGCGACTTTTTTGATTTAATAACCGGCGGAGGTGAATGTGTTGATGGTACCAATGATTGTGATGGTGAGCTTATAACTCGCTTGGGGAATCAACTCGCGGGCTTTGATATTCGTTGGTCTGACACTTTGTTTGATCAACCTTATGCGGTATATGCAAGCACGATTGGTGAAGATACCAGTGGCGGCATTAAGCCAGTAGACAGAGGCTATCTTGGTGGAATACAAACCACGACTCGCATTTATAATCAGAATATTTTATTTAACCTAGAATACACTGATACCGGCGTAGCGTGTTCTGCCACATCAGCAACTGAAAACTGCTTCTATGAGCACAGTATTTATAATTCAGGGTATCGTTACCATGGTCGCCCTATCGGCTCTACCTATGATAATGATTCACAATCGCTAGTGTTAACCGTACTTGGGCAACTCTCAAGCGGAACTGACTGGCAAGTAAAATTACGTGATATTGACTACAACAGCGACAACCGTGACCGTTACCCAAATAACCCTGATTTAGGTAACTCGATTACCAAAACAGCATTTAGCTCTAAACAGCTTGAAGTACGTTACAGAATGCTTGCCATGGGGGGGCGCTTGACCCTTGGTGGACTTGCCTCTAATAACGATGGAGCAGAAAACGATACGTCTGCATTTGCAAAGTTCGAATATAACTTTTAGTTTTGCAAGCATTAAAAAAGGGGATAAACCAAAGTTTATCCCCTTTTTTATTTCACTAACTAGCTAGCTTTTAATTTTGCTAATCACTTTTGATGTAGAGCAACCATCTAAAAACTCAAGCACTTCTACTTTTCCGCCATGACGCAACACATGCTCGGCACCAGCAATTTGCTCAACGGTGTAATCACCACCTTTAACAAGAATATCTGGGCTAATTTGTTCAATTA
Organism: Pseudoalteromonas sp. Scap06; assembly: GCF_013394165.1. Classification (NCBI taxonomy): domain Bacteria; kingdom Pseudomonadati; phylum Pseudomonadota; class Gammaproteobacteria; order Alteromonadales; family Pseudoalteromonadaceae; genus Pseudoalteromonas; species Pseudoalteromonas sp. Scap06. The sequence goes on along the minus strand of NZ_CP041330.1, from coordinate 834,476 downwards.
ACTTTGCCGGTGTGTCATTTTCATCCTCACTGCCAAACGGAATAACCCAATCAACAGAGGCAAGCGCACTTAGCACCATAGCACGCTCGTCTAATGGGTTAATTGGGCGCTCAGGACCTTTTAAACGGGCAATGGATTCATCGTTATTTAAACCAACCACTAATCTATCACCTCGCGCTTTAGCTTGTGCTAAATAGCGCACATGGCCTGCATGCAAAATATCAAAACAACCATTAGTAAATACAATGGTTTCACCATTTTGCTTTGCAAATTCAATATGCTGTAATACATCATCAAATGGGGTTTGATAATGCTCGCCAGTGGCTTGTAAGTATTGGCCTAACTTGCGGCTCAACTCTTCAGGAGAAACGGTAGCCGCTCCCAATTTACTTACTGCAATACCGGCTGCTAAGTTTGCAATTTCGACTGCATCTTTGGCGGTCATACCCGCACCTAGCATTACAGCTAATGTAGCAATAACAGTATCGCCCGCACCGGTTACATCACTTACTTCGAGTTGTTGCGCTGCAAAGTCATGCTTTTGCGTTGCATCAATTAGCGACATACCTTGTTCTGAGCGTGTTAGTAGCATGGCGTTAATACCCGCATCACTAATCAGGGTACGCGCGCTGCTAGCAAGCAACTCTTCTGAACCAACCTGACCACCCGCTAATTTAAACTCATTTAAATTAGGGGTTATGTAATCAGCTCCACGGTACAACTCTAAATCAGATGATTTAGGGTCAACAAGCACGGTTTTACCTGCATCTTTAGCAACCGAAATCATTTTTTGGATTAGCGCGAGTGAGCCCTTGTTGTAATCAGAAAATACAATAAAGTCGTAATCACTCAGCACCAGCTCTAATCGATTTAATAACAACTGGCTATGAGACTCATTAAAAGCCTCTTCTAAATCTAAACGCACAACTTGTTGATGACGACTGATCACCCGCATTTTAGAAATAGTCGGCAAATCGCATACACTCACAAGCTGTGAATTTATTTTTTCACCCTCTAGAATGTTTTCTAAAATTTGTCCGCTTTCATCCTCGCCAATTAGGCCAAGTAAACCCACTTTGCCATCTAGTCGGGCTATATTTTTAGCCACATTGGCGGCACCACCGGCTTTGTCTTCAAATTTACTGACTTTTACAACGGGTACTGGTGCCTCCGGCGAAATACGGCCAGAATCACCATACCAGTAGCGGTCTAGCATAACGTCACCAACCACTAAAATACGCGCTGCTGATAAGTTTTTTAATAGCGATAAATCCATTACTGCTGCTCCGCAACAACCATATCCATGGCTTCACACAACCAATGGCCGATAAACATATGCGCCTCTTGGATACGGGCTGTTTCATCATTTTTAATAATAATAGGTAACTTGGCGATGTCTTTTACTTTCCCCCCATCGCGACCTGTAAATGCAACAGTGAATGCTCCTATTTTATTAGCGGCTTCTAACGCTAAATTAATATTATTACTGGTGCCCGATGTGGTTAAGCCAATTACAATATCTTCAGGTTTACATAGCGCCTGTACTTGGCGTTCAAATACTGTGTCAAAATGATAGTCATTACTATGCGCTGTTAAAATAGAGGTGTCTGTGGTTAGAGCAATAGACGCTAACGGTCCTCGCTCTAACTTATAACGTACCACAAACTCTGCAGCCAAATGCTGAGCATCAGCCGCACTGCCGCCATTACCAAACCAAACAACCTTACCACCAGCCTGTAAAGCACTATGACATGCTTCTAACAACTGCATTACCTCTTGATGATACGCCTCCATGGTTTCGAACAATACTTGGTGACGATTTAAACTTTCTAGGTAGCTAGTTGCCACTGAATCTATAATTGACATGAGATATTCCTCTTGGAACTGAAATGGCAGGAAAAATTAATTTCATTATTCCATAATTTTATAGCCAAATCACCTCTATATAACTAAATTAAAGTACGGGTAGAAAGTTATTATTCAGATAAAGAAGGTTTTTATCGTTGTTACCTTTTTCAAGTTGCTATTTTATATTTGTGTATTTAGATAAAAACGATTTCACGCTAAACTAGCGCCACTTTCATTTATACAAAGCAACAGTATGGCACGCATTTTTTATTCACTCGCATTAATTATTATTAGCCCACTGATTGTATTTTACTTATATGTACTAAGAGGTAAAAAAAACGCAGGATATCGCGCTCACTTTAAGGAACGTTTTGGCTTCATAAGCCGCGCTTTATTTTCAAACAACAAACCAGCTGTATTTCATTGTGCTTCTGTGGGCGAGGTGTTAGCTGCAACCCCTTTAATTAAAGCCCTACAACATGAACAACCGCAGTTAAATATTTTAATTACCTGCAATACTCCAACAGGACGAGAGCAAGTTAGCGCACAATTTAAAAACAGCGTTGCTGTTAGTTATTTACCCATTGATTTTCCAATGGCCACCACTCGCTTTTTAAAACGAGTAAAACCGCAATTACTCTGTATTTTAGAAACTGAACTATGGCCGAACTTAATGGCTAATGCGCACAAACAAAATATACCTGTATTGGTAGTTAATGCACGACTATCTGAAAAGTCTCAGCAAGGCTACGAAAAAGTGGCCCAGCTAACTCGCAGTATCATGCAATCAATTACCGCACTTGCAAGTCACGACAAAACCGATGCAAATCGCTTTATTGAATTAGGGCTACCTGCTGAAAAAAGCCATGTAACGGGATCAATAAAATTTGATATTACCCCAACCACTGCACAACTCGATAAAGTAGCCTCTTTAAAGCAATATTATAAAAAAGCAGAACGCTTTATATGGGTCGCAGGTTCTACACACCCTATAGAGCATGAGTTTATTTTAGTAGCCCACCAACAACTACTAGAAGCACACCCTGACGCTTTGCTGATCATTGCGCCACGTCATCCCGAACAGTTTGATAAAGTTGCAGAGCTACTGACTCACTCTAATCTTAGCTTTAGTCGTCGCAGTCAAAAAAATTATAACAATGAACAAGTTGTGTTAGCCGACACATTAGGTGAATTACAATATCTATATGGTGCCGCTAATATTAGCTTTATCGGTGGCAGCTTAATTCGTCGTGGTGGCCATAACCCATTAGAGTCGGCAGCTTTTTCAGTGGGTATACTTACCGGCCCTCATACCTACAACTTTGACCATGTTTACCCTGAACTGATTAAACTCAAAGGCGCCCATGTGGTTGAAAATACTGACGAACTGGCGCTTGCATTGCTTCGCTTAATTAAAAACACCAAAGCGTGTGATATTCTTGGCAGTAAAGCAGCTCAGTGTGTTGCTAAAAACCAAGGCGCTATTGCCAAAACGCTTGCCATTATAACTCCTTATTTAGAGCCAAAATCGTGACCAACTTAGCTATATCTCAAACCCGTGAATGGGTAAGCGCTGTGATTGTAAAATACAATTTTTGTCCATTTGCCCGTAAAGAAGTTGAAAATAACTGCATTCACTACACCATTAGTAACACCTCAAAAATTGATGATGCTGTTATGGATATGCTTGAACAATGTACCCAGCTTGACCGTGATCCTCAGCGTGAAACAACTTTGTTAATATTTGATAATGGCTTTACTGATTTTGAAGATTTTTTAGACCTTGTTGACTTAGCCAATGCGCTATTAGTTGCACAAGGTTTTGAGGGGAAGTACCAAATTGCAAACTTTCATCCTGACTATGTTTTTGCTGATAGTGATGAAGATGACGCTGCAAATTATACTAATCGCTCGCCTTTTCCTACTTTACACTTAATACGTGAGGCAAGTATGAGCGCGGCACTAGATGAATACAACGAGCCGGAGTCAATTCCTGAACACAATATCAACTTAGCTCGCCGTAAAGGAGTTCACTTTTGGCAGCAGCTACTTGAAAATTGCAAAAAACCGAGCGCATAAGCTCGGTTTTTGGTTTTTAATAATGCGCAGAGTTATTTTTTAACCCACTCACCATTAACTTCAACGAAATGCCCTGCTTGGGTTTTTTCAATGGTTTTTGCCGCCGCTAGTGCTTCTACTTGAGCAAGTGACAAGTTGTTCTTTTTCGCAAGTTTTAAATATTGTGCTTTGCGCTTTGCGTTAATTTCATCAACAACCGCTTTAGCCTCTGCATTTTGTACAACCAAACCTAAATAACCTGAGCTATCTTCACCCACAAGCCCTTGGTTTTTAGCATCATCTAAACTGATTGCCCAAGCAGAAAATGACAATAAAGCGGCACTTAAAAGTGTGATCACGTTTAACTTTTTATTTTTTAATAAACTCATAATTGCTCCTTAGAATAACTCACTGTCATCGCTAAATAAGTCATCTAGCTCTTTATCAACTTTTACGCGAATTTCATGATCAACCTTCACATTTAAATTAATGGTGATAGGCTCTTTCGCTGCCACTTCAACGCGGTGCGTACATGCACTAAGCAACCCCAGTGCTGTAAGTATTATCAGCCATTTAGTCATTTTTAGTTCCTTTTGTTGAATACTCTTGTTCAACTTTTTGAGTAATTTCATCACTTAAGCGCAATGCTCTTAAGAGTGTAAAAACATTTTCTTCATGGTTGTAATTAAAGTTAACTTGCTGCGCCTGTTCCTTATTGTATCCCTTTAAGTTTACACCTAAATAAAGCCAACCGTCAGGCTTTAAGTCAACACTACTGTTTAAGCTCTGAATGTCTAAATCTTCCAACAAGCTTAAAATCGGGTCCAGTTCTTGTTGCTGAGCTTTAACTGCATCAAAAGCTGCATTGTCAGTAATAACTAGTTTACCTGTTCCTTGGTTAGATAATTCACCAGATTTTACCGAAATACCTTGTTGATCAAAGTAAACGGGTAAGCGGCCATTCACTCGACCAGTTAGTGTAATGCCTGATTTATCATCTAAGGTAATAAGTTTACTCGCATCAATATTTTCAAATGTGACCAAAGACTGCTGCGCTTTTTCCGTCACTTTGTAGCTATCCAAAGCAAAACGACCACCAAGTACATCAGCAGTTATTTTTTCAGCGCGAGCAATAGAGTTCTCAACACTAAAATTACCGACAATGTTACTCACAACAGCACCTGCTCGTAACTCATTTAATTCAAATGTAGTAGGAGCCACATTAAGCTGCCCTGAATCATAAGAACCCGTTAAGCGACTGCTAAAATGCTTAGCTAAATAATCGTTGTATAAGCCACTTACCTGTTCGACTTGAAATGCAAAATCAGCCTGCTGTAAATTAACATCTCCGCGAACAACCCCATTAAAGCTACCATCGGTCAGCGTGGCTAATGGTTCAAACTGCTGTAAAACAGGGTTAAATTTAGTCACAGCTTGATCTGCAACTGTTATCTCAAATGGATGTTCCACAGCAGATATGTGGTGACTGGCTACCAACTCAATACCATCAATAAATACATGATGTGAGGCTTGAAGCGCCCGACTTTGCAGGCCTTTAGAGCTTATGCGAATATTACTTAGGTTTAAAAAGTCACTGTTAAGTTGGGTAAGTTTAGTTTCACTGTTTAAATCGACAAATAATTCGCCAACAGCCAAACTAGAAGATGCTGATAATTGATTATTTACACCACGCACTTGGTATTGCTCATAAGCCACTGAGCGTAAATGGCTATCCAAGCTTGCGTTGATATTTTGTTTATCGTCAATCTCAGTCGTAAACTGTGCCTTGTAGCCCTTTACTGTTAATTTATCAAAACTAAGCTCAGCAAAAGCAATCTCGCTGGTTATTTTCGCATTTTTTTTATGTTGTAAAACATCCGCTATTTTAAATTGACCTGTGCTTGCTACCTTTTTAGCTGATACAGGTAAAAAACCAGGCAGCTCATCGACGTTTAATTGGTAGTTGCCATTCACAGCCAAGTTATTTAAAGCTGCATCTATTTCTATATGCTCAATACCTTCGCTGATAAACAATAACTTAATATTGCCTTTGGCATACTCTAACGGCTGCTGAACATTAATTGCTAGGTTTTTCAGGCTCAGCTTCGTTTCACTATTTTTAGTGTTTAATAGCATTGACGGTATAACAAGTTGTCCGTTTTCAAACTTTACCGTATCACTGAGCATCAATTGCCATTTTAACGGCAGCTGCTTGGCTACAAATTCACGCTGTGATTGATTGCTTATAAGCGTCAAACAATCACTATCAAACGTTACCAAGCTGGTTAATTGCTGTGTATTTAACAAGGCTTTTTTATCGTTAAAGTGATAGTAAATATTCATATCACCAAAAGCCTTTAGCGTTACTGGGCATTTACTAAATTGCTGTGTAAACTCAGCATCTATGTTTGATTTTATATCAACGGATAACCCATCAAAGGTGAACTCATGCCCACTGTTTAATGAAAGCGCGGGTATCGGCTTTATCTTTGTTAGTAATCCATCAGCTAACTTAAAGTGACCAGTAATTTTATGATTGCTGACTGTTACCTCTGCGATTGCATCACCTGAAATCACAAATGTATTTAGCTTCTCTTCACCAATGCTAACTACCAGTTCATCATGAAGTTGTGGGTGGGTAATTAACAATCTTTTGATATCAATTTTCGGCCGCTCTTTGGGTAAACTAAGTGCCAGCTTTTTGAAGGAATTATTACTTGCTGAGACACTCTCGCTATCATTTAAACGAAGATTAGCGCGGCCAACAGTTATTTTTTTTGTATCAGCCACAATGCTACCAAGCTCAATTTGATGGCCTTGGTAAGTCAAACATAACCGGTTTACGTTTAAGCTAATATTTGCATTTAGTGACCAATCTAAACAATGTAATTCAACGCCAGATTGGCTCAAAGATGGCGCTATAGCCCATTGAGTTATAGGCATACGAAATACATAACCCAGTGTTAGAACACTCAGAAATAAAAACACGATTCCCCATGCGATGCGTTTGATCATACTATCCTTAATTTGAACCTTGAACCTTGAACCTTGAACCTTGAACCTTGAACAGTCTAAACAAAAAAGGCTGCACAAGGCAGCCTTTTTATCTTACATCTAGATCATGAATCTAGCGTGTATATTAACCTACATTTTTACGCGCATTTCTAAACATACGCATCCATGGGCTATCCTCAACCCACTCATCTGGGTGCCAAGAGTTAGCAACCGCACGGAATACACGTTCAGGGTGTGGCATCATTACAGTTGCACGACCATCTGTTGATGTAATACCCGTGATCCCCTCAGGTGAACCATTCGGGTTTGCTGGGTACTGTGTTGTTGGATTACCGTAGTTATCAACAAACTTAACCGCTACGGTGCCGCTTGCAAGTGCAGCCTTAGTTGCCGCATCGTTTGCAAATTCTGCATGACCTTCACCATGAGAAACTGCAATTGGCATATGTGAACCTGCCATCCCATTAAAGAACACCGATGGGTTTTCTTGAATTTCAACCAGACTAAAGCGTGCTTCAAAACGCTCTGACTTATTAGTTACAAAGCGCGGCCAATGTTCAGTACCTGGAATCAACTCTTTTAATGTTGATAGCATCTGACAACCGTTACATACACCTAAGCTAAAGGTATCTTCACGATGGAAGAAGCTTTGGAACTGATCGCGTGCCATATCGTTAAACAATATTGACTTAGCCCAGCCTTCACCAGCGCCTAATACGTCACCGTAAGAGAAGCCACCACACGCCACTAAACCTTTAAACTGTTCAAGCGTTAAACGACCTTCTAAAATATCACTCATGTGAACATCTACCGCAGCAAAACCAGCACGGTTAAACGCAGCAGCCATTTCTAGGTGCGAGTTAACGCCTTGCTCACGTAAAATAGCCATTTGTGGCTTAGCACCTGTCGCAATGTACGGTGCAGCTATATCTTCGTTTAAGTCAAAGTTAAGTTTAACGTTTAAGCCTGGGTCTTTTGCATCAAATTTAGCGTCAAATTCTTGCTTAGCACACTCAGGGTTATCACGACGCGCTTGCATCTGATAGGTTGTTTCGGCCCAAATTGTACGAAGCTCAGTACGCGTATGATTAAGTACTGTTTGCTCACCACGATTAAATACAATGTTATCGTCATTATTAAGCGAGCCAATCACATGGCTAATTGCGGCAACACCATGCTGCTCAAATACAGAATTTACAGCATCTAAATCACTGTTTGCTACTTGAATTACAGCACCTAACTCTTCGTTATAAAGCGCTTCAATATCCGAGCCAGTCAAAGTCGCTAAATCTACGGTTACACCGGTATGTCCGGTAAACGCCATTTCAGCAATAGTAGTAAACAAGCCACCGTCTGAACGGTCGTGATACGCAAGTAACTTGCTATCAGCCACTAGCGCCTGCATAGCATTATAAAAGCCTTTTAGTAACTCAGGGCTGTCTACATCAGGAGTAACATCACCAAGCTGCTTATAAACTTGTGCAAGGCTTGATGCGCCCATACGGTTTTTACCCGCACCTAAATCAACTAAAATAAGCGAAGTGTCGCCCTTATCAGTGCGCAGCTGTGGAGTCACCGTTTTACGTACATCGTCAACACGGCCAAAGGCTGTAATAATCAGTGATAAAGGCGATGTTACTGATTGCTCAGTTGTATCATCTTCATTTTTCCATGTCGTTTTCATCGACATCGAGTCTTTACCTACTGGGATTGTTAACCCAAGTGCTGGACATAACTCTTCACCAACAGCTTTTACCGCTTCATATAAACCTGCGTCTTCACCAGGGTGACCTGCAGCCGCCATCCAGTTAGCAGATAGCTTAATGTTCTCAAGACTACCAATATTAGTACCAGCAATATTTGTAAGAGACTCGGCCACAGCCAAACGTGCAGAAGCGCCATAATTAAGTAATGCCGCTGGAGTACGTTCACCTAATGACATAGCTTCACCGTGGTAGGTATCGTAAGTTGCTGCGGTAACTGCACAGTTAGCCACAGGCACTTGCCATGGGCCTACCATTTGATCGCGCGCTACTAAACCAGTTACAGAGCGATCGCCAATAGTAATCAGGAAGGTTTTTTCTGCAATGGTTGGTAAACGTAATAAACGCTGCGCTGCATCCGCAGGATTAATTGCCTCTACATTTAATGCAGTACCGACTACTTGTTGCGACGTAACATCACGATGCATTTTAGGTGCTTTACCTAGTAATACATCCAATGGTAAATCTACAGGGCTGTTATCAAAATGACTATCTGCAACCGTTAAATGACGCTCTTCTGTTGCTTCACCAATAACTGCATATTGTGCGCGCTCACGCTTACAAATTGCTTCAAAGCGTGCAAAGTCTTCAACGCCCACAGCAAGCACATATCGCTCTTGCGATTCATTACACCAAATTTCGTGTGGTGCCATGCCCGGCTCATCATTAGGGATGTCACGCAGTTGGAATTTACCACCACGGCCACCATCATCTACAAGCTCAGGGAATGCATTTGATAAACCACCAGCGCCCACATCATGTATAAACGCAATAGGATTTGCATCACCTAGCTGCCAACATTTGTCGATTACTTCTTGACAACGACGTTCCATTTCTGGGTTTTCACGTTGAACAGAAGCAAAATCTAAATCTTCGTTTGATTGACCCGATGCCATGCTAGATGCAGCACCACCGCCTAAACCAATGTTCATTGCAGGGCCGCCAAGCGCAATCAGTTTTGCGCCTACTGGAATATCGCCTTTTTGAACATGATCAGCACGAATATTACCTAAACCACCGGCAAGCATAATTGGCTTGTGGTAACCACGTACCTCTTCACCATTGTGACTCGTTACTTTTTCTTCGTATGTACGGAAATAACCTAAAAGATTAGGACGGCCAAACTCATTATTAAACGCAGCACCACCTAATGGGCCTTCAGTCATAATATCAAGGGCATTCACTATGCGCCCAGGCTTACCAAAATCACTTTCCCAAGGTTGTTCAAAACCAGGAATACGTAAGTTAGATACAGTAAAGCCCACTAAGCCGGCTTTTGGTTTTGAACCACGGCCAGTTGCACCTTCATCGCGAATCTCACCGCCCGACCCTGTTGCCGCACCAGAAAAGGGCGCAATTGCCGTTGGGTGGTTATGGGTTTCAACCTTCATTAATATTTCAATGTCTTCTTGATGATACGCATATTCACCTTGCGCATTCGGGAAGAAGCGACCCGCCTTTGAGCCTTTCATTACGGCTGCGTTATCTTTATAAGCAGACAGTACATTTTCAGGGTTATGCTCAAAGGTATTTTTAATCATTTTAAACAGCGACTTTGGCTGTTCAATACCATCGATAGTCCAATCAGCATTAAATATTTTATGACGACAATGCTCTGAGTTTGCTTGTGCAAACATGAATAATTCGATGTCGTTAGGATTGCGCCCTAACTTGATGAAGTTTTCCACTAAGTAGTCAATTTCATCATCAGCAAGTGCAAACCCTTGCTCTATATTGGCTACGGCTAATGCTTCGCGGCCGCCACCTAAAATATCAACTGATGACATTTGGCGAGGTGCATCACTGCGAAATAACTGCGCTGCATCTTCTAATTTACTATGAGTAGCTTCAGTCATACGGTCATGAAGAAGCGCAATAACGTGTGTAAGCTGCTCTGTACTTAAATCACCTTCAACATAGTAAGCAATACCACGTTCAACCCTGTGAACTTGTTTAAGCCCACAGTTATGAGCGATATCAGTCGCTTTTGAAGCCCATGGCGAAATAGTACCAGGTCGAGGCGTTACTAATACCAACTGACCCGCTGGCGTATGCTCAGCAATTGTTGGTCCATAGGTTAATAACTTTTCAAGTTTGGTTTGCTCATCAGTGTCTAATGGCGATGTTAAATCGGCAAAGTGAGCGTATTCGGCATATACATTGGTGACAGGAAGTTGCGATTGTTGGCAACGCGCTAAAATTTTATTAACTCTGAACTCTGAAAGTGCTGGTGCACCACGAAGGATCAACATAAGTAATTTCACCCGGGGTTAGGGATTGAACGATATTTTAGGCGCGTATTATAGTCCAAATTACTCCCAGATTTAACTCAAAAATGCGCTTTTCATTAAATTAACTTTTTCTTTTTGTTTACACCTATTTTTTACTTACTGCGATTAAACGGTAAGTGACGTAATCAGTAAGTTTTGTTATAACAGGAGATACGATGCTAAAGAGGCGAATATGTTGAAGATAAAGCTAATAACAATTATTACGTTAGTCATCCTTTTGTGTGCCTGTAATACACAAGAGCAGTCAACACAGCTTGCCCAAATTAAATCAGAAAATAAAATTCGTGTGGGTACACTCGCCAGCGCAAGTAATTACTATCAAGCTGTTCAAGGTGAACAAGGGTTTGAATTTGAACTGTCTCAAGCATTCGCCGATTACCTTGGGGTAGAGCTTGAAATTGTGCCCTTTTTTAATTTATCCGATATGTTTGCGCGCTTAGATAGTGGCGATCTCGATTTAATTGCCTCTGGACTTACTTTTAACAAGGCGCGCGCCAAACGTTACCGCTATGGCCCAACTTACAGAACAATTAGTCAAAAATTAGTATTTAAACAAGGCCGTGAACGCCCTAGAGATTTTGATGATTTAACTGGTAACTTCACTGTTATTGCTAAAAGTAGTCACTCGCTCACATTAGAAGAAATACAACAAACCAACCCAGATTTAACTTGGAATGAAACCGAAGAATTTGATGAGGAAGAGTTATTACAAGCCGTTATTGATGGTGAAATAGATTACACCTTGGCAGATTCTCATACATTAGCGTTGTTTAGGCGCTATCACCCTAACTTGAGTATTGGCTTTTCAGTTACCCGTAATGATTCAATTGCATGGATACTCAAAAAGTCGAATGATGACTCTTTGTACGCATTACTAGTTCCTTTTTTCGGTGAAGCAAAACAAAATAATCAACTTTATGTGCTTGAAGAGAAGTATTTTGGCCATGTCCGTCAGTTTAATTACGTTAATACCTTAGCCTATATAGATGCAATAAAAGAAACACTGCCTAAATATCAGCCTTGGTTTATACAATATGCGGGTAGCCTTGATTGGCGCTTACTTGCTGCATTGAGTTATCAAGAGTCGATGTGGAACCCACGAGCTAAATCGCCAACAGGGGTGCGCGGCATTATGATGCTAACAAGGCGCACAGCAAAACAAGTCGGTGTTACTAATCGCTTGGAGCCAGAACAAAACATACGTGGCGGTGCTCAATACTTAGCTAAATTAATCAAACGTATACCAGATAGAATCCCGCAGCCTGATCGTACTTGGCTCGCACTTGCCGCTTATAATGTTGGTTGGGGCCACGTCAATGATGCCCGCATAATTACCGAACAACAAGGAGCTAGCCCTGATAAATGGGCTGATGTTAAAAAGCGCTTACCATTACTAGTAAAAAAACGTCACTACCGTAATACCCGCTATGGCTATGCTCGCGGTGATGTTGCAGTGACTTATGTTGATAATATTCGTCGCTATTACGATGCGCTAGTTTGGCTTGATGAAAATAATGCAATGGCAACTACACCGCCAACAACCGAAAAAGAAACTAAAGATCAAAGCATTAAACCAAATGATGCAAATCAACGTATCACTGGTGAAGCAGAAAAAGAAAAATAAATGCATTCTGAAAATTTCGCGCTATATTAGCTACATGTCAGAAAAGCAAATAGTTGTTTACTTGCAATCAATTATTCAATAATCTGGCTCAATTGTATTAAAATTTGTGTCATCACCAAGCACGTAAGGACAAGTCATGCTTAAACGTAGACGTACACATCAACTTAAACGTTGTATAAAGCACTCAACTGCGACTCGCCGTCGAGTGATGTTAAGAAATTTGCATAAAAAGGTTATCTGGCGTCGCCGCATGTTCGCTATGCAGCAAATGGCTGAGCTAGACGCCTTAATAGCAGCTGCAGACTAATCTCTGTTAAGGTTGCGAGCGGCTAGCTTTGCTGCTTTTATTTGTGATCGGCGACGCTTAAAAAAACTAGAAATAGTCTCTGCACATTGTGTCTCTAAAACCCCACCCGTTATTTCTACCTGATGGTTTAAACGAGGTTCTTGCAACAAGTTCATAATTGAACCAGCAGAACCCGTTTTAGCATCGGCAGCACCAAATACTAAGCGTTTAATTCGGCTGTGCACCAATAAACCTGCACACATAGAGCACGGCTCTAACGTAACATACAAAGTGCAATCAATTAAGCGATAGTTATTAAGCACTTTGCCGGCTTCTCTTACCGCTATCATCTCAGCATGAGCCGACGGATCATTATCGGTAATTGAGCGATTATAACCCGCGCTTATAAGCTGATTATTTTTGACAATAATGGCGCCTACAGGTATCTCATCGAGTTGCTCTGCTTGTTTTGCATACACAAGGGCTTGTTCCATCCAATATTGGTCGTCAAATGGCTCTGTCATGATTATTACTTAACTATTTTTTATGCCGTAATTATACCAACTTAGCGTAAAAAAATGCGTAATTGATCACTTTATTGCAAAAATAAAACAAATTTAAGTGGTTTACCATGGCCCATAAGGCGGGATTTACGCTATAATCTCTCGCTTTTTTTATTTAGCTCACAACACGGGTAGCAAATGAAATTTCCTGGACGCCGCAGGCATAAACATTATTTCCCAGTGGAAGCCAAAGATCCACTGACCAATCAACTTAACGCCACAGAACGATTACACCGCAGCTATGTTACGGGGATCGATCAAATCGTTGTTGATATAGAAGCTAAGGTTGACCAAGCTTTTCTCGATGAATTTCAATTGCGCCGAGGGATGTCGCAAGTTATAGATAATGACATCACTAATGCTTTATACGATCGCTTAAAACTAAACGATATGGTCGATTACGAATTCGCAGGAGGAACCGTTGGCAACACAATGCACAACTATTCCGTACTTGCTGATGATCGTTCGGTACTATTAGGCGTAATGAGCGAAAATATAAAAATAGGCAGTTATGCTTATAGATTTTTATGTAATAACTCAAGTCGTGTAGATTTAGACTACTTACAACCAGTCGATGGTCCTATTGGCCGTTGCTTTACCTTGATTGATGAAACAGGTGAGCGCACGTTTGCTATTAGTGCTGGCCTGATGAATTACCTAAAGCCAGAGTCAATTGATAAAGAGCTAATAGAAGGCTCATCAGCATTAGTCATCAGTGCTTATTTAATGCGTACTCAAGGTGATGAAACCATGACCGAAGCGACTATGCAAGCAATCAAGTATGCTAACGATGCAAATGTACCCGTGGTATTAACACTGGGGACTAAGTTTCTTATCGAGCAGGACCCGACATGGTGGGCTAACTTTGTAGAAAAGCATGTTGATATACTTGCTATGAACGAAGAAGAAGGCCAAGCAATTACTGGATATGAAGATCCACTTCTTGCTGCTGACAAAGCATTAGATTGGGTTGACTTAGTTATTTGTACAGCCGGTGAAAAAGGCTTATTTATGGCTGGTTTTGTTGACGACAGCTGCAAACGTGAAACAGAGTATCCATTATTACCGGGTGCCATACCAGATTTTAATCGTTATGAATTTTCACGTGCAATGCGTAAAGTTGACTGTGAAAACCCTATAAAGGCATATAGCCATACAGCGCCGTTTATGGGCGGGCCTGACTCGATTAAAAATACCAATGGTGCCGGTGACTGTGCTTTAGCCGCGGTTTTACATGACTTATCAGCGAATGTTTATCATAAGTTGAATGTTGCTAATTCAGCAAAGCATCAGCAACAAGCCATTACCTACTCTTCGCTCGCACAAATTAGCAAATATGCTAACCGTGCAAGCTTTGAAGTACTTGTACAGCACTCTCCTCGCTTATCTCGTGGTTTGCCTGAGCGCGAAGATTGTTTAGAACAAGTGTATTGGGATCAATAAGATCCCATTACGCTAAACAAAGCTAAAATATAGATATATCAAGCTTTTTAGATAGCAGCTCTAATGCTGCTATTCCCGCCACTGAGTTACCAAAAGAGTTTAATCCTGGTGAATAGACTGCCACTGTAAATCTATTCGGTAACACCGCTAATATTGTACCAGAAACACCCGATTTACCAGGCATGCCTACACGATAACCAAAGTCACCTGCTGCGTCATATAACCCACTGGTAAATAACAACGAATTTAATTGCTTGTTTTGACGACTAGAAAGTACTCGTTTGTTTGAGCTGTAATCCATCCCTTTATTGGCTAAAAAATTGTACGCCTTAGCAAGTTCAATACAATTAAGTTCTATGGCACAAAAATTAAAATACGACCAAAGGACATCATCTACTTCATTTTCAAAGTTACCGAATGATTTCATTAAATGTGCCATTGCCGCATTTCTATGCCGAAACTCATATTCTGAGTTAGCCACTTGCTTATCAATTACAATACTTCGATTACCTGATAAATCGCGAAATGTTTCAAGCATAGAGTGCATTGGAGCTGATAAACGACTATACAAAGCATCACAGGTAACAATCGCTCCCGCATTAATAAATGGGTTACGTGGAATCCCTTTTTCAAACTCAAGCTGTGTCAGAGAGTTAAACGCTGTACCTGAAGGCTCTTTGCCAACTCTATTCCATAATTCATCGCCATAGCGTTGCAAAGCTAATGTCAGAGTCATTACTTTAGATACAGATTGAATTGTGAAACGTTGCTCACAATCACCGGCGCAGAAAATTTCTCCTTCCGTAGTATAAATAGCAATAGAGAACTGCTCAGGAGAAACCTCTGCCAATGCCGGTATATAATCGGCAACTTTACCCTGCGTTAGTAAAGGCTTAACCTCTTGAGTTATCTCATTTAACACTCGTTGGTAATCACTCGTTGGCAATCGACACCTCAATAATACGAAATCTAAAACTAAATTTTAACACGTCAGATCCATAACCGCATGGTAATGTTGAGCAAATAGGGGATTCGCTGATATCAATGAAAATATTTCACTACAAACTTCGAAACTATTACAGCATAAGTAAACCATAGTAAGGGCTTTAAGTTCCTACTTTTTTTACTTTAATCTGATGCCTTTAATTAGAGTCGGTGCGCTACTTCGTAGCGACAGCGCAGTAGAATGTCGCAGTGCCCACAGCGGTAAAAAGTCACATAGCAAATGCGATGCTATCATTGTGTCGGGGCGGCCTTCCGCGGGGCTCGCCTTCGAGCTGTTTTTTTTTGGCTACTGAGTTTGGCATGGGCTCTTAGATATTTACTAAACCCCAAACAGCAAAAAACCCGTTACATTGCTGTAACGGGTTTCTTTAATTGAATTCTGGTAATGTCATGGTACCCACAGCGGTAGAAAGTCACATAACAAATGCCACACTATCATTGTGTCGGGGCGGCCTTCCGCGGGGCTCGCCTTCGAGCTGTTTTGTTTGACTACTGAGTTTGGCATGGGTTCTTGGCTATTTACTAAACCCCAGATAGCAAAAAACCCGTTACATTGCTGTAACGGGTTTCTTTAATTGGATCCTGGTAATGTCCTACTTTCACATAACAAATGCTACACTATCATCGGCGCTGTTTCGTTTCACTACTGAGTTCGGCATGGGGTCAGGTGGGTCCAAAACGCTATTGTCACCAAGCAAATTTGGGTGTCAGTCCGTATCGCTACGCACTAACTAAAATTTGGAATTCTGATAATAAAAGTTTTCAGTAATCTACTTTAGTCTATTAACTTCTTCGCTTGTTTCACTATCACATAAAACGCGTTTGGCGTTGTATGGTTAAGCCTCACGGGTAATTAGTACAAGTTAGCTTAATGGCTCACACCACTTCCACATCTTGCCTATCAACGTTGTAGTCTTCAACGGCCCTTCAGAGACTTTAAAAGTCTAGTGAGAACTCATCTCGAGGCCTGCTTCGCGCTTAGATGCTTTCAGCGCTTATCAGTTCCGAACGTAGCTACCGGGCAATGCCATTGGCATGACAACCCGAACACCAGCGGTTCGTTCACTCCGGTCCTCTCGTACTAGGAGCAACCCCTCTCAATTCTCAAACGCCCACGGCAGATAGGGACCGAACTGTCTCACGACGTTCTAAACCCAGCTCGCGTACCACTTTAAATGGCGAACAGCCATACCCTTGGGACCGACTTCAGCCCCAGGATGTGATGAGCCGACATCGAGGTGCCAAACACCGCCGTCGATATGAACTCTTGGGCGGTATCAGCCTGTTATCCCCGGAGTACCTTTTATCCGTTGAGCGATGGCCCTTCCATTCAGAACCACCGGATCACTATGACCTACTTTCGTACCTGCTCGACGTGTCTGTCTCGCAGTTAAGCTGGCTTCTACCATTACACTAACCGTACGATGTCCGACCGTACTTAGCCAACCTTCGTGCTCCTCCGTTACTCTTTGGGAGGAGACCGCCCCAGTCAAACTACCCACCAGGCACTGTCCGTAACCCCGATTCAGGGGCCAACGTTAGAACATCAAAACTACAAGGGTGGTATTTCAAGGACGACTCCACAAAAACTAGCGTCTCTGCTTCAAAGTCTCCCACCTATCCTACACATGTAGGTTCAATGTTCAGTGCCAAGCTGTAGTAAAGGTTCACGGGGTCTTTCCGTCTAGCCGCGGGTACACAGCATCTTCACTGCGATTTCAATTTCACTGAGTCTCGGGTGGAGACAGCGTGGCCATGGTTACACCATTCGTGCAGGTCGGAACTTACCCGACAAGGAATTTCGCTACCTTAGGACCGTTATAGTTACGGCCGCCGTTTACCGGGGCTTCGATCAAGAGCTTCTCCGAAGATAACCCCATCAATTAACCTTCCGGCACCGGGCAGGTGTCACACCGTATACGTCATCTTGCGATTTTGCACAGTGCTGTGTTTTTAATAAACAGTCCCAGCCACCTGGTCACTGCGGCTCCAATCAGCTTAGAGAGCAAGTCTCATCACCAATCGGAGCGTACCTTCTCCCGAAGTTACGGTACGATTTTGCCTAGTTCCTTCACCCGAGTTCTCTCAAGCGCCTTAGTATTCTCTACCTGACCACCTGTGTCGGTTTGGGGTACGATTCGGTATAATCTGAAGCTTAGAGGCTTTTCCTGGAAGTATGGCATCAGCAACTTCATCACCGTAGTGACTCGTCTCGTGTCTCAGCCTAACAGCAACCCGGATTTACCTAAGTCACTAGCCTACACACTTTCACATGGACTACCATCGCCATGCTTGCTTAGCCTGCTCCGTCCCCCCATCGCAATTATACCAAGTACGGAAATATTAATCCGTTTCCCATCGACTACGCCTTTCGGCCTCGCCTTAGGGGTCGACTTACCCTACCCTGATTAACATGGGATAGGAACCCTTGGTCTTCCGGCGTGCGGGTTTTTCACCCGCATTATCGTTACTCATGTCAGCATTCGCACTTCTGATACGTCCAGCATACCTCCCGGTACACCTTCAACCGCTTACAGAACGCTCCCCTACCACTCAGAATAAATTCTGAATCCGCAGCTTCGGTGCATAGTTTAGCCCCGTTACATCTTCCGCGCAGACCGACTCGACCAGTGAGCTATTACGCTTTCTTTAAAGGATGGCTGCTTCTAAGCCAACCTCCTGGCTGTCTGGGCCTTTCCACATCGTTTCCCACTTAACTATGACTTTGGGACCTTAGCTGGCGGTCTGGGTTGTTTCCCTCTTCACGACGGACGTTAGCACCCGCCGTGTGTCTCCCGGATATTACTTTACGGTATTCGGAGTTTGCAAAGGGTTGGTAAGTCGGGATGACCCCCTAGCCTTAACAGTGCTCTACCCCCGTAAGTATTCGTCCGAGGCTCTACCTAAATAGATTTCGGGGAGAACCAGCTATCTCCCGGTTTGATTAGCCTTTCACTCCTAACCACAGGTCATCCCCTAACTTTTCAACGTTAGTGGGTTCGGTCCTCCAATTGATGTTACTCAATCTTCAACCTGCCCATGGCTAGATCACCGGGTTTCGGGTCTATACCTTGCAACTATTCGCCCAGTTAAGACTCGGTTTCCCTACGGCTACCCTAATCGGTTAACCTCGCTACAAAATATAAGTCGCTGACCCATTATACAAAAGGTACGCAGTCACCCTCGAGGGGCTCCTACTGCTTGTACGTACACGGTTTCAGGTTCTATTTCACTCCCCTCACAGGGGTTCTTTTCGCCTTTCCCTCACGGTACTGGTTCACTATCGGTCAGTTGGGAGTATTTAGCCTTAGATGATGGTCCACCTATATTCAGTCAAAGTTTCACGTGCTCCGACCTACTCGATTTCACTTAAAATGCGTTTTCATGTACGGGACTATCACCCTGTATCGTGGCACTTTCCAGAGCCTTCCATTAACACATAATAAGCTTAAGGGCTGTTCCGATTTCGCTCGCCGCTACTATCGGAATCTCGGTTGATTTCTTTTCCTACGGGTACTTAGATGTTTCAGTTCTCCGCGTTCGCCTCGTTAACCTATGTATTCAGTTAACGATACCTGCAAGCAGGTGGGTTTCCCCATTCGGAAATCCTAGTCTCAAGTGCTTTTTACTAGCTTGACTAGGCTTATCGCAAGTTAATACGTCCTTCATCGCCTCCAACTGCCAAGGCATCCACCGTGTACGCTTAGTCACTTAACCATACAACCCAAACGGGTCTTTGTTTTGTGACAGTTTAACTTCGCCAGAAGTTAATATTGAATACTAAAGTAGATACCAATTAATCCGAGGATTAAATGGCACTGAATGATACTGCTATCATTCTTTTTTACTTTTGAAAACTCTGTACAAATACAATGTATTCATACGAATTTTATTATCAGCTTTTCCAAATTTTTAAAGAGCATATTAATTAGTAAACTCAAAGAGCAAACTAACTAACAATCATCTGTGTGGACACTACGAACAAATAAGTTCTAAATCGTATAAGGAGGTGATCCAGCCCCAGGTTCCCCTAGGGCTACCTTGTTACGACTTCACCCCAGTCATGAATCACTCCGTGGTAAACGTCCTCCCGAGGGTTAGACTATCTACTTCTGGAGCAACCCACTCCCATGGTGTGACGGGCGGTGTGTACAAGGCCCGGGAACGTATTCACCGCGTCATTCTGATACGCGATTACTAGCGATTCCGACTTCATGGAGTCGAGTTGCAGACTCCAATCCGGACTACGACGCACTTTAAGTGATTCGCTTACTCTCGCGAGTTCGCAGCACTCTGTATGCGCCATTGTAGCACGTGTGTAGCCCTACACGTAAGGGCCATGATGACTTGACGTCGTCCCCACCTTCCTCCGGTTTATCACCGGCAGTCTCCTTAGAGTTCTCAGCATTACCTGCTAGCAACTAAGGATAGGGGTTGCGCTCGTTGCGGGACTTAACCCAACATCTCACAACACGAGCTGACGACAGCCATGCAGCACCTGTATCAGAGTTCCCGAAGGCACCAAACCATCTCTGGTAAGTTCTCTGTATGTCAAGTGTAGGTAAGGTTCTTCGCGTTGCATCGAATTAAACCACATGCTCCACCGCTTGTGCGGGCCCCCGTCAATTCATTTGAGTTTTAACCTTGCGGCCGTACTCCCCAGGCGGTCTACTTAATGCGTTAGCTTTGAAAAACAGAACCGAGGTTCCGAGCTTCTAGTAGACATCGTTTACGGCGTGGACTACCAGGGTATCTAATCCTGTTTGCTCCCCACGCTTTCGTACATGAGCGTCAGTGTTGACCCAGGTGGCTGCCTTCGCCATCGGTATTCCTTCAGATCTCTACGCATTTCACCGCTACACCTGAAATTCTACCACCCTCTATCACACTCTAGTTTGCCAGTTCGAAATGCAGTTCCCAGGTTGAGCCCGGGGCTTTCACATCTCGCTTAACAAACCGCCTGCGTACGCTTTACGCCCAGTAATTCCGATTAACGCTCGCACCCTCCGTATTACCGCGGCTGCTGGCACGGAGTTAGCCGGTGCTTCTTCTGTCAGTAACGTCACAGCTAGCAGGTATTAACTACTAACCTTTCCTCCTGACTGAAAGTGCTTTACAACCCGAAGGCCTTCTTCACACACGCGGCATGGCTGCATCAGGCTTGCGCCCATTGTGCAATATTCCCCACTGCTGCCTCCCGTAGGAGTCTGGGCCGTG
Source organism: Pseudoalteromonas sp. Scap06 (assembly GCF_013394165.1). Classification (NCBI taxonomy): domain Bacteria; kingdom Pseudomonadati; phylum Pseudomonadota; class Gammaproteobacteria; order Alteromonadales; family Pseudoalteromonadaceae; genus Pseudoalteromonas; species Pseudoalteromonas sp. Scap06. The sequence continues at coordinate 813,363 of NZ_CP041330.1, read as the reverse complement.
TCTCAGTCCCAGTGTGGCTGATCATCCTCTCAAACCAGCTAGGGATCGTCGCCTTGGTGAGCCATTACCTCACCAACTAGCTAATCCCACTTGGGCCAATCTAAAGGCGAGAGCCGAAGCCCCCTTTGGTCCGTAGACATTATGCGGTATTAGCAGTCGTTTCCAACTGTTGTCCCCCACCTCAAGGCATGTTCCCAAGCATTACTCACCCGTCCGCCGCTCGTCAGCAAAGTAGCAAGCTACTTTCTGTTACCGCTCGACTTGCATGTGTTAGGCCTGCCGCCAGCGTTCAATCTGAGCCATGATCAAACTCTTCAATTAAAAAGTTTTATGTCTTTCGACAGCTCAATGAATTCTGAATTTATTTAATATCTTTCGATATTGAATTGACTGTGCTGCAATTCCTACCTAAGTAGTTATTGCTGTTGGTCACTCAGTTTCAATTGAGACTCTAAATTTGTTTGCCTCACTTAGTAAACTAAGCTTGGCTGTTAGAACTCAATCTGTACGAGTGCCCACACAGATGATTGCTTTATATTGTTAAAGAACGCTGCGATTAAAGCGTTAAACTTTATCTCGCTAGGGCTGCGCATACTACGCTTTCCTATTTTTTTGTCAACACTTAATTTTGTTAAACTTGAAAGTTTTCAAAACTAAGTTTTACTAGACTCACTGAGTAGCTCGTGCCTCGCTATGCGTTGGCGTTCCCCGTCTCAGTGGGGTCGCATTATAGGGCGAATCGATTTTAACGCAAGCGTTTTTAAACGCTTTTTTGCATTTAATTCTTACCCCAAAGATACCCCACCCAGAAACACAGGATACCCACAAAACCCTGTGGATAACCTTGCTTTTACCCTGCTATCCTAACGCAGAAACAAAAAAGCACCTTAACATTGGTGCTTTTTATAGAGAGTTTATCTTAATCGTTAATACAAAATGCTATAAAGCTTGCGACGATATTTAGCAGCTAGCGCATCGCCATCAGGTAAAGACGCAATAACAGCCAAGAAGTTTGGCTTAGCCTCATCAAAATTCAGATCTTTCTTAAGAATAGTAAAGAGTGCTTCTAATGCTTCCTCTTTCCTTCCTGCTTCATTAAGTAGGTTACTTAGTTCCATTTGTAATTCAAGCTCATTGGGATGCTTGGCTACTCTTTCTTGCAATGCTTTTATTTCAGGTGAATCAGTTGCCTCTAGCGCAGCCTCACATTTAGCTTTAATGTTATTGAAGTATGCATCTTGATCTTGTGCTTCTATTGTCTCTATTAATGCAGCGGCTTCATCTAGTTTGTGAATCTGTATACATATATCTGCAAGCACTAATTTAATTCTCGCATTACTACTATCTAACTCATACGCTTGCTTAGCATAATTAAACGCGGCATTTAAATCACTATTAACCAGTGCTTGCTTGGCTTGCTCTAATAATAGGTCTTGTTGCGCAGGTAAGTGTTTAGATAGGACATCACGTACTTGGCTTTCTGTTTGTGCACCCGCTAATACATCAACTGGAGCTGAGTCTTTTAATAACACTAAAGTAGGCAAGGTTTGTAAACCTACTTGCTGGGCAAGTTGCGAGGCCAAAGCTTGCTCTGCATCACAATCTAAGTTTGCTACAACTATATAGTTATTATATTCGGCGGCTAGCTTATCTAAAATAGCTGCTTGGCTAATACATTCTGGGCTTTGAGGCGAAAAAAAGTTAAGTAATACTAACTTTTGTTGTGATGTCTCACCTAATACTTGCTGAAGGTTTTGTGCGTTAAGATTAACTATATTGCTCATTGAGTTATTGCCATGTTCATCTATTTAGGTTTTTATATGGTGATGAAGATAATAATTACAAGACATGTGTCTAAATCATTTAAGACACGCATACAATATAAATGAGGGAAATATGAAATTAGTATATGCGAGTGCACTGTGTTTATTAGTTAGCCCATTATTAAGTGCGCAAACACTTAAGCTTGATCTTAATAAAAGTATGCCAGCAATAGAAAAGCTTTATCTAGATTTACACCAGTCACCTGAACTGTCTTATCATGAGCAGCAAACAGGTAAAAAAATGGCTTCGCAGCTTCAAAAGCTTGGGTTTGATGTAACCAATAGCGTTGGCGGTTATGGCGTCGTAGGTATATATAGAAATGGCCAAGGCCCCACCGTTATGATTCGAACTGATACTGATGGCTTACCAATCACAGAACAAACAGGAAAAGCATACGCATCAACTGTTACCACACTAAATAAACAAGGTAGCAAAGTCGGTGTTATGCATGGTTGTGGTCATGATATTCATATGAGTTCATTTATAGGCACCGCGCAACAACTAATTAAAAATAAACAGTCGTGGCAAGGTACTTTAATGATGGTTGCGCAACCGGCTGAAGAAGTTGGGGGTGGTGCAAAAGCAATGCTTAGTGAGGGGTTATTTAGCAAATACGCAAAACCCGATCATATTATAGCTTTACATGTTAGTGCTAGTGTACCTGCAGGAAAAATTGCTCTGAAAAATGAGTACACTATGGCAAGCGTCGACTCAGTTGATATTTCAATAAAAGGCAAAGGAGGCCATGGAGCCTATCCACATACGACTGTTGACCCTGTTATTATTGCTGCTCGCACCATTTTAGCATTACAAACAATTACGAGTCGGGAGTTATCTCCTCTTGAACCATCAGTGATCACTGTTGGATCTATCCATGGCGGCTCAAAACACAATGTAATTTCTGATGAAGTAAAGCTACAACTTACTCTGCGTAGCTATAACCCGGAAGTTAGAAACGCGCAAATTGCTGCGATTAAACGTATTACTGCAGGTATTGCACAAAGTGCAGGTCTAGAAAAAGCGCTCTACCCAGAAGTGTATGTTCATGAAAGTGAATCGATTCCATCTACTTACAATAATCCGGAGCAAACAAATATAGTTAGGAGTGCCATTGCTGATGCAATTGGTGTAAAAAATGTACTTGAAACTAAAGCTGTTATGGCTGGTGAAGACTTTGGACTATATGGTAGAACAGAAGAAAACATCCCCATTACTTTATTTTGGTTAGGCGGAGTTAACCAACAGCAATATACAAATGCGATGAAAAATAACGAAACACTCCCTTCATTACATTCAAGTAAATTTGCTCCCGATTATAAAGTAGCGCTTCCAACAGGAATAACTGCAATGAGCAATGCCGCTGCGGCATTATTCAATCAATAATCTTCAAGGTTATTTTCAAGCCCTGAGTTTAATTTACCGCAGGGCTTTTTTTGTAACTCGACTTTTTATACGGCGCTTTCTTTGTACGTTTAGCAAAACGCTTCTTAGGCGATGTTTTTGGCAAATGTGCAAATACATTACTATCGCAGTTAGTTGCTTGGCTTACAAAATTAGTTAAATCAGCTAGCAAAGGCTGTATAAATTGCTGATAACTCATTGCTTGCTGAGCGATATCTCCTAAACTCGACTCCCATTTTGCAGTTAAATCGGGGCTTGATAACCCCTCAGGTAATACACTAATTAGTGCCAGACCTGTTTCAGTTGCTTTAATTGCTTTTCCTTCACGTTTTAAAAAGCGACGTTTAAATAATAGTTCCATGATACCTGCGCGAGTGGCTTCAGTACCAAGGCCATCTGTCTCTTTTAATATTTTTTTTATTTGCGAGTCTTTTACATAACGGCTAATTCCCGTCATAGCAGCAAGTAAGGTTGCATCGGTAAAATGAGCAGGAGGAGTTGTATGCTTTTGCACCACCTCACCTTTAGTACAGGTAAGTACCATGCCTTTTTCCAAATAAGGCAACGTTGCTTCTTCTTTAAGTTCTGACTTACCCATAAGCAATTTAAAACCCAAGTCTACATCTTGTTTTGCATTAGCTTTGAATAAACCACCCGCTATAGTTACCTCTACCTTGGTTTCGTTATAAATGTAATCGGAATAAAACTGAATTAAATAGTGTCGACTTATTAACTGATAAATTTTTTCTTCATCACTTGCTAAACTCACAGTTTTTAACTGTTTAGCTGTTGGTACAATCGCGTGGTGAGCTGCTACTTTTGAATCGTTAAAACATTTACTTCGTTTTTTTGCATCTGCTCCATTAACAAATTCTGCTTTTTGGCCTCCATTTACTGCAATCGCTTTTAGTATCGCAGCTGCATCTTGGTGATGATCTTTTGGTAAATAACGATTATCTGAGCGTGGGTAAGTAATTAACTTATGACGTTCATATAAAACCTGGCAAATATCGAGCACTTTTTGCGCTGGCAATCCGAACGCTTTAGCGGCATCTATTTGTAAAGCAGACAAATTATAGGGAAGCGGCGCGGTTTGTTTTTTTTGCTTTTGCTCAAGAGCAGTTACGCTTGCTGGTTGATTAGCGATACGTGAAGTTACATTTTCAGCTAAAGCTTTGTTAAGCACTCTGCCCTCTTCATCTTGATAAGGTTCGCACGCTTTACTTGGTATCCACTTAGCAGTAAATGATTGCTCCTTAGGTGTATCAAGGTGAGCAAGTACTTCATAAAATGGTTTTGATACAAAATTTGCTATCTCGTTATCGCGATTAACTACTAGGCCCAAAATGGGTGTTTGCACTCGTCCAACCGACAATACATTACCAAATCCCGCTTTTTGCCCCGCTAATGTGTATGCACGCGTCAAGTTCATGCCAAACAACCAATCAGCACGAGACCGCGCAAGAGCAGAAACACTCAAAGGAATAAAGTCACGGTTAGCACGCATACTATTTAGTGACTTTTTAACTGCCGTTAAGTTTAAGTCACAGATCAGTAAGCGCTGAATATTTTGCTTTTTTGCTTGGCTGATTTTTGCTTGTTCTATTACTTCATCAACTAATAACTGGCCTTCACGGTCAGGATCGCCAGCATGTACAAGTGTTGTTGCTTGTTTGATTAGCTTTTTTAAAATAGTGAGTTGTTTACGAGTTTTAGGCTTTGCTTTAAGTTGCCAATGTTCTGGCACAATAGGTAAATGTTCAAACTGCCACTTTTTAAAACGCTCGTCATAGTCATCGGGTTCTGCTTGTTCGAGCAAATGACCTATGCACCAAGATACACAATCACCATTCGCTACCTCAATATAGCCATCATGCTTTTTATGCGGTTTAGGAAGTGCGTCTGCAATAGCGCGACCCAGCGAGGGTTTTTCAGCAATATAAAGTTTCATAACCAAAAGCTCTAACACTGTTCATATAAACAGTAGTCTAGCATATCATTTTAAAACGAGGGGTGTTTTTGTAGTTATTAACTTAAAGCTTTATTTCGCTTATTAGCAAAAATATATAAAAGGGGAAGATAACACACTACAATAGTGCCAATATTAATTAATGGCAGCAAAGTTTTATACATATAAGTGCTGTACGATAAATCCCAAAGGTGACGGTCAACTAGACGAAACAACTGCAGGATGGGTGCACCAATAACCACAAGTTGGCCCAGTACGCATTGCCACAAATGCAGTTTATCTTTCAGGCCCAAATAAGCAATCAGAGCCATCCACGCTAAATCATTAAATGCCCAAATTATATAACGATATATGTAGGTACCGTCATCAAACTCTTTGATTGATGAATGAATTAAAGCACCAAAAAGAAAAAAAGCGGCTGTTAATAAAGTAAACCTTAAAGCACAAAAATCTTTTCGTAAATAAAAAACAAAAATAGCTGGGCTCAAAAAAAGCATCCAGCTACTGTTTGTAATCTCTAAGACTTTATCAAACCAATCAGGCATGATTACTTAGTAAAATTCGTTTTTTTATCATCGTCATCGCCATTTCCATTACCAGGCATACTACAAAACTTATCCAACATATTCACTCCAGTTTAATTACATCTGTTAATAAAGGTGTATTCTATGCTAAAAAAGTAACAAAACCAATAAATTCTATCTAATATCAATAGGATCTGATTCTTTCGCCTTGCCTTGTAAAATTGATATTTCTACCCGGCGGTTACGTCTTCGATCTTCTCGTGAATCATTCGGCACTAAAGGTCTGGTTTCTGCACGCCCCACGACCATCATTCGAGTTTTATCAAAACCCGCAACTTTTTGCAGCTCACTTGCTACCGCAACAGCTCGTTTAGAGGACAAATCCCAGTTATTAATATAAAGCTCATTAGAGACTTGGAAGTCATCAGTATGACCGGAGACGGTGATCTCCCCGGGAACATCTTTTAGTAACCGGCCAATATCTTGAATGATAGGTTTAAACTGGGGTTGTAAAAACGCACTGCCCGATGGAAACGAACCATTTTCTCTAATACGAATAATGATTTGCTGACCTAATGACTCAAGCTCAATAGCTCCATCAATAATTTGCTTTTCAAGCTGTTGTGCAATTTTTTTAACTAAGTCATTTATTTGCTCTTGATCAGCAGCAGAAACTGAAGGCGCTGAAGCTACTTCTTCAGAGGTGCTGCTAGACTCACCGCCTCGTTTTTCGCCTCGTTGTTCTTGGCGTCCGCCAGCAGAGCTTTCATCGCCCGCCTGAAACTCTAGCATTTGCTGAGTCATTTCAACTGTTTGCTGCTGAATAGTTTCAATGGGGGTCGGCTCAGGCTTACCTGGAGTAAACTCCATTGCAATAACCGAGGTGCCTTTTGGGATATCTTTAACTTCAATTTTATTTTGCACACCAAAAGCAAACTTCATAGAACCTGCAATTTGCTTAAATTTAAGCACATCCATTTCAGAAAACGCGAGTAAGAGTACAAAAAAGCACATTAATAGCGACATTAAATCGGCAAATGTCCCCATCCATGCAGGTAACCCTGGGGGTGGGCATTTACACTCTTCATCAGACATAACTATTCCTCAGTGTTTACCGCGCGTTTAGACTCAGCCAAATAATTTTTCAAGATCCCCTCAATTACTTTAGGGTTTTGGCCATCTTGAATGCCTAATACTGCATCCAAAATAAGTCGCTGGTTCATTGCTTCTTCGTCTTTACGCAATTCAAGTTTTACCTGAATAGGAATGGCGACAACATTCGCCAAAAATGCCCCATACAACGTTGTTAACAAGGCTACAGCCATTGCTGGGCCGATTGCTTTTGGGTCATCCATATTTGATAACATAGCCACCAAACCGATTAATGTACCAATCATCCCCATTGCAGGAGCAATATCACCTAACGATTTAAATAAGCTTGCGCCCATTTCATGGCGAGTTGTAGTGAGGGAAATATCTTTTTGTAATGTAGCGCGCACTACATCTGCATCATGCCCATCTACGAGCATATCAACGCCTTTGCGCATAAATGGATTTGGAATTTCAGCCTCTTCCAATGCTAAAAACCCGCCTTTTCGGGCAGAATCTGCTAGCTCAACCGCCTTTTCAATTAAGGCTTCAGGGGGTTCAATTTTAAACATAAACGCTTTAGCACAAACCTTACCAATGCCTAAAAATTGCGACATAGTAAAATTGGATAAAACGATAAAAAGGGAGCCACCAAATACAATAACCACGGAAGGGGTATTGTAAAACATACCGACTTCGCCGCTACTACTCATAAACATGGACATGACAATTAAGCCAATTGCGCCAAGGATCCCAATAATGGTTGCTAAATCCACATTCCCTCCAAAGGTTTTATATTTTTTCTTCGCAAGCGTTGTTATTAAATGTATATCGGCAAGATACTGAAATACTTAAGTGATTTTTATGATAAACGATAAAATTACGATTAGTCCTATTTTAGATCAACATAGGTAATCAATCTAACTAATCAGAATTTATAATTTAAAAAATAACGCTGAAGCGCAGTAAAACCCAATTAACAGCATTTATCTATCAAAAAAACATAACATTCTTTGACCTAGTTTAGCATTCCCCCTAAAATTGGCGTTTAAATTTATTATGTAAGTTGAAAATAAAGATGGCGACTAAAAAACCTGAAAATTTAAGTTTCGAACAAGCACTAGAAGAACTAACAACAATTGTCAGTGAAATGGAACAAGGTGATTTATCGCTTGAACAGTCTTTAAAGCAATTTGAGCGCGGCATTGCATTAGCCAGTGCGTCTTCCGGTAAACTTCAACAAGCCGAGCAAAAGGTGTCGATATTAATGGGTAATGACGAAAAAGCACCGCTTACTCAATTTAATAACGATATGGAATAATTGTGAGCATAAAAGAACAAATAAAGCTTGCTCAAGATGATGTAGCCAATACTCTCAATCTTTATTTCGAACAACCTCTTGAAAGCGACAACACCATAAAAGAAGCCACCCATTATAGTTTAATGAATGGCGGGAAAAGATTGCGGCCCTTTTTAGTTTATACCACAGGTAAAATGTTAGGTGCTGACAAGCGTGATTTAGATGTACTTGCAGCAGCGATAGAATGCATTCACAGTTATTCATTAGTGCATGACGATTTGCCCGCTATGGATGACGATGATTTACGTCGTGGCCGTCCTACATGTCATATTGTCTATGGTGAAGCACAAGCTATTTTAGCAGGTGACGCACTGCAAACCTTAGCATTTGAGCTTATTGCTAAGCACACATTTAAATGCTCAACAGAAGCTCAGTTAAAAATGATTGCAGAATTAGCCCATGCTTCAGGCTTGCAAGGAATGGTTGCCGGACAAGGCCGCGATATTGCAGCAACAGATAAAGTTATTACGGTTGATGAATTAGAACGTATTCATAAACTTAAAACCGGCGCATTAATAAATTGTGCGATTACTTTGGGCGCACTTTGCGCTCCTAATATTAGCCAACATACTTTAGATAACTTATCTACTTTTGGGTATGCTATTGGGCTGGCCTTTCAGGTTCATGACGACATTTTAGATGTTGAGGGCGACACACTGACTTTAGGTAAGCCTCAAGGGTCAGATATTGCTGCTAATAAAGCGACATACCCCGCTTTATTAGGTATGCTAGGTGCTAAGCAAAAAGCACTAAATTTGATACAGCAAGCCCATGAGGCGTTAGCCAATATTGACGCAGACACGACCGACTTAGCGGCATTGGCAAACTATTTAATTGAACGTGACCATTAAACATGGCTAAAACGTATTAACTCTTAGAACAAAATTATTACTGAATATTAGTTTACCTCTTAAATCTAACTTTTGAGGAAAGTTAATATTAGCGAAGGATATATAAAAAACCATGACACTTGATAGCAGCAAGTATCCATTACTTAATTTGGTGAACGAACCAGTCCACTTGCGAGACTTAGCACAAGATAAGCTTTCTGCATTTAGCCATGAATTGCGTGATTACTTACTCAATTCAGTATCGCAAAGTAGCGGCCATTTAGCGTCTGGTTTAGGAACCGTAGAACTTACCGTTGCATTACATTATGTGTACAACACTCCCGACGACCGTTTAGTTTGGGATGTAGGTCATCAAGCCTACCCACATAAAATACTAACGGGACGTCGTGACCAAATGCACACCATTCGTCAAAAAGATGGATTGCACCCATTTCCATTTAGAGACGAAAGTGAATACGATACGTTTAGTGTTGGCCATTCAAGTACCTCTATTTCAGCGGCGCTGGGTATGTCTATTGCTGCGCAAAAAGAAGGCAGAGGTCGTAAAACAGTGGCGGTGATAGGCGATGGCGCAATTACCGCAGGTATGGCCTTTGAAGCGATGAATCACTTAGGTGATGTTAAATCAGATATGTTGATTATTTTGAACGATAACGAAATGTCGATTTCTGAAAACGTCGGCGCGTTAACCAATCATTTTGCGCGTATTTTATCAGGTAGCTTTTATACCAACATCCGCGAAGGCAGTAAAAAGCTTCTTTCTGGTGTACCGCCGGTAAAAGAACTTGCCAGCCGTATGGAAGAGCACATTAAAGGGATGATGATCCCGGGTACTTTTTTTGAAGAATTAGGCCTAAACTATATTGGTCCAATTGATGGTCATGATGTGAATATGCTGGTTGATACGCTGCGTAACATGCGTAACTTAAAAGGCCCACAACTTTTACATATAAAAACCCAAAAAGGCAAAGGTTACAAGCCCGCAGAAGCCGATCCGATTGGTTATCATGGCGTACCAAAATTTGATCCTGCGACTTCAAGTTTACCGAAATCTAAACCAAGTGCAGCGACTTTCTCAAATGTATTTGGTGATTGGCTTTGCGATATGGCAGAGCAAGACAACAAGTTAATGGCAATTACTCCTGCGATGCGTGAAGGTTCGGGAATGGTGCGCTTTTCTAAAGAACACCCAGAACAATATTTTGATGTGGCAATTGCTGAGCAACACGCTGTAACCCTTGCTGCAGGTTTTGCTTGTGAAGGGTTAAAACCCGTTGTTGCTATCTACTCTAGCTTTTTACAACGTGCGTATGATCAACTAATTCACGACGTTGCATTGCAAAACCTACCGGTATTATTTGCTATTGACCGCGCAGGTATTGTCGGAGCTGATGGTGAAACTCACCAAGGCGCCTATGACCTAAGCTTTATGCGCTGTATTCCTAACATGGTTATTATGGCACCTAGCGATACTAACGAATGCCGTCAAATGCTATACACTGGCTATCAAGCCAATTGCCCAGTAGCTGTGCGTTACCCGCGTGGCAGTGCGGGCACAGCAGAGGTTAAAAGCGCTATGCAACAGCTCGAAATTGGTAAAGCTAACGTAATTAAACAAGGTGCTAAAGTAGCTATATTGTCATTCGGTACCTTGCTTGAAAACGCCCAATTAGCCACTGATGAGCTCAATGCCACTTTAGTTAATATGCGATTTATTAAACCACTTGATACTGGTTTAATTGATGAACTTGTCGCTAACCACGATATCATTGTAACACTTGAAGATAATGCAATTTCTGGTGGTGTAGGTTCGGCAGTTAATGAGTATTTAGCTACTCAAAAAGCGGCTGTAAAAATACTTAACTTAGGTATACCGGATGAATTTATTAAACACGGTACTCAACAGCAAATGCACGATGAAATGGGGTTAGGTGAGCAAGGTATATTAACCTCAATCAAAGCATTTATGAGCTAATACTTATAGTGTTTAATAAAAAAGGAGCCATTGGCTCCTTTTTTATTGCTAACTTTAACCTCTAGCGCATCCACACTTTAATGTCGGCTAAGCCATTACTTTGCAATAGGCCAATCTGCTGTTCAACATTCGGGTTTTGCTCAAACTCAAATGCATCTAATTGCTCATCAAAGGTAATGTTAGCAACGCCATCGCCGCCGCGTTTTTTAACTTGATGCAATGCGATATCAGCTAAATTAATCGATGTTTCCCAGCTAATAACTTGACCACCTAGCAGAGGTAGCGGATAGAAAGACCAACCCACTGACGCTGTTATATTGGTTGTCTCACCGTTAGGAAGTTGGAAGGTATAATCGGCAATAGCTTGGCATAATTCAGATACATAGCTGTCGATTAAATTACACTTAAAATCGCGTAATAACAGTAAAAACTCATCACCACTCCACCGAGCAACATAATCAGAGCCTTGAGTACGCGAGTTAAGTAATGCCGCTACTTGTTGTAAACAGCTATCTCCAGCAATAGGACCATAAGCATCGTTAATGCGGCTAAAGTTATCTAAATTAATAATTAACAACACCAAAGATTTACCCTGAGCCTGCAATGACTGCGAATTACGCTGAAAATGCTCAATATCTTTTGGTAGTTGATCAAACAAGAAACGACGGCTTCTCAGCCCAGTTAGCTCATCAGAGTGACTAACAAGTTTAAGCTGAGAATTTACTTGGTTTAATTTATCATTCGCTTGGCGAAGCTCTAGGGTTCGTTCAGTAATAAGCCCTTCGAGTACTTGTTGCTTACGTCGCTCTTGAACTTTAAATACCCAAAACACTAAATAAAAGAGCAACACAAAACCACTGGTGATCAGTAATCTGAAGTAGATGGTTTCACCAAATCGTTCAGGAACAACAAACGCATATTCGGCTGATTGCGCTTTACCCCAATCCTCACCTTGGCGTTTAGTTTCTAATTCAAATAAAAACATACCAGCGGGTAAATTTGTATAAATTGCTTCTCGACGGGTATTTGCATAGCGCCAATCGTTATCAAGCCCATTAAGTTTATATCTAAACTCAATACTTGCCGGAGCGTAATAATCAATCGCAGTATAGGTAAGTGTTACATCACGCTCATCGGTCTCAAGAACCGGTTTTTCACCTAACGCAGCAGCTGCAAGCTTTCGTGATGGTGTGGTTAAGGTTTCTATAGTTGGTTTAAGCGAACGTAATCCAAATAACTCTACGTCTTTCGGAATTTCCACCACACCTTGTAAGCTGGGGTACCAAATAGAGTTATCCATATCAACCACCGCATCATGGCCTAAGCCATTACAACATTGGCTGGCTTTACCATCGAGCTGACGGTCAAATGAAGAAATCACTTCTTCTACTTTTAAGCTTTCGATGTTGGCTTTAAATTGCTCAACAGGCATGCGGTAAACCCCTTTCATGGTGCTTACCCAAATTCGCTTTGAGGTGTCATCGTATTCTAAACTGAATATGGAACCATATGGCAATCCATTGGCGGCGTCTAGTTGCTGCCATTGCCCTTGTCCACTGCGATAAAACAGGCCATCATTCAACGAGCCAATTAAAATGCCTACCCCTTTTATATGTAAAATACTGGTCACATAAGCGCTTTCCAAAGTGGTTTGGTCACCTATTTTTTCAATTCCTCGCTCAGTAAAGTAATACGCGCCTTTACTGGTGCCAATAACCCCAAAATTTGGTTTATCTAAAACATAGGTTACAAACTTACTGCCTAAAAAAGCATTGTACGCAAAAGGGTTTAAACCATTGTAATTTAAACGATATAATCCTCGCCCGGTGCCTACCCAAAAACCGCCTTTAGTTGAAGTGCTAATTGCAAAAACAGGGTTATCGCTCAATGCACGAGCAGGGAAACTATATAAGGTATTTGATTCGTAGAAAAACAAGCCTCTGCCAGTAGCAACATAAAGGCGATCGCCATCAAATTGCAGGTCATGTACCGAGGCATTTCCATACTTGGCACTATTAATAACATTAATAAAAGTTTTATCGGCATCAAAATAGCCAACGCCACTTTTGTTGGCAATCCATAGCTTACCATCAGGTGATTTACTAATTGCCATTACCGCTTCGGTCATTTTAGAAATGGCAGAATGGCGCTCTATTCGACCTTCGTGAGCAAGCCATAGCCCTTCACTAAAACTCGCTAACCATATGTTATTTTCATCATCTCTAAATATATCAGCAAACCAAATACTCTGATCTAGCTGGCTTGGTTCAACCCACTGCCAATCATTAGATTTAGCTCTAAATAATAAACGTCCATAGGTTGATATCCACAAGCCGCCATTGCCGTCGCTCATAAACTTATACACAGCTGAGTTATTAGCATTGGGAAGTGGAAACGGACGTAGCTCGTCATCTAAATCTAAAAAATAAGCCCCTAACTCAGAAGCTAAGTACAAATTACCATTTAAAAACGATAGATCGTGAACAATGGTTTGCGCTAAACGATCGGGTAAAGCCACTTTAGCGGTTAGTTCTAAGCGTAATTTAGAAAAGTCAGACGAGCTTTGCGTTAAACGTAATAAATTACGGTCGTTAACCAGCCAAATCCCTTCAGGTGAAAGCGCCATTTTACTGACCGATCCCACAATTTGAGTGATAGCTGTGGCGTTTACAATAGGACTAGGGTTATTTAGTTGGTCGCGCAGTTCTATTTGGCCTCTGTCTATATAATAGAGCCCATTAGCTGCTATCCAGATACTGCCTTGAGAATCTTCAAGAATATCTCTTACAGGGCCTTTAATATTAAACTCTTGTGCGGTTAGCTTTTCAGGATCGATAACCACAAGGCCATTTTTAGTGCCTACCCACAATAATCCTTCTCCATCGATCAATAATTTATTAATACCATTGCTGGGTAAAAATAAACTATTTTGGGTATTATAATTAGTGAAGGTATTGCCATCAAAACGGCTTAATCCAAATTGAGTGCCAAGCCACATATAGCCTTGGTTATCTTGTACTACACTTTTTAGGGATTGTGAGGGTAAGCCGTCTTTGATATTCCATTGTTTAACTACGTAATCAGTAATTGAAGCCGTACTTGGCATGGCACATAGCATAAGTACACAAACCAATAAAAATCGCATCATAGTGCTGCCACCTAGTTAAACAAATAATAAATTAAAAGGGTAGTAAACCTACTTTTATCAATGCTTGCAAACAAATAAGCGAAAAAATACCTGCAAGTACATCATCGGCCATAATACCAAACCCACCATGGGCACGTTTATCGAGTATGCGAATCGGCCCAGGCTTTGCTATATCAAAAAAGCGAAACAGTAAAAAGCCCACCAGTAATGTTTGCCAGTTAAGTGCTGCGCCAATCATAGTAATATAGTAACCAGCAACTTCGTCCCAAACAATTGCGGGATGATCATGTACTTGAAGGTCATCGGCGGTTTTTCCACATGCCCAAATACCAAAGATGCTTATGACTACTGCAAATACAATTTGTAACCATAGCGGAAAATGCATGGTAATAAAAATAAACGGTAATGCTGCCAATGTGCCAAATGTACCAGGTGCTTTTGGTGCGAGCCCAGTACCAAAACCCAAGCCAAAAAATTGATGTGGGCGTTTTAAATTAAATAATCGGTTTTTATTCAAACCTGCTCCTTGGAAAAGTGCTCAAAACCTTTATGTTCAAAAGCAAACTTCTCACCTTGGTGTAATAACTCTATATTGCCGTCACCACTTTTTATTTGCCCGATACAGCTTGCCTCTACACCGTATTGGCGCAGCTTAATATCTAGCATACTCTTGTTACTATCAGCAACGGTATACAGTAACTCGTAATCATCGCCATAGTTAAGAACAAAAGGAAGTCGCTGCTCAAAATCAAGACTCGCTTGCATGGCATCTGAGGTGGGGACATTTTCAATATTAATGGTGGCACTAACTTGTGATAAATTTAGCACATGCCCTAAGTCGGCTAGTAACCCATCGGAAATATCAATGGCCGACGATGCCAAGCCTCGTAACGCTTGCCCAGCAGCTACACGTGGCGTGGGGAAATTTAAACGTTTATTAATATCTTTTAAGTGTTCAGGTGCAATCGATAAGCCTTGTTTTTTCGATTCAATCGCCAACCCAGCATCACCAAGCGGACCGGTTACAAAAATCCAATCACCCACTTTTGCACCACTTCTACGTAATGCTGTGCCTTCAGGAACTGTACCTTTTGCACAAATAGTAATACTAAGTGGACCTTGAGTGGTATCACCACCAATGATCTGAACGTTAAAGTACTCAGCAATTTCATGCATGCCATCAGTCAGCTCAGCAATCCATTGTGGATCGATACTAGGTAACGTAAGTGCAACCGACACCCAAGTAGGCTCTGCGCCCATGGCAGCTAAATCACTTAAATTAACAGCAAGAGCTCGATGCCCTAATGCGCGAGGGGAGATATCATGAAAAAAATGCACCCCAGCAACTAAGGTATCTGTGGTTACAGCAAGCTGACAGTTCGCTGGAACTGTGACAAGCGCACAGTCATCTCCAATCCCTAAATTAACATCGCGACGAGTAATGCCACGACCTTTAAAGTAACGATTAATTAATTCAAATTCCTTCATACACAAAAAAGCCGGCCTATGCCGGCTCTCCTTTTTAACGGTTATTTATAACAACTCATCTGATAATAAATTTCAGCTAAAGTTGTTATTACTTGCGTAACTGTTTTACAGCTTTATCAAGTACACCGTTTACAAATTTATGGCTATCTTCAGCGCCAAACATTTTAGCTAATTCAATACTTTCATTGATAGCCACTTTGTAAGGAACGTCTTCACGAAATTTAAGCTCGTAGCTGCTTAAACGTAAGATAGCACGTTCAACTTCGTCTAATTCATCAAATGGACGAGTTAAATGAGGCGATACAGCTTCGTCTAGTTGCTTGTGGTTTACTGCAACTCCACGCGCTAAATCTTTAAAATATTCAACATCAATTTTAGTCACATCGTTTTCGATCAACATTTGTTGTTCGATATCGGCAATTGCATTGCCGCTTAATTGCCATGAATACACGGCTTGAAGTGCTAAGATACGTGCTTTACGTCTTGCTGCTGGTTTCACAAAAATTCCTTAAACTTAAATTTTATCTAACACATTAACCATTTCAAGCGCACCTAAAGCAGCTTCGCCGCCTTTGTTACCCATTTTGGTACCTGCGCGCTCAATTGCTTGCTCAATGCTTTCAGTGGTTAATACGCCAAATGCAACCGGGATATCATACTCAAGTGATACTTGTGCAAGCCCTTTATTTGACTCGCCAGCGACGAGATCAAAGTGAGGCGTGCCCCCTCTGATCACTACACCTAAGGCGATAATTGCATCATATTCTTTTTTTGCTGCAACGCGTTTCGCTGCTAAAGGTAATTCAACCGCACCTGGTACGTAAATTACGGTAATATCATCTTCTGATACTCCACCAGTACGTTTTAGCTCATCAACAGCACCTGCAAGCAAGCTACTACCAATAAAGTCATTGAAACGAGAAATGACAATGGCAAACTTTTTGCCTGGAGCGTATTTATTACCTTCAATAATTTTCATTTGATAACCCTAAAAATAAGTTTAAGCGATTTCGGTTGCGCAAAAATTGCTGCGCATTATACCACATAAATAAAATAATAGCCTAGCGTGTAATTATTGTGGCTCTACGTAATCAACAACTTCTAAATGGAAGCCTGATAATGCATGATATTTTTTCGGTAAACTCATCAAACGCATTTTTTGGATACCTAAATCAGCCAAAATTTGCGAGCCTACACCTACGGTACGTGAAGTACCTTGGAATTTGCGTGGCGTTACACTCTCGCCAGCATCAGCTGCAGCGAATGCTTTAACAGTCGCTTCTAATTCGTCAGTGCTTTCTTGCTTACCTAAGATGACTAAAGCGCCATTATGCTCAGCTATATACGCCATTGCTTGCGATAATCCCCAACTACGATCAGCATTACGATCAGAGAGTAAAATATCGTTAAAGGTACTTTGTAAGTGCACTCGCACTAACGTTGGTTCTTGTTGTTTTATTTCACCTTTAAGCAATGCATAGTGCAGCTGCCCGTCAATGGTGTCTTTGTAAGTTACTAAGTCAAATTCGCCATGCTCAGTTGGCAATTTACATTTTGCAACTTGCTCAATAGTGGTTTCATTTAAGTTACGGTATTCGATTAAATCAGCAATGGTGCCAATTTTAATATCATGTTGCTTAGCAAATACTTCTAAATCAGGGCGGCGCGCCATGGTGCCATCTTCATTCAGAATTTCTACAATCACTGATGACGGCTCAAGTCCCGCTAAACGCGCTAAATCACAGCCAGCTTCAGTGTGCCCTGCGCGCGTTAATACGCCGCCAGGTTGCGCCATAATAGGGAAAATATGCCCAGGTTGTACAATATCACTTGGCACAGCGCCTTTAGCAATGGCAGCTTGAACAGTACGAGCACGATCCGCTGCAGAAATACCCGTTGTAACCCCTTTTGACGCTTCAATAGACATAGTAAAGTTGGTCGAGAACGCGGCACCATTATTTTTAACCATCAGCGGTAAATCAAGTTGCGAGCAACGCTCTTGAGTCATGGTTAAACAAATTAACCCACGGCCATGAGTCGCCATAAAGTTAATTGCTTCTGCACTAATGTGCTCAGCAGCAATAATTAAATCGCCTTCATTTTCTCTGTCTTCATCGTCCATTAAAATAACCATTTTACCGGCTTTAATGTCATCTATTATTTCTTGTGCGCTGTTTAAATTCATAAGTTGCTCGTATAAGTTGTCAATATCGTTATTTTATAAAGCCCGCTTTAGCGAGTAAGCTCATCGAAATATCTGAACCAGTAGGATGCTCAGCTCCCTTTACAAGGCGCTCTAAATAACGTGCTATTTGGTCGACCTCTAGATTCACTTTGGTACCGACTTGAAAATCGGCTATGGTCGTTTGCCCGCTGGTGTGGGGCACAATCGTTAGTTTAAATTTATTACCTTCAACCGCATTGACCGTTAGGCTAATACCATCAATACATACAGACCCTTTATAAGGAATGTATTTCATTAAATTTTCGTCGGTGGCTAACCAATATTCAGTTGCTCGCGCATTGGTATTTATTGCTGTGATAGTGGCAATACCATCGACATGACCAGACACTAAATGACCTCCGAGGCGCGATACAGGTTGCATCGCCTTTTCTAAGTTAACTGTTTGCCCTAATGCGTAATGTGCAAACCCCGTTAAGCTAATCGTTTCATTTGATAAGTCAGCACTAAAGCCATCTATATGCTTATCAACAACCGTGAGGCACACACCATTGGTTGCAATACTGTCACCTAACTTAACATCACTCATATCAAGGTTTTTACTTTGGATACGAATAGCTAAATCACCTTGTTTTTTTTGTAATAACGCAATTTTACCTGTCGCTTCAACTATTCCAGTAAACATAGTGCTACTCTTTATATAAAATAATTAATGAGCTTTTTTGTGTGCTGTGATACGTAAATCATCACCGATTGGCACACACTCATTAAAAGTTAAATTAATGGTATTTTGCATACTCATTAACTCTGGGAAATTCAGTAAACTTTTAGCATCGCTGCCCATTAATTTAGGGGCAATGTAAAAAACAAACTCATCAATTAAATCAAGTTCAGCCATTTTTCCGGCCAATGTGGCACCCGCTTCTAACCACACATTATTAAACTGTAATTGCGCTAGCTTTTGCAGCACTGCTTGTAAGTCTACTTTATTGTTCTTTTCGGGGACTTCGATCTGTTTAACAAAATGAGGCCACTGATGCGATTTATCAACCTTGGTGGTAAATATTATCACCTCACTTTGAATTGAAAATAAGGCAAGTTCAGGGGTAAGTCTGTTTTGGGAATCAATAATAACGCGAACAGGTTGGCGCAGTGGTAAATTGGTCGGTAAAGAAACCGGAAGTTCTTCTGGGCGTACATTTAGTTTTGCATCATCCATCAAGACTGTATCGGCACCGGTTAAAATTGCACAGCTCTGAGCACGATATAGTTGCACATCTTGGCGCGCAGCAGGCCCGGTTATCCATTTACTTTGGCCGTTTTTAAGCGCCGTTTTACCATCAATACTGGCGGCCATTTTGCAGGTTACAAAGGGTAACCCCTGCTCCATTCGTTTAAAAAAGCCTAAATTTAATGCCCGCGCTTGCTCTTCAAGTAATCCGTAAGCGACTTCTATACCCGCATCCGCTAAAATTTTCAGGCCTTTTCCTGCAACTTGCGGGTTGCTGTCAACCATAGCAGCAACCACTTTTTTTACACCCGCGGCCTTTAGCCCTTCAGCGCAAGGCGGTGTGCGACCATAATGACTGCAAGGCTCTAGGGTTACATAAGCGGTTGCACCTTTAGCATTCTCACCGGCCTCAGCCAAAGCATTAACTTCAGCATGACCTTGCCCTGCTAATTGATGAAACCCTTCAGCTATTATTTTATTATTTTTTACTAGTACGCAGCCTACATTAGGATTAGGAGTGGTGGTAAAGCGCCCTTTTTTTGCCAGCTCAATGGCACGTGCCATATAACGTTTATCATCCTCTGAAAACGAGCTTTGCATGGTCATTACTACTCTCCTAAGCGGGCTATTTCTTCACCAAACTCACGTATATCTTCAAACGAGCGATATACTGAGGCAAACCTTACATAAGCTACTTTATCTAACTTTTTCAGCGCTTCCATAATGCACTCACCCACTAAATGGCTAGACACTTCACGTTCGCCGGTGGCTCGTAGCTGAGATTTAATTATATTAACGACTTCATCAACTTGTTCGGTACTTACGGGACGTTTTTCAAGAGCGCGGGTTAAGCCATTTAGTAACTTATCTTCATTGAACGGTTCACGACTGCCATCTTGCTTAATAACTCGCGGCATCACTAATTCAGCCCCTTCAAAGGTGGTAAATCGTTCGTGGCACTCATTACATTCACGGCGTCTACGTACTTGGTGTCCCCCGCCGACAAGGCGAGAATCAATAACTTTAGTATCTTTGGCGGTGCAAAATGGGCAATGCATAACTGTGTGTTTCCGTTTTAAAAACAAAAAATGGCCGCTATTATAGCGGCCATTATCATAACAAAAATGTGTGCAGTTGTGATCTAAATTACTATTTTACTCTTGGATTAAGCGTAAACAGGTAATTTTGCACAAATTGCTTTCACTTTTTCTTTTACTTGCGCTTGTACTGACTCATCTTCGATGTTGTCTAGTACGTCACAGATCCAGCCCGCTAACTCTTTTGACTCTGCTTCTTTAAAGCCACGACGAGTGATTGCTGGTGAACCAATACGCAAACCAGAAGTAACAAATGGTGAACGAGGATCGTTCGGTACTGAGTTTTTGTTAACCGTGATATTCGCATTACCTAGGGCAGCATCTGCATCTTTACCTGTGATATCTTTGTCGATTAAATCAAGTAAGAATAAGTGGTTGTCAGTTTTACCCGATACTACTTTGTAGCCGCGCTCTTGTAATACGGCAACCATTGCTTGTGCATTTTTAACAACTTGTGCTTGGTATGTTTTAAACTCAGGTTGAAGTGCTTCTTTAAATGCAACCGCTTTAGCAGCAATAACATGACATAAAGGACCACCTTGGCCACCTGGAAAAACAGCGCTGTTTAGCTTTTTGTAAATTTCTTCATCGCCACACGCAGAGATGATTAAACCACCGCGAGGACCCGCTAATGTTTTGTGTGTTGTGGTTGTTACAACGTGAGCAAATGGTACTGGGCTTGGGTAAACACCCGCAGCAATTAAACCTGCAACGTGCGCCATATCAACAAATAAGTAAGCACCTACTTTGTCTGCAATTTCACGGAACTTAGCCCAATCAACAATACCTGAGTAAGCAGAAAAACCAGCAATGATCATTTTTGGTTTGTGCTCAAGTGCTAACGCTTCAACTTGTGCGTAATCAATTTCGCCAGTTTCTTCGTTAAGGCCATACTGAATTGCGTTGTATGTTTTACCTGAGAAGTTTACGTGTGAGCCGTGTGTTAAGTGACCACCGTGCGCTAGGCTCATGCCTAATACAGTATCAAGTGGGTTTAAAAGAGCTTGGAAAACAGCAGCATTAGCTTGTGAACCGGCATGAGGTTGCACGTTTGCGTAATCTGTACCAAATAATTCATTTGCGCGGTCAATAGCAAGTTGCTCAACCACGTCTACGTGCTCACAGCCACCGTAGTAACGTTTGCCCGGGTAACCTTCAGCGTATTTGTTAGTCAGCTGAGAACCCTGCGCTTCAAGTACGCGTGGGCTACAGTAGTTTTCAGATGCAATTAACTCAATATGCTCTTCCTGACGTGATGTTTCTTTGCTCATCGCGTCAAATAACTCTGGATCAAAGTCCGAAATATTCATGCTACGTTCTAACATTGGGGTCTCCTGGGCAACGTGTATGGGTATTTTTTAGAGGCTTTATTGTACGCTTAAAACGACGTTTTGCCTACGCTCTTAAGTTGAGGATATTTAAACAGGGATTGAGACTATTTCACAGCATTTTGATGATGATATTTTTTTATAAACTAATAACAATTTTAAATGAATTTTATTTACTACATTTATATAGCTTATGCGTTATGTCTTAAGCGATGCATAAACAGACAAAAAAAGCGGCCTAAGCCGCTTTTATTATCTGCCTTTTTTAGGCAAGCTTTTTAAACAATTCTGTACGCAAAACATCATAATCGTTGTGCATATCAGTGGCTAAACACGGTTTTGCAAGCGCATCTGCTAGCGGTTTTGGCATGGCTATTTCGGTATTTAGTACCTCTTCAACGCTTTCTTTAAATTTAGCTGGGTGTGCAGTCGCTAAAAAGATACCTGCAGCATCTGTTGCTTTATTTTCAATAAGCCCTTGGTAGGCAATCGCGGTATGAGGCTCTGCAATATAGCCAAGCTGTTGAATTTTTTTCATCACTGATTTTGTGCTTTGCTCATCCACACTAACAGAATAAAAATTGTCATAACTAAACCAGTTATTATCTAGCATAGTTTGTACTCGCGGCCAGTTATTAGGTTTACTCACATCCATTGCATTTGAAAGCGATTCAATTGTCGCATTAGGCGTCCAATTTTTATCAAGCATAAAGCGCGGTACTGTGTCGTTTTGGTTCGTAGTCGCGCTTAGTTTACCTACTGGCATACCAATAACAGCGCCAATCATAGCCGCACACACATTACCAAAGTTACCACTCGGTACTGAAATATGCGCTGTAGCACGCTTTTCTTTTGGCAGCTGTGCAATGGCTTCAAAGTAATAACACACCTGCGCAACTAAACGGCTAATGTTGATTGAATTTGCAGAGTTTAAACCTAACTTCGATTTTAGCTCTTCATCTAAAAATGATTTTTTAACCAATTCTTGGCAATCATCAAAACTACCCTCAATCGCATAACAGTGAATGTTGTCACCAAGCGTTGTAAATAACTTTTGCTGCGCTAATGAAATTTTACCTTTAGGGTATAAAATAACGACATCAATATTTGGTTTTTTATAAAAAGCATGTGCGACTGCAGCCCCGGTGTCACCCGATGTTGCTGTCAATATTGTCACTTTTTCGCCTTGATTAAATTGCGCTAAGCACTCGGCCATAAAACGGCCACCAAAATCTTTAAATGCCAGTGTTGGGCCATGGAATAACTCTAAGCAATAGGTATTGTCTTCAACTTCCACCAGCTTAACCGGAAAGTTAAACGCATTCTTAACCATCTGGGCAACAGTATCACTTGGTAGCTCGTCACCAATAAGGTGCGATAAAATTTTGCCGCTGCGAGTAACAAAGTCCATATCTAGTAATGCATCAACATCACTTAATGGCGCTAACGACTCTGGAAAAAACACACCTTGATTACGCCCTAGTCCTGTTTTTACAGCTTCAACAAACGACACTTTTTGTGAATATTCTTTTAAATTATGTAATTGCATGACTCTTTATCCTATAAAACATTTAATTGACGCGTGCCGTCGTTATCTAATTTACAAATATGGCAAAAACCTTGCTCGTTGATGTAATTTTCCTCTAGCCACTGCGCGCATTGCTCTGCCGCTTCAAGCGTTTTACATACACTAAACAAGGTCGGCCCTGCGCCTGAAATACTCACCACTTCAGCACCGAGTTCTGGCAAACTAAGTTTGGCTTGATCAAAACCATTTATTAGTGGCGCACGATGTGGTTCAGCAATATTGTCTTGCATAATACAAAGCGCCTCATCAAAACGTGAAGTCAGTAATAAACTGCTAAAAGCCGATAATCGCTGCGCAAACTCAACCCCCGCATGCATACTTAGCTCTTTTGGTAAAACAGAGCGTGCCTTTGCGGTATTGAGCGAAAAGCCAGGAAATGCGGCAACGTAATACCAGTTTTCATCAACAGGTAACGCTATTGATTTATTTGGAATTAAGTCGCCCGTTAATTGTAAGCCACCAAGATAACAAGGAGTGATATTGTCATAATGACGTCCACCGCTTACCAAGCCCTCAAAATCGGCCATTAGCTCTATTAACTCAACTTGGCTTAAATTAGTTTGAGCAAACTTATCCAGCGCTGCAAATGCCGCAACAACAGAGCAAGCACTTGAGCCTAACCCAGACCCTATAGGCAGGTTTTTTTTCAACTCTAATTTTACGGCTGGCATATTCGGTGCTACATGTGTACGAAAATGCACTAAACATTGATACGCTAAGTTTTCATTCGCATCGCTTGGGAGTTTATGGGCGTATTCGCCACTACAAATAAACTCATCACGAGGCGCTTCACAAATAGTAACCACATCCCCCAGCAAGCTGCCATCAATCGGGGCTAACGCCGCACCGAGGGAGTCAAAGCCAACCGTAAAATTACCAATGGAGGCTGGCGCATAAACTTCAATCATAACCGCCCCCTAGCGTGATAGTGTTTTAAGAATATCGGCAAATACACCCGCAGCAGTTACTGCAGAGCCTGCCCCATAACCACGAATTACAAACGGACGCGGTTGGTAGTATTGGCTTAAAATAGCCAGCGCATTTTCACCATCACGAATTACACTTAATGCGTGTGATGAATCCACGGCTTCGATTCCGACCTTACAGTGACCATTTTTAATTGTGCCTACGTAGCGAAGTACTTTACCTTCACTCGCTGCACTTTGAATACGGTCGTTAAAGTCAGCATCCAGACTTGGTAGCTTTGCCATAAACTGTTCAACATTGTCACCTTGGGCGAAGCCTTGTGGTAACACCGACTCCACTTCAATATCGCTAAGCTCTAATTGCATACCTGCTTCGCGGGCAATGATAAGTAGTTTACGTGCTACGTCAGTTCCCGATAAGTCATCGCGCGGATCGGGCTCTGTAAACCCGCTTTCTTTGGCTTTAATTGTTGCTTCAGAAAGTGATAAACCATCTTCTAGTGCACCAAACATGTATGAAAGCGAGCCTGATAAAATACCACTAAACTCAAGTAATTCATCGCCAGCACCAAAGAGTGATTGCAAGTTATCGATTACAGGTAAACCTGCACCTACGTTAGTTTCGTATAAAAACTTACGATTATTTTTATGTGTAGCTGCTATTAAATCTTGGTAATACGTATATGAGCTCGTGGTGGCTTTTTTATTGGCAGCCACAACGTGGAAACCCGCATTTAAAAAATCGACGTATTGCGAAGCCAAGGCATCTGATGAAGTACAATCAACTAGCACAGGGTTAACCAAGTGGTTTTGCTTAACAAACTGTTCTACTAATTTTAAATCAAATGCTTGCTCTGATTGCGTTAGTTTTTGTTGCCAATCATCAAAAGCAATGCCTTCACCATCAAGGTGTAATTGACGAGAATTAGCCACACCGTATAGGTTTAATTTAATATTTCGCTTTTCAAGCCATGCTTGTTGACGTTCAAGCTGGTTTATTAGCTCTTGACCGACTAAGCCACATCCCAATAAAAACACATCGATTGAAGGCACATGAGTGAAAAAGTTTTCATGACAGATTTTAACCGCGTCATTACACAACTCACCGTCAATAACCGCAGAAATAGCGCTTTCAGTTGAGTCTTGCGCTATAGCAACAATGTTAACTTGTGCTTGAGCAAGCGATGCAAAAAACTTAGCCGCTAAGCCTTTATGAGCGCGCATGTTATCGCCCACTAACGTTACTATTGCTAAATTACGTTGCACATTTACCGGCTCAATTAAGCCAGCTTTTGACTCTAAGTCAAAGGCCACTTGCAACGCACTTAACGCTAGGTTTAAATCACTTTCATGAACACAAAAACTGATGCTAAATTCACATGATGATTGAGTGATCAGGACGATTGACACGTTATCATGCGCTAATGCATTAAATACTTTCGATGCCATACCCACTTTGCCCTTCATACCAGGACCTGAAACGGTCAACATAGCTAAGTTTTGTAGGCTTGAGAGTGCTTTTACTGGCTCATCAGATACCGTATCGTTACTAATTAATGAGCCTTGTGCATCTGGGTTATGAGTGTTTTTAATTTCGCATGGCACTCCAGCTTTTGCACACGGTAGGATAGTTTTAGGGTGCAACACTTTAGCGCCAAAATAAGAAAGCTCCATCGCCTCTTTGTAAGATAGGAAATCAACCTTAGTGGCTTTTTTGATATAACGCGGATCGGCGCTGTATACACCATCAACGTCAGTCCATATTTGGCACACTTGCGCCTCTAAACACGCTGCAGCAATCGCCGCTGAATAATCAGAGCCATTTCGACCAAGTGTTGTGAGCTCACCTTTATCATTACTTGCAGTAAATCCAGGCATGATGTAAACCGTTGCTGGCGACTCTTTTAGTACCGCTTGAAAACGGGCTTTACTGGCGACTAAATCGGCCTCAGCGTCAATGTGTCCACCCGTTGAAACAATACAGTCTGTTGCTTGTAAATAATGCGCGTTATGATCGGCTAGTAAGCTTTGCATTAGCGATACGCTAACACGTTCACCAAAGCTAATAATAAAAGCCCTGATTTTGTCTGGGCAACACTTAATAAGTGCAACCCCATCAAGCTTATTTTTCAATTCGTTAAAGTCTGGCCAGTTTTGAACTGTTCCTTGTTTTTCCTCTACAGCTGCTTTTAAAGCATTGCAGCGGGTAACAAGTGCATCCCACAACGGGTTGAAATCCAGCCCCTGCTCTGCTGCACTAGCCAGCGCAACAAGCGAATCTGTCATACCGCCAGGCGCTGAAAGCACCAGTAACATTTCATCTTTTAATTGTGCCTTAGCTAGAGCAGCTACTTGCTCTAAACAGGCAAAGTCAGCGAGCGATGAGCCACCAAATTTTAAAACGCGCATTTTTATGTTTCCTCATTCCATAAAACGAAAAAAGGCCTGTGTTCTAAGTGAACACAGGCCTTTAAATTTGTTGCACCGACCTATGCCACTATCCAGTAAGAATGGTGGTTGTAATAATAATGGTCGTTACAAGACTAAATGTTTTCATAGCTTAAGACTGCCTTAACAAAGGCTATTCTGTCAACCCTAAATTAGAAGATAAAACAGTCTTTTTCATCATGAATTTTATTAATAAATGCCAAACTTATGCAAAACGTCGTTAAGTTGTGCTTTATTAATCGGTTTGTGAATAAAATCGATTGCGCCGAGTTGCGCTACGCGATCTCGCATTTTTTGTTGAATATCTGCAGAAATTACCAATACATAAGTTTCTATTTTATTTGCTTTGACCTGCTCAAGCACTGCAATCCCATCCACTTCAGGCATGGTTAAATCGAGGCATAAGAGATCAAAATGCTTATGGTGTAATAACGCCAAGGCTTCTTTACCATTGGTTGCCTGTTGAATATCAGCATCAATACACTCATTTAAACAGCGGATCACTTGTTTACGAGCAACAGTTGAGTCATCACAGACTAAAATAGAAAAACGCATCATAATGACAATTTAATTAAACTCATATAAAACACCTAAACCCACGCTAAAATTAATTTGCTTACTCAGGCAGCAAAAAGTCAAAAATATAACCAACATAAGTAGCGAGCAGGTTATTTACTGTATCTTTTACTAACGTTATCAATAAAGTGCATTAATGCACAATAAAAATTAGCAAAATAACTCTACCTAATTTGAAAACAAACTAGCGAAACACACTATGCTTGATTGTTAAGTTCATGAGGTAATCCTTATTTAAGATCGCAAAATAACAATATAATAAAATATATGTTTATTTTTAATGATTTATTAACTAATGTTTATAAGCGTACACTAATAGTTGAATAATTAAAGGAAATACAAGTCCCTCATGCCGCAAAAAAGTCTTTCAACAAAGTTACTCACACGAGTTTTATCGGTTTATTTTATACTGACTTTTGTGGTGACCTGCGGACAAATCTTCGCAGAGTATGTTAATACCAAAGATTACATACGCGATGAGCTCGGCACACTGCAAAAAACATTTGGTAGAAGTCTAACCCGAGCAATTTGGGAGTTAAATATAAAACAAACCACAACAACCGCAGAAGGATTACTTGATATACCTATGGTTGAAGGGGTTATTATTCGTGATGATAACGGCGCTATTATTTCTCAATTAGGCCGCGCGCTAAACATTCACAACCTATATAGTCAGCAACTTGTCCAAGAAGACGTGATTGTAGAAGACGCCAAAGCAGGTTTATTTGGTTATACATTTCCGCTTATTTTTGAATTTTCAGGTCGCGCCACCCAAGTAGGTGATGTGACTTTATTTTCTAGCCGCGACGTGATCTTTAGTCGCATCATGCTCTCTATTTACTTTTTAATTGGCAACGCCATGATTAAAACCACCTTTTTAATCATCTTGTTTTTAATCGCATTTAGAAAGCTGCTAACGGAGCCACTCACACAACTTACTGAACAAATTGAATACCTTGAATTAGAAGAGCTCGATGGCCAGCGCGTTAAAATTGTCACTGACGAAAATAACGAACTAAAAGTAATGGAGCGCTCTTTTAACAATTTGATCTCTAAAGTTGTTGAGTATAAAAAAGAGTTAAAGCAAACCCAGAATGACCTAATCGAAAGTAATCAAAAACTAGATCAACAAAATTTGCAGCTTGAACAAGATGTAGCGCGTAAAACATCAAACCTTAGCCAAGCAATGATCGACCTACAGCAACAAAAATATGAACTCGAACGCCAAAAAGCAGTATTAACTGAAGAAGTTGACCTACGAAAGCAAACTGAGCAAGAGCTGCTAAGTAAACAAACCCAACTACAAAACTCACTCGATGAACTAAGCTTTGCGCAAGAGCAGCTTGTTGGCTCAGAAAAAATGGCGGTATTAGGCGGTTTAGTGGCGGGTATTACTCATGAAATTAATACCCCTATTGGTATCGGCGTAACTGCGACTTCATTTTTACATGAGCGTTTAACTGAAATAGAAACTGCGTTTAAAAACAAATCGCTATCCTCTTCAGCACTGGAGAGCTTTATTAATGATGCTGCACAAAGTGCTCAGCTACTCTCTCACAATTTAGAGCGCGCATCTGACTTAATCACGAGCTTTAAACAAATCGCAGTTGATCAAGCCAGTGAGGCGCTAAGAACCATTAACTTTAAGGATTACATTAATGAGGTTATACGTTCTTTACACCCGCAAATTAAAAAAACATCCCATAGCATTCGCCTGCATTGCCCTGATGATTTAATTATTAATTTACCTGCGGGGGTGATCAGCCAAATATTTACTAACTTAATTATGAATTCATTACTGCATGGCTTTGAAAATATAAACAGTGGCCAAATTACCATAGATGTAAATACCGATGAAAACGACTTAGTCATTAATTACCAAGATAATGGTATCGGGTTGAAACCGGCACAACTTAAGCGTTTATTTGACCCATTCTTCACCACAAAGCGTGATGAAGGTGGCAGCGGCTTAGGTGCTCACATTATTTTTAACCTCGTAAAACAAACACTCAATGGCAAAATTGAAGTCAGCAGTGAACCCGACCAAGGGTTACATTACCGAATTTCGTTCCCTAAAAATATGTCATCCCCCCTGCCACTTTTTAAACTCGATTAGCCGTTTCTAGAAGCGGCTTTTATTGCTATGATTGCACAAATTTTTTAAATGGATCATTTCCCTATGTGGTTTAGTAACCTTATATGCTATCGCTTTAAACAAGACGTTTCGTACACTCAAGAAGACTTTGACAAGGCGTTAGAACAAGATCTATTTCGTCCATGTACTGGCCAAGAGTTGGCGACATTTGGCTGGACAAAAGCATTTGGTAAACATGGTGAAACTTTGTCTCACTTTTCACAAAAAAGCATTTTAGTGTGTGCCAAGCGTGAAGAGAAAGTGTTACCGGCATCTGTAATAAATGAGCTTGTTGCAGAGAAGGTTGATCAGATTGAAGCTGAAGAAAATCGACCAGTAAAGAAAAAAGAAAAAGATGAATTAAAAGAAAACATCTTGCACACGCTACTGCCACAAGCATTTAAAAAGTCGAGCCTACAGTTTGCGTTCATAGACCAGGAAAATGGTTGGGTTGTAGTTAATAGCGCAAGCTTTAATAAAGCTGAAGAGCTTCTGGCGTTACTACGTAAATCATTAGGTACGCTACCCGTTGTTCCTGCGTTTGCTAACTATGATTTAGATGTGTTTTTAACTGACTGGCTTACTAACTTTAGTACTCCAGAGGGCTTCGCTATAGGCTCTGATGCTGAGCTTGAAGAAGCGGATGACAGTGGAGCCCAAGTTAAGCTTAAAGGCCATGACTTAGCGTGTGACGAAGTAAAATCGCACCTTGAAAGTGGTAAACGCGTCACTAAGCTTGCCTTGGATTGGCAAGAACGCGTTAAGTTTATGCTACAAAACGATGGTTCAATTAAACGTTTAAGCTATAGCGAAACACTTAAAGAAGAAAATGCCGATATTCCTAAAGAAGATATGGCGGTTAAACTAGACGCTGACTTTATTCTTGCATCTGAGGAAATAAAACTGCTTCTTGAAGAGCTTACTCAAGGCTTAGGTGATGCAGACGATTTAGCGTAAAAGCTTTATTAAACAAATAAAAAAGCACGATACTAATCGTGCTTTTTATTGTTCAAAAATTTAGCTAAACATTTCTTTTACGTCTTCAACCATATGCAAGTATTCCTCACTCTCTAACATTTCTAATGAAGGAAAAATGCCTTTATCAATATAGGTTTGTAGCGCCGCAGATTTATCTGATACTTGTAGGGTTCCCTCAAGGATTGCACCAATGCGAATAAAGTCGATGTAACTCACTTCAGTAGAGCGATAGTTAACATCAGCCCAGTGCTGTGCAACTTCTGCAAACACGTCTGGGAATTCCCATGCTTTCATAATTGAGCCGCCAATTTTACCGCTTAAGCGTTGAATTGCGTGCGCTAAAAAACTCGGATTGGCAAACACTTCTGGGTGTCGCTCAGCCTCAGTTAAAATCGGTAACACCCCAATATTATAAACCAATGAAGCTAGTGTAATGGCATCACGGTTAAGCGAAGTGTGAGTATTTCTTTTTAAATAAAACTCCATCAATGAAATAGAATGCGAGGCCACATGCAGCGTTTTTTGCCACGCCTTGCCCATGTATCCCTTTATTAGCTCATTATTAGATACAAACAGCTGCTCCATTGCCATGGCTGTAGCTATATTTTTTATTTGCCTTAAGCCAATACGTGTCACTGCTTGATGTAAGTTAGACACCTTTACAGCACGACCCATAATGGCACTATTTGCTACTTTAATCATTCGCGCAGACAGTGCAGGGTCATGTGCTATTGCATCTGACATTTGCATCAAATTTACATCTGGATTGTCAGCGGCTTGACGAACCTTAATCGCTACCTCTGGTAACGTAGGTAACACCAGTGTGTCGTTGTTAATTCTGTCAACCAAAATTGTGAGTAAGGCATTTTCTGTAGACATAAAATATCCCTTTGCTTAATGACCTACACTTTACAGCAAGTCTTATATTATTAATTATTTCAAAGCTTAGCAGTACTAAACATATACCCAAAGTAGAAAAAATTGTAGATAATTATTGATTATTTACTAGTGCCTCACTGATTTATGCGCACTAACGCCTAATACTTGCTATTTGCTAGTGGGTTTTGCTTTAATGCAAACATGCTAAGGCACATTAACACGCTTCAGTACCTTAACTTACAGTATACAAGTTATAAAATAGACTTTTTAAAGGCAATATAATGATCTTAAATAAAATTAGCCAAGCAATACTGCTCTCTGGCATCGTTTTTCTTAGTGCCTGCTCTGAGCAAGCACCGTCTTCAAGTAATACGCCGCAAAGCTCAGCGCCAACGGCTTCTCAAACGCCTTCTGGGCCAGCGCTTATTAATATTGACCGTCAACGCTTAGACATATACACAGACTTTAGTTTACAAAGTGACTTATCACACTTGTCTGACAATCAAAAAGCTATGGTAGCTAAACTTATTGATGCTTCAAAAATTATGGATGATTTATTCTGGAAGCAAGCATTTGGTAAAGATAAAAAAGACTTTTTAGCACAACTAGATGATGAAAAAGTACGTCAGTTTGCTGATATTAACTATGGCCCATGGGATCGCTTAAACGGCGATGAAGTATTCTTATCAGGCTATAAAGAAAAACCGCTTGGTGCAGGCTTTTACCCAGCCGACATCACCAAAGAAGAGCTTACTAACGCTGATGTAAAAGATAAAACAGGTCTTTACTCACTGATTAAACGCGATGAGCTTGGTAATTTATACAGCACACCTTATTCAGAAGAGTATGCAGTAGAGCTTGCTCAAGCTGCAGAGTTACTTAGAGAAGCCAGCAAACTAGCCGACGATCAAGAATTCGCCAACTACTTAAACTTACGAGCTGACGCAATACAAAGCGATGACTTCCAAGCCTCTGACTTCGCTTGGATGGATATGAAAAATAATCCAATTGATGTGGTTATTGGCCCAATTGAAAACTACGAAGACCAATTATTTGGTTACCGCGCAGCTTATGAATCGTATGTTCTTATTAAAGATTTAAAGTGGAGCGAGCGACTAGCGAAATTTGCAGCGTTTTTACCTGAGCTGCAAAAAGGCTTACCTGTCGATAGCAAATACAAGCAAGAAGTACCGGGCTCAGATGCCGACTTAAATGCCTATGATGTTGTTTATTATGCTGGGCACTCAAATGCTGGCAGTAAAACCATTGCAATTAACTTGCCCAATGATGAGCAAGTGCAATTAGAAAAAGGCACACGTCGTTTACAGCTTAAAAACGCAATGCGTGCGAAGTTTGATAAAATTTTAGTGCCTATCTCAGAGCAGTTAATTGTGCCAGAGCAACGCAAACACATTACCTTTGATGCATTTTTTGCCAATACCATGTTCCATGAAGTGGCTCACGGTTTAGGGATTAAAAACACCTTAACGGGTAAAGGTACCGTTCGCCAATCACTTCAAGAACACGCTAGTGCTTTAGAAGAAGGTAAAGCCGATATTCTTGGTTTATACATGGTTGAACAGTTACTTAAAAAAGGTGAGATCACTGAAGGGACGTTAGAAGATTACTACACCACCTTTATGGCGGGTATTTTCCGCTCAGTGCGTTTCGGTGCCTCAAGTGCACATGGTAAAGCAAACATGATCCGCTTTAACTTTTTTGCTCAAGAAGGTGCTTTTTCTAAAAATGAAGACGGGCTTTATAGCATCAACATGGATAAAATGGGGGATGCTATGGCAAAGTTATCGCGCCTTATTTTAACTCTACAAGGTGACGGTGATTACGAAAAAGTAGATCAACTTATTGCCACTCATGGCGATATTAAAGCGGAACTTGCTAAAGATTTAGAAAAGTTAAGCAAAGCGAACATCCCTGTAGATGTGACCTTTAAACAAGGCAAAGATGTGCTTGGCCTTAATTAACAAAAGCTAATTAAATAAAAAAGCGTTACATTGTAACGCTTTTTTATTACTTATCAGAATGCTTATTTGTCATTCATCACTTTGCGTACAACCGGTTCAAGGCTTGCCATTCCCCACTGCTTACCGATTTCAATCGCATACTTTATATCTGTACCTTGCTGATGGGCTGAAATAGCCATTAACGCGCCAACACGGTTGCTACTTGCACAATGAACAACCACCGACTCACCTTTAAGTTGCTCTAAAAGATTGGCTAACTGCTTTGCATTATCAGTGTTTACGTCTTTTGCACCCGCAATCTCAATTAAGTGGTAGCTCATTCCTAAAGAGTTGACTAACGCGCCTTCATCCCAGTCTTGCTCATCTGCTGCACGTAAATTAATAACATGCTTTACCTTGGCTTGCGATAATTGCTTAAACTGCTCTTTAGTCGGTTGCGCTGCTGAAAAAATCAGGTTGTTATGTGCTGCAAAGTTTTTAATGCTAACGTTATTTACTACATCCGTAGCTACCGGCTGCTCGCTCGCTATTACTGTTGAAACAGCAATGGCTGCTATAAATACACTAGTGCAGAGTTGTTTTATTAATTTCATACTATCTCCTCAAAGTAACCCATTCTGATTTTAAAAATGCGTTTTTAATTGCTCTATCTGCTCATTAGTATAAGGGACACTTGGAAACTTGCCCCATACCGGCGCAGGCCATGCAATATCTGTTTTAAAACGCGCTATATGATGAATATGTAATTGCGGAACCATATTGCCAAGCGCGGCCACATTTAACTTATCAGGATTAAACACCTCAATTAATAAATGGCTGAGCTTAGCCGACTCTTGTAAATAAGTGATTTGTTGCTGCTCGGTTAAATCTATTATCTCTTTTAAACCCGCTATTCTAGGAACTAATATAAACCATGGGTATTGGCTGTCATTTAGTAGTAATACCTTACAAAGAGGCCAATCGGCCAGTTCAATACAATCTCTTGTCAGCTCTGGGGCTAAGGTAAATGATGTTTCGCGCATGTTAAATCCTTAGGTTATTTTACTTCACACTTTATAGCATTTAGTTGCAGTTGCACACGCTTGTGCTTTACCATCGGGGGTAATTTTATGTAAGTAAAGGCAATCCTGTGTTAAAAAAACTAAAACACCTCTCACTGGCAATCCCCCTGATGGCGGGCGCGTTAAGCGCTCAAGCAAAGCCGTTAACGCTTGAGCGCATATTTGATGATCCAAGCTTAGCTGGCAAATCTCCGGTACAACTTAAGTTTTCTCCCGATGGTAGCCGTGTTACCTACTTACAAGGTAAAGCAGATGACTATAACCGCTATGATTTATGGGAATATAATTTAAAAGATAACACCAATCGATTGCTCGTTGATTCAGCGCAATTATTTTCAGGCCCAGAAAACCTGTCAGATGAAGAAAAAGCACGCCGTGAACGCCAGCGTATTTTTGGTAAAGGTATTCTTGAATACAAATGGTCAAAAGATGGTAAAGCGTTATTATTTCCTCTTAATGGCGACCTTTATTACTTCGACTTAAAAACAAAAAATAGTAAAAAGCTGACTAACACTGAAGCATTTGAAACCGATGCGCGCTTTTCTCCAAAAGGGAATTTTGTGTCGTTTGTTCGTGAGCAAAACCTCTTCGCATTAGAACTGGCATCTGGTAAAGAAATTCAATTAAGTAAAGATGGCGGTGGCGTTATTAAAAACGGTATGGCCGAATTTGTGGCGCAAGAAGAAATGAGCCGCATGACCGGTTATTGGTGGGCAAATGATGAATCTAAAATCGCCTTTACTCGCGTTGATGAAAGCCCTGTTCAAGAAGCAATTCGTAACGAAATTTATGCTGATGAAGTAAAGCTATTTAATCAGCGTTACCCATTTACTGGCACTAACAATGTTGACATTCAACTTGGTGTTGTAAAACTTAATGACCAAGCAGTTGACTGGGTTGACTTAGGTGAAGATAAAGATATTTATATCGCTCGTGCTAAATGGTTAAACGATAGCAACACCCTGTCTTACCAGTGGCAAAATCGTTCTCAGCACAATTTAGAATTACGCTTTTACAACAGTAAAACGAAACAGCAAACCGTCGCATTAACTGAAAAAAGCGATACTTGGATAAACCTACATTTTGATCTTGAGTTTTTAAAAGATAAAAAACATTTTGTGTGGGCCTCGGAGCGAGATGGATTTAAGCACCTTTATTTGTATGCTAATAATGGCCAACTTATTCGTCAAATAACTACTGGTGACTGGGTTGTTGATAGCTTAAAAGGCGTAGATGAAAAAAATGGTATAGTTTACTTTGCAGCGCGTAAAGATACTGCGCTTGAAAGTCACTTATACAGTGCGCCTTTATTTAAAAAAGGGGCAATTAAGCGCATTACTGAAAAAGGCCAATACCACAATGTTGTACTGGCAAAAGATAACAAAACCTTCATTGACACTAGTTCATCGGTGAATAAGCCAAATTCAGCAGCACTGCGCAAAATCAATGGAGAGTTTATTACGTGGCTTGAAGAGAATAAACTAGACGACTCTCACCCACTAACTCCCTTTTTAACCGATTTAGCAAAGCCTGAGTACGGTACTATTACCGCTAAAGATGGCCAAGTTATGCATTACCGTTTATTTAAACCTACAAACATGGCTAAGGGTAAAAAGCACCCAGTTATTGTTAACGTGTATGGCGGCCCTCATGCTCAGCGAGTAACTAATAGCTGGCGTAGTAAAAACTTATACTTTCAATATATGGCGCAACAAGGTTATGTTATTTTTCAACTAGATAACCGCGGCTCTTACAATCGTGGTAAAAAGTTTGAAGATGCAATATATAAAAATTTAGGTGTTGTTGAAGTAGCTGATCAGATTAAAGGCGTTGAGTTTTTACGTACACTTGATTACGTAGACCCTGCACGCATTGGTATTTATGGTCACAGCTACGGTGGTTATATGGCGCTAATGACCATGTTTAAAGCAGGCGATTACTTTAGTGCCGGTGTTTCTGGCGCTCCTGTAACTGACTGGGCCTTATACGATACTCACTACACCGAGCGTTACTTGGGTCACCCTGATACAAATGCGCAAGGTTATACCGACAGTGCTGTTTTCCCATATGCTGAAGGCCTTAAAGGCCCATTAATGATTTACCATGGTATGGCCGATGACAACGTGTTGTTTACCCATGCAACAAAATTGTTTAAACAGCTGCAAGATAACAATCAACAGTTTGAAATGATGACTTACCCAGGCTCAAAACATAGTCTTCGCGGTAAACAAGTTCAAACTCATTTACATCAAACTATTACTAACTTCTTTAACCGTAATTTTAATACAAACTAACTAAGTTATTCGACTAAAGGCTGATACAAGTATCAGCCTTTTTTTATGCAAATAAGATATATTGAAACGTCAACAAACAATAATTAAATCCATTTAAGCATAGGGTAACTAAAAATCTAAGCCTGAGCGCGCAACTTGTATTGTATTTAAATTAACCGCTAACAACTAAATATAAAAATTCAATATTATGAAAATAAAGCTCTATTAGCCTATATTTTAACTATGCTTATTAAAGAGAAGTAATGCTCTTATACAGGAACATGTTTATGCTAAATCTCCGTCGTTTTACTATATTTCAACGTCTAGCCATTTTAGTAGGGATTGTAATATTTGGTTTAATTGTATTGAGTATTTCGAGCTTGAGTAACCAATACCAAGCGCTCAAAAACGAGCAATACCTTAAAACTAAAAATGTGGTAGAAACTGCATATAGTACTATTAAGCACTATGCAGCCCTTGAACAAAACCAAACTCTTACTCGCCAACAAGCACAGTCTCAAGCAATCGCATCAATACGCTCATTGCGTTACGATGATACTAACTATTTTTGGATCAACAATTATCAGCCAGCCATGGTAATGCACCCAATAAAGCCAGCTCTTGAGGGAAAAGATTTAACTAATAATAAAGACCCTGATGGCACCCCGTTATTTGTTGAGATGGTTAGCGTTGTAAAACAATCCGGCGAAGGTTATGTGCCTTATAAATGGCCAAAGCCCGGTAATGACAACCCCGTAGATAAAATTGCGTTTGTTAAAGGTTTTGATCAGTGGCAATGGATAATCGGCTCGGGAGTTTATCTTGATACCATAGACAGTGCCTTTTCGCAGCAGCGCACTATCATCATAATCAACGTTGTTATTATGATTATTGTGGTGGTGTTATTTAGCTACTTTATTGGCCGAAGCATTTTAACGCCGACTCGTTTAGCAGCGCAGATGATGAAAGATATCTCTCAAGGTGAGGGGGATTTAACTCGTACTCTCAACGAAAATGGTAATGATGAAATATCTCAACTTTCGAGATCATTTAATTTATTTGTCTCTAAAATTAGAGAGTCTTTAGTACTAGTCGCCAAAAGCGCAAACGATGTAAACGAGCATGCCCATGCTGTAGATGATTCTAGCAAAACCAGCCAGTCGTTTATTGAGCTTCAAAACGACAGTAGCACCCAAGTAGCCGCTGCAATGGAGGAAATGACTCATCAAATTCATGATGTTAGCCGTAATGCCGAAGCCGCTGAACAAGCCGCAAATGATACTGCCAGTAATGCATCAACGGGTAAAAATGTGGTATCTAAAACGATTATCGCCATTGAAACCCTCTCGAGTAATATAGAAACCGTAAGCAAAGTAACCGCTGATCTTGCTCAAGAGAGTAATAATATTGGCTCGGTGCTTGATGTAATAAGAAGTATTGCAGAGCAAACTAACCTGTTGGCACTCAATGCAGCCATTGAGGCTGCACGGGCAGGTGAGCATGGTAGAGGCTTTGCCGTCGTAGCCGATGAAGTAAGAACCTTAGCAAGTCGAACGGGTAAAAGCACTGATGAAATTCAAGCCATGATAGCTAAACTGCAAGAAGGCGCTAAAGCCGCAGTTGAGGCGGTAAAATCTAGCCAAGAAATTTCTATTTCTACGGTTGAACAAGCCTCTTCAGCAAATACATCACTGGATGAAATAGACAGGTTAGTAGCGGTGATCACCGATATGAACGGCCAAATTGCAAGAGCAACAGAGCAGCAAACATCGGCCGCAGATGAAGTAAACTTAAGAATTAACGATCTTTCGCAATCAACGGAGCAATCATTAGGTAATACGAAGGATTTAACCCTTGCCAGCGACAAACTCAAACAAAGCAGTGTTGAATTATCTAGCGTGGTATCGCGCTTTAAGCTGAGTTAACCTGAATTCCGGATAATAAATCTATCTCAAGCTAGAGAAAATTAAACATAAATATCATTTTGATTCAATGCGTTAGTAAACCTCTTAACCAAAGTTCAGGTTAATTAATACCTTTCACCAATTAAAAAGCCCTGATTTTCAGGGCTTTTTAGACTTATTTATAGATAATTATAAACAGTAGCGGGCAAATAAACTGCTTACTGATGCTGCCGTTGGTTTACCATGTTGCCAATCACCACCTTCAACACCACTACCGGCAATATCCATATGCACATAAGGAAGTGGTAAAGTAGACTCATTACCATGCTTATCTAACCCGCCTACCACAGCTAAAAATGCCATAGGAAATTGATGACCGCGCGCTGTGACGGCAGAAGCCGCATTATTACTAGAAAGTACGTCATCGGCTAAAGTGCGTGGTTTTATAAAGTCATAATCTTCACGACGTGAACGTGATACTTCTGCACCGTCAGCCCATAAATCACCACAATCAGCTAATTGACGTGAAATATTAGCACTACGTGCTGGCCCATTTTCTACATAAGCACCATATGGTCCCATCGCACGTGCAGCATGCCCTGTTAAAGTAGCCACAGTAAACAGCGTTGGATTTATTTCGTTTACAGCCAAATCTTTCATTTCACTAAGTAAATCACCCATCGCTAGACGCCCCTCGGCATCAGTGTTACCAATGCGCACTCGCACACCTTCACGGCTAGTAATGATTTCATCAGGAACAAAACAATCTGAACCAATTGAGTTACGTACCACTGCTAAAAAGGCAATCACTTTAACGCCTTTAGGCTGGTAATCAGCAACTGCTTTCATAAATCCAGCCACAGAAGCCGCACCACCTTTATCTCGACTCATACCTGCCATGTAGCCGCCTACTTTTAAATCTGCACCGCCTGTGTCATAAACTAAGCCTTTACCAACAAACATCAGTGTGCGCGTTACTTCACCCTCTGGTACATATTCAAGTTTAACAACGCGTGGATGATGACGCTCTACTGCATAAGATGCACGAGCAACAGTACTTAGCATCGGATAGTGTTTATCAATGGCAGCCAAGTCATCAATCACATCAACGCTCACTGCGCTATTATTAAATAGTTCGCTACAGTAATCAGCAAAGCGTGGTGGTGCCATACGTTCAGGCTCGGTACCACATAAATCACGTGCAGCATATTGTCCAGCTGCTAATGCATTGACTGCTTTAATCGTTTGTTCATTGGCATCAATTAAACCGATTTGAGTAATTGGCTCAATACCATGACCATGAAATTCACGTGCTTCAAGAGGCTGCCATAATGCTTGGCATGCGCCTAAATAGGCCACTTCCAGCGCGTGTTGGTAACGGCTGTTGGTATTTAAAGCAGGTAAGTAAATAGCGGGGTTAACACTGCCTGACGCTTTAGCCTCGTTAATGGCTAATTTAGCCGCATCAAAATAGCGACGTACATCATCATAATCTCTATTTAAAGGGCCTGTTGGGGCTAATACAACACGTTTACCGGCAATTACTAGCAAGGTAACTTGATTACCTATGCGAGAGTCTACTTGAGCTTGATTTAAAATTGCATCGCGCAGAGGCGTATTTGGTATGTGAGAAAAGTCATCGCTGATAATAATTAGTGCATCGTGTGATGCACAATCTAGGCTTGCACTAACTGGCTGAGCCAACACTGCTTTTGGATATGCCATAAAAAAGGATCCTGTTAGAAAACGTAGCCCCTATTATTATTTATTTAGCAATTTATAACCAGTAAACTGCGGTAATCTGCATACTTACTGGCAACCTAGAGTTACAGCTTTTACACGTCTAAAATACTCAGCTGTAAATTATGCTCTGGTTGGTTTTTAATGCCAACACCTATTCCTAATAAACGCACAGGTTGTTGTAATCCGCGTTGATAGGCTTTGGCGAGTAACTCTTTAAAAATAGCCGTGTTTAATTGATGATTCGCTTGATCTGCTGAGGTCACAACAAAATTAGCAAATTTAACTTTAACACTTAACTTGTTAATTTTATTTTGTAGCTGCTGTTTGTTTAATCTAACCTCGAGCTCACCTAGCAGTTGCGGTAATTGCTCCAAGCACTCATCAAGACTATTTTTGTTGTATTCATAAGTATGCTCCACGCTCAATGACTTACGAATCCGCTCAGTTGAAACCCGCCCTATATGCTCTCCCATACATTTTTGATATAACGACACACCAAAATTTCCCACATGTTGCTGCATCCAATTAGCCCCTTTTTCGCGAACATCTTGGCCCGTGTACAACCCTTTTAAATTAAGCTTCTCCAAGGTTACCTTACCCACTCCTGGAATTTTACCTAGTGGTAATTGGGCTAAAAACGAGTCAACTTGCTCAGGCAATACTACAAATTGGCCATTGGGCTTATTTTCATCGCTAGCAATTTTGGCTATAAATTTAATTGGCGCAATCCCCGCAGAAGCGGTCAGCCCTGTGGTATTAAAAATATCGGTGCGGATCTGCTCAGCAATTAACGTTGCACTGCCTTTAAATGCAGTACTGTCGGTAACATCTAGGTACGCTTCATCAAGTGAAAGAGGCTCTACAAGATCAGTATAGCGGTTAAATATAGCGCGGATTTGAGTTGATACTTGTTTATAAACAGCCATTCTCCCCGGCACAATAACTAAATCGGGGCAAAGCTGTTTGGCATGATAGTTAGACATAGCAGAGCGCACACCATATTCTCTGGCAATATAATTAGCGGTAGAGAGCACTCCACGGCGACTGTTACCGCCAATTGCCAGCGGTACATTTGCAAGCTTGGGGTTGTCGCGCATTTCAACGGCTGCACCTGTAAAACTTCGCGTGTAAAATGTAAGCTAATCAGGAAAAATATGGCAACCAATTGATATTAATCTTATTTTATGTGCAAATAAAACTCCAAAAATTACCTACATTAATTTCTAATAAAAATTAAAAATCATTTCTTGGCAGATAAAGAGATTACAACTATTATTTATGCCAGCTATTTCCAACAACTGGCATAAATGTAGTGTTCAAATAATTTAATACCCACGGCGAATTTTAGCTTTTAACGTACTATGGAAGTCGCTTGCAGATTTAACTCCTACAGACCCTACGGACTCAAACATATTACGATTATAAACTGATTCTCGCTGCTCATTTTTATATGCTGCAATAAATAATTCCAAGTGTTGCATACTATCCATTTTCGGCCACATTTCTAAATATTCCGGTAATGGGCTAAAGCTAGAACGATAAGAAGCAATCCGTTTAGCTGATATTGTTGCCTCACCGATTTCAAAAGGGACCCACCAAGATGTAGCAGTCTCTTTCGATACTACAGCAATTAAGTGAGTACACTTTGCTATATTCTTTGTAATAACTGTTGTTATATCCACTGTCGATTGAGATTCGGCATCTAGAACATCTAAGTAAGTAGTAATGTTATCAAGCTTCAATCGACGATCAATTTGCATAGCTAAATCACGATCTAAATGTTTATAACTAATAAATACACTCATTAAAAATGTCCTTTCTTTGCTAATTCACGGTAATAAAATCCTAGAGCAGTCAAACGACATCCTCTAGAGTTTATGGCTGCAAAGTACATATGCTCAGCATCGACAGGCTCTATTAAACTATGCCTATTACATTGCTGCAGTTGAGAAAAAACTTCTCCCAACTTAGGATCAAAGTCAGGGTGCTCAGGCTCATAAGCTGGTGTCAAAGCGAATACAGACTCAGCTTCAGGAAACCATTCAGGTAATCTTCTCAGTGTTTCTAAAGGTACAAGTGGTGTGTGCTCTTTTAAAGAAATAAACTCAGAAACATTTGTTTTAAAAACAGGTCGTTGTTCCCAAGGACCAAGTGCATTATCAACAAAAGAATATAAGCTACCGGGGGTAACGTGACCAAGAACATTAACAGCCCCCCCGTGCAATGCTTGAAGTAACAGTCTAGTGAAAACGCCATGTCCGGCACACTCTTGTGCATACTCATCTTTTCTACATGCCGTTAAGATAGTAATACCATCACTAATTATGCTTGAGCCACCTTTCAATTGCTTACTTTCTCCAGCTCCGCCAGCTTCACAGCAGTCAAGAATAATAATTTTATTTTTTATCTCAGTTGCATTACTAGCCCAAGTAAGAATGTCACTTACACGAATACCGTCGCTTGTATTTCTATAATCTTGGGGCAGAATCATTCCTTCATGAAGATTTGTATCGAAACAACCATGACCAGCAAAATAGAGTAATGCAACATCGCAAGAACCTGAAAACAGCTCTTGAATTGATGCTTCTAAAGTATGCCTACTAAGATTATCTTCTGCAGTAGTCAAAGTTTTACTGTGAAAATTAGGAGTACCTGATGCATGTCTTGTTAAAACAGAAGCCATCTCTATTGCATCATTATTGCAGCCACTTAATGGGTTAATGAAGGTATAGCCGTTTACACCTATAAAAAGAGCTTTTCTCATTTTTTTATCTCCCTTAAGCCAAACGACGAATTGCTGAAATAACGCTTTCAGTCGACCAGTTACATATTTCATCTGCTGCACCTCTAACTACTGAAGACATATTCGTTGCCCCATATGGTTTTACAGCTAAAATTGGTTTTCCTAAACGTTTAGCTATAGCGATTTCTTTATTTATCCATTTACTATAAGTTGAGTACACGCCCGTCATTATTATTACTACTGAACTAGCTTTAACTTTATTCTCAATAGCCGCCTCAAGCTGCTTATCGGTTCTTGCTCCAATAATAGGATTTGATTCAGGAACAGAGTAATTCCTAAAGTTAAAAAGCGCTCTATTTCTAAGTAAGGTAGTTAAGCTGCTGTATTGATGTCCATAATTCCATGAATGGGAAATAAATAAGTGGTAAGTTTTCATTTGGAACCTCGTTCTGATTAATAATATTTTTTTAACCAGACCTTAGGGATTTGGTTAATAGAATAAGGTTAACTCACAAATCTGATTAAATAAAGTTTTTTAACCAGATTTATTTAATTAATTTATAGACAAACTCTTTACCACCAGATTCAGCTATTTCTTCAACTCTTTTGGCATAGCCCAATTTGAAAATATTTTTGAGGCGAGTGCTTGCGTTTTGCGTTGTAATATCAAAATGAGTAGAAACTTGATTAGTTGTTACTTTTTGCTTAATTATTAAAAAATCTGTCAGTTCTTTAACAGATTTAGCCATATCAGGCCCTATGAAAAATACCTTTTTATGATTCCAAACAGTCATAGGTTGGTTTTTGGCAATAGCACCATAAGTCCAATTATCAATTAAATCCTCATCCTGAAGATCTGTGAGGTAGATAAACTTTTCTCCTCTGTAGTGCTTTGCTAAAGCCATAACACTTTCTCGCGGAAAAGAAGCGTCGGTAGCTTCAATACCTTTTAGTGAAACCCCAAATGTATCCAGCTCTTGTCGGGACTCAATCATTTTATGTAGTTTAGAATATACATCCTTACCCTTAACATTCCCATTGGGGAGGGCATCGGTTGTTATATCTAATAATTTTATCAACATAATTCGTTCTGATTAATTATATTTATTTAACGAGATTCTAGCATACTAATGCAGAAAAAAGTCAAAACATATATGGGTTCCAGATATTTTTTTGAGATCTGAGCTATAATTGGATTCATCAAGCTTACCATCGACATATTTTAACGTAAGTTCAAATGTTTCTTGTCTTACACAAATTGTTGCATCAAACTTTGCAGCTTGTTTCGCACTAAGTTTAAGTCCTAGACCTCGGCCTAAATAATTAGCATCATTGGCACCACTTACACCGCCAGACTGCAGAACCTCATTTAATAAATGGATGTCTGAATTTTCCTTGTTCGGAGGATACTTATTATGCAATTGAGGGTATCGTTTGGCTAAAACAGGCCTCAACGTACCAATGATACCTTTTCCGCTATCAGAAAAAACAGTCTGAACTTTCGTCCTATTTTTACTTTTACCATAGACTTGAAGTGCTGCCACTCCTGGGGTTGGAGTTTGTGAGTGCTCA
This sequence comes from Pseudoalteromonas sp. Scap06, assembly GCF_013394165.1. Taxonomy (NCBI): domain Bacteria; kingdom Pseudomonadati; phylum Pseudomonadota; class Gammaproteobacteria; order Alteromonadales; family Pseudoalteromonadaceae; genus Pseudoalteromonas; species Pseudoalteromonas sp. Scap06. Next base: position 769,089 of record NZ_CP041330.1, on the reverse strand, counting down.
ATAATATTGTTAATAAATTCAGCTATAAAACCAAATGCCGCATTGGAATGTTGCTCACCCGCTAATTCGATAAACGAGTTTTTTAGCTTTACAGGTAAGTTCGTTTGCTGTGTTTCAGCTGGTATTAAAACGAATTCCATTACTTTCTTATTACTACCATAATGAGAAGAACTATCTTTTCTCTCAGGAAGTACAGTTACTGACTCATGAAAAGTTTCAAATAATCCAATTCTACACAAATATGAAAATGATTTAGTGCACCCAGTAAAATCAAGAGTAACGTGCTTACCTATAGATGCTAACTGATTAACTAAAGATAATAGCCTGGAAATAGCACCTAATAGTATTGAGCAATTATAAAACTCAAACCTTACAATTTCTACAGAGTCACACCAAACATCACTTCCTTCTTTGAGAAGTGCTTCAAAGTCACAAGTAGTTAGCCAACCACTCTTTTCAAATCGAAGTACGACACCTATATTAGCTAAAAACCATTCATTTTTTCGTTCAATAAAAGTACCGCTTTTGTCATGGTATAAGAAAGAGTTTACGCTCTTTTTTTCAAGGCTTAGTTTTCTAGCTATCTCTTTACCTTTTAACCCTGGATTATTAGTAAGCAACTCAATTATTTTCGCTTTCATACAACCCCACTACCAGCGACTAAAAAATTCAATAAGCTTTTTCCAAATGATTCTTTCTTATTCATATAAATACTTCTGAAAACCAATAAACGTGTCGCGTATAGCTGCCGGTGATCCAAACTCAATGGCGGCGTCGTTAATTGTGTTGTATTTAAGCTCTACTAAGCTGCGCATTTTTTTAGGTGCAAGCTCTTGCACGCCGTCTTCAATGTATTTACTTAATATAAAGTTGATAAACTCTTGTTGTTTATAGTCGCTAAACGCTGAATTTATTTTAGGTTTTGCTTGTTGAGCTCGTTCTGTGCGTGTTTGTGCCTCTGAGGCATACGCTAAGTAGGATAAAACATCGTATACGTCGCTATCTTGTGCATCAATTACGGCCTTCATGCTGTCGAGCTTTTCGCTATCGTAACCCGCTTCGGTTAAGTCTTCTAATAGCTTTTCGCGGGTGGTTGGGTCACTCCAAATTTCACGTAGTTGGTCTTCGTTTTCAAAAAAGCGCGGTAAGTCGTCAAACATACGTTCAACAAACTCTTTAGCTGTAATGGGCTTGCCTTCAGCACTCCAGTACATTGCTGAGGATATATGCTTAATTTGCCGCGTACGGCCGTCTGAGAGCTTTATTTCGAGCTTTTCACACACACATGGTCTCTCGCCACATTTTTCACAGCCTTCAGGCTCTGGCTTTTCACAAACACATGGTTTTTGTTCACACACCTTGCACGGTTTCTTTTCACCGGCACCTTCGCCGCCAGTGTCTTCACATTGGCATGGGGTTGTGCCGCACTCTGGGCATACTTCGCTGGGTATTGGCTCACCATCCCAAGCTGGGTCAGCAAAGTTATGGTGCGCTTTTACGAAGTCGTAAATGGTAAAGTAGTCTTTGCCATCGTATGTGCGGGTGCCTCGGCCTATGATCTGCTTGAACTCAATCATATTGTTACAAAGTCGCATAAGCACAATATTGCGTACATTACGTGCATCGACACCAGTAGAGAGTTTGCGTGATGTGGTTAAGATTGTCGGAATGGTTTTTTCATTATCACAAAAGGTTTTTAAGTCATTTTCACCCGCTACACCATCGTTAGCAGTAACACGAACACAATAGTTAGTGTTGGTGGTCCAGCCTTTTTTAACTGCGTACTGATTAATAAAATCGCGCACCATACCGGCATGAACTTGTGTTGCACAAAACACGATGGTTTTTTCTTTAGGATTAAAGCGATCCATCCAATAGTGTACACGGCGTTCTTCGCGCTGAGGTATGGTAATAATGCGGTTAAAGTCACCTTCTTTATACAGTTTACCAGGCTCAGGGTCGCCTTTTACAACAACACCATCCCCCTCGATATACTTGTACTCATCCATAGTGCCAACAATCGGTAACACTTTAAATGGCGTTAAAAAACCATCGTTAATGCCTTCTTTTAGAGTATAGCTGTAAACGGGTTCGCCAAAGTAACCATAGGTATCAGCGTTATCGGTACGCTTCGGTGTGGCGGTTAAGCCTAGCTGTACAGCGGGGGCAAAGTAATTAAGAATATCACGCCATACACTTTCATCATTTGCGCCACCACGGTGACATTCATCAATAATAATTAAATCAAAAAAATCAGCTGGGTATTGCTCGTAATACGGGTTTTCTGCCTTGTTGACTGGCGCATTTTCATCTTCTTCTGTTGTGGCTTCTTTTAATTCGGTTTTAGGCCCACACATAAGCGTATGAAAAATAGTAAAAAACACACTCGCATTTTTAGGAACGCCGCCTCGTTTGCGAATATTTTCAGGGGTGATACGCACAATAGCATCTTCACCAAACGGCCCGAAATCATTAAATGCCTGATTGGCTAAAATATTACGATCGGCCAAAAATAAAATACGCGGGCGCTTTTTAGCAAGGCTTATATCTTTCTGCGCGGTTAAGCTCCAACGGGTTTTAAATAACTTCCACGCTGTTTGAAAGCCAATACAGGTTTTACCCGTACCAGTAGCAAGCGTTAGCAAAATTCGAGGCTCGCCTTGAGCAATGGCTTCAAGGGCATTGTGAATGGCGTTTTCTTGATAATAGCGCGGAGCCCAATCACCTTTAGCTTCAAAAGGAATGGTAGAAAACGCATCACGCCAAGCGGTGGTGTAATCCGCTTCTGGTTTATCGCCTTTTTGCTCAAAGGTTAAATCCCAAAGGGCTTGCGGTGACAGGTATTCATCTACCAGCGTCTCAATACCGGTGAGCATATCAATCTGGTAAACCTCATGGCCGTTAGTGGCATACGCAATACGACATTGTAAGCGCTTTGCGTAATCTTTTGCTTGGCGTACACCTTCGCTATAAGTCAGGCTTTCTTTTTTGGCCTCGACTGCGGCAAGCTTACGGCCTTTGTACACCAGCACATAATCACACGGGACTTTATTAGCGCGTTTACCACCGGCCATAATTTGACCAGGGCAAATAAGCTCGCGGCGAATAAAGCTGTTATCAACGTCCCCCCAACCGGCAGCGACTAATTTAGGGTCAATTAAATCCGCTCTAGTGTCGGCTTCATTACGCGTCCTTGCTTGAGTCATTAGGCCACAGCTCCTTCTTTTTCTTTGGTCAACTCGCCGGAAAAAGCTTTCTGTAGGATGGATTTTTTGAGTTCGTCTAAATCGTTTAATTTTTGAGTATAAATAACAGCTAAGTCATCGGTGTTTCTTCTAATTAGCCTTAGCTCTTCCACTACCTGATTTTGCTCGCTTAAAGATGGAAGCCTAATGGGTATCCCCTTAATCTTACTTTTATTAAGATTCTTTTGACGAACACCACGCCTAAGCTTCAACAGCTCAGGTTTAATAGAATTAATCGAATGAAGTATAAACTCCAGATTAATTCTATTATTTGGCTTTACTCCAGCTATAGCTTGATTAAAAGCACCGTCCCTATCCAAAATAGACATCTTTAAAGCTGCTGTATCGTACATGCCAACCAATAAGGAGCCCTCAGGAAGTATCTTGGCATTTGAACCATCTAGCCCGGCTGCTGTAATACAGCTTTTAGATTCTATTGTGAAAGTATCGTTAAGCTCCCCTGATGAATACCAAGGAATATCCCCATCCCAGAATTCATTTTTGGATTTAAGCGGTGTTCCGCCTGTGCTTACTTCTGCTGCATCCCCTAGGGTTATCTCAACCCACCCCTCACCACGCAGGCTAAACACTTGCTGCAAATAGCTTTCAAATAGCTCACGGGCGTTTTTGAGGTTTTGCTCAGCCTTGGCGCGGGCTTGTTCTATATCGGCAAAGGCTTGATCGAGAATGGCGACGATGCGTTTTTGTTCGGTAATCTCAGGGTGTGGTATTTCTACTTTCTCTAAAGCAGTTTTAGATAGCTCTTTAAAAGTAGTTCCACTTCCCAAATCATTTAATAATGAGACGCTCTTCAATAAAAAATAATACAAAAACTTGGTATCTAAAGTGCTTTTAGGTACTAACCCCCGGCAACCTTGGTTCGTTGCCATAGGGACTTTATTAATAGCTAGGTGACCAATAGGTGCTCGGGTTGAGAGAATTACCGAGCTTTCAGGAATTAGCTTAGCTGAAGATTTCTCTAGCCCTAGTCGAGTGATATTTCTACCTGTTTCTGAGACGTAAATACCAGTGATTTTCCCCATATCTTTCGGCGTAATCCACTTAACATCACCAAACCAATAGTCGGAAATACCGCTTTTAGGTGTTCCACCACTTATTATATTAGTGACTTCACTCATTTTAGATATGGACCACCCCATCACAACAACTCCTGAATCTTACCAAGAATCGCTTCGCTCTCTTTATCAAGCGCGATGATTTCTTCTATGATCGCTTGTGGCTCACGCAGTGAGGTTTCTTCTGCTTGGTTCGGATTTTTTACCGATAAATCCCATGCTGTATCATCAAGTTCAGTCGTAGCTAATGACCAAGACTTAGCACTGTCTTCAAAGCCCTTTTGTAACTCTACAAACTCTTTTAAGTCGTTATCGTTTAGCGGATTGGTTTTACCCAAGCTGCGGCCAGGGTCTAGTTGATAAAACCAAGTTTTTTGAGTTGGTTCGCCTTTGGTAAAAAACAACACCACGGTTTTTACACCAGCGCCTAAGAAGGTTTTGGCTGGGCAATCTAGCACGGTGTGTAAGTTGCAGTTTTCTAATAGCTCTTTACGCAAAGCAATGGCGGCGTTATCGGTATTCGATAAAAAGGTGTTTTTAATAACAATAGCGGCGCGGCCACCAGGCTTGAGCATTTTTATAAAGTGCTGCAAAAACAAAAAGGCAGTTTCACCGGTTTTAATCGGGAAGTTTTGTTGAACTTCTTTACGCTCTTTACCACCAAAGGGCGGGTTAGCTAATACAATATCGTGCTGGTTGCTTGGGGTAATGTCTTGTAGGTTTTCGCCCAGTGTATTGGTGTGAATAACGTTAGGTGCTTCAATGCCATGCAAAATCATGTTCATAATGGCGATAACGTACGCTAAAGATTTTTTCTCTTTGGCGTAAAAGGTGTTTTCTTGCAGGGTTTTTAAGTCGCTGGTTGAAAGCTGCTTGTTGCTGGCACCACCTTGGCGAAGGTAGTCGTATGCTTCACATAAGAAACCTGCCGAACCTGCGGCACCGTCGTAAATCGTTTCGCCAATTTGTGGCTGTAATACGTCGATCATGGCGCGAATTAATGGGCGTGGTGTGTAGTATTCACCGCCGTTACGGCCAGCGTTACCCATGCTTTTAATTTTTGTTTCATAAAGATGGGAAAGCTCGTGCTTTTCTTCTTGTGAGCGAAAACGCAGTTCGTCTACTTTCTCTAGTGCATCACGCAGTGAATAACCACTTTGAATTTTGTTTTTGATTTCGCTAAAAATCTCACCAATTTTGTATTCAATAGTGTCAGGGCTTTTAGCACGCAGCTTAAAACCTTTAAGGTAAGGGAATAACTCACCATCAACGAAATCCATTAAATCGCTGCCAGTTAAGGCGTTGTCGTGATCAAACTCACCATTAGCAGTTTTAGGCGCTGCCCACGAACTCCAACGGTATTTTTCTTCAATAATGTATTGGTAATCTTCTGCCATTAATTCGGCTTCTTGAGACTTAGTGAACTCTAAGTCATCAAGGTATTTTAAAAATAGCATCCACGACGATTGCTCGGTGTAGTCTAGTTCGCTGGAACAGCCTGCGTCTTTATGAAAAATGTCGTCGATGTTTTTAAAAGTTTGTTCAAACATATAAGTTAAGTCCTTGTTAGCCAGAGAGTTAAAGATGATTTATTTTATTAAAAACAACTCTGTAGCTAATAGTTATTCCTAAGGTAATGGTGATTAATATACCCTAAATATTTAAATAATTGATAAAAAATTAATACCCGAAAGTTTTTTAGCTAACCTAGATCAATTTTATATTTTTGTCTTGCCGGTAGTATCTCTTCAAACTCGCAATTTAATGCATTCACTAACTTGTAGAGAGTTTCGAGCTTAATGTTAACATTACCTCTTTCCATTTTTCCGTAATTACCGCGTTCTATACCTACATAGGCGGCAAAACCTTCTTGCGAATAGCCGGCTTCTTTACGTTTTTCTCGTAGTTTTTCACCAAAATTTTTAACTAAATCACTCACCTGATTTTCCTCAAGGCAAAATGATTAGATTTTCATGTTGAGCGCTTAACTACCACGCCCTATAATACCCATTATTATAAGAAGTTCATTAGGATTTACTTTGAAATTTGACCCTCTCGTAGCTCAAATTATTGTTGCACCAAATTTTGATAACTTTACAACAAGTGATGTACGCTCGGCGTACTTAACATTAAAAAGTGATGCTTCGTTGATACCTACCGCAGTTAGGCGAAGTATATACGCAGAACTGCTCAAGCTTGTTAAAAAAGGCTGGCTGAAAAAGGTGGTATCAAATAAAAAAGGATTTACGCGATTCAATAAAACAGAGAGCTTTGATGTTGAGGTAATTACTCACTTAGCTAGTTCAATACCTATTTCAATCACAGAAAAAGAAAATGATAAACATGCGCTGTTACTTAGTAAGTTAAACCATTACAAAGCCGAGTTATTATTGAATATGGGGGAATCAGAGGCGTATAAAGAGCTCTATTTGGAGTCACCCGAACTGGTAGATGAACTACAGCCACAATACAACAAAGCAAGAGACAACAATACCAGAATACTTGGCAAGATTAGAGCGATTGAAGGCTTACTGAAGCAGAGCGAAGCATTAGAAAAAATATGAAACTAAGACTATGGCAAGCCGAATGTATTAATTTTGCGCTTACACAATATCAGAACGTCAATAGCCACTTTTTAGCCTTGGCAACTCCTGGGGCGGGTAAAACTTTGATGGCTTCAGAATTAGCTAACCAGTTATTAAAAAGCAATATGGTCGATTTAATCATTTGTTTTTCCCCGTCGTCTATTGTTTCCCAAGACTTTAAGGAAAGCTTACAGCTAAAAACGAATGAACGATTTGATGGGCTTATTGGCGCTAAAGGTAGAGCTTTAACCTATCAAAGCTTACAGTATTTAGATGTGCACTTTTGGCAGCTATTTGAACGATATCGTGTTTTTGTAATATTTGATGAAATTCATCATTGTGCTGGCTCTAATATTGACAATGCAAATGCATGGGGTGAGCAGATAATACTTAACATTCAAAATAAAGCACAGTACACATTAGCCTTAACAGGCACTCCCTGGCGCTCTGACGCTGCTCCTATTGTTCTTTCATCATATCAGCAACCTAACAATAAAATAGCGTGTGACTACGTTTATGGGCTTTCTGAGGCTATTGGAGATAATGTTTGTCGGGTTCCACAAATAGTAGCTGTTGATAATAGCCGCATTACAGTTGTAGATGACGCTGAAACCAAAACATTTAACTGCTTTAAAGCGTTATTAAACGACTCTGGCGTTTCTTATCAAGAAGTTATTGAAAATGAAGCGGTAATAAAATATATAATCTCTTCAGCTCAAAAGAAGCTGACCTCAATCAGATTGAAAAACCCCGATGCAGCAGGGTTGATTGTTGCATCGTCTGTTGAGCATGCCCATCAAATCTCTATGTTAATGCGAACTTACTTTGACGAGGATAGCGTTGTTGTAACCTACCGAGAGAGTGAACCTACGGGTATTATTCAGCAGTTTAGGTATGCACAAACTAAGTGGATTATTTCTGTTGGTATGATTAGCGAAGGTACAAATATCCCTCGTTTGCAGGTTTGCTGTCACCTTACAAATATAAAAACAGAAATGCATTTTCGGCAAATATTGGGCCGTATACTGAGGGTAACAAACTCTAAAAACCAAGAAGCTATTATGTACATGCCCGCCGAACCTAAGCTTTTAGAGTATGCGTATAGGGTTAATCAAGATGTTCCATTTGAAGCTGATGTAGTTAAGTTTGAAAAGATTGAAACTGCTGCTGGAGAAAACACTGTAGATGAAAATTCAAGCGATATTACTTTTAATAAACAAAGTAAAAAACCTTCCAAAACCCAGTTCGATTTTGATAACTTTGCTGACTTTTTTGAGCAGCCAGCTATGAACAATGGACCTGAAGCAACAGAGAAACATTTTTTAACCGGTGCCTATGAGCGAATTATTAATATATCAGGCCGCTTTCAGCAAGAGGCTATTGCTTTGGGGTTAAGTGAATTGCGGTAAATACGCTAGAATTTATCTCAAGTAGACCTCTACAGGTAACATCGATTTCAGTTACACGAGGAAACATAATTTAATTTAAGGTGTTGCTATGTATAGCTTCTCTGAAATTCACAAACAAATAGACCTTATAGAGATTTTAAGCAATAGAAAGATCAGTGAAAAATCTAGTTATCTAGAACAAATTAACTTTATACATCAAGGTGTAGATATCAAAAATGCTGAACGTTTAAGGATAGAGTTAGGCTGGAGTATACGAATATTTTCTTCAGCTATTAGAACTAGCAATAGCTCATATGTACGCTATAAAAAAGAATTAAAGCTTTTAAATACCACTTTAAGTGAAAATATATTTGAAGTTGCAAAAACCTGCTATTTTTGCCTTAATTACTTTGAAAATATAGAACGTTTTAATATCTGGTTAAATACCCCTTCACTTCAATTCGACTCTAAAAAACCTTTAACATTTATAGATACTATAGCTGGCCGTGAATTTATTAAAAATACCGTAAACAGGCTTAAGTATGCCTATAACGCATAAAAGAAAAGTGTTTGAGGAGTGATGCGCATTATAATGCAGACTGTAAAGCATGAAGCCAAATTTTATCCTTTTCTTAATTCAACAAGAAGCTATCGCTTTAGAGATCAAAACGTTGATTTGAACTTATTAATGCTCCAACTCACTCTGATAGTCGCGTTTGTGCCAATTGCGGTCTACCGGATTTTATAGGGATATGGGCTGTTATTGTGCGAAAGAAGACTCTCAGTTGCAACAAGCTATTGCGCCTTCAGATTAGGTCAGCAGCTTGTTAACCTAATGAATAACTTCCTTAAACAACTTTAACTATGGCATATCTGCCATAATTAAAAAATAAATTGTGGAGTAAGGAGCAGAACTCAATGACCATCATATCTATAAAATCAAAAACAGATTTAGAAGAAGCATTGAAGCGTATTGAAGACTTGTGGAAGTCTGAACCTTGCACTCGTGAAGGTAATGAGTTGGATGCTCTTGTTACCTTAGTTGAAGATTACGAACTATCTAATATCGTAACTGAACGAATAAATCAGGATGAGATATATGTAGACATTGATCACCTTTAATGGCGGCAATTGCTCGTTTGAGACTTGTGTACTTTTAAATTCGGTCGCTTACTTCTCAATAATGTCGTTTTCGGACGTTCCGCTCTAACTCACTTTTGCCCCAAAACGAGTTAGAAGATATTACTTAACAGGCTTACAGCAATATTTACATCTTGCTGTAAATCACGGGTGTAGATACATTGCCTAAAGGGTTTATGCGCATTCGCCACTATGGCTTTTTAGCTAATGCGTGTCGCAAGCGAAAGTTAGGGTTAATAAAGGCTCAAGCATCAATAACCCCATTCAAAGCGGTGAAGCCGAAGGTAGAGCAAGAACCATTAATACCGCATTGGCCTTGCCAGTCATGGAAGGCGGGTATCTTACGATTTATTGGTGTGATGAATTTGGATATGACGACAAATAAAATAGCGCGAACGAGTTAGCAGCCTTGCCTGCTGCATCAAATCAATGAGTTAACCTGCTTAACTGCTCGGGCTAGTAGCGACTGTGCGTGAGAAAAAGATCATTGCTTAACGGTTAAACATTAGGTTTAATAGGCACATAATAAACGCTGAGTAGCACAGGGATTGCTTAGATACGATAGACACGCCAATGAAATTGGTTTGATATCACTTAGGCCATAAAAACAAATTCCCATAGCATAAACAACACCAACTCTATACACCGAGCTGGTAGCGGCTCAGTCCAACAAGCGATTATGCAACACAAACTGCGTGTCGCATAAATACTAAAATGTTATGTGATATTCACCGATGATAAGTAGTACTGAGAAATGAATTTTATTGTTCTTGCAAGAGGTATGAAAACTCCTCAGTCAGGTTTGAATACTGCTTACCTAACGATTGATCATTGGAACGATTTCTCGTTCGTAACCATGTTTTATTTGGAACTATATGACGAGAAAGGTGTTCTTCATGATCTCGGTAATGTAAAAATTGGTTTTAAAGGCCAAACTACTGAACAATCAACTCACACCTTATTAGGAAATTCCTTCCAGCAGTTATCTGATGGTTATTTCTCTGTTGGGCAAGATGTCGACTATTATCGTAAAATATCATCATTTGTAGAACCGTTAAGAACTAATTTACTATCGGCACTAAAAGACATCGTTTTATCTCCAAGGCTGATTGAAGTAGCTCAAGAGGAAGAGGTTTTTCGGACCGCCTTGTTAAGAGATGTCAGCTTATCAGTTATCAAAGGACAGTTTCCTAGGGTGTTGGCTGGCCAGCCCCCACTAACAAATTTTGAATTCAAATTTTCCAGACCCGAGTCTGATAAGATGTCTGGTTTTGAATTGAAGTTTAAGGTGAAGATTGATTCTAAACCAAGTACTAACATTCATGCAGTCATCGGTCGAAATGGCGTAGGAAAGACAACACTTCTTAATGGGATGATTGAAGCTATTACAAGCAAGGGCCATTCTACCTCGAAGTTTTATGATGTTGGAGGTTGGCAAGAAAACCCCATCAGCAACGATTATTTCAGTAGTTTGGTTTCCGTTTCATTTAGTGCTTTTGACCCCTTTGAACCTCCAATAGAGCAACCAGATCCCTCGCAAGGCACTTGTTATTTCTATGTAGGGTTAAAGAAGGAAGGCGACACTCTCAAAAGTCTCAATGATATTCGCCAAGAATTTTTGCAAGCTTTAAAGTCATGCTTTAGTCAAACGCCTAAGCGAGATAGATGGTTAAGAGCAATAGAGACTTTGGAGTCAGATGAAAACTTTGAGAGAATGGGCCTGAAAGATCTTTCTCAGTTTTCCGGTCAGGAGTTAGCATCCAAAGCCCTAAAGACCATTGAGCGAATGAGTTCGGGACATGCTGTAGTACTTTTAACGATCACCCGCTTAGTCGCAACTGTTGAAGAAAAAACTTTAGTCCTTATTGATGAACCTGAAAGCCATCTTCATCCACCGTTACTATCCGCTTTTGTTCGCGCTTTGTCTGAGTTACTTCATGATAGGAACGGTGTAGCTATTATAGCCACGCACTCTCCTGTAGTACTGCAAGAGGTTCCTAAGTCTAGTGCATGGAAAATCAATCGAGTTGGCTTAGCTACTGAACCTCGTAGACTCAATATCGAGACATTCGGTGAAAATGTTGGTGTATTAACAAGGGAGGTGTTTGGTCTTGAGGTGGTCAAGTCGGGGTTTCACGATTTGCTTGTAAAGTCGGTTGAAAGTGGAAGTTCTTACCAAGAGATAGTGAATGAATATAATCATCAGCTTGGTTTAGAGGCCCGCTCTCTCTTGATGGCGCTGGTTACGCATCGAGATAGAGGCATAGATTAATGTTAAAGCTTAATCAACCAGCTTATTCTTATGTACAAACTATGGCCAGTTGCCGAGAGGGGATTACCGGTAACGCCAACTTGCTGCAAAAACTGGGCAGCGAGATTGAACTATTTCAAGTCAGCGCTGATAGTTATGTTGCATCAGCATCTCAAGGTGAGCTGTATACATTACAGTCGACACCTAATCACCGTAACTGTGATCCGATTGTCATAGGCTCGCTAAAAAAGTCTGAACTTCTTAAGCTATATAGCACGTACTTTGTTAAATCTGGTAAGCCTGGGCGTAGAATTTATAATTCCTTGCTGGCGGCTGCTAATGAACAGTGCCCTTTTTGTGGTGGTATTGGACGACCAAGAAATTTGGATCATTACCTTCCTAAAGCACACTATCCTCAATTTTCTGTACTGCCGGTAAACTTAGTGCCTTCGTGCAGAGACTGCAACATGGATGGAAAAGGAGAAGCTTTCGCTGGTAATGAAGAAGAACAGATTCTTCAACCATATCTAGATAATGATCGTTACTTCAATGAACAATGGGTGTTTGCGCGATACATTGCTGGAATAAATGCCGAACCAGGAGTGATTGAATATTTCGTCAGACCTCCGGAGCATTGGAATGATATCCAAAAGAATCGAGTAGAAAAACACTTTATTGACTTTGAATTGGGCTTGAGATTCTCAAAAGAGGCAGGCCCAAGGCTTATTACATACCTAGCACAAATTCAAGAGTTGACTCGAATTCCTTTAGATCTGGGAGTTGCGAAAAGAACCATTTTACAACCAGCAATTGACTCTGCTAGTTTCCCGAACCACTGGGAAAGAGTAATGTGTTTGGCATTAATGAATGATTTAGCCTGAGCTTTAATTTCACATAACAAGGCGCTGCTGTTGGTCAAATTTTCGGTGCGTTCCAAGTTTGCCGCAGAGCGCGGCGTTAGGAGTTATTATATTTTGAGCCACCCTCGAGAACATCCAATTTTTAAGAATGGAAATCTTCTAGAACTTATATTCCAGAGTCCTGTGTGGGTTATTATTTATGGGACAGGTTTAATTTTTATATTAAATGCTTTTGCTTGGTGCGTATATGGCTTGGGTTGGTATCATCATCCAAAAACTTACCCAATGCCACATGCTATTTTGTTAGATTTTTGGGCTGAAACGATGAGGTGGATTAAATTTGAATCCTCATGGAGTTGTAAAAAGAAAAAGTATTCACTATTCACGATGGGTATTAGTAGTGTAATTTTATTCCCATTAATTTTTATTTATTACTTTAAGTTTTTATTTGGCATATGGTTCGGGAATGATTTAGTTATATTGTGGGATGTCTTTTCCGGAATAATTAACTCCTAACAAGCGAATCAACGGGATGGACTAAAACGTTTCTGTCCAAAAGTCAGTTTGTCCTACCGTCCGGTTTTCGTTCATTAAGAACTGCCAGATAAAATCAAAAAACTCTTTTCAAACTGCAACTGAAATGTGGACTAATACAAATTTATTATTAATTTTTTATGTAAGAAAAATTGGTAAAACAACCACCAAAAAAGCAGTTAAAGTTTATTGGCATATAGCATCCGATTTATTTCAGTCATTAAAATATAGTAGTTGTTTTTTAAAAGGTAGTTTTGATTTTCGTTTTATATAACACTACCTAAATAATGTTTTCTTTATCTAAATTAACTTAATTAGAAAAAATATTATCGAGATCTTCGTCAATATAAACACCCGTTAATCCATTATCTTCTACAGCAGATTTAAACTTATCTGTACAATACAAACGAGAACCACCTGTAAGTTTACTCTTAAAAACAGGCTTATTTTTTACATCATCATTTATGAAAGCAATCTTGATATAATCTAAAGGATAACCGTCTAAATATTCGCGTTCACATTTTGCTTCATCTTCTTGTCCAAATGTACGCAAGTTAAAGATTACAATAGGTTCACCATCAGCTTTTGTTTCAATAAACTCACCTAAAGGCGCTAATAAATCTTTTAAAGCTTCATAAGCATTCATCCGAAGAGCTATAAACCCATCCATGATACTTATATCGTAGTTATCTTTTAGATAACCAGGTAAAAAAGACAACTCATAACCTTCAGGCCAATACTCTAATAAAGAGTCATTATTCATATGGATATCAAGTAGAAACATGCAAGCATCTTGATTAGATGACAACATTGGTTGTATTTTTTCAGCGAATGAAAGTATGTCCCACTCAACCATGTCGTAAGAATTAGTAACAGGCTTTAACGAGAACAACTTCATGATTTACCATCCCAATTAGCATTTTTAGGCATCATAACGCTGGCTGGCATCATATGATTTTTAATTTTTATTTTCACGCCACGTAATGCATTTATGAAATCGAGCTTATTTACTCTGGTTCTTAAACTAGTAGACACCCACACTTCATAATTATGGCGATGCAGCCTTCTGTGAGAAACAGTGTCAGGCGTAGCCCAATCATCTGACTTATTTTTTTCAAAGTTTCTTAGCCATACCCCATTCGTTGGATCATTAATACCAATACCAAACGAATGCATTCTTAAACGCGCAGCATATGTAAGGCGCTGTCTATAACGTCCCTTACCGCACACAATATGATGTGCTTCATGATATGAAGTTGGTTTTGGCTCGCCTGCCGCTCGTAAAAACTTAGCAAGCTTTTCCGTAGGATGATGTTCTTCTTCTGCTAGCTCCTTAACAGAACTACCTTCACTTTCTGCGCGGTAAGACTCTAAGCTTTGCTGCGCGATAAGCAAGTGCTCTAAACGCTTGCGTTCTTTTTGTAAGTGATCGTAATCTCTTTGTAGCTTTTCCTTAGATGCAGCAGATTTACGGCGCTTATCATCGTAGTGTTTTTTGGCTAGTAATTCATAATTATAAATAGCCATTTCTAAAGGGCTGGGGTTACTTGGTCGATCTGGCATTGGGTAGCGCTGTAGTTGAATCATCCTTAAATCCTTAAAAATTCCTTTTATTAGCGCGTAAAATAGCAAATAGACTATTGAGGTGCAATTATAAACGTTACACACCTAATAACTGAGATCATTTTATTGCTTACAATGAATTACATAGCGGTCAAATTTCCTCTTCATACAACACAATTTTTGACTGACTGGTTCTCGCTCTAAGCCGAATAACAGCTAAGTGCTGTGAGTTCTACTGGACGAACTTGACTGGCCAAGTTAAGACTTTTTATCACCAAGCGACTTTGTCATATCTTTCATTAAAAACCACTTCTAATTTGATTGTTTTTCTAAAGGTATTCAATTTATAATTTGAAAACTATACTATATATAAAACTACCTATATATTTTTCAAAACGGAAAGTAATTTATATTTATAAAACTTCATTTACGCCAATAACTAACAGGCTTTTTATTTATGATTATTTCTGTAACGCTTTTTAAATAATAAGGCAAGGTTTCCATTTTCTACCATGATAGTTCAAATTGCTGATTTTTAACTTCGATGTTATTAAGACCAATATGAACCCCTAAAAGTCTAACCTTTTTACCATCACCACGATTCACTGCTTCTGTCAGCAAATCTAAAAATATCCCTTCATCAAAGTTAGAATAGGCAAAGTCTTTAGTCGTTTGGTGAAAATCATTGAATTTAACTTTCACTCCTAATTTACTTATTTTTCGCTCATGTAAATACTTTTCAGACCGTTTTTTTAATTCAGGTATCAGCTTATCGGTTAAGATACTACGAAGAGTATCTAAATCATCAATATCTTCAGGAAATGTTCTCTCAACACCTACCGACTTTCTAACTCGTGTTGTTTCAACATTTCTATTATCTATACCTTGGCACCGTTGATAAAGCACCAGTCCGAATTTACCAAAGTTATTATTAATAATTGCCTGATCGACAGCTTGAATGTCTCGACCATATTCCAACCCTAATGACTTTAGTTTTTCAAAAGTAACCTTACCTACACCTGAAATCTTATTTAAAGGTAATTCGGCAATAAAGCTACAAACTTCTGAAGGTGTAATAACAAATTGACCATTTGGTTTATTATAGTCTGAAGCAACTTTAGCAAGAAACTTCAGAGAAGAAATTCCAGCAGAAGCGGTTAGGCCCGTTTCTCTGTAGATTGTTTCTCTAATATCTTGGGCTATTAAAGTGGCTGAACCTTTAAATAATTTGCAATCTGTGACATCAAGATAAGCTTCATCTAATGAAAGAGGTTCAATAATATTGGTATAACGTGAAAATATTTCCCGAATATGAGTACTCACCTCTTTATATACATCCATTCGAGATGGTACAAGCACCAAATTTGGACACTTTATCAGTGCCACACTCGTTGGCATTGCTGAACGAACACCAAATTCTCTTGCTATATAATTACAAGTCGAAAGTACACCTCGCCTTTTAGAGTTTCCCCCCACAGCAACAGGAAGATTTGCCAACTCTGGCCTATCTCTAATTTCAACAGATACAAAGAATGCATCCATGTCTATATGGATCAACTTCTGCATGTTATTTAAAATTTCTTTTAAGTAAACCCATTATATTTACTCTAGTATCTAGTCCATTTTACATTAAAAGTTTGTCAAGATTTTATAATGTGGGTACGATTTATCGCTATTCTGCACTCTATAATAATTGAATTTTTGCATGACACTAAACTTGTCAGGATTGACAAGGGTGTGATTCAGTTAAATGCCAAAGCAAACAGCGTAACTACAGCTCTTTCCGCTCGCTCACTAACGTCAAGAAATTAAACATCAGATAACATATCAACATGAATAATTCTTCTCATAGTAGCTCAAGACAACACACTGTATATAAAAACAGTGAAATAATGCCATATCCTATCTGGAATTACTAAAGTATTATTTCTAATTTTGTAAATATTTAGCTTTATCAGGTGCCAATTAGTGTGTAACGCTATTGAGATTGATCTTTTCTTTTTATATGAGTCTTTCGCTTTAATGCATAACTAAATGCACATCCGTAAAGAAAAATCATCATGGCGAAAAGGAATGTTAATACAGCAAAACTTATAGCTCCAGTTTCCGAATTAGCATCAGGGTTCATCTGAATATATAAAGATGCTGCTAACATAACCCCTGTAGCAGCTGAACCAAATACATAAATTGTTTTTGGCATTTCATATAAAATTTCATCAATAAACTCTCCAACTTGTTTATTATCAAAAACCTTACCGATAGTAGTAAAAATACCTGTTACGAAAATAATAGCTAAAAAAGTTAACCCTAGCTCTCCAAAAGAACCATCATTAATTTTCTGCTTTGAAAAGGCTAATAATTTTTCTTCACTGCCTAGAAAGTCAGAGGTGAGGACAGCAACCACGAAGAAAATGGCTACTTGAGAAAGAAATACAATAAGTTCACTAAAAATAAATCTCGATAAGCTTTGTTTATACAGCTCTACTTTTTCCATAGATACACTCTAATACTATAACTAAAGACAAATATAATACACTTTTCATCGTTCGGCGGCTTAATATACTACATCCCCATTTTTCTTCTTAAATCTAATGGCATTCTTTGTAGCATAAGGTCTAACGTGTCCTTAACAGTTTGACGTTCTAGCTCTTCAACCTTTTCTCTTAAAACCTGAACATCATCAACTAAATCAGGTTTACACTTACTTCGGACACCCGTTCTTTTTCTTCGTAATCTTTGCTTGTTTTGTTCTATTTCAAAAAGTTCTAGCAATTCCGAATTAACATCATCAAAAAAATCTCTAATATCATCACTAAAACTCGAAGTACGAAATAAGCTTTGTGACTTTATGGCAACTATCTCAGCTACATCCGATTTTTTTATTTGATATAACGACTTCGGTGTTTTTCTGTCAGCTACTTTTCCATAATTTTTGATACTTTTTTCTTTTATCGCTTGGAGATCTAAAATCGCTCTCCAAGCTTTAAATGTTGTATGTACAGTACCACCTTTTACCCACGATGGCTTATCTAACAATCCTTCATTATTATTACTTGGGCTATCTAAGCCGGAAAGAAATTCATCAGTCATCAGCTCATCTAATTCATTCGACATCTAAACCTCCATTTTATAAACATTTTGTTCAATATTAGAGATTGCCTTTTCTATCATATTTAAAATTTTCAATACGTTGTTTTGGTTATTGGAATTCTCGAGTTGTTTTATTCTTTTATAACCAGAACGTAATAAGGGGATATGATGCTCTATCATAAACCCCGGAATATTTTCATCTAAAGCTTCTTTAACAAAAGGCTGTATCGTTAACCAAATTCCTCTTAAATTTTCACTTGTAATGACCGCATTTGAACAGTTTAAGCAAAATTCAGGTTTTGCATTATGAGGTGCCATATCTCCAAATTCTGCACACTTTGCTCGACTCTCAGCTCCCTCTCTGGGAATACATGTCGAGAAATGTGATGGCTGAATAGAAATAATCCGCCCAGCTATACGCTCCCTAAGCTCTAGAATCTCGCTAGGTGAGACTGCCTTTGTTAAGCTTTTGGCTTTACTTACATACCTTGAAAAGCCACCTAAATAGCTTTTACCGTTCTTTTCCGAATCAATTAATAATGTATCTACAATAGAATTAAGCACTTTAATTCGAGCTGATTTCATCAACAATTGAGGTTCTTTGTTACGAAGGTAAGCCATAAAAAAGGATTCATCTAAGTGACAGAACTGATGTCTAATAACAGCAGCTACGTCCCCTTGATAACGAGTTAAAACCGCTTCAGCCCAAATATGACGAAAGGAATGTGCTGTTGGGTATCTAACATCTTGCTTTAATTCATTTGAGATATCCATCATTGCCTTTTGGTCTAAAGTAATACGATCTGCTCTTAACCACTCTTTAGTTTCTTCAGAAAGGTACTTTTCAACTACCAAACTGTGTTCAAAGTTTGATATTTTTCCAGTTTTATTAAACTCAATTAACGACTCTTTAAATCTTTTCTGGGGTTTATTTCCGGCAAATGAACTACATTGTAGCTTTGTTAGATCTCTATTAACTTCTCGATATGTTTCTAATAATTTCTGCGCCTTTGAGCCTGTAATATCATATTTACTTATTAACACTTCTAATTCTTTTGACTGTTTTTTCGACAGGTATTGTTTGCTTAATAACTTTTCTAAGAGCGTAACCTCTTTGAATGGCTTGTATCTTTGAACAAAGTCATCCCAATTCGCTTTGACTCTATGCTCAATAATATGTTCTGATTCATTTGGAGTATTCAAACTTTGGTTTCCGCCTGTAAACCTATACAAGCAGGGTTCACTGGCAGATGGTTTAAATAAATGGTTAAGCTGAGCTGCTATCTGATAACATTGAGATGTAATTTCTCTTTCGACTTTTAACTTGTCATGAGTTTTAGGGACAACCCATCTTAACTTAAACCTAAAGGGAACATGAGAGTTATCCAGTATATCGTTATTAGGTTCAACATGTATTGCTGTTAAAGGGAAGCCAAATTCACTTGCTCTGTAACCTAGCCATGAAACAACTAATGTAGTCATTGCATGAGTTACGCGGTCCATTTCGACAGTTAGATCAGTTATATTTTTCCCAAGAGATCCACCCATTAACTCTCTGGCCCAAGACCTTAATGACTTTTTAAATGCACTTATATTGAGCTTACGAGCAATGACTATTTCAGCCATCTTTTGATAAACATCTTCAACCAATAAATTTGATAAGCGCTTGCTATCTATAAATGTCTTATCTAATGATTGAAGATACCCCTCCCATACTTGAGCAGGGGATTTATGGGATTGGAAAGGATAAAGCTTTTGAAGCATTAAAATGCGAATTATTTCTACAGCATCAAATCGTATTTCAAGCCCTAGTGACTTTACCAACGCACTGATGCAACTGTCACTTAAAGATAAAACTCTTTCTATATGTAAGTTATATTGTTTAAAGAGTTCTTCTGCTGTTGCTATATGCACCTTCTCTCTAGTGCGCCAAAGGCTTTCTTTTTCATGAACATTAGGTATAAATGTACCTTGAATTGTCTCTAGTACCACTCGATTCCAGTAACTTCGAGTTCCATGCCCTGCATTTTTAAATTTGAACTTGGTTGCAATTGTGTCTATGACTTCATGGCAAATTAATGTATAAAAATAATCTTCTTCATAAACTTGCCTCATATAGTCAATATAATATTGCCCCATTTCCAAGCCCATAAAGTTGTAACTTCCTCCCAGCTTGTATTGGTTAAAACTAATACTTAGAAGTGATTTACAAGCATCATCTAGAGAGTCTCTAAATGCTTTAGGGGTTAGATCATGACTTAACAGTCCTGTTATTCCTGTTAACTGCAGTTTCTTTCTTATATTTATAATATTCGCATTATTATATGTCCCTTTATAGGAAGGCGCTGATAAGCGATTAAAAAAACCTTTATCACCCACTGATTGGGTCAAGAAGCTTGTATGGAAATCTTCTATATTGCTGGCTGATAAACTCTTACATCCATTGAAGTTTAAGAAAGTAAAAAGGTGTATCACCATTTGATATATTGCAAAAGCTCCTTGGGATGAATTAGTAGATAAGCCATGTAAAAAGAATAATTTTGCATACTCTTCAGATGTAAGTGAGTAGAACTGACCTTTTAAGGTTAATTTAGCTGATTCCTCAAGCTTTGTATGGTCTTTATGAAGTATTGAAAAATCCAATCGCCTTATGCCTTTGGCATTCCTGAAAACAAGAATTGAATCAAAAAGGTCTCCTTCAGATTTCAAAAAATCGGGGTGAGCTATTAGCTTTTCATTTTGGGTTTCCCAAAAGCTTTTTAACTCCAATGTACTAAAACTTGGCTGCATTATCCCCCCCTATATTGAGTGAAACACACTGATTGAAACATTATTTAACCTCATTTTTTTAAACATATTACTTCCCTCGAGTACTGAATGCTTTGTCAAAATACTTAAAACATAGCTGATCCACTCCACAGTAGGTACTACTGTCTTATACAAATAGCTGGGGTTTACACTCAGTAATTTTTTATAATTCGATTCAAATTCATATAGGTAATTTTTCATTCTAAAAACAGTTAAGGGGCTATCAACTACATAAATATGATCAAACCTTTCAGTTTCTTGTTTATTGTCAGGGGATAAAACACCAACTTCATTAATTCTTCCTTTTTGCTGATTTGTCACTACCTTTAATCTCATAATCATTTCATGACTTTTTCGAGATATGTGTTCAGTAACTTCATAAAACTCATCATTGAATCTAGATACTTCATTTTCATCAAGTTCTTCAGCTAAATTAAAAACATTATTTATTAAATCAATCATCACATTACGTGTAATTCGACCAGAATCATTTATCCATTCTTCATTATCTGCATTTAAATAATGCATTTTTTCGGTTCTGTTGGTGTGAGAATTTCTATTAGTCAAATAATATAATGTATATGGATCACTAAAAGCATGAACAGCTGAGTTTTTTATAGCTTGAAGCCCAAAAAGAGCGCTATGGCATAACGTACCAGACTCTCTAGCTAACACCTCTCGTTCTGATATAGGTTTTTTAGTTATAACTAGATGATTACTTTTTGAGTGAACACCATTTTTAATTAACTTTATTAATACTTCAGAAATAACAGGAGGAATTTTTCCACTATGTAAATGTGTTTTCTGTATTACATCTCTAATGAAATCAAGACTTAAAAGCTCGAACAAAACACCGGATAAAGAGTAAAAGCCGTCAAATACTCCTGGTATGTTTGAACTCAGCTTAACAAGACTCCCAGCATCGCATTGATTTATAAAGCTATATATAGCCTTCCCTGTTACCAATTTTGTAGATATGGAATGTGTTGTATGTATAGAATTTGCTCTTCCCTTAAAGTACTCACACTCAATGTGGGTTACTCGGCCTCCAATTTTAAGGTAACGGAAAGAGTTTTTACTTAACTTACCTATATCTGATGGTTGGACCGCCAAGCTTGCCATTAACCATGAAAACAATAAATTTTCAATTTCTGATATTGGTAATTTCTGGGTACCAGAACAAAGTAGCTTTAATTCATTAAGCCCAAATAATGGACTATTTGATCCAGCCACAGAGAAGCTCTCAGAAAGAAAGGTTTTACTTAACTGACCTTTATTTGGCCCTTTAGTTGAAATAAAAATTCGATTTAGTTCTATTTCACTTTCTAGAGCAGATAAGACTTTTATAAAACTCTTTTTATTACTTGTATTAGCTAATAACACAAGTACTAAGGCATTTCGGAGTTTAGGTTCTTTTTTTTTCAGACAATGATATTTATACAGTAAGCAAAATATCGCCCGCCCCGTAAAAGATTTTTTATAGTATTTAACATTCTTATTTGGGCCTAGCATATTAAAATCGAACAAAGAGAAATCAGATACTTCTAAAAACCTTTTTAGAGCCAGCTTACATTCATAGAGTTCTATTATTATTGATGACGCTGTAGCTCTTAGTGAACGAATGGTTATTTTTGGCGATGCAAGGACCTGATATAGTTGATTGCCAATTCCAATATCATCATTTCTAAGCCAGTCTAATTCACCAAAATAACCAGCTAGCGAAATTTGCTTCTTATTAAAATTTGGACTTACTTTGGTTTTATAAATTTCGAAAAGATATTGTAATTGCTCAGGCTCGATAGATGAGCTCAGTTCACTTGACCTTTCTAAAGCATAAAATAAAACTGTTCTTAGCTTTCGAAGAGCGCTTTCGCCTCCATGATTATTTAAGGTATCAAAACGATAAGACTCGTACTCCTTTAAAACAGTATAGGGGTTTTTTATGTTTGTATTGTTTAACCACTCTACAAAAAGGTGAGCTGAACTAGTGAAGCGATACTTTGCTGAAGGTGGGGCAAATTCATCTAAAAATGAATAATTATAAGAAGCGATAATCGCCTTAAAAATTAATCGCTTATATGTCTCACCTTTTACATTAAAAGTAATAACTCTCTCTGGATAAGCTTTTAACGCAGGCACAACAATCGAAGTAGCTGAGAGCGGATATCTGAAGCTTGCAGGTTCATTTGAGTTAAAATTCCTTCTTACTATTGATTCATAATAGCTAGAGTTATGACTCGGTACTTTTTTCATATCATCCAAAGCTACACTCCTTTAAAAGCTGCTCTTTTAGACCGCAGCTATGAATATATGATTTTGTTACTGAATTAGAAAATTGGCCATCAACTTTATGCCCTAGCCTGTTTGCAGTGGTTAAATAAATAGCCGATGTTGTAGTAATTGATTCATAATGTTTATTAGCTCCCTCACACAAGTTATAAAATATATCAGTTCCAAAGGAGTGCCGAAGATGATGATAAACATTCGTGAACTCAATATCTTGATAAGATCTATAAATGTCTGGATTATTTTGTATTTCATTAATCACTTTATTGCGAGTCTTAGCAAAAGTATCGGTACCAAACTTTGTTGAAATACATCTTCCACTAGTCAGATTAGTAGAATTTGAAACGAATAAATGGTTTGAATCTGTAAGAGGTCGTTCTAAACGAAAATACTGTTCCATTTTTTCTAATAAGTATCTAGGTATATACAGGAACCTAGAGCGGCTATATTTTGTATAGAGTGATGAGAGGTAATATTTGAACTCTTCTTTGTGCGGCTGCTTCTTCAGCTCCTTGAAAAGAGATAGCAATCCCTTGTGTTTCTGAGTGCTTTCATTAAAGTCTTTAAGAAGAAACCCTTGATTCTCTTTAGAACGACACCCTAACTCACCTCCATTTCTCAAAATGATTTCTTCAAGTAAAGAGTTAGCACTTTGATAAATCAGCTCCCTTGTTTGAGGTAACAAATACTTCACACTTAAACTAGGTTTAGAGTTACTTCTCGCGATGGAGATATGGGAAGATTTGATGCCAATATTTTTATATTTATTGTCCAAAAAATACTGTAGCCAATTGTAATAAGCTTTTAGAGAGTTTACGGCCTGATTTGCAACAGCTTCGCTACTCCGACATTCTGTTATAAGATACTCATTAATATAGTCATTTATTAATTCTTGGGGCAAAGCTGTATGTATACTAAGAGTAATATTTCCTTCACCCTCGAACTTATCAACCCACTCTAAAAACCGCCCAAGATGATTACAAATTTTATAACTTGCATCTGCACCAATAAACACTTCTTCAAACACATTTTCGATTAGATCTGAGTTCCTATTTTTCCTCTTTATCAAGTCTATTTTTTTACCTACAACTTCTGTATAGCGAGCAAATAGGCAAGGAAGGAGTATAGGGACCCTGTCACTATCTAGATAAATGTAGTGTTTATTTATTTTTTTATCACTGTATCTGCGCATCAATTAACTTACTTAGATAACTCTTTATCTAAAGTTAGCAGAAACAGGTTCACTTACAAATAAACCCCACAGATAACACCCTCAAGTTTAAAAGCAGTCCATGTCTATATGAATAAACTTTTTCATCACACAATAACAACTGTTTATCTATACAGTTATTATTGTGGAATCTCTACTAATTAGCAAGCTTGCTGTTATTTAAAAAGAGCGACTATTTTTCTTGGGCTTATTAAAGCAATACATCCAAAATAGTACTTCTAAAGAAAAGCCTAGTAAAATCAAAATAATCGCTCCTGCCTCATTACCCATAGCGTAACAAGTGAACGAAGCTATAAAAACAGTGCATGCCAATAACCAATTAATTATATTCTGCATCGTTATCTCCTTGTGTGTTAATAGTTACTATAGTCATGAATTCAAGGAGGTACAATTTTAGCCCTAGAATTTTTGCCAACTATAATTCCCTTGAGCTCATCCGACCATGTTGCTAATCTAAATACTTTAAAACCAAGAGCTATAAATACATGGAAACGTTTAAACAACAACACCCTATTCATACCGACATTACTGTAGCGTGGGGCGATATGGATGCCCTACAGCATGTTAATAACTGTGTTTATCTTCGTTATTTTGAAATAGCCAGAATCGATTTTTTAAATAAATTAAATTTATTTGATACTATCAATGCTAAAGCCACTGGCCCTGTGATCAGTGAAAATAATATTCGCTACAAACGCCCTGTAACGTTTCCTGACACATTAAGCGTAGGTATTACTATCAGTGATATTAAACCTGACCGCTTTGTAATGAATTACAGTGTATTTAGCCATGCGCAAAATGCGATAACCACCACTGGCATGTCAAAAGTGGTGATGTTTGACTTTAAAACAGGGCAAAAAGCCACGATCACAGAACCTTTGTTATCGGCTTTAAAAGCAAACTCAGAAAACAAATAATTAGGATTAGTAATGCAATATAGTCAATTAGGCAGTAGTGATATTAGTATTTCTAGGGTCTGTTTAGGTAGTATGACTTGGGGAGTACAAAACAACCAGCATGATGCCGACCAACAGATAGCCTATGCTCTTGACCGTGGTGTTAACTTTATTGATACGGCAGAAATGTATGCAGTTCCTCCCTCCCCCGATACTTATGGTAAAACTGAGGAAATTATAGGGAATTGGGTTGCACGTAATTCACAGAAACGAAAAGACATTGTTATTGCAACTAAAATTGCCGGTAATGGGCTTTCATGGATCCGTGATGGTGGTGATATTACTCGCCAAGCTGTTATTGATGCAGTTGATCAGTCTCTAAAACGCCTACAAACCGACTATATTGACTTATACCAATTACATTGGCCAAATCGCCGCACTCCTCATTTTGCAAGGCAATGGCCTGGCATGCTTAAATTTACTGATGTCGATGCAAAACAACACACCGCTGACATGCTTGATATTTTAGAGGGCTTAGATGTGTGTGTTAAAGCGGGTAAAATTAAACACTGTGGACTTTCTGACGACACCCCGTGGGGAATTAGCCAATTTTTAAATTTAGCCAAAGAGCACAACTTACCAAAAATGGTGTCTATTCAAAATGAGTTTAGTTTAGCGCATGCGAAAGATTGGCCTTATTTAATAGAGCAATGTGTGCATGAAGATATTGCTTATCTACCTTGGTCACCTCTGGCTGCTGGGCTATTAACGGGTAAGTACCTCAATGGAGCGCGCCCTGAAGGCTCTCGCTGGACATTTATGCAGCGTAACGGTATTTTTCGTGATACGCCACAATCACAAAAGGCGACCAAAGAGTATGTTGAACTTGCACATGAACACAACATTACACCAGCACAATTGGCGCTAGCGTGGTGTAATCAAGTGGATGGCGTTACCTCATCTATTATTGGTGCCACTACTATGACGCAGCTAAAAGAAGACATTGATGCGTTTGAGCTAACTCTCAATGATGATGCGTTATCAGCAATTGATAGCATATTTAGAAATAACCCAATGCCATACTAGGGGCGATTTAATCACCGAACAAGATCTGCAGCCTGACAGGTTAAAAGAACAGCAAGGAAAAAGTACAATTCGATAATATTGATTCTTTGCTGTTCTTTATGTTTATTTTTTAGCCGCTACCAGTATAATACGCAACAAATTTTCTAGGCGGATCTATTTGTAATGCAATCACTTCGTTTTTTATGTCTTGGCATTTTGGTAACTTTTGCTACTTGCAGTCATAGTAAAACAGCAAAGCCAATAGAAGAAATTTTATGGTTACAAAGTAAGACCCCCCCCGTTTCATTTAAGCAAAGAAACAAAACAGCTTGGCTTATGCGATGATTTAACACAACAGCTAATGCATAGCATAAAAGGGGTGAAACATACCCGCTTAGTTTTACCGCAAAAGCGGATTAATAAATATATAGATGAGGGTAGGAACGTTTGTTTTCCATGCGCTATTTACAAACGCAGTGCAAATAAACAGTTTTTATATTCATTACCTACAGCGGTTTATCCCCCACATAACATCATAACTACCGCGGCAAAAGCACCTCAATTAACCTCTAAGCATGGTAATCCTATCAACTTAGTGAGTTTACTTGCTGATAAAAACTTCACTTACGGTCAAGCTGATGCGCGTCGTTTTTCTGTGCAGATAAACAATATTATTGAAAATTCATTAACTCACTCTAATGTTTCTATGAGCTGGAGTAGTGATAATGAAAGTGGTGTTGTAATGGAGCGCTTAAAACACGGCTCTTTAGATTACTCGCTTGATTACCCATTTATCACTAGCCACTTTAGCAAAGGCAATCAATCAAATATTGTAAACCTACCGATTGCCCAAAATAAAAATAAATTAGTTCCAATAGCCGTTGGTTGTGCGACTAATGCCCCAAATAATTTTGCATCTATGGCAATTAAAAAGATTAATCACGTACTAAAAAACAATATTTTAACCTCAGAGCAATACAAAAATAATCAACAATACTGGTTAAATGAACACTTTAGTGACTTTAATAAAGCCTATAATCAATATGTGCTTAACTTTGACTCACAGACCAATGATGCTCCAATAAACACTGCTGACCAGAGTCAGAATAAAGAGCAACTTTAAACTCTCGCCCGGCGCTTACCATCCCTACGCCAGCAGGCGTGCCGGTCATAATAATGTCGCCCTCTTCTAAACCCATAAACTCATTTACCTCTGCCAGAATTTGCGCAGGTTGGTGCAACATTAGCTGGGTTTCTCCGTGCTGAATGACTTTACCATCAATATGTAATTCAAATATAAACGATGTCATTTCTGGCGTTAACTCAATAAAATCACTAAATAATGCTGAGCCATCGAATGCTTTAGCACGTTCCCACGGCAAGCCCTTTTCTTTTAAACTGCTTTGCAAAGCTCGCTTAGTCAAATCAAGTCCAATCCCTACGCCTGCAAGCTGCTTATTTTTTATCACAAAGCATAATTCAGTTTCATAATGCAACGTATCACCGTTATGGGAAGAGAGTAAGGTATTAGTGATCGCGCTATTAGGCTTATTAAAAATTACCATTTGCTCAGGGTGTTCGTTGTTTAATTCAGCAATATGCGCACTGTAATTGCGCCCCACACAGACTATTTTTGAAGGCTGTATGCTCTGCGAAGCCAGCTTTATTTGATTCATTCTCTCACCTGTTAATTACATAACGCTTTTAATATTTTGGCATACTCTCAAATTATTAATGCAAAAGCGAATGCAGTTTTATTATGTTTTTATGATAACTATTGAGCTTAATATAATCAATCACATAGAATGGAATAAAAGTAAGAAGGGACTAATTTGGTAGGTTTTTGTATACGCGGTTTTAAAGCAATAAGCAGGTACATTTAGTACCTGCTTATTGATGTTTGTTAATAGGTTATTGACTACTTACAAGTAACACTACTTTGCTCGGCAGCATTTGCTGTAATAGCCAGCTTAGCAATAGATACATGCCAATCACCTTGCGTGCTTAACTGCCAAGGGGAGAACACTTGTGCTAAATCAACACCCTGCTCTGCAAAACAACTTAAGTTGATGTTTAATGTTTGCCATTGACCTGATTGCTCAAGGTTATCAGTAATATCAAACTTACCCTGACAACTCTCACCACAACCCATAGCAATCCACAGCGGGCTTGTTGCCCCTTTATCTACTTTAATTTGCATTTGCAGTTGGCCATTGTTTTCAACGTATGAACGTAAGTCAGATGGGAATGCCGCGGCTAAATTAACCTCAGCCAACGCTTGACCATTAAAACGAATGGCGCGTGCATCTTCTTGCACTTCTTTGTCAAATGTTTGGATGCTCACAGCACCTAATGACTCGCGGCTGCTCGCCACCGTTTTTTGTTGCTCGCCACTTTTTAATACCAACGACCATGGTGCTTTTATAGCACGTTCAAACAACACTAAGTCGTCCAATTGTTCAGTCTGTTGAGTTTGCTCTACCAAGTCATCTTTAAGTACGTTGCTATCACCGTAGGTTAAGCCAAAACCATAAGGGAGTAATGGGCTGTAACCCTCATCGTTGCGGTTTTCATTATCGACTGGGTTATCAGGCCATGAAAACGATAACTTTCCTTTAAAGTCGTGGTTAATTGAACCGTCTGCATTTTTAAACAATACATCACTAATTGCATCACCTTCACTGCCTGGAAGCCAAATAGCAACAAACGCATCACTGACATTTAGCTCAGCATTAACCCACATTGGGCGACCGCTAATAAATAATGATACAACAGGGATCCCCGCATCTTTAAACTTTCGCAGTAACGCTAAGTCGCTTTTATTACCGCGCTGATATTCAACGTTATCAACATCACCATTACCCTCTGCATATGGTTGCTCACCAAACACCACAATGGCTACATCTGGGCGTGCTTTATATTCCCCTTCAACACTCAGCGCTGCACTGCCACCAGCTTGCTCTACAGTATCTTTAATACCTGCGTAAATAGAGCTGCCGCCAGGGAAGTCAATGTTGGTATTGCCTGTTCCTTGCCACGTAACGCTCCAACCACCCGACTGCATGCCGATGTTATCAGCCCCTATGCCTGCGACTAATACGTTGGTCTTAGGCGATAATGGCAGTAACTGCTGCTTATTTTTAAGTAATACTAGAGATTCGCGTACAGCTTGTTTAGCCACTGCACGGTGATCGCTACTACCAATAATTTCAGTTTTTCCAGAAAGAGGACGCTTCGCGGGGCTTGGTTTATCAAATAACCCTGCACGCATTTTAACGCGTAGGATACGCGTTACCGCATCGTTAATTCTGCTTAGTGGGATTTCACCGCTATTAGCTTGGTTAACCAAGTTGCTAAATAGTAGTTTCCACTCATCAGGCGCCATGTACACGTCTAAGCCGGCATTAGCAGCTTGAGCACAGTTACTATTTGAACAGCCTTTAACTTGTCCATGTCCATTCCAATCGCCAACAACAAAGCCATCAAAACCCATTTTTTCTTTTAGTACATCGGTTAATAAGTATTTGTTACCGTGTATTTTATCACCATGCCAGCTGTTAAACGAAGCCATAACCGTTTGCGCACCTGCACTCAAACCACCTACATAACCTTGTGCATGAAGCGCAAATAACTCTTCTTCAGAGGCGATATTATTACCTTGATCGTCGCCATTGACAGTACCACCATCACCTAAAAAGTGCTTAACGGTACTCACTACTCGCGTGTCTGATAAAAAATCGCCATCGACAGCACCTTGTAATCCTTTAACAATAGAAGCGGAATACGCTTTTACTATTTCAGGGTCCTCAGAGTATCCTTCGTAAGTACGGCCCCAGCGGTCATCACGAACCACCGCAACAGTAGGTGCAAATACCCAATCTATACCGGTAACCATTACTTCTCGCGCAGTGGCAGCGGCTATTTTTTCAATAAGTGCAGGGTTGTTTGCAGCACCTAAACCAATATTATGCGGAAATAAAGTCGCGCCAATAACATTGTTGTGTCCATGCACCGCATCAGTGCCCCACATTGTAGGAATGGTACTGCCATCTAAAGAATCATCAATAGATGCTTGGTACATCTTTTCTGCTAAATCAACCCAATCTTCAGGGGTTGCATGTTTATTATTGTTTGGAAACGAACCACCGCCATTTAAGTAAGAACCAAAACCATACTTACGCATATCTTCAACCGTGATATTACGGATTTCAGGTTGGATCATTTGCGCTATTTTTTGCTCTAGCGTCATACTCTTTAGCATATCAGCGATTTTTTGCTCCATTTGAGCGTCGCTTTTAATGCCCGTTTCGATTGTTGGCCAAATTTCTTTTGGGCTTGTCGCATCACTAGCACTGTTAGAGGGTTGCGAACAACCGCTGCTGGTTATTGCTGCTAGCATCAGCGCAGTGATTGAAAAAGTGCGTTTAATAATCATAACATTCACCTAAAACTCAAAGAGGAGTTGACGTTGTTTTTTTTGCA
This sequence comes from Pseudoalteromonas sp. Scap06, assembly GCF_013394165.1. Classification (NCBI taxonomy): domain Bacteria; kingdom Pseudomonadati; phylum Pseudomonadota; class Gammaproteobacteria; order Alteromonadales; family Pseudoalteromonadaceae; genus Pseudoalteromonas; species Pseudoalteromonas sp. Scap06. The sequence goes on along the minus strand of NZ_CP041330.1, from coordinate 738,589 downwards.
CCAAACAGCGCGAAATAAGTAATATATAAATAGCAACCAATGGGCAGAATAAGAGCTAATTGCACACCTATGTTATCAGCTAGCATACCTTGTAATAACGGAATAATGGCACCGCCAACAATCGCTAAACATAAAATACCCGAACCCTGCGAGGTGTATTTACCAAGCCCCTGCAGTGCTAAACTAAAAATAGTAGGAAACATAATAGAGTTACATAATCCAACTAATAAAATAGCCCACATAGCCAGTGACCCTTGACCCGTCATAGCAATTAACACAAGTAAGCCTGCTAAAATACCGTGACAAGCTAATACTTTGGCTGCGTTTAATTTTTGCATAATCGCGGCGCCAGCAAAGCGCCCTATCATTGCACCTGCAAAATAATAGCTAATGTAATGTGCTGCTTGTTGCTCTGGTAAGCCTGCAATATGATCAAGGGTTAAAAAGCCAACTAAAAAACTACCTATGGCCACTTCAGCCCCTACGTAAACAAAAATACCAATCGCGCCTAAAATAAGGTGACGATATTTCCATACACTGCCTAAATCAACAAACTCAGTGTCACCTTGGTTTTCTGCTTCACTGTCAATCGCTTTACCTAATTTAGGTAACTTTAAAAAAGCAAAAATAATCGCCAATGTTAATAAACTTGCACTGAGCATTAAATAAGGAAACTTAACTTGTTCTGCTGTAGCTTGACTAATTTCTGACAAAATTAACCAACTACCAAACAATGGCGCAACAGTTGTACCTAAAGAGTTAAAAGCTTGAGTCATAGTTAAGCGCGAAGACGCTGTTTTTGCAGGCCCTAATACGCTTACATAAGGGTTGGCAGAGACTTGTAAAATAGTGATCCCTGAAGCAAGTACAAACAAAGCAAGTAAAAATAGCTCGTAAACATGTGCCTCTGCAGCGGGGTAAAATAGTGCACACCCTATCGCAGCAACAACCAAACCAACAACAATACCAAATTGGTAACCTATTTTACTGACCAGCTTCCCTGCAGGAATTGACATAACAAAGTAGGCACCAAAAAAACAAAATTGTACCAACATTGCTTGGGTGTAATTAAGGGAGAACATTCCCTTTAAATACGGAATTAAAATATCGTTTAGGCAAGTAAGAAAACCCCACATAAAAAACAAGGTCGTAAGCGATGTTAACGCAAAGGTGTGTGTAGACCCTGGTTTTTGGCTGTTTTCTGCTGCCGGTAGTGGCTGTGTGATATGTGCCATAGTATAATCTCTAATTATTTTTTAATTATCAGATTGTTACCTCTATTTTATTGCGTTTAGTAAAACTTAAAATGCAGATAATAGTTGCAACACCAAATGTAAGCGCTTACATTTATAGCATATAGAGAAAATTTATCAATTTATTTACAAAAATATTGTAAGCGCTTACATTGTTGTATTATGCAATTTATATTGCTTAGCTAACTACTGTAAAGCTCATTATTATTTGCAAGCTTAAGGACGTATCTCATTGTGTTTAAAACAATCTCCTTACCAGGCACGTCAGCCCTCTTAAAGCCGCCGTTTATTTTTGGGGTTGCTACAGCCTCTTTTCAAATAGAGGGAAGTTACGATACCCGCCTCCCCTGTATTTGGGATACTTTTTGTAACAAACCAAACACCATTGCAGATAACAGTAACGGCAACCAAGCATGTAAACACATTGAATATTGGCAACAAGATGTACAAATGATTGCTGATTTAGCTGTAGACGCTTATCGTCTTTCGATTTCTTGGCCACGCGTTTTACACCAAGATGGCAGCTTGAATATTCAAGGAATGTCGTTTTATAAATCGCTATTACAAGCTTTAAAAGCGCGCAACATTAAAACTTATGTCACTTTATATCATTGGGATTTACCACAGCATTTAGAAGACAACGGTGGTTGGCTAAATCGCGATACCGCGTATCAATTTGCTCATTACACTCATATAGTAACTCAACAACTAGAGGGCTTAGTTGACTCTTATGCGACCTTAAATGAGCCTTTTTGTAGCGCCTACCTAGGCTATGAAATAGGGGTACATGCACCAGGCATAAAAAGTCAAAAAGCAGGACGCCAAGCAGCGCACCACTTACTGCTTGCCCATGGACTCGCAATGCAAGTGATACGTAAGAATTGCCCCACGATAGAAGCCGGTATAGTACTTAACTTTAGCCCATCCTATCCGCTTACCACTGCTGATGAACGCGCTGCTAAATTAGCTGATGACTATCATAACCAATGGTATATACGGGCAGTACTAGAGGGCTGTTACCCTGAAGTGATTAATGAGCTTGCAAATGATGCAAAGCCACAGATTAGTGATGGAGATATGGCAATTATTAGCCAAAAGATCGATTTTTTAGGGGTTAATTACTATACTCGTATTCATTACAAAAATACCCCTGATCATTGGTTTAGCGAAGTTTCTTTAGAGAATGTTGCCACCACAGATATGGGCTGGGAAATATACCCGCAGGGATTGTGCGAATTACTGCTTTCACTAAATGATCGTTACACTTTACCTAAGGTATATATAACAGAGAACGGCGCAGCGATGGCTGATATATTAATAAATGGTAAAGTAGATGACATACAACGTGTCAATTATTACCATACCCACCTTAATGCCGTTCATAATGCAGTTGAGCAAGGCGTTAATGTACAAGGCTACTTTGCATGGAGTTTAATGGATAATTTTGAATGGGCCTATGGTTATGAAAAACGCTTTGGGCTAGTCTATGTTGACTACCAAACTCAACAACGTACCTTAAAACAAAGCGCAATTGCGTATCGTGATTTTCTTAAACAGCGCCAAAAATAATAACGAGTGGCTTTTATGCTGAGTAAAAAAGAAAAAATAGCTTACGGCCTAGGTGACACGGCCAGTAATATTATTTTTCAAACCGTAATGCTGTTTTTAACTTTTTTCTACACTGATATTTTTGGTATTTCGCCTGCTGTTGTGGGCACCCTTTTTTTAGTAGTTAGAGTTATTGATGCAGTAACTGATCCAATAATGGGCGCACTCACTGATGCCACTCATACTAAATACGGTAGCTACCGACCCTACCTACTTTGGCTTGCCATCCCTTTTGCCGTTATAAGCGTGATTACTTTTACTACCCCTGAGATGGGTGACGCCAACAAAATTATTTACGCCTTCGTTACCTACACCCTGCTAATGTTAGTTTATACCGCAATAAACATTCCTTATTCGGCACTTGGCGGCGTATTAAGTAGCAACCCTAACGAACGTGTCTCCATTCAATCATACCGGTTTGTGTTTGGCATGCTCGGAGGTTTATTGGTTACAAGCTGCACTTTGCCTTTAGTAACATGGTTTGGTAATGGTAATAACGAAATGGGCTATCAACTTACTATGCTGGTTATGAGTTGCCTCGGTGTGGTGTTGTTTCTAATTTGTTTTCGTTACACCAAAGAGCGAGTGAGCAATCCACCGCATAAATTATCTTTAAAAACACAACTTCATGTTTTATGGCAAAATCAGCCGTTTAAAATCTTGTGTATGGCGGCTCTGGTATTATTGACCAGTATGGTGTTGCGCACGACATTGGCTATTTACTATGTAAAATATGTTCTTGGCAAAGAAGATTTAATCACCGAATTTGTAACCTTAGGTATGATTGGTAATATTCTAGGCTGCGCCTGCGCACAACCTTTAAGTAAACGCTTTGATAAAAAAGTGGCTTATGTTTATCTACAATATATTTCCGCCATATTGAGCTGCCTTGCTTTTTTTATCCCTAATGAACACGTTTTACTAGCGTTTTTGGTGTATTTTTTATGGTGTTTTTTCACTCAAATGGCAACGCCTTTATTATGGGCAAAAATGGCTGATACTATTGATTACGGAGTCTGGCAGAATGGCCGTCGACTCACGGGTTTAGTTTACGCAAGCATCGTATTTTTTATCAAATTGGGGCTTGCATTAGGCGGAGCGATTGCCGGTTGGTTACTTGCTTATTATCAATATCAAGCCAATGTGGAATTAAGCGAGGCAACTAAAAATGGTATTTTAACCTCATTCACACTTTACCCCGCGATTGGTAGTGTACTTGTGGCATTAATAATGAGTAAATACAGCCTAGACAATAAAACCATTAAAAAAATCACTGCCGATTTAACACAGAAAAGCAATTTGTAGCAAGGAATAGTATGGCCACCATTTATGAAGTGTCAAAGCTTGCAGGGGTGTCACTTGCCACTGTTTCAAGAGTAATGAACAACAATGCAAACGTAAGTGATGCAACCAGAAAAAAAGTCACCTTAGCCATGGAAGAGCTGGGCTACCGCCCTAACTCTATTGCGCAATCACTGGCTTCTAATTGCTCTAATAGCGCGGGCTTGTTAGTTTCAGAGCTTAAGGGTCCATTTTATGGGCCGATGATGAGCGGTATAGAGAACACCCTAAGAAACCAAGGTAAACACGTTATTATTACCGCAGGCCACAGTGACGCAGAGCGAGAGCAACAAGGCATCGAATTTTTAATTAGCCGCAATTGCGACGCACTTATTTTGCATGTTGAAGCTATTAGTGATGAATACTTAATAAAACTCAGTAAAGGCAAAACCCCGTTTGTTTTGCTAAACCGCTATATTGAAGAGCTCGCCGACCGCTGTATTATTCTTGATAATACTAAAGGTGGCTATTTAGCCACTAAATACATTATTGAATCGGGCCATAAAGACATTGCCTATATTAGCGGTCCACTATGGAAAAAAGATGCTCAGGAACGCTTAAATGGGCATAAACAAGCGCTTGCTGAATTCGCCATTAAATTTGATGAAAACAATTTATTTGAAGGTGACTTTGTAGAAGAAAGTGGCTATGAAGGCTTTGCTACACTTTATAAAAATAACCCCGCCTTTACCGCCTTGGTGTGTGCCAATGACGAAATGGCCACTGGTGCCATGGTGAGTGCCAGAGAGCATGGTATACAACTACCTTCGCAGCTTTCAATTATTGGCTACGATAACGTGTTTTTTACCCGTCACGTTTACCCTCCGTTGAGCACTATAAACTATCCTATCGATGAGATGGGTAAAGTGGCAGCGCAGTGGGTACTTAGTCATGTTTATCAAAAAAGCGTACACCCTATTCAAACGTTATTTGAGCCCGAGTTAGTTATACGCCAATCTGTGGTTAAACCTTTAACATCTAGGTAAGCTAATAGGCTGTTAAACAAGCTGATTGAGTAATGATAAATTTATTGGTTTTAACAATACCTGCTCTATTTCTAGTTGCCTGATATGCACAGCATCGGGCTCCATACCACTAATAATAACGCGCTTAATATTAGGGTAATGCTGTTTAATAAACCCAGCCAGCTCTAAACCGGTACCATCTGGCAAATGCATATCAAGTAATACTTTATCGTAATTACTATTATGCTCTAGTACTGCCTTACAGTCTTTAACACTTGCTGCTATATCGGTATCCACATCCAAGCTTTCTAGTAATAGCTGGGTAATTTGTGCGGCATCAGCATCATCTTCTACTAATAAAAAGCACTTCTTATCTCTACTCGGTTTAGGCATTGGCTGAATAGATGAAGTAGGCTGTTCTTTTTGCCCGAGCCTTAACTCTAAGCATTGATAAAGCAAGTGGGAATCTACAGGTTTGGCAATCATATCGTCAAACCCTAACGCATTGAGTTCGTTATGAATGCCTTTCATAGTTGCTGCAGTTAAGGCTATGATTGCGCCTTTAAATCCTAGCTTTCTAAGCTCAATAGCAGCTTCTTTTCCGCCCATTACCGGCATATGGATATCTAAAAATATAATATCGTAGGTAGTGTGCCCGTCTGCTAGCTGTTTTTTTACTTTTTCAAGTGCTTGCTTACCATTATCAGCATAATCGACCGCAGCGCCTGCTGAACCGATTAAGTGACCAACTAACACGCGTAAATCGCGTAAATCATCAACCACCAACACCTTACCACTCACCTGGCAGGGCGCTACTTTTTGCTGCATATTGGGGGTTAAATCCAGCTTTAATAAATTACGCTCTACCTGCCTGATATCACCAGGGTACAGGGAAATGGTAAACGTTGATCCTTTACCTACATGGGAGTCTAATGAAATATCCCCCTGCATACGACTAAGTAGTTCAGAACAAATAGCCAAGCCCAAACCTGCACCACCTACTGAGCGCGACTCTACATCAGCTATTTGCTCAAAAGGCTTAAAGATAAGGGCTTGTTTTTCAGGAGCAATACCTAAGCCTGAGTCTTTAATACTAAAAAATAACATTTCACGCTCATCAACCATGTCAGTCCACGCATTAACCACAATTTCACCTTGCTCGGTAAATTTAATCGCGTTATTGATCAGGTTAATGAGTATTTGTCGAACTCGAGTCGCATCTACACGAATGACTAATGGTAAAGGCTCCAGTGATTCAAATTTTAGTGATAAGCCTTTATCGAGCGCCGATACACGCATTAAGGTAAATACGTCGGCCATTAAGCTATCAAGGTTAACCTCCCCTAAACTCAGTTCGAGTTTATCGACAGCAATTTTAGATAAATCTAAAACGTCATTCAGTAAGCTTAATAAATGCTTACCATTACGATAAATCACACCGAGCTCGTTTTCAGCCTGCTTGTTAAAGTCACTGAGCATCAACAACTCTGTATAACCTAAAATAGAAGATAGCGGTGTTCGTAATTCGTGGCTTAAATGTGCTAAAAAGCGATCTTTTGAACGGTTTTCAGCCTCGGCTTTTAAGCGTTCCACTCGCTCATCTTCTACATCACGGCGCGCTAATGCGTAGCGAATAGAGCGAGCAAACCGGCTACCACTCATTTCGTTTTTAACTAAGTAATCAACCGCTCCGGCATCAAGCGCAGCTGAATCGAGGGCATCGTTTGATTGCCCTGTAAGCATAATAATAGGCCCACAAAAACCATTTTTAAGCGCTTGTTTTAAAACACTCAAGCCATCAGATGCCCCTAAGCGATAATCAAGCAAGCAGATATCATGTTGATTTTTACTCAACACTTCCACCGCCTGCTCAGGAGAGCTTATCCAGTCTATGTCAAACACATGGGAACTGAGCTGCTCTAAATAGTCACGAGTTAAAATGTAATCATCTTCATCGTCTTCAACCAATAGCAGTTTCGTTGCCTTTGCTAACATAGCGTCTCCTGTTTTAATAATATGCTTAATCGTTAAACGTGCTTGGTAGCTCTACAAACTCAACCCAGTATTTACCCAGCGTTTTCATCAACTCAACTAACCCGTCAAACGTAACCGGCTTAGTTATGTAAGACGCAGCGCCTAGGTTATAACCTTTAACCATGTCTTCTTCTTGCTTAGATGTGGTTAAAATTACCACTGGAATGCCTTTTAGGTTTGGATTTGCCTTAATAGCTTCAAGCGCTTCACGACCATCCATTCTCGGCATGTTTAAATCAAGTAAAATTAAGCCTGGTCTTGGCGAGATGCTTTTATCTACAAACTTGCCTTTGCGCTCTAAATACTCCAAGAGTTCAACACCGTCTTCAACAAAATGTAATTCATTTAAAACGCGACTTTCAGCAAGCGCATCTTGGGTTAATAAACGATCATCTTCATCATCGTCTGCCATCAAAATGGTAATCGGTTTTACGTTTGTTAGTGGCATATTATGCCTCTCCTTGTAGTGTGAATAACTCTGCATTCACAGGTAATTTAATAATGAAAGTTGCCCCTTCACCTAGGGAGCTTATCGCAGCAATAGAGCCGCCATGTCGCTCTACGATTCGACGACATACAGATAAACCAATACCCGTTCCTTTATATTCTGAACGGCCATGCAAACGTTGAAATGGTACAAATATTTTATCCGCGTACTCATCAGAGAAGCCGATCCCATTATCTTTTACGGTAATAACGTGCCAGCATATCTCACTGTTATGATCTTCACTAAACTCACATACCCGTTCAAAGTCAACATTAACAACTGGGTCCACGTTAGGCGCTCTGAACTTCACTGCATTTGAAATTAAGTTTAAAAACAGCTGATGCATTTGACTTGGATCAGCCTGAATAATGGGCATCTCAACCGTAACAACCTGTGCATTACACTCAATAATCGCTATTTCTAAATCACCTTTTATATCATTCAGAATACTGTTTAAATCGGTATCAGTAAAATCTTTACCTCGGGTCGTTACTCGAGAGAACTCTAATAAATCATTAATTAAGTTAGACATTCTTTGCGCTGCATTTTTCATGCGGGCAATATAATCAGCGCCTTTTTCGCCCAACTCGTCTTTAAACATGCTTTCAAGCCGATCACTAAATGCTTGAATTTTCCTTAGCGGCTCTTGCAAGTCATGACTGGCAACAAAAGCAAACTCTTCTAACTCTCGGTTACTACGACTCAATTCATCAGAATACAAGGTAAGCTCTTGAGTACGTTCACTCACTTTACTGGCTAAAGTTTCATTTTGCATTTCAAGCTCGGCACGATACTCGGCCGCATTTTTTAAATTAAGCCTAGCTAATAAAAACATACCCAAAATCAACAATGCACTGGTAACTGCTGTTATACCAAAAGTGATTTTAGCTTCTTTCTTAATTTGTTCTAATTTAGAGAAGTGGCTGATTTTAAAGAGCAACTCACGCTCTTGAATATCACTAACCAATGCACGGATCTCTCTATACAGGTCACGCCCTTCATGTGTATTGAGCCTCAGAAGTGCACGCTTTTCCTTATCGTTTAATGCTAATTTAACCGTTATTTTAAGCTCATCTATTTTAGCTTCAACCAATAGTAACAGCTGTGCAATACGCTCAGCTTGCCCGTCAATTTCAGAATGTAAGGCGCTCACATGGTTCGTTTGAGACTTTATTTGTGCGACGGCATCGTAGTAAGGCACTAAATAATCATCCGTTTGAGTTAATAAATACCCACGCTGCCCCGACTCAGCTTGCACCACCGAAAGGTGCAATTGCTCTATCGCCGTACTTAGCATATTAGTGTTATCTAAACTTTGTTGAGTACGCGTTAGGCCTTGTATGGTATTAATGGCTAAAAAAGCATTACCAACAATAATACACAGCACTATAGATATAAATAACGCCCATACTACATTTGCCTTGCCTTGCTGTTTGCGTTTAATCATTTATCGTCCTGAATTAATTAGGGTTACTTCGATTCTGAAATAAGCTGCAAACTGTCACTGCACGCTTGGCAATTAGCAATTATTTTATCCAGTGCAGCGAGTGCTTTATCTTTTGGCATATCGTTTTCAAGTACTAGCTTAATTAGTTCAGCATTCATCGAAATACGATTTAGTGGCGCACGTGCGTCGTGTACCAGCTCATTCAAAGGTTTTGTTTTTTCTGACGATGCCATCAAAATCCTCGTTTTGTTGTTATTAAATTTGCATACTGGTTATTTATACTCGCCAATACCACCATAAGCATTTAAACGGTTATATAAGGTTTTAGTACTAATACCCAGCATTTGTGCTGCTAAAGTTTTATTACCTTGTACCTTATCGAGCGTGGCATGAATAAGTTCTTTTTCAACTTCTTCAATTGTTTGCCCTGCTGATACCTGTTTGTCCTCAGATTGAGTATTAACCCTTGAAAAAGGTGACTCTAAGTTGTCAGGTAATGTAATTGTGCTAGTTTGCGGATCGCTCATAATAAAAGCGCGATGAATAGCATGGCGAAGTTCACGTACGTTACCTGGCCAGTCGTATGTTTGTAGCTCTTTAAGTTGTTCATTAGTCCACGCAAACGCTGTACCATTTTCATCGTTCAACTGCCCTAAAAATGCTTTTGCGAGTAATGGAATATCTTCTTTTCGCTCTCGAAGTGTCGGTATATCAATTGGAAAAACAGCGAGTCTAAAGTAAATATCTTCACGTAAAATATTATTCTGCGCTAAATCGGTAAGAGAGCGGTTAGTCGCTGAAATAACACGGCAATTTACTGGTAACTCACGATTACCACCAACCCGTGTTACTTTTTTAGTTTCAAGTACACGCAATAAATTAGGCTGCATATCAATCGGCATTTCAGTGACTTCATCAAGAAATAACGTTCCGCCATCGGCTTGTTCAAACACGCCTTCTTTACGGGCAATAGCACCGGTAAATGCACCTTTTTCGTGACCAAATAATTCACTACCAATAAGTTCTTTTGAAAGCGCACCACAGTTACTCGCCACCAGTGGACCTTCGCATTTACTGGCATTATGAATAGCTTGCGCTACCACCTCTTTACCTGCTCCGCTTTCACCCATAAGCATAACGTTAGCATTAGTTTTAGCTACGCGCTCTATCATGGTATAAAGCTGTTGCATGGGCGCAGACTCGCCAATAAGCGTGTCAAAATGGTGTGTAATGGCGGCACTTTTCGCTTTTTTAACCGTTTTTTTCGGGCCGTTTAATACTAATTCTAAATCTTCACGTTGCAGCGGCTTTAATAGATGCGACACATTAGGCTCACACATCTCAGCTAAAATACCTTTAACCGAAGGGTGACCAGAAATAAGGGTGACTTTAGGCGATTGACCAATCATTTTTAAATGATCTAATAAATGCAAGCCACTGCCATCAGGTAACATAAAATCGAGCAGCACGTGATCGAAAGTATTATTTTCAAACCACTGATGTGCTTCTTTTAAACTGGTTGCTGTATTAATGTTGTGGCCAAGAAACTCAACAATATGGCAAATAACATCGCTGAATTCGATGTCGTCATCGACTAAAAGTATATTTAACATGAATAATCCCTGTGCTTTTTCACTATTCTACTTGCCCTTTAAAGTAAATGAAAGATATACATAATTAAGGTACAAAGTGCGGCTGTTTTATTTTTAATTCAATAGTTTAATCATAAGTAGCTGTATAGGCGCTGAAATAGCGCTATTTTATGCGGCTTATTAAATCTCTATTAAAGCAATTAATATAACTAACTGATATAATTTATTTTTATTACAGGAGTTGTTATGCGCTTATTAAAAACCTACATTCATCCCTCAATCAATATTGAGCAAGGTCGTCAATTTTCTCGCCCAACCGCTCGCGCTATTGCATTTAAGCAACAACACATTTTACTTATGTATACTCAGCGCTATGACGACTTTAGCTTACCTGGCGGTGGAATTGACCCGCATGAAAGCATTGAACAAGGGTTGATCAGAGAACTAAGTGAAGAAACTGGCGCACAAAATATAAAAATATGTAGCGAGTTTGGGCTTTACGAAGAGTACCGCCCTTGGCACAAAGATGACTTTGATATTATTCATATAAAATCATACTGCTACCTCTGCCAAATTGATGAGCAACTAGGCCAAGCACAGCTTGAACACTACGAAAAACAAAATGGCATGCAGGCTAAATGGGTTGATATCTTTCAAGCGATAGCTCATAACGAACGCACACTTGCAAACAGTGACAAGCAAGGGCTATCGATTATTCGCGAAACTTACCTGCTAAAAGCTATTGCTGCACAGTTTTTTACCTAGGTGTTTAGGGCTGAATTTGCGGTTCGCTCAGCGATTTTTTACCCACATAAAAGCGGTATAGTCCCAGTAAGTTACTACTTAAAAATAGGCTTTCCATGATTATTGCCACTGGCGAGCCGGCGAAAATATTATGTGTTATCCAAAAAGAGGTTCCCACCACCATACATAACCTTAAGTGCAAATCTCGATTTTGAAATGAAGCAATGGTTTGTATTAATGTCGCCACCAATGCAAAGGCGCTAAACCAATCTTGCCAAGTAAAATAAACGGCTAAGCAGCTGACAGCCATAAACCCAAACATAGCCCAAGTATGCTTAAAGTAAATACAATAAAAATAACGCACCGCGGCAATAAACATTAAGCAGCCAGCACTGTGATAGCCCAATATAAAAAAGTGAGCAGAGGTTAATAATACTGAGGTAAATAAACAGCTTAAAATAATTCGTCGGGACTTAAACTGAAATGAAGCTAAGTCGAGTAAAGTAGCGGCTGCTACTAACGATTGGGCAATTAAAAACATAACACTCCAAAGTATTAAGGCTTAAAAATGGGGAGTGTATAGTGCTTTATGAAAACAGCACTTAACTTAAGTTAAGTCGCTTACGAATTCGTGACAACGAAATAGCCGAAATGCCTATATACATTGCCACTTGGCTTAAGCTTAGCTGCGCCAACCAATGAGGTTTATGTTTGAGTAAATAGCAGTAACGCTGCTCGGGGCTATTAAGTAATAAAAATGCCTCTTTGGCTTCTTTAAAAATAAGTTGCTGTGCAATAAGCTGCTGCTTAATCAGATGATACTGTGCTTGCTCAAATAGTGTTAGTGGTACTTTAATTACATTGGCTTCGTTAATCACTTTTAATTGATAAAACGCAGGTGTTGAGGTCATCCAATTGGCAAACAGCAACGCAAATTCATCTTTAAAATAAAATTCTTTACACTTTTGCACGCCGTCTATGTCATCATGAATAGCGCCTAAAACTCCGTCCACAATTAAATACCCATAACCTTGTACATCGCCTTGTTGCACTAATACAGTATTGGGCGCTATTAGTTGCTGAGGATACTTACCAGCCAATTGCACTTTAAACTTGTTTACTAGTGCTTCATAACTATCGCCAAGCGATAAAAGTGGATTATCAGACATTAAAAATTACCATTTTTTCATTAAAGCATGTGTAATGTCAGCCGCTGATACACCCACCCTAGGAATATATTTTTGGCCACACCATAAAGGTGAAAAATCACTTTTAGCACTTTTTTCAGCTCGACTTCTTAAGGCTGTTATTGCACTGCTGGCATGTGGAAACGCAGGAACCCCATTTGGCATAGCACCTAGCTCTTGGATTACTCGATTTTGAATACCCCGAGCGGCTCTACCAGAGAACAATGTGGTCAGTGTGGTCTCATCTTGTTGCTGATCTAAAATAGCCTGTTGATGCAAAGCTGATGTTGTTGCCTCCTTGCACAGTAAATAAGCACTCCCTACTTGGACTGCACTCGCTCCTAACGCTTTAAACCGCTGAACATCATCGGCTGAAGCAATACCACCAGCAGCAATAATAGGTAGTGATATATGCTTAACACAACGCTTAACTAACTGCTCAGTAGTTTGTTGTAAGCTTAAATCCATAGATAAAAAATGCCCTCGATGGCCACCAGCTTCTATACCCTGAGCAATAATCCCATCAGCGCCATTTTCACTAAGCCAAATAGCTTCATCTAAAGTGGTAGCCGTTGAAATTACTTTAGTGCCCCAGCTTTTTATTTGCGCCACAATAGTTTGCCCAGGTAAACCAAAATGAAAACTCACAACTGCTGGCTTATAAGGTGCAATTATATCAACAATCGATTGATTTATAGGTTGACGAGAAGCCCCTGCAGTTAAGCTTTGCGGGTCAATTTTATACTCTGTAAAGTAAGCGGCAAGTAATGCATGCCAGCACTGTTGTTGCGCGGATGTGTAGTCAGCAACTGCATGACAAAAAAAGTTAAGATTAAACGGCTTTGTTGTTTTGTGGCTAAGTATTTCTAGCTGCTCAACTAATTGTGCTGGGGATAACATAGCGCAAGGCAAAGAGCCTAACCCTCCAGCCTCACTTACAACAAGAGCAAGCTGCTCGTTTTGAACACCCGCCATAGGTGCCTGAATTATCGGTAAAGTGGTATTAAACAATGATGGCTTCATTTGAACTCTCCCTGTAACTTTTTCAACAACTTGCAGTATTTACAGAACCATAGCAAAAACAGCAAGCAAACAACATCTAGATTTTAGTCATAAGTAATGTAAAAACTATTACTAACAGATAGTTATGATTTTTTTAATATCGAGAAACTAACTGGCTTTGGTTTTGCACCTACCCTATTACATAATTTGTTAGGAGGTAAAATGAGTAACACAGTTGATACGATCAATCCCGCAACAGAGCAAGTCATTAATAGCTATACACTGCTTTCTCAAGCTCAAGCAGAGCAAGTGATCGAAAAATCTCATGAAACATACTTAACATGGCGATTAACCTCGTTTACCGAGCGCGCACAACATCTAAATAAATTAGCCTCTTTATTTGAAAGTCAAAAAGAAGCCTTAGCAAAACTAATGACCGAAGAAATGGGTAAAGTCTATGAGCAAGGCTTCCAAGAAGTTCAGCTTTGTGCTGACATTTGTCGTTATACCGCTGAACATGGCGCCGATATGCTTAGCGACGAGGAGCGCGACATGCAAGGCGGTCGTGCAATAATAAGCTATCGCCCTACCGGCGTACTGCTGGGTATTCAGCCGTGGAACTTCCCACTTTATCAGGTTATTAGATACAGTGCCGCAAACATTATGGCGGGTAATACCACGGTATTAAAACACGCCGGTAATGTATTTGGTATGGCTGAGAAAATTGAAACGCTATTTTTACAAGCAGGCTTTCCTGAACACTGCTTTAGCAACTTACTGGTTGATGGTAAAACTGCCAGCGCCCTTATTTCACACTCAGCGATTAGTGGCGTAACCTTTACTGGAAGTGATGGCACAGGTAAAAAAGTGGCAGAGCAAGCTGCCAAGCATGTTAAAAAAACCGTGCTAGAACTGGGTAGTAACGATGCTTTTGTGGTACTTGACGACGCTGATTTAGCCCTTGCAGTTAAAGCATGTTTACAAGGACGTATTATTAATAACGGCCAAACCTGTGTTGCCGCGAAGCGCTTTGTGGTGGTTGATTCACTCTACAATGACTTCAAAGAAGCACTAAGCCAGCAGTTTAAGGCGATAAAAATGGGCGACCCAATGGATGAAGATACTGAACTAGGTCCTATGGCACGCGAAGATTTACGCGACAAAATTCATCAGCAAGTACAAGACTCTGTCAATGCAGGTGCAAAAGTACTTGTAGGCGGCGAAATACCGCAAAAAACAGGTTATTACTACCCCCCAACCGTGCTGGAAAACCTCAGACCGGGTATGCCTGCGTATGACGATGAGCTATTTGGTCCTGTCGCATCTTTAATTAAAGCCAAAGATAACGACGACGCTATGCGTATCGCTAATGATTCGCGCTATGGACTAGGCGGCGGTATATTTTCAAAAGATGAGAAGAAAGCCATTGAACTGGCCAAAAAGTATTTTGACACCGGCATGATCAATATTAATGGCTATGGTTTGGCACAACCAAACCTACCATTTGGTGGTGTTAAAGACAGCGGTTATGGCCGAGAGCATGGTGGCTTTGGGATTCGCGAATTTGTGAATGTTAAAAGCATCATGATTCACAGCTAATATCAGGTATCAGGTTAGTAAAATTAAGCACCGCGCTTGTCGCAAGCGTGGTGTTTTTTTGTCTAATAAATTTAAAAACCTGAGTTAGGCTGCTTTAAAAATTCAAGCTCTTCTTTGGTAGAATCCCGCCCCAGTATCTTATTACGATGCGGATAACGATTAAATCTATCGATAATCGCCTTATGCTGATACTCAAAATCTAAGTTATTTTGAATACCTAACGCTTTATATAACTTCACTGCTTCCTTATGAATTAGCTTTGATTCGCTGTGCATAAAAGGCATATACAAAAATACGCGTTGCTCATCCGTCAATTCCTTATCAAACCCTTTCGCAATAGCGGTTTGCGCTAACGCTAGAGCTAATGCATCACAGGCAAATGCTGCGGGCTTTTCACGGTAAATATTACGTGAGAACTGATCAAGCACAATAATTTCCGCAAGACTACCTATCGCGCTTTCACGCCAATCAAATAACTCATTTACACTTGCTTGATGATGCAATTTACCAAAACGAGTTTTAATTTGTGCATCAAGCCCATCGTCTTTTTGCCACCACTGTTTAGGCTCAAGCTCGGTAAACCAAAAGTCGATAATTTTATTAAACATAATGAATCTCTTTGTTAATTAACGCTAAACCAAATAGTTTGCTACAAAAAACTTCGTCTAAAACCTTTAACCTAATATCTGTACTATACCTAGCCCTTTTCAAACATAGGTACTTTGCGTTTATCTGCTTTGCTCATTGCCAGCTCTTGTATATCTTGCTGCTTTTGCTCGCTTGGTTTTGTTTCTAGGGATTGCTGATTAGCATCTTCAAATACCAATTCGGTTAATAAGGCAAAATGATCGGAGCCATATTTAGCAAGGCGCTTTATTCGTTTTACACTAAAGCCTTTTGAGTGAAATAAATGATCAAGCGGCCAACGCATAAAAAAGTAATTAGCATGAAAAGTATTAAAAAAACCACGGCCTTTACGGGGGTCTAAAAATCCACTAATTTGCATAAATAAACGAGTACTGCGTGACCAAGCAACATCATTTAAATCGCCAGCGACTATCGTAGGGCGAGTTGAACCTTTAAGGGCTTTAGCCACCATTATTAATTCGCTATCGCGTGGACGTGATGAATCTTCTTCGGTTGGGCTTGGTGGCGCGGGATGAATAAAATGCCCCTGCATTTTTAACCCTTGGTGGTTTTCAAATAAAATATGAATAGAAGGAATATCATCTTCTATAAGTGCACAAATTTGTGCATCGAGTATGTTAAATTTACTAAATACATGCATGCCGTAGCGGTTATCTTTTGGGCACTGTACTTGATAAGGGTAGTTTTTTTTAAGCACGGACAATTTATCTTGCCACCAACTATCGCTTTCTAAGGTGATAAGTAAATCGGGCTGATATTTATCGACTAAGTTAATTAACTGCTCACTATGTCGATTCGACATCAGTACATTAGCGGATAAGATTCTGATGCTATGATCACTACTTTTTGGCGCTGTTAATACTTCTTTTTTAGCAAACCAAGTGTAGGGATAAATCCACTTAGCTTGAAGCGCACAAATAATTAAAGCAACAGCCGCTATTAATGAGTATGCAATAAAGTCGATTTGCCACATACCTATTACTGCCACGATAATTACAGCGCTTGCTAGGTAACACACCTGCAAGCGCACAAAGTCGCAACTACGTATCAAGTAATGCTGACTGTATGACAGGGGTAATAACGTTATTAATAACAACAAGCCAGTAACTATGACCAATACAGTGAGCATTTATAAATCCTAATAGCGCTGTAAAATAGAGAGTATTTCACGAGTGTCGTGCACTAAGTGAATAATAGTGCGATCAACTTCAACTCGCACTGTGTCTCTTTCTCGGTCTATTACTCTAGCACGCTTATAAATGTCATGCCCAAGGATATCACCTTGATGATAAGATCTGTGCCACCCTGGTGGAGTCCACCCTTGACGAATTAACTGCTTGGCTTGTTTCTTAGAAAGCCATTTTTTATTATTGTATTGGTTATATTTTTGCTTTTTCCAGTGATGCTTGTTTGCGTGTTTATTCGCATGCTTGCCTGCATGTTTGTCTTTGTGTGGTACAGCAAATGCGTTTGTTGCCGTTAGCGCAAAAACCATTACTAAAATACTGATTAGTGATTTCATGGCGATTCTCCAGTGTGATCATTACTGAAGAGTATTAACGGCTAAGCCTGAACATTACATGAAATGAGAAAAATTAACGTTGCTTGTACTGTGTTTTACAATGACTGCGCATAATCGCGGGGTCGCGTAACTTTAGGTGTTTAGTTTTACGCCCAGCATGGCGCTTACGCCATACTTTAAATGACCCGCTAGAGATATGCTCCCGCATAAAATTAACTAATTGAGAGTAATTTAGCCCATACAGATTTTCAATGGCTTCAAATGGCGTTCTGTCTTCCCATGCCATTTCTATAATGCGTGATTGCTGTTCTTGGTTAAACATATTAATTCCAAATTTGGTTGATACGCAAAAGTTAAATTTAGCGATCATCACTTGCTTGTGATGTTAAAAATATAACCTCTTTTCATTTATTAACTTTAATTAAGTGTATGATTAATCTACACACTGAAACCGGAGCTAAAAGGATGTTTACAAAACTACCTAAGTGGGTCGAATATGGTGCGTTTACCCTCGCTTTTATTGCCGGTATGGTAAACGCAGTAGGTTTATTAGGGTTTGAACAGCAAGCAATTTCTCACGTTTCAGGGTCGGTGACTTCATTAGCTATTGAACTTACTACCAACATCAAGGCAGCGTTATTTTTAATTGCGATTGTACTGAGTTTTATATTTGGCTCGGCATTAACAGGCTTAATGCTTTCAGGCGGTTCACTTAAGCTAGGCCGCCATTACGATACGCTCTTATTTATTGAGGGTATTTTACTGCTGTTAAGCGCACAGCTACTTCAATATTCTTACCCTTACGCACTTACACTCGCTTCTGCGGCCTGCGGCTTACAAAATGCTTTAGCCACTAACTACAGCGGCGCAGTTGTGCGAACCACTCACTTAACAGGTATTTTTACCGATCTGGGTTTGATGTTTGGTAAAGCCCTAAAAGGAGAAGCTTTTGACAATAGAAAATGCTTGGTCTTTGTATTAATTATTGCCGGGTTTTTAGCCGGCGCAGTGGTAGGGGTATTACTATTTAAACATTACTCAGTGCTCACTTTAGTTTTTCCGGGCATTTTTTGTATTGTTTTATCGATTACTTATCGGGTTTATAGGTTGAGTGTGCTTTAACCAATTCACAAAATCCCCTACCCTAAACTTATCAAATTGCCGATGTGCTGGAATTTATGAAATATTACTATTTACCCCCGTTATTGTTATGCAGTCAGTTAGGTTTAATTAATAGTGCGTGTGCTGAAGATACCGCGCAATCAATTGAACGTATCACCACCACAGCATCGCGTAGTGAAGCGCTTTCCACGCCATTACCACTGGTGATCAGTGTATTAAGTGAATCACAGCTTGAGCTTATAGCTCCTACCCATGTAGAGGAAGCGCTACAACGCGTTGCAGGTGCCAATGTCCAACGTGGGAATGGCCAAGAGTATTTACCGGCTCTGCGCTCGCAAGTACTTTCTGGAACGGGCGCTTGTGGTGGTGTTTTAACCGCAGAAGATGGCATAGCTCTTCGTGCAGCTGGTTTTTGTAATATCAATGAACTATTCGAAGCGCATAGCGAAATGGCAGAGCGTATTGAAGTATTAAAAGGCCCAGGTTCTGCACTTTATGGTTCTAATGCAGTGCATGGTGTAATTAACGTTATTACCCCTGATACTACGCAAGGTGGTGGTTTACTAGGCTTTGATTATGGCTCTTATGGTTATGCTCGCTATAAATTACGTGCAGGCCATGCCATGGATAATTCAGGCCTAGGTATTAATGCTAGTTTTACTGATGATAGCGGTTATCGAGATGACGAAAGCGTAAAGCAACAAAAAATAAATGTGCGCCATCGCTATAATAATGACAACTTAAGCTTAGTTTCTGGGCTTACGTATACTAATTTAGATCAACAAACTGCTGGTTATATTAGCGGTTTTCAAAGCTATAAAGATGAAGATATAGCACAGCAAAATTTTGATCCCGACGCCTTTAGAAAAGCTCGCTCGTTTAGGGCTTGGAGTAAAGCAAGCTGGCAATTAGGAGAAAACACTCTAGTTGTTACCCCTTATATTCGTGACCAAAGTATGGACTTTTTTAAACACTTTTTACCCGGCACACCACTTGAAAAAAATAGCCAAACTGGGTTTGGGCTACAATCGCTTTATCAGCATTATGTGAACGACAATACCAACTTAAAGCTTGGTTTTGATGGTGAGTTTACCCAAGCCGATTTTTTACAAACCCAAGATAAACCAACTCAAGGTTCTGCGTTTTTAGTGGCCACAGTGCCGCAAGGTAAACATTACGATTACCAAGTCGATGCCACCTTATATGCCCCATTTGCCGCTATTGATTGGCAGCTAAATAATTGGCTTATAACTGCAGGTCTACGTTATGAGCATATGCAATATAACTATCAAAACAATATGCTTACAGGGCGTACAAAAGAAGATGGCAGTAAATGTGGTTTTGGTGGCTGTCGTTATAGTCGCCCCGAGAGCACTAAAAACAGCTTTAGTAATCTTTCGCCAAAACTCGGTGTGAGCTATCAGCTTAATATTAACAATACATTATACGCTAACTTTTCAAGAGGCTATAGAGCCCCACAAGCAGCTGAGCTTTATCAATTACAACGCGAGCAAAGTACTGCCGACTTAGACGCAGAAATAGCAAATAATGCTGAGTTAGGTATTAAAGGGGTGTACAACAATACTCGCTACGGTTTGTCGGCTTATGCGATGAGCAAGCACAATACCATCTACCGTGACAGTGACTTTTTTACTGTTAATGACGGCCAAACTCGACATCGCGGCATTGAGCTTGAGTTAGCGCATAGCTTTAATCAGCACTTATCGGTTAACTTCGCAGGTACTTATGCCAAGCATACGTACTCGAATGATCAAATCATTGGCAGTATTAATATTAAAGGTAACGATATTGATACCGCACCTCGAAAGGTTGCTAATATCGATTTTAACTGGCAAGCCAACGAGCGTGTTAACCTTGCTCTGCAATGGCACTATGTGAGTCGCTATTTTACCGACCCTGAAAACTTACATGAATATCAAGGTCACGATATTTTAAGCTTGCGCGGCCAATGGCAAATAAGCCCACAGCTATTACTGAGTGCGCGAATAATAAATCTAACCAACAAGGCTTACGCACAGCGCGCAGATTACACTAGTTTTACTGGCGATCGTTACTTCCCAGGAAAACCGCGTAATGCCATGCTGTCTGTAAGTTACCAATGGTAAAACAAAAAATGCGCTATATAAGCTATATAGCGCATTCTTTTTATTCATTTATTTGCTTATCTAACGGCCAGTACAATTAAACCTGGCACCACAAAGAACGACCCTAACACATAGCCTAATGCAGCTGATTTATTCTTTGTACCAATTTCGGCTAGCTTTTCGGCTAACTTAAGCGGAATTTCACGTAGTACAGGAATTCCGTAAATTAGTGCAACCGCAAATACATTAAACATAACGTGTACTAAAGCAATCGTTAGCGCCACTTCAGCCATAGGCCCTGTAATTGATGTGGCAGCTAATAGAGCGGTAATGGTTGTACCAATATTAGCCCCTAGCGTAAATGGATAGATTTGACGTGTAGTAAACACACCACTTCCCGCAAGTGGGATCATTAAACTCGTTGTGGTTGACGACGACTGAACCATAACTGTTACCGCTGCACCTGATGTGATACCCGCGATAGGCCCGCGCCCAATTGCACCATGCAGTATATCTTTTGCAGTGCCAACCAATGCTTTTTTAAGTAGTTTACCTAATGTAGTTACGGCAAATAAAATCAAACAAATACCTGCTATAACCATCGCTGCACCTAGCATTTTTGTGTCTAGGAAGCTAAATGCATCTTTTATTACACCCACAGCAGGTTTAACAAGTGGTTTAATAAAGTTGTAGCTCTTTAATGATAAGTCGGCATCACCAATAAATAGGTGCGACAGAGCTGCGGACATTTTTTGCAGCAAACCAAACATTATCTCAAGCGGTAAAAATATAATAACGGCAAATAAATTAAAGAAATCATGAACCGTTGATGCTGCAAACGCACGTTGAAACTCTTCTTTAGAGCGAATATGACCAATAGACACTAAGGTGTTAGTAATAGTCGTACCAATATTTGCACCCATCACCATTGGAATAGCAATACTTAACGGTAAACCGCCAGCAACAAGGCCCACTATTACTGAAGTAACCGTTGATGACGATTGCACTAAAGCCGTTGCCAAAGCACCTAATAATAATGCAATAAACGGGTTGGTTGCGAATGCAAAAATTTCTTTTGCTCCCTCAGTACCGCCCGACGCTAATTTAAAACCACCACTGACAGTGCCAACGGCTACTAGGACTAAATAAACTAAAAAGGCGATAGCAGCCCAGTTAAGCGTTTTTATTAATAGCGTATTGCGCTTTGATTCACTCATGTTTAAATCTCAATTTTTGTCTTGCCGATTATGGCATTTTGATGACGTTTTTGTTTCAGAGCGCATTAGAACACCTAAATATTACAGAAATATTTCAATTCGATTAACGTGCTTCTTTATTCATAACTTAAAAATATAAGGTTAAAAAATCGAGTATAAGGCAAGCCATAACTTTAAAAATAAGTAATTAAAAAATTGATATTAAATTACATAGCGAAGCACTGAGTAGGAGCAATTGAGCACTAAGTTAAAATGTATTTAAGTAATGAATTAACTAAGTTCTGATGATCTTTTAAGGTTGAATTTTCAGCTGTTCCAAAGGCCATGCTAAGAGGCGATTTACTCTTTGTTGCCTGAATGGGTATAGGTAAGGAACATGAGCAAGACGCGGAAGCTTTGCTCGTTTTTCACTTATTCTTACAGGGATGTAAGCCAGTAGAATAACGCAGGAGCAGTTATCGAACCCACAAGGTTACAAACCTCGTATCGCGATTGAATTGCTCTAGTTTTAACGAATCTCAATCCGCAAAGGTCAGTAGACCCTAGGTATTTGAAACGGTTTTATGGACTTTACCTGATATTACTAGAGGCATTGCCTAGCATTAGACTAGGCAATATTAACAAAGCATCAATTGATAATTGGATAAAAATTAACATTATGATTGATACAAATTCGCTTGTTTTATACTGGCAAAATCATTAAAACGTACCCCGTGTTGGCGCATCACTTCAAGGATTTTTTTACTGATCATTTGTCGTAAATAAAACGGCTGATTCGGCACAAAATGATGAATAGTATGAGTATGCCCAAAGTTAAAGCAAAATAAATTAAATGGTATAAATAAACGGCTAGTAATAACATGAGTTTGTTCAAGCATATTATTCACACCGCCGTAATAATGCATACTTGAAGTAACAAAATTAAGTGAGCTCGAACGCACAATGTTAGGCACAATCAGCACCACCATTAGAAATTCGAACACATTCATTACATCAAGTAGAAATACCGGTGAGTTAGCCGCAATTGGGGTAAATAAATTGATTAAATGAAACGCTATCACACTGTATAAAATAGCAAAATAAGCAGTGGTAATTGGAAAACCAGCATTAAACACTTTAAAAAAACTAAACCCTTTAATTTCTCTACTAAAACGTTTTGCATTAATTAATAAGCCGAGTAATCCATCAATAATTACTAAGGCACGTAAAAACGGATTTTTAATACCATTACCTACCAAACGTTCTTCTAAATCTTGCTCAGTACCCGACGTTTTATGATGATGTAAATGCATCTTGCGACGGTACCATGGGCTTATGGTATTAGGACGCATCAGCCACACGGTTAACATCATAAAATTATGCAAAAATGGTTGGTTGCTAAAATACTGTTTATGAATTAAGTCGTGCTCAAGTTCATGAGAAATTGAGGTAGCAATCGCCGCTAAAATAATACATAGCCATGCGGGTATAATAGCAAAATAATACAGCGTGCCAATTCCTATTAACGCACTTAAAGAGAGTAGTAAAATAGCCATCCCTAAGGTATTTTGATGCATTAATAACGGGTGTTTTTTACGCAGTAATGCTTCTTCAGCCTTAATCGCTTTTACAATGGCTTGAATATTCTGTTTTGCGGTTAATTGAGTCATGATGTTTTATTCGCAACAAGAGGTTAAGGTATATAATACCCGAGTCAAAACACATTGCACAACTTAGCTAACTCATATCAATAAAAAATACGATTAAAGTCAGGCCTGTGTTTACTATCTAACCTTAGTTCTGGATAAGAAACCTATCTCAAGCAGAGCTTAAGGTTAGGTAAACCAAAACGTTTACAGGCCAAGTTTAGATCAAAACCTACTGCTTATAAAAGTAGCAATGTTGGACACATTTTTTGTAATTAAAATCCGGCCACTCAAATCTTAGGCATAAAAAAACCCCAACCAATTTGGTCGGGGCTATAAAAAGTGGTACCAGCGGCCGGACTTTTACTTATAACAGCGGCACCTCACGTGCCGCTCAAGTCCGGCAACTCAAATTTAAGACATAAAAAAACCCCTGCTAAATCTAGCAGGGGCTATAAAAAGTGGTACCAGCGGCCGGACTTGAACCGGCACGCCTTTCGGCAGGGGATTTTGAATCCCCCATGTATACCAATTTCATCACGCTGGCATCATTTTTCTTTAACCTTCTAACACGAGAAGATAAAGAAAAACCACTTAAGAGTGAAAGATTATGTACCCTCTCCCATCTCATTGCCTAGCATTATACAAACAATGAGCAAAGCGGCAAGCGTTTTATGTATTCAGCGTGATCGACCGCTTAACATTTAGGCAACCATTAACATTTGAGCCAATACCGAGTTAAGCACGTAGCGTAATAGGTAGTATTTAACGGCTTATTTGCTAAACTATCGCGCACATTAACAGTGAGAGTATATTTATGTCGGCTGAGTTTCCACGAGCAGGGTTTTGGCGTCGTTTTGCGTCATTGGTGTACGACACATTAGCTATTATCGCTTTTGCGATGCTAACGGTGGTATTGTATTTATTTGCTATTCAAGGGCTTATTTCCCTTGATGTTATTGCCCTTAATGGCGCTGAAGATGTATCTGCACGTATTCAGGATTCACTATTACTTTCTGGTATTCGCAGCTCGCTGCTGGTGCTTGTTGGCTTGGTATTTTTTGGTTATTTTTGGACAAAAAGTGGGCAAACAATTGGTATGCGAGCATGGCGCTTAAAAGTACAAACCAACCAAGGAAGTTTAATTAGCTGGCCACAAGCTATTATCCGCAGTATCAGCGCATTACTTGGTTTAGGGAATTTAGTGGTATTAGTCGACTTTAAAAATAAAAAAGCACTGCAAGATTACTTATCAAAAACCGAAGTAGTTACGCTCACCAAAGAAGAAAATAAACGCGTTTATCGCGAACTAGATTAATACTTAATCTAGTGAATTTGTATAGCCTCAAGCTAAAGCATAAAAAACGCGGCACTTTTAAAAAAGGCCGCGTTTTTATTTAAGCTTTAAGTCTAGCTACACCCGCTTATTCATTAAATAAGCTGCAAACCCAGTAAATAAAATGCTCGGCAGAACGGCGCCTATAATGGCTGGGATTTGATATACCATTACCACTGGGCCAAATATCTCATTAGTTAAGTGAAACACTATCCCCGTTACCACTCCCATGATAATTCGTGCCCCCATAGTTACGGTTCGCAGCGGACCAAATATAAACGATAAGGCAACCAACAACATCACAGCAATAGACACTGGCTGCATTAATTTACGCCATAACGCTAAATCATAGGTACTGGTGTCTTGCTCATTTTGCTGCAAATAAGCTAAATATGACCACAATCCTGAAAACGACAATGACTCTGGTTTTACTGAAACCACGCCAAGTTTTTCACCGGTAAGCTGAGATGGGTAAAACTCTTCAGTAACTTGCTCCGTGGTAATAAGCTCTTCACTGATCAATACTTTGTTCACATCGCGCAGTAGCCAGCCATTATCACGCCCTACTGCTTCTTTTGCTTTAGTAATTTGTGTAAGTAGCAACGACTTATCGAAGTGGTACATATTTACGCCGCGGAGCATGCCATTTTGGTCAACATCTTCAATATTAATAAAATTACTGCCGTCTTTAGCCCACACGCCTTTTTGCGCATTAAATACATCCCCACCATGAATAGCTTGGTTACGCATTTCCTTTGCATGCAACTGAGCGGCGGGCGCTCCCCACTCCCCTAATGCCATTACGCACAGGGCCATAAAAATAGCGGTTTTCATTACCGAGCCAATAATTTGTAAACGCGACATACCCGCGGCTTGCATCACTACCAGCTCACTATTAGAGGCCAAAGCACCTAACCCAGTTAAGCCACCAATAAGTGCCGCCATCGGGAAAAACACCACTAAATCGCCAGGCATACTATAAATTGTATATAGCAAGGCGGTCATAATGTCGTAACTACCTCGGCCAACCGATTTAAGCTGCTCTATAAATTTAATTAAAGTACTGATCCCCACCAGCACCATTAGTGCAAACCCAGTGGTTTGCATAATACTGCGACCTAAATACCAATCAAGCGTTTTCATCATACGTGTTGCTCCCGTTTAGTAACAACAGCTTTCAGCCAAGCACCTAATGGACGACCCCTAATAATTAATAAACTACCAATAAATAATGCACTTAAGTGAATCCACCACAGACCAATAGAAGGCGGAATTTTACCATCTTCTACCGCAAACTTAGCTGCATTAAGTAAAATGAAATACCCTAAATATAAGCTCAAAGCCGGTACTAATTTAGCAAATTTACCTTGGCGTGGATTAACAACGCTCAGGGGTACTGCAAGTAAAGTTAATAATGGAATAGATAACGGAATAGCTAAACGCCATTGCCACTGTGCAATTGCTTCTGGGGTATTAATGGTTATTAATTCACGAGTTGGCACGGCTTCTAACTTACGACGTTGATGTTCTATTTCTTGTTCGCGAATTTGTACGCTGTAGCCATCAAACTCAGTTAAGTTAAGTGAAGGCGCTTCGCCATCGGTCTCGTAACGTTTACCATCAGTAAGTACTAACTGCTGTTCACCATTCTGTGCTTCAATAACAACACCTTGCTCTGCATAAACTAATCGCGCTAAGTCGCCTTTTTCGCTATCGGGGAGTTGTGCCACAAAAACTTTGTTGAGCTCTTTGCCGCTATTTTCAATATTATGAATAAATACCACAGCTTTTTCGTTACCGGTTTGCTGAAAACGCCCAGCTCGAAGTGCAGATAAACCAGCATCAGCCTTGGCTTGTTCTTTAAGTTGGTATTCTTGTTCGCTTGCCCACGGTGCAATATACAGGGTAAGCACCGCCGCCAATAACGCTAAGATGACACTTGAAATTAGCGTAATACGCACTACATACCACTCACTCACGCCACAGGCTTTAAGTACAGTCATTTCACTGTCAGCGTAAATACGGCTATAAGCTAAAATAATCCCTAAAAATAAGCTCAGAGGCAAAATTAATGATGCTAACTGCGGTAATTTAAGCGCAATCATGGCAAACACAAGCTTTGCTGGGATACTCCCTTCTGAGGCATCACCAAGAATGACAACAAACTTTTGCGACAAAAATATGGTCATTAAAGTTAAAAATACGGCGACCTGCGATTTAAAAACCTCAGTGGTCAAATAACGGAAAATTAGCAACATTCGCCCCTGTTAAACATGGAATTTCAATATAGTAATAAAAAACAATGAGTGAACGAGTTAATTCACTCATTTTAAATGAGTATTAAGCACACATTATAAGCCATCAATATTAATTATCCTACCTAACATCACGATATAATGTTGCATTAGTAACCCTTAAGCATATAAAGTTCAAATACACAGTAAGAGTCGAGTAAAATCTACTAATATTAGCGCTAGACCTAAAAATTTAGGTAAAAAGACTAGAAAACACATTTTTAGTCCCAACTTAGCTTCTATAGATGACTCAAAATCAGGAGTGACAATGGAATTCAACGTAAAAAGTGGTAGCCCAGAAAAACAGCGCAGTGCATGTATTGTTGTTGGCGTATACGAACCACGCAGGTTATCCCCCATTGGTGAACAACTTGATAAAATCAGCGATGGTTATATCTCAAATTTATTACGCCGTGGCGACTTAGAAGGTAAGCCTGGGCAAGTACTACTATTACACCATGTACCCAATATTTTAAGCGAACGTATTCTACTCGTTGGCTGCGGTAAAGAACGCGAACTAGACGATAAACAATATAAACAAATTATTTCTAAAACTATCAACACCTTAAACGAAACAGGCTCGATGGAAGCAGTGTGCTTTTTAACTGAGCAACACGTTAAAGGCCGTGATACCTATTGGAAAGTGCGTCAAGCGGTAGAAACAACCCAAGACTGTTTATACACCTTCAATCAGCTAAAAAGTAAGAAAGTAGACCCACGTCGTCCACTGCGTAAAATGGTATTTAACGTTCCTACGCGCCGCGAACTGACTATAGGTGAAAGTGCCATTGAGCATGGCCTAGCGATTGCTGCTGGTAGCAAATTGTGCAAAGACGTTGCCAATATGCCGCCTAATATTTGTAATCCAGCGTATCTTGGCGAGCAAGCCAAAGAACTTGAGACTAATTTTGACAACATCACTGTTGAACTGATTGGCGAAGATAAAATGGCAGAACTAGGTATGAACTCATACCTAGCAGTTGGTCGTGGTAGTGATAACGAATCGGTTATGTCGATAATTAACTACAAAGGCGCAGGCGATGACCAAGCGCCTATCGTGTTAGTTGGTAAAGGCTTAACCTTTGACTCAGGCGGTATTTCATTAAAACCAGGCGAAGGCATGGATGAAATGAAATACGACATGGGTGGCGCTGCTGGTGTTATTGGTGCTATGCGCTCGCTTGCACAAATGCAGCTACCTATAAACGTAATTGGCGTTTTAGCCGGTTGTGAAAACATGCCAAGCTCAAACGCCTATCGCCCAGGTGATATTTTAACCACTATGTCTGGGCAAACGGTTGAAGTACTTAATACTGATGCCGAAGGCCGTTTAGTGTTATGTGACGCGCTAACCTATGTTGAGCGTTTTGAACCAGAAACCGTGATTGATGTTGCTACATTAACCGGTGCATGTATTGTTGCTTTAGGTGCCCACGCTACGGGTTTATTAGCAAACCATAATCCACTGGCGCATGATTTATTAAAAGCGTCTGAGCAAAGTGGCGATCGTGCATGGCAACTGCCATTATGGGATGATTATCAAGATCAACTAGAAAGCCCATTTGCCGACTTTACTAACTTAGGTGGCCGAGCTGCAGGTACTATTACTGCGGCCTGTTTCTTATCTAAATTTACTAAAAAGTATAACTGGGCACATTTAGATATTGCCGGTACGGCATGGCGCAGCGGCGCTAAAAAAGGCGCAACGGGTCGCCCTGTACCTATGCTAACTCAGTATTTATTAAACCGAGCAGGCATTAGCGAAGCAACCCAAGACTAACAAACCTGTAAAAGGCTTCACAGCCCAATATAGAGTATAAAATAAGGCGCTTTTAAAGCGCCTTATTTATTGGGTATTAATTGAAGCAAACCCCGTTATATGGCAAAATCCCCTTCTTAATTTGTGTGTATTTAATAACAGCACAATCAATGTCATGGGAAATCCCGATACAATGAACATGAATGCCCAGTTTTTCATTTTAAAGCAACAAGATGAGTCATTAGCTAAAGCCGATGATCACTTTGCTTTAGCAGCTCAAATAGCTGGGCAACAGTATCGGCTTGGTCAACGCGTATTTATTTTTGTAGACAGCGAAGCAACCGCCAACAGCATTGACGAAACTATTTGGACATTTGATGCCGACAGTTTTGTGCCCCACAATTTACAAGGTGAAGGCCCAAAAGGCGGCGCACCTGTAGAAATTGGCACAACACCACCTGTTGGTAATCGTAAAGTATTAATTAACTTGGCCAATCACTTACCGGATTTTATTCGTCGGTTTAACCAAGTTTTTGATTTTGTACCCGTAGAGCCCGTAGCCAAACAAGCCGCTCGTGAGCGCTTTAAAAAACTACGCCAACTCGGTGCCAATATCACCACGCAAGATATTAATCGCTAACGCTCACTGCGTACAAAGCTAACTAACTAATTTAAGTACTTATTTAAGGTTCTGTGTAATGGATAAAACCTACAATCCGCAAGATATTGAACAGTCTCTATATCAAGACTGGGAACAAAAAGGCTACTTTAAGCCATCTGGCCAAGGCACCCCATATTCAATTATGATCCCGCCGCCAAATGTCACGGGTAGCTTACACATGGGCCACGCTTTCCAAGATACCATCATGGATACCTTAACGCGCTTTAAACGTATGCAAGGTAACAATACATTATGGCAAGTAGGTACTGACCACGCAGGTATTGCCACGCAAATGCTAGTAGAGCGAAAGCTTGCGGCAGAAGAGGGTAAAACACGCCACGATTTAGGCCGTGATACATTTATCGATAAAATTTGGGAATGGAAAAACGAGTCTGGTGGCACAATCACTAAACAACTTCGCCGCTTAGGTGCTTCTGTTGATTGGGACCGTGAACGTTTTACTATGGACGATGGCCTATCAGAAGCTGTTAAAGAAGTATTTGTACGCCTTCATAAAGAAAACCTAATTTACCGTGGTAAACGCCTAGTAAACTGGGATCCAAAGTTACACACTGCGATTTCTGATCTTGAAGTAGAAAACAAAGACAAACAAGGCCATATGTGGAACTTACGTTACCCACTGGCTGATGGCGTAAAAACGCAAGACGGTAAAGACTATATTGTTGTAGCCACTACGCGCCCAGAAACTATGTTGGGTGACTCAGGTGTGGCAGTAAACCCAGATGACGAGCGCTACCAAGACCTAATCGGTAAAGAGATTTTACTACCGATTGTTAATCGTCGTATTAAAATTGTTGCCGATGAACATGCCGATAAAGACAAAGGTACGGGCTGTGTAAAAATAACCCCTGCGCACGACTTTAACGATAACGAAGTTGGTAAGCGCCACAAGATGCCGATGATTAATATCTTCGACAAAGACGCGGCTATTTTAACCCAAGGTGAAACATACACCTTTGATGGTAAAGAACTTGAATTTGATGCGCCAATTCCTGAGCGCTTACATGGCCTGGACCGTTTTGACGCACGTAAAGCGATTATTGCTGAATTTGAAGAGCTAGGCCTACTTGAAAAAATTGAAGACCATGGCCTAACCGTTCCTTACGGTGACCGCTCTGGTGTTGTTATTGAACCACTACTTACTGACCAATGGTATGTACGTGTTGCACCACTTGCTGAACCTGCAAAAGACGCAGTTAAAAACGGCGACATCCAATTTGTACCTAAGCAATACGAAAACATGTACTTTTCGTGGATGAATGACGTACAAGACTGGTGTATTTCACGCCAGCTTTGGTGGGGTCACCGTATTCCAGCTTGGTACGACAGCGAAGGCAACGTATACGTTGGTCGTGATGAAGCAGAAGTACGCCGCGATAACAATATTGCAGATAGCGTAGCGCTTAGCCAAGACGAAGACGTTCTTGATACGTGGTTCTCATCAGCACTGTGGACCTTCTCAACCCAAGGTTGGCCAGAAAATACCGATGACTTAAAAACCTTCCACCCATCTGACGTGTTGGTAACCGGTTTTGATATCATTTTCTTCTGGGTTGCACGTATGATCATGATGACGCTGCACTTTATAAAGGATGAAAACGGCAAACCACAAGTTCCTTTTAAAACCGTGTATGTAACTGGCTTAATACGTGACGATAACGGCGATAAAATGTCGAAGTCTAAAGGTAACGTACTTGACCCACTTGATATGATTGACGGCATTGGCCTTGAAGACTTAGTACAAAAGCGTACTGGTAACATGATGCAGCCTAAACTTGCCGCTAAAATTGAAAAAGATACCCGCAAAGTATTTGCAAACGGTATTGAAGCACACGGTACCGACGCACTGCGCTTTACCCTAGCAGCCATGGCTTCAACTGGTCGTGATATAAACTGGGATATGAACCGCCTTGAAGGCTACCGTAACTTCTGTAACAAATTATGGAACGCAAGCCGTTACGTATTAATGAACACAGAAGAGCAAGACTGTGGCTTTAACGAGAGCGAAAAACAGTACTCGTTAGCTGATCGTTGGATTTTAGGCCAATATGAAGCCACGGTTAAAACCTACACTGAGCACCTTGATAACTACCGTTTTGATTTAGCAGCGAACACGCTGTATGAATTCACCTGGAATCAGTTCTGCGATTGGTACTTAGAACTGACAAAGCCGGTACTATTTAAAGGCAATGAAGCACAGCAACGCGGTACACGTCATACACTTATTACGGTACTTGAAAGCTTATTACGCTTAATGCACCCAATGATGCCTTACATCACTGAAACGATTTGGCAACGTGTTGCACCACTTGCTGGCCTTGAAACAGCGGGTACCAGTATTATGGTTCAGGGTTTCCCTGTTTATAATCAAGCCAATGTTGATGCACAAGCAATGGACGATTTAGAGTGGGTTAAGCAATTCATTTTAGCGATTCGTAATATTCGTGGTGAAATGGATATCAGCCCAAGTAAACCACTTAGCGTTTTACTGGCTAACGCATCAAGCGATGATGTGCGCCGTATTAACGAAAATGAATCGTTTTTAGCGTCACTCGCTAAGCTTGAAGCATTTACTCTGCTTGAAAACAAAGACGATGCCCCAGCGTGTGCAACCTCTTATGTTGGCAACCTTGAGATTATGATCCCAATGGCGGGCTTAATTGATGTGGAAGCTGAGCTTGCACGTATCAACAAGCAACTTGAAAAAGCAGAGAAAGGCCTAGCGCAAGTGCAAAATAAACTGGCTAACGAAAAGTTTGTTAACAATGCACCTGAAGCGGTACTTGCTAAAGAAAATGCTAAGCTAGCTGAATTTACCGATGCTAAAACTAAGCTACTAGAGCAAAAAGTTAAAATAGAAAGCTTATAATTAAACCAGTACGAATGGCTTATGCCATTCGTAAACAGTTAATTTATAAGTATAAAAAAGCCGCTTACTTCATTTGAAGTAAGCGGCTTTTTTGTGTCTAGGCTCTAGGCTCTAGGCTCTAGGCTCTAGGCAGAATTAGAATGTGTAGTTATACTGAGCACCTAATAATACTGCATGACCTTTTGATTCAAAAGACCATTGCTGTGGTAATGTTTCGCTTTCTACTTTTTCAGTAAAGTTTTGTGTTTTACCACGTAATACGCTCACACCTAAATCAACATTTGAGTTTTCATCGATCGCATAGTTACCACCAAACGAGAACCAAAAACGGTCTGTATCAGGGATAGAAATTGATAAATGCTGTTGTGATACTGGTGATTCATCAAACGCAAAACCAGCACGAAGCATTAAGTTTTCACTGTACTGGTAATCAGTACCGATTGAGTAGCGCAGTGCATCAGAGAAATCTTCTGTTTTTTCAAACGCGCTGAACTTACCACCTGTAGGTGCAGTAACTTGTGCTTCTAATGAATCAAAGCTGCTCCAACCTGTCCACAATACGCTGTAGTGAACGCCTAGTTTTTTATCTAATTGGTGAGAACCAGAGAACTCAGCAATTGCTGGTAATGTAATTTCAACTGAGCCAGGTAATTCAACTTGACCGTTTAACCCACCTGGAATAAATGAAGGTAGTTCATTCGAGTACTCACCTTCAAAAGTAATATCTGTTTCTGTACGGTAATTAAAACCAAAGCGGCTATTTTCATCTAATTGGTACATTAAACCAACGTTTAAGCCGTAACCCATGTCATCACCTTCAAGGTGAACAGCATCAGCACTTGCAGGAATAGATGCAATAGCAGGGTTTACTGGAGGTACAACACCAAACTTACGAATAATCTTCGCTTCTGCATAAATTGCATTTAAACCAATACCAAAGCTAAACTGCTCTGAAACTTTATAAGCAACGCTTGCGTTCATGTTTACCGTAACAATTTCAGTTTCACCGGCAATTTGGCCAGCTGCGTAATCATCGTTAAACTCAGTTGCTAAGCCAAAGTTAGAAAATGCACCAAAACCAACTGATACTTTATCATTTACTGGCATAGTGAAATAACCAGCAGGAATAATCGCGCTCGGTGCGATGCTGTCATCATCTAGTACGCTGTTATCTAAACCGTAGACATTACCTGTACCTTCAAGGCTCACGTCAGGAATTACAGCCATAGCTGCAACACTAAGTTGCTTCTCTTTAAACAACGTCATTAATGCTGGGTTACGTGCAACCACAGACGCATCGTCTGCTACAGACGCTTCACCTGCGTATGCGCGGCCTAAACCAGATACGTTTTGTTCAGCAAGCTGAAAAGCCGCTGCAAAGGTATCAGCTGAAACAAATGCCAGCGATGCCGCAATAAGAGTTTTAGTAAATTTCATTGTTGTGTCCTTAGCCAAACTCACTGTTTGGATAGCTATGTGTGTTGTTATTAGGATTTCAAACCCGCGTACACTACCTTAATTTTTTATAAAAAACTCTAATAAAACGTTAAAAAACATCAAAAAACACGTTTTTTAACTACATTTTAACAACTATTTAAAACTCATCGGAGCAGAAGTATGGTATTAGAGTATATACTCTAATGCTATTAATTCTCATTTGCATTGACTTACCTTGCGTTGCAATTTACACTGCCAATAAAGTCACCAAGGGAGAAGACAGTGATCATTTTACTTATTGTTACAGCGCTTATTTTTTGCGGTATAAGTGTTTATTTTTTTTATAAAGCAAATTATTGCGCGTGTACGCAGGCAGGTAAATGTGACAACCCAGTCAATCACTATTGGTTAGCAGCCATTAGTATGGCGATTATTTCTTTGGTTTTTTGCTGCTTAGCACTGCATGTAGAATTAGGTACGTTATTGTGGATAACGTTAATGGGTAATTGCTTTTTAGGTGGGTATATTTCTGCTAAAACAAACAGAAAAAGACGATGCCAAAAGACTAAAGCAGTAGATGCTCTTTTAAAAGTCGAGGCAAGTTAATTTTATAATCAGCAGGTTTTACACTTGCTTGTATTTTTACTTCATCATTATTTAAGCTCAAATCAATATCTTTTGCGGTAACATGATGGTTATGTTTTGCGTTATAAAAAAGCTTAACTTTAGGTTTAATTGGGTTTGAATGATTGCCCTCTAGGACCAAGGCCAAACGCTCATTGGTTAACTTAACAATAGTACCCACAGGGTGAACACCTAAGCACTTTATAAATAGCTGTACTAACTCTGCATCAAATAGCTGTTTGTTTGCCAACAAATAACGCAGTGCATTTATAGGCTCGTCCCCTTCTTGATGCGGCCTGTCTGCTGTGAGTGCATCGTATACGTCAACAATCGCTAAAATCCGAGCAGGACGACTTATTTTGCTGTCATCGACTCCTCGAGGATAACCAGAACCATCAAGGCGCTCATGATGATTTACAATCATATCCAGCATTAAAGTGGTGATACCTTTCTCACCTTTTAATAACCCTAAGCATTGTGCAACATGCTTTTTTATTGCCGTCATCTCATTACCCGTAACTTTG
Source organism: Pseudoalteromonas sp. Scap06 (assembly GCF_013394165.1). NCBI lineage: Bacteria > Pseudomonadati > Pseudomonadota > Gammaproteobacteria > Alteromonadales > Pseudoalteromonadaceae > Pseudoalteromonas > Pseudoalteromonas sp. Scap06. Next base: position 703,566 of record NZ_CP041330.1, on the reverse strand, counting down.
CCAGGCTTTGAGAATATTCCTTGAGGTAATTTAGCCTGCCCTAAGTCATGCATCAGTGCCCCCATAGCAAGCTCCTGAACCACTTCGCGTTTATACCCTAAATACTTAGCGAATACCGCTGTAAATATGGTGCAATTGATCATATGACGCCAGTTATAGCTATGTTTATCTTTTATGCGAGTTAAAATAGTCATAGCATGTTCATTGCGAAATACAGAGCTAACTATTTCATTACTTATCTCATTAAGCGCATCAGTATTCAGAGACAAACCTGAGGTTAAATCACCAAAAATACTTTGTAGTTTTCTGTTGTGGGCATCATAACTAACGCTGGCTTTGGCAAACTCTTGTTGCAAGCTGACAACTCGCTTTTTACTGGCGGGCTTGTCTTGATTTGTAGCAGCGGCTTGTGGTTTTTCTTTTTCTTTATATTTAGCCGGTACAGCCACATCACTTTTCGTAAAATCAATAAGAAGCTCTAGCACTCCTTCAGTGATTAAACGCTGAATTATAGATTTATCACGTACCAAACCGCTGGTTTTAATTTTTATACCATCCACACTCTCCTGCTGCTTCGTCACGCTATTTACGTACATGCCGGGAATGAGCTCTGATATAGGTAAGGTAACTAACATAAATGTGAGGGGTTCTATAATTAAGGGATATTTACTTTAATAGCATTATTTGGCTATAAAAGTCTAGCTTTTGATTTTAGGGTAATAATAAATCATTAATACTAACAATCTTGCGACTGTTAATACTAAACTAAAAACACAGCACTGAATATACGCCTAACGGTGTAAATTAGATTGCTACAAGCATTATTATTTAACGAAGAATAAAAATAGCAAGCTAGTTTAAATAGCTTTAATGGTTTTTAAGGGGAGTAAAAAGTAAACGCAAATGGCGCTCTCGGTAGGGATCGAACCTACAACTCAGCCTCCGGAGGGCCACGTGATATCCATTTCACCACGAGAGCACATTTGTTGCCGCCACATCAACTCGCGATATCAATGCTTTAGCATGCGCAATGATAAAGGCATCTTGGTATAAATACCAGCATGTTGCGTTTACATGTCTATAATTTAAACTAATCACTTAACAAAAGGCGAAAAAAGCGCTATTTATTTATATTCTATAAAAAAACAGTAACGCTTTAGATACATATTATCTATTATTGTCACTGAACGGATAGATTTAAACATGAGGAAGTAATTATGAAGTTAATGTCAACAGAACAAGTTGCTGAGTTTTTAGGAGTTAAAGTCGAGCGAGTTAAACGCTTAACACGCGAAAGCTTACTTATTGCCAAAAGTGAAGATGCTAATGGCGAACCACAATATGACTCCGATGAAGTAGCTAAATATAAAGAGCTAGCAGCTCGATTTGGTGGGCTTTAACTCCCCATTGATGCTAAAAGCTCATCCAATTGCGCGCGCAATTCAACAACTTTGTTGTTGATGGCGCGTTGCTCATACCAGCCTATACATAACAGCAAATAAACTACTTGGTAACACTCAAGCTTGTGCATAGATAAGTAAAATAGCTTTGATGCCGTGTATACTTGATAACTTTTAAGCAAAGCCTGTTTAGCTGAACTATCTAAGTTAAAACTAACGGCTAGCGCAGCAAGATCAAAATAAACATCGTTAGTTTGTGCGTATTCAAAGTCAATTAAATAGACGCCTTTTGGGTTAACGATTATATTTTCTTTTACTAAATCATTATGGCAAAAGCCGTGTTCTATGGGCATATTGGCAATGCTTTCCAGTACTTTATTTAAGTACTTATCAAACTGTTTAAACACCAATAAATGCCGATAGGCTTGCAATTGTGATGCAATATCCATCGTTTGAGTATCAGTTGTATAAGCGTGCACTTTAGCCAGCTTAGCCAATAGCGGCATAGCTAAATAAGACTCTGCAACCTCTCCCTCTACATAAGTAAAAGCCGCTCGCTTATTTTGTTTATCGAGCCAAATAGGTGCAGGGCAAACTTGCTGCTTACTAAGCTCATATTGAGCATTTAGCGCGACTTCTGGCCAACATGATTGATAACATTTTAATAAGTAAGATTGGGAATCAGTACGTATTAAAAAGTTATCGTTACTTAAACCATTAACCAAATACTCTGTTGAGGTTATTTTGCTAGGTGCTAAAAACGCACTACAAATATTAACTAACTGAGAATGCTGTTTCATGAATTATAGCTGCGCCATTGGTTTTGCTTGGCTTTGCTCATACTCTTCGTACCACGTTTTAAACCCCCACGCTGCCATAACGGTATAAAATATAAAAAGCACGAGTGTTGGGTAATAACCTTTTTCGTAATACAAATACATTGATGCAGCATCAATCACTATCCAATATAACCAATTTTCGAGTACTTTTTTAGCTACTAGGTAAGTGGTGACTACTGCAAAGCAGGTAGTAAAACTATCCAGATAAGCAAAGTCTGCATGGGTGTAATTTTGCATCACGTAACCAATCGCTAATGACGCTAGCGTGGTTAATACTATTAAAATGATATGTCGGTTCACAGGCCACGATGTAATCAAACGTTGCGCTTGATTAGCTTTACCTTTTCGCCACACAACCCACCCAAACACAGCCATGTACATGTAATAAAAGTTCAGTAATGACTCCATTAGCAACGCGCCATTCCAATACATTATGGTATAAATAAGCGTACTAAAAAAAGCCGCAGGCCAGCACCATAAATTCTCTTTTATGGCTAATAATAAATACGCCATTGATAAAGCCACCGCAATATACTCCCAATGCGACATGGCAGTGAAACCACTCAGTATTTGCGTTATAAAATCCATCATTATAAAACGACCGTATTTGTTAGGAGGCTATTCGGGAGATAAATCGCCCGAGATAAATTTACACACAAAGATAGCTTTACCATATTGCTCGTATGAATGTTTAATCTCTGTACTGATCACTTGCATTACTAAGTCATAATCACCAAATATTTGAGTCGACATGGTATTCGTGATCACTTTGAGCTCTTCATAGGCATTTACTCTGTCGATAAAGCCTTTAATAAAAGGAATATAATCTTGATGAAGCGGGTATTTACTGATCTCTACTGATAATTTCATTTCAAACTCAACTTTTTAATTATTTGATTTCAACTAATCATTCAACGCAACTTAAATACAGTGTAAAATTACACTAACACTCAATATAACTGAGCTTATTATGGCACGCAGAATTACCTATACTTTTAAAAATCAACCGCGCGAAATTAACTTCGCAAAAGATAAATACCACGATATGTATCAGGCTATTGCGGCTGCTGAGGGTATCGATTTAACTAATTACTTAAACATGGTACGCCAAATTGAAATGACCTCTAAAGGTTCATCGGCGGTACGCAATTTTCGCGACCAAGAGTTTGCACGTATGGGCTTTAGCGATATTTACTTTATAAAAGAGTAACGATACCGATTAAGTGAGCATCACGATCATTCTAGTAATGTAAACCTACTGGGTATTTTTAAAGTAAATATTAGCGCTGGTACTCATAACTTACGCGTGGTGTAATATTACACAATAACTCGTAAGATATAGTATCAGCACATTGTGCAATCTCTTCTACTGGTAACTCCGGTCCCCACATAATCACCTCATCACCCACCTGAACGTTGTGCTCGTTATTACCTATATCAAGGGTGATCATGTCCATGGCTACACTACCCACAATACCGTAACGATGCCCATTAATAATCACGGGTGTGCCTTCTTTTGCATGACGCGGATAACCATCACCATAGCCCAGTGCAACCACAGCCAACATCGTAGGCTTATCACTATGCCAGCGGCCGCCATAACCTACTTGTTCATGTGCCCCTACATTGCGCACAGCTATTACCTTAGTGGTTAAGCGCATTACAGGCTTTAATTGATGATCTTTACCTGTGTGATTGGCCATAGGCGATACACCGTAAAGCATTAGCCCGGGTCTAACCCAATCACCATGACCACTTGGCCACGCTATAATTCCCGCAGAGTTTGATAAACAATGGGCTTGATCAACCTCTTGGGTTAAATTATCGAACAAACTTATTTGCTGCACTGTTTTAGTATTTTTTACATCATCGGCACAGGCAAAGTGAGTCATTAAATTTATTTTGTTTTGTGCATTTGGGCTGGCTTGTAGTCGCTGATAAAACATATCAAACTGCTCAGGCGCAATACCTAAGCGATGCATCCCGGTATTTATTTTTAACCAGCAATTTAAAGGCGCATCTAGCTGCGCACTTTCCAGCATTTTCAGCTGTATCTCATCATGAATAATGGTTTGAAAATTATTCGCCAGTAAAATAGGTAAGTCTTCTTGATGAAAAAAGCCTTCTAGCAACACAATCGGTTTTGTAAGGCCACCTGCACGCAGCGCTAACGCTTCATCTATACGCGCAACCGCAAATGCATCTGCTTCATTTAAGTGTTGCGCAATAGTGACTAAACCATGCCCATAAGCATTCGCTTTAAGTACGGCTATTACTTTACTATTGGGCGCAAAGCGTTTTACCTGTGCTAGGTTATGTTCAAGCGCGGTTAAATTAATTTCAGCAGTGGCTAAGCGCATTAGTAATCATCATCTACAGCAGGCCCCGCGTAATTATCAAAGCGAGAGAATTGACCTTGGAAGGTTAGGCGCACTTTACCAATCGGACCGTTACGCTGTTTACCGATAATAATTTCGGCAATACCTTTTTCAGTACTGTCTTCGTTGTATACTTCATCACGATAAATAAACATGATCAAATCGGCATCTTGCTCAATAGAGCCCGACTCACGTAAATCTGAGTTAATTGGACGTTTATCAGCACGTTGCTCTAGAGTACGGTTAAGCTGCGATAGAGCAACAACCGGACACTGCAACTCTTTTGCTAATGCTTTGAGTGAGCGTGAAATTTCGGCAATTTCTAAGGTACGGTTATCTGACAAGCTAGGTACACGCATTAATTGCAGGTAATCGACCATGATCATACTGATACCACCATGATCACGTGCTATACGACGTGCACGTGAGCGAACATCGGTAGGTGTTAAGCCTGAGGCATCATCAACGTACATTTTGCCTTTTTCCATGAGTAATCCCATGGTTGATGAAAGGCGCGCCCAGTCATCGTCATCTAGCTGACCAGTACGTACTTTAGTTTGGTTAATTCGGCCAAGGGACGCCAGCATCCTCATCATAATTTGTTCAGAGGGCATCTCTAGAGAGTAAATAAGCACTGGCTTGTCTTGAGTCATTGCGGCATGTTCAGCAAGGTTCATAGCAAAAGTGGTTTTACCCATTGATGGACGCGCTGCCACAATAATTAAATCAGATGGCTGCAAACCTGTAGTCATTTTATCAAGATCAGCATACCCCGTGCTCACACCGGTCACACCATCTTGTGGTGACTGGTAAAGCTCTTCTATTTTATCAACGGTTTTTTCAAGTATGTTGTGAATGCTTTGTGGGCCTTCACTACTTTTTGTACGCTGCTCAGCAATTTTAAATACTTTACTTTCAGCAAAATCAAGTAAGTCGTGGCTAGTACGCCCTTCAGGATTAAAACCCGCTTCGGCTATTTCATTGGCAACACCAATCATTTCGCGAACAACGGCGCGCTCGCGAACAATACTTGCGTAAGCGTCAATATTGGCAGCACTTGGGGTGTTTTTTGCTATTTCGGCTAAATACGCGAATCCACCAATACCTGACAACTGGTTATTTTTTTCTAAACTCTCAGAAATTGTGATTAAGTCAATCGGATCACCAATTTCAGCAAGAGCCGTCATCGCCTCAAAAATAAGCTTATGGGTACGGGTATAAAAATCCTGCGCCACAACAAGTTCAGCTACGCGATCAAATGCTTGGTTATCAAGCATCAAACCACCTAAAACAGATTGTTCAGCTTCTATTGAATGGGGAGGAACTTTAAGAGTGTCGACTTGCTTATCTGGTTTGGCCATAACTTCACAGTACTAAAATTGAATAGCTCTATTCTATCGACTTGGCGGGGCTGTGCAAATAGCAAAGCAGGAAATCTTTTCCTGCTTTTTGTTACTTGAAATAAAATAGCTAATTATTGACGTTTAAGTTCGATATCACCGCTAATAGTATTCATCTCTACGCTAGCATCAGTGCCATTAGTATTAAACTTAATTCCACTTGCTGGGCCATATTTGGCTTTTTGTACTTGATCGTTAGTTAACTGGTTGTCAATTTTACCGCCAGCGTGTGCTTCCACCTCAAATTGTGCTGATAAATCAGCAGGGAAATAAAACGCAGCGTTACCACTAACAGATTCAAAACTCACATCAGCATCACTCAGAAGGCGGTTAATTTGTACCTTAACTTCGCCATTAACGGTGCTTATTTGTAACTCTTTAATTGCATCGAAATTAAAGTTAATATCGCCATTTACGTTTTCTAAGCGAATATCATTGGCCGTCGAGTTTGATGTAATATCGCCATTAACCGCACTAAAACGAACTTCACCGCTAGATTGCTGATCATCAATCGAACCATTAACAGTTTCAAACTGAACTTTACCATTAAGTGCTTTTGCCTTGATGTCACCATTTACAGTGGTCAGCTTAATATCGCCATTAAGATCGTTTACTGTAATAGCCCCATTAACTACATCAATTTCAGTACCTTTTTGTAACTCTTTGGCCGTTATAGATGCATTAACACCCACAAATTCTAGCGCACTACTCTTTGGCATAAAAATAGTGAGCGTTGAGCCATTGTTGTTATTATCCCAATTAGAAAGTTCAGGCATTTTCACAATAAACTGGGTTTTATTACCCTGTGTTTTAAGTGTGTAGCCTTGTGCCTTATCATCAAGTTCACCGGTTACTTTAAATTGATTTTTATCCCAACCTGTCACTTTAATATCACCACGCTGGTTTTCAATGTGGATCACCCCAGCATTGGGTACCTCAATTTGCTGATCTATTTTTTCACCAGCAAATACGGCCATGGGTAATAAAGCGATCCCTAATATTATTGCTTTCATTTATTTCTCCTAGATGTGTTGCCAACGCGGTGCATGCACCTTGTTAATTAAGTCGAGTTGTTGTTGATAAACTTGCGCTAACATAGACAATAGCGCCTTGTTTTTCGGTTCATTTTCAAGAGTTTGCTTTATTGCTTGCTCTGCATCTTCAAGTTCTTGTAACTGTACTTGCCAATTGTCGGTCAATGCTGCTTGGCTTTGATATTGCACTAGTAAACTTTGTTTTTGTTTAGTAAAAAACTCACTCATTGCCACTGCAGTATTTGCCTCTGGTACTTTAAATAACAATACTGTGCTGACCAAAACCGCGGTAAAACATGCAGCAATGGCGGTGAGCTTTGGCCAATATTGATTAGTATTAATAGTGGGCTGATCATTAGCTATTATTGCGCGCTCAATCCCATTCCACAGTTCTTTTTTTGGTGGAATATTTTTATCTAACTGGGTTAAAGACTCATTTAAGTAGTCATCAAAATTTGTTTTACTCATTTTCATACCACTGCTTTAATAATTGCCTTGCACGATGATATTGCGCCTTACTAGAGCCTACCGCCATACCTAACAGGGTTGCAATTTCCTCATGCCTGTAACCTTCTACTGCATAAAGCACAAATACCATTCTTGCGCGCTCAGGCAGTCTAACAATTAATTTATCTAGCCCATTTAATCCGTTACAGTCATGTGCAGCTTGTTCATCCATTCCGCTTTGCTCAAAGCTAATTACTTTATTAAGCCAATGTTTTTGTCTGCGCACATAACTAATAGCAATATTACTGGCGACACTATAAAGCCAAGTGGAAAACTGCGAACGTCCATCAAATTGCGCTATTTTGTTCCATACTTGCACAAACACTTCTTGGGTAGCATCTTGTGCATACTCCTCATCGGCTATAAGCCTCAGGCATAAGCCATAAACTTTTGCTTTATGCATGTCATAGAGCGCTTTATAAGCTAACTGGTCGCCGTTTTTAACTTGATCAATAAGCATTTGCTGCACTTGATCAGTTATTGGCTGATTAGCGTCCATTAACATCGCAAATTTTTCCTGTTTATAATTATGTAATTGCAATTTAACTTATAAGACGCGCAGAAGAATAGAAAGGTTTAAATGAAATAGAAAATATTTGTAGAAAATGAAGCTTTATTTTAGAAACGTGCTTAATTTTACCCACAACAAACAATTTATTGCTTTGGGTTATAAATTTTAGACACAAAAAAACCGTGCAAAGCACGGTTTTTTTTAAACTTAATTCTAAAAATTAAGCTTCAGCAATAACGATTACTTTAATTGTAGCTGTTACGTCTGAGTGTACTGCGATTGCAACGTCAAATTCGCCAGTCTCACGGATAGTACCTAGAGGTAAACGAACTTCTGATTTAGCAACTTCAACACCAACAGCTGAGATAGCGTCAGCGATGTCACGAGTACCGATTGAACCGAATAATTTACCTTCGTCACCAGCTTTAGATACTAATGTAACTTCAGCTAATGCTTCAAGTTTGTCAGCGCGTGCTTGTGCTGCAGTTAACTGTTCAGCGATTTTTGCTTCTAGTTCTGCGCGACGTGCGTCAAACGTTTCAATGTTTGCTTTAGTTGCAGGAACTGCCTTACCTTGTGGGAAAAGGAAGTTACGTGCGAAGCCAGATTTAACTACAACCTGGTCACCTAGGCCACCTAGGTTAGCGATCTTATCTAGTAGAATAACTTGCATGTTTCTACACCTTTTAAAAACGTGTTAATCCGCTGCTTACTTATGTAAGTCAGTGTATGGAAGAAGGGCTAAGTAGCGAGCACGCTTAATAGCAGTTGCTAGCTGGCGCTGGTATTTAGCGCTAGTACCTGTGATACGGCTAGGTACGATTTTGCCACTTTCTGTAACATAGTTTCTAAGAGTAGCTAGATCTTTGTAATCGATTTGTTGTACGCCTTCCGCTTTAAAGCGGCAGAACTTACGACGTCTGAAATAACGTGCCATGAGATTAATTCCTCAAATAATTCTTTCTATATGCTGAGCATGCAAAACCAATTGGCTAAGGCCGTTACGACCTTCGTGGCGATTTAAAAAACCACTCACTTGCAATGCCTGCCCAACGTGCAAATGTTGAGTCTGTTGTTGCATTTGCTTACCACTGGCAACCACCTGAAGCCTAACGTAACTATTACGGTTAAGATCTGCTTCAACTTGCATTGATTTATGTTCTACAACAAAAATACAATGCGGTATGCCCGCGGGGCTTTGGCTAAACTTGGGTGTTTTACAAACTACCCCCGATATAACCAGCTGATTCGTATATGGGCTAACCATTATAGTAACTGCTGACTACGTGCCATGCTAGGACTCAAAACAATTAAGCAGCTGGTGCTTCTTTCTTCTCTTCTCTTACAAGAGGAGACGCTTCAGTTACAGCGTTTTTAGTACGCATAACTAAGTTACGAAGCACTGCATCGTTGTAGCGGAAAGTAGTTTCTAGCTCGCTGATTACTTCAGTTGGTGCTTCAACGTTCATAAGAACATAATGAGCTTTATGAAGCTTGTTGATTGGGTAAGCCAGTTGACGACGGCCCCAGTCTTCAAGACGGTGGATAGTACCACCCGCTTCAGTGATAGAACCAGTATAACGTTCGATCATACCAGATACTTGCTCACTCTGATCAGGGTGAACCATGAATACGATTTCGTAATGACGCATGGATATTCCTTACGGTTAATAGAGCCTTCTACCGTTTCGGCCGGTCGGTTTAAGGCAAGGAATTAATAGTTTAAAAGCCGAAATGAGCGCGCATTTTACGCTTAGTAGGATAATTAAGCAAGCAGGTTTTTTAAGCTTTGATAGATAAGTGTTAAAGGTTTCGGGTTTCGGGTTTCGGGTTTCGGGTTTCGGGTTTCGGGTTTCGGGTTTCGGGTTTCGGGTTTCGGGTTTCGGGAAGACATTATTGGATGCTCCCTTTATATCAACAAATAAAATAAAAATAAGTGTTTAATATTTACGAGGTAGACGCCGAGCTTGAAAAGCATAGCTTTAAATTATTTAAGCTCTACATTTACTTCTAAAATATAAACATTTACTCAAACCTAAAGCCGTGCAATTATCAAGCAACACATTATTAAATAAGGATATTTATGAAGCTTTTATTATCGCTTGTATTAATACTTACTTTTAGTACCTCTTTTTTAAGCTATGCAAACACCGCTACAACCGACATAACCGTGGGTAAAAAAGTCATTCTTCAATCAAAAATACTTAATGAAGACAGACCTCTCAGAATCTTCATACCTGAAACCGTAAAAGACGATCAGCCGCTTTACGTTATTTATTTACTTGATGGTGTTGAACACTTTCATACGGCGTCTGGCGTAATCAAATCCCTTGTTGATTACGATCAGATACCTAATGCCATGCTTGTTGCTATTGATACAACTAACCGTGTTCGTGATTACTTACCCAAAGTACAAGGGGAGCCTAAAACGGAGTTTCAAACCTTTGTTAAAAACAAATGGCCTGACGCAGGGCAAACCGATAATTTTTTAAAGTTTGTGTCTGGCGAACTCATGCCCTTCATAAATAGCAACTACCCAACTAATGGTTACAACACCTTAATTGGTCATTCTAATGCTGGTACATTAGCGCTTTATACTTTAGTTAATCAGCCGGAATTATTTAACAACTATATAGCCATAAGCCCAAATAGTTGGTGGAGTGATGAAGAGTTAAAAAGTAATATCACTAAATACACTAAAAACCCTAAAGGCGCTCAAGCGCTATTTATTAGTGTAGCAAGTGAAGGCGCACGTTTTTATACAGGTGCATTAAATACTTTAGTAAATTTAGAGCAACAAATGCCCACGCAGCTGAAATGGGAATATAAGCATTACCCCTCTTTTACTCATATGGGCACCATACTTCCAGCACTTAGCGATAGCTTAATTCACTTATTTAGCGACCTAATATTTAAAGTGACTGACGAGCACGGAAAATTTGCGGATGTATCGCTTATTACCGGTTATTACCAAGCACTTAGTGATAAGTACGGATTTGAGCTTAAAATTCCACAAGATGTGTACGTAGAATTTGCCCACCGCCAGCAAAAGTTTGGCAACACTAAAAAAGCGATAACGACGCTTAAACACTTTACTCGCGATTACCCAAATGCAGCTTACTCCCACATGCGATTATCGCAAGGCTACACTGCTGACAAACAGTTTAAAGAAGCCGTTACCAGCATGACACACGCACTAGAACTTGCTAAACAGAACTCGCGTGACCCATTGTTAATCGATGCACTGCAAGATATGGTGAATGAAGCACAAGAAAATTTGTAGCTCATTAACTTAAAGCATTACGAGCTTCGCTTGTCGCGTCAGCAAGCTGTACGCCTACACAAAAGATAGCATTAGCCTATAAACAAAAAAACCGATGTTTAAACTAAAACATCGGCTTTTCTTTGGCTTAAAGCTGATAGCTAAAAACTGACCGCTTGTCTTTATTACTAGCCTATCGCTTCTTTAGCGAATAGATGTTTGATTGGGCCTAAGTTATCAACGAGTGAAAGCCCTAAACCACGAATCAGCTTTTTAACTGGGTTTGCACCTTCAAATAGCTCTTTTAGCCCTTGCATCATGGCGATGTGCTTTTGTGCGTCGAGCTTGCGGGTACGTTCGTAATCACGCAGTGTGCGCGTACTTGCAAACTCCTCGCTATCCCTTGTTAATAACTCAATTAAATAAGCGGCATCTTTTAGGCCCAGGTTCATACCGAGCCCTGCTAATGGATGAATGGTATGCGCTGCATCGCCCATTAACACCACCTTGCCATTAACCCATTGTTGGGCGTAACGCATTTTAAGTGGGAATGCGACGCGCTTACTTTGCACTTCACATAAACCACATTGGCCATCTATGGCAGCCATAACTGCTTTATTAAAGGCGGTGTCGTCCATTGCTAACAATTCATCGCAATGATTGGGGCTGGTTGACCACACAATTGAATGAGTATGCTCATCGCTTAGTGGTAAAAACGCTAGTGGCCCGGTTGGTAAAAACACTTGGCGTGCGGTATTTACATGTGACTCTTTGGTTTTAACTGTCGCTACTAACGCATGGTGATCGTAATCTTTAAAGCTCAGCGCCATATTAAACTGTTTACGAATCGCTGAATTTGCGCCATCAGCCGCCACCAGCAACTTAGCAATAATAGGTTCGCCAGTTTTTAAATTAATAAATACATCAGACTCACTTTGATGTATTTGCTGATACTCGGTATCAAACATCAGTGTGGCATTACTTTGTTGCTCAAGCTCTTTTATTAGCGCAAAGCGAATAATATCGTTTTCAACTATGTGCCCTAAATGCTCAAGCTCAAGTTGCTCGTTATTAAAGGCTATTTTTCCAAAGCTGTCGGCATCACGAACATCCATGTGCGTATAAGCACAAGCACGCTCAGCTATTATGTGTGGCCATACATTTAATTGCTCCAGTAAGGTCTGGCTGGCAATACTTAGTGCACTAACTCGTAAGCCATAATCATCACTCGGTGGAGCTTGAGTTGGCGCAGCATCTAACACAGCCACGCTAATATTCGCTTTAGCAAGCCCGAGCGCCAGCGTTAACCCAACGCAGCCACCACCCACTATACAAACCTGTACTTGTTTCATAAACGTGTACCTTGTTTAACTTGACCCATTAATTGTTTTGCTAATGGGGCTTTTAATGCAGGGAATAAATCCATTGAAAATAGCCCAATACTTCGACCAAGCGCTAACATCCGTGATGAATTTGAAAAAAGTCTGACCAGAGCATCGGTCAATGTCATTACGGTGTTTATATCATCACGGCGCTTGATTGAATATTGACGAGTAAAAGCATAGCTACCTAAATCATGTTCACTGTTTGCCATTAAGTTACTCAGCACTTGTACGTCGCGCAGCCCTAAATTAAAGCCTTGTCCTGCAATAGGATGAATTGCGTGTGCCGCGTTGCCTATCACCACTGTGCGGTGCGTCGTTAACGATTCTATTTGCCCATAAACTAGAGGGTAGCTAGCGCGCATACCGACTTTTATAAACTGTCCTGCACGATAACCAAAGGCAGTTTGCAGCGCACTTATAAAGTCTGGTTCACTTAGCGACATATACTGCTCAATATGTTCTTGGCGCATACACCATACTAACGAATAGCGGTTATTACTCATGGGTAATAAAGCCATAGGTCCATTTTGGGTAAACCGCTCAAACGCCTGATGATGGTGCCCACCAGCGACTTCTATATTGGCAATAATCGCACCTTGTTCATAAGGCTGGGTATTGAAGCCGAGCCCCAATAAATTACGAGTTGGCGACTGTGCACCGTCGGCAATCACCAACAGCTTAGCACTCAGTTTTTCACCACTTTGTAGTGTAAGTTCATTACTATCGGCATTTTGTTTTATCGCTGTTACGCTATCTGGGCAAAAAAGCGATATGTTTGATTGCATTAAACGCTGATGCAGCGCTCTGCCAAATGGGTTTACCTCTACCACATAACCTAATGAGGGTTTTGCAAACTCATCACACTGTATATGGGTTTTACCAAAGTGCCCTTTGTCTGACACACTCACTTTTTTTATGGCCGCAGCATAGGGAGCGTTCATTTCAAATAAATTGAGGCTTTGTAAATACTCTACCGACTGCTGGGCAAGTGCGATACTTCTGTCATCAAAGCTTGGATGATAATCAGTGGTTACTTGATTTGCTTCAATTACAGCAATATTTAAGCTGGGATTTTTTTTACTTATACTTAGAGCACAACTTGCGCCGACTAAACCACCACCAATTACTACAATATCAAACTGCTTAGCCACTTTTATCTCCAAGCTTATGCGTTTTTAGCGCTTTGCATTAACGCTTCTATTTCACTAATTGTTTTAGGCACGCTAATGGTTAAGTTGTCGTGACCTGAATCAGTTACTAATAAGTTATCTTCAATACGAATACCTATACCTTGGTATTTTTGAGGCGCATTTGAGTCTTTACTAATATACAGCCCAGGCTCAATGGTTAGCACCATACCCGGCTCTAAGACACGCTCTTGGTTATTAACCTTGTAATCGCCCACATCATGAACATCAAGCCCTAACCAGTGACCAAGACCATGCATGTAGTATTCTTTACAGGCACCTTGTGCCATTAACTCATCAAAATCGCCGGTTAAAATACCTAAATCAAGTAACCCTTGGGTTAGTACTTGCATAGCGAGTTTATTTGCCTGAGATAAAAGGCCACCGGGTTTTATTTCGCTAAATGCGATTTCTTGCGCTTTAAGTACAATATTATAAAGCGCAGCTTGCTCAGTGCTAAATTTACCGTTAACGGGGAAGGTACGTGTTATATCGGCGGCGTAGCCTTGTAGCTCACAGCCTGAATCAATCAGTACTAAGTCGCCATTGTTTAATACGTCGCTATTTTGGGTGTAGTGCAAAATATTGGCGTTATCGCCACTGCCGACAATAGTGCCATAAGCAGGATGTGGCGCACCGTTCATTGCATAGTGATGATGAAGCTCTGCCTCTAGTTGAAACTCGGTTGCGCCAACGTGGGAAAAACGCATGGCTCGCATGTGTGCTCGAGCGCTTATTTCACAGCCCTCACGCATAATGTTAATTTCGCCTGGCGATTTAAATAAGCGCATTTCATGCAATAAAGGGCGAATATCTTTAATTGTACTCGGTGCTGTATCCCCTTTTTTAGGGGCACTGCGCAAAGTGTTAAGCATTGAAAATACTTTGCCATCAAAGGCAGGATACGTCCCTTGTGCATAAAATAAAATCTGTTGGCCGTTCACCAAATTCAATAATTGTTCATTTAGCTCACTAAGTGCATAAGTTTTGTCGAATAAGTATTCGCTTTGTGCTTTTTCAAAACCAATGCGTCTGCCGTGCCATACTTCTGCAAATTTGTCTTTATCTAAACAAAATAATAGTGAGGGTGTATCACTGTTTTTGCAAAGCACCAACACGGCATCGGGTTCGTTAAAACCAGTTAAGTAAAAAAAGTCACTGTCTTGTCGAAACGGATAATGAGTATCACGGCTACGCGTGAGCTCCGTTGCAGCGGGAATTATAGCAATACTGTTATTATCCATTGCCGCCAATAAACGCTCGCGGCGCGCTTTAAACTCTGACTTTTGTATTTCAACCATTAATAACTAACCCATTACTTTTATTGTGTTGCTCAATTAATGCAGTGTTTTTTTGTTGCTTTGTGGATTTTGCTCTTTGCCTAGCTCAGCAAAACACAATAGCGCCGATACACGGACGTACTCAATCACTTCATGGAGTGCTTGGCTATCTTCTTCGGTTTCTTCAAAGGTTGTATCTAGGCGTGTAATCTCGCTAAAGTCGCTGATCACTTCTTTTACATCTGCCGACAGCTTGCCATAATCTTTTTGCTTTAAGCCAAAACCCAACATAAACCCAGCTACCCATGATACGAGCCCGTTAGCCTGATCGATGAGTGTTTCGTCATCACTCGGTAAAAACAAGTCAAATTGAAACTCTTCGTTATTAAAACTTTCAACCACTTGTTGATAAATTTGGCCAAAAAACTGTTTTAAATCGTTGCTAAACGACTCGCCATCATTAAATACATCGCTCAGTAAGCCTAAGTATTCTTTATCGTCAATGCTTAGCCCACAAGCAAGTAAGCCGCTAATAACGCCATGCGCTTCTGCGGGTGATACAAATATTTCATTTTTCTCTAAAAGAAGTTGGGCTTTTTCGTAATCTGGTAAGTTATTCATAATGACGTCTTCGCTTTGCTAATTAAAGCAATGCTACCACTCGATAAAAAGCAACTCCAATGAATTCTATGACTGAGGTCAAAAGCAAGCGATTGAAAAGCAAATTGAGTTCAAAAAGCAATCTTAAAAGTAAATACAAGATTAGGGTCTGTTGACCCTTCAAGGTTAAATTTGCAGCAGTCTGTTTGGTATTTAGGCAAGGCAGAGCCTATGTGGTGTGGTTATTCCCCATAAATAGGCGATAACGCAGCATCAATGCCAAACAGGCGCTGCCCGAAGAGTTCTGCCTAGGGGCGATTTACTCTTTGTTGCCTACATGGATGTAGGTAAGGGGCGTGAGCAGGACGCGGAAGCTTTGCTCGGTTTTTACTTAGCCCACTAGGTTACAAACCTCGCGCCGCGATTAAACCACCCCTAGTTTGAACAAATTTTAATCCGCAAAGATCAACAGACCCTAAATTTGGAGGAAAACTGAGCGAACAGTTTAATTTTTTACGATTGGGGTTTAAGGATTGGAATATGTCTTATATACTAATATTTGTTCCCTGGGGTGCAGGAGCTTGGTTAAGTCCCTGAGCCGATAAATTTTATACCAGGATTTTTGTTCGTTTACTATTGTGCAAGCTCGGCATGTACCGAGAAGCCTACGGTAAACCGCAGATTTCCGCCCTGAAACCTCAAGGTTTCAGGACTGACACCGGGCACCGCATTCTCGGGGAACACCTTCCTTTATAGCTTAGGTTCTAGGTTCTCAAGCATTTCTTTTTAACTAAATATTCCCTATCTTTCGTCTTTAAATATATCGAACTGCGTTTCCACAGCCCGATATTTAATTTTTATCTCTAACACCTATCCCTTTGTCTTTTTAATGCCTAACACTACTTAAACCAACCTTGAAAGCGCTCCATCAGCATATAGTTAACGGGAACAAGTAATAAGGTTATAAAAGTCGCAAATATAATCCCAAACCCTAAGCTTACTGCCATAGGTATTAAAAACTGCGCCTGAGTCGCCTTTTCAAACAGCAGCGGCATTAAGCCAATAAAAGTGGTTAAACTAGTAAGCATAACCGGGCGAAAGCGCGATGCGCCAGCAAGTTTAACTGCCTCTATTAAATCGCCACCTTCGCTGCGTTTTTTATTAATGAAATCGACTAATACGAGCGAATCGTTTACTACCACACCTATTAACGCAAGCATACCTAGTAAGCTCATAATGGTTAAGTCCATACCCATTATCCAGTGCCCTACTACAGCGCCAATCATGCCAAATGGAATAACGCTCATAACAATAATTGGTTGCATGTATGACTTAAACGGAATGGCCAATAACGCATAAATTATAAAAAACACAAACACTAACGCCCAAGCCAATGAGCCAAACGACTCTCTTTGCTCTTTGGCTTCACCTTCAAGTTTGTACTCAACACCTGGGTATTGCTGCATTAACTCATCTAAGTATTGTGCTAGATCGGCTTGAAGCACCGTCATGTTGGTGTTATTTTTTTCAATATCAGCCGTCACGTTTAGTGTGCGATAACGATCAATACGGTTTATGGTTGATGGGCTTTGCCCTGCCGTAAGCGTTGCCACATGCGACAATGGTACAGAACCGCCATCGGGAGTATTTATTAGTATGTTTTGTAAATCAGCTACAGAGCGGCGCTCATCAATAGGTAAACGTACCATTACACGCACGTCGTCTCGTCCGCGTTGAATACGCTGAACCTGCGAGCCAAAAAACGAATTTCGCACTTGCCCTGCTACATTTACACGATTTAAACCAAGCGCCAAACCTTGTTGCGTAAGCTCTATACGCAACTCTTCTTTACCGTCAGACATACTGTCGGCAATATCAAACACCGTTGGGTACGTTGCTAAACGATTTTTAATATTATCAGCTACATCTTGCAATATTGTTAGTGAAGTACCACTTAGTTGAACGTCTATTGGGTCTGAACTTCGGCCAATTTCAGCTCTAAATGTTAGGCTTTCAGCGCCAGGAATAACACCAATTAAATCGCGCCATTCACTAGCAAGCTCTCGCGAACCTATATCTGACTCACGCTGCTCAGCAGGTGTAATCTCAAAGCGTACCGCTCCGGAGTTAGACGCGCCACCGCGTCCGCCAGTAGTGGCTAATATATTTAAAATAACGCTTTCGCCTGTATTAGGATCGCGATATTTGTCTTGTAATTGCTGCGCTTTTTCGGACATATCAATCACGTATTTATTGGTTACTTCAAACGGTGTACCTGTTGGCAGTGTTAGATTGACTCGTACAGTTTCGCTAGGAATTCGTGGGAAAAAGATAAACTTAGTCCAACCACTGGTGATCATGGTTAAAATAATAAAAAATACCCCCACAAATAAACTAACCGTTGCTAATTTATGGCGTAAAGCCGTGTTTAATATAGGTTGGTAATATTTTAAAATTGCACTTTCAAAGCCATCTGCAAAGCGTTGTTGAATCGCTTCAAGCTTAGATGGTTC
Organism: Pseudoalteromonas sp. Scap06; assembly: GCF_013394165.1. Lineage (NCBI taxonomy): Bacteria > Pseudomonadati > Pseudomonadota > Gammaproteobacteria > Alteromonadales > Pseudoalteromonadaceae > Pseudoalteromonas > Pseudoalteromonas sp. Scap06. The sequence goes on along the minus strand of NZ_CP041330.1, from coordinate 685,270 downwards.
ACCTTTTTGGTGGCGTAGTTTTATGTATTTTAAATGTGCTGGTAACACAAATTTAGATTCAATTAGCGAAAACAATAAAACTGGAATAACCACTACCGGAATTTGTGCAAATAAGGCGCCGCGCGCCCCTTCAATAAATGCTAAAGGTAAAAAGGCAGCAACGGTAGTCAGTACACCAAAGGTAACCGGAGTCGCAACTTCTTGAGTACCCAATATAGCAGCCTGCTCACCGGATTTTGCCGTTTTTAAATGGGTATACACGTTCTCGCCGGTTACTATGGCGTCATCTACTACAATACCAAGTACTAAAATAAAGCCGAATAAGCTCATTATATTTAGCGTTACACCAAAAATTGGCATCGCGATAAACGCGCCCATAAACGATACAGGAATACCAATAAACACCCAAAATGCAATTGCTGGGCGCAAAAATAGCGTGAGCAGTGCCAGTACTAAAATACCACCTTGTAAAGCATTACTGGTTAAGGTGGCGATACGGCTTTTAACTAGCTCTGAATCGTCGTCCCAATAACTTAGTTTAAAACCTTGTGGTAGCGTGGCTTGCTGTTCTTCAATGTAGTTTTTAACATCGTCTGCCACGGTTATCGCGCTTTGCGGGCCAATTCGGTAAACGTCTATAAACGCCGCTTGCTTACCATTAAAACGGGTGCGTACTGGCGTTTCTTCAAAATCGTCTTTAATTGTAGCAATATCACCTAAGCGGATAATCGTTCCGTCGGCTTGGTTTTTTACTACTATGCTGGCAAATTCGTCTTTACGGTAAGCCTGCCCTTTTGAGCTGATCAGTACGTCGCCACCTTCTGTTTTTAAGTTACCGGCAGAAATATCAGAACTCGAATTAGCAATCGCACTCGATATTTGCGCAAGGCTCAGGTTATATTGGCGAAGTGTGTCTTGGCTAACTTCAATGGCTAACTCATAATCTCGTACACCACTTAGCTCTACCTGGGTTACATTAGGCAAACGCAGTATTTGATCTCGCACTGTTTCTGCGTATTCACGCGTTTCTTTTTCGCCGTAATCACTTGATACAGTAACAGCTATTACTTCTCTTTTGCGCTCAGCCAGCGCAACAATTGGTTTTTCGGCATCGCCAGGAAACGTATTAATCGCATCCACTCGGCTTTTAATATCAGCCAACAGTTCACGAGGATCGTAACCACTTTCAACCTCAATGGTTACAGAGCCTGAGCCCTCTGACGAGCGGCTAAATATTTGTTTAATACCCTCTAGGTCTTGTACCGCTTCTTCTATACGAATTGTTACGCCCTGCTCTACATCTTCAGGGGTTGCACCACGCAGGCTAACACCAACGCTTATCATATCGGTTTCAAAGGACGGAAACACCTCAAGTGGTATTTTACTCGATAAACTAAATAGTCCCGACAACAACAAAGTTACTAACAATAAATTGGCAGCAACATGGTTTTTAGTAAACCAAGCAATCATACTTTATCTCCTTGCTTGGCTGCGCGACGTTTTTTTATTAACTCTTCAACACTAATACCAAGCTCTTTTGCTTTTTGCTCAAGTTGCTCTCGCGACGGGCGCATACCTTTAGATTTTTTTTCCTTTGGCTCTTCATCTAAAATACTCACTTTAGTGCCCGAACTCACTTGACCAAGTGGCGTGATAACCAACTTGTCGTTTGCTTTTAATCCTGTCTTGATCATTGCTTGGTTTGCGTTTTGCCATGCAAAAGTAACGTCTTTACGCTTTAATACATCACCTTCAACCACATAAACATAAGTACCTTGATAAATTGTGCTGTTAGGAATGATCAACGCATTTTGCACCGTTTTACCCGCTATTTGCGCCTTAATGTATTGCCCTATTTTAATTGGATACTGATTACTGGCGGTTGATTTATATGGGTCGTCTATTTTTGCTACCACGTAAAGTTGCTGCGCGTTTTGGTCAATAGCGCCCTCGGTGCGTGCCAATTGGCCTTGCCATGTTTGCTCCCCCACTAAATCAGAACTAAATTTAACTAACGAACCCGCTTGGTTTTTAGCACCATCACGGTATTGCTCTGGCAGGTTAACAAACGAAAGGTCTTTATTTTTTATTGGTAAGCGAATTTCAACACTATCAATAGCGTAAATAGTGGCAAGTTGGGTATTGTTACTCACTACTTGACCTAAATCGACACTACGACTCAGTATGCGCCCAGCATAAGGTGCGGTAACCTTTGTACGCTCTAAATCAAGCTCTGCTTTTTCAAGAGCAGCTTGAGCCGATAGCACTTGTGCTTGCGCAGCTGCTAATTGCGGCTCACGTAATACCAAGCTGCTAGCTTGGCTTGAACCACCAAGGCGCTTCCAATCAGTCAGTGCTTGTTGCCCGCGGGCCTTTTCTTCTAATAAGCTTTGCTCTGCTGTGAGCAAGTTAGCTTGTGCAGATTTAACCTCTGCCTGATGATCTCTATCATCTAGCTTTAATAACACGTCGCTTTTTTCAAAAAAGCCACCTTCTCTAAACTCATCGCTCACTTCAATTATTTGCCCAGATGCTTGAGCAACAAGTAAGCTTTGTGTTCGAGGTTTTACTGTACCGTAGCTGTCTATCATTACTTGATAAGTTTGAGGCACAAGCTCAAGTACAGATACACTAATTGCTGCTTTTGGTGCTGAACTAAAGCGTCTCGCCTCTGGCGGATTACTCTTAATAAAAAATACAATTAAAAGAGCGGTAACAACAACCGCGGCTGGAATAATAATTTTAGCTGTTTTAGTGTTCATCGTTATTGCTCTTTAAGTCGCTTGACGGTTTTTCAAAATCACCACCGAGGGCAACATGTAGGTTAATTCTATTTGCGATTAATTGGTTTTTAATTTGTATTAATGAACTTTGCGCATCGAATGAGCGACCTTGTGCATCAAGTACCGTGGTATAAGTTACTAAGCCACTTTGATATTGCTCAAACGATAACTGCTCGGCCGCAAGTGCATTTTTTTGTGCTTCGAGGGTGCTGGTGTACTGCGCTTTTAAAGACTGCTGCTGCGATATCGCATTTTCTACATCAGCAAATGCATCGTACAAGGTTTGTAAATATTGCTGTTCTTGCTTTTGCGCATTCAGGCGTGCAATTTCTTCATTGGCTTGTAAACGTCCTCCCTCAAAAATAGGTGCCGAAATACTTCCGAGTAAAGACCATGCGAGGCTTGAAGGAGAAAACAAATCACTCAGCCTATCTGTACTATCACTTAAGCTTGCAGTTAAATTTAAACTAGGAAAGCGCTGTTTATGCGCATAAGCCAATGACGCATCGGTAGCTAATAACTCATACCAACTGGCAAGTAATGCGGGCTTTCGGGTAATGAGCTCTGAAGGAATACCAACTGGAATTTCGGTATCAACAACCGGTAAGTCAGTGCTTGCTGCAATAGCTCCTTTTGGGTACTCACCTAGTAAGCGCTCAAGCACTCGCGCTGCACTTGATAAACTCGCTATTTGAGTGGCAATGCGTGAGCGTTCGTTATTAAGCTCATTGCGGGCTAAATAAACATCAAGCGCTTCGTTAATACCTTGGCGATAACCCGACTCAATTATATCGAGGTTTTGCTTAGCATTTTCTTCACGGCGCTTATATAAATCAAGCAGCTGCTGCGCAGACACAACATCAAACCAACCTTGAACAACATCTGAAACAAGTTGTTGTTTAGCTTGTTCAAAACGCGCTTTTTGCGCTAAATAAGAAAGGTTAGCTTCTCGTTTTGAATCTGACAGCTTACCCCATAAGTCAACTTCGTAATTTAAGTTTAAGCTTACCGAGCTGGCATTATTATAGCTAACAGGCCGGTTATTTTTGCTTCGGCTAGTACGCGAAGATAAATCTAAACTAGGCCAAAGAGCTGATCCGGTTACTATTAGTTGCTGTTTAGTAATAGCGACATCATAGCTGGTTTGTAATAGTTGTTGGTTGTTTTTAAGCGCTTGTTCTACGTATTTGTTAAGTAATGGCGTGTGTAGTTGAGTTAACCATTCATCATCCACTTTTAATACAGAACTTGATGCTTGTTGTTGCCACTGCTGTGGTAAATTATTTGGAGTTTGTTCGCGCTGCGATTGGTTTAAGTTACTCGCACAACCGCTCAACACTATAATGCTTATTGCTAATAAAGATGGCTTATATTGCCACATCATGTTTAAACCTGATCAATGCTATTTATGAATGTTATTCAATCACTTTAGCAAACTTTGCTCAATTGACTTTACATAACATTACATAGCTTGCGGTGAAATTGTAAGTTCACTCAATGCGCTAAGTGTTAATACAACTATCAAAAACAAATGAGCAAGCTAACTTTTAATCAGAGAATTAATTTTAACTCTTAAAAAGTTGATATAGAAAATACGGCAGAGTTTGCTATTGGCATTACACCAGCTAAAGCGGAATAAAATTATAAATATATTTTGCATATGGAACGCGGTTTAATGCTGCGCCGAACTTAGGACAGAAACAAAAAAGCCTCGCATATGCGAGGCTTTGTATACATTCTTTCGACTAACCGAGTGGAACGGTTGACCTACTGATTACAAGATACCTACGATAGATAGCGACAGTCACTACCTAAGCGCTATAACTACATGTTAAATAAAGAGGGAGGCAGAAATAACCCTAACTATTTTTAACTGGGGAATTGCAATAATACATTGATTTAATTGTGATTTTTCCTACTTTCTTTTCAGCATTCTGGTTTGAAGTATTAAAAAGTCATACATGAAAATAAGCCGGTGCATTTTTAGTGTTTTAGAATCATCAATCTGTTGATCAAAGCATCGATTATTATTCAATTTTTACCCTAGTTGAACATTTAGAATTTATTCTTATAAAAATGTATATCTCAAATTAATATTCAGCTTCATCTACAGGTAATTCAATCACACTATTTAGTGCCGATTCGATTCGATCCCCCTCACCACTTTCAGTGGTAGATAACCGTAATAATGGGAGTGATATCTTAGCTAAAATATTGTTTTTGTGGTTATCTCTAATTTTCTGTTTCTCATTAAGCTCATGAAATTCATACCCGTCTACTTCTATCGCCAAAATTGGTAGCATATCGAGCTTATTAAACAATAAAAAATCAATATGAGTATTTGGGTGGCTAGCAAAAATTTTTTCTTCTGTGTTGAGTACTGAAGAATCATTAATTAATAAGCTTAAAGTGTAATTTCTCCGATATGAAAAAGAGCTATAAAATTTTTGCTTTAAAATATCATCTAACAGAGTAGACATTAGATCTTCAGATAAATAATCAGAGGATCTTTTTACTTTTTTCATAAATGAAGTTAAAGCATATGAATATTCTTTATATAAACAGTCGAAAATTGATATAGTTTTACTTTCAAAAATGCAAGGTGACAGTGATTGATACTCTATATGTCGCAGTAAGTCACCTATGTTAGAACCTTGCTTTTTTAGTACGTTTTGAGACGTAACTAAAGTAAATCGCTTTTTAGCTCTAGAAACAGCTACATTTAGAAGATTTGGCTTATCCATATATGCGGTTAATCTGTTTGCTGTTGCACTAAATATTATGCTTTCTTTCTCTCTACCTTGAAATTTATGAACCGTATCGGCTGCTATATCTTTTACTGAAAAACGTAATGAAGCTTGATCAGCCTGCGCTCTATATGGAGAAATAAAACCTATTTCATCAACCTCTGATAATTTTAATTCATCACTTAAAATTTCATTATTGATAACATCTAACTCTCTAATATTAATAAAACCACTACCGGAAGGTGGCTTTCTCGCATGGTTACCTTTTTCCGTTTTGATGACTTTGAAAGGGTCAGTTGAAGAAGATGTCATTGTGATTAACTGACCGTCGTAATATTTTTGATTACAAAAGTCGATAATTCTAGGGTGGCAACGATAATGTTCTTTTAAAAGTGTTTTAGGTACTAAAGGAAACAGTTTATCTAGTGAAGATAATAGGCTTTCGTGAAAGTAACTATAACCATTCATTATATTATATTGTTGGTCTATAGAGCTGCTTAATGAACCGTCAGGTATGTGTGGAAGCTGTTTTAAATCACCAACGACGACAATGTTTTTGGCACATGACATCGATAGAAAGCCCGTTAATAAATCTACCTGCGATGCTTCGTCAACAATTAAATAATCAAATAGCTCGGCTTCACTTTTGTTGTTAATAATTGAATCAGTAGTGCTAAGCACTACAGGGTATCGATTAACAAACTCTTCGAATGCTTCTTGGCTTCTTTTATAAGACTTTTCGTCTAAATCACTATCTTTAATTGACTGGTATTTTTGTGCTATGAACGATTTAAAAAGGGTGTTAGATAGCTGTGTTTGTCTTTGTACAAGGCTTTCAAAATCCTCTTGAATAAGAAGCTGCTCTAAGCTATTTATTTCTTGATTTAATTCAATTGTTTTACGTTGATAATATTCGCTAATGATGCTTTTAAATATATTTTCGTTTAATAGTCTTAAATCAGCAAATTTGTAGATTTTATATCTATATAACCATTTAAATTTTGTTAACCAGCTTAATTTTTCAAATTGAGAGTGGTACTTAAAATCAGCTAAAAAACTTAAAAGGTTAGGGGTATTCCATTTAGTCATAAATGAAAAACGTTTGATGTTTAAAGGCCTAATATCAAAATGTTTATCGAAATATTGCTTTTCTATATCTAGTCGCACTAGAGTTTCTTTAAGAACTGCCAATGCATTGTTAGCTTCTAGTAACTGAGTTGTTTGACTACTTATTTGGTTTAATTGATTTCTAAGGTGATAAACAGTGTTGCTGTCCATTGACCAACCTTTAAATTCAGGTAGATCTCCTTTAACACTAAAAAATTGCTTTTGTGAATCCTTATTACCTAGCCTTGCAGCGATAAAGCTTATTTGCTCTTTCTCTAATTTCTCAAAAACATTATCAATTGCGGAATTGTTACCTGCTACCACAGCAACGTTTTTTCCTTGTATGATTATGTTGGTAATTATGTTGAGAATAGTTTGCGTTTTGCCTGTGCCGGGAGGACCCTGTATCAGGCTAATTTGACTTTCCAAGGCATTAATAACTGCTCTTTGTTGTGAAGGATTTATACCGAAAGGAAATATAGGATAGGTTGTTATTTTTTCATGCTTTGCTGGCGCTAGCGTAACAAAGTTACTAATGACACATTCAGGTTGGATGGCACTTAGTTTTTTATCGTAATATAAATTTAAATGTGATGTTTTATTTTCAAGTGATTTAGCTAAAAAGTTGTAGTAATCAATTAATTTTTTTGTATCTTCATATTCTGCAATATTAGGGACTAATTCGATGTTTTTAGTTAGTTCTATTCTTTTCTCTTTGTCATTAAATAAACATACGTAAATTCCAAAAGACAGCGCAAAATTCCACTTATGGGTACCTCGACTCTTAATACGGACGAGGTTTTTATTTAGTTCTATTGTTTTAGGTTGCTCAAAATATTGCACTTTATCTTTATTATAAGCGTACACCTTATCGCTTTTGCCAAAGTAAACCTCGTATTTATTTCTATTTTCAACAATTGAGGAAATTTCTTTTGTTTTATCCAGCCAGCTGTTCGATTGGAATACTAATATTAAAAATTTGCTTTCATCCATGATTAGTTAAAATACTACCTTAAGTTTAATCCTGAACGAGAACTGATATTAAAAGCCATAGAAACCCCTTCATTATTACCTGTTGCTGTAACTGTTATATTAGTATCTTTATTAGCTCCTAAGTTATCACTTGAGCCGTATATTACAGGTTTATTCTTAAAATCTTCATAGCTAAGTTGCTCTGGTGATGAAGAACACACAATAGTATAGTTGGCTGACATCTTAGTGCATTTAGCTTTTACTCCGTTCTTATCGGTAATTATTATTTCATGCTTAAATGTCCATTCACCATGATGTTTAGAGCCACCATATATCACTTCAACATCAACTACGTTGCTTTCTTTAATATTGTGAGTTGAAGATGATGAAATCAAATGATAAACAAAATCTGAAATTAACAATCTCTCATTTGTATCAGTTAAAACTGTGCTTTCTAGCGAATATTCAACTTTTTCAGCATCTTCCATAAAGGTTACATTGAAGTCTATGTCGTCAATTGTTGTTGAATTTAGTATTAACCTCACATCTCTAGCTTTATTTAAGAATGATGGCCATGACTGGCTTAATGCTTGACCAAAAGATATAGCGTCAATTTGCATTTTTTCTGCAAATTTTTGTGCAGATACAGTAAATCCTGATTTTGAAACAATTACTATTTTTTGGATGCCGACGTTTTTATGTTTAGTAATTAACTGTTCAATTACTGACACACCAATTGGGCGTGATTTAGCCGTGCACTCTATACCTATTGTAAGTTTATAAGGGCCTGAGTTATCTTCAATTAATATGTCTATTTCTCGGTCTTGCTCGGAAACAGGGTCGTACAACATTTTTGACTCTGTAACAATTGCATTAGATGATGCTAAGTGCTTATTGATAGCAAGTACAAGCTTTTGATATTCGTTAGTTCTTTTAGGCACGTTACAACTGCTCCTACTAAATTCCTAAAATTAACTTCCATGGTAAGTGCCAAAGAAAAAGGGCTATTACAATTATAAATAAGGTGCAGCACATGACATAAAACCAATTTAAACACGACTTTTGATAATCATGCCTATTATCTAAGTCGGTTATCATGTCTTGAATTTTTTCGTACTGCTCACTGTATTGATGTTTTAATCGGTTCATTTGACTAGTGAATTCTGATTTCAATGCTTTTGATTCTTAATCAACATTATCATCATTGCTGAGTATGGACTTCCCAGCTTTCACTAGACAGTTTTTAACTCAGAATAGTACGCTTCCTCAAATTTAGCAGGTGAAACACCGCCTGTATGTGAGTGGCGCTTTTTTGGATTGTAAAACATTTCTATAAAATTGAAAATCTCAGCTTTCGCATCTTCGCGTATCGAGTATATCTTACGCTTAACTATTCGCTTTTTAATTGTCGCAAAAAAGCTTTCAGCAACCGCATTATCATGACAGTTCCCAGCGCGGCTCATTGAAGGCACAAGGTTATGTTCCTTCATAAATACGAGATAGTCAGCGCTACCGTATTGACTACCTTGATCACTATGTACCATTACCTCAGCCTTCGGTTGACGTTGATATACAGCCATCAACAGTGCGTTTATAACAAGGTGCTTGTCCATATTTTTATCCATCGACCAACCCACAATACGCCTAGAGAATAAGTCCATTACTGTCGCCACATATAAAAAACCTTCATAAGTTCTTATGTAAGTTATGTCGCTAACCCTGGATTGATTCGGTGCTGGCAGGTTAAATTGGCGCGCTAATAAGTTATCTGCAATCCGCGATGTCTTTCCGCCTTTAATATGGCGACGCTTATACCCAATTTGCGTTTTAAGCTTATGTTGTCGCATAATCTTAGCGGCACGGTTTACGCTACATTGCTCACCGGCTTCACGCAAGTCTGCATGTATCCAAGGGCTACCATATGTGCCGCCACTGGCTACATAAAATTCTTTAATCAGTTTCAACAAACGATTATCTTCAAGCGCTCTATCGCTTAAAGGCTTTTCTAACCACGCATAAAAACCACTGCGATGCAGTTTAAAAAGGCGGCACATCGTCGTAATGGAAAACTCATCTTGGTGATAACGAATGAAGCCGTACTTTACTCGGGGTTGCTGGCAAAGTACCTTGCGGCCTTTTTTAAAATATCCCGTTCCTCCGTTACACGTTTCAATTGCGCTTCTAATTTAGCGATCTTCAATTTTTCAATCGGATGATTGAACGGCTTTAGGTTTATCTGATAACTGGCTCCGCAGTGATATAACGTTTAGTAGAAATATCTAATCGTTCAGCGACTTCTGCGACTGAATATCCGCGCTCAGTAATTTGTTTAACAGCCGCTTCTTTAAACTCTTGGGTATACCGTTCGCCTTTGCTCATAAAACACTTCTTTTTAGAAGTTACAATGTAACTCATTGGGTGTCTAGCAAACTATGGGAAGTCCAATAAATAACAAACAGGTGTGAAAGCCATGAATAATAAAGGGTAGATAAAATATTGGTGCAAGTGAAAATTGATTGAGAATTTAGCCAAGCGGTAGATACAAAAAAGCCCAGCTAATGCTGGGCTTATCTGATAAATGGTGCCGACTAACCGAGTCGAACGGTTGACCTACTGATTACAAGTCAGTTGCTCTACCAGCTGAGCTAAGTCGGCACACTAAAACAAAAAGCCTTGCATGAGCAAGGCTTTATATAAATGGTGCCTCGACCCGGAATCGAACCAGGGACACGAGGATTTTCAATCCTCTGCTCTACCAACTGAGCTATCGAGGCACTTAAACAGTGCTAATTAAATGCTATCAAAACACTTAACTAAAATAAATGGTGCCGACTAACCGAGTCGAACGGTTGACCTACTGATTACAAGTCAGTTGCTCTACCAGCTGAGCTAAGTCGGCACACAAAACTGTGTGCTAAGGCACTTTATCAATTTTAAAGATTGATAACTTTTTTGTAAATGGTGCCTCGACCCGGAATCGAACCAGGGACACGAGGATTTTCAATCCTCTGCTCTACCAACTGAGCTATCGAGGCACTTAAACAGTGCAAGTGAACTGCTCTAAGCATTTCACTTTTATAAAATGGTGCCGACTAACCGAGTCGAACGGTTGACCTACTGATTACAAGTCAGTTGCTCTACCAGCTGAGCTAAGTCGGCACACAAAACTGTGTGCTAAGGCACGCGTAAAAATGTTTAAATAAATATCTAAACACCATTACTTTAATAAATGGTGCCTCGACCCGGAATCGAACCAGGGACACGAGGATTTTCAATCCTCTGCTCTACCAACTGAGCTATCGAGGCACTTAACAGTGCTTATTAGTAATCACAACGGATTAATAATTCGACTCCCACATAGCTTTACTGACTGAGCTATCTGGGCGTGCGGCGTATTAAACGAGTTTTACCCTTACAAGTCAACTTTTTTTTTATCCTTTGCAACTGTTTGAACGGTTTTCAAACAACTAACAACAAATCTCGTTCATACCGTGCATTTATTCAACAAAAGAGTTTAAAAAACGTAGTGAATTATTTTTTTTAGGTGTTACGATTAGTCAATAGCTTTCGGTACAGGCTTACCGTTTTAATAAAACCACGATAGGAAAACTCATGCAGAGTAAGTTCTCTTCAGCAATAAAGGGCCTACTACCTATATTTTTAGTTAGTAACCTTATAATTTCCACATTATTTATAGTCGCCTATTCGCTTTACTCACAAAGCAATGCTGAGAACAATGAACTTCCCCAACCCTCTACTATTGCACTCACAAAACTTGCTGAACGCCTTGAGCAGCCCATTGTTGAAGCACTAACAACATACGGGCAAAACAAAGCCAAATTACTTCTTGATATTGCAAGCTTACTCAATAATGACTTTAAATATACTCTGCATCGTTTTAATGCAAATAATAAAGCCGAGTTAGTTTATAGCAACAATAGTATAGTGATTGCACCTTTAGCTGTTAGCAAATACATTAAAGAGCAAAATACTCTGCATCATTTAATCTCATCAGAGGGACAAGTAATTGCTGAACTTATCATTGAGCAGAAACAACCTTTAATTTCATCATCGACACAAAATTTATCAATGAGTGCATATCTTGCCGCTATTGTTGCTCTGATCGCATTGTTTGCATTCGCTATAGCGTTTAATAAGTACATTAAAAAACGACTACATAAAAATACCGATTCTCTCACTCAAGAACTCAAGGCTATTACACAAAATGATAATTATCAAAGCACGCTTGATGAGCAACTTGATGGAGGGTTAGAAACCGTTGCTCAACAAATTAATTTATTGCTGAAAAAAGTAAGTATGGTTCTAGCTGACGACCAAGCTGCACAAAAAGAATTAAAAAGGCTACAAACCAGTCTGGAAACAGAAGTACAAAGCAGAACATTTGAATTAGAAAAACAAACTCAAAAAGCGTTAAAGGCGAGTGAAACTAAAACCACCTTTTTAGCCACCATGAGTCATGAAATAAGAACACCAATGAATGGTGTTATTGGCACCATTGATTTACTTCGCCAAACAGAGCTTGATGGTGCTCAGCAACGCCTTAGTACTATTATTCGTGAATCCGCATTTTCGCTACTGAGTATTTTAGATGATATTTTAGATTTTTCTAAAATTGAGGCTGGAAAGCTCAACATAGATCCTGTTCCGTTTTCTATTGCAGATACACTAGAAGAAGTAGCCAAGGTATTATCGTCGGTTGCTAAAAACCGTCATTTAGAACTCGATTTATCAATTGCACCCGATATTCCTAATAACCTTATGGGCGACTCAGGCAGGGTTCGCCAAGTGCTATATAACTTGTGTAGTAATGCCATTAAATTTACTAGCACCAATGGTACAACGAAGGGGAAAGTAAGAATATCAGTAGAGGTAGCAAATAACACCGCCGATCACTTTACATTGCGTTTTTGTGTAAGTGATAACGGTAAAGGAATGAGCCAATCTCAGTTAAGAAAAATTTTCAACCCGTTCACTCAAGCAGAAAGCTCAATTACGCGAGAGTTCGGTGGAACAGGGCTTGGTCTTTCAATTTGTAAAAGCTTAACCGAGCTAATGCTTGGTACTATACATGTAACAAGCCATGAAGGGATTGGAAGTGAATTTACCGTTGAACTGCCTTTTTCAACTGCAGGTAAAACTGAATTTGCCCATAAAAATACACTTAATGGTAAACATGTCATTATTGTCAGCAGCGACGCAGAGCGCGGTAAAGTAATTTATCGTTACTTGTCATTTATGGGGGCTAAAATAACCTATGCTCATGAACAACAAGATGTAGAAGCTCACCAAGATGCCAAGGATATTATTTGGGTTGTTGATGGCATTGAAGACATGAATAGTATTAGTACCTTACTAAGAAGTTTACTTTACTCACTAGAAGATAATAACCAGCAAATGGTGGTATTAAGTAAATTAGATGAAGCAGTAATTAATCATAAAAGTATTTTTTATATTAATGCTTCTCCATTATGTAAATCTAACTTCATGCTTTCAATTTTGGTGGCTGCAGGTTTGCATAAACCTAAGCAAGTTAAAAAAGCCAGAACGATGAATCACTACCTAAACTCAGAAGAAGCGCTGGCAGCAAATAGGCTAGTATTATTGGTAGAAGATAACCTATTAAATCAAGAGGTACTCACCGAACAATTACATATACTAGGGTACAGTGTAGAGGTGGCTAATAACGGTGAAGAAGGCCTAGATATGTGGCGTAAAAATAGCTACTCGCTCATTTTAACCGATTTACATATGCCAAAAATGTCTGGCTACGATATGGTTGAAAAAATTAGAGAAGAAGCGTCATTGCTCGAATCGATTGACGCACAACCTTATATTATTGCTGTTACTGCCAATGCTCTAAAAGGAGAGAGAGAGCGATGTTTAGCTGTAGGTATTAACGACTTTATTACTAAACCTATTGAGTTAAATGCACTTGAGGACACATTAAAGCAATGGAATGACTTATATAGCAAACAACCACAACAGGTGAATTCGACCGAAAAACCAATCATGCCTATTGATATGGAGTCAGCGAATAAGTATATAAATGGCGATGACGCTAAAATAATCCGCTTTTTTAAAATGTATTTAGAGCAGAGCCAAGAACAAATTAAAGCGATTAACTTCGCGGTGCTGCAAAGCAATAAAGCTGAAATTTTATCCGCTTGCCACCAATTAAAATCTATATCGAAGACAGTAGGAGCTAACATTGTTGCTGATTTAGCGCAGTCATTTGAAGATAAGTGTAAAAGTGATGAAATAAAAGCTGATGAATTAATTAAGATGAGAGATGAGCTTGAAATTGAATATTCAAGAGCAGCACAGTTTTTAAAAGAACAAATTAGAAACAACGATCAGCAAGATGACTTGATTTAACTAAAATATTCATCGGTATACACAATATAAAAAAGGGCTTATAGCCCTTTTTTATTAATTATCCTAAGCACAGTTAATTTATTTTTCTACTGGCTTATAACCTTCAATCTCAACTTCTTTACCTTCAAACAAAAAGCCAACCATTTGCTCTTCTAAAAAAGTACGATGCTCTGGATCCATCATGTTTAAATGCTTTTCGTTGATCAGCATAGTTTGTTTATGCTGCCATTGCCCCCAGGCTTCTTTAGAAATATTATTAAAAATTTTCTCACCAAGTTCACCAGGGTATAACTGAAAACCAAGGCCTTCGGCCTCTTTTTGTAACTTTTGACAAAATACTGTACGTGCCATGATTCTTCCCCTTAATGCTAAATATAACGCTATTCTATACTATTGCCGTAATTTGTTTAACCAACTTTTTAGTCGGTGCCGCTAACCCTACTTCTATTGATTGATCGAGTGGATACCACACCAGCTGCTTGTCATTAACAACATCCGGGGCTTTCTCAATATTAAGTACATGCGGGTTAATCGTCAGCTCAAAATGTGAAAATACATGAGTAAAAGGCGTTACTTCATTAAGGTCACTTTTAAGCCCTTGTTGCGCTAAAAAAGTTTCGAGCTCGCTGTACTCATTAAATTCAAAAAATCCAAATAATCCGCCCCAAATACCACTGTTCGGGCGCTTTTCCATGAGCACTTTGTCGTTATGCTTGATAATTAACTGGTGGCAGCTTTTTTTAGGCACTACTTTTTTAGGCTTAGAGTGAGGAAACTCCTTAACTTTACCAGCGTTAAACGCACCACAACGGCTATTTAATGGGCATGCCTCACAATCAAAGCGACTGCGCGAACATAAGCTTGCACCTAAATCCATCATAGCTTGATTAAACTCTGTAACATTATTTTTAGGAGTGAGTTGTTCACTTAAATGCCAAAGCTGATTTTCTACTTTTTTAACTCCATACCAACCTTCAACCATGAAAAAACGAGCAAGCACTCTTTTAACATTGCCATCAAGAATAGGGTGATGCTGCCCCAAAGATAATGATAAAACAGCCCCCGCAGTAGAGCGCCCTATTCCGGGTAAATCCATTACTTCTTCAAGCGTGCTAGGAAACTGACCTTGGTATTTATCTCGAACTATTTTAGCGGTTTTATGTAAATTACGTGCACGAGCGTAATAACCTAAACCTGTCCAATGATGCAAAACCTGATCTTCATCAGCATTTGCTAAAGCAATAATATCGGGAAAGCTTCGCATAAACTTTTCAAAATAAGGAATAACAGTGACAACCTGAGTTTGCTGTAACATCACCTCAGATACCCACACTTTATAAGGCGTTTTAGCTAATTGCCATGGTAACGTTTTGCGCCCATGAAGGTGATACCAGTCAACTACTTGGTTGGAAAACCAATCTGACTGCTGTTTTTTTAAATCCAACATATTTACTTTTTTACTAATGCTCAATGGCGGCTCAGTCTATTGTAGTGACTGAAAAGATCAAGCTATAACGCCCTAATGCTTGTCAACCTAGCGCTGGTCAGGGATAATACGCAACCATTTTTAAACACATTGTTTTGTCAGGCCAATAATATGAGTGAATCAAGTAACAACAACCTTGAGCAAGCTAAGCAAGAAGGTAAGTATATCCGCACTATTCGCAGTTTTGTAAAACGCGAAGGTCGATTAACCAAAGGCCAAGCTGCTGCAATCGAAAAATGCTGGCCAACAATGGGGCTTGAGCATAAAAACGGCCTACTTGATTTAAGCGAAGTTTTTGGCAATGACAATGATGTAGTCCTAGAAATTGGTTTTGGTATGGGCAAGTCATTGGTTGAAATGGCAAAAAATGCACCACATCTTAACTTTATTGGCATAGAAGTTCATCGCCCAGGCGTTGGCGCATGTTTAATGGATGCTGACGAAGCTGGCGTTACTAATCTGCGTGTGTTTGAACACGATGCAGTAGAAGTTCTTGCTGATTGTATAAGCGATGAAAGCTTATCAACCTTACAATTATTTTTCCCTGATCCATGGCACAAAAAGCGTCACCACAAGCGTCGCATTGTACAAACTGAGTTTGCTGAAAAACTTCGCTCTAAATTAAAAATCGGTGGCGTATTTCACATGGCAACCGATTGGGAAAACTACGCAGAGCATATGTTAGAAGTGATGCAAGCAGCCCCAGGTTACAAAAACCAATCTGAGACTAACGACTATGTCCCCCGCCCTGATTTACGTCCATTGACTAAATTTGAACAGCGTGGTCAGCGTTTAGGTCATGGCGTATGGGATTTAATGTTCGAACGTACTAAGTAACCGTTAATTAAATAATTAAGTAAGGTAAAGCCATTTATGAGCGTATTAACCAATCCGAGCCTACTATTACTTCGTAACAGTGAAGAGTTAAAAGGTAAATCAATATTGGTGGTCAACTTTGTTCAAGATGGCTTTTTAAATGAGCTAAAAACGCTCAATCCACAAAGTAAAATAACCGCTTTTAGTTATAATCACGCTAATGGTGAATTTGCAAAAAACATACCGGGTATTGACGTAACCATCAGCCACACAATTAATTCGGGCGATTATGATTTGGTAATACTTTATTACCCTAAATCTAAACCTGAGCTATTAATGGCGTTAGACAACATACGTGCTGTGATAAGCAAAGATGCAGAGCTACTCGTTGTTGGCGAAAACAAGAGCGGTGTTAAGTCAATTGAAAAGCAACTCGCCGGTAAGGCCGAGTTTAGTAATAAAATAGACTCAGCAAAACATTGTGTTTTATTTTCATTTTCAGAACTAACTCTCAATAGCACGTTTGATATTAGTACTTACCATAAAGAGTTTACTGTAAGTGTAAGGGATATTGAGTTTACAGCGGTCAGTATTCCGGGCGTGTTTAATCATGGTGCGCTAGATGCTGGAACGAAAATGCTACTAGAAAATGCTCCTAACTTAAAACACGGAAAAGTCCTTGATTTTGGTTGTGGCGCAGGCCTTATTGCTACTTTTTTAGGTCTAAAAACTCCAGCTCTGACATTTACCTGTAGTGACGTAAGTGCACTTGCAGCCTATGCAACAACACAAACGCTTAAGTTAAATAATGTAAACGGTGAAGCCATACTCAGTGATGGTTTAAATAATATTACTGGCAAGTTTGATTTAATTATTAGCAACCCACCCTTCCATACTGGGATTGCAACTGACTACAGCGTTGCGGAATCTTTTTTAACCCATGCCAAGCAACATTTAACTAAGGCAGGCAAACTGACTATAGTAGCTAATAGCTTTTTAAAATACCCACCTATTTTAGAAACCCAATTTGACAGCTACCACACAGTATTTAAAAACAATAAATTTGCCGTATACAGTAGCTAAAAAAGTTATTAATATCCTGTCAAAACATAAATATGGGCTATTTTAGCCAAATATTTATGTTTTATAAGTAGATTAGCTAAAAATAAAAAGTGTAATTAAGCTAATCTTTTTACTTCACTTTTTTCTGTTTTTGCTAAACTATTACCTATTAGATTCACAATTGACACGGATGACCTTCTCGCAATGCCCAAAACTGTAAAGCAAAATAGCATTCGTAGCATATTGTTTAAAACTATCATGCTTATAACAGCTATCTGTTTGTTATTATCGCTTTCAATTTCTACCTACTTAAGCGCACAAGAGCAAAAAAAACAGCTCATTAGTAAACTTGTGTTGGTATCTGAGATCATTGCATTTGACGCGATGCCCTCATTACTAAATAAAAATAGGCCTGCAGAAGAAAGACGTTTGAAGCTGCTTCAACAAGTATCATCCGTTACAAATTTACATATATATGCCTTAGATGAGCAAACCAATAAACCAGTGTTTTTTACCAGCTTTAATGCCCGAAAATCACCACCTGTCCCTATTAAAACGGACAACATTGATGACTTTGCTGAACCACAAGTTAGCGATGAGTACATTGAGTACATTACCCCAATACTCAATAATGAACAGCTGCTTGGCTATGTCTATATTAGAGGCAGCTTAGATAACTTAAATCAGCTAATAACTAAAAAGATTATAATTGATATCGTTATTATGGCTTTAATACTTATTTTTATTTCTTTGATTATTTTAAGGCTACAAAAAAGGATTGCCAGCCCGATTGAAAACTTAAGCTTGTTGTTGCAAAACATAGCTAAAAAACATAATTACTATGCGCGTGCGCCTTTAACGAACCTCACTGAAATAACTCGGCTTTCTAATAGCTTAAATGTAATGCTTGCACGCACACAAAGGCAAATAGAGCGCCATGAAGAAGATAAACAAGAAATTAAGCAGCTAAACTCAAACCTTGAAGAGAAAGTGAGTCAACGCACTATTGCGCTCAGAGAGGCCAATAAAGAGCTGTTATCTACTCTAGAAAAGATGCATCAATACCAAACTCAAATTGTCGAAAACAAAAAAATGGCTTCATTAGGGCAAATGGTGGCAGGGGTTGCCCATGAGGTAAATACACCAATTGGACTTGGTATTACAGGCTCTACTTTACTGCGAGATAAACTCGCAGAGCTACAGGTTAATTTTCATAATAAATCATTAACCGCGAGTCAATTTGAGCAATTTACTAATGATGGTATTGAAAACTTAGACCTAATCTATAGCAGCTTAAACCGCGTTGCAGAACTTATTTCTAACTTTAAAAAAGTCGCGGTGCTCAAAGATGATGAAATAACCAGCACTGTTAATTTACAACACTTAATTAACGACACGCTACTGTCTATGGGGCAAGAGCTAAAACTTAAAAACCCAAAAGTTCTTATAAATTGTCCAGCAGATTTAACCGTTGAAAGTAAAAAAGGACCACTACAGCAAGTATTCCATCAGCTTATTTTAAATTCCCTGCTGCACGGCTTTGAAGCTGGCGATGACAATGAAGTACAGATTGATATTGTGGTAACGAAAACAAAAACACAAATTACCTACACCGACAACGGGCTAGGTGTTGAAAATAGTATACGAGCAAAAATATTTGACCCATTTGTAACGTCAAAGCGCGGCCAAGGGGCGAGTGGTTTAGGAATGCATTTGGTTTACAATTTAGTGACTCAAGCATTAGCCGGAGAAATTGTGTTAGATACCGAGTATCAGCAAGGCGCCCGATTTATTATTACACTCTAAAAGCGAAAGAACGCTTTTACCCACTTGAATTACAACTTTATGACCATACTAAGACATAACCAACTAAACAGTTGTATCATTAACGCTGTATTTCACACAATTGAGGAACTTAATTGTGTTTTACATATCACATACATTGATGAAAAGTTGGAAAGTGATATAATTCCGTTTTGAATTAGTCTGATTATTTTAAGTATCTTTAGGTGGTTGATGGATGTATCAATTATTAAAGGGAAATGGCTTCGACTCTACAATTCAAATTATACATTCAACGTTAAGTATCAATTAAGCCGCGGTTTTTAATAATACGTCATAGTAGGTTTGGGCACGCAGCTGTTTATATCTAATTTGTTTTTACTTGTTAACATTTAGATATAATCCTATAATTCTAGTAGTCGGCTCTGATAATCATGCCGATTTTATAAATAAAACACACTCCAAAAAGGTTAATTAAAGATGCAAACGCCAGTCATTCTGATCGTAGAGGATGAAGACGTAACTAGACTAAACCTCGTTAGTTTATTTGAAGCTGAAGGTTACAAAGTTATTGAAGCCATTGATGGCGATGATATGCATGATAAGCTTACAAATAACGATGACGTCAATCTTGTAGTTATGGACATCAACCTGCCAGGTAAAAACGGGCTTATTTTAGCTCGCGAATTACGCCAAAAACGCAAAGTTGGTCTTATTTTCTTAACAGGCCGTGACAACGATGTAGACCGTATTTTAGGTCTTGAAATTGGTGCTGATGACTATATTACTAAGCCTTTCAACCCACGTGAATTAACTATTCGTGCACGTAACTTAATTACGCGTACCGCACTAGGTGGTGAAGAATCAGCTATTGAAACCAATGGCGTGATCACCTTTAACGGTTGGGAACTTGACGAAAACAGTCGTTGCCTTACTTCTCCAAATGGAGATGCAAAACGTCTACCGAAAGGGGAATACAGAGCACTGCGTTTAATGCTTGACTCACCAGGTCGTATATTTAGCCGTGAGCAACTAATTAAACACATGACTGGCCGTGAGCTTCGCGCTAACGACCGTACAGTTGATGTTACTATTCGACGTATTCGTAAGCACTTTGAAAGCGACAATTCAACGTCTGAGTTGATCAGCACCATTCATGGTGAAGGTTACCGCTTCATTGGTAAAATCGACAGCTAATTAGTTTTTTATTCTAATTGTTGTAAAAATAAATGAAGGGCCTGTTGTCCTTCATTTATTTTGTCTGCTAATTCATCAAGCCAAACTGTTAATACTTCATCACTTTGTTCCAGCGCACCATGCTCCATTTGCTTTGCATGCAACTGCACATCATTCAGACCTACCGAACCAGCGGCACCTTTTAACTTATGCGCAACGGATTTATATTCTTCTCTGTCTGCTGTTTTTAATGATTCTAATAGCTCATGTTGATATTGCGGATTTAGCTTTTTAAACAACTGACTACTGCGTTTAAATACTTCAACCCCCATCGAGTTTACAAAGTCTTCAATGGTTTCAATATCTAACAAGTCAGTATTTATTTGATTTAACAACTCTTGATTGACTACTCGTTGAGGAGCCTCAATTTGCGACTGTTTAATACCAAAGAGTTCAGCGAGCATATTATCTAATTTGCTAGTATTTATTGGTTTAGCCAACGCTCCTTGAATAGAAATACCCTCAAGCTCTTCTTCAGCACTGCGAACATTGGCGGTAAGTGCCACAATAGGTAGCTGGTTAAAATGGCTTTGTGCGCGTATTTGTCTTGCTACTTCATCGCCATTAATATCAGGCAACTGCATATCAAGCAACACTAAATCTAGGTCATCTTCGGTTTCTACAAACGATAAAGCATCTTCACCTGTTTCAGCCCACAACACTTCATGACCACGTTGTTCTAATAAATTAGTAGCAATTTCAGCATTAAGTGGCACATCTTCCACTAATAAAATATATAAGCTACGCCCTACATAACTATGTTCGGTAGGAGCACTACATAAATTCAGCGGAATTTGAACGGTAAAGCAACTGCCCTCTCCTGGGGTACTATTAACAGTTATAATGCCTTTCATAGCACTTACTAGCGCTTTTGTTACGGCTAAGCCAATACCTGAACCAATCGCATTGGTCCCTTTAAGGTCAGGTGCTTTGTAGTACATATCAAAAATGCGTGTAAGTTGTTCTTGTGGAATCCCTTCTCCGGTATCGAGTATTTTTATAATAAGCCATGGGCCATCTTCACGGTTTTCTCTACCGCAATCTAAGGTGACACTACCGTGCTGGGTAAATTTAACCGCATTATTAATTAAGTTCCATACCACTTGGCGTAAACGAGTGGGGTCAAGTAGAGCATATATATCGAGTGTTCCAGAGCGTTTTACTTCAAAAGAAAGCTCTTTTTGCTCCGCAATGAGGCCTGCAAAGTTAACCACGTCATTAATAAAGTCAGAAACATTAATTTCGTTGGCAGCAATATCTAATTGCTCACGATCTATTTTATCTAAATCTATAATATCGTTAAATATATTACCCAATGTCTCTGCACTTGAAAACACCGTATTACACCAACTACGCTGCTGTTTATTAAGTTCAGTATCCAATAGCATCCGAGTTAAGCCAACGATACCGTTGAGCGGAGTGCGTAATTCATGGCTCAAGGTGGCAATAAATTTCCCTTTATCTTTATAAGCAGTCTCCAGTGCCTGCGCGGCTTCTTTACGGCTGGTAATGTCACGGCCAAAGGCTAGCAAACCAATGTAATCGCCCTGCTCATTTATGAAGGGAAGCTTTCTCAGTTCAAACCATCTTATTTCACCATTTACAGAATATTCTACATCGATAGTTAAACCTTGATGAGTGCGTTCAACCTGCTCATCGGTTCTTAATACTTCAGATAAAAAGTGGCTTGGAAATATCTCTTCTGCGGCTTTGCCAATTAATTCTCCACTGGTTTTGCCCATCACCTCTTCAAACATTTTATTACAACCGGCAAACACCCCATTGTTATCACGGTAATAAAATAAATCTGGTGAGGAGTCTACAATAGAGCGCAGTAACATACCTTGTTGTGCGAGCTCTTGTTGCGTTTTTTTACGCTCTGCAATTTCACGTCTGAGCTCTTCTATTGCCCTATGCTTGGCATGGAAGGCCATTTTACGTTCGTCAATTTCAATGTTTAAACGATTAATATTGTCTTTGAGAGTTTGATTTAAAAGCTTTTCTTGTTTTGTGGCACTATCTAAATAGGCATAAGAGGCATCAAGTTGCCGAATAGAGTTTAGCAGTACGCTAATCACCAGAGGAGAAACAACTGAAGTAAAAAATACTATAGCTAATATATCAACTAAGTTCACTTCTCCAATAGCAACATAGTAAAACATACTCGATAAAACCATCGATACCGTCAGTAATAATGCATAGCAAATAGCTGCAGTTTTAAACTCACCAAAACGAGTTATTGAACTGGAAAGTACTCGAACCCACGGGTTCAAAGAAGAATCTGTCATATATCAGTGTTTCTCTTGGCTAAATGCTTAGTTTTTATAAGTAAGTATGATTAAAAGCTAATTTTAGCATTTTCTATCAGCTATTTTCATGTTGTGCGATAAAAACAGTAAAATTTCATGTTTGCTGTTATTTGCTGCATTTCAGCAATTCTTTATTTAGTGTAAAATGTGATTTTTTAAATATTGCAAATAACGAGTAACGTATCATGCAAACGACTATGCCAGATATTGCTAACACAGCTGCAGCATTACAAACAGGTAAATTAGACTGGGTAGGAATGGCCGATATAGAGCTGCCTTTTATTTTTGAATCTCTTGATTTAGCTCCAGTTACTGTTAATGCAAAAGCTCGCGCTTTTGTTAATTTACACCAAGAAGATGCCAAAGGCATCCACATGTCGCGTCTGTTTTTAGCACTTGATCACCTCTCAACGGAGCAACAGGTCAACCCGCACACTTTAGCACAAGCATTAGATACCTTTATCACCAGCCATAAAGGCTTAAGCGATAAAGCACAAATCGAATTTAAATTTGAATTACCGCTGCGCCGTAAATCATTACTTAGTGGCAAAGCCGGCTGGAAAAGCTACCCAGTTATACTTACCAGTACTATAAACCAAGGTGTTATTAGTTTTGAGCTAAGTGTTGATGTTACTTACTCATCAACCTGCCCCTGCTCTGCAGCCCTTGCTCGTCAACTTATCCAAAATGCGTTTAGCGAAAAGTTTGCTCAAGAAACACTAACTCAATCAGAGGTTTTAGAGTGGCTTGGAACAACTCAAGGCATTGTAGCAACCCCGCATTCACAGCGTTCTATTGCTAATGTTAAAGTAAAGCTAGATCAAAACATTCAAGCGTTTGATGTAGTTAACTTAATAAACTTACTAGAAGATGAGCTTAAAACACCAGTACAAGCCGCGGTAAAACGTGAAGACGAACAAGAGTTTGCTCGTTTAAATGGTCAAAACTTGATGTTTTGTGAAGACGCAGCACGAAAAATTAAAACTACCTTAGAAGCAAAACAGTTTAGCGACTATTTTTTACAAATTAACCACTATGAATCTCTGCATGCGCATGATGCCGTTGCGATTGCAGTAAAAGGTATAGAGGGCGGATACACAGCACTATAAACACCAACGGTATCTAAAATAACCATAACAACTATTTGGGCACATAAATTGCTTTAGAAAAGCAGTGTCAATTTGTTGTTATGGAGTTACCGTATGGAATTCGCTTTATTATTAATATTAGTGCTAGTTGTTGGGGCATCTGTAGTTGCGTCAAAATTTAGTGATGACGGCGGAAACCCTTATCCTTTTACTCGTAAGCAAAGTGTATTTACCCAAGTAGAAGGGGCGTTTCTGAATTTATTAGAACGCGCTGTTGGCGACCAATATAAAATTGTTAGTCGCGTTAAACTAATCGATGTGATTGACTGTAAACAAGGTCTATCTGTCAAATCTAAACGTGCGGCATTGGCTAAAGCAAAAAATAAGCAGCTCGACTTTGTGTTAGTCGACAAAGAAAAAATGACCATAGTGGCTGCGGTTGACTTAGTTAATAATGCCAACAAAGATGGTCACAAAGCACAGCGTGATTGGTTTGTTAACGGTGCATTAGAAGCCGCTGGCATTCCACATATTCGTATGAAAGTAAAGTCAGGCTACCGCCCAAGTGAAGTTCGCGATGCCATTATGTTTAAATTAGGCAAGCCTGCTAAATCACAACCTGCACGCCCGACTCGTACTAGAGTCCATAAGCCTGCGGTATTATCACCTTCTCAAGCAAAAGCACATTCAACCGCCCTTGCTGAAATATAACTACTGAGTTAAAGCAATCTATTAAAGCGAGCATTTTAAATGACTCGCTTTTTTGTTTTTTATAGCAGACTTCACGTATAATCAGGCTATTCAAACTTAGGAATTTAACACTATGAATGTTGGTATTATTGGCGCCATGGAGCCAGAAGTTAAAATTTTGCGCGAAGCGATGCAAAATCCACAGGTTTTAACCAAAGCAGGCTTTACATTTTATACTGGTGAGCTTGCTGGTAATACTGTTACTTTAGTGCAATCAGGCATTGGTAAAGTTGCTTCAACTATTGCAACCACTTTACTTATCGATAACTTTAAGCCTGATTGTGTTATTAACACAGGCTCTGCCGGTGGTTTCGACCCTTCGCTTAACGTTGGCGATGTAGTGATTTCATCAGAAGTTCGTCATCACGATGTAGATGTAACAGCGTTTGGTTACGAAATTGGCCAAGTACCACAAATGCCTGCAGGCTTTACAGCACACCCTAAGCTAGTAGAAGCCGCCGAACAAACAATTGCACAAATCAGCGAAGTAAAAACGCTTGTTGGTTTAATTTGTACTGGTGACTCATTTATGTGTGACCCTGTTCGTATTGAAAAAACACGCAATGACTTCCCTACAATGCTAGCAGTAGAAATGGAAGGTGCGTCAATTGCACAAACGTGTTTTGCACTTAACACACCATTTGTTGTTATTCGCTCAATGTCTGATATTGCTGGCAAAGAGTCACCGCAATCATTTGAAGAGTACTTAGAAACAGCCTCTATTAATTCATCAAAAATGGTTGTGGCATTACTAGAAAAGTTAACAGCGGTTACGCTGTAAATGCTCAATAATATTGTTCAAAATCATTTGGACTTTATTGTATTTATTTGTGCGCTCCTAGCTGAGCGCTTTTTACCTTTAGTTAGCTGGTATCACCCTAATCATATACTTTCTGCCATTTTTAACGCAATTGGCCAGCGTGTTTATAAAAAAGCAGACAGCAAACAATATCATTATTTAGCCGCTTTACTAGCAAGCACACTTGTTCTAACTGTGATTATGATTATTGTGGTTTTACTGCTGGAGTTTGCCTTTTACCCTGAACTACTATCCGGTCTTATTTTATACTTGTGCCTAGAAAGCAGTAGCATAAATAAAAAAGCGATACGTATTGCGAAATTGACCAAAAAAAATCAAAAATCAACTGCTCGAGAATTATTAAAACCACTAGTAGCCCGAGAAGTTAAGGCACTTTCAAACCCAGGGATTATTAAAGCGGTTATGGAAAGTGTCATACTAAGAACGGCCCGTCATTATTTTGTAGTTATTTTCATTTTTTTACTATTGGGCCCCATTGCTACTCTCGCCTACCGCTTGCTTACCTTAATCCAACAAGCGTGGCGCACTGATATAGCTCCCGACAGTTCTTTTTTGACGCCGCTTAAACTGATTCTTTTTATTATTGAATACATTCCCATTCGGTTACTCGCGCTGACAATAGCTTCACTTAAAGCCAGTAAAAAAAGCATGCATTATATTAAGCATTATGGCCGACATTTTTATCAAAAAAATACAGGTTGGTTATTAAGTGTGTGCTCTGCATCTTTAGGTGTGCAACTTGGTGGGCCTGCTATTTATATTGAGCAGCGTTTCAATAAAATGCGGGTCGGTGTAGAACGCTTGCCAATTGCCGATGATATGCCAAAGCTACTCAATACCCTAAATCAAGCCCGTTTTTTTTGGCTACTAATTATTATTAGCGTTGAAATTATTAGGGCTGTTCTAACTTTTTGATCAGTTATAAAAAAACCAGCCGAAGCTGGTTTTTATAATCTCTGAAACTTTAGGCTACAGTAATATTTGCAAACTTACGTTTACCTACTTGGTAAATAGCGGTTGTTCCTTTTGCTACTTCCAATTTGGTATCGGTAATTTTTTCTTCGCCATTAAGCTTTACTGCGCCTTGTTTGATCATACGCATGGCCTCTGAAGTACTCGCCACTAAGCCAGCTTCTTTTAGTAAGTTAGCAATTAAAATAGTGTCTTCATCAATATTAACTGTCAGCTCTGGAATTTCATCAGGTAGTGCTTTTTTCTGAAAGCGCTGAATAAAGTCATCATGAGCAGCTTGCGCATCGGCTTCACTGTGAAAACGTGCAATTAACTCTTTCGCTAATTCAATCTTAATATCGCGCGGGTTAGTGCCTTGCTCTACACGCTGTTTTTGCGCTGCAATTTGCTCAATAGAAAGGCTACTTAGCAAGTCATAGTAACGCCACATTAGTACATCACTAATTGACATGATTTTACCAAACATGTCGCTAGGCGTATCAGTAATACCTATGTAGTTTCCTAGTGACTTTGACATTTTCTGAACGCCATCAGTCCCTTCAAGTAAAGGCATCATTAGTACGGTTTGTGGTTTTTGACCTTCATCTTTTTGCAGCTCACGACCCATTAATAGGTTAAAGCGCTGATCAGTTCCACCTAGCTCAACATCAGACTCAAGTGCGACTGAATCCCAGCCCTGCACTAGTGGGTATAAAAACTCATGGATTGCGATAGATTGACCGCCAGCATAGCGCTTTTTAAAGTCATCACGCTCAAGCATGCGTGCCACAGTTTGGCGAGCTGCTAATTTTATCATTCCAGCCGCGCCCAATGTCTCCATCCAGGTAGAGTTAAAAGCGACGGTTGTTTTAGCTGGGTCTAAAATTTTGAAAACCTGTTCTTTATAGGTTTCAGCATTAGCAAGCACATCATCACGAGTCAGTGGCTTACGGGTAACATTTTTGCCCGTTGGGTCGCCTATCATACCGGTGAAGTCACCAATTAAGAAAATAACCTCATGACCTAAATCTTGAAAGGTTTTCATTTTATTAATTAGTACAGTGTGACCTAGGTGCAAATCTGGAGCCGTAGGATCGAAACCAGCTTTAATTTTTAGCTTTTTCCCCGACTTTAATTTTTCAACTAACTCATCTTCAATTAATATCTCTTCTGCACCGCGTTTTATCTCTGCTAGAGCGGTTTGTAAATCCACTGTGTGTTACTCCAAAAAATTCTGACAACGAAGGGGTGTAATATGCTCACGATTTATTGTTAGCGCGTTATAACAAAGCAAATAAAACTATTTAGCTAACATAACAAATTTCCACTTAATTAGAACAACTTTTTTAACTAATCGCAGCATCAACTATAATGCAGGGCGTACGTTCTAAAAAGGGATATAAACGAGCGATTAATAATACACTAGAAGTGTTTATAACAAACCAAAAAACAGTTTGTAAATTAATCACTTCTCGCAATTAAATCGTTTTAAAAGCTAATTTAACATTACGATGAAAAAGCAAAGTATCCAAGAATATAAAATAGTGCTGTTATTCAACTTTACACACAAACAGCCTGAATACCCTATGATTTTAGCTTAATTTAACGCGAGTTTAAATCTACAAAATACTAGTATTCATAGATTATTCGTTATATCCTGCAATATAATCTATTTATTATCTTGACAGCAGAAAAAGGCACGTTATGGTCCACGTGGTTAACACGCTCCCCAAAAAACACAAAATGCTTATTCTAGGTTTGGTTTCTGCTATTGTTGCCTTAGCCTTTTTACCTTCTGAAAAAGCCACTGCATCCAAAGACAATAGCGAGAACACGCTAGAGATTGGTAAGCGTTACGAATTACAAATAAAAGTAGGTGAAAACGAAAAACTCACTGACTTAAATTCAGAGCAAGCAGCACAAAAGCTTCCAGAATATGATTTTGTTGATCACCTTGTTAAAAATGGTGACAATTTAGCGAACATTTTTAAGCGCGCTGGTTTTTCTGCGCAAACGCTTTATAAACTGGTTAACACAAATGCTGAAACACGCAAGCTTACCAAAATTCATCCAGGTGAAACACTAAGCTTTGCTACTGCAAAAGATGGTTCGTTGGCTCAGTTGCGTTACGTTATATCTAAAACAGATACCTTATATGTCACCCTTAATGACGAAGGCCAATACGATACTTCAATTGACAGCAAAGAAATAGAAACACTGAGCAAAACCGCCGGTGGGGAAATTTCTAGCAGTTTTTGGACGTCAGCAATTGCTGCTGGTTTAAGTGAGCGCCAAATCATGAACTTTGCCGATATATTTGGTTGGGACGTGGATTTTGCAAATGACATCCGTAAAGGTGATGAATTTGGCTTAATATATGAATCTCATTTTGTTGATGGTGAATTTATTGGCACCGGTAAGATTATTGCCGCAGAATTTATAAATCAAGGCGAACGTTACACAGCAATTCGACACACCGACGGTAATTTTTATACCCCTGAAGGGCGTAGTATGAAAAAAGCCTTCTTACGTGCACCGGTAAACTTTAAATATATTAGCTCAAGCTTTAATCCTCGCCGCTTACACCCTGTTACAGGACAAGTAAAAGCACACCGAGGTATTGACTATGCTGCGCGTACAGGCACGCCTGTTGTATCATCAGGTAATGGTAAAGTTATTAAAGCGGGCTACAGTAAATATAACGGTAATTACGTATTTATAAGCCACGGTACACAATACGTTACTAAGTACTTACACCTTAACAAACGTCTAGTTAGAACAGGGCAAAAAATCAAACAAGGTGAGAAAATTGGTACTGTAGGCTCAACAGGTCGAGTAACTGGGGCACATTTACATTATGAGTTTTTAGTTAACGGTGTTCATCGTAACCCCAAAACTGTGAAACTACCTAAATCTGAGCCATTACCACGCTCAGAGCTTGCTAAGTTTAAGCCTATTGCTGATAACTTTATTGCGCAACTTGAGCGTAACCGAGAACTTCAGTTGGCACTTAAATAAAAAGCTTAATGATTAAATAAAAAAGCCTTTGCAGGGATAACCCGCAAAGGCTTTTTTGTATGTCATGAGTATACCAACCAGCATAGATATTTGAATAGTTTCACGAATTACCCATTGTATCTAAGCTGCTTGGTGCTAGATTTCAGAGTTAATTTACGAGTACATAAATAAGCTGCACAACCAAAGAGATCATCACCAGTGGCCAGATATACTTACTATATTTAGTAGCGCTCTCAAGCCCCATTTTACTTTGGTATTTTTCCAGTAACGGAATAATGATCACCAAAGCAATGACTAAGCTAATTAAAATAACAAATATGTTCATATCATCACCCTACACTAGGTTATGGTAAAGCGCAGCCTTTCGCGCTGATATATAGCTCATACCAATGCTCACGACTTAAGTTAACATTAACCGCATCACAGGATGCTTTTATTCGCTCTATGTTAGTAGTGCCAATAATTGGTTGAATTGATGCTGGGTGGCGCAGCAGCCATGCTAATACGATAGCTTCTGCTGTTGTACCATAAAGTATGGCAAGCTTACTGACTAAAATACTGGTATTAATATCTGCAGGCGAGGCCTTTGATAAATCACCACCAGAGTATAAGCCTTGGCATAAACTGCCCCAACTTTGAATCTGAATTTCATGCTCACGGCAATATTCAATATTGCCTGGGGTAAAGTTAATATCCTTGCCATCGGCATTACCCACATAAACGCCTTCATCAACCCATTGATGTTTTTGTAAACTCGCTTCGATTTGATTGGCCACAATCGGCATATCTAAAGCGCGTTGCAAAAACCGTATTTGATATTGCGACATATTAGACACCGCAAAATGACGCACTTTGCCACTTTCTTTTAAACAACTAAATACTTGTGCAACTTCCTCTACTTCCATTAAAGGATCAGGACGATGCAACATAAGTATATCTAAATATTCAGTATTTAATCGTTTTAATGAGCCTTCTACCGAGCGCTCAATCCAATCAGCTGAAAAGTCATAACGTTGTGGGTTTTGATCATCAGCAAAGCGAATACCACACTTAGACTGAATATACATTTGCTCTCTAAGTTCTGGTCGCTCAGCCAAAGCTTGACCAAAAACATGTTCGGCTTTGCCTAAGGTATAAATATCAGCATGATCGAAAAAATTAATTCCGCCTTCAATGGCGGCATCTATGCATGAATGAGTTTGTTGTAAATGCGCACTGGTAATCGCATCTTTATTCCATGCGCCTCCCAAACCCATACAGCCAAAAACAAGTTTGCTTACATTCGGGAGATATTTTGCCAGCGGAGTGTGTAACATTTTGACAGCCCTTTAAAAAATGAAGAGTGATTACTTTAAACAAAAAACCCTATACAAGAAACCGCTTAAGTCAAAACAGTGAATTTTATGCAAAAAAAAAGCGCAGTAAACTGCGCTAATAGGTTGAGTCTAAATTATATTTAACCCACAAGAGCGAGTAAAATACCTGCCGCAACAGCACTACCAAGCACCCCTGCAACATTAGGCCCCATGGCATGCATTAATAAGAAGTTATGCGGGTTATTTTCAAGCCCAACCTTATTAACAACACGTGCTGCCATAGGCACAGCGGATACACCCGCAGCACCAATTAATGGGTTTATGGGGGTTTTTGATATCTTATTTAAGCCTTTAGCCATAAATACACCTGAGGCTGTACCAATAGCAAACGCCAGTGCACCCAGTACCAAAATACCAATAGTTTCTACTGTTAAGAACTGCTCGGCAGCAAGCTTAGAGCCCACTGCAAGTCCTAGAAATATGGTGGTGATATTAATGATTTCGTTTTGCGCACTGTTGCTGAGCCTATCAACTACACCCGACTCACGCATTAAGTTACCTAAACAGAACATACCAACCAGCGGAATTGCCGCAGGTAAGAATATAGCAGTTAAGGTAAGCACCATCAGTGGGAAAATAATTTTTTCCTTTTTAGATACTTTACGCAGTTCTGGCATTTGAATTTTACGTTCTTCAGGCGTTGTAAACGCACGCATAATAGGTGGCTGAATAATAGGAACCAACGCCATGTACGAGTACGCAGCCACCGCTATAGCGCCCAGTAAATCTGGGGCCAGCTTTGACGCTAAAAAGATAGCGGTTGGCCCATCTGCACCACCAATAATCGCAATTGCAGAAGCATCTTGTAAGCTAAATTCAAATCCCGGAATAAAGTTAAGTAAAATAGCGCCAAATAACGTCGCAAAAATACCAAACTGCGCTGCCGCACCTAATAGCAACATACGCGGGTTGGCAATCAGGGCACTAAAATCAGTTAAGGCCCCCACTCCCATAAATATTAATAGCGGAAAAATACCGGTATCAATACCAACATAATACACATAGTAAAGTAAGCCACCTGGATCTGATAAACCAGCTACTGGAATATTAGTTAAAATAGCTCCGAAACCAATGGGCAGTAGTAATAACGGCTCAAAGTTTTTGGCAATTGCTAAAAATAATAGCAAACAACCAACGGCAATCATGATCAGCCCAGGAAATGTAAAGTTAGCAATGCCTGTGGCATGCCAGAGGTTTAAAATACCATCCATCCTCTATTTACTCCTTAAGCTAGTGCAATCATTGCATCGCCGGTTGACACTGAATCGCCCTCAGAAACAAGCACCTCAGCAATCGTACCGGTATGCATGGCGCGTACTTCGGTTTCCATTTTCATGGCTTCCATAATAATTACCACATCACCTTCATTGACTACCTGACCGGGTTTTACTTTAATTTTAAAAATATTACCGGCCAGTGGTGCATTTAGAGTTTCACCCGAGGCAACCGATGCTGACTGTGGAATATGCTCTGAGTCTTTTAACGTCACCTCTTTTAGCTCACCACCTTGAGCAACCACGACATCGTATACTTTACCGTCTACTTTAACGCTGTATTGCTCTGCCTTAACGCTTTTATTGTTTGCCGCTGATTTTTCAGGTGCTTTATTGGCGTTATCATCAGCGCTAGGAACAGGCTCAAATGCATCAGGATTGTTACGGTTTTTAATAAATTTCAAACCAATCTGTGGAAATAATGCATAGGTAAGCACATCATCAATTTGCTCATCGGCTAAAGTTAGCCCTTGCTCCTGCGCAAGCTTGCTTAACTCAGCTTCTAAAGTTTCAAGTTCAGGTTTAATAATATCTGCAGGGCGACAGGTAATTGCTTCACTGCCATCAAGTACGCGCTCTTGAAGCTCTTTATTCATTGGTGCAGGTGTTGAACCATACTCACCTTTTAATACGCCAGCAGTTTCTTTGGTAATGGTTTTATAACGCTCACCAGTGAGTACATTTAATACCGCTTGAGTACCAACAATTTGTGAGGTAGGTGTAACGAGTGGAATAAAGCCTAAATCTTCACGTACTCGTGGAATTTCAAGTAGCACTTCGTTTAGTTTATCAGCAGCACCTTGCTCTTTAAGCTGGTTTTCCATGTTAGTTAACATACCACCTGGCACTTGGGCTAATAAAATTCGGCCATCGACACCTTTTAAGCTGCCTTCAAACGCAGCGTACTTTTTACGTACGTCTCTAAAGTAAGCGGCAATTTCTTCTAGGTGGTTTAAATCAAGCCCGGTATCACGCTCGGTCCCTTCAACGATTGCAGCAATTGTTTCAGTTGCTGAATGACCATAAGTCATACTCATAGACGATACAGCTGTGTCGAGCATATCAATGCCGGCATCAATCGCTTTTTGATAAGTAGCGGTGCTTAAACCCGTTGTTGCATGGCATTGCATTGCAATAGGTATGGAAACCGTTTCTTTTAACGCTTTAATGAGTTCTTCTGCATCGTAAGGCTTAAGCAATCCCGCCATATCTTTAATACAAATTGAATGACAACCTAATTCTTCAAGCTGCTTAGCAAGTGTTAACCACATATCTAATGTATGTACAGGGCTTACTGTGTAAGAAATTGTACCTTGCGCATGTGCCCCTACTTTAACCGCCGCTTTTATGGCAGTTTCTAA
The DNA here is from genome assembly GCF_013394165.1 of Pseudoalteromonas sp. Scap06. NCBI lineage: Bacteria > Pseudomonadati > Pseudomonadota > Gammaproteobacteria > Alteromonadales > Pseudoalteromonadaceae > Pseudoalteromonas > Pseudoalteromonas sp. Scap06. Next base: position 651,936 of record NZ_CP041330.1, on the reverse strand, counting down.
GTTACGTACATCATTCATGGCATCAAAAATACGAAATACGTCTACGCCATTTTTGTGGGCGCGCTCAACAAACTTCTCAACCACATCATCAGCATAATGGCGATATCCCAATAAGTTCTGACCACGAAGTAGCATTTGCTGTGGTGTATTTGGCATCGCTTTTTTAAGCGCGCGAATACGCTCCCATGGATCTTCACCTAAATAACGAATACATGAATCAAAGGTAGCTCCACCCCAAGATTCTATAGACCAATATCCTGCGTCATCAATTTTTTTTGCAATAGGTAACATGTCGTCTAATCGCATGCGGGTAGCTAAGAGCGACTGATGTGCGTCACGAAGTACGAGTTCTGTTATTTTTAATTTAGCCATTGGTATGCTCCTCTAATTATTATTTGTTTTGTACTGAGCAATGGCAGCACTAATTGCAGCGATGTGCTCATTTGGCACACCTTGAGATTTAAAAGATGGTGTTCTCTGTGATGCTGCTAGTTCTGGCTGAGAAAACTTGCTAGCCAGCTTAGACATGAGTGTCACTGCACCAATCAATAAAGAAAGAAATACAAACACACCCACCATGCCTGTTAGCATTAAATTGCCTGCAGTTGTGAGTAAAGCCCCTATATCCATAATTCTCCCCTGTTTAAAACCAAACACATAAAAAATCGGTTTATTTAAATAACTATTCACCAATAGTAACAAAAACTATTCTTTTGTCTACACATTGTAAATTGGTAAAACCAATTAATCTAAAAGTAACATATCACCAATAAGGTTAACACCACCTAAAATAGCTTATTTAACCCAGATATATAGATGATAAAAATGTTCGTTATAAACAAAGAATATATAAAAACACTAATACTTTGTAAAAACACATATAAAACAAACCTATTGTACTAACCCACTAATAACCTTCAAAACAAATGTTAATTGGTCTTACCAAAACAAAGAGCAGCAACAACTATTTATTATCTCATCAGAGACAACTGTGAATAAGTTACCGATAAGATCGTAAAAATTACCAACTCAGTATAAAGCCAATCGCGAAAAACCGAAATAAACCATTGATTTAAAACAAAATGAAATACTGGCACATTACTCGCTTATATAAAAACAACACTTTAACACTTAGATAAATCAAGGAGATGACAATGTTACGCTGGACAATTACATTTTTGGTGATCGCACTAATCGCAGCCGTTTTAGGATTTGGTGGTATTGCAGGAGCCGCAGCAGGAATTGCTAAGATCATATTTTTTATCTTTTTAGTTTTACTGGTTATTTCACTTGTCTCTGGCGCTTTACGTGGTAAAAGCCCCAGGTAGATAAGAAACAACGAACCTCTTTTTAAATTTATATACAAGGAATTACATTATGAAATCATCAACACTTAAAGCAGCAGCTATTGGTCTATTCGCAAGTGCATTTATTATGGGTTGTGAAGACAATCATGCAGAAGAAGCCGGTGAGCGTATTGACGAAGCCGTGACAGATGTTCAAAACAAGGTAGAAGATACCTGTGAAGAAGTAAAAGAAGGCGTTAATGCCGAAGAGACAAATTGCTAATATTATTTATTTAGCTAAGAAACGACCTACGGGTCGTTTTTTTATGCCTAAAATATAAATAGTTTCTAGTCATTTCCCCTTTTAAGCTGCGCATTAGGCTAAAATAATAAAAAATAGCTTTTAAGTGCAAACACATGGTCTTTACAACAACTTATAAACTCGATAAACCTTATTTTTATGAATGCTTCGACCAATCGCTGCCTTATAGTAAGCGTGCACAACCTAAATACTTTTTATTGGCGCTACTTGTGATATTAGGGCTATTTGGCATTTATGGTTTAGGCGATCATTACCTTGGTACATTTTTGCTTATGTTAGCTTTACTTGAGTGCATTGCTTTTTATTATCGTCGTCCTTGGTGGGTAACAAGGCAAATGCTTAGCAGAGCATCTGGTTCTGAAGTCACTCTCACCTTCGACGAGGACGGAATAAAATCAACCAATCATTACAAGAATTACCAGTTAGCTTGGCACGACATTAATGAAGTGATTACTACAGATTGCGGCCTATTGTTAAAAAGTAAAAGCGGTATGCAGTACATTTCCAAGGCAATACTCAACGAAGAAACCATTGATTTTATTAACAAAAAAGCCACTCAGTGAGTGGCTTTTATAAATGTCATAGTTTTTAACTAACACATTTTATATTATCTTGATTAAGCATTGCCCGGATTAGGGTTAGACTTTTCAGCTTGTATGCGCATGTAAATTTCTTCACGATGAACTGATACGTCTTTAGGTGCGTTAACACCGATACGAACTTGATTTCCTTTAACACCCAGAACAGTAACGGTTACTTCGTCACCAATCATAAGGGTCTCGCCTACTCTACGAGTTAGTATTAGCATTCTCTTGCTCCCATGTTCCAATAAAATTATAAGATTCCGCAACACATTTTAATTAAAATTAGACTAAAAAGTAAGTAAAAACTCTCAATCTATTCATTTTCTGTTAAAAATGTCTTATGTAATGCACGAACAGCCAGTTCAAGGTATTTCTCATCTATTAAAACTGAAATTTTTATCTCTGAGGTTGAAACAAACATCACATCAATGTTCTCTTGTGCTAACGAATCAAAAAATAAACTCGCCACTCCAGAATGAGATTTCATCCCCATACCCACAGCTGACACTTTCGCCACATTAGTTAATCCGTCAATTGCCTGTGCGTCAAATTGCTGTTGCTCAGCCGCTAACAAATCAAGTGCGTTTAAATAATCATTTAAATGCACAGTAAAAGCATAGTCGACTTTTTCAACTTTATGATTAATTTGATTAATCATATCTATTTCGATGCCATTATCTGCAAAAAGTTTCAAAATTTTTGCAAGCGCTTTTGTGCCTTGCGGTACTCCATGTACCTTAATCAAACACTCGTCTCGATTAAATGCAATACCCGACACAACGTTACTCGCCACATCGCTCTCCTCAAAACTAATTAATGTACCTTCATCAGGTTTAAAGCTAGATAACACTCTTAATGGTACATTGTGCTTACCAGCCGACTCTACAGAGCGAATATGTAGCACTTTAGCACCTAAACTAGCCAGCTCAAGCATTTCGGCAAAGGTTACATGGCTTAAACGTCGTGCATTAGGTTCAATACGAGGATCTGTTGTATATACGCCATCAACATCAGTATAGATCTGACATTCATCCGCTTTTATTGCACCCGCTATTTCAACTGCAGAGGTATCGGTGCCACCACGCCCAAGCGTAGTCACGTTGCCCTCAATATCGCGCCCCTGAAAGCCGGCAATAATAGCAATACGGTTATGTTCAAGTTCATGTTTTAAACGCGTTGCAGCCACGTCTTCTACACGGGCTTTACCGAACATGTTATCGGTTAATATATTCACCTGATCGGCTAACAAGCTTACCGCAGAATGGCCGCGTTTAATAATCGCCATCGCTAATAAAGCTATAGAGACTTGTTCACCGGTACTGAGTAATACATCGAGTTCACGACCACTCGGGCGAGAGTCGATTTGTTTGGCAAGATTAATTAAGCGATTGGTTTCTCCCGACATTGCCGAAAGCACCACCACCACTTGGTGGCCTTGTTGCTTAGTTTTAACAACAAGGTCGGCGACCGCTTCAATACGCTCTATTGAGCCTACCGAAGTGCCGCCAAATTTTTGAACTATAAGTGCCACTTAAGCTTAAGTACGCTCAGTTAACCAAGCTGTTACACTATCAAGTGCTGCAGTTAAGTTTTGTGGCTCAGAACCACCTGCTTGCGCCATATCTGGACGACCGCCGCCTTTACCACCTACTTGGCCTGCCATGTGGTTAACTAACTCACCCGCTTTTACTTTACCGGTTAAGTCTTTAGTTACACCCGCAATTAGGCTTACTTTATCACCGCTGGCAACACCTAAAGCAATAACGCCTGAGCCAATCTTATTTTTAAGGTCATCAACCATGCCACGAAGCGCTTTTGATTCAGTTCCTTCAACGTTGGCAACTAACAATTTAACCCCATTAATTTCAACCACTGAATCAAGTAATGATGCACCTGCCGCACTGGCTAGTTTATCGTTAAGTTGGGCAACTTGCTTTTCAAGTCCTTTCGACTTTTCAAGTAAGGCAGTTACTTTTTCAAGTACTGACGCACTGTCACCTTTTACAAGCGCGGCAACATCTGCTAATTGCTGTTCTTGTTCATTAACATACGCGATTGCTTCTGCACCGGTTACCGCTTCAATACGACGAACACCGGCAGCAATACCGCTTTCAGATACAATTTTGAATAAACCAATGTCACCTGCACGCTCTACGTGTGTACCACCACAAAGCTCAATTGAGTAATCACCTATGGTTACTACACGTACTTCGTCATCGTACTTTTCGCCAAACAATGCCATAGCACCTTTTGCTTTAGCATCATCAATTGCCATTAGCTCAGTGTTAAGTGCAAAGTTACGACGAATTTCGTCATTTACTACACGTTCAATTTCGCGCAGTTCTTGTTTGGTCACTGCTTCAAAATGTGAGAAGTCAAAACGCAGGCGTTCTGGCTGCACAAGTGAGCCTTTTTGCGATACGTGCTCACCTAAAAGCTGACGCAATGCTTCATGTAAAATGTGCGTAGCTGTGTGATTTTTCTTAATGCTTTCACGACGCGCATCGTCAATAGTCGCATCCACTTTATCGTTAACGCCAATACGCCCTTGAACTGTTCCATGATGAGCAAAAGCATTACCCAATTTAGTGGTATTTGTTACATTAAACTCACCACCGGCAACAGTAATTGTACCGCTATCACCAATTTGGCCGCCTGATTCAGCGTAAAACGGAGTACGGTCTAAAACAATAATACCTTGCTGACCATCTTCTAATAACGATACCGATTCGCCACCGGCAAAAATTTCTACCACAGTGCCACGGTAATGATTACTATCGTAGCCTTTAAAATCAGTATGCTTGTCTGATTTTAATTGCTCGTTATAATCTGCACCAAATTTGCCCGCTTGCTGTGCTGTTTTACGTTGCACTGCCATACATGCTTCAAAACCTTGATGGTCAATGGTCATTTGGCGCTCACGCGCTACATCGGCTGTTAAATCGGCAGGGAAACCATAGGTATCGTAAAGTTTAAATACTAAGTCACCTGGGATCACATCCCCGGTTAAATCACTCAAGCTTTCTTCTAAAATAGCTAAACCACGCTCAAGCGTTTTACCAAACTGCTCTTCTTCAATACGCAGTACTTTTTCAATAATTTCTTGTTGCTTAGCAAGCTCTGGGTACGCTTGACCCATTTGCTCAATAAGTGCAGAAACCAATTTATAGAAAAACGCGCCTTTAGCACCTAACTTATTACCGTGACGTACTGCACGACGAATAATACGACGCAATACATAACCACGGCCTTCATTTGATGGCATAACCCCATCTGAAATTAAAAACGCACACGAACGAATATGATCCGCCACCACGCGAAGCGATTTATCATCCATATCTTGTGCATTAGTAACGCTTGCAGCGGCGGCAATTAAGCCTTGGAATAAATCGATTTCGTAGTTTGAATGCACACCTTGTAAAATAGCTGAAATACGCTCAAGGCCCATACCAGTATCAACAGATTGCTTAGGAAGTGGCTCCATAGTCCCGTCACTTTGACGGTTGTATTGCATAAATACTAAGTTCCAAATTTCAATGAAACGGTCGCCATCTTCTTCAGGAGTGCCCGGAGGACCACCCCAAATGTGCTCACCGTGATCATAAAATATTTCAGAACATGGACCACAAGGGCCGGTATCACCCATAGACCAAAAATTATCGCTCGTTGCAATACGAATAATACGATCTTCAGGTAAACCTATATCGTTAGCCCAGTAGCCAAAGGCTTCTTCGTCATCATGGTAAATGGTCACTAACAGCTTTTCTTTTGGTAGTTTTACAACCTCAGTTAAAAACTCCCACGCAAATTTAATTGCATCTTGCTTAAAGTAATCACCAAAGCTGAAATTACCTAGCATTTCGAAAAAGGTATGGTGACGTGCTGTGTAACCAACATTTTCTAAATCGTTGTGTTTACCACCAGCACGCACACAACGCTGAGAGCTAGTTGCGCGTGTATAAGGGCGGCTTTCGGCGCCTAAAAATACATCTTTAAATTGCACCATACCGGCATTATTAAATAACAACGTGGCATCGTTACCCGGTATAAGCGAACTAGAAGGAACAACTTGGTGTTGTTTGCTGGCAAAGAAGTCTAAAAACTGTTGCCTAATTTGTGCGGTAGTCATGTGCTGCATGTGAAAGTCTCACCTGTATTTACTGTGCTTGCATTGCAAAATTTATTTGATCATAGCTAAAACCTCGATACATTAAGTAGCGCACGCGCTTAGCTTTTTCTTTGTACTCGAGGTTTGCCGGTGTCGTTGAATATTTTTTGTTGTACGCTTCCTGCGCGAGCTCAAACCAATCTATTTCCAGCTCATCAACCACTGTTTCAAGCAGTGCTCTATCAATCCCTTTACTCATGGCTTCACTTTGAATTCGCTTTAAGCCATGGCATTTAAATATGTGTTTTCTTACAAACCCTTCACAGTAACGCTGCTCGTTAATAAAGTTGTGCTTTTCACACCAATCAAGCAGGTTTTCTATGAATTCATCGGTTGCTTCTCTTTGCTGTAACTTTTGAGTTAACTCTCGGCGCGAATACTCTTGCCTTCCTAGTAACCAAAGCACATAGTTTTTTAACTTTTGTTTTAATGTATCATCCATTAAGCGTCAAAGCGCCCGCTTTGCTCGCTACTTAAAGGCTTAATGTTACTGTCATCACTTGGTGGCACAACGGGCATAAAAATAGCCTGATAAGATACAAAGAAACTAATGTAGCAAATTGGCATTAAAATCAACAGCGGTAGTAGCGATAAGAACATCGACACCACCATTAATAATGCGCAAATAATACCATAAACACTTAATGGTAAAATATTATAATAAAACACCATAAACGAACTTTTTAAGGCATTTAAAATACGTTGCTCTTTATTAAAATAAACCAGCGGTACTGCGTAGGCAAACGAAGTAAAGTAAATTGAGAGCGCAATTAAAAACAATGCCACGTTTGCAAGCGAAATACTCTCAAGCATTTGGCTAACGGCGGTGTTTGGATCTAGGTCTGGCTGTGTCATAACCGCCATTGCATCAGCAAATAACCCATTGGCAAGCAGGGCAATTAAAATACCGGCCCCCATTTGATAAAGCGCTAAGCGAAATAAGCCTAACCGATTTCCTTTGGCTGAAAAGGGCTTCAAAATGTCGGCTAACATAATTTTTCCGCCCTGCTGCTTGGTAAGCACGGCTTGATAAAAACCAGCGGTTAAAAATGGTGTAGCCAATGCTGCAGCTATTTGTAATACCGGCAAAAATAACGACAACAAGCCAACAATGCCAATAAACAAATGCATAAAAATAAAAGTTAATGGCTGAGTTTTAAAAATTAGCCAACCCGCTTTAAACCATTTTAATGCCGCATCCGCTTTAAAAATTCGTAATTGTGTAGACATACTTGCTCTTAATTAAAACAAAACACGCCGAGTATAACTCGGCGCTGGTTGGTATTACATAGGTGGCGGCGATAAATGCCGTTAATATTAGGGTCTGCTGCCCTTTACGGATTAAAATTTGTTCAAACTAGGGGCGATTTAATCGCGGCGCGAGGTTTGTAACCTAGTGGGCTAAGTCAAAACCGAGCAAAGCTTCCGCGTCCTGCTCACGCCCCTTACCTACATCCATGTAGGCAACAAAGAGTAAATCGCCCCTAGGCAGAACCCTTCGGGCAGCGCCTGTTTGGCATTGATGCTGCGTTATCGCATATTTATGGGGAATAACCACACCACATAGGCTCTGCCTTGCCTAAATACCAAACAGACTGCTGAAAATTTAACCTTGAAAGGTCAACAGACCCTAAGGTTTTTTAATTTTCTTAATATCTAGCATGTGAGAGCCATGCTTAATCTTTGTCTCTAAATACGCTTTATTACCTGAAAGCCCAGCTTTAATGTGAGCATGAGTACCCACAACAGAATCAACTTCTATACCTGCATCTTTTAATGCATTGAGCTTTTTAGGGTTATTAGTCATTAATTTAACGTGCTTTAAATTAAGCGCATTGAGCATTAACACTGCATCTGAAAAGTCACGTAAGTCATCAGCAAAACCTAAATGGTTATTAGCTTCGTAAGTATTCATACCTTGTGATTGCAGTACATACGCATCAATTTTATTATATAAACCAATACCACGCCCTTCTTGGCGTAAATAAAGTAAAATACCGCCCTGCTCATGCATCATTTCAATACACTCGTTTAACTGCTCACCACAATCACAGCGTGACGAATGAAATACATCACCGGTTAAACATTCAGAATGCATACGAATAAGTGGGACACCTTGCTGGGTATCGGCGTTATTAAATACTAAAGCAACATGCTCTTGGCCATCTTTTAAGCCACTAAACGAGATAATTTCTGCAGGAATATCACTATTTTTGCCAACATTAAGCTGGACTCTTGCTCTTACTTGCGCCACGACCAATCCAAATATTAAAAAACTACGACACGATAAAGTGATAATATCACAAAAGTTCAAAATTGGATCGTAGTACACCCTAAGTAATGTCAAATATATTGCGACGACAGCGGCTATTTTCAATATGTAAGCATAAATATATTAGCAACGCATATTTACCTTGGTTTACCTAAAATGATGACATACACATAAGGATTTGCTAATTTACCACCGACAAATAATAGGGATCATTATGAAACTAAATAAACGTGTATTACTGATGGGCTTAAGTTTATCAGTACTGTGTTCCACCTCACAGGCAGAGCAAGTAACTACCTCTCAAGTAGAATTTAACAATGCTTATCAAAGTTACCTGGATGCGGTTAAAGCTGCAGACAATGTACAACAAACTGCCGAGCGTGCTTATACATTAGGTAAATCTGTTTACGGTGATAATTCAGATAACACCGCAAACTTAGCTATTAACTATGCAAAATCAATTAATGGCTATGGCAAAAAATGGATTGAAAAGCGTTTTTCACTTTACCAGCAAGCCTATACTATTTCTGTTAATAACCATGGTAAAAAATCGTTAGAAACCGTTGATTCTTTAGTTGGTATGGCTAATTTTGCGCCCTCAGCTCAAAAAGCGGATTATTATTTAGATCAAGTGATTGCAATAGCAAATACGCAAAACAAACCTAAATTTTTGGCTGACATGAAATTAGAAGCGGCAACCATATTAGCCAATAAATTCGGCTACGAAAAATACCATGAAGCTAAAAACTACTTAGAAGAAGCCGATGAGTACTATCAAGCTAACTTACCTGAAAACTCGGTTGAACGAATAAAAGCTGACTTTTTAATGGCGTCGTTTGCTGAGGGTAGAAAAAGATACACTCAAGCAATTGAACGACTTAATCGCGTAGTAAAGGTATTTGATGAAAACTTAAATTACGATCACACCGCCGAGCTTACCGCACATTCAAGATTAATTGGCTTGTATGAAAAACAAGGCAAAAGTGATGAAGCCACTAAACACTGTATCGCGATAGCTAAAATGGTGCCGTGGAAAGAAAGCCAAGAGCAAACACCACTATACCGCGTTGAACCTAAATACCCTAAAAACAAAGCGCGATTTAGCAAAGATGGCAGCGTAGTTATGGAGTTTGAAGTCAATGAATCTGGCTTTGTAAAAAATCTGCAAGTACTTAGCTCTGAGGGTGGCTTGGCCTTTGAAAAGTCGGCAGTAGAAGCATTAGAGCAATGGCGCTATGCCCCTAAATTTGAAAATGGAAAAGCGGTTGCAGCAACTTCTAAAGTACAGCTCGATTTTAAAGTAAAACGTTAACTAACTATAACAAGGCGCGATGAGCGCCTTTTGCTTCAATTGCTATTCTCAGAGCAGTTAAAATTCATAGCTTAAACTAATACCGCCATCCGCTCTTTTTTCGTTACTATCACTTGCTTTTCCGTAGCCTATATCTAATTCCAGTCTAAAACCGGAGTTGTTTAACCCATTAAAGTTATAGCTGTAAGTAAGCCCTACACCGTTAGTGGTTTCTTCATCAAAAATACCGCTAATTGCACAACCTATAATATTACCAAATTCACTTGCTATATCGTCATTTGTTGAACTTTCACACTTTTTATCAGTATCTCTTGCGCCAATAGCGCCCACAAGTGCACCAAAAGCATGCTTTTTATTATCACTTACTGCTTGTTCAAAACCTGCTGAAAATCCATCATCTAGGCCTAGTTTATAGTTTGCATACCAGCGCTGTGTGTTGTCGTTAGATGATAAAGACACTTCAGGAATAACTAAATAAGGATAGCCTCCCCCAACCGAAAAACTAATCTCGTTGGCAGCACTAGAGTAAGAAGCAATGGATAAAACGAGTAGTAATATTTTTGTTTTCATAAGTTCCCCTCTGAGTGAGCATAAAATGTACTTACTTTAGGGACGCAGTGCAATACGAAAAAAAGCTTGTTAAATTTAACTTTAATAATAAAAATAGGGATTAAATCTTAGCCAGTATGTTATCGCTGGCGGCCTCTATTAAATCAAGTACCTTTTCAAAGCCATCATCACCGCCATAGTAAGGATCGGGAATTGCGCTTTGTGCTTGCTCGCCATACTCTAAAAACAACGCAAGCTTGTACTGCAAATGTTCAGGGCAACGTGCGGTTAAATCCGACAGGTTTTGTTTATCGGCTGCTAAAATAAGGTCAAACTCGCTAAAATCACTACTACGCACCTTGCGCGAAAAAATACCTTTAAAACTATAACCGCGTTTTTCACCAGCCTGCATTGAGCGCCTATCTGGTTGATTACCTTCGTGATGACCAATAGTCCCTGCCGAGTCCACTAGCAGATCAATACCTAACTTTTTAGCGCGAGCTTTTAATACCGCCTCTGCGGTAGGTGAACGGCATATATTTCCCAAACACACTATTAGTACTCTTTTCACTTATGACTCCCAAGCTTTTGCAAAAAATCAGTAATAAACGTTATTTTAATGAGGCTAATAGTTTTTGCTAGCCTTCCAGTTGCTTAAGCACTAAACATACGTGTTTTTCATACGTAAGAAAAAAGCAGAAGGCCTTAGAGGGTTATGATTTTTGCAATCCCTATAACTTAAAACTGCTTTAAAATTGCATCATTGTAGTCATCAGCATTTAAGGTTAAGTTGAACTTGGCCGCAACGCTATCTAACTCGGCTTGTTTAATCGCTAAATCATCCATAGTGATGGTGTTATCGTCAAGCTGCCATAATAATCGTGAGCCCGCATAACTATATTGAATCGCCAATAATGCATCGGGGTTACCTTCTCGTCCCGCCGCTTTTAGCTTAGCCATTTTACGAGTGATTTTATTAAGCGCTTTTTTAAGCTCCCACACATACACCACCTCGGTCATAAAAGGATGTGTTCGGTATTTATTTAACAACCAGCCAATGCCAATACTCGTAACAATTACGCCTAATAAGTTCCAATGAAAATGACTACCACTTTCATCGGGAAATAATGCAATTAAGGTTTGTGAAATTGCTAAACTGCCCACAGCTAAACCTGCTGCACAGCCGACAATAACGCGATTTAAATGTTTACGATAACGTGCTTTATCTATTTGAATAAGTTGCATAGCTGCCTAAAAGTAAAAAACTAAAAAATACACAGCCCCATTGTAGCTAAACCCATCACAGAGTTAAGACTCTTTTTTAATAAAATACCCGTAGTTTTTGATTTAGCGCCTGTTTTATACTGCTTTCAACATAAAACCAACCAACGATTTTATTTGCACCCACTTATTAGGCATAGGATAGTAGGCAACAAATACGACTTAGTATAGGAACATCATGATAAAAACACTGATTGCCACAAGTTTAATATTTTCTTCTTTTAGTACTTTAGCCAATTTAAACACACCGCTAACCCCAGAAGAATTGCGAATTGAAAAAGCCAGCCAAGCGATGCCAGCCGTACTAAGCGCTTTTGCCAGCGAAGTTAATCAATTTGAGCAGCAGTTCAAGTCACTCTCAAGCTATGCACAAGCCGTAGATGCCGTTAATGACTACTCAAAACGATTATGGTTTAGTGCAAAAAAACGCATCACTACAACGCAAAACTTAGATGATCGCGCACTTTATTGGGCTCGCTTACAATCAAGTAAAATAATTCGTACCACAAAACCTGCATTTTCGCTGAGCACCGCGCAGCAAACAGTGTTATTAACGTTACTAGAAAACGGAAGCCGAGGTCGCACAGACCTAAGCTACTCACAAAACACCACTAAAAAGATACTACTAACTGGGTTTGACCCATTTTTACTTGATAGAAATATAAACCAAAGTAACCCATCGGGCGTAGCTGCGTTGCTTCTTGATGGCCAAGTAATAAACTATAAAGGGATTAGTGCTGAAATAAACACTGTAATGGTGCCTGTGCGATATGAAGACTTTGATCAGGGCATCATAGAGTCCTTACTTGCCCCTTATTACGCACTTAATAATGTGGATATGGTGGTTACCGTTAGTATGGGTAGTAAGGATTTTGATCTTGAGCGCTTTCCAGGTAAGCGCCGCAGTGTAACAGCCCCCGACAACGCCAATATAGTATATGGCGGTACCAAAACAGCGCCGCTCATTCCAAGCTTACACGACCGCCCATTACCCGGAACTGAGTTTGTAGAGTTTAGCTTACCTGTTAGCGCTATGCTAAAGGCAAAAGGCTCTTTTGCGATTAATGATAACCGCCATGTTATTACCCTCAAAAAAGACTTTGAGCCTAACAGTTTTGACGAATTAAAAGAGTCAACTGCAGTGCGCGGCGGTGGCGGTGGTTATTTATCTAACGAAATTTCGTATCGAAGTATTCGCCTTCGTAACCAGCTAAACTCAGATATCCCGACAGGGCATATTCACACCCCGCGAATTGCTCAGTTTGAACCCGAAACCGAAGCTAAAATAGTAAAACAAATTCAAACTATGTTAGAGCACAGTTTACTAGCGCTCTAACATAGCTTGCTTTTTCAACGTTAACATATCGATTAAATAACAAATGTAGGAGCGCTTAAATGCTCCTACGTTTTATTAAACTAAACCGCTAAAAGAGCATGCTGTAGTTGCATTAAAATTAAAAGTGCTCTGAATCCGCTTTGGCTATTTTATAATAAAAACTCATTACTTTAATTATTAACTAGATCTTCACAAATTGTGTTCTATGCTCATTTGAGGTAAATCCTTATTACAGGGACATAGTAATGAACACGATTAATCAATTTATTAACTCATTAAATTTAACAAAAAAACTTATCTCCGCCTTTTTAGTTGTTTCCCTAGTACCAATAACAATAATTATTGTTGTTGCAATTAATACAGCCTCAAACTCGATGACAGAACAGGTTTATTCACGATTAGACGCTGTGAGTGAAGTAAAACAAAGCGCTGTTAAACGCTATTTTATCAATATTGAAAAAAAGCTTAATGTGCTACAAGCAAATCCAGAAATGGCCAATATGGCGACAAAGTTTATAGAAGGATTTAATGATATTTCCCCTTCAAACTCATCAGAGTCTTTAAATCGCTTTTATAAAGAGTCTTTTACTCCAAAATTTAAACAGCTAAACCCGACAGATACAGTTTCATCATCCCCGTTAGAGCAAATGAATCCAAAAAGTATTGAGCTGCAGTCTCGTTATTTGGCTAATAACCCAAATCCAATTGGTGAAAAACAAAAACTAACTGCAACCGAGCAATCAGACTCTTACGAGCAAGTGCACCGCCAATATCACCCTTATTTACGAGATATGACCAATATAAATGAGTTCTACGATATTTTCATTATCGACCCAACAAATGGCAATATTGTTTACTCCGTTTATAAAGAAGTCGACTTTGCCACATCGCTACAAACAGGGCCCTATGCTAAAAGTAATTTAGCGAGTTTATTTCAACAATTAAAAGATAGCAGCAACCCACAAACAATTGCATTTGCAGATTATAAACAGTACTCCCCTTCATATAATGCCCCTGCGAGCTTTATAGGTAAGCCTATTGTTGTTGATGGTAAAACGATTGCTATTTTAGCCGCCCAATTATCGATTGAAGATATCAATTCAATCATGAAAGAGCGTGACGGATTGGGTGAAAGCGGAGAAACCTACCTTGTTGGTCCTGAAGGGTTAATGCGCTCTGACTCTTACATTGATCCGATAAATCACTCTGTAGAAAGCTCATTTAGAAATCCAAATAAAGGCACAGTGAATACCTTATCTGTAATCAAAGCATTAAAAAATGAGAAAGGGCAGCATGTGATAAGTGATTATAACAATGAGATGGTGCTGTCTGCATTTGCACCAGTAAATGTATTTAATATTCGCTGGGCCCTCATAGCAGAAATGGACGAACAAGAAGCTTTTGAGTCGATAACCACACTTTCTCAACAACTCATTATTATACTTTTAATCACTATTTTCATTGTTACTATTGCCGCATATTGGTTTGCGAGAACATTAACAAAACCAATACATGCCCTGGCTGATACGATGAAAAAAGTTGAACAACAAGGTGACTTTTCATTACGAGCAACTGTCTATTCAAGCGATGAGATAGGCGTAAGTACTCAAGCATTTAACACTCTTCTTGATGCTCTGCAGTTATCTATTAGTGAAACAAATCGTGTTATGAATCATATGGCTGCGGGTAAATTTGATCAACGTATTGAAGCACCATGTCGAGGAGAGTTAGATACGTTAAAACAAGCAACCAACGATTGTGCGAGTTCACTAAACGGTGCAATAAACGAGTTAAATAACATTGCGATTGCTATGGCTGATGGTCAATTTGATATTCAAATTAATGCCTCAATGTCAGGCGAGTTAGGCACCTTAAAAAGTAATATTAACCAATCGCTTTCCTCAATAAATAACACAATGAATAGTATCGTAGATATTATGGCTAACGTAGAGCAAGGTAACTTTAAAGAGCAAATTACTTACCCTGCTAAAGGAAAGCTTGCCCAGCTAAAAGACAGCGTGAATAACTCAGTAAATAGCTTAAGCATTGCCATAGATGGTATTAGTGACGTTATGAGTGCATTACGACAAGGCCAGTTTTCAGCGCAATTAGACGCCCCATTAGCTGGACAACTTAATACCTTAAAACAAGATATTAATTCCAGCATGGCTAATTTAAATAATGTAATGAATGAAATAGGTGAAGTCATGACCTTTGTTAGTAAGGGTGACTTTAAAAAAATGATAAAAGGTGAAGCCAGCGGTCAATTGGAGCAGTTGAAAAGTAATATTAATACATCAATCACGGCTATTGATAATGCTTTAACTGAAATTTCATCAGTCATGCTAGCAATTAGTCAGGGGCGTTTTGATCATACTATTTCATCAACCATGACTGGCCAACTAAACAGTTTAAAAATAGATATAAACCAATCAGTTACTAATCTAGAACACGTCATAAATGATCTCAATCAAGTAATGGCTGCAATGGCAAACGGCGATTTTTCTCATCAATTAAAACAGCCACTACAGGGCCAATTAGAAGATTTAAAAAATAATGTTAATGAGTCTACCTCATTAGTTTCACTGGCTATAAATGAAGTAAGTAGCGTTTTATCAAACTTAGCTAAAGGTGACCTTACCAAAAATATAGAAGGGCAATATCAAGGCGTATTCAATACCCTGAAAAGCGACACAAACGCGACTATCGATAAATTAACCAATGTCATTCAAGAGATTCAAGTGTCAGCGAGCCAGGTTATGCAAAATGCAGGCGAAATAGCTTCAAGCAATACTGAAATAAGTAAACGCACAGAAGAGCAAGCTGCCAACCTTGAAGAGGCAAGCTCAAGTACTGAGCAAATGCTAGATGAGCTAACTAAAGTATCTGAACAATCAAAAAGTGCCGTGGCATTAGCAAGCAATGCTGAGGAAATTGCAGAAGAAGGAAATCAATTATCAATACAGACTGTTAGCGCGATTGATGAAGTGAATGAAGCCAGTAAAGACATAAACGAAATACTTACGGTTATTGACAACCTGGCTTTTCAAACAAACTTACTATCACTTAATGCCGCCGTAGAAGCTGCTAGGGCTGGCGACCACGGAAGGGGCTTTGCTGTAGTCGCTAATGAAGTGGGTGATTTAGCTGGACGTAGTGCTAAATCTGCGAAGCAGATAAAAAGTATTATTGTAAATAGTAATCAAAAAGTAGCGCTTGGGACTGAATTAGCAGACACCTCAGGAAAAAAACTAAAACACATAATGCAAGCTGTTAGCGATGTTAGTAAAAATATAATACATATAGCGCATTCTACCTCCGCACAGGAGCAAGCAATTAAAGAGGTCAATCTTGTTGTACAACGTTTAACGGGGCTAACTCAGGCAAACTCAGCTATTACAGAAGAAACAATGGCAGCAGCACGACAAATGGCAGAACAAGCAACCGAGATGAGAGTGCAACTCAATTACTTTAATCTAAAAAAAGAGCAACAATAGAATAAATGCGCTGCCAGTTATCCTGCTAGCGCAACGCACTTTTTAACTTGAGAAACTCAATGAGCCATTGTTAGTTATATACAATTATAAAATTACGTCACTTTACCCGCTAAATTAAAACGTGGCTGGGTATATAGCTGGGTTTTAACCACCTCAGCTAAAATAGCCACTGCCTGCCAAATCTCTTCAAACGAAGTATAAAGTGGCGTAAAACCAAAGCGTAGAATATTAGGTGCACGAAAATCAGCAATAACCCCTTTTTCAATTAACGCTTGGCATATAGCAAATGCGTCGGTATGTGAAAATGCTAGTTGGCTACCTCTTTGGCTCGAATTTTCAGTGGAACATAAGCGCAAATCACTTAAGCATGAATGTGTTTTTACTAATTTAATAAATACGTCAGCAAGTGCAATCGACTTTTCTCTTATTTGTGAAATATCTACATCTTGCCATACATCAAGCGCAGCATCTAAAGCACTCATAGCAATTACACTGGGTGTACCACATAAATACTGATTTATATTGTTAGCACGTTGATATTTTGCATCAAAAGCAAATGGTTTTGCATGACCCATCCAGCCTGATAAGGGGTGTTTTACAGCAGCTTGGTGGCGTTTTGCTACATATAAAAACGCAGGCGAACCAGGACCGCCATTTAAGTATTTATAGCCACAACCAACAGCAAAATCAGCATTACAGTCATCAAGTTCAACCGGTATAGCACCTGCACTATGAGCTAAATCCCATATCACCAAAATGCCTTTTTCATGAGCTAGCTGGGTGATTTTTTGCATATCTAACAATTTACCGGTTCTAAAATTCACCTGTGTTAACAGTAATACTGCCACTGTATCATTTAGGCTTTGTTCAATATCTTGCTCTGCGACGAGTTTTAGCTGACATAAGTCGGGGCCTAATAATTCACTTAACCCTTGTACCATGTATAAGTCAGTAGGAAAGTTATCCTCGGTAGATAACACCACGTTACGCTCAGAGTTTAACGATAGCGCACTACTTAATAGTTTAAATAAATTAACCGAAATAGAATCACAACAAATAACTTGGCCTTTGTCGGCGCCAATAATAGGCGCTATTTTCTCCCCTACCTGAGTAGGTAAATCAATCCATTGGTGATCATTCCAACTTCTAATTAGGTGACTACCCCATTGCTGGCTTACCACCTCTGCTACGCGCGGTTTTACTGCTTTAGGCAGAGCACCTAACGAATTACCATCGAGATAAATAGTGTCTGCGGGTAAATCAAATTCGTTACGTTTGTGAGCCAGCGTATCCGCTTTATCAAGCGCTATAATCTCATTAAAATTCATTGTTACATCTCATTCAAATTTTGTATTAGTGTATTAAATGCAGCTGATCCCGGATGGATCCAATCAAAATGCCCCACGCCTTCTAACATGACAACTGGACGTTTAAGCTGTTCTAAATTAAAAGCAGGCACGATGGCATCTTGGTCACCTTGTAATATAATGCTTTGCGGATGAAGTGGCTGATCACTCGGGTTAGCTTGCGTGTATGCCTTAGGTTTATCAGTTGGCATGCCTTGCATAAAATCCTTTGTCACTTTTTGACAACTATTATCACCGCGTGCATACGCTTTTATATCAGTAATAGGGGCTAAGGCAATAACCCCTTTAAGCTGATCAATTTCACCACCAGCAAGCAGAGCTAAATGCCCACCAGCTGAGTGTCCTACCACAACCGAGTCAGCTAAATTAAACTCGCCATTGTTATATTTACTTACCGCTAAAATTCCGGCTTTTACATCATTAAACGTTGCAGGCCAGCCACCACCGCTTGCGCCGCTTCTTCTATACTCTAAAGACCATACGTTAAAACCAGCTTGTGCAAGCCCAGTACTTAACGCGTAGGTATGTTTAATATCGTATGCACTTAGCCAACAACCACCATGAAGTAAAATAACTAACGGGTTTTGCGGCTGTATTTTTTTTGCGCGCCAGAGTAATGCGTACTGTGACTCATCACTGCCGTAGGCTACTTTTTCATCAGCTGAGTTAAATCCAAGCGAAGCAACACTTGCGTATGCAACATTATTATCTACATCAGGAAAGTTAACTTGCAGCGCGGTGGCATTAACCAAAAAAGGCCATACAACTAAAAATAAAACTACTAAGCATTTCAAAATAAAATACTTCCTTTTTTAACCTTAAAAGCGATATAACTAAAAACGCTGGCAGTCGTTTACAAATTTTTTTATACGACTTACCAGGGCTATTACGTCATTATTAATAAAATAAATAGAATGATTTATTGTTGTTTAAAAACCGTGCCTTCTTTCATAACAAAATCAACATCCAATAAAGCGCTAATATCGCTAAGTGGGCTGGTGTCTAAGGCAATAATATCAGCAAACTTACCAGGCTCTATGGTGCCTAAGCTATGATTCATATCAATCAAATCAGCCGCGTTAACCGTTGCCGACTTTAAGATATCAGCAGGAGTCATACCTGCTTGGTACATCAATACCGCTTCTTGTGCGTTAATGCCGTGCTTAGATACGCCACTGTCGGTACCAAATGCAATGTTTACCCCGGACTTATATGCCTTAGTAAAATTGTTGAGCATATCGCCCCCCACCCTAATTGCTTTGCTTTTAATTGGCGCAGACATAAAGTCACTGTTTTTTGCTAACCTAACTACGGTGTGCCCAGCAAGCAAAGTAGGGACTAAATAAGCCCCTGTTTCTTTAAATAATTTAATGCCTTCATCATCTGTGTAACTACCGTGCTCAATGCTATCAACGCCCGCACGTAATGCTGCATTAATACCTTGAGCGGCATGCGCATGACTAGCTACTTTTCGCCCTAAACCATGCGCTGTATCAACTACAGCTTTAAGTTCATCGTCTTGCATTTGCTGCCCTGTGCCCGTAGTAGTATCCGAAAGCACGCCACCGGTAGAAGCAACTTTAATTAAATCAGCCCCGTATTTAATTGCATAGCGAGTTTTTTTGCGGCATTCAATAGCGCCATCACACACTGTGGGCGGTGTTTTCATAGTGAGTAAGTCTGGGCTCATACCATCAACATCTAAGTGCCCGCCGGTAATAGTAACGCCAGCACCAGCAATAATTCGAGGGCCACTTATCCACCCTTTGGCCACCCCATTTCTTAATGCGTACATTTGCTCACTTTGACTGCCCACATCACGCACTGTAGTAAAACCCGCCATAAGGGTTTTGTTAGCAAAATGCACACTGCGCATTGCTATATCTGCATCAGACATTTCCACCAGCTCTTTTTTGTTATCTGGCCCAAGCTCACCTTGTAAATGCACATGCATATCCATGAGCCCAGGCATAACAAAGCGGGTCGATAAATCGATTAACTGAGCATTTTCACCAAAACGGTTGATAGGTAAAAAACCCGCTGATACCGAAACTATTTTGCCATTTTCTATTACTATAGTTTGTTTTTGTTGTGGTTTTTCTCCGGGAATAGCCAATAACTCTCCTGCATGAATTATTTTAGTACTCGCATGTGCATTAGTAGCAACGATGTTAACTGCGAAAAAAAACGAGGTAACAACACTCAATCGAAATATGCTCATTAAACTCTCCAGTAATTCGTTCTGCGTTAACAACAACGAAATAACGTTAAAATATTGTTATACAACCAATACCTTATCAGGAAAGTGATAAAAACAAACCTGAAATACATTTTTAGTAAGAATTCTGCTAACTATTAACACTGTCTTAGACTGAAAAAATAAAAGAAGGTGTCTATACTCAACCTTATTGTTGTAATACTTTTCATATGTAGGGAGCTTATGGATATTAAAGACATAAATATTGCGCTGCTAGAAAAGTGTAATTTTCTTTTAATGGTATTTGATAATAATAATCAGCTTAGTTATCTTTCTCAAAGGTGGTCAGAGCTTAATGTTGCAGCTAAAAAAGTACCCACCATTGAAAGCCTTTATGGCTGTTGTACTACTGAAAGCAAAGATCTATTACAACAACAAATTCTCGCACTAAAATCGCAACATAATGAGTTAGACCAATTTGATATTGAACTAACATTAGCAACCGATTACTCCATTAAACTAAATTGTTGCTTACACAGTGTGCAGCAAAACCAACACCAATATATAGTTTTAGTTTTTAATCAGCATTTTGCCCAAGTGTCGTCTGTTATTAGCAATAACGAATTACAAACCATCATAGAAAATGCCGGCGAAGTATTAAAGGTAGGCTATTGGCAGTTCGACTGTATAACTAACCAATTATTTTGGACCGATGAAATTTACACCATTCATGGTGTTTCACCGAGTAACTATTCCCCTCAACTAGATACTGCAATAAATTTTTATCATGAAGATGACAAATCCAAAATAACAGATGCGATCGAGCAAGCTCTTGCATGCGGACAAGAATGGAGCTGTATAAAGCTTCGTGTTGTAGATGACGATCTACAAGAGCGCACTGTTATATCAAGCGGCAATGTATCGAGAGATTTAAACGGTGAAATCACTAAGTTATATGGCATTTTCCAAGACATATCAGGGAATGAAAAAATAGCTCTGGAGCGGGATTTTTTAGTTACTGCACTCAAAGAAACCACTGTAGGAATGGTGATTGCCGATAAAGACAAGCGTGTTATTTGGGTAAATGGCTCATTTGAAAGAATTACGGGCTACCCACTGAATAAAGTAGAAGGTAAAAAGCTTGGCTCCATTTTACAAGGTGAAAAAACTGACGCCAACACAATAGAGCAACTTAAAATTCATCTTAAAAAAGGCATCCCTATAACCACCCGAATTTTAAACTATACGCAAAATGGTGACCCTTATTGGAATGAACTGGCCATATCACCCATTTTTAGAGACGGCAAAGTGGCTTATTACTTTGCTGTACAAAACGACGTAACCAAAGAAATAAACATAGAGCATAAACTGATAGCCCTCAATACCAGTTTAGAGCAACGTATTCAGGCGCGTACTCAAGAACTCTCTTCACTTAATAAAGAGCTAGAAAAGCAAGCCAATATAGACCCACTTACAGGCTGTTTAAATAGACGAACTTTATACAGAACACTCAGCGATGAACTATTAAAAACGCAAAATAAAAACACCTATATTTCATTATTAATGCTCGACATAGACCATTTTAAAGCAATAAATGATAATTATGGCCACGAAGCTGGCGATTTAAGCTTAAAAGAGCTTACCAACACATTACGCGCTTTAACCAGAAAGCACGATTTTGTATTTCGCCTGGGCGGTGAAGAGTTTTTAATTATTATGCCCAATACAAACAAAGCAGAAGCTAAGCAAGCCGCTGAGCGAATTAAAAACACGATTAATCAACATAAAGTTTTCTATCGCAATAAAAATATTAGCTTTACGGTAAGTATTGGGCTGCTTACCCATGATGGCTCTATCAGCCTACAAAACAGCTTAAAATACGTTGATGACTATTTATACGAAGCAAAAACGAAAGGCCGTAATAGGATTGTTGATTGAGCAATTTAAAATCAATTGGTAAAAACTTAACTAGTCATATAAGCTAACTACTTGAGCATAATAATTTAAATGTATTTAGCTAAATTTGAGTTCGTAAATAAATACACTTTAGGCAAAAATATTAAACGCGTACTTTTTTATTTTACGTCAGCTAGTCCGCTATTATTTTTATTCGATTATCTAGTGTTAATCACATCAAAAACAAGGTTGCATAATGATAAAAGCGTCAACACCTGAAGATGAACTATCACGGCTAAAAGACCTATATGAGTATGACGTTTTAGACACTGAAGCTGAAAAATCCTTTGACGACTTAACCCAACTTGCATCTGATATTTGCGAAACGCCAATTTCACTGATAAGCCTTGTTGATCCCAACAGGCAATGGTTTAAGTCTAAGTATGGAATTGATGTAGCCGAAACAGCACGAGATATATCATTTTGTTCTCACGCAATTTTAGAAAACCAAGTGTTCGAAGTTCAAAATGCACTGACAGACACTCGCTTTCACGATAACCCCTTGGTTACAAACGACCCAAACATTCGCTTTTACGCAGGTACACCACTTATCACTCCTAGAGGTAATGCTATAGGTACGTTATGTGTTATTAGTGATAAACCAAAAAAGCTTTCGAGCAAACAAATAAATGCGCTCACGGTTTTGGGCAAAGAGGTTATTGCGCAACTAGAGCTTAGGCTTAATAATAAAAAGCTGTCTATGGCATTAGAAAAACAAAAAGCACACAATAAAGAACTAGAAAAGTTAAAAGAAGAAGCAGATACGGCCAATAACACTAAGAGTAAATTTTTAGCAAATATGACTCACGAGCTGAGAACCCCATTGCATGGGATTTTAAATTTAGCTGAATTTGGTATGACCGAAACCACAACAGAGGAAAAAGACAGCACTTTAAAAAGTATATTAAAGTCAGCTCATTACTTATCAAATATTGTAAATGACATTTTAGACTTTTCTAAAATTGAGGCTGGTAAATTAGAAATTGAACATATCGACTTCGATCTTAATGACGTTATTAGCGATGTGATAAAGCCCCAGTTACAGCAAGCGTCTACTAAAGGTATAAAGCTTATTACATCGGTAGACTCTAAAATAGCAGATAATTTTAAAGGGGATCCTCTTCGGGTTTCGCAAATTTTAAATAACTTGTGCTCAAATGCGATTAAATTCACCAAAACTGGTCAAGTCGAACTGAAAGTAAGTATTAAAAGCAGTACATTGCAAACACAAGTACTCAAGTTTGAAGTTATTGATACAGGCCTTGGCATTAATGAGACTGTTCAAGAACATTTATTTAAAGAATTTCATCAGGCAGACTCATCGACCTCAAGAGAATATGGGGGTACAGGTTTAGGCTTATCAATTTGTGTTCGTTTAAGTGAGCTAATGCAGGGGCACCTTAGCTTCACCAGCCAAATAGGTAAAGGCTCTACGTTCACCTATGAGCAACGCTTTGAGATTGTTTTGTCACCAATAATAGCAAAGCAAAGCGTTGAGCTAACAAACTTACAAGGTTGTACTGTCTTAATTGCCGAAGATAATAAAATAAATCAGCTCATTATTGTTAAAATGCTCAAGGTACATAATGCTGATTTAATAATCGCAGAGAACGGTAAAGAATGCGTTAAGTACTTCAAAGAACACCCTGTAGACTTAATTTTCATGGATATACAAATGCCTGAAATAGATGGAATAAAAGCCACACAGGCTATTAGATCGCTTCCTACAGGTAAAATCGTTCCAATTATCGCTATGACAGCAAATACCCTAAAACAAGACATTGAGCATTATTTAGATATTGGCATGGATGGCTACTTAACAAAACCGTTCGATAAAGCTAAGCTCAACAGCTTACTCAATGTTTATAATCCTAAAAACCTCAACCTCAAAAACTTAGCAGTAAAAATTAGCGATCCTAATGTTTCTAGTAACAGGAAGCTAAACCAAATATGCAAAGAGTTAAAAGCGCTTATTCCTAATGCCAATCGAGTCAGTCTGTGGTTATTTAATAAAGAATACAGCGCATTAAGTTGCTTAATTTGTCTTGATGAAAATGATGACGTGTCAAGTGGTGCTGTTTTAAATACAGAAAACTCCCCTGCTTATTTCAACTATATTTTAACCAACCAAGTACTCGACGCCTCAGACGCCAGAAATAACGAAGTAACCGAGTCGTTTACTCACTCTTACTTTGAGCCACTCAATATTTATTCTTTACTTGATTACACTTATAAACTTGATAACAAGCCGTTAGGTGTCATTTGTTGTGAAAGTGTAGACTCAAAGGTAACTTGGAGTCATGCTGATAAAGAGTCATTAGTAAAAGTTGCTGATGTCACGAACTTGTTTTTATCTAAACAAATAAAGCATGAGTAAAACAGGCCTACTTAGTGGCTAAAATTGCCACCTAATAGGCTTAAAATTATTATAAAATCTCAATCTTGGGTCTGCTCTAACTCACGCTGAGTTTATTTTTTATCTGCTTTAACCGGCTTTATTTTAAAGAAAAAAGTATACACAACCGGAACAAACCCTAATGTTAAAATTGTTCCCATAGCAAGACCAAACGCAATCGTGCTTGCTTGACCATAAAATAAAACATCTTTAGATAAAATAAGTGGCATTAAGCCTATTATCGTTGTGCAAGTAGACATCAAAATAGGTCGTAAACGCCTTAAAGAGGCATTGATTACCGCCTCAAAGTTTTGTTGATTAGACTGCTCTGTGGTTTGTTGCTCTAAGCACTCTATCTGTTTACGTTCAATATTTATTCGATCTATCAGAATCACCGCATTATTAATGATAATACCGGCAAGCGCATATAAACCTAAAATAACCATAAACCCAAAGTTTGCTTGCATAACCAACAAACCAAAAGCAGCACCAATGATAATTAGGGGTACGGTTAAAAATACAATACTAGTGGCACGATAAGAGCGAAATTGCGCAATGATAATAAACACCATAATGGCAATACACAGCGGTAAATTAGCTAAAATTGCAGCTTGCGATTCCGCGGAGTCTCCGACTACACCGTCATATTCTATTTCATAACCAGGTGGTAATTTCTCTCGTATTTTATCAAGCTTCTCTTCAAGTAAGGGCACCATACTTTGCGCCGACATAATTTGATTTTTAGCTTGTACTGTTACAGTACGAAATAAATTTTCACGAGCAATGCGGGCAAACTGAGTCTCATAGCGAATATCAGCCACTTGCATTAAAGGAACACTGACGCCTTTAGCAGAAGAATAAATACTAACACTGTTGATTCGATCTAAATCGTATCGCTCACTGTCTTGCGCCCTTAATACAATAGGGAATATATCATCACCTTCACGAAACTCGGATATTATGCGTCCAGAAAAATAGGTTTCTAACGCTTGGGCAACATCATTTGAGCTAATTCCGGCACGACGAGCATTTTGCTGATTAACCTCAAGTTTAAGTGTCGTAATGCGGTTTTCCCAATCGCTTTTAATATCAAACGTGCCATCTACATTTCGCAACAAAGTTTTAATTTCATCGCTAACAGAATAAATATAATCACTATCAGGACCTTTAACTTGAATCTCTATTAGTGAAGAATCAGATGGCCCTAAGAACATTTTCGTAACACGCCCCATCACACCAGGGAAATCTTGAGCAAACATCTCTCGCACTCTCTTTAATGTAGGATCGGCGAACTTTCGTTCACCTACATCAATCATAAAAAATGCTTTTGAAGGTTCGGGGTCGATAGGTGTAAGTGATAAAACAAACCGAGGACCACCAAATCCAGCATAGGCCGCATATTTTTCAATATGTGGAAAGTGTTCTTTATCATCCAAGTTTTTTGAAATAGCCTGCACCGTTGCGTCAGTTTTACGCATTGAAGTACCCGCTGGCATATCAAGGTACACTAAAATTTGTGCTCGGTCAGAATCTGGAAAAAACTTTGCAGGTACTAGACTCATAGCCCAGCCCCCTGCCAAAAATAGCCCCAAAATAACAACAACAAACGCAATACGCGCACGCATAATTTGTCGTAATGCTTTTTCGTAAAGCGGGGTGAGGCTATCAAAAAAACGATTAATTTTACGGCGAATAATATTTTGCTTTTCCCTCGTTTCTTTTTTAACGAAGCGATGACATAAATAAGTAGTAAATGTCAGGCTTAGCGCCCAAGAAGTAAGTAATGCAATTAGCACCACCAAGGAGATCGAGCGCGTATATTCACCGGCACTACTTTGTGCCAACATAAGGGGTAAAAACACAAGAATAGTTGTTAATGATGAAGTTAAAGACGGTATCGCAAGAGTGCCTGAAGTGTTACGAATAGCATCATCACGCGTTTCGCCATCTTCGATACGCTTTTTAAAATCTTCAGCCATTATTATGCCATCATCAACCAAAAGACCAAGCGCAATAATTAAAGTAGCTAGCGACATACGCTCTAATGGAATACCCATAAAGTTCATAACTGAAAGCGTGATTAAAATCGCTGCTGGCACAATCGAGCCCACAATCAGACCAGTGCGTAAGCCTAAAAACATCACTACCACAACTGATACTATAACGATGGTTTGCAAAACACTAAAAGTCACACCAAATACTGCATCTTCAACCACACCGGCTTGGCGCGTAATATTTTTTAATTGATAGCCTGCAGGAATAGTTTGATTAATTTGCGCTATCATCGCTTCTATTTTAGGAGTGAACTTAAGCACATCCGCTTGTTCATCCTTAGATATGGCAAAAATAATGGCTTGGCGATTATTGTAATAACTTGTTCTTGATGGGGGATCGACCACTTTACGGCTTATTTTAGCAATATCGCGCAGCAATATTGTTTCAGGCTGGTTAGGCACACTGATAAGTGTATTTCTAATATCGGCAAGGTTTTGGTAATTTCCTGAAGGTTGAATAATAAAGTTTTTGCCATTGGCGTCAATAACCCCACTAGGGCGTATAATATTTTGGTTTTTTAAAGCACCAATTAATTGGTCAGGTGCAATACCCAGTTGAGCGAGCTTAGCATTTTCAATTTCTATAAAAATACGCTCTTGTTGAATGCCCAAAATATCAATTTTTTTAGTGCCCTCAACTTGATGCAGCATATCAGCAATGTGTTGCGCCACATCTTGGCGATCGCCCATACTGTAGGCAGGATCAGCAATAAGTGCCACTGTTAATACGGCAACATCACCAAAATCATCGTTTACTACATAAGGCAATGTCCCATTGGGTAAGTCATCACGCACTGCGTTTATTTGATCGCGCAGTTTATCCCATTGTTGATCAAACTCACTTTGCTCAACACTTTGCTTAAGCTCAGCGTGAATAATAGAACGACCAGGGATAGATACTGAGCGAATTTCGGCAATACTGGGCATTTCACGAATAGCTTCTTCGAGTGTTTTAGTGATCAACAACTCTACTTTTTTTGCGCTCACCCCCGGATAAGCGGTTGTGACAACAGCTTCACGAATTTTTATTTTAGGATCTTCTTGCTTTGGTAGTTGATAATAACTAAAGGCGCCAAATAACATAAGGCCAAAAACAATAGCTAACATAAGGCGATTATGATCAAGAGCAAGCTCTGAAATAGTAGGGATCTTCATCGTTTAAATCTCCGTAGCGGGTTATGGATTAAGGCGCTTAATTTCGCCTTCGATAAGCGTTACTTTTTGCCCATCGTGTAAAAAAGCCATTCCCGCGTTAACAATTTGTTCCCCCTCTTTTAAATCTCCTTTAATTTGCGCTTTTTGCGCAAAAAATTTCATTACATCCACTGTTGTTTTTTGTAAAACGTAGCCAGCTGGTTGTGAGTCAGCTTGCGCTGTTGTTATCAGTTTAAAAACAAAGTGTTGGTTATTTTCTTTTGCCATGATTGCACTTACAGGCACCATAAAACCATCGCTTTCTCCCTGCTGTTGTTTAAATTGCACTTCTGCACTCATACCCGTTCTGATACCTGCGATATCATTAGCTGAGATTTTTAAAATAATAGGAAAAGCATTCGCTCCTTGAGCAGCTGAGCCAATTTCTTTAATTTTGGCATTCAACGATTTATCTAAAGCTGAAATAGTTACCTTTGCCGGTTTATCAATAGTTAACGAGGAGAGAAGCCCTTCAGGCGCAAGCGCTGAGACTTCAAAACTTTCTTTACCTTGGATTAAAAGTGCCGAGATATTAGGGCTGACTTGTTGCGAAGGTTCAATATTACGTTTTGAGATAGTCCCAGCATAGGGCGCAATTAGCGTGGTATCTTTTAACTCTTCTCTTGCCATCGCTAGTCGCACTTGAGCAATATCGACTTTATCCTTGGCGCTCTCATATTGCGACTTTGCTAAATCGTATTGCGCGCCAGACACCGCACCATCATCAACCAGTGACGCTTTACGTTCAAAATCCTGCTTAACATTTAGCATCGTAGCCTTTGCATTAGAGGCCTGTCCTTTGGCCTCTTGCACTGCCAATAAATATTTTGTTT
This sequence comes from Pseudoalteromonas sp. Scap06, assembly GCF_013394165.1. NCBI lineage: Bacteria > Pseudomonadati > Pseudomonadota > Gammaproteobacteria > Alteromonadales > Pseudoalteromonadaceae > Pseudoalteromonas > Pseudoalteromonas sp. Scap06. The sequence goes on along the minus strand of NZ_CP041330.1, from coordinate 623,333 downwards.
GTTCCAGCCTAGCTAACGGCTCACCTTCTTTAAAAGACTCACCAATTTCAAAAAAAACGTCTTCGACCTTTCCGCTAACCTCAAATGTTAAAGTGGCTGTGTTAGCAGGTTGGATAACACCTGATAAAATACGACTATCAAACGATTTAGTTTTATTTAACTCAATGGCAGAAACAGGTTTTAATTTTTGCTCAGAAACTTGCTCTTCAGAGCACCCTGACAACATAAAAATAATAACTAAAAAAACAACTATATGATTCATAATTTCCCTTGATAAATAGTGTATTCAAACCGATTGAACTACTAAACTAACCACAACCAGTCTTCACTATGAGCCATCTAATTTAAAGTATGGCTAAGATTGTTATCACCCTGAAAGCTTGGGTATAATGTATTATTCCGGCTGTATTCTTAGCCTCTAAATTGGATCTTCTCCCATGAAAAAACTATCTGCTGTGCAAGTTAAACAACAAGCACTCGTCCTCAATGTTGCTGACAAAATAGAAGAGCAAGGCCGTGCTGAAATTCCAGGTATGCTGCAGTGCTGGTTTGATGTGGAATATCATTTATTTCCGGGCTCTTTACTAATGTGTTTTCAGTTTGAAAACCAACAGGCACTAACTTCGGCAAAGCCTGAGTTATTAAAATGGCAAAAGCGCTTAAGCGGTGCCATGCTAAAAAAAGGCGTAATTTTAAAAGATATGCGTAAACATTTAGTATTTACCTTAAAAGGACCAGACGACTAAACCACTTATTTTGTAAGCGCACTCTACTTTGGTGCGCTTTCCAAATTAAACTCATTAACGTGTTCAATTAGCTCAGGAAAAAACGCTAAAAACAGTCCATCTAGCTCACTATAATGTCGGGTTATATCTTCAGCGGTGCCTGCAAAATTATTAGTAAAGCGAATCCGTTTAGCAATATTATCAAGCGCCCGCCCAACCCCATCAACGCTTTCATACTCTTTAAACCAATCGTTTTGCGTCATACTGGTTACTACATGTTGCATTCGAGTAGGCATTACAGGTATACGCTTTTCCAAAAGCCCATAACTGGTGTGCTTAAAATCAATTAATGATTGGTTATTAAACTGCTGCCAATGCGCAATCAGAAAATGATCAAACACCACATCTATAGCCACGCCAGCAAAGCGCCTGCGCTTGGGTGAAAAAAGCTGTTTAGCTTCTTTAACAAAAGGGTGTGCGTCAGTAAATTTATCCACTAAATAATGATTATCAAGCGCGTTTTTAACGCTCGTAGGTATGTGCGTTAGCTGCCGTTGCCCCCCAAAGTCTCCCAGCAAATTGCCAAAATGGGAATCAGCCGTAGGCTGTGCTAAATAAAGGTGGGCTAAATAATTCATTGGTTACCAATATAGATTAATATACCAAACTCAGATAGTTTTAAAATCAAACGCGTAAAAAGATGGAACGCAGTTCCACCTTTTTACTTTTTAGATACTTATAGTGCATTCTAAAATATTACGCTTTTGAAACCTTGCTTGCACCTGCATTATCAAGAATCTCTTCAATACTATTTTTGTTATCGCTGTTATATTTAACACCGACGAGTATTGAACCCTTCTCAATTGCGTTTTCATAATACTTAATTTCATGTTCTGGAATAAATGCGCCGATTGCTGCACCTAAAGTCCCACCAACGGCAGCACCTGCGCCACCAGCTGCAAGTGCTGAAACTAAAGGACCTGCAACTAATAAGCCGGCACCACCCGAAGCGACTGCACCAACAGCGGTAAAACCACCAATAATTGCTGCTAACACGCCTCCAGATGCAGCGCCCAGCAAACCGCCCTCTGCAGCTTTGGTACCTTCATCTACAGCAAAGTCTTCCTTTGTATACGAGTCGTTAGCGACAATGCTTATATCCGCCTCACTTACACCTAAAGCTTCTAATCTATAAATGGCTAATGTTGCTTGTGATGCATTATCGAATAACCCAGTAATAACAGTACTCATAATAACTCCTTTATTTGTTTAAGAAAGTACGCTAAATAATTAGCAACATTCAAACCAAAATTTTAATCCTTTAAAATCAGAAAGATAAATAACAAAGCAAAGTAGGACTCTACGTTTTAAAGTAAAAGTTGCTAGAAGTTGTAAAAAGTTCACACACATAGGTATCACTCAAGCGATTGAAATATGAGTATAATTACAAAGAGACTAACGTTATTAGCATTGTTCTTCTAAAAATATCAACAACCCACGCTCATAGCGACTTAGATACTTAGTCTTACGGGGTAGTTTGTCTAAGTTATTAAAGTCCTTTAGAGCTTCTTTACCTCCTTTACACAGCTCAATCAACTTTGGATGAATATATGAATTACGAGCTATTGCTGGGGTATTCCCTAAATTACTTGAAACGCTACCTAACATATCTTTAAGCGAAAGCTGGCCGTTTGATTTATGTAAGACTTCAAATGCCAAAACACTGGCCCGCCATGTTCTAAAATGTTTTGCACTAAACTGCTCGCCCATAACACTTTGAATAAACTCATTCACTTCTTTGGAGGAAACATCACAACACTCGCCTTCATCGATATATTGGAATAAGCTCTGCCCAGGCAAATCTTGTAACTGCTGTATGATAGAGCTAAGCACTTTATCTGTTATGTTCACTTCTCTTTGCTTACCGGATTTTGCTTTATACTTTAAGCGAATATTTTTACCCGTAAGTTTTGCATGCCGGCTACGTAATGTCGTAGCACCAAAACTATTGTTATGTTTGGCATTTTTTTTAGAACCAACGCGCAGAGCTCCAAGGTCCATTAAACGTACAACGGCTGCGATTGTGCGCTGGTAATTAAGCTCGTTACCTCGCAAATATTCCGATAGTTTTGCTCTTAACAAAGGCAGTTTATTTCCAAATAAAACACATGCTTCAAACTTTTTAAGCTCTTGCTGCTCTCTAAACTCGGGATGATAAAAGTATTGCTTGCGGCCTTTGTTGTCGTAGCCAGTAGCTAAAATATGCCCATTTTCTTCTGGACATAACCATACATCTTTGTATGCGGGGGGAAAAGCGAGACTGTCTAACCGCTCTATTTCATCTTTATCATGTATTTTCTTTCCTGCAGGATCATAATAAACCCATTGGTTTTCATGCCTCTTTCGAGTTATGCCTGGCAAGTTATCATCGACATAAATTAGTTTCATTTTATTCCTTTAAATTTTTGTAATCCTCAAATCAAACGGTGCCATCAATAACAAGGGCTAGTTCTCACTAGCCCCAATTTATGCGATTTATCGGCTCCAATACCTAAGGTTACGAATTTTTGAGACAAACTCACTTGCGGAAATTTTATTCAAATCCAACCAGCCATCATCAAGCTGTCCATTTAAACCAGTAGCCTCGATTAAAGGAGTTGCTTTATCACTAAAGCCGATGTACTTCATATGTGCATAAGCATCACTGACAAAATCTTTCGCCTCCGGTATTTCAGCAAGCTTTTTAGCGCCTTCATTAGTGGTAAGCAGAACTATTGCGTCGTAAAGCACCGAAGGACCGCCATTAATAACTTGATCGGCCTCAATAATCTCGCCATTACTATTTTTAGCACCACCAACTTGAGCCGCAATAATTTCATAACTTGCACCTTCCTCTTTAAGGCTTTGTGTTAATAAATTAAAGGTTTCAGCATCAAAACCATCACTTACTAATATACCAAGCTTCCTGCCTTTAAATGTATTTGGCGCATTTTTTAAAATACTTAGCGCATCAGATACTGGTAAATCATGACGGGTATCAAGCGCCGCTTCTGCGGCATCTGGCATAGTTTGTAAACCTAAACCCAATGCAACTTGCTCAGCAAGCTTGTTATCAATGTTTAACAGATGAGAAACCACACGTTCTCTGATACGTAAATGCTCTACTTTAGATAACTCAAAAATTAAAGCATCTTGGATATGCGTTTGCTCAACGTCAGTTTGACTTAAATAGAATTGGCGCGCTTGGCTGTAGTGATCACTAAATGTTTCTGAGCGATAGCGTAATTTACCCCCATCAGTTTCAGATTCTGAGCTTTTGAATCCGTGTACAGGGCACTCTCGCGGATTGTTTTCATCCCCGCTGAATGAATTAGGTTCGTAATTAACCCGGCCTTTGGGGTTCTGCATTGCCATGTGGCCATCTTGAAGAAAGTGTCTCATCGGGCATTTTGGTGCATTAACAGGAATTTGTGTGAAATTAGGGCCACCTAACCGCTTGGTTTGTGTATCTAGGTACGAAAAATTACGGCCTTGCAATAAAGGATCGGGAGTAAAATCAAGCCCAGGCACTATATTTTGAGTACAAAAGGCAACTTGTTCAGTTTCCGCAAAGAAATTGTCTACGACTCGATTGAGTACCATTTTACCAATAATTTTAACTGGTACTTGCTCTTCGGGTATCAGTTTAGTGGCATCAAAAACATCGAACTCGAACTCTTCAGCAAATTTTTGATCAAATACTTGAATGCCCAGCTCCCATTCCGGATAGTCACCATTATTAATTGATTCCCACATATCACGACGATGAAAATCAGGATCAGCGCCATTTAATTTCAATGCCTCATTCCAAACCACTGACTGCATACCGCCTTTAGGTTTCCAGTGGAACTTAACAAATTTTTCTTCACCTTGTGCATTAATAAACTTAAAAGTATGAACGCCAAATCCTTCCATAAACCTTAATGAGCGCGGGATAGCTCTATCTGACATTGCCCACATAACCATGTGCATGGATTCTGGCGACAAACTTACAAAATCCCAAAAATTATCGTGGGCTGTTTGCGCTTGTGGAAAACCACGATCTGGTTCTGCTTTTGCGCTATGTATAAGGTCGGGAAACTTCATCGCGTCTTGAATGAAAAAAACTGGGATATTATTGCCTACCAGATCCCAATTACCTTCCTGCGTATAAAACTTAACGGCAAAACCTCGCACATCACGTGCTAAATCAGGCGAGCCCTGATTACCCGCCACTGTTGAAAAGCGTGCAAAAACAGGTGTTTTTTCACCTTTACGTTGAAAAATATCAGCAGAAGTCAAATCATCTAAAGCATCATACGTTTCAAAGTAACCATGTGCACCATACCCTCTTGCGTGAACAACTCGCTCAGGAATTCGCTCGTGATCAAAGTGAAACAACTTTTCTCGTAACACATGATCTTCCAATAGTCCTGGTCCGCGTTGACCTGCTTTTAATGAATTTTGATTATCACTGATAGGGCAACCTTGTGCGGTTGTCATTACGGGGTGATCTTCATTAGCTTTTTGATGAAGCTCGCCTGCATGTCCTTTATTATTTGCGTACTTAAATGACTCTGCCATAACTTTTCTTCCTTAAATGATTTTTTTGATTGCTATATTTTTAAAGGGTTAAAAAACAATAACCAAGCAAAAAAAAGACCACCTATAAATATCTTTAAAATCAATAATTAAGAAAGAAATGAAAATATTTCACCAATATAAACTATAAAAATTACACAGCTAATGTAAGCTTTCCTCAAAGCATCATTTTATTAAATTACTAAGCAATCAGCTTGTTCTTATTTTCATTATTACTGTATTTTTAAGTTAATCAAAGTTGAGCATGGTTCAACTGTGACACTGTAAATACTGGTAACCCACCATCACTTAAACACAGAGTCTATGGCCTTATCGCCTTAATGGTTTATTGTTTTAATTTACAAAATATCTTTTTAAAAACAGCCGGAAGAGCAACAAAGCTCAACGCAAGGCGCCTTAATCGGGCTTGCACTCGTTGATGAACTTGTATTAACGCCGCAAGGCACGGCTGATGAGGAGTCTAAACACTTCAACTCTTCAAAATACTGATATGCTTATATTCATATTTGAGTGTAGCTAAGGTAAAAACCATGAAATTACCACTGTCTTGTGATGCCCATTATTACTCACACTTCATGTCTACAGCGCAAAGTGAAACGCTTTTTAAGTGGCTGAGGAGCAACTATGATCTCGAAGAGCCTGAGGTTATAGATTTCCCCGATGGATCACAAAAACCGATTTTACCGTGGCGAATGATTTTTTTAGACTCACAACTTGCTAAATCGGGTAGTTTCTCCTTGCATCATGGCAGACAAACAAAGAGTTTCCCCCTGCTTGAAGAGTTACGTCAGCAAATCACTGAACGCACCGGTTGTAATTTGGCTGTCGCGGTATGTTTGTACTACCCCAATGGGCAAGAAAGCTTAGGCTTTCATAGTGACTTACCCGCATTTGGCTCTACAGATGTGATTGCTTCAATCAGTATTGGGGCTCAGCGAGAATTTTTAATTCGCTCAAAAACCATCACACATGAACGCTATAATATCACGTTAGAAAATGGCTCTTTATTGCTGATGGGCAAAGGCTTTCAAGATAATTATGAACATGCAATTGCCAAAGGTGATAACACAATAGGACCTAGATTTAATATCTCTTTTAGACGCTTTGGTAATAGCAAAGTATAAGTAGCTCAGTGAAAAAGTGTAAAGTAAGTGAAGGAATCATCCATTAGACAATTTCACTCATCTACTGACTTTAAAGCGATTGAAAATAGATAAGGTATGCCTACTTTCTATCAATACTAGACAAAAACATACTTTCAGGTACTTTATTTTTAGTCATAACTTTATGGTATATACCGTCGTTTATACCTAAATCAATTGCTTTATTTACTACAATCATTGCGTTCAAACTTTTAGTAATGTCTTTTGCAAATGCAACATGAATTGAACGTTTCTCAATAACGTCAGAATCAAATGATATTTCGTTTTTAAATTCAATTAATTCATTACTTAACAAGTATTCACCATAACTCTGCGACATAATAAGACGGTCTACTTTTTGATTATAAAGTAGTTTAAACCCTTGTTGAGCAGTGGCAACTTCTAACAACTCATAAGTATGATAACCTTTTAATATTTTGTCATGTACACCTAAACGAACACTCGCAATAATATTTTCTTCGCCTTTTCTATCTTTATGATAAAAAGCACCAAATGCCCCCATACCAATTGGGTTTGACAATACCGCCCACTGCTCTCTTCCTGGTAGATTAGCCGCTAAAAATAGACCGTCAGCTTTTCCTGACTGAGTATAATAGTTTGCTCTTGCCCAAGGTAAAACAATGGCATCCACCTCATACCCCAATTTAGCTAAGCTTTGATTTAAAAATTGCCAACTCGCACGATAGATTGGGTAATTTTCCTGCAGCATTTTTTCATGATCATGGCCAACTGCAAACGTAATGGTTTTATCTTTTTCGCTGGCATTTAACAAGCCGATATTAAAGCAGAAAATGCAAAAAAGAATGAGAGTTCTACGAATCATAGTAATCTCTTTTTGAAGGTGAATTTTTAAATTATATAAGATTTAAAAATAAAAGTTATATTTAAAGTGCTTGCTAATAACATAATAGGCATAAGCTATTTCAGTAAGGGGCCGCCCTTTAGTCTGTATCGATTAATTACACCCTAAATTTCACAAAAACGGGAAGTGAATTTATCACTATGTTTCAATAATCTGCCTGCAATCAGTCACCCCTAAAAAATTACGTAAGGCCTCCAATAAAGAGCTTAACTGTATTTTCAGTTGGTGCCCCATTTAATTGTTGGGTTGAAATAAAACACTTGAACTCTGTGAATAAAAAATCAAGGAAAAACCGCGACCAACTTGCGCGGTATTTTACAATTTTGAACCCCTTTGTGGTTTTACTAAATACAGCCTCAAATCCCAATAAAAGGAGAAACTAAAGGCAGATGCAAGCCATAACGGTAAAACCAGCCCAACACCGTTCAGCAAGCCGAGGAATAAGAAACTCACCAAAGGTGATAATTAATTTTTGTGTAGCGTAAACAGTCCTATATTCACGGCACTAGGGATCCAAATAGCTAATTGAGACTTTAATACTTGTGTTTCTATATTCATTTTATCTGAACAATAGGCGACAGCCTCTTTGTAACAATGCTGATCTTTTTTTAGCTGAAGCAAGAAATCGGTTTGCCAGTCGTTTAACATAGTGACTTTTAAGCGGTATTGGTGGCGTGATATGGCAATATACGTTTGCTCTGGTGTGGGCGCAAGAGATGACTTACCTTGCTCAAGCTCAGCGACTAAAGGCAGTAAAGGATAATCGCTTTGAATAAGCTGTACGGACTCAGGTACTGCTATTATAAAGTCTTGCGCAATACCGCAAAGTAGCTCAATTTCGCTAATGGACAAAGCTTCATGTGCGGTTTCGGGCCCAGGCTTCAAAAGTGTTAATGCTTTTGCTCTTTCAAATTTAGCTAGTTCTGCGGGTAGACAAAACATAGCTTGCTGATGCGGGCTAAAATCGCCTGTGGGTTTTGTGTGCGCTAAAAAATCAGCGAAGCGCGAGCCTAGCTGGTGCATAGTCCAAGACTCCGATGGCAAGGTGACAATAAAAGCTTTAGCGAAGGTATCAAATACTTCCTTACCCATGAACTGGCAAAGTAGTGCAAACTCCCCCCTAAGGCACTCGACTAAACGCATCACATAACCTGCAGCATAGATGTCGACCCTTCGCATGGCATTAAGGGTGCCACTGCTTTTAACACACTTATATAAAGTTAAGCCTTGTGAAGCAGCAGTATTAAGCTTTTGTGGCAAATCACCTCGCACCATTAAAACGGTGCTAAGCCACTGCTGGGTTTGTATTAAGTCTGGTGTTTTCATTGATCTAACTCTACTCGCTTAGACATGGTGTGGCGTGCCGCATCTAAACGCTCGTTAACTATGGGGGTTGAAAGCGCGTTAGTGTTAATAATCGTATTTTGTTCCGGGATATGACCTGCTAGTACCAGCTTTGCTTTGTTTAACTCTCCAACCAGCTCAGAAAAACTGGGAATATTGGCATCCCACTCAAGTAAGGTCGAAGTCCCCCCAGTTAAGCGCTGCGCCAATTGGTAAAGCTGCCAAACCTTATAGGGGACAGGCTGGTCATGAGTGTCTATCAAACAGTCTCCACAATCACTAGGGCCTGCAAGGTGTATTTGAACAATGTGATCGAGGGGTAATTGGCGAATAAATTGCTCGGCGTCAAAACCATGATTAAAACTACTAACAAAAACATTATTTACATCCAATAACATACCGCATCCTGTTGCTTTGACGAGCTCACAAAAAAACGCGCTTTCAGTGAAAGTAGAGTGTTGAAATTCAAGATAAGTTGACGGGTTTTCAAGCACTAAAGGCCTCTCTAAAAAGTCTTGTACTTGATCAACGCGGTCAATAACGTGCTGTAAACTTTCATCAGTTAGCGGCATTGGTAGCAAGTCGTGACTATTTAAACCAGCAAGGCCTGTCCAGCATAGATGATCAGAAATAAGTTGAGGGTTAACAAACTCACCTAACTCTTTGAGCTTGCGTAAGTATTCAAAGTTAATTGGATCGCTACTACCAATATTCATTGATACGCCATGCATAACTAGCGGGTATTGTTCCTTTAATTTATCGAGCACATACCTACCATATCCGTGGTTATCTATATAGTTTTCACTGATAATTTCAAACCAATCAACACCAAGTGATGTATCGTGTTCCAAATGGGACATAATATAAGGATAATGCTGACTTCTGAGGCCAACACCAAACCCAAGATCAGTTAGCTTTTCGATAGCGGACGCAGCAAAATCCTGCGTCCGAGTTAGATTTGTCATACGCTCTTTCCTATCAAGTTGAAGGAGGAAGTGCTAAACGAATATCTGAAGGCATTGGCTGCTCAGGCGGTTTACCGTTATCATCCAACAAGCCATTAGCATTACTGTAAGCTTGCCAAGCAATGTTGTATACAGCGTCACCTTTTTTATAAGGCATTAATACGCACTCATCTGACTTATCACTGAGAGCGGCTTGGCTTTTTGGGTAAGTATAATCTATTGCTGAGAAGCTGTTATCTTTAAGGTTAAACTTAAATAACTGCATATCGTATTCTTGGTCATCACCTGAAAGCTTCGGGAAAAGTTGAGACGCCGAAATAGGTACTGCACAACCGCCCAAGTTATTACACTTATTATCGGCTGGTGCACTTTTTGGCCCGCTCGATACACTGCCACCACAGCTGCCACCTGGCGTTGTGCTATGCACAAAACCACAACCTCCCTGCGCTTTACAATCATTACTACCTTTACAGCTGTGATATACCTCAGGAGGTGGTAAATCATTAGTGCCGATGTTGTTATAACTCATTCCTTGGCAAGCATGATAAAGCGTGTCCGCACTTTGTGGGTCGATACCGCTCACTAAATCTGGCGCTATTCCTGTAGTTGCCCAGCAGATCGAAATTCTATCTCCAGAACCTCCCATTGCTGGACCCGGAAACTCCTCAGTTTTACCCGACCAATAGCGATCTAGCGCTGTTGTGAGACCTTTGATTGTACCTACTGCTGAACTACTAAATAATTGGTGAGTGTCATTAATATTAGTCGTGAGCCGCAGATTATTGAGCGCTTGCACTACGCTTGCTACCTCTGGGAGTTGCGGATTATTCGCATGTGCTACATCGCCCCCTTTGGGATCTAATAATTCACAGCTCCAAGTGTTGCCATCAGCAAACCATGTAGGCCATGTCATGTAGCGTTCACTAGAGTTTGATGAAGGGGATTCAAAGTCAACGATCAGCTTCAGCGTATCGGTGAAAATTTGAAAGTGATCTTTATATTTATTGGTGATCCGTGCACATGCTGAGCCTGATATAGGACCTTCACTGCAGCTTGCTGGGTAATCCGCTTTTAATGCTTCAGCGCTTGGTTGGAACTTTTCTTCGACTGTACTCGGGTGAGCATCGTTTGATGGCGACTCCTTAGAAGCAAGAAAGTTTTGCGCCCATATCTCATTAGCCCAACGTTTACAAAGCATGTCAGCCACACCATCACCTTCACCTTGATCCGTAATGGCATTCACATTGTTCATTAAGGCTTCTTTGAGAGCTGTATGATCTGAATTTACGTTGAGCGAACCCATAATGCCCGGAAATTGTGCTTGATATTCATCATTTCCAGGGCGCTCATTGAAGTAGTCGCGCTGACTAGCTTCGCAGGTAGGCTGAATAGTTGCGTAATCTAACAAACTAGTTCCATCGTCATATTGGATCTGAATATAATCCCAATAACTTAAGTACATGTGCCCAATTGAACCAAATAGCGGCAAGTCACTTTCCTTGTAATTCGGTTTCCACCAGTCATATGGGGCTTGTTCAAAGTATTTTGGTCGTTGTGTATCTGCGTTTGGTTTTAAAAACTCTGGTTGAATAATTTTGTGAGCATTTTCTTCAGTCTCTTCTATCAACATAAATAGCAGCGTTTGCTCTTTACTGAGTTCTGTAGCATTAACACGTAAATCTTGTAGCGTTTTATTGGGAAAAATTTGTTTGAAATAAGCTTGAACCGCAGGGCTCAATTTAGATAAATCGGTAGTACAGTCCGCAAAGTTCAAAATATGTGGAATGCTACTTTTGTTGTTGTAGCACTTCCAACCATATTTTTCGTCAATTAACGCCTGACTAGTAAAGCTCGGTGTGAGGCCCAATTTACTTGCCATATTTGAGGCCAGTTGTAGATGCAGCATTTCTTCAATAAAAACACTATATACCCCGTTGAACACTTGTTGATTAACAGACAGTTCATATTTTTTGGCTGGTTTATTTGCATCACCACTGTTTCCAGCTGAGGTGTCGGTGTCAAACAAAGCAGTTAAGTTAACATCATACTGATTACGTCTTATTTCAGGAATATAACCAGCCGTAGGACCAAGCCCTGGCCAATAACGGCCGGGATACAGTTTCGACGAGTCTGCAATTTGGTGTGTCCCTTGAATCGAATAGAGGCCGCTCATATAAAGCGGGATTGTAAATAATTCGACGTTAATTGCAGCCTGTGCAATTGCTCTCAGACAAGATAAATCAGCCGCTTTATACTTGCTATCACGCACTTTAATTTTTTGCTTTTGCGCACTGCTGAGAAGAATATTAGCATCAATTTCTGTATCTACTGCAACCGACGGGCCCGTTTTGTTTTGCACATTCATAATTTGCTCCTTTGTGACGGTGAACGTTGTGCAATATCGCTGGCTTAAATAAAAATAAGTTAGGATCTTGGTTGGTTATCCAAGACACCTTAAAGATTTAAGCTAGTTGATTTAGGTGAGCGATGGACACTCTTTATAAAGATAGCTGAAGACAAGCGTAAAAATATTACACAGCATTACATAACGCTATAAATGCATGTGTTGCTAGAAGTAAAAATAGAAAAAAGCATAGGGTCACTAATAATTGCAACCCTGACGAGTTTTTGTATTGAGTTTTTAATCGACCTTCCTAATTACACTCAATTGAGTATTGGGTGTAATAATTTGTAATAGATATCTTAAATCATCCAACCTAACATTTTATTAACAACGAATTTTATGTTGTTTGACAATGAAATAGATATTTACAATGGAGAAATAAATTATGGGTACCGATACTAATTTTAATATTGATGTTAATCAGCTAATTACTAGTGTTTTTGGTAGCAATAAAGATCGCAACGATTTGGCTGTTGGTATAAGGAATGCTACAAAATCAACAATAAGTGTAGATTACTATATTGACCATGGTAGTTTACGAGATGTTGACGGTGGCAACAAAATTAACCCTGGGGAGCTTTGGGAAGCAGGTGTTCATGCTAAAGGTGCGGGTTCAAATATTACTATGAGCATTGAAATTTCAGGTAATAAATCTGGTTGGGCAATTATGTCCGCAACACCAGTAAATAAACAGAACTATTTTAAAGTACAGCATAGTAAAACGCCTTATAGTAGCTCTAAAGATGCATATAAAGCGGCTGATAAAACAAAAAAACACTACTCTGATGATGGCATTTACGATGAAAGTCATAACGGGTATACGGCAGTAATAAGTATGACTGGTGAAAGCCCTGCTGCCTGCACCATTGTTATCGAAGATAACTAATTTTAAATTTATTTGTTATTAGGCAGTGTATATACACTGCCAGAAACAGGACTGATATTGGTAGTAAACGATGACGGAGACCAAGGGCCTTACTTAATCATCAATGATGCTAAAAATATCTAAATTCATAGGGCGTTCTTTACCCAAGCCATAGCGCGTATTCTCACCAATCGAGGCCATTACTAGGTCCATAGCCATATTTAAATTGGTTTAAAAAGTAGGGGCGTTTGGCTTTTAGAATAAAAAGGTCAAGAAAACACAGCTGCCTGCTTGACCGGAACTTTATAATGGATGATCACTTTGCTCTACATCGCTAGACGCTTAATTTTTAATTAATAAGGTAAATCAGCAATAAAAAAGGGCTCTGTGAGCCCTTTAAATCAGTTTTATGGATATAAATTATTGCGGAATATATTGATATATGGCTTTACCATAATAATTGGTATAAGCGCCACCAACCGACAGCAGAGTATTACCATAGGCAACCGTTTTAAAATCACGTAAATAATAGCTAGTCGTATCTTGCACCTCAACCGCAAACGGATTAGCGGTAAGCGTTTTCCATTGCATTAAATCAAAATCAAATTCCACAAAGTTTTTTGCACTTAACAGGTATAACGTATTACCTATAAGTGTAGTGTCATAATAAACACCGGCTTCAAAATCAGGAATTAACTCTGAATTTAAAACACTTTGTGTAGCAACATCAAATTGACTTAACAGTAATTGCTCGTATTGACGTTGGATAACAAAAAGCGCATCACCTTTGCTAAAACAATGCTGTATTTCATTCAAACTCTCAGGTAGTTCTGTTGCTTGCCAGCTGTTATCCACTGTATTTAAACGATTAAGGCGTTGCTGTTGACCATTTTTAGAAAACGCAATGACCTCATCATTAAATGAACAACTCGCTTGTAGCGGATTAATAAACGGCGCAAAGGTAGGTGCTGCAAACGTCTGCCAGGTTTTTTCTTGTGTATCATACACTTCCATATTAGCTTGTGCATTTGCCCCACTTGCACACGCCTCGGTGCCACCAAAGAGATAAAGCTTTTTATCAACAAGTTCTGATTGATAATAATAACGACTCGATTGCGGTGAGCTCAGTTTTTGCCAGCTATTTTGTGCTATATCCCAATGTGACAACCTCGGAGCGCTCGGTTCGGCACTTGAACATATAGAAGCAGCAGCAATCGCAAAGTTATGTGTCACTGCATACAGATCATCACTGGTTGACTGAACATTTAAATGCGTACCTTCAAAGCCCGGTAAATCACCGAGTTTAACCCAAGATACTGCAATCACTTCAATATCAAATGCAGGTAAAGCAGCTTCAAATTCACCATCTGAGACACGAATAACAATACCACTGGTTTTACCTGCATGCTGATTTGAAGGCATACCACTTAATACCCCAGTTACAGTATCAAACGTCGCCCAATCAGGTTTATTGTCAATACTAAAACTCAATTGCTCAGAATCAATATCTGAAGCCGCGGCAGCAAAATGATACGTTTCATTAGCTTGCACAGTAGCAGCAGGAGTTCCTGTAATTACTGGCGCATCGTTAACAGCCGCAAGGGTAATATTAACTTTTACCGTGCTACTTTCTTTAGTGCCTTTTTTTAGTTTAAAGCTAAAGGTATCGTCACCAAATTGGTCTGCCACCGGCACGTAGCTTAAATTTGGATATATACCCGATATCTCACCAAGCGTAGGTTGTTCTACTAATTCTAAAACTATGGCCTCAGCGTCATCAGGGACTTTATTGGCATTAATGACTATAGCTGATGGACTATCTTCCTTGCCCGTAACCGTCATTAATGGCTGGATCTCAAACACACTTTGGACTACGGTCGGTGTGCTTTTTTTATCAGAACCCCCACAGCCAGTTAACAATACAGCCGATATAGCTAAACTTAAAATTTTGATTTTCATAATATAAAACCACTTCCGATGTGAAAAGTAATCTAATGGGCCTTCCGTTCCTCATCTTTGACATACCATTGACGAGCAATGAACAACAAAAGGATAAAACCTCATTAAATACTAAAGTTTTTTTAGGTACAAGAATTCATGTCAATCCATTGTAAATAAATGTATAAAAAAACTGCAAAAATCACGAAAACCAAAAACCAAATGAAACCAAATGGAAAACCAAATGGGGTCAAATCTTGACTTCAAAACCAAATGGGGTCAAATCTTGACTTCAGACATCAAACAATCTCGAAGTTTTCCGTATTGAAAACCAAATGGGGTCAAATCTTGACTTCAGACATCAAACAATCTCGAAGTTTTCCGTATTGTAATTTAACCTTTTTATCTTCAACCATTAATGTATTCAACCTACCGACAGCTTTCGATATTGCCGAATAGTGTTCAACATTAAAAACATCTGCTAAAGCCTGCAAATTTAATCCTATTAAATCTTGGCATAATTTAATAGCAAACCAGCGTGGTAAATTTTCTCTTTTCGCCCCTTTTTAACCGCTATAATCTCATCAACTTCAACATTAAAGTATTGAGCTAAGTAAGCTATAACATCATCTGCTGAGTGCTTTTTACTAACAAGCTTACTTTCACTATCTGACTTGGCAATATAGTCTTTTATGTTTTCAATAAAGTCCTCACAACCCAAAACCGACAATAACTTTTTAGCACCATAAAAAGCGCTTATTTCTTTGTTGTTTTCATATTCCACAAACTGCTTATAAGCTGCATATTTACGCTTTTTGCCTTGCAGCGAAAATATAAAATCTCGGACGAGCCATTTCGGTGTCGCTCCTCTTTTAATAAAAGCTGAATAGCTAGACCATTTATACTTAGCAAGCTCTTCTACCAACGGTGTGTTCGTTTCAATTGGGTTACGGTGAATGTACCGACTAACATGTAATAAATAGTTATCTGCATCCACAAGCACCGCTTTGTAGCGCCCTCTAAACAACGCACCATCTGTGTTATGTGTTCGATTAAAGTATTGGGTATAAAGGCCATTAATATGCTTCATGGCTCTGCCTAAATTTGCATCGGGGGTTTTGATTAGCAGGTGGTAATGATTGGTCATTAAACAATATGAATGCACTTCAATATTAAAGCGAAGGCTTGCTTGCTCAATGCAATATAAAAAACACTTAAAGTCGTCATCGCTCAAGAAGGTATTTTCACGCCCTCTCCCACGATTCATCACATGATAAAACGCATACTCTATTCGCAGCGGCCTAGACATAGTAATTCACTCAATGAGTAGTAAACTATAAATCTAGACCTTTGATGTCTGAAGTCAAGATTTGACCCCTTTCGTTCCAGAGTAAACGTTAAATACAGTCAAGCCAGCTCAATTCCTTACTCGCTGGCTGACTTTTCATTCTCAATTATCACTGTTTAGCCCTAAGCGGTGATAATTTAAAAAGTAGCCTTGAAAACCTAACTATTTAATAAAAAAAAGAAAAAACAACCCAAAAAATCACACTTTAATTTATAAAATATTAATCATTAAAGTCGGGGAATTATAATAAATAAAGTTCATAACTCTCTCGTCTATCAAAAATAACACAATTAACCTGATTAAAAACCAACCTTTATTTATTAAATTTTTGTTCTACAGTTTATTAATTAGTGGTGCTACAACGAACCTGTTATTTTTCAAAGATACAAGTCGATAAATGGACTGCCAAAAGGAATTTAAAAATGATTTCAAATTTAAATCAAATTGGTTTCACTTCAATTAAAGCAAAATTATTAGCGAGTTTTAGTCTAATAATCATCATGCTAATTGTTACTGCTGGGATTGGTATATATAACCTTTCCATAATGAATGATCAAATGAGTAAAATAATTAATGTTTCAGCTGAAAAAGTAAAACTGGCAGCTAGAGTCAATCAAGGCGCTTTAGCTGTATCTCGAGCTGAAAAAAATATAATTTTGGCAGACTCAAAAGCAGCCATGGATGAATACGCCGACTTCATAGCTCAAACGCGAGATGAAATGCTAAAGCGACGTGCAACTCTTCGCAATTTAGTCAATGACAACGGCAAACGTTTACTCGATGAATTTGCCGCGACATGGGATGAATATATTGAGGTAAATCTTCAAATTCGTGATCTAGCAAGAGCTGATTTAAACGACAAAGCAATAGCCTTATCTAAAAATGAAGGCAGGAGGCTAAACGATTTAGCCATTTCTCAAATGACTAATTTAGTAAATGCAATCGAACAAGATATGGCAAATGACGAGTTAGAAGCTCAAGCACGGCACTCCTCTGCATATAGCTTAATGCTTGTAATTACCCTTGTAGGCTTAATCGCAGGTATTGTTATTGCCATTTTTATCTCTTCGAGAATTACCGGCGCACTTAATCGCCTTTCACATAGAATGAACGATATTGCCGATGGCGAAGGTGATTTAACCGTAACAGTCGACGATTCATCAAAAGATGAAACCGGCGACGTTGCCCGCGCATTTAATAAATTTGTTGCTAAAATTCGCACCACAATAACCTCAGTGGCATCTGAAACCACTCAGGTTGCATCAACTTCCGAAGAGCTTTCAATAGTTAGTAACACCACAAGTGCAGCAGTTAAAAAGCTGCATGATGAAACGCAACAAGTTGCCACCGCTATGACGCAAATGAATGCAACAATTCAAGACGTTGCAAATAGCGCAGAAAATGCAGCAAGTTCAGCAAGTGATTCAAATAATAATGCTAAAGCCGGTGAAAGCATGGTGAACGAAACAGTTCACGCGGTTGATAACCTTACTAAAGAAATTAACCAATCCGCCTCTGCAATTGAAAAGCTACAAGCCGACAGCGAAAATATAAGTACCATATTAGATGTTATTAAAGGCGTATCTGAACAAACAAACTTATTGGCATTAAATGCCGCCATTGAAGCCGCAAGAGCGGGTGAGCAAGGCAGAGGCTTTGCAGTTGTTGCTGATGAAGTAAGAACCTTAGCACAACGAACTAAAGAGTCGGCCACCAACATAGAACAAATGATCGATAAGTTTCAATCCGGAATATTAACCGCCATTGAGGTAATGACCAAAAGCCAACAACAAACAGACTTAGTTGTTGAAAAAGTGAGTAAAACAGGTGAAACCCTGCGAACAATCAATGACTACAGCAGCGCAATTAATGATATGAACGCGCAAATAGCCTCAGCCGCTGAACAACAGGCCGTGGTTGCAGATGAGATCAGCCGCAACGTTGTTAATATTAAACAAGTGACAGAGCAATCATCAGCTGCAACTGAGCAAACATCAACAGCAAGTAACGAAATGGCAATACTAGGCAATAACTTATTAAAATTGGTACAACAGTTTAAAGTGTAAGTACTGGGCTTCTCATGCTTTCAAGCTGAGTAGTGTTCGAAAGCTAATTTAGCAGTACAAAGCACTAAAAGCATAGGTAATAAAAGGAGCTCAAATTGCAGGCATGAATGACTTGTGGTCACTTGCAAACGAGCCCTTTTGGCTGCAGCCGGTGAAGAGGTAAAAACTTACACAAGATTTTACCTCTCTTAAATTAAACTTTTAATTAGATTAGCTGCCCAACAAAGTTAACACTATTATGGGCTAAAATAGGAAACACCAAACTCCCTGTGCGCTCTCTTAGCCAAAGTAAAATAAAGCCGTAGCCGCCTGTTAATAAAATAGCGGGGAAAGAAAAGTGCCACTCTCCACCATTAAACATAACCCCATGAACTAGTCCAAATAACACCACTAAGATCAACCCTGCAATGTTAATTGACGCACCACCTAAACTATAGCGTTCAGATATGATTGCCAAAGATATACAAAATAAAAGAATCCCTCTAAACATAGGCTCCTCATCAAAGCCTGGCATTGTTGCCTGATAAAGTAAGGTTTCTAAATCGTAATTAGCTTCACCACTCCAAAAAAGTGATACAACTATCTGTAAAATGATAAACAAGCACATAACTGTAAAAGCGGGTTTTATAGAGTTTTCATTTTGCCTAAAAGTAAAACCAGCATCTGCAATACGAAAGTTAGCTTTAAATTTAACTAAAGCCAATAGTACGACTAACCAAAGGATTATTGCCGCTACTTTTCCAGACCAATTCCACGACATATCAGGAAAAAGCATACCCAAGGGGATAACCTTTCCACCTTTAAACAAAGCAAAAAAGTAGCAAACTAAAATACCTAACGAAATCAAAGACCACATTAGATTTAAATCCACTTTTTTAATTGCTCTTAATATCAAAACTAAAAGTAATATAACGCCGACATTTGCAATGTAAACCTATAAATAGATCTTCCATGAATACCTCTTTTTTAAAGGCTATTTCTGGCACTTATTTTATTATTGTTTTAAGTAGTAACTAATACTAATCCTAAATTAGGTACTGTTAAGCAATTAGTTATAAAAGAAATAAGCACTCTAGGTACAAACAGGGTGTTTACAGCAATTAATACTTTTATGTGGCTTTAAGATGGATATTAAGACTGGATATGTCGTATTGTATTCAAGGCAAAGACAAACATCCCTGCTTGACCAGAGGTTTTTAATGGCCGCCCTTCGGCTTTTGGTTTTCTACTGAATATTCAGAATATGTTTAGATATTTTAACCTCCTCAATATTATAAGGAGGTATTTAGGTCAAATGGAAAAAGCACTGTTTGACTAAATTAGACCCTGTAACTAAACATGGCGAAGGTACCTTATGCATTCTTTCTCAGAAGACGATGTCCAGCCGCTACCCAATATCTGAATAAGATAATTTTTCAGAGCTTTATTTAGTGATAGAGCTTGCTTAATAAGAGGATACCTACCTGTTCTAATCAACTCTATATAAGCAATTGCTATGTCATCAACATCTGTAAAATACTTATCATTCAACTGTATAAAAACAGCCATTACCTTATCTAATTCATATGTACACTCAGTAATTAAAGCACTCGCCATTTTATTCTCATTAGTAGAAAAAACATTAGTAAAGCGAGGTATAAAGCTTCTGGCAAACTCCCCATCTGGGCCTGCAAGTTCAATATATACTTGATCAGATATAATAGAACCCAAAACTCCACCAACAACAACACCTACTGCTACACCTATAGGCCCAAACCAGATGCCAGCAGTCGCGCCCCCAGCGGCGCCCCCAGCAAAGCCACCTCCAATGTTAGTTGCTTCACGTCCTGCCGCTTTGAGTTTATTATCTGAACTACTAATATTATAAACTGCGATACATATAGAAAGTACCCATAAGCTTCGCCCTGCTTTGCCTAAGTTGTTTGCTTTGGCGCTAACGTTAGGGTTTGCCTTCCCTGCACTTTGAACTATCTTTTTATAAATAGATGAAGCTTCTGATTCATTTAGCTCGCCAAAACCTTTACCGAACTGGCTTTTTGCATATTTATCTAGTAATACCTCTAAATTCAAACCACTGGCCTTTAACTTAACAACCTTAGCTTTACCAATATCACTAGTTTTACTGCGAGAGACTGCCATGATTTCATTTCGCATTTCATTCGCAGCTACAGCAGCTTGTTTAGGTGTTATGACTCCAGTCTTATAAGCATTAACTAATTCCAAAGACATTTTTTTTGTCTGTTCCATATATAGCGCCCTTACTTTTGAATCATTTATGAAACGACTACCAAAGTTAATTGCTGCTACTTCCATTTGCCTAATACTAGTTTCTACATCTTTGTCAGAAATAAACGAGTCCATGTTTGTAAACCTTAATCTTTTATTGTTAGATAACTTGGTGATAATTTATTTGAGTAACGAAGGCCATTTGAAGGTATTGCATGAGAAATGTGCACTTTTTTTTTGTCGGCAATAATTAAATTATTTATCGAATCCCCCCAAAATTTGAATTCAATCGTTTGATCATTTTTAATTATTAAATCTTTCAAAATCCCTGGAGAATAAGGCTTCGAGAGTTCAACACTTTCAATAACCTCACCTTTTGAATCAATCAAAGTAATATATAATGTCTCCTCGTATGGAGAATCATCGGAGGTAAAGAATATATACGTGCAATTTTTTCTTTTAAATATTTTTTCTACCTTCTTTCCATATAATACTTGTTGGTTTTGCAGGCCATCAAAATGTACTTGTAATTTTTCTTTAACTTTATTTTCTGAAAAAAATGTAACTTCTTCCATAATTAAATCCGTTTAATATTAGATATTAACAATATTATATATTTCCCCAATTAATGTACACCTTTGAAATAGAGTTACTAAATCTCACTCAAAACTACTTTGTCAAAATACGGAGTTTATTTATATAGACCAAAAGAGACCTAACAAGCTCATCCATTGACCTTTTTTCCTTTTATTTAGTCCTTTGCTCTTTAAAATCTAAGTCTTTATTCAAAGAATACAGATGAAAACATTAATAGTGCACAAAGCATAAAAATTACAAAATACACTTTAAATAATCTCGAGACGTGAGCTGGTACCTTGTTTCTATCATTTAATAAATTATACCGTTTTGCATACCAATCAAATAAAAATACACTGCCATAATGAAGTAAACCATGAAGCGCCATAAAAATATTTAGGGAATAGTAGCGATTTCCATGCTCTAAAATATCTTCAACCGTTCTGAGCTTTTTTGCTTTTAAATAAAAAGCTAAAGGTAAAAGAATGATAAAAATAACACTTAAGCCAACACCAAAAAATATCAAATCCATTATTTAATCAACAAAAAAGAAAAGCAGTTAATCTAAACAAAGTAGGCCATTAGGCATGCTAATAAAAACATAAGGCTAAATGTTATAAACAAAATATAATGAAGCTTAAACCACATCTGCAAATTTTTGGGTACCTTTTCTCTCTCCTCTATTACCTTATAACGCCTAGCATACCAATCGATTAGAAATATAGAACCGTAGTGCAATGCTCCGCTACCAGCAGTTATGATATTTAATGAGTAAAAACGATTTCCATCATCTAGAACATCCTCTACCAACCGAGTTTTTTTATCTTTTATAGCTATTAAAATTGGTAATATTATAAAAAAGAAAAGACCCGCAGATGTAAGAAACAGAGTTAAAAACCACAACTTAATAGGCTCCATTACTTTTCAACAACCTCATATATTAACTCGCCTGCAACCCCTCCAGAATAACCTCCAGCTTCGCTGCCTCAACCCTATCAGCGCAATTCCAACATACCCAACTCTTTTCAGGTTTTTGCCCATGTTGGCTACAGTTTTATAGTCTTGAAATTAGTAACGGGATTTCGATTCGCAAGTGGTTGTGACTGGTCATTAAACAGAACAATACACATAAATATTAAACGAAGGCTTGCTCAATATAATGTAAAAAAGACTTAAAGCCATCATCATTCAAAAAGGTGTTTGCATGCCCTCTTCCACGATTAATTACGTGATAAAACGCATTTTCATACTCTATTCGTAGCGGCCTAGATATAGCGATTCACTCAAAAAGCTGTAAACTATAAATCTAGACCTTTGATGTCTGAAGTCAAGACTTGACCCCTTTGGTTTTAATCGTCGCAGTACAGCCAGAAATAAAAACCAAACCCGAAAAGAAAAATATTTTACGAATACCCATAATTCTCTCTAATCAGACTGACTAACTGAAAAGCTAATAGAATAAGCAGCCTTGGCAGGATAGAAATTAAACCCGAGTGATTTTTTGAACTTACTGGTATTTTCGATCGTATTACTCGATGAGAGAGGCTTATGTATTTGCATCCCCAAAAAAGGCTTTATTTGTTCACTGAAGTTTTGATATTCAAAATCAATCCCTGTGTAAACCCCATATATAGATTGACTTTCAGGGCCTTGCTCAGAGAAAGTTAAACCAATGTTATAATCCGCTTTCCAAAATTCACTGAGTTCAACTTGGTATGAAACCCCTAAGCCGTGCTCAAAAAACGAATCAATATCAAAGGAATTGCCATTAACCGTACTTTTATAGCCTTCAATGTATGACATGGATAGGTCAAGTTTATATGGCTCTTCTGCGTTTGATGCAAATGAGCAAATTAAACATAAAAATAATAATGAATCCCTCACATTTCCCCCTCGCTTTCTCTTTGAGAAAGGTATTTATATAAACCGACTACAATATACATACTAACCAAAAGCTGCCTAAAAATATCAAATGCAGGCTGATCTAAAACTGCAATTCCCTCAATGACAACATTCGAGTAAAAATGCCATCCAGTAAGAAGGACCACATAACTTATGTATCCAATTCCAAGTACCAAAAATAACCTAAAAGTAAAATAATGAATCCTTTTTTTCCTCTCCCTGGCTGAGAACATTTCTTTGTATATCCAATAGCCATCGTTTTTT
This sequence comes from Pseudoalteromonas sp. Scap06, assembly GCF_013394165.1. NCBI lineage: Bacteria > Pseudomonadati > Pseudomonadota > Gammaproteobacteria > Alteromonadales > Pseudoalteromonadaceae > Pseudoalteromonas > Pseudoalteromonas sp. Scap06. Next base: position 600,065 of record NZ_CP041330.1, on the reverse strand, counting down.
ACAAAAGGAACCAAATTAAAGAAAATTTGTATCGCTAGCATGTAAAAAAGTAAAACTAGCGCAACCTCTCCTAACCAAAAATAAAATGGTAAAACCAATAGAGGAAAGAAGATAATTTGATATAAAACGCCCGCAAAGAGTACTTTTAATTTTTTATTTTTGTCTATAAGTAATGCAGCATCTCTAACATCCGAAAAAAATGCTGGAAAGCAATAGTTAAATGTGACACCAATTGGAGCTTCTTTACCATGGTATTTATAGAGCAAAGAACTATGACCCAACTCGTGAATAATGCCAGAAGTAAATATATACAGCATAAGCATAATTAAAATATCATACCCCATACCAACTGACGCTGAAGGTATGGCAGTAAGTATATTATTAGTGTCATAAAGGTAAAAAGAGATACTTAATATCAACACTAGGTAAGGAATCAATAGTCTTGCGTAACTAAATAAACTGAAGAATTTTAGTGCAAAGCTTAAAGGTCGCTCTTTTAACAGAACAAACCCTTCAACTTCCTCTCCAGTACTCTCACTGATATGCTCTATCTCACTGGCTTTATAAATCACACCTTTTTTATGTAAATCATAAATATACTCAGCTTTGAGCATATTGGAAATTTCACCAGTATTAGAAGAATGCTTTTCTAGTAATGTAAAAATGTCTTTTGGGATATGGAAATATCTGTCTTGAATCGTTTTTATTGATACAACGTGGCCATTATCTAATTTTTCCTTGTAATTAAATATGTAACTCTCATCTAATGTATTCACTATGGCAGACCCTTACGCTATTTAAATTCACACATTCGTTCTAATTCATTAACCCGCTCAAAGTTTTTGAAGTCATTACCTAACAACTTTACATATTCATCTACAACTTCACCATGGCTATTAATTTCAGCTAGTCCAATAGACATTTTTTTATAATCATTACTTATTTGAGGTAGTATTAAAGATGGTTTTTGTTTTAACATCGAGGCGATACGCATGTACCCCAAACGATGCTTAATTTTGCCAAAATGAGTATCAAACATCTTATAATTTTTATCGTCACTACCGGCTGGTAAATCGACCAATATAAAAATACATTTTCCAGCTTTTTTTGCTTTGAGTACTTTTTTCACAAACAAGCCTGATTCATCAATAACAATTGGTTCTAATTCTGAACCAAAGGCATGCGCACATTTTACTACAAGTCCTAAATCAATACTCTGTGAAGTCAGAATGAAAGCCGCGCCACTGAAATTAAATTTTTTTACAAAGTAAAGGGGAACAGAGAAATAAGGGCCATAATGAAACAAAAAAAATATATTTTTATTTTCGACTTCGACATTGTCTTCGAAGCTTACATCGCAATTTAAATAGAATTGACTTTCTGGTCCATTAATTAAAAAGTCGGCATGTAATTTTCTGTAAGCTAGCCAATGGGAAAATTCTTTATCAAGTTGAGATTCAATTAGATTGCTGCTACAAACCTGCTTTGCAATACCATAAAACCTAGCTTTTTCTTGTTGATATCTTGATTCTTTATTATTCATTAGATTCGCAACAAAGAGAGAAGTAATACTTCTCTCTTTTTATTTTAAAAGCTCAATTAGAAAGGTGTTGAGCAGCCAACGCCAATTTCCCAATCGTGATCTACATGTGATTCAACTTCTTGAATTTCATCTAGCTGTAGTTCTTCGTTGTTTTCTACTGGAAGTTGTTGAATGTTTTCCATTTTATTTTCCATTTTATTTTCCTTTTAATAAAGTTGATGATTTTGAAGCATCTCTTGTACCTCTAAAGTTACATTAACCTCACGGAAGCATTATTGCAACATAAAATTAACCAAAACCGTGAAAAATTAGAAACGAAAAGCAAAATCCCTTACAAACCATTGATTTAAAAGGAGAAAACACATAAAAAGCCACAAGAGTCACCCATTAGGAAGTTCCGGTCAAGCAGGCAGCTGTGCTTTCTTGATCTTTTTATTCAAAAAACCAAGTGTTGTTACTTTTTAAACCGAAGGAACCGAATGGGGTCTGGAACCGAATGGGGTCAAATCTTGACTTCAACCGAATGAACCAAATGGGGTCAGAACCAAATGAGAACCAAATGGGGTCATGAGAACCAAATGGGGTCACCAAATGGGGTCAAGTCTTGACTTCAACCGAATGAACCAAATGGGGTCAGAACCAAATGCAACCAAATGTGCAACCAAATGAACCAAATGGGGTCAAGTCTTGACTTCAGACATCAAACAATCTTGCAACTTGTACAATTGTAATTTAACCTTTCTATCTTCAACCATTAATGTATTCAACCTACCGACAGCTTTCGATATTGCCGAATAGTGTTCAACATTAAAAACATCTGCTAAAGCCTGCAAATTTAATCCTATTAAATCTTGGCATAATTTAATAGCAAACCAGCGTGGTAAATTTTCTCTTTTCGCCCCTTTTTAACCGCTATAATCTCATCAACTTCAACATTAAAGTATTGAGCTAAGTAAGCTATAACATCATCTGCTGAGTGCTTTTTACTAACAAGCTTACTTTCACTATCTGACTTGGCAATATAGTCTTTTATGTTTTCAATAAAGTCCTCACAACCCAAAACCGACAATAACTTTTTAGCACCATAAAAAGAGCTTATTTCTTTGTTGTTTTCATATTCCACAAACTGCTTATAAGCTGCATATTTACGCTTTTTGCCTTGCAACGAAAATATAAAGTCTCGAACAAGCCATTTAGGCGTTACTCCCCTTCTAATGAAAGCTGGATAGCTAGACCACTTATATTTAACAAGCTCTTCTACCAAAGGGCTACTCGTTTCAATTGGGTTACGGTGAATGTACCGACTAACATGCAATAAATAGTTATCTGCATCCACAAGTATCGCTTTGTAGCGCCCTCTAAACAACGCACCATCCGTATTATGTGTTCGATTAAAGTATTGGGTATAAAGGCCATTAATATGCTTCATGGCTCGGCCTAAATTTGCATCAGGGGTTTTGATTAGCAAGTGGTAATGATTGGTCATTAAGCAATATGAATGCACTTCAATATTAAAGCGAAGGCTTGCTTGCTCAATGCAATATAAAAAATATTTAAAGTCGTCATCACTCAAAAAGGTATTTTCACGCCCTCTTCCGCGATTCATCACATGATAAAACGCATTCTCATACTCTATTCGCAGCGGCCTAGACATAGCGATTCACTCAATAAGCTGTAAACTATAAATCTAGACCTTTGATGTCTGAAGTCAAGATTTGACCCCTTTCGTTTTTAAAGTTCAATGTGATTGTTGAATATAGTTTGCAACTGGCACATATTATAACTCAATAAGTTAGGTTGGGCTTTTTTCAAATAAAAAATGCAACTAAAACACAAAATCTCATTATCAATGAGCTTAACTTTTTAAATAGAGTTTGCAACCAGAAATAGGATATATCATTTCAATTAATAATGTGTTTGCTCAACGCGTAAGTTTAGATTAAATGCAATCAAGCCTGAGTGTCATATACGTTGTTAAAAGCGGACAGAAGTAACACATATATTTTGAGGGCTTTGTGTTCAAGAACGAACATGAAAATCTCTAACACCGCATATTTTCTGGTTTAACAGTGCGTGACTATGACCACTTAGTTAATTCGCCTAGAAACGCACAATGTAAATTATTTAAATAGTCAATTGCTTTATCTAAAGCGCTTCTCACATGTTCAATTGGATTGGGATTAAGATCGTAAGTAGCTACAATATTGTCATTGGAATCTAACATTACTGAGCACTTGATAGGAGAATCCGTTGTTGGGTGAAACTTTTCCAAATTTTCACCAAGGTCTATAGGTTGAACTGTGGCTTTCTTCAAATCTTGCCGCCTATTTGTAGCTTCAGGATATCTGAAATATGTGCTTGTTGGATCAAAACCACTTATAAGGTTTATTTGCGCTGTTAATTCTGTATCTATTGTCCAGTCAGTTGTTTTTGGGAGTAAATCGCTACAGTCGTTAAAAATCAATAAAAAATAGCTGTATAGGTCCGCCAAATTATGAGTATTGGAAAGCAACTTCCACTTCCCATTTACGCAAATAGCAGGTTTTTCTAAACTGAAACCTTCTCCAAAAGGGATGTTATATTTTTTATGTAATATATAAATTAGCGATTTCAAGTACAACTCAATAGCATGTCGCTGAACATAACAAGTAGGCGAGACTAACTCTTTGCTATTTTCATTTTTTTGTAATGCTTTAGCTGCGTCTCTAAAGTGCCGTGCCGAAATTCCTAGGCCTTTGTCAAAATGTTGCTCTGGTGGGGTTACCAATATGTTCACAATTTCACTCTCAATTAGCTTGTTATATGCATGAAAGAAATGGCCAACCAAAGTTTAAGCGCCATACTCGTTCCAAATCTCTTTGTAATTCAGAAAATGAATTATTAATACCATATATAGGATTTTTACAATCACACACAACAAACTTAACTCTAAAGTCTTTCTCATTTAAGCAACGAGTTAAAGCTAGCTTTCCGGTTTGTCCATCTGTATTTGTAAAAGCAGCTGACACTCGAGCTTTTAAATCAGTGCCTTTGCCATTATAAACACACCAGTATTCTTCACCACTTTGCTTGATAACCCACTTTGAATCTTGATGAACCTTAGCCATTAACGATAAATCAACATGAACAGGGTTAGTAGGAGTCGGAGCCTCAATAAATCTGTCTAGAGGTAACTTAGTAAAAATCCAATAAAACCCGGAAGATTTAGTTGGAATTTCCCTCTTAGCCTCTTTCAATGTATATAGGTTTTGAGAATCCAAAAGCTTATTAATTTTTATTACTTTATCTAGCACAACACTTCCAGCAAGAGATTAATTCAGTTCAATTTATTTTCGGTTAGATTCTTCCACTTTTCTAATGAATCCGTTTCTATTTCACACTTTGACTTGTTTTACCACTTATCCTAAACAATTACTATTACAGCGCTTTACTGTAAACTCCTATTTTACAATCCAATATCAATGTTCAATGATATTTACACAATTAAACATTTAGAATAACCCTTGATATCTCTATGCTGCGAGCCTCTTAAATCAGGTTTAGTGAAAGTTAAGATGACGTTTTTAGTATTAAATCTAGCTTTAATCCAGTACACCGAAGACCTACCTGTCTAAATATTTGGAATTTGGGAACAAAATACTAACTTGTCATATTACTGATTTCTTTAAAATGTCTTCCGTCTCAGCACTCCTGCGGACTTATAGTTCTGTCTAGCCAATACCCTGAGTAACTAACAAAAATATCATCAAGGCAGGCCTCAAAAAGTAAGTTATCAATAATGTCCATAGACATATGGTTTTCTCTCAGATCAAATCTCATTAAGGCTTCATCCTGATCGCAAACAAGGCTTCATTACAGTATTTAACCAAATTAAGGCTTCACTCTAATCGTAAACAAGGCTTCATTGCAGTACTTAACTGAATTAAGGCTTCACTCTAATCGTAAACAAGGCTTCATTACAGTACTTAACCGGATTAAGGCTTCATCCTGATCCCGAACAAAGCTTCATTACAGTATTTAACCAAATTAAGGCTTCATCCTGATCGCGAACAAAGCTTCATTACAGTATTTAACCAAATTAAGGCTTCATCCTGATCGCAAACAAGGCTTCATTATAGTATTTAACCGAATTAAGGCTTCATCCTGATCACGAACAAGGCTTCATTATAGTATTTAACCGGATTAAGGCTTCATCCTGATCGCGAACAAGGCTTCATTACAGTATTTAACCAAATTAAGGCTTCATCCTAATACCCTCTACGTCTATTTCTTGGTATTGCAGACGGTAAAGTTTCATACAGCCATTCCTTATCATGTTTAAAAAGCCACGTGTAAGAACTTCTACATAATGCTTGAATCTCTCCACGAGTAGGCGCTTTTGTTCTATCCAAACATTCATGTAATATTGAGCGATGCGTGTTGCGTTGCTTTTCAAATCGAAGCTGGATACGTAATTCTTTAATATCAGGAAACTGAGTCAATAACTGTTCAACAGCACTTTGCGAGCATTCCATCTCTTTGGCAATTGAAGTTGTAAGTTCGCCAGTTCTTAGCCTAGAAAGAATTTGCTTACGCTCTGTCGCAAATAAGAACTGTGCTCTACGGTGTATTCGTATGTTATTTTGCATAGCTATAGATTTAGCATACCCCACACTAACATTTGCTCGCTTAGCAGCTTGACGCATACTCATACCATTTCTTAACTGCTTTAAAAGTAAATCTGTTTTTTCTGGATTAACTCGTTCAAACGCATCATTAATTAAATGATCTGGCCTCACGTTTAATTGATTCGGATTAGAGCAACACTTCAAAAACTCTGACAAACTGCCAAATAAATGCTGTATCACGAGTAGGTGTTTTAATGAGTGAAACTGTGCGTGGGATTGATAAATAAAGTTTGATGGGTAGCTATTGCTTTTACTCCCCCCAAAAACCGCATCAAAAAGCCCTTTAGGCAACTCATTTACCCAGTACTCCTTAAGGCTTGTTTGCCATTTTTCTTGCCTGACAGACCCATAATTACATACGAGATTATTCGCATTTAACCCATGTAAATAAACCCTTCTCAAAACATCTGAATCAATGGATTCTAAATTTAAAGACCAGAGTGCATACGCATCTTGAGCAAGTCTTGCCTGCTTTAGGCTTGCCTGTGTTAAACCTTTGCCCTCACTTACAACCTGAGGCGGCAATACGAGCAATTTCCTTTCACGTTTTATTGCTTCTAGCTTTATTAAATGAAATGGACAGTAGTTAATCCAAGGTAATTGATGGGCAACATGCCAATACGCCACACCTACGTTTTTGATGTCTTGGGCGGCACACTGCGGGCAATAACATAGGACTGTCGGTTCTGGTATTCGATTAGCCAGTAGCGAGAATTGACTGTACGCATCAGTGCATGCTCCCTCAAGCATTTTAGTAAAAGCTTCTTGGAAGACATCACTTTGTATAAAAGGCTTAAAAAATGGCAAAACTGTGTGTTTTACGATTAATTCGTCAATGCCCACGCTCACACTTTCTGAAACTGGAACAATAAAAGATGGGAATATGGATGTTAATTGCTGGCCAGTATACCCCAACCTAACCAGCAAAAAGTCATGATCCGTAGCTAAACCGCTTATTAGCCCTGCTCTAGCGAGCCAACTGTAAATAGTCTCGTTGGGTAGCAGCGCACTTAAGCTGCAATTTCTAACGAAGGCCATTCTACCGCCAAAAAGCGCAGCCACATCAATACAAACAATGGATGCCACCCATTTACGTTTCGTAACGCCTTTTCGAGACTTAACGTTTTGTAATTGATTACAACTTCAGGCTCATGAAAAAAACGTTCAAAGCCATGTTCAAAAAACCACGCTACAAAGTCTTGCTGAAGTCTCGCTGCCACAAATACTTGCTCTCGTATTCTCCCTCCGTTTAAATTAGAAAAGCCACTTTGAATACCTCGTTTCATTACGTGTTCAAAGTATGGTTTAGAAAGCATTCCAGGTGAATTTAATAAATCCATACTCGCTTGCTGTACCCATGTAATATGCCCATTTAAATCTACGTAACTTGCCCTATGAATAGCACCACATTTAGTACATTTATTGGTGGTTGGTGGCGTCGCCATAACTCTTATATCAATGCTAGAAAATCCACAGGTATTGCAGCTTTCAAGCAATTCGCAAGCATGCTTTGAACAAGTGATCATCGAAGGTAACTGGTGTTCAACGTGCCAATAGGAAGTACCTACACGTTTTTCATCTTCAATAGCGCATAATGGGCACCATCGCCAAGCTAAAGAAAACGACAATGTTCTGCATAATGGAGCCGATAAGGATGGTACTTGCTCAATAAATTCGCAGCGTTTCCAAAGGCCTCCTTTCCTGATCCGCTTATTAATGATCTTATCAACATCACGAAAATGCATCGAAGGTGAATAATAAGGAAACAATGAGTGTTTTCTTAACAGATATTCTCTGCTTATACTCCCCTCATACGCATTCGCAGCAACATCAATTAACGGATGATAGATTCGTTGATTGCTCAAAGAGCCATCCTCTGAAAGCATGCGCTCAAACACCAGCTTAGGGTTACTACTATCTAAAAGGGTTGCCTTACGAGACACCACTCCCGCAAAGTGCTCGCCATCAAAAGGGGTAGGCATGAAGGATATATTAGTCATCAGATCCCTCCTCAATGAAATTGAGCATATCTTTAGAATCAATATCCATACACACTCGAGGTATACCTAATGGGTCTGGCACCACGTCAGGTAATAACTTTTGTACTTTTTTGCGCTCAGCTTTTGCAGCTAACTTTACTTCTTCGTTTGTTAAAACATGCTCTTTTTGATCCAGTTTGTTCACACCCTCATCAAACTGTTGAATATTTCCCGCTCTGAGATTATCTAAAGCGCCAGCAATCAAAGAGAATTGATTGTTATACGTCTTATGTAACCTTCCCACGTCACCCGTGCGATATGCATCGGCTTTATCGGGGTATTTATTCTTCAACATTGCAATTGACTCATGATGCAGTATCGCCAACCTCGTCATCATTGCAGGCAGACCACACGTTAAATAACAAAAAACTTGTTTGAACTGCTTATCTGGCATTTCGCTACTCTTGCAAAATGATTCAGGGAACAATGCATCAAAGAGAGAGTTAAAAAACTTACTCTTTACCCCGTACAAAGAAAACTGATATTCACGGTTGGTCAATAATCTGCGTGTGATCGTAAAATCTGGGCTTTTAGTGTCAGATAAAAACATCTCCCTACCAGATGTTGTTGATGAAAGAACAATAGGAATACCCATTTTGTTAAACAAAGCTTCAATCGTAGTGAAGGATGGCGCATTTTTACTATTTTTGTATTTCAACATGAACTGCAATTCATCAATATGAGCCAACCCCAAATGATGTGCCACAGCAATTGACTGCATTTGACTTAAGTGGCGTTCTACAGAGTAATGTGATTTATCTTTCCACTGTTCATAAAAATCTGTATCAAGGGCTTCATCAACAGCGTTAAAAAAATTGAGCGCCAACCCCTTGGTTGATGGAGTCGATGGCATATCAAGCGATATCCAAACGAGCTGATCTTGCCGGAAGATTTTGTCCTCAAACTTGTTGTGCTTGATCACTTGTGGGATCACGTTCAGAACACTGCGAATTCCTTTCGTCTTACCAACACCGCTATGACCATGAACAAATACGCTAGGCGCGGTTGTTCGAGAAATAAATTTCTCTTCTAATCGATCCCCCTTTCTAGCTGCCAAGGCGATTGCCATTTGCAATTTGTTAGTTTCCGCAGAATGTGGCGTGTACTTAGAATATCCATCTAAAATAAGCCCTACAAACTTGTTATACATTCCATATAAGTATGGCGCTGGAACGTGAACCTTTTCTAACCGCTCTAGAAATACCTGCTGATATACAGCTGGTATATTAGTTAAGCTCTTTTCAAAAGTAGGTTTGAAAGTAAGCTTTTTATTCAGCTCGTCTTCGTGCGCTATTACTTCAATAGCCTCGGTAAGAGGATTTCCATTTAAGCTATCAAGCGGGTGTTTTCGATATATCGCTTCTTTTTTCAAAAGATTACTCCCTTAATCTCCATACAATTCGTCGTCTAAGTCATCCATGACGGCGGGCTTCATTGACTCTAAGTCGGTTCCAGTACCAAATGTATTATCCAACTGTTGATTCGCTTGAGTTCTTAGCACAAGCTTCTGAATTTGTTGACGAGCTTTAATGCCTGGTTGGATAGATTTATGTTTATTTTTAGGTGCGAGCGAGCGCTCAGCCTCCTGTTGCGCAGTAGTAAGATCAGTAACAGAATCCCAATATGAACGTGTGATCAGAGCATTTTGCTTATGCTCGTGAAGCATATCTTTTTCTTGCTCCATCAAGTGCATTACCTGCTCCCAATGCTGACTTGCTAAAGGATTTTCGTTATTGATATTTTTAAGGCGTAACTTAACGATCTGACCATCGTCGGTTTCATGTAACAGCTCATTGATATTGTCGTACATCCTTTTGACTAATATGTTGAATGTGCCATGATGCCTAGCTCTAGCATAGCCACCACTAGATTTGAAATAGGGGTGATGGTATTCGACCCCTTCAAAACGTATACTGCTAGAAGTTACCGTCGCACGCTCTTCAGGCAAAAATGCCCACCGAATTTTAGCTTCACTTACTCCAGAGTTTAATCGCCCGACCTTTTCCATGTCTTCTAAGCTATTTAAAAAAATCGCTTTCGGCGTAAAGTCCGCACCATTTACAAGGCCTTTGAAGTTAAGTCGCTTGAGACGATCTGCTGAATTGTTGTGGTAGCAAATTTCTGCGATTAACACTTGCATTAATGAGTCATAATCGTACAACGCATTATTAGATGCATGGCTATCTTCACGTTTTGGTAACTCTGCTAATGCACCAGGAATAAACTTAATAACTTGATCATTAACAGTACCAAATTTGCGCTCAACCACTCCTTTAGCATCACCGCGATAAATAGCCATAAACGCAACATCTTCAATACCAATTCTCGCGTTTAAAAGAGCATCAATGAAGGTTTTCCTATATTCAGGTCCATTGTCTATTGCTAATTCAATTGGCACATGTTTAGCGGGCCAATCATTTTTATCAAGAAGAACGCCAAAACGTTTAGCAAATTCAACTTTATCTAAACATGCATTTGCCAAAGCCTGAGATACTCCTTGCCAATTGGGGCCATCAAACCCCAAATACATCCCAACAATCATTGTTGAATAAACATCGACTACGAGATATAAAACAGGACGCCCCATTGAATAGCGCTTACTTGTATCAAAAGGATAACGCACGTAACAATCAAGAATGGTTGCATCGACTTCATAGCGCTGTGTGGCGCCAAGTACCCCATCAAAAGACTTGCCTTGTCTATCCTCAAAGTCTTTAGCGAAGTTAACATCTCCATGTTTCAAACGAAGAAGTGATGCTTTATCAATAATTTTTTTAAAGTGATAGCGAAACATGCCATCACTGATTCGATCTTCCTCAGGAAATGGGTGAAAGATATGTTGGGTACCTAATGTCGTCTCTCTTTCGATTACATAGCGTTCAAATGTCCTGTGATATAGCCGATAAGCAAACGCAATAGAAAAGTTAACGTGATTAGATTTGATAAAAGCAGCAGTTTTTTTAATGTTTAATTTATCAACATCATTTACACACCGTGCGTTTGAACGAACTTTCACTTTACCGTTCTTACCGTTTGGACCACGCTTAATCTGGGAGTCACTCAAGTCTTTAACATAACGGTAGTTTGAGCCACATTGCATCAAGCCAAATGGCAACAATGAATTTTTGGTACAGCCAAAAATGATGTATCGATTGATCGCAGAATGAAATGATGCTTTCCCTTTCCACTTATCCTTTCCGAGAAGTGGCTTTATCTCAGCCGCTAGCCCCTTACCATACAAGTACTGCTCAATTTTATCGGGACTAACAAGACTTTCGATTTTCCTAAATTTATAGTCACGTTTATCAAGCCAGGCACCTTTCCCCATTTCAGTAGCAATCCAGTCATCACTTCTAGTCATAACAACCGGGTAGTCAAAACGCTCTACTTTTAATGAGTGGCTAGTTATATGTGCCAATACATCATCCATACGCCATGCTTCAGGTTTAGAAAGGTTCTTTTTTGGGTCAAAACCATTTAGATCATACAAAGCAGTATACTGTCGACCAAAACTAACGTGACAAACAAGAAGATCAATATTCTTTTTCTCGTTAGTCAGGCGCGTACCCATTTTTAGCATCATAAGGTAAGCTCCACAGGACGATGGAACTGTAACGTATTGCTATGCCTAAGCGGAAGAAAATGCTTGAGTACACTAAATTGAAAAAGCCGAATAACTTGCTCATCAGAGCAATTTAACTGTTGCCTTGTATGTAACAGTAAAAACTCAAGTGGTTTCATGAAGTACCTTTGCCATACGTGGCAAAAAGTAAACACGAATATTCTAACCAACTCATCCTCAAAGCTCATAAATCCACCAGGCTCACAGAACCTGATGTTATTGAACTCTTCCTTGGTAGCATCTAATTCAGTGACAATTCGATACTTGGTGCCACGGCGTCGCCAATACTCTCGTTCAATAGCAAATTTCTGCCAAGTTCGAGCATTCTTGCGCTGTAGCACCTTTCTTTCTTCGCCTTTTATCGAGCCCTCCAGCTCAACCCCTTCTTCATCCACCACGTAAATTTGAGAGGCATATTTAAAGCTATATGCCGTCGTTATTATGCGACTCGGGTTTTCTAGGTCTTGATGTTGAACCAAAAAATCTGTTGTCATCACATATGCCTCCGAGGTCTCCCAATTGCGTGGGTGAATTAAATTACCCGCGACTGCAATATTTAAAGTTTCATTTAAATCGAGTGCATACTGCTCAAATACACGCTTAGTACCTCTGGCCCAAATCAATTTTTTGTACATCCGTAATTCACCATCACTCAACAAATGAGCATGACGCTTCTGTACATTGCAAAAGATCCAATGCCTACGGCCATATTGATTTACAGCTTTTACCGTTAAATACGGTCGATAACTCTCCGTTGTTAAACTTTGTATGTCACGCTTCCACCGGTTTAACTTTTCCATAACTTTTGGTGTAGTGGTAACCTCTTTTAATTTCATATGCATCCTGCAATTGATTCATTCGGGAATAATATCTTGCCTGTAGATCAAACTTTGATCAACCCACCTAAAAACCATAACCACATGAAAAACAACATTTTTGTGTTGCAACAGCAACCTTGAACAACATCAGAATTGTGCAAGTGAAAATTGAATTAAATCAACGGAATATTTTTGTCTAAAAATAAGTTTTTGAATTGGAAATGGAAACAATAATTTTGTTGTGAGGTATTTTGGGGCTTTAAAAATTGAAATATTTCAACGCAAGATAAACAAATATTTTTAAGGCATGATCAAAATTAAATAAATATTTTATAAAATAATTTTTAACAGCTCAAAAATACAACAAAATAACAAAATAAGATCGATTGCGATCAATTGCTAATTCCTCAATTTTCTCATACTATCAATTTGTTCACATACAGAGATTAAACATGGCCGATGATATTTTGACCATTCAAGAGGTCGCTACGTACTTAAAGCTAAATGAAAAGACGGCATACCGTCTTGCAAGTGAAGGCAAATTACCCGGCTTTAAGGTGGGTGGTAGTTGGCGCTTTAAACGCGTAGATTTAGAGCAATGGATTGAAGAACAAAAACAAAAATAAGGAATGTTATATGATCCCAAGTTATCAAGAATTCATGCGCCCCTTTCTCAAAATTGCTCATCAAGCTGATGGCAAAGAAGTTAGGTTACGCGATGTGATAAATCAGTTAGCTGATAAGTTCTGTTTATCTGAAGCTGAACGTGAAGAGACACTGCCAAGCGGCAGACAATCTATTCTTGATAACCGTGTTGGTTGGGCTAGGACTTACCTAACCAAAGCAGGCTTGCTTGAAACCACACGACGAGCACATTTTGTGATCACCGCTCGTGGTATATCAGCTTTGCAAGATCCCAGTGTTAAAATTGACAATGACTATCTCAAGCAATTTGATGAATTTGTCGCATTTAAACAAAAGACAAATGAATCTGATACGCCTAGTGTTGATGTAGAATCAGACATTACCCCTGATGAAGCACTAAGAGTCGCCTACAAAAAGATTAACGATGCTCTAGCACAAGATATCCTCGATAGAACCCGTAAAGTCACCCCCGCTTTTTTTGAAGACCTATTAATTGAGCTACTCGTCGCCATGGGTTATGGCGGAACAGGTGAAGGTGCAGCCCATGCACTAGGTAAAACCGGCGACAATGGTGTAGATGGGGTTATAGACCAAGATCCACTGGGTGTTGATCAAATATACATCCAAGCCAAACGTTATGCCAAAGGTAACAATGTGGGCGCTGGTGATATTCGTGACTTCTTTGGTGCATTAAATCTTAAAAAAGCGCAGAAAGGTATTTTTATTACTACTTCTGAGTTCACCGCATCAGCCATCGAGACAGCACAAAATTTAGGTACTCGCATTGTACTTATCAACGGCACTGAATTAGCGAAGCTCATGCTGCGATACAACATCGGCAGCCGTGACGAACAGGTATTGCACCTGAAAAAGATTGACGAAGAATTTTTTGAAGGCTGATAAGTGAAAATAACTCAAGCTGAATTGGAAAGCCACCTTTTTAAAGCTACAGATCTAATTCGTGGTAGAGCTGATGCCTACGATGTTAAAGAATACATCTTCGGTATGCTGTTTTTAAAGCGCTGCAACGATACATTTCAAGCACGCCAAGAAGAAGTCATAAAAGAACAATTGTTAAATGGCAAATGCCTTGAAGGTGCTAAGGAGATTTCAGAAAGCAAGCTGTGGTACAAAAACTCATTTTATGTACCACAGACATCTCGCTGGAACTATCTAATCAATCACGCTCATAAAAATATAGGCAACTGCCTAAATGAAGCGCTTGGAGGATTAGAGCAAGGTAATAGCTCACTACAAGATGTCTTAGAATATATAGACTTCAATCGTAACGTTGGGAAAAAGCCATTTACAGATGGCCAACTACGTGAGTTTATCAATCACTTCGACCAGTTGAATTTTGCTGATAATAATTTAGAAAATGGTGATGTATTAGGCGAAGCTTTTGAATCGTTATTAGGCTATTTTGCTGAAAGTGCTGGAAAAAAAGCTGGAGAATTTTATACACCGAGAGCAATAGTTAAATTACTGGTTAAGCTGGCTAACCCTGAAAATAATACCTCTATCTACGATCCCTTCTGTGGCTCTGCTAGCATGCTTGTTGAAGCAAAAAAGCACATAGCCAGCAAGACAGGTGACAATGTTAATTTAGATCTTTATGGACAAGAAGTTGCTGGAGTAACCTGGTCTATTGCTAAAATGAACCTGCTCTTTTCAGGTGTTCCATTAAGCCATCTCACTAATGACGACACATTAGAAAGCCCAGCTCATATAAATAGCGATGGAAAGTTGGCACAATTTGATACAGTACTATCGATCCCTCCTTTTTCTTGTAACTTTGGCACCCGAGGGCAGAGTTTAAAAGACGATTTTAAATATCCTGAAAGGTTTAAATATGGTTCAGTGCCATTAGGCTCTAAAAAAGCTGATTTAATGTTTTTACAGCATATGCTTGCTACTTGTAAAGCGAACGGGAAGGTAGTTTCCGTTGTTCCTTTTGGAGCTCTTTTCAGGAGTTCAGATGAAAAACAAATTCGCTCTGGTATGGTTGAAGATGACCTATTAGAAGCTGTCATAGCTCTACCATCAGGGCTGTTTTATGGTACAGGTATACCAGCGGCTATTTTAGTCCTTAATAAAAACAAACCGGAAGAGAGAAAACAACAGACTTTATTTGTTGATGCTTCACATGACTATACTGAAGTTCGCTACGCGAACCGGTTACGTCCAGAAGATATCCAAAAAATGACTAGTACATACCTTTCTTACGCGACTGAAGGAAGTTATTCAAAACTAGTTCAAACAGAAGAGATTCGTGATAATGATTATGATCTTAGTGTAAGGGGCTATGTTGATAATTCACCTGTTTTAAGAAGAATAAATGAACTCAATGCACATTATCAAGCCTTTAAAGAATATACTTTTTCCTCTAACCGTAAAAACTGCGCAGTAAAATCCATTAACTCTCCTTCTGATAGTCCTCGTTCAAATACCGTAGTTATTAGTAAAATGGCAAGAGGTACAAAACAGTGTATTGAACACGATGAGATAGGTACTAGAAACAAGTCGAATTTCTTCGAAATTCAGTTTGATGAAAATATAGTTTCAAGCGCATATGTAAAATTATTTTTTGAATCTGAACTTGGCAAATTAACACTATCCCATTTACCTCGTGGTACGACGATGCCTATGTTAAATAGGCAGGATCTTGAGAGTTTAACAATATTCATTCCATCAAAAAACGAACAAAATAGAATTATCGACTTGGCCAGGAAGTTAGATGTGGCGAGAGAGCAACTTACCACATATAAAAGTGACTTACTTACAAAGCCAGCACTTTACCAAGAGGTTGAATCTAGAACGGATGATTTCGTTTATGAACTATCTACGCTAGATGAAGTGAGCAGAGTAAAACAACTCATTAAAATAAATGAAACGCAACGCATTGAGTTTAAAAAAACATTTTTCGTAAATGTCGATGACTTGGGTGGAAAATTCAAGAAGGGTGACAAAGATCACAAGAAAAAATGTAAAGCAGAACAATATAAAATTGCTAAAAACATAGCTACATTTCTAAACACTGATGGCGGGACTTTATTAATTGGTGTTACAGATGATAGCCAAGTCAGTGGTGTCGAACTGGAAATGCAACACATTAAAGAGGTAAAAGCGGAGGCCTACATTAAGCGTCTATCCCAAGATGTAGCCAATTTGCTCGGTGAAAGAAATAATAAGTGGATAGAATACTCATCTGTAGAGATAACTAATAAAACTATTATCGTGGTTGACTGCAAACAAGCAACTAAACCTGTATTAATCCCCACTAAAACTAAAGAAGGTGCTATTCTCAGCGACCCAACAGATTTTATTATTAGACGCGGTACTGCATCTGTAACTCTGAACGGTTATGAACTGTTAGAATACATTGATTCACATTTTAAGAAGTAAAAATAATGCCATTAACCCTATCCCAACTAGAAAGACATCTTTTTAATGCCGCCGACATACTGCGTGGCAAGATGGATGCGTCAGAATTTAAAGAATACATTTTTGGCATGCTGTTTTTAAAGCGCTGTTCAGATATCTTTGAAGAGCGCCGTGAAGAAGTTATCAAGCAGCAGCTTGCAAAAGGTAAAAGCCAAGCAGAAGCTGAAGAAATTGCCGAAACCAAAATGTGGTACAAAAAGACTTTCTATGTACCTCCGACTTCACGCTGGGATCACCTAGTCAATGAAGCTCATAAAAATGTGGGTAATTTCTTAAATGAAGCGCTTGGTGGTTTAGAGCAAGGTAATAGCTCACTTCAAGACGTATTAGAGTACATCGACTTTAACCGTAAAATTGGTAAAAGTGCGATGCCAGATCGCAAGCTACGTGAACTAATCACCCATTTCAATAAACACAGGTTGCGTAACCAAGATTTTGAATTCCCTGATCTACTAGGTGCAGCATATGAGTATTTAATTGGTGATTTTGCTGACTCTGCGGGTAAAAAAGGCGGAGAATTCTATACGCCTCGTTCAGTAGTGCGCTTAATGGTGAGATTAATGAAACCTGAACAAACCCATAAAGTATACGATCCTTGTTGTGGTTCTGGCGGTATGCTCATTGCGTCAAAAGAATATATCGATGAACAAGGTGGTGATGGTTACCGTCTCGATTGTTACGGTCAAGAAGCGGCTGGTACAGTTTGGTCTATTGCCAAAATGAATATGTTGCTGCACGGCTTAACAACCAATAGCTTGGAGAATGACGATACTTTAGAGCATCCACGCCATAAAACTAGTGATGGTAAATTAATTCAGTTTGATCGTATTCTCACTAACCCACCGTTTTCTATTAGCTTTGGTACTAAAGAAACCGATGAAGATGGGCAGTTAGTTTACCAGCCAAATCATCCAGAACGTTTTAAATATGGGCAAGTTCCATTAGGTGCAAAAAAAGCTGATTTAATGTTTGTTCAGCATATGCTTGCAGTCTGTGCTGAAGGTGGCCGAGTGGCGACTGTTTTACCACATGGTGTGTTATTCCGTGGTGGTGAAGAGCAAGGCATTCGAGCTGGTATTATTGAAGATGACTTGCTTGAAGCTGTTGTTGGCCTGCCACCTAACTTGTTTTACGGAACAGGTATTCCAGCTTGTATCATGATATTTAGACAGCAAGTGGCTGAAGGAGCTCATCAAGTTAGTGGTAAACCCGAACACATGCAAGGCAAGGTCTTATTTATTAATGCTGACAGAGAATATTTTGAAGGCCGAGCACAAAACTACTTAATGCCTGAACATATTGAGCGCATTGCGTCAATATTTGAAGCCTATGAAACTAATGAGCTAAAACAAGATATTCCTGGCCTTGCTGCCATTGTTAGTAATGATAAATTAGGCGAGGAAGGCTATAAGCTAAACATTCGCCGTTATGCTGATAACTCACCATCGCCAGAGCCTCATGATGTAAAAGCACATTTATTAGGCGGTATTCCTGATAGTGAAATAAACAGTAAAAAAGCGTTATTTGATACTCAAGGCTTAAAACCTGAAGATATTTTTACCCCTAAAGCTGGTCAAAACGGCTATCAAGAATTCACATCTGTTATTGATACTAAACAAGCTATTAAAACCACTGTGAATGAAAACACCCATGTTATTGCCCAAGAGCAAGCCATGCGTGATGCCTTTGATACCTGGTGGAGTAACCACAAACTCAGTATTACCGCCCTTGCCAAAAACAAAGAATATGCAGCATTGCGCAAAGAGTTAATCAACAGTTTTACTGAGAGCTTAAAGCCTATCGGCATGCTAAGTGATGCCCAGGTGAGCGGTATGATAGCGGCATTTTGGTATCAACAGCGCTATGACTTTTTAACCTTAATTGCACGTGACTCTAAAGGCGTAGTTGATGCTTGGCGTACTAGTATTATTACTGCAATGGAAGACGGAAAAAGTAAATCAGACCCACTAGAGCACAAGCTTGTTCGCTTTTTATTAGATGGTTTTTTATCTGAGTTGCAAAATTTACAGCAGCAAAAAACAGAGCTAGATGGTTCTATTAAAGTATTATCGGCCAAATTACCTAAAGATGATGACGATAGCGATGAAGGTGATAGTACTGAAATACTATCAGCTGAAGAAGTTGCTAGTATTGAAAAGCAAATTAAAGCCCAGAAATCGCAGCGAACGAAAGTCACCAAAAGCTTAAAGGCAAAAACAGAAGCCTTTGAAAGTGAGCTAAATACCAAGGTTGATGAATTAGGCTCAGACGATGCGGCCAAGTTGATTCTTAATATTCTCTATCAAGATATGTTAACAATCGTTGAGCGTTACCTTGCCACCGAGCGTCAACAACTCATCGCTACCATCGAAAACTGGTGGGAGAAATATCAAGTTACTTTGACTCAAATAGAGTCCTCGCGAAATAAATCTGCCAAAGCACTTAATGATTATTTGTCGGGGTTAGGTTATGTCTAATAAGTTATTTTTTGAGACTCAGCCTCTTTCTAGTGTATTTCGAATAAACACATTAAGTGTTATGCCTAATGCACAGCCGCATGCACTGTGGCATCACCATAGTATTCCTGCTTTTGATGAAACAGGTAGGCCAATTCTCGAACTTGGAGGCAATATTGAGAGTAATAAAACTGAGATTTATAACCCCTGTGTTTTAGTTTCAAAGCTAAATCCTAGAAAATCTCGTGTATCTTTAGTTTTTCCTATAGAGGGCGATAACCATTGCTGCTCAACTGAGTTTATTTGCTATACCCCTATTGATGACAATACAGTCTTAGCTTTTTGGAAGCATTTTTTTGGTAGTAGTTATTTCAAGAAAAAACTAACTAAAATAGCCATTGGTTCTACTAACAGTCATACGCGTGCATCACCTAAAGAAACTTTAGGGTGGGATGTTCCTATTGTTACTAAAAAAGAAAGTCAAAAAATTGCTGATATTTTAGATACTTTAGATAATCAAATCCGCGAAACTGAAGCTATGATTGCTAAGTTACAACAAGTAAAGCAAGGCATGTTACATGATATGTTAACTCGCGGTATTGATGGAAGCGGAGAGCTCCGTCCTAGTTATAAGGACTCCCCCGAATTATATAAATCTTCTGAGTTAGGTTGGATTCCTAAGGACTGGAAAGTTGGCTCTATTGAGTCTTTTTTGGAAAATATTATTGATTATCGGGGAAAAACTCCGACTAAAGTTGATTTAGGCATTAGGTTGATTACGGCCAAGAATGTACGAAAAGGTTTTATTCAAGAAGATCCTAAAGAGTTTATAGCAGAGCAAGATTATGACTTATGGATGACCCGTGGCATTCCTGAAGAAAAAGATATTCTTTTTACGACTGAAGCACCACTAGGTATGGTTGCTCAAATAGGAACAACAGAAAAACTTGCTTTTGCTCAGCGTTTAATTATTTTACAAGCTAAAAGTAATATTGATTCAAGATTTCTTAAACAAAGGCTCTTATCAGAACAGTTTCAAAATGGAGTCTTAAAGAAGGCCTCTGGGAGTACAGCTCTAGGTATTAAGCAAAGTGAATTTAGAAAAGTTGTTACTTGCTTTCCCGATACAAAAGATGAACAAGAGGCTATTTCAGAAAGAGTTGAGACATTAGAAGAAAATATACTTAATTTCAAAATTGAGTTGGAAAAATTAACGATCAAAAAAGCTGGTCTAATGGATGATCTGCTTACGGGTAAAATCCGCGTTACCGATTTGATTAACCAACAACAGGCCAGCTAAAAGTAGCTTTATTAAAGGAATGAATGATATGGGTCCGGAGTATTTACTATCAGAATTACCATTGATTAAACAGCTTCAAGCGCAAGGCTGGCAGTATATTGAAGGCAGTTTAGATGATGCTAGTGTTACTGGCCGAGATAGCTTTGCTGAAGTATTGCAAACCCAAACATTACGCGAACAACTGGTAAAGGTTAACTTGCGTACCCAAGCTAGCGGTGAGCAAGTTGAATGGCTTGATGAACAGCGCGTTAACCAAGCTATATCGGCTATTAGTCGTGTTGCCGCTTCTAAGTTAATGGAGGCCAACCAAAAAGCATCTGAGTTGTTAACTAATGGCATTATTGTTGATGGCTTGCCTGATTGGGATGGTGGCCGTGCCCGTAGTATTCATTTTATTGATTGGGATACGCCAGAAAATAATACCTTCACGGTAATTAACCAGTTTAAGGTGAAATGTCCTCCCGGGCATGACACCAGCAAAAAACATATTATTCCTGATTTAGTATTATTGGTTAACGGTATTCCGTTAGTCGTTATTGAATGTAAAAATCCAGATAGTGCCGAGCCTATGGCTGCGGCGATTAATCAGCTTCGCCGTTATTCCAACCAACGTTTTGCTGGCGGTGAAGTAGAAGATAATGAAGGTGCTCCTCAGTTATTTAATACCAACCAGTTAATGATTGCCGCCAGTTTTGAGCAATGTTTAGTGGGCACTATTGGCGCAAGAGCTGAGTTTTATAAACCTTGGAAAACTATTGCTACACAGAGTGAGCCTAAGCGTTGTGAAAAAGCACTCGCTAAAGAGCTAGGTGTTTCAGGCCTGTCAGCGCAACAGCGATTAGTGGCTGGTATGTTAATGCCTGAATCTCTGTTAGATATTATTCGCCACTTTATTTTGTTTGTGCATCAAGGTGGGCAAACCATCAAGATGGTCTGTCGTTATCAGCAATATCGTGGTGTAGTGCGTTCTGTTCAGCGCTTATTATCGGGTAAAACTCGTAAACAAGATGGTGAATACGATAGGCGTGGTGGTATCGTGTGGCATACCCAAGGCTCGGGTAAGTCATTAACTATGATGTTTCTGATCCGAAAACTACGTACAGATATTGCCTTACGCCGCTTTAAAGTGGTAATAGTTACCGACAGAAAAGACCTACAAAAACAACTTTCCAGTACAGCCTCTTTAACCGATGAAATGGTCTCGGTTGCTAACAATAATAGATCCCTTAAAAACCTATTAAAGCAAGATGGTCCCGGCATCGTATTTGCGATGATCCAAAAATATCGTGAGTCACAAACCAAAGCAGCTGACCCTTTTGAATTGCTCAATGCCAGTGAAGATATCTTGGTAATGGTGGATGAAGCGCATCGTACACAATCGGGTGATTTACACGCTAACTTGCTTTCAGGTATTCCTAACTGTGCTCGTATCGGCTTTACGGGTACGCCAATCATTATGGGTGAGAAAAAACGCACCCATGAAGTGTTTGGTGAGTTTATTGATAAGTACACCATTAAAGAAGCCGAGGCTGATGGCGCGACAGTACCTATTTTATATGAAGGTCGCACGGTAAATGGTGCAGTAAAAGATGGCTCTAGCTTAGATGAGTTATTTGAAGACTTTTTTAGCGATAAAAGTGAAGAAGAACTCGAAGCCATTAAAAAGAAGTATGCGACTAAAGGTAATGTATTAGAAGCCACACTGCTAATTGAAGAAAAAGCAGCAGATATGCTGCGTCACTATGTCACCAATATTTTACCTAATGGCTATAAAGCACAAGTGGTGGCATATAGTCGTTTAGCTGCTGTGCGCTATTACAAAGCCTTTATAGATGCGCGTGATAAGTTGCTGTTTGATGCTGAGCGCTTACCTGAAGAGTTAAAGGGTTGTGATAACGAAACCCTTTGTCGTAAGTCTCCTAAAGTACAGGCGTTGATCCAAGCATGGCGTTATAAAAGTGTATTAGCCAGAATGGAATTTTCCACCATTATCTCGTCTGATAATAACGATGGGCCAGAATGGGCTGAGCATACAGATAGAGCCAAACAAGACAAAGCTATTGAACGTTTCAAAAAGCCTTTACTGAATAAAGAACTAGGTGCTGAAGCTGAGCAAACTGAGGCCGGTACAGATCCGCTTTCGTTCTTAATTGTTAAATCAATGCTGTTAACAGGCTTTGATGCACCAATTGAAGGTGTGATGTATTTAGATCGCTCAATTCGTGAAGCGGAATTATTACAAACAATTGCTAGGGTTAACCGTACGGGATATGGCAAGCAGTTTGGTATTGTGGTGGACTATTATGGTGTTGCGAATCACCTTAAAGCTGCATTAGCAGCTTATAGTGACGAAGATGTTGAAGGCGCGTTACGCAGTTTAAAAGACGAAGTTCCAGCCCTTAGAGAGCGTCATATTCGAGCCGTCGATATATTCCGCAGTAAAGGAATAGAATCGCTTGATGATATTGAATCTTGCGTACAATTGCTTAGCACGGAACGATTACGCCAAGAGTTTTCAGTAAAATTAAAAGCCTTCTTACAAAGCTTAGAACAAGTATTACCACGCCCTGAAGGCTTACCTTTTGCTGGCGATGCTAAAGCACTGGCGATGATACAAAACCGTGCAAGAATGCGTTATCGCGATAGTATGGTGATAGGTAAAGATGTTGGTGCTAAGGTTCGTACTTTAATTGACGAACATATTATTTCACTGGGTAGTGACCCTAAAGTAGCGCCAGTAAACTTAACAGATGCACATTTTGAAAAAAGTATAGATGAAGTGCGTGAGCAAGTTGCAACTTATTGTGCTGACCCAGAAGAACAGAAAAAAGCAGTCGCGTCAGATATGGAGCACGCAATAAAGAGTCACATAACTAAACATCTTGATGAAGACCCTATTTACTATGTGAAACTTAGTGACTACCTAAAACAGATTCTCGAAGACTTAGCTGGCCAATGGGATGAATTGATCAAAGCGCTACAAAGCATTATTGATGAAGTGCGTTCTGGCTCTACCAAGCATGAAGAAGGTTTGCCTGACATCCCTGAGCATTACCTTCCGTTTTATCGCATGTTAAAAGTGGCAGTAAGTGGTGAGGACAAACCTGATTTAGCCTTAGAAGCCCAACTAATAGAGCTTACTGAAAAATTGGTTGCCCATATTCAAGATAAGATCACCACCACTAGTTTTTGGGAACCTCATCGTTTAGGTTTACAAGAAGAGTTAGAGCAGTATTTATTTGAAACTCTGTATGAATCTGAGCTACTTGACTTTGATCATATAGAACCTTTGGTTGATAAGCTTAGAGAGCTTGCTAAAGCCAATAGCTATAAATTAGAGGCTGTATGACCTTAACTATTGAAGACCTAGTTATACCTGTTAAACACAGTGCTGGTCGTAAAACGATGCAGTTAACCGTGGATAGAGATAGCAGCTTATTGCTTACCGCACCTCCATTTGTACAAACCGATGTACTTGAAGATTTTGTGCGCTCTAAGCTTAGCTGGATTTATCAAAAGCTTGCTGAAAAATCCTTAATGCATAAAACCGTGCGTCAAAAACAGTTTGTGCAAGGAGAAGGCTTTTTATATTTAGGCAGAAGTTATCGCTTAAACTTAGTTGATGAACAAGAACAGCCACTCAAGTTTTATCATGGCCGTTTTCATTTATCAAAAAGCAATATTGAGGGTGCCCGAAAGCTATTCATCGATTGGTATGTAGCAAAAGGTTTGAAGTGGTTAGAAGCAAAAGCTAACGAATTTAGAAATCGTTTAAGTGTTGAGTTCTCAGCAGTAAAAGTACGTGACCTAGGTTATCGTTGGGGGTCTTGTGGTAAAAATCAGACACTTTATTTCCATTGGAAGACTATATTACTCCCCGCAAAAATTGCTGAATATGTTGTTGTGCATGAGCTTTCCCACTTGATTGAACCAAGCCACTCCTCTGATTTTTGGTTATGTGTAGAACGTGCAATGCCCGACTATAAAGAGCGAAAAAAGTGGTTGGCTGAGCATGGTATGGATGTTGAGGGTTTATAAGCCTCAATACGATACAACCATTCTGGTGTTACGAATGGAAGCTCGCTTCAATCACTAACCAGACCTGCTAAAGCCAGTGTACAGACTAAATAAGGACATATAAAAATGGAAGTTAAGCATTTTATTGAACAATATTTGCGAGAGATCGAAAGCGGTAATGCTGCTATTTTTGCTGGAGCCGGCTTATCTGTGGGTGCTGGCTATGTAGATTGGAAAAGCTTACTTCGCCCATTGGTAAAAGAATTAAAACTAGATGTAGATGATGAACACGATCTAGTTGGTCTAGCACAATATTACGTAAATCAGTTTAATCGTCAGCGCGTTTCACAACAGTTACTAAATGAAATGGGAACAGAGAATACGCCTACTGATAACCACAATCTCTTGGCCTCGTTACCTATTTCTACCTATTGGACGACAAATTACGACAAACTGTTAGAAAAATCCTTTGAGACAGAAAACAAAGTTGTCGATGTAAAATATACGAAAGAGCAATTAGCAAACACCAAACCTAAACGTGACGTTGTCTTATACAAAATGCACGGTGACATCGAGACTCCAAACAACACGGTGCTTACAAGAAACGAATATGAAAAGTATCCTGTATCACACGCGCCGTTTGTTACAGCTTTATCTGGAGATTTAGTATCAAAAACATTTCTATTTATCGGCTTTAGTTTCACTGATCCTAATCTTCATCATGTCTTAACGAATATTCGAGTGCAGTTTGAGGATAACCAAAGAAACCATTATTGTATTTTACGTCGCGAAAACAGAAAAGAGTATGCCAATGATGCGTCTTTCGCCAGAGGAGAAACAAAACAACAACTCTTCGCAGAAGACCTGGGAAGATTTCATATCAATGTGATTTTCATCGATGAGTATCAGGAAATCACAGAGATACTTAGCGATATTTATCGATTATATAAGCGCAAATCAGTTTTTGTATCTGGTTGTGCAGCTGACTTTGGGGCTTGGAAACAGTCAAGCACGGAAGAAGCACTTCACAACCTAGGTAAGGCTTTGATCGACCAGAACTATAAGCTTGTAACTGGTGTCGGACTAGGTATAGGGAATGTTTTAATTTCCGGGGCAGTTCAGTCCGCTTATCAAAAACAGTTTTCTCATCTTGAAGACAAATTAGTCATGAGACCCTTTCCTCAATACATTAGTGATGAGACGGAGCGTAAAAAAATATGGGAGCAATATCGTTACGATTTGATTGAGAAAGCTGGAATAGCTGTTTTTATTCTGGGCAATAAAAAGATTGGTGAAGACGTCATTTTCGCAGAAGGTGTTTTAGCAGAATATAGGATTGCAAAGGAGCTTGGATTAGTCATTGTACCCATCGGTTGCAGCGGTTTCGTTGCAAAAGAGATTTGGGAGGAGATTATGGCTGACTTCGACACTATTTTTCCTAATGACGACGGGAAATTAAAAAAATTATATGAAGCACTTGGGTACGAAACAAATAATCCTCTAGAGTTAATATCAAGAACAATCGATACATTGAATGCTTTGGCAAAGGAGTGATGTAATGGCAAGAAAAATATTTGTCTCATATAAGTATGGTGACGAACAAGTCGAAAATATTTTAGAAAGTTGGTGGAAAACAACTAAAGTCAGAGATTATGTAAATAAACTGGAAGAAATTCTTGGTGAAAATAACGAGATATACAAAGGTGAAAGTGACGGTGAAGATCTTAGCGACTTTAAAGACTCAACTATCGAAACTCGTCTGAAGGGTAAAATTTTCGACAGCAGTATTACATTGGTTTTTATATCCAAAGGAATGAAGGATTGGGGTATCTTTACCTCAGAGGCGGATCAATGGATTCCATGGGAAATATCCTATTCACTTAAAGTAAAAACCAGAAATGGCCGAGTCAGTCGTCCAAACGCAATATTAGCTGTAGTTCTGCCAGATGAAAATGGGTCTTACGAATATTATATAAAAGATAATACTTGCTCATGTTGTAACTGCACAACTTTAATGACAGATTTTTTATTTGGGATTATGAGCCGAAACATGTTCAACAAACGAGAACCAGAAGTTCTGGGCTGCAATGATCATACTGGAGGAACTGTTTATAAAGGGCGGCACTCTTACATCCAATCTGTAAAATGGATAAATTTTACAAATAACCCATCATTGTATTTTGATATTGCAGTTGAAATAAAAGAAGACATAGATAGCTATAACATTTCAAAGGTAATTTGATATTCAAATTATCGGACGTAAAAAGCGAACCATCTCTGGTTCGCTTTTTCATTTTTACCCACCTCAAAATTCAACTATCGGTTGCAAACTTTATTCGAGTTGCAAACTTAATTCCGATAGTTGCATTTTTTATTCGCAACCTACATTCAAAAATTAGTCGCGATATGTCTCAATCGGAGGACATGCACATACTAAATTACGGTCGCCATATACGTCATCGATACGTGTAACGGTTGGCCAGAACTTATCTTTAGCAACTGCTGGTACTGGGAAGGCAGCGTAAAAACGGTCATACGCGCGGTCCCATTCATTACCTAACACATCAGCTTGTGTGTGCGGTGCAAATACCAGTGGATTATTTTCGATAGACCATTCACCTGAAATGATTTTATCAATTTCACCTTTAATCGATACCATCGCTTCGATAAAGCGGTCAATCTCGCCCTTAGACTCAGATTCAGTTGGCTCAATCATTAATGTGCCCGCTACAGGGAACGACATTGTTGGTGAGTGGAAACCATAATCTTGTAAGCGCTTAGCAACGTCCATTTCTGTAATGCCTGAGGCTTCTTTTAATGGGCGTAGGTCAATAATACATTCGTGAGCAACGCGATTATTACGGCCACGGTATAAAATTGGGAAGTGCTTGCTGAGCTCATTGCTTAAGTAGTTAGCATTTACAATCGCCATTTCTGTCGCTTGTTTTAAGCCTTCAGAGCCCATCATAGCAATGTAAGCCCATGAAATAGGTAAAATAGCTGCAGAGCCGTAAGGCGCTGCCGATACTGCACCATTTCCTTCATTAGTACCTGGTACGTTAATTACGCTGTGGTTTGGCATAAATGGCGCAAGGTGCGATTTAACACCAATTGGGCCAACACCTGGGCCACCGCCGCCGTGTGGAATACAGAAGGTTTTGTGTAAGTTTAAGTGCGATACGTCTGAGCCAATAAAGCCTGGGCTAGTAACACCTACTTGCGCGTTCATGTTTGCGCCATCCATGTAAACTTGGCCACCATGCTGGTGAACAATTTCACATAACTCACGAATCGTTTCTTCGTATACACCGTGGGTAGATGGGTACGTTACCATGGCACATGATAGATTTTCAGAGACTTCTTCAGCTTTCGCTTTTAAGTCTTCCATGTCGATGTTGCCGTTTTTATCACAGTTAACAACCACAATTTTCATGCTGGCCATTTGTGCCGATGCTGGGTTAGTACCGTGTGCAGAACTTGGGATTAAACATACGTTACGGTGCGCGTCCCCTCGTGACTCGTGGTATTTACGAATGGCGATAAGGCCTGCGTATTCACCTTGTGCGCCAGAGTTTGGCTGTAGTGATACGGCATCGTAACCGGTAATGTTAACCAACCAATCATGTAGTTCGCCTATCATGATTTGGTAACCTTCTGCTTGGTCTAGCGGGCAGAATGGGTGAAGGTTAGCAAACTCAGGCCAGGTAATTGGGATCATTTCAGCGGTCGCGTTTAGTTTCATGGTACATGAACCTAACGAGATCATAGAATGATTAAGTGCTAAATCTTTGTTTTCAAGGCGCTTAATATAGCGAAGCATGTCTGTTTCACTGTGGTAGCTGTTAAAGTTTGGATGCGTTAGTATTTCATCATCACGCACTAGGCTTGCAGGAATAGAGTCGCTGCCATTTGCTTCAACATCAGCAGCAATCGCATCTACGCTTAGGCCATGGCCTTCGCCTAAAATAATATCAAATAACTCAGCAACGTCTGCACGGGTTGTGGTTTCAGATACTGAAATTGAGTATTCACCTGCATGGTTAGTAGCAAAGTTAACACCTTTAGCTACAGCACGCGCAATCACGTCGGCTTTGTTTTCATCAACCACTGTTAATGTGTCAAACCAAGTAGTGTGCTTAAGTGCCACACCTTTTGCTTTTAAGCCAGTTGCTAAAATATCAGCAAAACGGTGAATGCGTTGTGCAATGGTTTTTAAGCCTTGCGGGCCATGGTATACCGCATAAAACGCAGCCATGTTCGCTAATAATACTTGCGCAGTACAAATGTTTGAATTGGCTTTGTCGCGGCGAATATGTTGCTCGCGAGTTTGCATTGCCATACGTAATGCATCGTTACCTAAACGGTCTTTTGATACACCAATAATACGACCCGGTAATGAACGTTTGTACGCATCACGTGTTGCAAAAAATGCAGCATGTGGACCGCCGTAACCCATAGGTACGCCAAAACGCTGCGCTGAACCCAGTACTACGTCGGCGCCTAATTTACCTGGCGCTTTTAATAGTAATAAGCTCATGATATCGGCAGCTACACAGGCAATCGCTTTTTTGCTTTGTACGCCAGCTATTAGGTCAGTTATATCAACAATTTCGCCTGATGTTGACGGGTATTGGAATAACGCACCAAAAATATCGTGGTTAACAGCATCGGCGGCTTTACCTACAATAATTTCAAAACCAAATTGCTCTGCACGGGTGCTCACTACGTCAATGGTTTGCGTGTGTACGTCGTCGGCAATAAAGAACGCATTGGCTTTTTTAGCTTTAGATACACGTTTTGCAAGGCCCATAGCTTCGGCTGCAGCGGTTGATTCGTCAAGCAGTGAGGCACTTGCTAAATCTAGGCCGGTAATATCTAGGGTCATAGTCTGGAAATTTAATAGTGACTCTAAACGCCCTTGTGCAATCTCTGGCTGATACGGTGTGTACGCTGTATACCAACCCGGGTTTTCAAGTACGTTACGTAAAATTACGTGCGGTACGTGAGTTGGGTGGTAGCCTTGGCCAATATACGATTTGAAAACTTTATTTTTGCTTGCTACTGATTTTAAGTAGCTTAGTGTTTCAACTTCGGTGCGGCTTTCGCCGATATTAAGACCTTGCTCAAGACGAATACCAGCAGGTACAGTTTGACCGATCAGCTCTTCAACGCTCGATACTTCAAGAGCGCTAAGCATGTCGTTTACTTGCGCTGGGCTTGGCCCAATATGGCGGCGAATAAAATCTTGCTTTTGCTCTAATTGTTCAAGAGATTTGGCGTTTGACATGTGTCCAGATTCCTATGATCCAAATACTAATGGGTAACTAGTATTGATTAAAATATGTGATGATTTAGCTGCTTACTTTGTATGGAAAAATAAGCGCTTTAATCATAAAAGCCCCAATGTTTTAACATAGAGGGGCTTTTATTAATTAACGATTAGTCTTCGTCAATTGTATGCGCGTAACCTTCAGCGTCTAATAAATTATCTAACTCAGACTCTTCTGACGCTTTAATACGGAATAACCAACCGTCGCCGTATGCGTCGTTGTTTACTGTTTCAGGCGCATCTTCTAGCTCTTCGTTAATGGCAACAATTTCACCACTGATTGGCGCGTAAATGTCTGATGCCGCTTTTACTGACTCTGCTACTGCACAGTCTTCGCCAGCATCTACTTCGTCGCCTACTTCTGGTAATTCAACAAATACCATGTCGCCAAGCAGCTCTTGCGCATGCTCAGAAATACCAACAGTGTAAGTGCCGTCGCCTTCGTTACGAACCCACTCGTGTGAAGGTGCGTATTTTAACTCGCTAGGGATATTGCTCATTTTTTTCATCCTTTGGTTTAGATTGGGAGAATACCAATGAATAAGGCTAACTTATTTATTGGTATAACCAAATTATTTAGATTATTGATTTACCGTTACGTACAAAGCCCGATTTAACAACTTTTACGTTAACTAATTTTTTACGCATTTCTACTTGAGCCGTGTCGCCGGTTGAACGAGGTACACGTGCTAATGCAACACTATAGCCCAATGTTGGTGAGAATGTGCCAGATGTAATAACACCTTCGCCACCATCAACAATTACTTTAGAACCACTGCGTAGCACGCCTTTTTCTTCAAGAATAAGACCTACTTGCTTGTGAGTGCTTTTTTCTGCACGTTGTTTTACCAAAACATCACGACCAATAAAGTCACGATCTTCTGGTTCCCATGCAATAGTCCATGCCATGTTAGCAGCCAGTGGTGATACGCTTTCGTCCATATCTAGGCCGTAAAGGTTCATACCGGCTTCTAAACGCAGTGTATCGCGCGCGCCTAAGCCCGCAGGCGCTACACCGGCATCAAGCAATTGCTGCCATAAATCGGCGGCTTGCTCGTTTGGTACTACAATTTCGTAACCGTCTTCGCCAGTATAACCTGTTGTAGCAATAAATAAATCACCGGCTTGAACACCAAAAAATGGCTTCATGCCTTCTACTGCAGCTTGCTGGTCTGCGTTTAATACCTGGGCTGTTTTAGCACGTGCATTAGGGCCTTGAACCGCAATCATGGCGTATTCTGGGCGCTCAGTAACCGTTACAGCAAAATCGCTCGACACCTTAGCCAAATGTGCTAAATCTTTTTCACGGGTCGCTGAGTTAACCACTAAGCGATAAAATGTTTCGCTAAAGTAGTAAATAATTAAGTCATCGATTACGCCGCCTTGCTCGTTAAGCATGCCAGTGTAAAGCGCTTTACCTGGTACGGTTAACTTAGCAACATCGTTAGCTACTAGCTTGCGTAAAAATGCTTGTGCTTGCTCACCTTGTATATCAACAATGGTCATGTGTGATACGTCGAACATACCCGCATCGTTACGTACGGCGTTGTGTTCTTCTATTTGTGAGCCGTAGTTAATTGGCATTTCCCAGCCATGAAAATCAACCATTTTTGCGCCGGCTTCAAGATGCTTTGCATGTAATACTGTTTTAGAAGTCATAATATTCCTTCACTTTTAAATTAACCCATGTGTGTGGGCGTGGCCTCAATTAAATGAGGGGGAATAACATGGTAGCCATTATTAAGCCTACCAAATTGTAATCTTTAACTTTTTACCCGTTAGGCTGCTTGAGTGTTGGTAACACTAAAGCCCTGTTGCTGCATATACTGTTGCCACTTATCAAGCGTGGCCGTTTTAGCAATAACAATAAACTGCTGTTCATTGTTTTGATCTACTGCAGTAACAAACACATCACCACTTTGCGCGCCATAGCAAAGCTGCGCGTCAGCAAGGCGTAACCCTGGGGTTAGTTTAAATGCCTCAACTAAGGTATCAAATGCATTGTCGCCTTTTAAAGTAAAGGTCGCTAAGTCGGTGCGTACCACAAAGTCTATATCGTATCTAAGCTGCTGCTCGTTAATGAGCGCTTGTAATTGCAGGCTAGCATTAACTGGAAGTACAAATCGAAAGGCGGTTTCGCTAAAGTAGTAAACGGCGTAGCTAAAATCAGAATTTAAATCGCCATCCAGTGTGCCTTTAAAGCCAAAGCCACTAGCGGTAAGTTTGGTGAGGTCATGACCTAAAATAGCACTTAAAAATACCGATGCTTCACTACCACTAAAGTCAATAACAACGTGACTGCTATCGGCTTGTAAGGCATTTATAACCGCGCTGTTAGCGTTGCTATGGCGGGCAAACATAATCGGGTTAAAAGTCATAACAAATACCTATCAATCTTTAATAGCAAAAGTATATTGCGCAAGCCTTACAACAACAAATTGTAATTACTTATCAATTGATAAATAATACTTATATATATAGCCATATAAATAGTAATTTTAAATATGAAAAATATTTCAACCGACAGTTTACGAACTTTTGTTATGGTGGTTGAGGTTGGTGGATTTGCCAAAGCAGGCGATTTACTTGGCCTTTCGCAACCTGCGGTGAGCTTACAAGTAAAACGCTTAGAAGACTTACTCGGCTATAAATTATTTAAAAAGCAGGGGCAACGACAAGTGCTCAACCAATATGGCGAGTTATTACTGCCGATGGCAAAGCAAATGGTGCAGCATAACGATGCCATTTTGCAGTTGTTCACCTCAGAAAGTGTAACTGGTAAAGTGCGCTTGGGGATCCCTAGCGAATTTGCCGCGCGTATTTTGCCCTCCATTATTGGCGATTTTGTAGCGCTCTACCCTGAGGTATCACTTGAAGTAAAATCACGTTTAAGTAAACACCTACTCTCTGATGAGCGCCAAGATCAATTTGATTTAGTGTTAGCGCTTAACGAGCAACTAGACTCAGAAAAATTCCCTATTTTTATTCAAGACCAATTAGTGTGGGTGGGCGACCTATCACTGGCACAAAATGAAACCGTAACCTTAGTGACCGCCCCTGAGGGCTGTATTTATCGACGCAGAGCAACTCAGGCGCTTGAAAAAGCAGGCATTAAATATCGTATTGTTTACAGTAATGCCGATTTAACCGGTTTAATTGCCGCATTAAAAGAAGGCTTAGGTATAACAGTGCTCGCAAAAAGTACCGTACCTAACGATTTAGCCTATCACTTACACACTAAACATTTACCTGCGCTTGGTAGCATAGGTATTAGTTTAGTAAAAACCGCCAGCGAACCTGAAAACGCGGTATTTAAACTCGCCGAATTTATTAAGCTGCGCTTAGGCTATCCCACTGCTTAAATAACCGCCACCAGCCAATACATTATCCTAATTTTATAAGATTAGAATAAACACTTAGTTAAAAATGTTATAAAAATAGCGTGTTTTTACGGCAAATGTAAATATAACTAAAACTTAATAATATTGATTCTCATTCGTTAACATGTTTAAATTACGCCAATTTTAGTAGTTGAACTATTTTTAGGGTAATCAATGTCACATAAATTTTTAGTTTCCTCGTTAACTGCAGCCGTAGCGCTGTCTTTAAGTGCTACAGCAATGGCAAAAGATGCCGGCGGCGTTGAACGCAACTTTGAACAAATTACCGTTATTGGCTCACAAGCAGCAATTAACGATATTCCAGGATCGGCTACATTTATCTCTGATGAAGAATTGCAAAAATTCGAATTTACCGATATTTCTCGCGTATTAGCATCAGTACCAGGTGTATACGTTCAAGAAGAAGATGGCTATGGTCTGCGTCCTAACATTGGTATGCGTGGCACAGGTACTGGCCGTAACGATAAAATTTCAGTAATGGAAGACGGCGTACTCGTTGCACCAGCTCCTTATTCTGCACCATCGGCTTATTACTTCCCGACTATGGGTCGTATGGAATCTATTGAAGTATTAAAAGGTGCTGCCTCAGTTAAATATGGCCCGCGCACTACCGGTGGTGTATTAAATTTACTTTCTCGCAGCTTACCAACTGAAGCAAATAGCTCTATGGGTATGGTTGACGCGGCACTTGGTAGCGATGGTTACTATAAAGGTCACGCTTACTTCGCTAAAGAAAAAAATAACACTGCTGGCTTAATTGAAGTGTTTTCTTACGGCGCTGATGGTTTTAAAGAATTACCTGTAGGCGATGACAACACTGGTTTTGAAAAAAATGACGTACTGGTAAAATTTGGCCATACCTTTGGTGAAAACGATGCCCACAACATTGAGTTTAAAGCTAAGTACTCTGAAGAAACATCAGACGAAACGTACATGGGCTTAACTAACGCCGATTACCAAGAAAATCCTAACCGTCGTTATGCGGCATCGCAAAACGATGAGATGAACACTCGTCACAATGCATACCAAGTAAACTATGCATATCGCTTTGGTGAAGGTTACGAATTTTTAGCAACCGCTTATCTAAATGACTTCCACCGTAACTGGTACAAAGCCAGTAAAGTAAGCGAAAGCTACCTTGAGCAATACAGTGAATTTGAAGCAAACCCAACGGCTGAAGGCATCGAAAACATAGGTGTTAAAGCTAATAACCGCGACTACCAAGCCAAAGGCGTGCAGTCTGAATTACACATTCCAGCGGGCGATCACTACATTACGGTTGGCGTACGTTACCACGAAGATGAAATGGATCGTTTCCAGTGGGAAGACAAATACACGCTTAATCAAGATTTAAGCATGACTCTTACTTCGCAAGGCGCACCTGGCTCTAATAGCAATCGCTTAGACAGCGCAAAAGCAAGCACCCTATTTATTCAAGACGAATGGACAATGGATGCATTAGTAGTGAGTGCAGGTCTGCGTTATGAAGACATTACTATTACCCGTGAAGAATGGGCTAAATCAGATCCAACTCGTAGCCAAGGCTTAACGAAAGACATTTCAAACGATACTGAAATTTTAGTACCGTCTTTAGGTGCTACTTACACACTTAACGACAACGTAACGTTACTTGCAGGCATTCAAAAAGGTTATGCACCCGCAGCGCCAGGCAATGCAGACCAAGACGAAGAAGAAAGCGTCAACATTGAGTTTGGTTCTCGTTTTAATGCAAACGGCTTTAACGGTGAAGTGATTGCATTCTACTCTGATTACGACAACATGCATGGTAACTGTACTGCTGCAGTAGGTTGTAGCGACGATAACATTGGCGACCAATACAACTACGGTGAAGTAGAAGTATCGGGCTTTGAATTTAGCGCTGGTCGAACGTTTAATACTGCATCAGTTGCGTTCCCAGTTAAACTGACTTACACCTACACTGATTCAGAGTTTAAAAACACATTTGATTCAGAAATTTGGGGCTCTGTAGAAAAAGGCGATGCAATGCCTTACGTACCAGAAAACCAAGTTGCTTTATCATTTGGTGCCGAAGTGAATAACTTTGTTGTTAACAGCCAAATACGTTACGTATCGGATGCACATGCTGACCTTTCTGACTCAGGCTTAAATGCGATTGATAGTCGTGTTGTATGGGATTTAGCTGCTAAGTACTTAATTGATGAAAATCAAAAAGTATACCTAAGCGTTGATAACCTGTTTGATAAAACCTACATTGCTAACCGCGCAAATGGCGGTATTCAACCTGGTAAGCCACGCTCAGTACAAATGGGTTACTCTTACAGCTTTTAATAAAGCGCTAACTTAAAAGTACAAAAAAGCCGAGATTGATGTAATCAATCTCGGCTTTTTAATGCCTATGTGATTAGCTTAGGCTTAATTTGTTTCTGCGCGCTGGCGTAACACTTCAAATAAACAAATGCCGGTTGCTACCGATACATTTAAACTTGAAACCGTGCCTGCCATTGGGATTTTAACGAGCACATCACAATGCTCACGTGTTAAGCGGCGCATGCCCTCGCCTTCAGCACCCATCACAATCGCCATTGGGCCTGTTAAGCTGGCATCAAATACATGTGTGTCGGTTTCACCGGCAGTACCTACAACCCAAACGCCCGCGTCTTTTATTTCACGTAATGTACGTGCAAGGTTAGTTACCTGAATAAGCGGTACCGTTTCTGCTGCGCCACAGGCTACTTTACGTGCTGTGCCATTAAGCTTTGCTGATTTGTCTTTAGGAACAATCACCGCATGTACGCCCGCTGCATCGGCACTACGTAAGCAAGCACCTAAATTATGCGGATCGGTAATGCCATCAAGTACCAGTAAAAATGGCGTGTCTTCGCGTTCAATGATCTCATCGAGATCTTTTTCATTAAACACTCGCGCCGCTTTTACGTTGGCAATAATGCCTTGATGCTGTTCATCTTTCGCTTTGTTATCAAGCGCTTTTCGTTGCATAAACTGTACTGAAATACCAAACTGACGCGCTTGCTCAATCACAGGCGATAGACGCTTATCATCACGTCCCTTAAGGGCGTATATTTCTATAAAGCGCTCTGGCTCTTTTGCTAAAATTGCTTCAACAGAGTGAAAGCCAAAAATTAATTCATTACTCACGAATTGTTTGCTCCTGGGCTACTACGTTTACGGGCATTTTTACCTGGTCTTTTAGGCTTTTTGACCGCTTTCTTTTTGGTTTTTTTCTTCGCGGTGGTGTCATCCGCTGTTACTTTAGATTTACCCGCTGCCTTAGCTTTACTTGCAGGCTTTTTTCCACTTTTTGGTTTTTTACTGTCGCTTGCTGACTTTTTACCCGGTATTTTACCGGCTTTAAGTTGCGAGCGAACACTTGCTGGGGCATTCTTTTTTGGCGCACGACGACGCGCATAACGATCTTGAGCCACATCGCCTTTAAGCGTTAAGTTAATTCGGCGATCATCTAAGCTTACCGAGGCAACTTGTACAGTTACTTTATCGCCTAAACGATAAACCGTATGTGTGTGTTCACCCACCAAGCAATGTTTAGCCGCATCATGTTGGAAGTATTCATCACCTAAATTGGTAACATGAATTAATCCATCAATTTGCAAATCATCTAAACGAATAAATAAACCAAAATTAGTAACCGATGAAATAACCCCGTTAAACTCCGTGCCTACATGATCTTGCATGTATTCACATTTTAGCCAATCGGCTACTTCACGGGTGGCATCGTCTGCGCGGCGCTCAGTGGTAGAACACTGCTCACCAAGTTGATCGACTTCATCATCGCTGTAAGCGTATTCACCTGACGTTTGTTGACCTTGCGCTTTTAATACCGCTTTAATTGCACGGTGTACCACTAAATCGGGGTAACGGCGAATTGGCGAGGTAAAGTGTGCGTAGGCCGATAATGCTAAACCAAAGTGACCTATGTTATCTGGCTGATATACCGCTTGCTTCATTGAGCGCAGCAGCATAGTTTGAATAAGTTCAGCTTCAGGACGATCCCCTAAACGAGCCAATACATGAGTAATTTCTTTCGGGGTGGGTTCGTCGCTTAGCGTGCTTTCAATACCTAGCTCAGTTAAAAACTGAGTAAAGTTACCCAGTTTTTCGCTATCGGGTTCATCATGTACCCTAAACAATGCACTTGCTTCGTGTTTCTCAAGTAATTTAGCCGCCGAAACATTAGCTAAAATCATACATTCTTCAATCAGCTTATGCGCATCATTACGAATAACCGGCACAATAGATTCTATTTTACGTTGTGCGTTAAATACAAAACGAGTTTCGAGTGTTTCAAATTCAATTGCACCACGCTCTTGGCGTGCTGCTTTTAATGCCATGTACATTTGCTGTAAGTCAGTTAAATGTGGCACTACAGCTGCGTATTCTTTACGGAGCTTTTCGTCATTTTGTAAAATGGCATTTACTTTGGTGTAGGTTAAACGAGCATGCGAATTCATTAGTGCTTCGTAAAACTTATAGCCCGACAGCTTACCCTCTTGCGATACGGTCATTTCTGCAACCATACACAGGCGATCAACCTCAGGGTTAAGCGAACACAAACCGTTAGACAATACTTTTGGCAGCATTGGAATAACTTGCTCAGGGAAATACACTGAATTACCGCGCTCTATCGCTTCTTTGTTAAGCGGCGTGTTCATACCTACATAATGGGATACATCGGCAATGGCTACCCATAAACGCCAGCCACCTGATTTTTTAGGTTCACAATAAACAGCGTCATCAAAGTCGCGAGCGTCTTCGCCATCAATAGTGACAAGTGGTAAGCCGCGTAAATCAACACGGCCTTGCTTATCGGCTTCTTCAACAAATTCACCTAAGTGGGCAACTTGCTGCTCAACTTCTTCAGGCCACACATGTGGAATATCGTGATTACGCAGCGCAACTTCAATTTCCATACCCGGCGCTAAATGCTCGCCCAGTACGTCAATCACTTTACCTACCGCATTCATATTGCGGCTTGGATTTTGAGTTATTTGCACTTGCACCATTTGGTTGTGGCGTGCGCCTTTTTCGTTACCCGGTAAAATAATAATATCTTGGGTAATGCGCGGATCTTCAGCAACCACCACAGCAATACCATGCTCAACAAAATAGCGGCCAACAATAGGCGCTCGCTCATTAGTAAGCACTTTAATAATACGGGCATCGCATTTTGAGCCTGAACCACGCTTAGTGCCTTTCGCAAGAACAATGTCGCCATGTAGCACCATATTCATTTGATGCTTGGCAATAAACCAGTCTTTGCTCTCGCCTTCAACTTCTAAAAAGCCAAAACCGTCTCTGTGACCGACAACTTTGCCTTTGGTTAAACCGGCTTCGTCAATCAGGGCATAACATTTAAATTTATTAAAATACAATTGCCCGTCGCGCTCCATGGCACGAAGTCGGCGCTTAAATGCTATTTGTCGTTCTTCATCGTTGACCGCGAGTTCTTCGCATAGTTGCGTGTAATTAGCAGGTTTTGAACGCTCTTGAAGGTGAGTAAGTATAAACTCACGACTAGGGACTGGGTTTTCGTACTTTTCTTGTTCTCGACTGAGATTTGGATCTTGGTTTGACATTCACTATCTTGTTAGTTGGTTATGTAAGCATTTTAACTCATATACTCGAAATGAGACAGGTAAAAGCCATTAAACTTTTAATAAAGCGTTATTAGCTTTTGCATTTTGTAGCAATGTAGCTAAATAACACTTAACACCTACTTAATTAATGCACATGAAAGTGAGTAAATTAACTGTAGTTATGCTTACTCACTTTTATAAAAACAGCTTACTTTTGCTGTAGTTTCTTCCACAATAGCGTGCTGATGTTTTCAATAAAAGCCGAGTCTTGTGCAGCCATAACATCGAGTATTGGTTTGTTCATTTGGGTTTTGTTTTGAGCGTATATCCAACGATTTTTATTAAAGCTTTGCGCAAACTCTAACACACCCGCTTGCAAGGCTTGCTCATCAGCAAAAATTGCTTCTACCACATTTTGTTGTAACAATTTTTGCGCATCAACACGCTCGCCAGTCATAGCTAAGCGGTTAAAAAATTGAGGATTAATCGCTTTATTAATAATCGGAAACATAGACGGTACAAACGGTACCAGTACATCAACTTCAGGAAAGCAGAAAAAGCCTTTGTCCGATTTCATAAACCGAAAATCACAGGCACATGCCAATACCGAGCCATTACCATAAGTGTGACCGTTTAGTGCAGCAATGATAGGCATAGGAAACGTCACTATGCGTTTAAATAACTGCCCTATCGAATTCATAAAATCAGCAATAACTGTAGGCGTGTTATCTGAAATTGCCATCCACTGTAAATCTATTCCCAATGACCAGCTTTTATCGCTGCTTGAGGTTAATACTACGGCGTTAATATCGCCATTGGCTTCTATGCTATCTAAGTGTTGATTAAGTTCAGCTATAAAACTAGGGTTATGGCGGTTTTCAGCGGTATTCATGGTAAGTATTGCCACGTTTTGCTCAGTGGTAATCTTTATTAATGCGGTCATTCGAGCCTCTTTGAGTGCATTTAGCTGCGCTTTTAGCACTTTTCGTTACTTTTATAGTTATGCACTGAATAGTAATACGTTGTATAAAATTTATAAAGTGCCTATTTTTGTAATCATCAAAGAAGCTATTTATAACCACCCCTTTTGCCGAGCGATACGCGCTGCATCTATCCTGTTTGTGGCATTGAGCTTTGCAATCGCATCAGATAAATAATTGCGCGTTGTCCCTTCACTTATATAGAGCTGCTTTGCTATTTCGCTGGTTTTTAAGCCATCACTTGCAAGCTTTAAGGCTTTACGCTCTTTATCTGTGAGTGGGTCGGCATCGTCTAGGGCATTAATGGCAAGTTCTGGGTCAATCACCTTTTGCCCTTGCATTACTTTTTTTAACGCGTTTATTAGCTCTTCGCTAGGTGCTTCTTTTAAAATAAAACCTTTAACACCCGCATTCAAAGAGCGCCTAATATAACCAGCACGTGAAAAAGTGGTCATAATTACCATATTAATTGCAGGATATTTAGCGGCTATTTGCTCACTAAGCTCAATGCCATTTATGCTTGGCATTTCTATATCCGTTAAAATGATATCTGGATGTAAGTCTTTACTAAGCGCGCTGATTTCATTTAACGCATCTCGCCCATTACATGCTTGACCAATTACCTCAATATTAAAGTCGAGGCTTAATAAAGCGGCAACTGCGTCGCGCACCAGCGCTTGATCTTCAACTAAATATACTTTGATCATTTTAAATCCTCAGCACTTAATGGCAGTACAACGTTTAAAGTAAATGTATCGCCACAGGTAAATTTTGCACTGCCGTTTAATTGCTCTGCTCGCTCTTTAATGCCATTTAAACCATTTCCCGCTTTTAATGTGGTGCATGGCGCGTTATCAATAACGGCAATAAGTAATTGCCGCTTTGTTTGTTCTATATTAATAGAACCGATTTTTGTGCTGCTATGGCGTAATAAATTAGTCACTGACTCTTTAATAATAAGACTCGCAATGCCCTCAACCTTGGCAGGTAACGTCGCTAAATTAACGTTAAATTTTATGTTAAAGCCTTGCTCTTTGAGTGTTTGTTTTAGCTGTGTTATTTGGCTGTTTAAGTTGAGCTGCTTTAAATCACTTACCGCGTTTCGTACATCACTCAGTAACTGTCTTGCAAGATCTGCTACTTGGGCTATTTCGTTATTAGCCTGCGCGTATCGTTCACCTTGATTTAGTTTATTCGCAAGTTCAGCTTTTAAAGCTATTGATGACAGTGAGTGACCTAAAATATCATGTAAATCTCGGGCTATGCGTTCACGCTCAGCAATGGCTGCTAGTTGCTCCAATTGCTTTGCGCTTTCTTGTTCGCGCTTTTTATGTTCGCGCTCTCTTTTTGCTGCAATTCCATAGCTAAATAAGGCGGCACATAATATTAATGCCACAGCCAAAAAGTACTGAAGCTTTCCTATATCGCTTAAATACGAACTTGTAAAAAGCGCGACTATAATGGCTAATGCGGCATAATACCGCTGCTTTTGGGTATAACTATACCCTGCCACATAAGCAACAAAACCATACAAAGTAGGTGTGCCAGAGGTAAAAAAAGTGGCGCTAAAACAAATGGCGAGCAAGGCTAAAAATAAGGGGGTAATTTTTGTGTTATTGCAGTTAATTGCTTTTATGTACAAAATAATAAAAGCAATATAAAAAGCTAAACATAGGCTCATTTGGCTTTTTGTAAATTGGTCAAAATTAATAATTAATGGCAATAAATAAAAGCCGGTAAAAATTAAATGGCCATACTTCCAAAACGTTTTATCCGTTTGTTGAGAAAAGCTACTTAGCGAACTCATACTAATACCTCTGGCCTATTGTTTTTGTTTATAGCACTATTTTTATTAATAAATATTAATAACATAAAAATGAATGCGAACATAAAACAATCTTCATAAGTCGCAGTTAAACTTAGTGTTTCTACAAAGTCGCTAATGCTTAAGCTTATTAAAATTAAGGAATTCATAACACCCTCCAATATAAGTAAAGTAACTATGCCATTAGATAAAATATATAAGAGTGTGAAGTGTCATTAACTTGGCTGACATTTGTCATGAAATAGAAAAATTCATCTTCTGAGTGTAAAAGCAATGCTAATATAGCCAAAAAAAGTGACAAGGAAATCTCGTGCAGTCCCAACAACAAAGCTTAATTTACTTACATATTGCCGTCCTTTTATTTGGCGGCACCGCCTTATTCGCAAAGCTAATTGGTTTGAATGCATTAGATATTACCGCTTATCGCGCGGCTATCGCTGGGGTGGCAATTTGTGTGCTACTGACTTTGCAAAAAAAACCAATTAAGCTGCATCACGCCAAAGATTATGTGATTGCCATTTTATTAGGCGTTGCCGTAGGTATCCACTGGGTAACCTACTTTGCAGGCATGCAATTGGCGGGAATTACCGTGGGCATGTTAGCTTTTTTTACCTATCCCGTGATCACGGTATTTTTAGAGCCTCTATTTAATAAAAGTAAGCCCAAAGCAAAAGATATAATAAGCGCTGTGGTGGTGATTATTGGTATTTATTTATTGATCCCTAACGTTAATTTAGGCGATGACATCACTTTAGGTGTTTTGACGGGGGTGGTATCAGCGTTGTTTTTTGCTCTTCGTAATATTACCCATAAACGCTACTTTAGCGAGTATGGTGGACCGCAAACCATGTTTTATCAAACGTTAGTGGCAAGCCTGATGCTATGTACATTTATTGAAGTACCCATAACACAAATTAATGATACTGATTTAATATTGTTGCTTATCGCCGGTGTGGTGTTTACTGCGATGCCGCATTCGTTATTTGCAGCGAGTTTAAAACATTTATCAGCAGCGACCGCTGGATTGATTTCTTGCTTACAGCCCCTTTATGGCACAATACTGGCTATAATTATTTTGCACGAACGCCCTTCAGTGATGACCCTGATTGGTGGCGCACTGATTGTTAGTGCTGCGTGCTTTGAAACTTGGTCAATCTCACGGAAAAAGCAGCCATGAAAATATTTGCTCATAGAGGCACAAGCACACACTTTCCTGAAAATACACATAGCGCCATTATGGCGGCGTTAAAAGCAAATGTAGATGGCATTGAGGTTGATGTACAAAGCGCACTTGATGACTACGTGATTATTCATGATACCTATCTAGATAGAACCACTAATGGTAAAGGTAAAGTGTGCGACCTAAGCGCTCAGCAAATTCAACAATTTGAT
This sequence comes from Pseudoalteromonas sp. Scap06, assembly GCF_013394165.1. Classification (NCBI taxonomy): domain Bacteria; kingdom Pseudomonadati; phylum Pseudomonadota; class Gammaproteobacteria; order Alteromonadales; family Pseudoalteromonadaceae; genus Pseudoalteromonas; species Pseudoalteromonas sp. Scap06. The sequence goes on along the minus strand of NZ_CP041330.1, from coordinate 556,993 downwards.
GCGGGAAATGGTGAGCAAGTACCTACCCTACAACAACTAATTGACTGGAATAGCAACCAAACCTTACTTAATTTAGAGCTAAAACATACTTTTGAACTAGAAAAGTTTGCTGCGCAACTAGAAATGAATATTACTGCAAATAAGATATCAGCAGGCAATATTTTAGTTTCATCATTTAATCATCATCAACTACACTGGCTAAAGAACCGCTTGCCTTGGCTTAAAATTGGCGCACTTACTGCATCAATTCCATTGCAGTATGCGAAGTTTGCTGAAGACTTACAGGCCTTTAGCATTCATGTTGACAAAAACTTTATGAACAAGTCGTTTGTTGACGATGCCAAACTGCGCGGCTTACAGGTGTTTGCCTACACCGTAGATGAAGTTGAAGATATTAAACTGATGCTTGCCTGTGGTGTTGATGGCATTTTTACTAACGACCCTGAACGAACTAAGCATTTTTTGGCGCAATTAAATGAACTATAACTAATTATTTAATTGCTATTTATGCTATAAAAACAATAATTTAGTAGGTCACTATTTAATGAGTAGCTACATGCGTATTTATAACTTTTTAGAACAAACTCTATTTTTTACTTTAACCCGAAAAATAGTGGGTAATTTAAGCTTTGTATTTTTATTTCAAGCTATTACATTATTTTGGTTACACAGTAGCCTCTCTGAAAATCAACAAAGCACAGGGCTATTTTGGGCATTAACCCTGCTGATTGTTGCCGGTTTTATATTTACTATTTTTTATATGCGCTTTTTAATTGTGCGCCCGGTAAAAGCCATGCGCGATACGTTGATTAATATTAATCAACAAGATGCCAACTTAGCTGCCAAACTTCCTCATTTTACTTTTGATGAATTTAGAGATTTAAGTGAACAATATAATCAGTTTACTACGCATTTAAACAGCTTATTAAATACGACCTACAGCAGCGCTCAGGAAAGCGTGCAAAGTAATAGCCAAGTAACGCAATCAATGCAGCACACAGAGCAGCTAAGCGAACAGCAAATTAATTTAAGCCACACCATAATTAATGCCAGCAACCAAATTACCCAAAGCCTACAAGATATCGTAAGTAACACTGATAGCGTACATCAGGTAAATAATGAACATCTTAGTTTTGTTAAGCTCTCTGCGAGCGAACTGTCAAAACTGGTTGAACAGGTGAGACTTATTAATGAAATGCTGGGTAGTTTTTCTAAAACGATTGCAGGCTTAAAAGAGAATAGTGAAAACATTCGTAGCATTTTAAAAATGGTAGAAGAGTTTTCTGATCAAACTAATTTATTAGCGCTTAATGCGGCAATTGAAGCAGCGCGCGCCGGAGAGGCAGGGAGAGGTTTTGCCGTGGTTGCCGATGAAGTTCGCACCCTATCGGTTAAAGTAAGTGATGCAACCCGCCAAATTAGTGATTTTATTACCCAAATGAATGAGCTGGTTAATGAAACCAATAAAGAGTCTCAGCAGTTAATTAGTCACTCTAATAACGCACAAGCTGCAATCAACGATACCTCAGAAGGTTTTGGAAAAATGCTCAATGAATTTGAGCATAATCAGCAGCAATTACAGCAAATAGCTAACGCAGTTCATTTACTTGAAGATACACAAAATCAAACCCATGAATCGGTTGAACAAATTGTGGCGCTTGGCGAACAAGCAAAGCAACAAATAGACACCGCATTGCATGACTCTGAGCAATCACAAAAACTAAGTCAACAAACCCAACAACAGTTAAAGCGTTTTGTAGGCTAGGGCCTGACTAGTTTTACCCAAGCCGCGATTATGCTAAATTACGCGGCTTATAATATAACTGTGTGAAGCATGTGAGCGACGTCAATCTAAATTATGAACAGCTAGCCCAGCAAATAAAGCTATGGGGTCAAGAACTTGGCTTTAGTGAAGTGGGTATTACTGACATTGATTTAACTAAGCATGAAGCACAGCTGCAGCGATGGCTTGATGCGGGTTTTCATGGCTCAATGGATTATATGGCAGCCCATGGTATGAAGCGTGCTCGCCCTAATGAGCTAGTACCCGGAACACAGCGGGTTATTTCAGTTAAAATGAATTACCTCCCACCTGATTCTGGCTTTGCCAAAAACCTTAAAAATACCGAAAAAGCCTATATCAGTCGATATGCCCTTGGCCGTGACTATCATAAGTTGATGCGCAACCGAATCAAACAGTTAGGTAAAAAAATTGAACAATATGTGGGTGACTATAGCTTTAGGCCTTTTGTTGATTCAGCCCCTGTACTTGAACGTCAACTCGCTGAAAAAGCGGGATTAGGCTGGCGCGGAAAGCATTCTTTATTAATAAATAAAGAGGCGGGTTCTTGGTTCTTTTTAGGAGAGCTTTTTGTCGACTTACCTTTACCTATTGATAACGAAAACACTTTTGAGGGCTGCGGCAAATGCGTTGCCTGCATAACACTATGCCCCACTGGTGCTATTGTAGAACCTTATGTGGTTGATGCGCGTAAGTGCATTTCGTATTTAACTATAGAGCATCAAGGCGCTATTCCTGAGCAATACAGAACATTAATGGGAAATCGCATTTATGGCTGTGACGATTGCCAATTGGTATGCCCATGGAACCGCTACGGACAAATTACCGATGAGGCTGACTTTCATCCTCGTACACAATTAAAAAACAAAGATTTACTCGAGTTATTTGCTTGGGATGAAACTACCTTTTTAAAAAATACCGAGGGCAGTCCAATCCGCCGCATTGGCCATGAACGTTGGCTACGAAATATAGCCGTTGGATTAGGTAACGCAGATTTTAGCCCGGCAATTATTGCTGCACTCGAAGATAAACGCCAAACAGTCAGTGATCTGGTGGGTGAACATATAAATTGGGCACTCGCCCAGCAACACGATAAACAAAGGCAAAAGTTGCGTAAAACAGCACGGTTAATTCGTATAGTTGAAAAAGGCTTACCCAGAGACGCATAAGCCTTTTACCCTTTTAACCTCCTCTGCGATCTCTTAGCTCTCTTTGTGCATAATTTACTAATATATGATTTAACACAGAGAAGAAAATGAGGAGTAAATGAGAAGCCACAATTAAAGTACAGATTTTAGTTAATCTGTAGCGCACACCTTTCGTATTTAACCTTTAAAAGACGCGACATAAAGTCGCTGCTACAAGTAAATGTATCAATCGTAGCAAGGAATTTACCCCGCGCCTCGCAGCCCGTAGCCCGCACCTTTAACCTTTCAACAATAAAGCGAGATCTTGCTCTATCTCTGCGAACGCTTTTTTAACCTGATCAACAGATTCTTGACGTGCCACCGAATTTTGAATCGTTTCGTCGACTTTTTTGTAGATAAACACTTCCTGGTCTTCATCGAGTCCCATAGTTGGGATCCGCTCTTCTAACTCCTCTTGAAGTTGTTTAAATACTTTTTCGTTATTTATCCGGCTGTCGTTAAGCAATCCAATTAAACTATGAAACTTACTGTGAACAGTACTCGCCACTTTGTTTAATCGCTCTTGCTGCGAAACCAACATTTTCTTAGTAGTAATAGCCCGCAATTGCTGTTCGGTTACACTTACAATAAAACAAATATGATCACGTATACGCCCATGCTTCTGCTCATCTTGTTCTGGCATATTCAAAATCAATAAACTGACAAGCTCGTAATTAACCAAAATACGATGAGAAAACTCATGTAACCTACCTTTGTTTTTAAGCATTTCAAATAACTCAATCACAATCGGCGAACACACACCGTTTAAAGCAAAGTGCGATTTGGTGTCGTTACATCTAAATTCAATATTACTTTGTAGACCAAATGTCTGTAAGCACTCCACTAATGCCTTACCTAACTCTTCTACATCGTTGACAAAACCGATATTTTCAACATAGTTAACTATTTGACCCATTTCACTGCTATTTGCCATAGCATCAAAAGCGGTTGAGGTAGCTTCTTTTACTTGCTTTTCAAGCTGTTGTTTTTCTATTAATACTTGATTTAACTTATTCAGCTTTTGCTTAAGCTCATCGTGCCCAAACGGTTTTACAATATAGTCTTCAGCACCTACTGAATAACCTTCCATACGTTCCTCAACTGTCCCCCTTGCCGATACAAACATCACTATAATATCTTGTGTTTTAGGGTTCGCTTTGAGCTCTTTACATACTTCGTAACCATTCATTTTTGGCATGCTTACATCAAGTAAGATAACCTGCGGCATATACTCTTCAACCATGCTCAAGCATTCCGGGCCACTCGAAGCCAGCTTAAGTTCAAAATCTAATTCTTCTAGGATTTCTTCTATTATTTCGAGGTTAAATGGTTCATCGTCGACTGCAAGAATTTTAGTTAAAGCCATAATTTTTCGTCCATATAAATCGTGTTCATTAAAACAATTCGGTTATTAGCTACTATTTTTCACTAATTGCTCATCGGCTAAATATTCATCGAGGTTTATTTCCAAAGGAACCTGAATGCTAATGGTTGCCCCACCAAGTTCGTTATTACAGGCTTTTATAGTTCCTTGATGTAAAGAAACAAATTCACGGCACAGCGTAAGTCCTAATCCTGTCCCCCCTGCGCCACTATTTGTTTTGCTACTTTGCACAAATTTTTGAAAAACAGTTTCAAGCTCGTCTTCTGGTATACCTATTCCGCTGTCTATTACTTCAATATTTGCACAACCATTGTCTGTTTCCAATGCAACTTCGATAGTGCTATGTTCTTCGCTAAATTTTAATGCATTACTCAATACGTTTCTAAGTACCTGATTAATTTGCTCTTCATCGCATTGTGCTACAACTGGTGGGTTATCTGATTTAAATGCAATCTTAATATCTTTTTCTATGGCAATCCCAGCAACATCATCAATGCTTGTTTTAACAATAGTCGTTAAATCGCATGCTCGCGGGTTAAATGGGAATTTACCTACATCTAATTTCGACAAATCGAGTAGATTGTTAAGTAATGACAGTAGCCTTTGCCCACTTGATTCTATTCGGGTTAAATATTTTAAAAGTTTATCTTTACTAAAATCATCATCTTGAAGCTTACTGATACCAAAGCGTGAAAAACTTAGTATAGAATGCATAGGGGTTCTTAGCTCATGTGACATATTCGCCAAAAACTCTGATTTGCTTAAATTAGCTGCTTCAGCAATGTTTTTCGCATGCTCAAGTTGCGAAGTCCGCGCTCTGACCTGCTCTTCTAAAAGATCTTTGGCCTCAAGTAATAAATCTTCTTTTTGTTTTAAATGGGTTACGTTTTTAAAAATAACCGCTAATGCTATTTCACCATGATGATCAATTTCATTAAACGAGCCGACAAGTGGAATTTTACTGCCATCTTTATTGACTAGGTGTAAGTCGCAACTAAATTGCCGATTACTGTTTAAAGTCAATATTTTATCTTTTATTGCCTTTACTGAATCGTCATCTAAAAAGTGAAATAACGAGTGAGCAGTGAGCTTTTTAAACGGTAAATTAAACAGCTTTAAGCACGCGTCGTTAGCCTCTACTATTTTGCCTTTACGTTCAAAAAGTAAGATTGGATCGGGAGTATTTTTAAAAATTACTTGCAGCAAACTGTCTTTTTCAATAAGTACATCGACTGTATCTTGTAGTCTTTCAACTAGCTCTGCGTTATGACGTTTTAGCAATTCGGTTTGCCACAACTTATGTACTGCTTGTAATAACACATTGTCGTCGAGCGGCTTAATTAAAACGTCTTCAACACCTTGGCGAATTGCTTCAATCATAGAAACCTGAGCAGGACGCGAGGTTAATAATAAGCAGCGGCTATGCGGCTGTATCTGCTTAAGGCTGGTAAATATATCTAAGCCGAGCCCTTCTTTTAAACTAAAATCACTAATTAAAATATCAATCATTCTGAGTTTGGCAATATTAAGTGCCTCATCATGATTTGTAGCTGTGTATACCTCTATATGTGCACCCACTAAACTACTTTTTAGCATTTCTAAACGCTCACTAACATGATCAACCAACAAAATTGTAGGCAGTTTAAAAATATGATCAGGTCCTATTTCTAATAGATCTTCAATAAATGAAGTGATTTCTTTATTAGAAAAAAATGGATAAATAATAGTGGCATCTGGAACAAGCTCGTTTAATTTACCAAATGCATCAAGCAATTCACCACTTTCAGCCTTGGGAGCTAAAAGTAAAAATGATTGTCGGGTCGCTTGTTTTACCAACGAAGCAACCAGATTTGTTGGTGTCCCTTGTGAAAAGGCAAGCATATCGTACGCATCTATGTTGCTGCTTTGATCAAACATAGAATAATGAACTAATTCAACTTCACAACCAATTAGCTCAAGCAGTACTTTTAAGCGCATAGCAATCATGCTACTGCTATCAATAATAAGTATTTTTTGCGCCATTTATGTACACTTTTAAGAATTAATTAAACACCTTTTCAGCATAGTATAGAATTTTTGGTTTGGCATAATCGTCTACATAAATGTAATTTTTGCTTGCCTATGATTGTGGGATTACATTAAATGCTTACCAAAAATAGTCAGGCTGTACAGCTGGTTATCCATCCTTGCAACATTGGGCAACTCTCCCCATACTGCAAAATCAAAATGCTTAAATAATTTAATGCTTGGTTCGTTATGGCTAAAAATAAATCCGAGTAACACTTCAATATCGAGCTTTTTTGCTTGTTGTTGTGCAAATTGCATCAACTTTTTACCCAACCCTTTTCCTTGGGCTGCTGATGTAATGTAGATGCTTAGTTCAACGGTGCCATCGTAAGCTGGGCGCCCATAAAACGATTTATAACTAACCCAGGCTAATACTTGGTCATTTTCGCAGTAAACAAAAATAGGTCTTTGAGCTGTATGGCTATCAAACCAAGGTTGTTTGTCAGCAACGGTTACTTCTTCAGTATCGGCGGTTACCATTCGACTAGGGATAGTTTCATTATAAATGGCAACAATAGCAGTTAAATCATCAGGTTTAGCTAAACGTATAGTCATAGAAAATAAGTAAAATTGATCAATTTCGCCTATAGTAGCGTATGATAAGTTACATAAACACCCATCAAATCGCGTTCAAGGTAACCGCATGATAAGAAAATTAATATTCGGATTAACACTGGCTCTAGGCTGTGTATCTGTAACCACCAATGCAGCAGACACTAATAGCCCTTCAGCAAAGACAGATACCTGCGATGACTTCACAAATGTGTCACTGAGAAAGCTTCGTTCAACCGAAACGCTTAATCTATGTGAATTTAAAAATAAGCCACTGTTGATTGTTAACACTGCCAGCAATTGCGGCTTTACTTCTCAGTTTGAAGGGCTAGAAACGCTATACAAAAAATATAAAGAGCAAGGCTTGGTGGTGCTCGGTTTTCCATCTGACGATTTTTTTCAAGAAGAAAATGACGAAAAAGATACGGCTAAAGTCTGTTATGTAAATTACGGCGTTACCTTTCCCATGTTAGCCACCAGCGCAGTGCGTGGCAGCGATGCCAACCCTATTTTTAAGCACTTAAATGCAAAAACTAGTTCACCTAACTGGAATTTTTATAAATACGTGGTTTCGGCAGATCGTCAAACCGTGACTCGCTTTAACAGCCGCGTCAAACCCGATTCAGCAAAATTAGAAAGCGCCATCAAAAGTGCATTTTAATTTTGTGTTTTCAGTTTAACCTTACTAAGATGTTGCTTAGTAGATAAAAAACTAAACTTATAAATAGGAGATTTTATGGCAGTAGCAAGTGCAAGGCACATACTCGTAGACAGTGAAGCACAATGTTTAGACCTTAAAGATAAAATTGAGCAAGGTGAAGACTTTGCAGAGCTGGCTAAATTGCACTCTAATTGCCCTTCAGGTCAAGATGGTGGCGCATTAGGTGAGTTCGGACCTGGTATGATGGTTCCTGAGTTTGATAAGGTGGTTTTTTCAGCGCCACTTAACCAAGTACAAGGTCCTGTTCAAACACAGTTTGGTTACCACTTATTAGAAGTAACCAGCCGCTCAGAGTAAGCAAATCGATTTACTAATAAAGCCGCATTAGCGGCTTTTTATTTATGTGGAGTTGGCAAAAGCCCCAATATGCAATTACTTGGCTCTATTTCTTCCCCTTATGTTCGCCGTGTCAGAATTTGGGCACAACAAAATAACTGTGAGCTTGAGTTTATAAATCTCGACATTTTTTCAAGCGATGATCGTTCTTTAATGATGTCGCACAACCCGGCAGCTAAAATCCCTATCTTAATTGATGGCTCGCTTAACTTAAGCGACTCAAACAATATACTGCGTTACTTACTTGAAAAAACACAGCAGAACCCGTTAACTTGGCCGCAAGAGCATTTTTTAACTAGCATCAATGCCTGTAACGATTCATTGGTTGAATTATTGTTATGTCATCGTTCTGGGTTTGACACGCAAGCTGATAAACTATTTTTTAATCTGCAAAATGAGCGAATTGCGCAAACATTAGACTATTTAAATGATCATTTAAACGATGATGAATTTAAAAGCTGTGAATGCCTCAACATCAGTTTATACTGCTTGCTAGATTGGATCTGCTTTCGTGAACTCACTGATTTTAGCGCGCAATCGCAGTTAGTTAAGTTTTATGAAGCGTTTAGTCAGCGTCAAGCGGCTAAAAATACCAACCCTCGACTCAAATTTTAAAAGGTGAACACATGAGCGATATCGAAATTGAATCACAACTAGTTAGCTTTGTAGAAAAAGTACGTGTTAGTGAGCAGATCTGGGCACTGGGTGCACAAGATGGTGGCTTTGTTGTATGTGAATCAAATCAGTTTGATGACACCGATGTACTTTTACTGTGGGAATCAGAAGACGCAGCAAAAGAGCAATGTAAAGAAGAGTGGAAAGACTACAGCCCAGTAGAAATCAACCTAGATGAATTTTTAGATGATTGGGTTGAAGACCTTAAATCAGATGATGCATTGGTCGGTTTAAATTGGAATGACGATCAAGTGTGCGTAGAAATTGAACCAGTTGGTTTAGCTCGCGCTTTAAGTGAATAAGTTTTAACTGTTTATTTGCTGGCACACCCCCAATTAACAACAACGATTAGTTGGGGTATAAAATAATAAAAACTGTCAAGGTACTGCGTTGAAAACCCATCTTGGTCGTCGTCCATTCTCAGCTATGGAGTTACATACGCTCTATACCGGATATATTTATAGTGATACTCGGCTTGCCCGCGAACAAGCTAAGCACTGGCACTTTTGGCTGCCTTTAATTGCGTACTACAGTGGCGCTTATAGTGATGAAATTGGCCATTTAACCCTAGATGACTTGGTGGTTAAAAATAACATTCTCTGCTTTAGCTTTCATACTCATGGTAAAATTAAACCCCGTTTAATTCCTGTACATAACGCCCTTATTAAGGCCGGACTTAATGATTATTTAGCCTACGTAAAAGCGCAAAAACACACACGTTTACTGTTTGACCTCCCAGCAAAAACAGGACGCTACAGTGAAAAAGTACGCATTTGGTTTTCAGGCGAGGGCGAACGTGCGGGGTATTTGCAAAAATGTGCAATTCCTTCCGTGGATCAACTCGGAATGAAAACCGCGATTAGTAGTTTGCGGCTTAACTTTGAGCAGCAAATTCGTATTTATGCCCTGCAAGCAGGCTCTAAAGACTGCTTCAATTACTTAATGGGCTTTAATGATTACTCTGATGAGCATTTTGCCGATACCAAATTGCTTAATACCGTTTTACAACAAATTCGTGTTATCAATTCCTACACCCATTGGCAGCGGTTTTTAGCACGAGATAGCCACTGACAAACTTTGTTACTCTTTTCCTTATTGTTGTTCGCTTACTCTAGCAAAAAAAGCTGTTAGGATGGAGTGTACTCACTCTTCTAACAACAAAAATCTAGGGATAACTATGTTTTTTAAAAGCCTCTTAACCGTGAGCGTTGCGCTTGCGATAAATGCTGCTAACGCTAATGAATTCGTCATTGAAAAGCTCGCAAAGCCAAGTTCACAAAAAGTCGCTTTAACGCTCGACCCAAGTCAGGATACTTTTACAGGAATGACTGAAATCAGTTTGGAGGTGCTTAAACCAACACGCTATATTGAACTCAATGGTGTTGATTACGCAACCAAAATGGTTCAACTATTGGGTGAGCAAAACTGCGACTTAAACAGCGAAATGCTTAAAACCGGTAAAGTTAAATTTAGCTGCGAAGAGCAAATTCAGCCGGGTAAATACACTTTAAGAATTGATTTCTCAGCGCCATATAATCGCCAAAGTGTGGGGCTATATAAAACCCTAGATCAAGGCGTTCCTTATCTTTTCACCCAATTTGAAATGAGCGATGCCCGTCGAGCGTTTCCTGTATTTGACGAACCAAGCTATAAAATTCCATTTCAGTTAACTATTACCGCCCCCACGTCACAAAAAGTGTATTCAAATACACCTGAGTTAAAAACGACGGTGAATGGCGATATGACTACCCATTACTTTGATAAAACGCCACCAATTCCATCATACTTAGTAGCTATGGCTGTAGGCCCGTTTGAAGAACTAGAAATTAAGGGTATGCCAATTCCTGGCCGTGTGATTACTCCACAAGGTAAAATTCATTTAGCACAGTATGCAAAAGAGAATATGCCTAAAGTATTGGGCGCACTTGAAGAGTACTTTGGTATTCCTTACGTGTATAAAAAATTAGATTCAGTGGCTGTTCCAGAGTTTCCGTTTGGGGCAATGGAAAATTCAGGTTTAGTGACTTACCGCGAAGATATTCTTCTGGTTGATTTAGAAGCTGCAACGCGTAGTAAAAAGCAACGTAATGTCTCTATTATTGCCCATGAATTAGCTCACCAATGGTACGGTAACTTAGTGACTATGAAGTGGTGGAACGACTTATGGTTAAACGAAGCGTTTGCTAGCTGGATGGCAGCAAAAATTACTAAGCAACTTAACCCTGAGTTTGAATCACACCTAGATTTACCACAAAACAATGTAATGGCGTTAGATGCTCGCTTAAGCACTAAGCCAATTCGTAAACCAATTAAAACTGAAGCCGATATTATGGACGGTTTAGGCCTTGCATACAGCAAAGGCAGCTCAGTACTGGCGATGGTTGAAAATTGGATTGGTGAAGACGCATTTCAAGCTGGTATTCAAAATTACTTAAAAGAGTTCTCATATAAAAATGCCGAAGCCGCCGATTTATGGGAAGCACTCGGTAAGGCTTCAAATAAAGATGTGGCGAGTGTTTTAAAATCATTTATTGAACAATCATCATTTCCTTTAATCAAGGTTGATCAGCAAGGTAAAACTATCACCATTTCGCAAAGCCGTTTTGCTAATGCCGGTGTTGATGCTCCAGCCCAACTTTGGAATGTACCCGTTGCCATTAAGTACGGTAAAGGCGATAAAGTAAAAACTGCCAGTGTATTACTTAATAAACAAAACCAAACGCTAGAGTTAGATTTTGAGCCAGAGTGGATATATCCAGACCAAGGTGCGCTAGGTTACTACCGCTGGGTCATGGACGATGCGCAATTTAACGCACTAATTGATAATGCAGCGAGCGTATTAAACGACCGCGAGCGCCTTGCATTGTTATCAGCTACTGACGCCTTACTTGACGCAGGTATAATTTCTGCGGCTAAGCTGATGCAAACGCTTGAAGTATTTGCCAGTGATAGTCATCCACGCGTAGCTAACACTGCTTTAGGCTATTTAGCGTCTCAGCAGCGTACCTTTAAAGACGATAGCAATAAAGATTTATGGCCTACATTTATTCAAAATGCAGTCATGCCTGCCGCTAAAAAATATGGCCTAGAAGCAAAAATGGGGGAAGATGGCGCTGTTGCTCAACTGCGAGCTGCGGTGGTATCACGCTTAGGCTTTGATGGTGAAGATAAAAATGTGATCAATAAAGCTAAGCAGCAAACAGCCGCTTACTTAAAAGATCCGCAAAAAGTAGACCCTTATTTAGCGGGTACTTACTTACGTCTTGCGGCTTTTCATGGTGATAAAGCGCTGCTTGATCAGTTTATGGCAACCTTTAAAACCACTAAAGATCCACAAGTTCGTACCAATATGTTGGCAGCAATGGGTTATTTTGGTAAACCTGAACTCCAAAAAGCAGTGCTTGCATATAGCTTAACCGATGAAGTAACCGCTTCTGATATGCGTACTATTTTATCGGGGCAAAGTTACACCGATGAACGCCAAGCACTCTTTATTGATTGGATATATAGCAACTACGATAAAGTAACAGCAAGTTTGCCACCATTTTTTGTGCCTAACTTACCTTACTTTACTACTGCTAGCTGTGATGCTGAAAGTTTAGCGACAACGCAAACGTTCTTTGACGCTAAACTTGATGACGTACCTGGCTATGCGCGCACATTAAGTAAGCTTGCAGAAAGTACGAATGACTGTATTGCACTTAAAAACCGTGAACTCAAATCAGTAAATAGCTTTTTGAATAGTAAATAAACTAAAGGTTAAAGGTTAAAGGTTAAAGGCTAAAGGTTGAAGGTTGAAGATTTTATCTTGCACCTTTTGCCTTTAGCCCTGCACCATTCTATTAACCACCAATAATCATCGTTAGCTTAGCTATAAACTCTTTTGCCGCTTGTTCAGAGTTAATTTTAAAAGCGACACCATAATGAATAGGCTGTGCGCTTTTATAAATACGAGTGGGAAAACGGGTCATTTCACTACTATGAAAATAGCCTTGAGTACGCACAACCCCATCAATATCAGTAAAGTCATCACTAAACACTTCAAATGCAGGACGGATCACAATTTTACCTTTCCCCGTTTCGGCATGGGTGTAAAACGCTTCTTTAGAGTTTGCTAGCATATACTCAGCAATGTTTTTTATTTTAAAATTACTTCTACACTCTAGTTTTATCAGCTGCTCTGTTAACTCGTCTGCGCTAAATGCCACGTGACTTTCCTTTTTATTTAATAGTTAGGGTCAGACTAACTCATGCATGAGTGAAAGTCCGAAATTTATTATTTAGTGTTTATTTAACACTACATACAAACGCTAATTGCTGATTTTTATAACTCAACCGGCTAATTTCAGTATCGCAATATTGGCTTAAATCGAGCCATTGAGATATATCAGATCCAGCTGTTAATTTTCGTTGATAAATACGGTTTTTAACTGCGTAAGCAATAGTATTTTCATCTTTTAAGATGAAGTCTTGTACTTGGTTTGGCAGCCTAAGGATGTTGCTGACCTGCTTGGTTTGAGGGTCAAAACGGGCTAACTGGTGCTGGCCATTTTTACTATGACTAAATAAAAATTCACTTTGCGATTTATCGTAAATAAGTGTGCGACCAATGTTATTTGCAACAACTTCACCTTTAGCCGCAACAACCGAGGTATATTGTAATGTATGTGGCTCACCTAAAATAAACATCACTAAATCGTTGTTATTACCCCAAGCGTGGTAGCCCACAGGCTCAATCCAATCAAAAATACGACTTGGCGCCTGCTCTGTGCTCAGCGGATATTGCCATAACTTTTGTTTGCCATCTTCTTCAACCACGATAGCAGATAAACTATCACCACTCGGTGTTACTGTTGGCGAATACTCACTTACAGCTGTATTGGTGATCATGGAGGTTTGTTTTGATGATAAATCGTAAAGCGCAATATCAGTTTGGCTCTGATTATTACTGATTACCTCACGCGTATAATAAAGGCCCGTGTCGGTTAAATAGGGCTGATTGTTGTAGCTGGTTTTATCACTAACAATGCTTACGCGTATGCCATGCGGAGTATTTAAATCGGCAAGCAGTATTTGACTTTTAGGCATATTTGCCTGGGCAACGCCCAATGTTAAAGCATTAATTGTTATTAGCCCTAACAACGGTTTGATCAGTTTCATGCTTTCTCTCGTTTTAATTTTAAGCACCTCATGATAACGTTATTTACTGATGACGTCACTTGACCTAGCTTAGTAAGGTCTTTATAACTAACGGGTCATAAAAAAGAGAACAAACATGTCAGCTAAACACCCTATTATTGCAATCACCGGCTCATCTGGAGCAGGCACTACAACCACCACCAATGCCGTGAAGCATATTTTCCGCAGCCTCGATATCAATGCTGCATTTATTGAAGGTGATAGCTTTCATCGTTACACACGTCCTGAAATGGACAAAAAAATTCGAGAAGCCCAACAAGAAAGTAAACACATAAGTTATTTTGGCCGAGAAGCCAATGACTTTGGTGCATTAGAAGACTTATTTACCAAGTATGGTGAAACAGGCGAAGGTAAACTGCGCCGTTATTTACATACCTTTGATGAGGCCGTGCCTTATAACCAGTTACCTGGAACATTTACTCCTTGGCAAGAGCTTGAGCAAAATACAGATTTAATGTTTTACGAAGGCTTACATGGCGGCGTGGTCGACGAAGATCATGATGTTGCTAAGCATGTTGATTTACTCATAGGCATGGTGCCAATTATTAACCTTGAGTGGATCCAAAAGCTTATTCGCGATACCTCAGAACGCGGCCATTCTCGTGAAAAAGTAATGGACTCGATTGTACGCAGTATGGATGACTACATTAATCATATAACGCCGCAGTTTTCTCGTACTCATATTAACTTTCAGCGAGTACCCACCGTTGATACTTCCAACCCATTTAGCGCAAAAGATATCCCCTCCCTTGATGAAAGCTTTGTTGTTATTCGCTTTAGGGGCATTGATGACGTTGATTTCCCGTATTATTTACGCATGATTGAAGGGAGCTTTATGTCGCGGATCAATACGCTTGTAGTACCCGGTGGCAAAATGGGACTCGCTATGGAGCTAGTGCTTACGCCACTGATCAAAGATATTATTTTGAAAAAACGCGCCTTAGCAAAATTAGCCCCACCTGAAATTCCTATTTAAGTGTATCAATAATCTGTTAGAGACTTTTTGGTTTAGAAGATCTAACACATACAATGATCCTATGGAGCTGATCATTTCTTTTATCAAGTGATCGCAAATACATTCTGCTCTTTTTTGTTTAGTCTAACTCACGTACACTGCTGATTTTAAGTATGATGAGAGTAGTATGTCGCAAGTCATGAAAATTGTTGTCGGGTCTAAAAACCCAGTAAAAGTAAATGCCGCTAAACACATTTTTGCGATGTATTTCCCTGAGCATTTAATTGAATGTAGTGGCGTTCATGCACCTTCAGATGTACCCGATCAACCAATAGGCGAAGAACAAACGTGTTTGGGTGCACAGAATCGAGTTAACTACTGTAAAGCACAGCATCAAGCAGACTACTACATAGCGATGGAAGGCGGCGCAGCGCAATTTAGCTATGGTGCAGCAACCTTTGCCTATGTTGTTATTGATGACGGCGCACAGCAAGTTACAGGACGAAGCAGTAACTTACCTTTGCCTTCTGTTTTTTATAAAGCATTGCTGCAAGGTGAAGAGCTCGGAGATGTGATGGATAAGGCTTTTAATACCACCAATATTAAGCAGCAAGGGGGTGCTATTGGTTTATTAACTGATCATCATGCAACACGAGAAAGTACCTATACTCAAGCGCTGACTCTCGCCATGGCCCCTTTTCTTAATCCCACTTTATATAATCAATAACGGATGTTTTAATGAAGTATAACTACGTATTATTTGATGCCGACGAAACCTTATTTAGCTTTAATGCCTTTGCTGGCTTACAAAAAATGTTGGCTGCTTATGACATGGATTTTACCAAAGCAGATTATGACCATTACCAAAACACCAATAAGCCACTATGGATTGCCTATCAAAATAACGAAATTACCGCAAACCATCTGCAAGTAACTCGTTTTAGTGAGCTGGCAAATAAACTTGATGTACCAGCCCAGCAGCTCAATGATGATTTTTTATCGGCAATGGCTGAAATTTGCATGCCTTTACCCGGTGCGGTTGAATTATTAAACGCCCTTAAACCTCATGCCAATTTAGGTATTATCACTAATGGCTTTTCTCAGCTGCAAGCACGTCGTTTAGCGCATACTGGGCTGCAAGATATGTTTGATTGGCTGGTAATTTCTGAAAAAGTAGGTATTGCTAAACCTGCAAAAGAGATATTTGAGCACACCTTTAATTTAATGGGGAATCCACCTAAAGAACAAATTTTAATGGTAGGTGATACCGCCAGCAGTGATATTCTTGGTGGACGAAATGCAGGCATAGACACCTGCTGGTTACAGCACCCTGGGGTAATCTTACCTGAAGGTATTAAGCCAACGTACCAAGTCACTGAGTTAAAACAGTTACAAACTATTTTAGGTCTGTAATACCTGACTGGTTGTGGTTACAAACAGCCAAAAAAAATGACGCTAATAAGCGTCATTTTTTATAACTGTATGTAAGCGATTAACTGATTAGGCGTTTGCTAATTCAAGGCCGGGTGCAGGCATCGAAACAGGTGTTTCAAAGGTTGCCCACTCCCATGCTGACTCGGTTGCCATAATTTTGCGTAGTAACTTGTTATTTAAATCATGACCTGATTTAAATGCAGTTACTTTACCTAAAAGGTTATGACCTGTCATAAACATGTCACCTACACAGTCTAGTATCTTATGCTTGACGAACTCGTCTGGGTAACGCAGACCGTTTGGATTTAAAACTTTAAATTCATCAAGTACCACTGCACTATCCATGCTACCACCTAGTGCAAGGTTATTAGCATGCATGTATTCAATATCTTTCATAAAGCCAAAAGTACGCGCACGGCTAATTTCTTCAGTGAAGCTTTGTGCGGTAATATCTAAGCCAATGCGTTGGCGGCTTTCATTAATTGCAGGGTGATCAAAGGCAATTTCAAAGTCGATATGGAATCCGTCGTAAGGTTCTACTTCGGCCCATTTGTCGCCTTCTTCAATACGTACTTTTTCTTTAATACGAATGAAACGTTTTGCAACATTTTGCTCTTCAATGCCGCCTTTTTGTAATAAATAAATGAATGGCAATGCACTACCATCCATTATTGGAACTTCTGAGCTATCAAGTTCAACAATTAGATTGTCGATACCCATGGCCGCAACAGCTGCAATTAAATGCTCAGTAGTTGATAAGCGAACACCATCTTTGTTAATTAAACAGGTACACAATTGCGTATCACCAACGGCTTCAGGTGTTGTTTCAAAATCAACAACCGGATCAAGGTCGACACGACGAAATACAATCCCAGTATTTGCGCTCGCAGGTCGGAGAGTTATTGTGACCTTCTCACCTTTATGAAGTCCAATTCCTATGGCTTTGACTACTTGTGCAATCGTACGCTGTTTAATCATAGGTTCGCTCACTTTAAGTATATATTACAGTTAGACGGCGGAGTGTAACATAAATACGGTATAACTACAATATTTGTTCACATTTCGCACAAAAGTACTGTTTTTAATTAGTCTGCTTGTTTACGTAAAAAAGCAGGAATGTCGAAATAATCGCCACCCTCAGACTTATCTGTTTTATTAGCACTACTTGACGACGTATTCGTTGCTGAACTTGAAGAGCTAGTCGATGTGCTGCTTTGCTCTTTTGATTCAGTTTGCGATGTCGTTGCAGGCTCTTCAGTCGTGTTTGTGCCTTGGCTTGCAAAGCTAGGTACGTACATGCTGCTGCTTGTTTGTGTGCTTGAGCTAGTTACATCAGAGCCTGACGCTTTTTTGAAACCGTTATCTACAATACCAAACTGTGGACGACGATCGCCCCCTAAGCCGGTTGCAACCACGGTTACACGTAGCTCATCCGTCATTTCTGGGTCAATTACCGCGCCAACAACAACCGTTGCGTTTTCAGACGCTAGCGCCTTAACGTGATTACCCACAATTTCGAATTCTTCGATCGCGATATCCATACCCGCAGTAATGTTAACCAAAATGCCTTTAGCACCGGTTAAATCTACGTCTTCTAAAAGAGGGCTTGAAATAGCAGCTTCTGCTGCTTCTTGTGCACGATCAGGACCCGACGCAGATGCTGTACCCATCATCGCCGTGCCCATTGCAGACATAACTGTACGTACGTCGGCGAAATCCACGTTAATTAGACCCGAGCGAGTGATTAGCTCAGCAATACCTTGTACCGCACCGAACAATACGTCATTTGCTTTAGCAAATGCATCCAGTAAAGTTGTTCCTTTACCCAATACTTTTAGTAACTTGTTATTTGGAATAGTGATTAACGAGTCCACAATTTCAGATAATTCGCTAATACCTTGCTCTGCAGCAGCGGCACGCTTTTTACCTTCAAAATCAAACGGACGGGTTACCACAGCAACAGTTAAAATGCCCAGCTCTTTAGCAATTTTAGCCACGACTGGCGCAGCACCGGTACCTGTACCGCCGCCCATACCTGCCGCAATAAACACCATATCAGCGCCCTCAAGGCTAGCACGAATGGTTTCGGCGTCTTCTTCAGCCGATTCACGACCTACTTCAGGGTTAGCCCCCGCACCTAACCCAGAGGTTATTTGCGTGCCTAATTGTACTGTTACATCAGCGGCTGAATTACGTAATGCTTGCGCATCCGTATTGGCTGCGATAAAACGAACGCCTTCTATTTGTTGTTTTACCATGTGCTCAACTGCGTTACCGCCGCCACCGCCTACACCGATTACTTTTATTACAGCTTCTTCGCTGTGTTGTTCCATTATATCAAACATATTTACTCTCCGACTTGAGTACTAAAACTCGCCTTGAAACCATTTTGTGATGCGGTTCCACCAATTATTATTATCATCCGCTTTCGACTTTTGTGCATTCATCGACTGCATAGTACGCCCGTATTGTAACAAACCTACAGCGGTTGCGTACGATGGATCATCAACATAATCAGTTAAACCTACTACACCAATTGGTTTACCTATTCTTACTGGCATCTGAAAAATATCTTCAGCCACTTCCATTGCGCCAGTCATTTTAGCAGTTCCGCCAGTAATGACGAGACCTGCTGCAATTTGGTCTTCTAATCCTGAGCGACGAATTTCTTCCATCGCCAGTTCAAATAATTCTCTAAAACGTGGCTCAACCACTTCAGACAACGTATGCCTAGACATCAGTCTTGCTGGTCGCCCACCTACGCTTGGCACTTCAATCGTGTCTTCGCTGCTCGCCATTTGGCTACTTGCACAGGCATATTGTACTTTGAGTGACTCTGCATGTGATATAGGTGTGCGAAATATTTTTGCAATATCACCGGTTACTTGGTTGCCCGCCACCGGAATAACCGCAGAATGACGCAGTGCACCATTAATATAAATAGTGATATCCATAGTACCACCACCGATATCTAGCACCGCAACACCTAGCTCTTTTTCATCGTCCGTCAGTACGGAGTAACACGAGGCAAGTGCAGTGAATATAAGTTGGTCAACTTCAAGCCCACAACGTTCAACACATTTTTCTATATTTTTAGCCATGTCATTGGAGCAGGTAATAATGTGTGCGCGTGCTTCCATACGCACACCACTCATGCCGAGTGGGTTTTTAATCCCCTCTTGCATGTCAATGCTGTACTCTTGTGGCAAGGCATGCAACATTTTGCGTTCAGCTGAAATTGGTACTGAGCGAGCAATATGGATTACATTTTCAATGTCTTCATCGGTTACTTCAGTGTTATTAATAGCGACAACACCGCTTTCGTTCTGACATTGAATATGTTTGCCAGAAATACCCAAATAAACCGAGCTAATACGACAATCAGCCATCAATTCAGCTTCATCAATTGCGCGGCGAATAGACTCAGACACTAAATTTAAATCGTTAACGCCGCCTTTATCCATTCCATAAGATACTTGGCTCCCCACGCCAACAATGCTGAGCTTGTTATCTGTGGTGATTTCACCGACCGTGGCCACTACTTTCGAAGTGCCTACGTCTAATCCAATCACTAGGTTTCTTTCTGCTGACTTAGTCATGCCTTACTCTTTATTATAATTGCTGTTCTTGCATTGGCTTATAGCTCACTGCAAGGCCGGTATCGTAGCGTAAATCAATTGCATCTATCTGTGCATCAGCACGTTGTTCTATGCGTGAATAAACGTCTATAAAACGCTGTACACGCTTGGCTTTATCCTTGCGCCCTAAATTTAAACGCACGCCATTATCTAACCAAAGTTGCCACGAAAACCGCTCAGATAGCGCAAGGCTAGTGAGCGTTAGTGCATTTACTTTAAGCATTTCATCAAACTGTTTAAACGCTACCCATGCTTCTTTTTCACTGCCTTCTGGCCCATATAACTGGGGTAATGTGGCACTTAACTTATCACTTTTAGCCTCAAACGCATCGCCGCTTTGGTTAATCAATAAATCACTGTTCCAGTGAGCGACTGCTTGATGCTCTACCACGTAAACTTGGATAGTATCAGGCCATTGCTTTCTTACCGATACCGTTGCAACCCAAGGTAGTTCTTGCACTAAATGCTGAACATGCTTTACGTTTAACTCAAAAAAGCTACTTAAGTCCGCTTTTTTTATCGCGGTAGTTATTGCTTTTTCATCAGTGTATTTGGGACTCCCCAACACCGTTAGATGCTTAATTTGCGCATCTTTATTTGCAACTAACCAATGGGAAACCCCATTGGTTATTTCAATTAACCCAATCACCACAGCCAGAAAAAAGCTCACTCCAAAAATCAGCGACCAGTTAAGTTGCTGTTTTAGTTGCTGCGCTTTCTCTAAAAAGGGATGCATATTAAAGGGTTTGCTCCAAAATGCGAACAACTAATTGCTCAAAACTTGCCCCATTGGCTTTTGCAGCCATTGGCACCAATGATTTTTCTGTCATGCCTGGCACTGTATTTACTTCCAACAAGTAAAATTGGCCTTGCTGATCTTGCATTGCATCGACGCGACCCCAGCCACTTGCACCCACCAAATCAAACGCATCGAGTGCCATTGCTTGTAGTTTTTGTGTATCCGGTTGTGATAAATCAGCAGGACAATGATATTGTGTCGTACTTGACTGATATTTAGCTTGGTAGTCATAAAAACCATTTGGCGTGCTCATTTCAATCACAGGTTGTACTTCATCACCAAGCACCGTAATTGTAAATTCGCGCCCCGAGATCCACTGCTCTACCAATACTTGGCTGTCGAACTTAAATGCATTGCTGAGCGCATCTTCAAGCTCTTCTGCAGAGCTTGCTTGTGCCATACCAATACTTGAGCCTTCGTGCGATGGTTTTACCATCACTTTTTTAAACTCATCGATAATTGCTTTAGCATCAAAGCCTTTTTTAGCATCAACTACCGCATAAGGTGCTGTGCTTAAGCCTGCCGACTTAAACAAGTGCTTACAACGAATTTTATCCATTGCTAATGCTGAACCCAGTACATTACTGCCGGTGTAAGGCAAGTTCATAAACTCTAAAGCACCTTGTACTGTGCCATCTTCACCACCTCGGCCATGCAGCGCAATAAAAACGCGATCAACGTTTAAGTCTTTTAATTCCCACAATGAACGATTTTGAGGGTCAAACGCAATCGCATCAATGCCACAGGCAAGAAGTGCATTAAGGACTGCTTGACCAGATTTTAATGACACGTCGCGCTCTGCTGAGTTTCCACCTAGCAGCACCGCTACTTTACCGAACTGGGAACTTACCTGTGTCATACTTCACCTTGCTTTAATTTTTCTATCGACATATTTGTTGCTGCTAAACTTTTAACTAGCTGACCTATGTTACCTGCGCCTTGCGTAAGTACTAAGTCATTATTTTGTAGGCAGTTAGCAAGTACACCTGCAAGCTCTGAGCTTGAAGCCACATGCAATGGCTCTTTGCCACGCTGGCGTAAACTGCGGCATAAACTCTTACTATCAGCGCCCACTATCGGCTCTTCGCCTGCACTGTAAACATCAAGCAATAGCAACTGATCAACCTCGGCGAGTACTTTCACAAAATCTTCGTATAAATCGCGAGTACGAGTATAGCGATGCGGCTGATAAACCATCACTAAACGCTTATCAGGCCAGCCTTCTCTCGCTGCGGTGATGGTAGCTGCCACTTCTGATGGGTGATGACCATAGTCATCTACTAACATCACATTACCGCATTCGTTTGCAAATTCACCATAATGCTGAAAACGACGGCCAATGCCTTCAAAAGTATCTAATGCCGCTAAAATTGCATGATTAGCTATGTTTTGATCTTTTGCCACCGCAATCGCTGCGGTTGCATTTAAGGCATTGTGTTTACCTGGCATATTTAACTTGGCGGTTAAACTCTCGCCTTGTTTATTAGTAACAGTAAATTGGCATGTATTGGCTGTTTGGCTAAATTCACTCATTCGATAGTCAGCATCTTGCGATTCACCATAAGTGATCACCGGACGACCAAAGCGAGGTATTAATTCTGCGGCAACGTCTGAATCTATACACACTACAGCTAGCCCGTAAAACGGCAGGTTATGAATGAATTCAACATAAGTATCTTTCATTTTTTCTAAGCTGCCGCCGTAAGTTTCCATGTGATCTTCTTCAATATTAGTGATCACCGATACCATAGGTTGTAAATGCAAAAATGAAGCATCGCTTTCATCCGCTTCAGCGATTAAAAAGTCGCTTTTGCCTACTTTAGCATTGCTGCCAGCACTATTTAATAAACCGCCAATAATAAAGGTTGGATCGAGCCCTGCTTGTGCATAAATACTGGCAATTAAACTGGTTGTTGTGGTTTTGCCATGGGTACCGGCAATAGCAATACCATGACGAAAACGCATCAGCTCAGCTAACATTTCTGCACGGCGAACCACCGGAATACGTGCAGCTTGCGCGGCTTGAATTTCAGGGTTTGTTTTATCAATTGCACTTGAAACCACCACCACATTAGCGTCTTTTACATTATTTTCATGATGTCCAATAAATACTTCAGCGCCCGCTTGAATTAAACGCTCGGTCATGGCGCTATGCGCTATATCTGAGCCAGTAATACGGTAACCTTCAAAAGCCAATACTTCTGCAATACCGCCCATACCTGCACCACCTATTCCTACAAAGTGAATAGTTTCAATGCGGCGCATCGCAGGGCGTGTATATTTTTCTTTTGCTAATGTCTGTTTCACTTATATTCTCTTATTTGTTACTTGCTCACAGTGCATAGCGACGCTGGCTGTGGCATCTAAAATAGCCTGCTGCTTTGCTTTAGCAGCCATTTTAGTTATTAATAAAGGTTCGGCTAAATAGGGACTTAAAAGTTCAACAATGCTGCGCTGATTAAATTGCCCCTGTGGCATTAATAGTGCCCCTTCTGCCATTACTAAATACTGTGCATTTGCTGTTTGGTGATCGTCAACCGCATGTGGAAACGGTACAAATACCGCCATTTTACCTGCTGCAGCAATTTCACTAACCGTTAGCGCCCCAGCGCGACAAATCACAATATCGGCCCAGCTATAAGCGGTATCCATATCATCAATAAATTCAGCAACAGTTACTTGTTCATCGCCCATTTGTTGCTGCTGGTAACTTTCGCTCACACTAGCAAAATGGCCTTTACCAGTTTGGTGCCAAACATTAATGGCACAGGTATCATTTAAGCGCTTAAATGCTTCAGGCAGTGTTTGGTTAAGTACTTGCGCACCTAGTGAGCCACCCACTACAAGCATATTGATTGGACTTGATATTTCCCGCTTAGGTATATCAACTACACTCTGACGCACAGGGTTACCCACCAGCTCAGCTTTACCACTGGCAAAAGCACTTGGAAATGCAGCTAATACGCGATTCGCAAATTTCGCTAGCCATTTATTGCTCATACCAGCTACGGCGTTTTGCTCATGAATTACCAAAGGGATACCGAGACTTTTTGCCGCAATACCCGTAGGGCCTGTCACGTAGCCGCCCATAGCTAAAACCACGTCAGGGCGTTGTTGTTTTAATACCTTACGCGCCTGCAATATTGCATTAATAACCATGAATGGCGCTTTAATGAGGCGTTTTAAACCATTACCTCGCACGCCTTTTACATCAATAAAATCAATTTCTATGTTGTGCTTGGGCACGACACTGGCTTCCATTCTATCAGGAGTGCCTATCCAGCTAACTTGCCAACCTTGCTGTTTGAGATAATCAGCAACCGCAATCCCTGGGAAAATATGTCCACCTGTGCCCCCTGCTACAACGACTATTTTTTTACTCATCGTTTAGCTCCCCCCGACGTGGCCTGTTTGGTTGCCATCTTCGTTTCAAAATCTACCCGTAATAAAATACCAGTGGCTATGGTCATCATTAATAAACTTGAGCCACCATAGGAAATAAACGGTAGGGTTAGTCCTTTGGTTGGTAATATACCGGCACTGGCGCCTACATTAACCATAGTTTGAAATGCAAACCAAATACCGATAGCTAAAGCTAAATAGCCTTCATATTCTTTACCGTTTTTAAGCGCATTTTGGCCAATTAGTAGCGCTCTAAATACTAATGTTCCTAATACCATTAAAATACTCAACACGCCCATAAAACCAAGTTCTTCAGCAATCACGGCAAAAATAAAATCGGTGTGTGCTTCCGGTAAATATTGTAATTTTTGTACGCTATTACCTAAGCCTTGGCCAAACCAATCACCTTGACTATAAGCCATCAGTGATTGCACTAATTGATAACCTTTACCAAAAGGGTCATCCCAAGGTTCTAAAAAACCCACCACACGCGCCATGCGATAGGGCTCAAACACAATCAGCCCAACTACCAGCGCAATACCGGTTAAAATAAGTGCAAAAAATTGCCAAAGCTTGGCACCGGCTAAAAACAATAAACCAACTGTAGTAACAAACATCACCACCACGGTTCCTAAATCTGGCTGCATTAAAATAAGCGCTGCATAAACGGCAAATACCGCAATAGGTTTTGCAAAGCCTTTAATGTTTTCTTGTACTTCACTGCGCTTACGCACTAAATAGCCAGCGATATAACTAAAAAAGAATAACTTAGCGAGCTCGGAAGCCTGAATATTAAATGGCCCTATAGGTATCCAGCGGGTCGAACCATTCACTTCTCGCCCCACAATTAGCACTACCAATAACAACACTAAGCCGATTAGTAATAAGTAGGGGTTAGCTTTTTTCCACCACGACATAGGTACTTGAGTACTAATGCAAAATAAACAAAACGAGAGCCCTAAAAAAATACCGTGGCGGATAGTAAAATGATAAATGTTGCCAAACAGCCTATCGGCCGTCGGCATTGAAGCACTGGTTACCATCACAAAGCCCACCCCTATTAGCATTAACATGCAATAAAGGAGCGGCACATCATAAAGCTGCGCCGAAGGTTTAGGAGTAAATGCCTCTTTAATATCCGCAAAAGCTATCATGGCAGCTCCTGCAATACACAATGCACAAAATCATCGCCGCGCTGCATATAGTTGTTGTACATATCTATACTGGCGCAGGCTGGGGCTAATAAAACCGTATCGCCTGACGTACTTAATTGTTTAGCAAGCGCCACAGCTTCAGACATGTTAGTGGTTAAATGACCTTTAGCAGTTAGTGCCACTAACTCTTTTGCATCTTTACCAAAGCAAATGAGGGCTTTAACGTGTTGCTCAACATAAGGTTTAAGTGCCTCTAAATCCGCGCCTTTGGCATCACCACCAGCAATAACCACTAAGTTTTGTTGCTTACCCGCTAAACTATCAATGGCCGCTATTGTTGCGCCTACATTGGTGGCTTTAGAGTCATTGAAATACTTAACGCTATTAAGCTCACCCACAAACTGACAACGATGTGCCAAGCCATTAAATTGAGATAATGCAGTTTTATAATGCGCTTTAGTTATTTCAAACGGACTGAGTAACGCCATTACTGCCAATGTGTTTAAATAGTTATGCTTACCAACAACAGCTAAGGTACTTACTGGTAAATAAGCTTCGCCCTTTACCATAAAGTGCGCTTCGTTATTATGCTGCGCTAAGTGGTAATCGCCTTGCGTTTCTCCAAAGCTAACTTGTGATGCTAACGTGCTACTCACTGGGTGTGTTTGTCTATCGTCAGCATTAATAACTAAAAGTTCAGTGCCTTCATATATACTCAATTTTGAATCTATATAAGCTTGATAGCTATCATAGCGATCGAGATGATCTTCTGAAATATTTAGCACGGTTGCACTGCTAGCCTTTAAGCTGTCAGTGGTATCAAGCTGAAAACTAGACAGCTCCAGTACAAACACATCAAAGTCACCGTCAAGTAAATCCAGTACAGCTGTGCCAATATTGCCGCCCAGTGCTACTTTATACCCTGCGGTTTTTAATACTTCATAAGCAAGGGTTACTACCGTTGATTTACCATTTGAACCTGTTACCGCAACAACTGGTTTAGTGTTAATGCGGGCAAATAGCTCAACATCACCAATTATTTCTACACCTGCATTCATTGCCTGTGCAACCGCAGGGGTTTTTAAACTTAGCCCAGGACTAATAATGATCATATCGCAAGCACTGAGTGCCGCATTATTTAAATCACCAAAGTGAGTATTTAAATTAGCGGCATGTTGCTTGAGCCAATCAACACCGGGAGGATTTTCTCGGCTATCGACTACATTGGGCTGTATTCCTTGAGATAATAAAAAGCGCACAATGCCCAGACCGGTTACACCGAGCCCGAGCACTGTTATTTGTTTATTTTTTATCTCGTTTAAATACTGCATTTATCGGATCTTTAATGTCGCAAGGCCAGCGAGCACCAGCACAATAGAAATTATCCAAAAGCGCACAATAACGCGTGGCTCTGGCCATCCTTTAAGTTCGTAGTGATGGTGAATCGGCGCCATTTTAAAAATACGTTGGCCGCGCAATTTATAAGAGCCAACTTGTAAAATTACCGATAGCGCTTCCATTACAAACACGCCCCCCATAATAATAAGTAATAGCTCTTGGCGAACCAGCACAGCAATAATACCTAATGCACCACCTAGAGCTAACGAGCCTACATCGCCCATAAACACTTGGGCTGGGTAGGTGTTAAACCATAAAAAGCCTAACCCTGCACCCACAATAGCGGTACACACCACTACCAATTCACTGGCAAGTGGCAAATGCGGAATGTGTAAATAAGCTGAAAAGTTAATATTACCGGTTAAATAAGCAATAATGGCCAGCGCTGCAGCCACTAAAATTGTTGGCACAATAGCTAAGCCATCTAGTCCGTCGGTTAAGTTTACCGCGTTTGAGGTGCCCACTAATGCAAAATACGTGATTACGATATAAAACAGTCCTAGCTGTGGTAGTACATCTTTAAAAAATGGTACAACAAGAGATGTCTCTGTCGCTTGGGTACTGGTCATGTAAAGTGCAGTTGCTACAACCAATGCAATTACTGATTGCCAAAAATACTTCCACTTAGCAATCAGTCCTTTTGGGTCTTTACGGATCACTTTGCGGTAATCGTCAATAAAGCCAACAATCCCCAATGAACCAATCACAAATAATGTGGCCCATACGTATTTATTAGACAAATCAGCCCACAATAAAGTGCTGGTGAATATTGCCGCTAAAATAAGTAAGCCACCCATGGTCGGCGTACCCGATTTAGACAAATGCGATTGCGGACCATCATCACGTACTGTTTGTCCAATTTGCATGCGCTGTAAACCACGAATTAACTTTGGCCCCAAATAAAGCGACATAATTAATGCGGTCAAAATACCTAAAATGGCACGAAGAGTTAAATACGAAAAAACATTAAAGCCACTATAATATTGAGTTAAATACTCAGCCAGCCAAACTAACATTATGATACTCCATTGATGGCTTGTTGCTGGCCATTAACTAAATCGGTTACTAAAAGCTCCATGCGAGAACTGCGTGATCCTTTCACGACAAGGGTAATTTTTTTATCTACTTTGCTAATACTGTTTTGAATTTGCTGCAGCATTTGCTCACGATTTGAAAAGTGACGATTAGGCAGCTCAAATACATCACTTGCTGACTTACTTAATACACCGAGTGTAAATAGCTCATCAATGCCTTGCGCTAATGCATATTCGCCCACTTCTTGATGATACTTACGAGCATCTTCACCAAGCTCCCCCATATCACCGAGAGCCAAAATACGATGACCTTGAATATCGCTAAGTAAATCAATCGCCGCTTTTACCGATTTAACGTTGGCATTATAAGTATCATCAATAATGGTGAGTGAATCACTAGCTTCAATCAGGTTAACCCGCCCTTTAACTTCATCCATGGTCGCTAGGGCGCTGGCAATTTCTTCAAGTGACACGTCAAACTCACTGGTTAATGCCGCAGCAATAAGCGCGTTGCTAATATTATGCTTGCCTGGCAATGCTAACGTAACCGGAACTCTGTGTTGTTTGGTACATAACATAAAGCTTGCTCGAGCTTGTGCATCTAGGCTGATGTCCTCAGCCCAAATATCCAGTTTTTCACTGCTAGAAAAACATTTAACCTTTCGCGCTGCTAATTTATCAAGCCAATACTGACTAAACTCGCTATCGCAATTAACAATGGCAATGCCATCGTCTTTTAAACCATCGTAAATTTCGCCTTTGGCTTGTGCTACCCCTTGTAAGCTACCAAAACCTTCTAAATGTGCCGCGGCAACATTACATACCACGGCAACATCCGGTTTGGTCATGGCGGTAGTGTAGGCAATTTCACCAATATGGTTTGCACCGAGTTCAATAACAGCATAACGATGCTGTGGCTCTAATCTCAATAAGGTAAGAGGCACGCCAATATCATTATTGAAGTTGCCTTTAGTCGCTAAAACATCCCCTTTACTTGATAAAATAGCGGCACACATTTCTTTAACTGTGGTTTTACCTACACTGCCAGTAATAGCGATAGTTTTAGGTGCAACTTGCGCCATAACCGCTGTTCCAATTGTGCCTAATGCAATACGGGTATCGGCAACTACAAATTGAGCAATGTCGGTATCAACAGCGTGATCGACAATGACTCCAATAGCACCTTTTTGTTTTGCTTGCTCAATAAACTTATGACCATCAAAGTTAGGGCCTTTAAGTGCCAAAAACACTTCACCATCACATAAAGTACGGGTATCGGTGTTTATATTTATTACTTGACGATTATCACCTTGATAATCGGTTGCTAGCACATTAGCTAGCCAATCAAAATCCATTGGGATCATGCTTGAGACCCTCTTACTGCTTGTTTTAATTGTTGTTGTACAAATTGGCGGTCGCAAAAATCAATGCGTTTGTTACCTATAATTTGATAGTCTTCATGCCCTTTACCGGCAATTAAAATAACCTCACCGGCTTTTGCGTTATCTATAGCAAATTGTATCGCAGCATCACGGTCGGCCTCTAAATGGGCGTTTTGTGGGTGTGTTAATCCTGCAGCTACATCATTAATAATTTCATTAGGATCTTCAGAGCGCGGGTTGTCACTGGTAATGATCACTTTGTCTGCAAACTGCTCAGCGGCTTGTGCCATTAGTACACGTTTACCTTTATCTCTATCACCACCACAACCAAACACACAACTCACTCCACCTGGTACATGTTGTTGCAGCGCTTGTAACGCTAGTGCGAGTGCATCAGGCGTATGTGCATAATCAACTACGCAAGTAGGCATATTTGGCGCTGTAAATGCTTGCATTCTGCCTGCTACAGGTTGCAAATACTCACACCCTGCCACTAATTGCGCCAATGGATAACCCAGTGCTAATAATGTGGCTAAAGCAGCGGTCAAATTGTATAGATTAAATTCACCATATAACGGTGACTTTATGGCAATATCACCCCAACTTGTAGTTAATTGCGCCGAAATACCGGTTGCCGAATAGCTAACATCAGAAAAATACACAAACTGAGCGTTTTTAGGAGCTAAGTTTTTACGGCCATAACAAATTAGTTTATTAAAGCTATATTTTTCAATCCATTGCTCTGCTTGTCCGTCATCTTGGTTAAGAATGACATTGGCAGCATCAAAATCACGAAACAGCATCAATTTGGCATCACCGTAACTATCCATGTCACCATGATAATCTAGATGATCACGAGATAGGTTAGTAAATACCGCCGCTTTGAAATGGCACTGATCAACACGGTGCTGCACTAGACCATGCGATGATACTTCCATCGCTACTAAGCGGTGTTGCTGCTCTTTTAAGTCACTTAAAATATGCTGTAAATCCACACTTGAGGGCGTGGTATTTTGCAGCGGTGTTAAATTATCTGGATGGCCATAACCGAGCGTGCCTATGATTGCGGCTTGGGTATGACAAAACTGTGCTAAATGAGCAATCATTGCGGTAGTAGTCGACTTACCATTAGTACCTGTTACGCCAACTAAATCTAGTTCTAGGCTAGGTTGTTGGTAAAATTTACTCGCTAATACAGGTAACTTTTTATTTAGCTCTGAGACTAAATAAAGCGGCTCAAAATCACTTTCAAACTCACACAGTCTGTCGGCAATAATTGCACTGGCACCATTTTCAATTGCTTTATCAATAAACTGTCCGCCATCAAGCTGATGACCTTTTATTGCCACAAACACATCACCTGGTTTTACATCGCGGCTGTCTAAACGCAACTCGTTTACCATTAAACGCGCTGCGTCTATTTCTAAATGTTTTAAAATTGAATGTAAATCACGCACCATCATCTTTGCCCTTCACGTATGCCACAGAGTCTTTGTCTGGGGCAACGTTTAAAATTCTTAATGAATTAGAGATTATTTCTGCAAACGCCGGACCTGCCGTTGCGCCGCCATAATAAACATCTCCACCGGGCTCGTTGATCAATACCACAACAGCTAATCGCGGATTACTTGCTGGGGCAATACCCGCAAAGTAACCCACATATTCGTCACCATAACCACCCGCTGCGGCCTTTTTAGAAGTACCTGTTTTACCAGCTGCACGGTAGCCATCAACTTTAATACGACGTGCAGTACCACCTTCTTCAAATACGCTTTCCATCATATGAACTACAGCTTCAACATCTTGTTGCTGAAAAACACGTTCACCTTCAGGTATAGAGTCTTGCTTTAGTACAGTGAGTGGGCGGTTAACCCCACCTGCGCCTAACATGGCGTAAAAACGAGCCATTTGCGCGGTACTCACGGCAATATTGTAACCAAACGAAAGTGCGGCAATTTCGTGATCTGACCAACGACGATTTGGGTAAAATAAACCACTACTTTCCCCGACCATGCCGGTACCACTATCACTGCCAAAACCCACCTTTTGGTAAAGACCAACAAAATAGTCTTTGGGTACGGTTTGGCTTATTTTTGTTACGCCCATATTACTGGAGTATTTTAAAATTTCGCGCAGCGTCATTTCACCATGATTACGGGTATCTTGTACTAAGCTGCCCCCTAAACGCATCCAGCCTGGGTAGGTATCAACTTTGTCATCCGGTTGGATTGTGCCGTAGTCTAATCCAGCTAAAATGGCTAGAGGCTTAACAGTTGAGCCGGGTTCAAACAAATCGGTAATTGCACGGTTACGACGCTTATGAGGAGCCGCACCGCTTAAATTGTTAGGATTAAATGAAGGACTATTTACCATAGCCAAAACTTCACCAGTTTTAACATCAACCACCATGGCTGAGCCTGAAGTGGCCTTGTAAGTTAATACCGCTGATTTAACCGCTTTGTAGGCAATCGCCTGAATACGCTGATCAATACTTAGTTGAATACTCTCAGGCTCTACTCGCTCGCGCTCATCAAGCACTTCAACTTCACGTCCTTGGGCATCTTTTCGAATCGTACGTCGGCCTTCTTCACCTGTGAGTGCATTTTCGTAAAGCTTTTCTATGCCTTCAATGCCTTTGCCATCGATATTAGTAAAACCAATGATATGCGCACTGACCTCACCGGCAGGGTAATAGCGTTTTGATTCATCTAAAAGGTGAATACCCGGCAGGCGTAAATCGCCAATGTAATTAGCAACAGCTGGAGTAACTTGGCGTTTTAAGTAAACAAAGCGACGAGTAGGATCATCAAGTAGTCGGGTATTAATTTTGCTCGGATCAATACGCAGTACATCGGCAAGTTCACGCCAGCGCAAATCGTTTTTATAATACAGGGCGGTACGCTTGTTTAACTCAGCGACATTTTCACGCAGAGTTTGCTGATCTTCACCATTTTTGCGGGCTTGTCTGAGTACTTTGCTCACCAGTGATTTATGCAAAGCTTTAGGATCGGCATACACACTGACTACAGGTACACTAACTGCTAACTCTTTACCGTTACGATCGAAGATCATGCCGCGTTGCACATGCAATTTTTCAACACGTACCGTACGCTTGTCACTTTCGGAGCGGGCCTTATCGGGTTCAATTACTTGCAAATACGCAGCACGCGATACCAAAGTCACAAACACTAAAAAAATCACCACGCACACCAAAATAAAGCGCCATGCGATTAGGTTGTTGACTGGTTTTTTGCCTCGCGTTCTCATTGTAATATGATTACCTGCTCATCTTGGCTGGTTGGCCGCTTCATTTCTAATTGTGACGTTGCCACTTCTTCAATGCGTGCATGTTGTGAATAAAATTCTTCTTCCACTAAAAAATAACGCCACTCTAAATCCAGTTCATCACGCTCTTGCAGTAACGAATCTTGCTCAATTAATTGCGCACGAGATAAGTGGGTTACCTGTACTACGCTCAAACTTGATGCGAATATCACAACCAACAAGGCCAAGGTGATCTTGTTTGCACCTAGGCCTTTAATTATTTCAATAAATAGATTGGGTTGGCGATAACTCGCTTTTTTACTCATCCCAACCTCTGTGCAATCCTTAGTACTGAGCTGCGAGAGCGTGGATTGCGCGCCACTTCATCAGCACTTGGTTTAATAGCTTTACCCACTGCTTTTAACGTCAGATTTTTATTTATTTGTGCGTCGGTTAAAGGCAGACCTCTGGGTATCGCTTCTCCCTTACTCTGTTTTTTAATAAATTGTTTTACAATGCGATCTTCTAAAGAGTGAAAAGAAATAACAACTAAGCGACCACCCGGCTTAAGAACTTTAATCGCCGCTTGTAATGCAGTTTGAATTTCCTCTAACTCGCTATTGATATAAATACGAATTGCCTGAAACGTGCGCGTTGCAGGATGTTTAAACTTATCTTTAACAGGTACTGCTTCATCAACTAAATCTGCGAGCTGTTTAGTGGTAGTAATTGGCGTATGTTCACGCACTTCCAATATCTTGTGTGCAATGCGCTTACCAAATTTTTCTTCACCTAGCTTTTTGATCACATGGGTAATGTCATCTAGTTCTGCCTCAGCTAACCACTGCGCAGCGCTACGGCCTGTGCTTGGATCCATTCGCATATCAAGCGGGCCGTCTTTCATAAAACTAAAGCCACGAGCGGCGTCATCTAACTGCGGTGACGACACACCAATATCAAGTAAAATGCCATCAACTTTACCAATAAGATCGTTTTGCTCAGCAACTTCGTATAGTTTCGAGAATCGTGAATGAGCAATTGAAAAACGTGAATCGTCGGCAAACTTTTCTGCTGACTTTATCGCTTGTGGATCTTGATCAATAGCCTGCAAGCGACCAGCGTCGCCCAAGCGCGCTAATATTTGCCCTGAGTGTCCGCCACGTCCAAAGGTGCCATCCATGTAAATGCCGTCTGGCTTAATTGCAAGTGCATCTATGGTTTCGTCCATTAATACGGATACGTGTTCAAATTGCGCTGTCATTAGCTATTTTTTGCCTTTTTGTTTTGCTGCTAGAGGGTAAAGTTATCTAAATCGTCATTCGGTTCAAATTCACCAAGCCTTTCAAGCTCAGTGTCTTGGCACATTTGTTCGTGCCAACGCGCCTCATCCCAAATCTCAAATTTATTCATTAAGCCCACCAGCATAATTTTTTTGCCAAGTTCTGCATGTGAGCGCAAAGAAGGCGCCAGCAAAATTCGACCGTTTTTATCAAGCTGATACTCTGTCGCATTACCTAACAACATACGTTGCATCCGTCGCGCTCTGGGATTCATATTAGATATTTTTGCTAAACGGCTTTCTATTTCTAACCATTCAGCAAGAGGGTATAACCAAAGGCAAGGCTCATTGAGTGCAACAGTGCAAATAACCGTTCCCTGATCTTCAGACAATAGCGTGTCTCGGTACTTTGTTGGTACCGCAAAACGTCCTTTATCATCCAAACTCAGTGAACTTGCGCCACGAAACATAAAAAGCCTATTGTAAAATTATTTTAATCAACTTTTTGATTAACCCGATCCAGTTTGATCCACTAAACACCACTTTTTACCACAGTGCTCCAGTTTAGGGCTTGACAAGCCTTTTTGTCAAGTAAGTCACCCAGCTTTAGCACCCCGCGAAGCCTGAAAAAATAAGGCTCAGATTAAAGCGGTTGAATTGTTTAGTAAAAAATCTGATCAGCCAGTAAAAAATTTTTTATCGTTTTTTTTATTAGCTAGCTGGCATTATTTGCTTAATGAATAAACAGTGAATAATTACAATTTTTTTGTTTGTAAAAATTACAAACCATAGTCGCAATAGTTACAGCAATAAACACGTAGAAGTCAGCGTTAAAATTAAAATATAAATATAAAACAACAATTTAAAAACTGGTTTAATCATTGCACTTTAATAATTACTTTTAAAAACTATTAAGGATTGATTATGGCTACGGCAACTAAGAGCAAAGCACCTATTGATACAAAACAAGAGATTGAAGCCCCGTTAACAGATAAGGCAACATCAGCTGCGCATGACGCAGTAGATGCATTATCGAGTAAAGCGGCGGTAGCTGAAAATGGTGTTCGTAAAGGAGCAAGCAGTTCAGCAGAAACGCTTAACGAAAAACAGTTAGCAGCTCGCGAGAAATTAGAAGAATGTACCTCTAAGACTCGTCAACTCGCATCTGAAAATCCACTAGCAACGGCTGGTCTGGCATTTGCTGCTGGTATGTTAGTTACTGCGCTATTTCGTCGTAAGTAATACCATGCAAAACCCAGATTTAACATCAAGCGAATCACAAGCGACGGATTCGCAATCATCAGCAACAAATGCGGATGACTGGCAAGATCATGTTGCCAAGCTTGCTGACTATGCAGCGCAGCTCAAGGATGATTACCGTCAACAAGGAAAGTTGACACATCAGCTGGCAATAGCAGAGTGGAAGCTATCGCTAAGATCCTTAGCACTGATCACTATTTTACTAGGATGTTTTGCCAGTGGCTTGGTGTTATTGTGGGTGGGATTTTTAGGTATTGTAGGCTTTGCTACTTTTGATTTATTTAGCTCGATTTGGCTGAGTATTACTGTAGTGATCAGCCTACAAATTCTATGCTTAATTTGGCTATGGCGAAATGCAGTTTATCTAAGCAAAAAAATTGGTTTTACTAAAACGCTAAATAGTCTAAAGCAGCTGCTTAAGTTATAAGGCATACACAATTATGTTAATCAATTATTTGATCAATTCACCGGACGCTCGAGTGCAACAGCTCCACAAAGAAGTGGCGATACAATCTGAGCTAAAGCGTCAGCACCTTACGGCAATAAAATATCGAGCCAAACGTTTTGCCGCAACAAAAGTGGGGCTCGTTAGTGCTTTTAGTGCAGGCGTGGTTGTGGAGTCGGCAAAGGGAGACACCGACATGGTAAAAAAATACAGTTGGTTAGTAAAACTTCTCGCTTAAAAGTCACTCCTGCATTAATACATCACGACAGTGAACCAAAAAAATGTTTTTACAATCGCTAACCGCTTAGCATATTTAAGCGTCAGTGATCATCACAAACGGGTCTATTTGTGCAATTGGCTGATTAAACGGTTCACCTACTAATTTGCAATGCTTCAACCATCGCTCTAGGCTAACTCCTTGTTGATTAGTAAAACTGAGTACTGGTTGCTCTGTGATATTCTGGCATTGCGGCTCACGCATTTTGTTATTGCTTGGCGTATTGAGCCAAATCTGAAAGTCACGTAAGCCTTGTTCAGCATCAGCAAGTGGCGTTTCACTGTGCATAACACCGCTACCGGTATTTATCCATTACACGTCTCCGGAGCAAGTCACTTCTTTGTTTCCCATTTAATTTTCATGCTCAAATTACACTTTTAAAATATGAATGAAAGTTTCGATACCGCAATGAGGTTGAGGAGGAAAACCATCACTTTACTCACTTTTATCATCGGGCTTAAGCTCACCAATTATTAATAATGACACTAAATATTTACCATCAAACTTAGAATAAGACGGATGTTGACATAATACCCATATTAGGTACTGTGAGCAGCCAGAACATTGATTATTTTTCATTTTTTGCCTAGGGTCGATTTACTCTTTGTTGCCTACATGAATGTAGGTAAGGGCTTTGAGCGGGACGCGGAAGCTTTGCTCGGTTTTTAGGGATGTAAGCCAGTAGAATAACGCAGGAGCAGTTATCAACTGCCCATTTGATTACAAACCTCGCGTCGCGGTTAAACATGCCCTTATTTGTTATGTAAATATATAAGAGATTAAATTATTATTTCATCATGTTTTTCATACGTAAATTAATATATTTCAATCATATGCAACACTATTTTATTGCAAAATCTTAGATATAACCTTAGTACTTCAATGGTTATTTATAGTAGGATTATCAAGCGTCACTCTACTTTGCACTAATTTGGATACGACTATTTTTACTTCATCATTAAAACATCAACTCTACCGCCTTCTTATGCTAATTTGCATACCTGTTGCTGCTATTATTTTAGTAACCTTGTGGTTTAGTCGTGACGCAGCCATTAAAGAGCACGAGACAAAAGTGCGCACCATCACTGAGCAACTAATTATTAAACAACAAAGCATGATTGATGATGTCAAAAAAGTTACTGAGTTTTTAGCAAAAAAACAGAAAAACATTCAATCTTTACCCTCTACTTGTCCAGCGTATTTTTTAGATGT
Source organism: Pseudoalteromonas sp. Scap06 (assembly GCF_013394165.1). Lineage (NCBI taxonomy): Bacteria > Pseudomonadati > Pseudomonadota > Gammaproteobacteria > Alteromonadales > Pseudoalteromonadaceae > Pseudoalteromonas > Pseudoalteromonas sp. Scap06. The sequence goes on along the minus strand of NZ_CP041330.1, from coordinate 520,138 downwards.
TAAGGCACTCAATGGTAATATCGCGAATATTGGTATAGTAAATAAAAATGGTGACCTAATTTGTACCTCAAAAAGTAGCGACACTAATATTAACATTAGTGACCGTCCCTATTTTAAAAACGCGCTCGCCAGTAAAGAGTTCAGTATTGGCCATTTCCAACACGATCGCAGCCTCAAAGCTCAAAGTATTAACTTTGCTTACCCTATTTTAAATGAAAGCAATGATATTGAAGGCGTTATTGTGACCGTAATCGCTTTAGACTGGTGGAGCTCGGCACTTAATACTTTAAATTTATCGACAGAAATCAGAGCTGTCATTACTGACTCTAACGGTAGTATTTTAGCTAACTACCCTTTTTCAGCCGATAGACTAGGCAACAAATTGGAAAAGTTCGATTTAGCGCATAACTTGCAAGCTGGTGTTATTTTTAAAGGAAAAGATGGTATCCGAAGAGTTTTCCATCAAACAACACTCTATCGTGATGGCAATAACAATAAGCTCTCTATTTATATTACTCAACCAATAGATGAAACACTTGAGCAAATAGATATTAACTTTGTAAAAATGGTTTTAGGATTTTTAATGACCATTTTGCTTTTAGCCGTATTGGCCAGACGATTAGTTAATAAAAGCATATTAAACCCGATTAAAAGTTTAACGCAGGCCGTTAACCGCTTAGCAGCCGGTAATATGCCTCATGACAACGAGCAGCCCAATAGTCCTGAGCTAAATAGACTCTATCATCGTTTTAAATATATGGCTGAAACTCGCTTAACAGCTGAAGCATGCCTTAAACATAAACATGACGAGCTCAATAGCTTGCTTAATGCACTACCTGATGCTTTTTTACGTGTAGATGCCAACGGCAATATACTTGATACCGGTGGCCTTATTAAATCGTTAAATTATAGCCATTCAACACCGCCTAAAAAGCTATCGTGTTTATTCTCTATTGCCAATTTAAAACAAATTGAAGGATACTTAACAACCCTGAGCGCTCCTGTCACTGTTGAGCTTGAAGATAAACAAGACAATCAGTTTTATGAAGCGAAAATCAGCCCAATGAAAAAAGCGGATGAGTTTATAATTGTTATTAGTAACATCACGCAACGAAAGCAAAACCAAGAATCTTTGCATTTAGCGTCATTAGTTTACAACAACAGCAGTGAAGGTATGGCAATCACGGATGAAAATGGCATTATTTATGACGTGAACCCTTCGTTTTGTAAAACGACCTTGTATTCTCGAAAAGAAGTACTCAATAAAACGGTGGGTATTTTATCATCGGGTAAACATGATAAAGAGTTTTATGACTACATGTGGCAATCAATAAATAAAACTGGCCGCTGGCAAGGTGAAATAACCAATCGTCGTAAAAATGGCGAGCTGTATGTTGAATGGTTAACCATAGATACTATTTACGATAAAAATAAAGCCCCAACTAGTCGTATTGCTATTTTTACCGATCTAACCGAGAAAAAACAAGCAGACGAGCTAATTTGGCGACAAGCTCATTTTGATCATTTAACCGACTTACCTAATCGACTAGAACTAAAAGAGCGGTTAAATAAACGCTTTACGCGCGTAAACAACCACGACCAAAAACTGGTCATTATGCTGTTAGATATTGATCACTTTAAAGATATTAATGATACGTTAGGCCATCATTATGGCGATAGATTACTTAAATTAGTATCTGAGCGAATTGTGCAAACAGCCAAAGAGGCTGACTTTGTAGCCCGTATTGGTGGCGATGAATTTGTTATTGTGTTTAGTGACTTACGCGGTGGCGATAATATTAAAAAAATAGCAAAATCACTGCTACTTAGCCTTGCTTCGACTATTTTTATTGAAGATGAAAAAGTGTATATCAGTGCCAGCATTGGTATTGCCTGCGCGCCAGATGATGGCCAAAACCCAGAGCAACTGCTTAAAGCCGCAGATCAAGCTATGTATAAGGCAAAAAATAGCGGCCGAAATGACTTTGAATTTTTCTCACATGATATGCGTGAAGATGCAAATGCAAGAATGCAGTTGCTCAAAGAGCTTCGCTCAGCCATAGAGCTAGAGCAATTTGAGTTATATTATCAGCCTATTGTATCCCTTGATGATTTACACGTTCATAAAGCCGAAGGGCTTATTCGATGGCAACACCCAGAAAAAGGGCTGATCAGCCCAGCTGACTTTATTCCCTTAGCTGAAGAAACCAGACAAATAAATGCGCTCGGTCAATTTGTATTTACTGAAGCACTGCAAACACTTAATGATATTAAAAAACACATTCAAGATGAATTTCAAATTAGTATTAACGTATCGCCGGTGCAGCTCGCAACCACAGACAGTGGTATAGACGATTGGTATGGCATGCTTGAGACAGCAAACTTACCTGCATCGAGCATTGTGGCAGAAATTACTGAAGGCTTGATGGTTAATCCTGAAGAACTGACCCAAAGCCGCCTAAAAGCCTTGGTTAAATCAGGGATGCAATTAGCACTCGATGATTTTGGTACTGGTTACTCATCGCTTGCTTACTTACAAGAAATGGATACCGACTACCTAAAAATCGATAAACGCTTTGTTGATAATATTCAAAAAGACAGCCAGGAGCTGGCCTTATGTGAAGCAATTATTATGATGGCTCATCAGCTTGGTTTAAAAGTAATTGCCGAAGGCATAGAAACAAAATTACAAATGGATTTATTACTTGAGGCTGGTTGTGATTATGGCCAAGGCTATTTGTTTTCAAAGCCGTTGCACAAAACCTCGTTTATGCAGCTGATAAAAACAGACCAAGTGATTAATTTAGACTAAAGGCAGTTAATACGCTCGCTCAGTTATAGCGCGGGTACTAAACTGCCCCTTATTTCGGAATGTTAATGCTATAATTTAGCGCACTGAAATAGATTTACCAAATACAAAAGCAACCATTAAATTTATCAATAAAGCCGAAGCAATACTAACAAAAGAACCTGCAATACTTCCATACTCAGCTATAAAACAGATAAGTGCGCCAATAAACACAACGAGACTTAGCCAAGTGCTTGCTGGGCGCATCAATCTTAGTAATAAGCTACTTACAACTAACAATCCACATCCAAGTATTAAATAAATAACTGTCATATAGTCACCTCTTGTGTTGTTGGCTTTATTAGTACTTGTCGCTTAGCCATGATCCGCTGACTTACATAGATTATTAAGCCACCAATAAATAAAAAACTAATATCAACAACAGTAACTAGCGTGTTATTTGAACTAAAAGCATGGCTTGACGACAGTAACATGTTTAAAGGCAACACAGACATGCACGAACCACCAGTTATAAGCAGTGTGACTTGCAAATAACGATAATAATTAATCGGTAACACTGCAAATAAACACCAAACTAGCCATGAAAGAAAAAATAAAGGTCCGAAGTAGCCATTGTGCAATTGTACTGGGATGAAGTTATTAAGTAATACTTGCAAAGGGAATAATATGGCAGTAGCCAATACTAAGCCTCCACAGCTACCGATAATAACCCTATTCCATCGTTGATAAGCCACTTCAGAAAGAGTCGGATTGCTACCCCTTGTGCGCTTGGTTAACCACATCATAATTCCAGAAAGTGGTAATAATGCAGTAGTTAAACCAAGGAGTGCCCAAACTAACTTTACAAAAACGCCCGCAAAATTACCAAAGTGTAGCGGGAATAATAATTCAAGTACTTTAATAGCAGGGCCAGGAATGTCACCAAAGCTACTCATTGATTTACTAAACTTACCATCTCCGCTGTATTGCAGTAATTGTGATGCAACTGCATCGCCGCCAATAAGACGTAAGTAAACTTGAGCATTCGCATCATTATGCGCCATAACAGTTAAATCAATAACTTTCGCTTTTGGGTAACGTGTTTGGGCATCAAGCAAAATAGTATCTACAGCTGTTGCTTGGTAATTATTAGAAACAATGGTTTCAGGCATCGCGGTAAATTTTTCCACCAACTTATCTTGATCTCCACCAAAACTCACAAAAGCGGCGGCGGGAAGTAATATAACGGTTGCAAGACCTAAAAAAGCTCCTGTAAAGCCGATGATGGCATGAAAAACGCTTCCCCAAATACCCATCACTTTGTGTGCATCGTTCACTACCACATCAAGACCTTTTTTACGTCTAAATGTAAATAGCTCTTTTATTATTTGGCGGTGAATAAATAAGCCCGTCACAACAGACACCAATAAAGTTAAACCTAAAAAGCCAGTAAGAATAAGCCCTATTGGTCTGCCTAAATGTAAGTCAGCATGAAAATGCCCAATAAACGATGGCGCATCAGTTTTACGGTGCTCATAAAAATAATCTGCAGCACCATAATATTGGTTTACCAAATTAAAATTACGAGGGTCAAATTGGTAAGCATAAGCAGCCTCTTCGTCATAATTTTCATCGCCATCGTGAGATTCAAATAAAATCGTCAATAAATGCGTATTATGCCCAGTTGGTAAATACACGTGGATATTTTTACCAAACTCTTTTGGTACTTGTTGGTGATAATGGTTAATTAACGTCATCACCTTTTCACTTGGCACTGTATCCAATTGATGTAACTCTGGGTTGGCCCAAATTTTTAGTTCTGGGCGGCTAAGTACAGCTAACGCACCGGTAAAGCAAACAATAAAGAGCAAAATACCTGTAACAATACCAACCCAACTATGCAGTAAAAATAGCTTTTTTAGTGAAATAGATCTCATCCCTGTCCTCCTTGTAAAGCCATAAAACTAAGCCCTGCATGGCTTAACAAAATAACTAACATAACAATAAAAGGCTGCCATGCGCTTTTAGCCATGTAAGCGTATATAAATAACGCAGTCCAAATAAAAGGAAAAAGCATTATAGGTATTAATATCTGCTCTTCCATAGCGAAAGGTAAATAGGTAGTCATGCCAGGGATCATCACTACAGCCGTAATTAACGCAAGTAAACAAGCCAGAATATGGCGTCGCTTAGTTGCTGTAAAAGTGTGTTTTTTATTCATTATTATTTGCCTTATCAATGCAGCTTAGTCCCACCATATAGAAACCAAATTACACTTCGTCCAAACCTGAAACGTTATACTGCTACCACATAATTAAGCACAGCAATAAAATTAAAAATGATAACCATTTGCATTATAATATTTATTTAATTAACTAAACAAATATAAATAGCAAATAATCCATGCACAAATGCCAAACATGGCTCAGCTAACGGCAATTGACGCTTAGTTAAATATATAAAAGATGGTAATCGGGTATAGCCAGAGATTTTAAATGAAAACAAGGCGAACTTACGCGTTAATAGCTAGGGTCTGTAGATTCAACGTAATTGTGCTGAAAATAGCTGCTTGAGATAGATTTATTATCCAGAGTTCAGATTATTTAGTATCGAGGTGGTCTGCAACATAAGCACCTCGCTGCCCTCTTTTTTTATCTGGGCCTACTGTGCTGTCTTGCGCTGTTTGCTGCTCTAACGCTGCATTAATTGTAGCTCCTAAAATAATGATATAAGCGCTAATAAATAGCCACATAAGCATAATAACCACCCCGCCTAAAGAGCCATATGTTTCGTTGTAACTGGCAAAGTGAGATACATAAAATGAAAAGCCAAAAGATGCCACAATCCATAATACTGTGGCAGTGAATGAGCCTACGGTAACCCAGCGCCACTTAGCTGCTTTTCTGTGAGGCGCGTAACGATATAAAATTAACAATGCAAAGTTAAAGGTTAGTGCCAGTAATGGCCATGAGATAAGCATGATTAAAAAATCAATACTTTCTTTTATTCCTAACAGGTTAAGTGCTAACGGTAATATACCGATAATTACCAATGCTATAACCGCCACCACAATCGCGCCCACTGAAAATAGTAAACGTACAAGTTGCGCCTTAAAAAATGAACGCTTTTCGTATTCTTGATAACTAATATTACACGCGGTGATCAAAGCTTGGCTGCCCTTAGAGCTGCTCCAAATAGTGATCAGTAAAGTGCCTAGTGCGCTAAGACTTAAACTGGTTTGAGACTTTTGCGCAAGACTCGAAACCTGAGACAAAATAATCTCTTGGGTACTTTGCGGCAATAAAGCCATAAATTGACTTAAATACGCACTAATATCATTCGGTGAAGCAAAATAAGCATACACAGACACCAACGCCGCAATGGCAGGAAAAATAGCAAGAAGTGCATAAAAGGCCACGCCTGCTGCCACCAAAGATAAATTATCACGGCTCATTTGTTTTATAATTCGCTTTGCAATATCCCACCAGCCACGCAGAGGGATATGGTTAGGCTGCTTGGCTCTTTGGCCACGCTTAAAGTCACTCATAGTTAACTCCCTTTTCCTAATTAATTGCAAGATGTTTGCCAAACAAATACTCCTTGGTATTAAACTTGCTGCTATTGTTTTACACAGACCCTAATTAACTCAACCTAACACGGATGGCTCCTATGCTCAGCGCTTTAATTGCAACACTCGCTAATAACGCATCTATTCCTGCAATCGACACCGTTCAGCCAAACTCGGTTTCATGGGACTTTTTAAAAGAGCAAAGCGTGCAATTACTACACTCATTCGTGCAATTACTGCCCACTTTGTTTCTAGGGATTATTATTTTGGTGATTAGTTATTTAATCGCCACCCCATTATCACGCTTGTTAATAAAGCCCGTTACTTACATAACCAACAGTAAATTAGTACACCTAGTTGCTAGGCGTGGTATTAGTACCTTAATTATTTTACTTGGGTTTTACCTTTTCTTACGTTTGGCTGGCTTGACTGAATTCGCGGTCGCTATTATGAGTGGCACTGGGTTAATAGGCCTTATTTTAGGGTTTGCCTTTCGGGATATTGCTGAGAACTTTATTGCCAGTTTACTTTTGAGTGTACAACGTCCATTTAAAATTGATGATGTAATAGAAGTAGATAGCAGAATAGGTATAGTTAAAAAAGTAACTGCACGGGCAACCACTTTAGTTGACTTCGATGGCAATCATATTCAAATACCCAATGCGACTGTGTATAAAAATACCATTAAAAACTTAACCGCTAATCCAAAGATGCGCGGTCATTTCACAATCGGTATTGGCTACGATAATGACATTCGCGGCGCACAAAGTCTTGCTATTAGTGTTATAAAAAAACAAAACTCTGTGCTTAGCGATCCACCTCCTCAAGTATTGGTTGATAACTTAGGCTCCGCCACTATCAATTTTACTGTTTACTTTTGGGTCAACGGCGAACAATACAGCATTGTTAAAGTAGCCTCACAGCTAATGCGAGAGTTAATTAACAGTTTTACGCAACATAATATAAGTATGCCTGACGATGCTAGAGAGCGTGTATTACTCAATAGCCAAGGTGAAGATATTTACCCCACAGCAAGCGAAGCTAAAACAGAGACAACAGAAAAAACTAAAGAGAAACCACATACTCAAAAACATAAAACCACAGAGCATGAACACAGTATTGATGATGTAAGCAGTGATACGGATGATATTCGCGAGCAAGCCGATGAATCGCGCGATCCGGAGCAGGGAAAAAATATTATATAGATAGGTTCGAGGTTCGAGGTTCGAGGTTCGAGGTTCGAGGTTCGAGGTTCGAGGTTCGAGAAATTTAAAAACCTTGCGGTTAACATTACAAGGTTTTTTATGCCTTAAAGCGATACTTAGTCTCGCGTCGGGGTTAGGTTTTAAGCCCGCAACCCGAAGCTCGCCGCCCCCCTCCCGCCTGGAACCTGACAGCTTGTCTCAAACACAAAAAAGCCCGCAGCGTTAACTGCGGGCTTTTTTATTGAATGAGTGAGTTAGCCGGTAAGCCGGGTTCTGTCCTTTCCGAAGAAAGTGATAATCATTCGTCTAGGCCATAAATTGCTCTATGGCTCAAGCAACCTACCCGGTTCCAACGTGGGCCACGCCATAAGGAACCCTATTTGGTCTTGCTCCGAGTGGAGTTTACCTTGCAACCGACTATTACTAGCGGCCCGGTGCGCTCTTACCGCACCCTTTCACCCTTACCAATCCGAAGATTGGCGGTCTTCTCTCTGCTGCACTTGTCGTGGGCTCACGCCCCCCAGCCGTTAACTGGCACTCTGCCCTGTGGAGCCCGGACTTTCCTCCCCCTGATCATTTTCGTCACAGGCAGCGATTATCTTGGCTAACTCGGCGCGCAGTATACATGAGAGCACCGCACTACGCAGTAAACATTTACTGTTTTTCTTCAATAATTGTTTTATACAGCGCGTTTTTTTTCATACCGAAGTAATCGGCTACTACACCACACGCTTTTTTCATTGGCATTTCGTTTTCAAGTAACGCTAACATTTTACGGGCTTCTGGCGGAATATCGTCAACTACCTTAGCTTTCCCTGGCAGCATGAGTACTATTTCACCGCGTTGCTTGGTAGGATCGTCAGTTAAAAACTGCTTTAACTCACTCACTGTGCCATTAAAAAAGGTTTCAAAGGTTTTAGTTAGCTCTTTGGCAAATACCACTTGCTGCTCACTACCTAGCGCCACTTCTAAATCGTCAAGGCTTGCCATAATACGATGGGTACTTTCATACATAATACTGGTAATACTTGAGTTAACCGCATCTATAAAAAAGTCTTGTCGCGCTTTACTTTTAGCAGGTGTAAAACCAATAAATTGAAAACGGTCAGTAGGTAACCCAGAACAACATACCGCCGTAATAGCAGCACATGCGCCAGGCACGGGTGTTACACTTGCGCCCTGCTCACGACATAAGTTAACCACCGCATAGCCAGGGTCGCTTATAAGCGGCGTGCCTGCATCAGAAACTAATGCAATATTTAACCCTTGATTAAGTTGGTCGATAATTTGCTGCGCTTTTTGCTTTTCATTATGGTCATGTAACGCAAAGGTTTTAGCCTTAATACCAAAGTGGCTAAGTAGCTTACCAGTATGGCGAGTGTCTTCAGCCGCGATTAAGTCAACCTGCGATAATGTCGCGATTGCACGCTGACTTAAGTCGTCATAATTGCCGATTGGGGTGGCAACAACGTAAAGAGTGCCAATTTTCTGTGAATTCTCCTCATTTAACATTGAGGTCTCCTGCGTCAGTCAGTAATATAAGCAAATCGCGTTAACGTATGGGAAATCTTTGTGCGACTTAAACTAGTTAGTCTATTAATTATATTGTCAGGGTTATCGGCGTGTAGCACAACCGAAAAACCAATTAAAACCAGCGATAACTTAAGTAACAGTGCCAATACGCTGAAAAATGAAGCACTAAATGCGCAATCTATTTACCAATTAGCGCAAAACCGCTATGGCGCTGATAAAATCCAGCTGCTTTATAGTGCTCGTGATAGCGCAATTACAGAAGAAAACTGGCCACTACTCGAAAAAATATGCACTGAACTTGCACTTACCGCCAGTGTTGATCAAATTCAAAATCGTTTATACATTGCCTTTGCGCAAAAAGAGCAAAATAAAAATCAGCAAGCACTTGAGGTACTAAACACGCTTGGGGGGCAACTTAAGCAACCTGAGCATTTTGCTTGGCACCAATTTTTAACTGCCAGCATTTTTGCGTCGCAAGACTTACCAAAACGTGCAGCTCCTTACTTTTTTGCTGCCTCTGAATCGGTAGCAAAAAATAATATTTCTATCCCTAAACTTAATGACGCACTTTGGCATAATTTAAAGCAGCTTTCTTCATACGCATTAGAGCGATTTAACCGTGGCTCGGTTATTCAACAAGGCTGGGTTAACTTAGCTTTGTATCATCAGGTTTATGCCAACAGCTCTGTTGATTTAGACCAAGCGATTAATAATTGGCGCCGCCGTTACCTTGGGCACCCTGGTAGCAATGTTTTACCAAAACAAGATACTTACGCCAATGAATTAGCACCACTAAATATTGAACGCTTAGTTGTGCTATTACCTCAGTCAGGTGCTAACAAGCGCTTAGGGGATGCATTAAAAGCCGGCATACTGGCTGCACTTGATAAAAAAGAGATTAGCGAAACGCTGTTTATTGATGAAAATACCGAAACCGAAGCGTTGAGCGCACAGATTTCGCAATTACAACCAGACTTTGTTATTGGCCCGCTATTAAAAGCCAATATAGATAAGCTCGCTAATACCAATACATTACTCGATATACCCACATTACATTTAAATACCTTTGATGGCGAACGAACCTCTTTGCAGCACTACTTTTTTGCGCTTAATCCTGAGCATGAAGTACAACAAACTCTAGAGCATTTTTTAGCGCAAGGTTATCAAAAACCTATGTTGCTAGCGCCAAATAATACCAATGGTCAGCGCTTAATTGACTACTTTAACCTGCAATGGCAACGCTATAGTGAAACAACCACACAAGTTGGCTTTTACAACGACAATAAAGATATGCCCAATACCATTACCAGCTTGCTAGAAGTTGATAAATCAAAAGAGCGTATTAAATCGGTTAAAACACTTTTTAATAAAGAAGTAGAAAGTGAAACCCGTTCACGTGGCGATATTGATGCAATTTATATATTAGGTGACGCCATAGAGACCCGATTAATTAAGCCTTATCTGGATGTTAACGTAAGCACCTTTGCCGACAGAATCCCTATTTACGCCAGCTCTAAAAGTCATAGTAAGCAAATAGATACCACTGACAAAGGCGATTTAGATGGGCTTTACTTTACCGAACTTCCTTGGATGTTAGACTCACAAATTACGCAGCATAATCTACGTAAGCAATATAATGATTTATGGCCTGAACAGGCTGATATTAGCCAACGTTTATTTGCCATGGCCTACGATGCCGTCGCCATGCTGAATGATATTAGACAGCTGAGCATTACACCCGATAAATACTTTTCAGGCTTAAGCGGTAAATTATCCATTAATAGTGCCGGTGATATTGAACGTTCACTGCAATGGGCGCAGTACAGCAATCGCCGTATAAACCCAGTGGAATTAAAGACGCAACGCCCTGTGCCGCTATTTATGCAATCAGCAAACGATGGCATAACCATAATTAACTAAGGGGTTAGCATGTCGTGGTTTAAACAGCTGTGGCAAAATAGTCGTGAAAAAGGCCAGTATTATGAGCGCCAAGCGCAAAAGTATTTAGAAGCGCAAGGTTTAAAAGCGATTGAGCGTAATTACTACTGCCCCTACGGCGAACTTGATGTCATTATGAAAGACGGTGACATCTTAGTGTTTGTTGAAGTTAAGTTTCGTAAAAATAACATAAAAGGCGGCGCTAATTATGCGCTAAGCCCGCAAAAGCAAGCTAAGTTAAAGCGCACTATTTATCATTACCTTGGTGCTAAAAACTTAAAAAACCAGCCATTACGTATTGATTACGTAGCTATAACAGGCGAACCGTCATTACATATTAACTGGCTGAAAAACGTATTTTAATGTCTGATGTATAAAAATAAGACGATTACAACAGCTTCATGTTGAGCATACAGTTAAACATTAGCTAACGCCTAAAATAATTACCTTTTAATAAAGCCGGTGTGAGCTCACACAGAATTAGAGATAAATTGTTGGTAACCCATGCAAGATACAATTAAAGAAATTTTTAAAGAAAGTATTCAAGTTCAAATAGCCGCAGGCGAAGTGTTGCCAAGCGCGTTAGAATCAGCGGCATTTACCATTGCACAAAGCCTGATCAATGGGAATAAGTTGATCTGTTGCGGTACTGCAAATTGCCATATGCTGGCGCAACACATGGCAGGCGTACTGGTTAATTTTTACGAAACAGAACGCCCTTGCTTACCTGCAATCGCTCTCTCACAAGAAAATATTAACCTTGGCCAAGGCAATCAAATAGATGACCACGATACCTTTGCACGCCAAGTTCGCGCCTTTGCTCAGCAAGGTGACTTATTATTGGTACTTGCCATTAATGGTAATGAAAAACACATAATTTCTGCAGTAGAAGCGGCACTTACCAAAGATATGAAGGTCATAGTAATGGTAGGCGATGATGGCGGCGAACTCGTTGGCTTGCTTGGCCATAACGATGTAGAAATTCGTACGCCGTCTAAACGCCCGAGTCGCATTATTGAATCGCATTTAGTGAACCTTCACTGTTTAAGTGAGTTGGTGGATTTAACTCTTTTCCCTCAGGACGAAAATTATGTTTAAACGCTCCCTAATTATTTTAGGCACTGTTGTGTTATTACAAGGCTGTGCCGCTGCTGTGGTCGCCGGTACAGCCAGTGCTGTTACTGCCGCTAACGATAGACGAACCATTGGGTCACAAATAGACGACAACAACATTGAAATAAAAGCCAGCATTGCTATTAGTGAAGATGAACGCCTTAACAAGTTTGCTCATATCAGCGTTATAAGCGTAAATGGCGTGGTTTTAATGGTAGGCCAAGTGCCTAACCAAGAAATGAAAAACCAAGCGTTTAAAACCATTGAGAACCTATCTGGTATCCGCAAAATTCATAACCAACTTCGCATTGGCTCTAATATTGGTATCACCACGCAAACACACGATTCATGGTTAACCTCAAAAGTAAAAGCGCAGCTTTTAGCGGCTGAAAATATCAGCAGTAATAATATAAAAGTAGTGACTGAAAATGCCGAAGTATACTTAATGGGGCTAGTATCTGACGCTGAAGCAAACCAAGCCGTTAATATAGCTCGCAACATCTCTGGCGTAGAGCGAGTAGTTAAAGTATTTGAGTATTTGTAAAAGTCTCAGGTTCGAAGTTCGAGAAATTTAAAAACCTTGCGGTTAACATCGCAAGGTTTTTTTATACCTGTAGGCGGGAGTTTACCTCACGCAGGGTTTAGTAAAATGCGCGGCATAAAGCCCCGCCTACAAAACCATTTTGAACCACAGAGTACACAGAGACGCTTCGCGCTACACAGAGAAGACAGGACAAATAAAACATGCCTTTAATCATTTCCTCTGTGTGCTCTGCCCACTCTGTGGTGAATAAAATCTCTTTAAAATCTTTTTGCACAAAGAGAAGTGAATGAGGAGTAAATGAGAAAACAACAACCATTAGCCCAACTAATTAATTCGAGTCTCTAGGCCCGTTGGTCGCCTCTCGCAGCCCGCTGCCCAATGCCGTGAACCCAAACACCCTGCTTGGCTTAATCTCTACCTAACACCTAGACCTAATACCTAAAACCTGCTCTTCACTTTAGACCAGACGCGGTGTAAACCCGCTGCTGCACCAATCAATCTTAACCCGCCTCTCGCCGCCCGCTACCCATTGCCCGTTGCCCGTAAACTTTCATATTTATACAGACATAAAAAAAACCGCTTATTAAGCGGTTTTTTTCTAACATTTACGGGCTATTTTATAACGCGTAAATGTGAGCCTTTTTTCTTTTCAGGCTTGGGAGCTGGCGTTTCATCAACTATCTCTGGTGATGAATCGACACTTTCAAGCTCTGGAGCAAAATCGTCTTCGTCCTCTAAAAACTCATCTGCAGTAAAGACCGTGCCTTCGCCATTTTCACGTGCATATATTGCAAGTACAGCCCCTAAAGGCACGTACACTTGCATTGGCTGGCCGCCAAAGCGCGCGTTAAAGCTAAGCTGAGTATTATCTAACGAAAACTGCGTAACCGCCGAAGGGCTTATGTTCAATACAATTTGGCCATCTTGGACAAACTGTGTTGGCACTTGCACTGCAGGAAAGTCAGCATTCACCACTAAGTGTGGCGTGCATTCGTTATCAACAATCCAATCAAAAAAAGCGCGTAGTAAATAAGGACGATTAGAAGTCATTATAAACGGATCTCACGCTCTGCTTCAGTTAAAGAAGCTTGGAATGATTCACGTTCAAATAAACGGATCATATACTCTTTAAGTTCTTTAGAGCCTGCACCATTAAGCTCAATACCAAACTCTGGTAAACGCCATAATAGTGGTGCTAAGTAACAATCAACTAAGCTAAACTCTTCACTCATAAAGTAAGGCGCTTCACTAAAGATTGGTGCTATTGCAAGTAATGCTTCTGTCAGCTCTTTACGAGCTTGCGCGGCATCAGATGTGTTGTTAATGATTTTTTCAGCTAGGCTGTACCAATCAGTATCAATACGGTGCATCATTAATCGACTACGACCACGCATGACCGGATATACAGGCATTAGTGGAGGATGAGGAAAACGTTCATCAAGGTATTCCATGATGATGTTTGCCTGATATAAACCAAGCTCACGGTCAATCAGTGTTGGCACTGTGCCGTAAGGGTTAATTTCGTGAAGTGCTTCTGGCAGGTTATCCTTTTCAGCCATATGAATATCTACACTTACACCTTTTTCAGCAAGTACAATGCGTACTTGGTGGCTATACATACAGTTAGCACCAGAAAAAAGGGTCATTACAGGGCGCTTATTGGCAGCTACGGCCATGCCTACCTCCATTAAATAACTAAAACAGCAATAGGGGCTTAAGCCCCTATTGCAAAATTACCTTTAAATATGTTCAAACTTAATGAACATCTCTCCAGTATTCTTTCTTCAGCATAAATGCCAAGATAAATAGGATAATTAAAAATCCGATTACCTTAATACCTAGCGCTTCCGACTCGAGACGTGTAGGTTCACCTACATACTCTAGGAAATTCGTTAAATCACGAACTGCTTGGTCATATTCATCTACACTTAATTCACCCGTACCATCTGTTTTTGTACCAGTAATATGAGTGGTTGTTTTACCATCTACTGTTACTTCTTCAGTAATTGCAGTAGGAACACCTTGCAACTCTTGAAGAACATGTGGCATACCCACCGATGGGAATAACGTATTATTTACGCCAAACGGACGAGATTCATCTTTGTAAAACGATTTTAAATAGGTGTAAATCCAATCACTGCCACGCACACGCGCAACGTTAGTTAGATCCGGCGGAGCCGCACCAAACCATTTTGCAGCATCTTCTTTTGCCATCGCGTTAAGGATATGACCACCCACTTTTGAACCATCAAAAATAAGTTGCTCTTGACCAATCTCTGTTGGAATACCAATGTCACGGAAAGTACGTTCATAACGTTGATACTGCATTTGGTGACAACCAAGACAGTAGTTCATGAACAACTTTGCGCCACGCTGCAAAGAAGGTTGATCAGATATATCGTTACCCGCTTCCATTAGAGGAACTGACGGGCCTGCCGCCATTGCAGGTAACACGTTTACTGATAAAGCAAATAAACCTATTAATAGCTTTTTCATCATTTCGTTAACCTCTCAGGCAATGGCTTAGTTTTTTCATTCTTACTGTAAACGAATAACAGTACGAAGAACATAAAGTAAGTCACAGTACAGACTTGCGAAACAATCGTTTTAAAATCAGTTTGTGGTGTAGCACCAACCCAACCTAAAAGAACGAAAGTAACAACAAAACCTGCAATGTTCCATTTGTGGAAACCACAACGGTAACGAACTGAACGAACCGAACCACGGTCAATCCAAGGTAATAATGCTAGCACAACAATTGATGCACCCATTGCTGCAACACCCATTAGTTTGTCAGGGATTGCACGTAAGATTGCATAGAATGGCGTGAAGTACCAAACAGGGAAAATATGCTCTGGTGTTTTAAGTGGGTTAGCTGCTTCAAAGTTTGGCGCTTCTAAGAAGAAACCACCCATAGCAGGCATAAAGAACACAACCCAGCAGAACAAGATTAAGAAACCAACCACGCCCACAATATCTTTTACTGTGTAATAAGGGTGGAACGGAATCGCATCAATAATGTCTTTTTTATCAGTGTAGTATTCATGGAACTTAAATTTAGGCTTGTCTTCTTCAGCCACAGTTCCTTTTTTACGTTTGTTATCAATACCGTCTGGGTTATTAGAACCCACTTCGTGTAGTGCAACAATGTGTAAAAATACTAAGATAACAATAACCAATGGCAGTGCAATTACGTGTAATGCGAAGAAGCGGTTAAGCGTTGCACCTGAAATTACATAGTCACCACGGATCCACAGTGTTAAGTCATCACCAATAACCGGGATAGCCCCGAATAATGAAATGATTACCTGTGCACCCCAGAACGACATTTGGCCCCATGGTAATAAGTAACCCATGAATGCTTCAGCCATTAGGGCTAAGAAAATGAACATACCGAATAACCACAGTAATTCACGTGGTTTTTGGTAAGAACCGTATATCATGCCACGGAACATGTGCATGTAAACAACGATGAAAAACGCAGATGCACCCGTTGAATGCAAATAACGTAATAACCAACCGTACTCTACATCACGCATGATGTATTCTACTGATGCAAATGCACCTTCAGCAGATGGTACATAGTTCATCGTTAACCAAATACCTGTAAGTATTTGGTTTACTAGTACTAACATAGCTAGAGAGCCGAAGAAGTACCAGAAGTTAAAGTTTTTCGGTGCTGGATACTGTGCAATGTGCATATTCCAAACACGTGTCATTGGGATACGGTCGTCTATCCACTCAACAATTTTACCAAACATTAGGCCACCCCTTGTTCTTCGCCCACTAAAATAGTGGTCTCATCAAGAAAAGTATATGGTGGAATTTCTAAATTTAATGGTGCAGGTACCGATTGGAATACACGGCCAGCCATATCAAACTTAGAACCGTGACATGGACAGTAAAAACCATCATCAGTCCCTTCCACTTTCTCACCAAAGCCACCTTGTAAAAAGCTAGGTGAACAACCCAAATGCGTACAAATACCTACAGCGACAAAAATCTCTGGGCGTAATGAACGGAAATCATTGGTTGATGATTCTAATTGTTGTGGCTCTTGCGATTGCGGATCACGAAGTTGACCTTCATGTTCTTTCATCTGCTCAAGCATTTTTGGGGTACGTGATACAACCCATACAGGTTTACCACGCCACTCGACACGTATTAATTGTCCTGGCTCAAGTTTGCTGATATCTACTTCTACAGGCGCACCCGCAGATTTAGCTCGCTCACTTGGATTCCAAGACGCAATAAAAGGAACAGCAGCCCCAGCCGCACCAACACCACCAACAACAGAGGTAGCTATGGTTAAAAAGCGACGTCGGCCATTGTCTACAGGCGCATTGCTCATCCACTTATCTCCACTATGATTCTCAACACTTGCTATATTGAGAACATCAGTTACAGCAGGTTAATTTTTCGAATTTTAAAAGAGAAACGATCATAATTAAAACCCTTGTTTAAAACAAGGTTATTCACAGCCTCCTGCTCGAATAAACCTGACTTGCTCAAATAGTTGATTAAGTAAGCTCGAGTATGAAACCAAATGACTATAGTATCGCTTCCGTAAAAACAATTTGTAAACAAGTACAATCTCACCAACTAAGTACAGTAACAACTGAATTTGGCGACATTAAACTCATTCACTTTATTTGCCCGCCAATTGTAGCAAAAAAATTCACCAATTAACTGATGGATTTAAACTAATTGCGATAATTATTTAACTTTTTTTGCGTTAGTCGGTCATTTTTAAGCTTTCGTTCAATAAATACGCATGCTTTGCCTATTTTGATCAAGCTAATGTCGACATTAGTCGTAAGGGGAGAATTGAAGGTTAAAGGTTAAAGGTTAAAGGTCAAACATACTCATATATTTTTGAATGAATATTTAATTTTGAACCTCTTAATCCCAAGCATCGATTGATTTCATCAATGCTGAAATCATACGGGAAAGTTCACGAGTCTCCTCAATCCATTCACTAGCCTCTGTCGTGTCAACTTCACCTATTTTTAGTGCAATGTAAATTTGAGAGCGTAATTCTCCACAACTCCCCTTAGAGTATGATAAAAATCGAATATAATCTTTAGGAGTTATTCGTTCATAACCCTCTGCTATATTTGAAGAAATTGAAAGTGCAGATCGTGTTATTTGATCTTTTAAACCAAACTCTTTGCTCTGCTTAAAATGTAAATAAATCTCGCAAGCTAAATCGGCTGAACGTTGCCATACCCTTAAATCTTCAAACCTCATAACATAACCAGTCAGCTAAAACATGCTTAACTTATAACTATAAAATAAGAAAGACACAAAGCTTAGATCAAACTTATAGCTTGAACCTTGAACCTTGAACCTTGAACCTTGAACCTTGAACCTTGAACCAAAATCTTATAGCTACAAAACAAAAAACCCAGCATAAGCTGGGTTTTTGAATTCTTGATAACGTAAAAATTAACGTTTTGAGAACTGTGGACGCTTACGCGCTTTCTTAAGACCCACTTTCTTACGTTCAACTTTACGTGCATCACGAGTAACGAAACCTGCTTTACGAAGTTGTGGACGTAGTGACTCGTCAAACTCCATAAGTGCACGAGTGATACCGTGACGGATAGCACCAGCTTGACCAGTAGTACCACCACCGGCAACGGTGATGTGAAGGTCAAATTTTTCAGTCATGTCTACAAGCTCAAGAGCTTGACGAACAACCATGCGTGCTGTTTCGCGACCAAAGTACTCTTCTAAAGAGCGCTTGTTGATTACGATGTTACCAGTGCCTGGGCGTAAGAATACGCGAGCACTTGAACTTTTACGACGACCTGTACCGTAGTATTGATTTGCCATGATAGTGCTCCTTAAATGTCTAGAACCTGAGGCTGTTGTGCAGCATGGTTATGCTCAGTACCCGCGTAAACTTTAAGTTTGCGGAACATAGCGCGGCCTAAAGGACCACGTGGCAACATGCCTTTAACAGCTTTTTCGATGATCATTTCAGGCTTTGCAGCTTGAAGTTTATCAAAAGTAGTAGACTTAAGACCACCTGGGAAACCAGAGTGAGCGTAGTACACTTTATCTTTGAATTTGTTACCAGTAACAGTAACTTTCTCAGCGTTGATAACGATGATGTAATCACCAGTATCTACGTGTGGTGTGTACTCAGCTTTGTGCTTACCGCGTAGGCGATGAGCGATTTCAGTAGCGATGCGACCTAAAGTTTTATCTTCAGCGTCAACTACGTACCAGTCACGTTTTACTGTTTCTGGTTTAGCAACAAACGTTTTCATTTATAAAAATCCAATGTTTTTCAATTAAAACCACAGGTAGTTATTATTAACTACCGCTCTAAGTATGCTACAACCCCTTCGAGTTTTAGACTTTTTCGCCGCTCACAAGTGGCTAAACTATATGAGGACATAGAACGCAACGTGGCAGACGCGGGAGTATACCAGCACTTAAACTACATTGCTACCGGCCGGTTGTTTTTTCCGCAAAAAGTTTTAGGCTCGAGTGTCGGGCTACAGGGGGCGAGGTACGAGCTTCGAGATTCGGGGTTCGTAATCCATAGCCCGACGTCCGTAATTCGTTACCCGTCGCCCGTGAACTTTAACCTCTATCTAAAATCTAACACCTAATACCTTTATTATTTCTGACACACCTCACAAAAAACGGTGCTGCGTTGGCCTAGACGAATTTCTGTTAGTGCTGTGTCGCAATTTACACAAGGCTGGCCTTTTCGGCCATACACTAATAGCTGCTGCGCAAAGTAGCCTGGCTTACCGTCACTTTGGGCAAAGTCTTTCAGCGTTGTGCCGCCTTGAGTAATTGCTGCGGCTAGGGTGTCTTTTATAATTGGGATTAACGCTTGGTAGCGTTTAAGGCTTACCTTACCTGCTTCTTTTCGCGGATCGATACCTGCTTTAAATAATGATTCGTTAGCGTAAATATTACCAACCCCCACCACCACGGCGTTATTCATTATAAACTGTTTAACAGGCACTTTTTTATTACGAGATTGCTCATAAACACGTTTAGCAAAAAAGTCATCGGTGAGTGGCTCGGGGCCTAATTTAGCAAGTAACTTATGCTCTTCATTGGGGGCTTGCCATAAACAGCAACCAAAGCGACGTGGATCGTTTAAACGCAGCGCCTTATTATTCGCTAAAATAAACTCAACATGGTCATGCTTTTTAAGTGGCTCATTGGCGTTCACAACCCTCAAGTTACCCGACATACCTAAATGCAATATAGCCGAGCCTAGCTCGCATTCTAACAATAAGTATTTTGCACGTCGTTCAATACTGCTAACCACTAACCCCTCAAGTTGATACACCTCATCTGGCACAGGCCAGCGCATACTGGCATTATGAATATTTACCTTAGTCACAACTTGGTTTAGCACATGGGGGGTAATACCCATACGGCTAACTTCTACTTCTGGTAATTCAGGCATTAATAAAACTCACTTATGAAAAGGTAAAACTTGGAAATAATTGTTTTGCAGTAGTTAAATCGAGCAACAATAATCGCTGACTGGTTTTATCGAATAGATAATACTGACCATTCGCCTCAAATAATAAGTACACCCAAGGTAGGGGCTCACCGGCGAGTTCAAACGTGGCTACCGATAGTGGCTTATTCATATCAAGCGCATCAGGTGTGATGGTGGTCATCAACGCGGTATTTTGCCATAAATAAACTAGCTCACTAAGTTGCTGCTCTGAGCCTTGCCAACTAAGCGGTACATTTTTTTGCAAAGTAGTAGTACGCCAACTAGTGCCAATACGGTCAATTTTTTGGTCGATAAATTTAAGTGTTAATACAAAACTTTGCACAGGAAGTAGTGGCTGAAATTGCGCCTGTGTTTCATCATTCCCTATGTTTTTATGCAGTCCATTTAAAAAGAAGATCATAATCAACATCGAAAAAATAATAACATTGTTCCAACCTTTTCGGCCGAGTTGCATGTGGGTCTTCCAATTAATAATATCGATTTAAAGTGTAACCAAAACTTAATTACACTGTCTATATGTTAAAACCCAAAGACTTTGCTAGAATATCGGCAAATTTTAAGGAGTTTAGTCATGTCAATGTATGTAGTGGGCCATAAAATCCCAGATTCAGATTCAATATGTGGTGCAATTGCACTGGCTTATTTAAAAAACCAAATTGATGAACCAGCAATCCCAACTCGCCTAGGTGAAGTTTCACCTGAAACACAATTTATTTTAGATAAATTCGGTTTTGAAGCACCTGAGCTAAAACTTAGCTACGCTGGCGAAGACGTTTATATTGTAGACCACACAGAAAAAACCCAAGCACCTGACGATATTGATCAGGCTCGCGTAGTGGGCGTGGTAGATCATCACAAGCTAGGTGATTTAACCTCATCAACACCACTTGAGTGTTGGATCCGCCCTGTTGGTTGTTCTAACACCATTATTAAAATGATGTATGACTTCTACAACGTTGAGATCCCTAAAGATATTGCTGGCATTATGCTTTGCGCTATTTTAAGCGACACGGTTATCTTCAAATCACCAACCTGTACTACTGCCGATATTAAATGTGTTGAAGCGCTTGCAGAAATTGCAGGCATTGAAGACTTTAAAGAACTAGGCATGGACATGTTCCGCGTTAAATCAGCCGTTGAAGATACGCCAGTACGTGACTTAGTAATGCGTGACTTTAAAGACTTTAACATGAACGGTAACCTCGTTGGTATTGGTCAGTTAGAAGTTATTGACCTTGCGGTATTTGACGAGATTAAAGCCGATCTTGAAGCCGACATCGCGAAGCTTAAAGAAGAAGGCGGTCGTCACTCGGTATTTTTACTTCTGACCGACATTATGAAAGAAGGCTCACAAATGCTAATTGCATCAGACGATGCTAGCCTAGTTGAGCAAGCTTATGGTGAAAAACCAGAAGACGGTAAAGTATGGCTAGACGGCGTATTAAGCCGTAAAAAGCAAGTAGTGCCACCACTACAAGACGCTTTTAAGAGCTAGGTTCGAGGTTCGAGGTTCGAGGTTCGAGGTTCGAGGTTCGAGGTTCGAGATATTTAAAAACCTTGCGGTTAACATCGCAAGGTTTTTTTATGCCTGTAGACGGGTTCATCCCGCGTCAGTATTAGGAGCAAGGTGCTAGGTCCTCTTGGCTCGTGGCTCGTCCGTTACGGTATAAAGACCCTCCCACATTAAAATACCTGCTATATTTACCTATAAAATAAAGACTTAGGCTCTAAGTGCTAGGATTCGAGCTTCGAGCCGTAACCCGAGGCCCGCAGCCAAAACATAAGGACATAAAATGCAAATACTTCACCACGGAGCGGTAAATGGCGTAACAGGCTCGTGCCACCAGCTGATAATAAACGATCAAAGCTCTTTTCTAATTGACTGCGGACTATTTCAAGGTGAAGATTCTGTTGATGATCTTAATATTGAATTTAATATAGATACAGTCCGCGCGCTGATCGTTACCCATTGTCACATCGATCATGTTGGCCGAATCCCCTACTTATTAATGGCTGGCTTTAAAGGACCCATATTTACCTCTATTGCATCGGCTAGTTTACTGCCACTAGTGATTGAAGATGCATTAAAAGTGGGCGTCACACGCGATCAAAAAATAATAGATACCTGCCTAAGGTTACTTAAACAGCAAATTATTGAAGTTGATTTTAAAACCTGGTTTGAGCTTCCTTGCAAAGGTGAACACATAGCCAAAGCCCGTCTACAACGAGCAGGGCACATTTTAGGCTCCGCTTATGTTGAAATAGATATAAGCATACCAACTCGTAAAGCTAAAAACTGCCATCGGGTCGTATTTTCAGGTGATTTAGGGGCGCCCTATACGCCTTTGCTACCCGCACCTAAAGCGCCCTATAAAGCCGATACCTTAGTAATTGAGTCAACCTATGGTGATAAAAACCATCAAGGACGAAAACAACGTACGCAAACCTTAAAAGCTGTGATTGAGCGCGCAGTTGCCGACAACGGTATCGTGCTTGTGCCTGCATTTAGTATAGGCCGTACACAAGAGCTGTTATACGAACTTGAACAGCTAATTCATGCCTCAACTAAAAACTCACCTTGGCGCACAATACAAGTAATACTCGACTCCCCGATGGCGACTAATTTTACTCAGCAGTATCGAAAATTTAAATATTTATGGGATGAAGAAGCAAAACAAAAAGTAGCCAAAGGCCGCCATCCTCTCGACTTTGAAAACCTCACTACAATAAATACCCATAGCGAGCACTTAGCGTTAATAAATTACCTAGCCACCCGCCAAAAACCTGCAATTATCCTAGCTGCAAGCGGTATGTGCACCGGCGGACGAATAGTTAACTACCTAGAGCGATTTTTAATCGACAAAACCACCGACGTACTATTTGTAGGTTACCAAGGCAGAGGTACTTTAGGTCGCGACATACAAACCTATGGCCCAAAAAATGGCTATGTATTTATAAATAATACCCACATTAATATTAACGCCAAAATACACACAATAAGCGGCTACAGCGCCCACGCCGATCAAACTGGTTT
This sequence comes from Pseudoalteromonas sp. Scap06, assembly GCF_013394165.1. Lineage (NCBI taxonomy): Bacteria > Pseudomonadati > Pseudomonadota > Gammaproteobacteria > Alteromonadales > Pseudoalteromonadaceae > Pseudoalteromonas > Pseudoalteromonas sp. Scap06. Next base: position 496,911 of record NZ_CP041330.1, on the reverse strand, counting down.
AATTAAATTTGTAACCGGTATGCGCAAAAAACCCCGCCATATAAAAATAGTCCACGGCGATGATGACGCTAAAAATGCACTCGCTACAAAGTATAGGGAAGTACTGGGTGATGATGTAAAAGTTGAGATTGGGAAGTGAGGAGACAAATTCGAGGTTCGAGGTTCGAGGTTCGAGATATTTAAAAACCTTGCGGTTAACATCGCAAGGTTTTTAAATATCTGTAGTAGCGGGTTCACCCCGCGTCGTTATTAGGTTTTAGGCCCGTCGCCCATGAACATAAACCAAACCTGCGCGGCATAAAGCCCCACCTACGTCTAATCCAAACACCGTGCTTGGCTTAATCTCTACCTTATACCTAGAACCTTTGTCTTTAACCAGACACGAAATAAAACCGCTGCTACACCAGTCAAACTTAACCCGTTCCTCGTCGCCCGTAACTCGTACCTCGCAGCCCGTCGCTCGCAGCCCGTATACTTAAGCCTTAAACGATATTTTAATCACTACCAAATAAATCACGCGTATAAACTTTATCAGCAATATCAGCCAGTTCATCAACCATACGGTTTGATAAAATAACATCTGAAAGCTGCTTAAATTCATTTAAATCTTTGATTACCCGAGAATGATAAAACTCATCAGCATCAAGTACGGGTTCAAAAACAACAACTTCAATTCCTTTTGCTTTAATGCGCTTCATAATACCTTGAATGGCAGAGGCTCTAAAGTTATCCGAACCCGACTTCATAACTAACCGATAAACACCGACAACCTTAGGTTTACGATTAATAATTGATTCCGCGATGAAATCTTTTCGTGTTCGATTCGCATCGACAATGGCGCCTATAATGTTATTAGGAACATCTTTGTAATTTGCTAATAACTGTTTGGTATCTTTAGGTAGGCAGTAACCACCATAACCAAATGAAGGGTTATTGTAATGGTTACCTATGCGTGGGTCTAAACCAACCCCTTGAATAATTTGCTTACTACTTAATCCATGTGCTTCAGCATAACTATCAAGCTCATTAAAATATGCCACTCGCATTGCTAAGTACGTATTAGAGAAAAGCTTTATTGCTTCAGCTTCTGTTGAGTCGGTAAATAGCACCTCAACATCTTGCTTTATAGCACCTTGCTTAAGTAAACCTGCAAATGTTGCTGCTCGCTCGCTTTGCTCACCCACTACAATACGTGACGGATACAGGTTATCGTAAAGCGCCTTACCTTCACGTAAAAACTCAGGCGAAAAGATAATATTTTGTGTCTTCAAGCGTTTTGATATAGATGAAGTAAAGCCAACCGGAACGGTAGATTTAATAACTATCGTTGCATCAGGGTTTATTTCTAATGCTTCTTCAATTACTCTTTCTACAGAGCTAGTATCAAAATTATCTGTATCACTATCGTAATCAGTAGGAGTTGCAACAATAATAAAACCGGCATTATTGTATGCACGTACTTTGTCAGAGGTAGCAATAAAGTTAATATCATTGCGAAGTAAGTATTCGCTTATTAATGGATCTAAAACGGTAGAAGACTTGTTGTTTAACAATTTAATTTTACATTCATCAATATCTAAACCAACCACTTCGTTATTTTGGGCTAATAACATGGCGTTTGACAATCCAACAAACCCAGTACCTACAACAATAATTTTCATAGGCTTCCTTTAGGAGAATATAAAATAAATGAGCACACAAGGGCTAATAACTTCGTTAACATCCATATTAGTCCATTTTTAGTAATAGAGTTAATCGTTTCATTAAGTCTACAAAAAAGGCTTATTCTAGTAAGCCTTTAATAATACGCTCACAAGCTAAACCATCACCGTACGGATTATGCGCTTTACTCATAGCTTTATACACTATGTCATCATCTATTAATTCGCTAACTGAACTAACTATTTTATCGACATTGGTACCAACAAGTTTAACCGTACCTGCTGCTACTGCTTCAGGGCGCTCTGTTGTATCACGCATTACAAGTACAGGTTTACCTAAGCTTGGAGCCTCTTCCTGCACTCCGCCAGAGTCGGTTAAAATTAAATATGAACGATCCATTAAAAATACAAATGGTAAGTAATTTTGCGGTTCAATAAGCATTACATTTGGTTTATCAGCAAGTAACCTATTTACTGGCTCCTGTACATTAGGGTTTAAATGCACCGGATAAACAAAATTAAAATTTGGATATTTAACTGCTAATTGCGAAATAGATTCACAAATGCGTTCAAAACCACCACCAAAGCTTTCGCGTCGATGCCCTGTTATTAATACATAAGGCTTAGTAATAATATCAGCAAACTTTTCAGTCATCATTTTTTGCGTACTTTGCATTGGTAGTACGGTATTTTTAATTTGTAGTAAAGCATCTATAACTGTATTACCAGTAATAACGATGTCTGATTTAGATACATGTTCGCGTAGTAAGTTATCTGCTGATGCTTGAGTGGGAGCAAAGTGTTTAGCGGTAATTACGCCAGTTAAGGTACGGTTTGCTTCTTCTGGCCAAGGACTATACAAATCGCCTGTTCTTAAACCTGCTTCAACATGCCCTACTTTAATTTGTTTGTAAAAGGCCGCCATTGATGCCGCAAACGTCGTTGTAGTATCACCATGAACTAAAACCCAATCAGGCTTAAATTCTTCTAATACATCGCGTAAACCTAATAATATCTTACTGGTAATATCGTATAAATCCTGACCTGACTTCATTATATTTAAATCATAATCTGGCTTTATTTCAAAAAGAGCTAACACTTGATCAAGCATTTCACGATGCTGCGCTGTTACACATACTCTAGCTTCTATCTCAGGGGTATTTTCCAAAGCTAATACAAGAGGAGCCATTTTAATCGCTTCAGGGCGAGTACCAAATACTGTTAAAACTTTCATTTATGTATCCATATACAAAAGCCCACCATATTGGCAGGCTTAAAAAACTAATATTGGGTTTAAAAAATACCGCGGCTATCAACAATTACTTTTTTAGCAATTTGCTCAGGAGCAATATTTTTAAATTCTGTATGGTCAACTAATACGGCAAGCGTATTGCAGCGCTCTAAAGCTTCTTCTGAAGTCACTAATTCAACGCCTAGTTTAGATAAAGACTCAGGTAGCTTAGTGATATTTGGTTCTACAACCAGAACTTCTGCATCGCTTTTTTGCGCTAACATTTTTGTTATATCAAGTGCTGGGCTTTCACGTAAATCGTCAATATCTGCTTTAAACGCAATCCCCATACAAGCAATTACAGGCTTTTTAAACTGATCAGCAGCATCGAGTATTTGTTGTAAAACATAGTGAGGCTTACTATCATTCACTTCACGAGCTTGGCGTATCAGTTTAGCTGTATCTGGCGCTGAACTTACAATAAACCAAGGATCAACTGCAATACAGTGACCACCTACACCTGGGCCTGGATTTAAAATATTAACACGTGGGTGGCGGTTAGCCAGTTTAATAAGCTCCCACACATCAATGCTTAATTTATCGCAAATCATCGAAAGTTCATTAGCAAAAGCAATGTTGACATCACGAAACGAGTTTTCAGTTAGCTTAGCCATTTCAGCTGTACGCGCATTTGTAAGTAAACATTCACCTTTAACAAAAGTTTTATATAAAGCAACCGCTTTTTTTGAGCATGCCTCAGACATACCGCCAATAACGCGATCATTTTCAACTAATTCACGTAGAACATGACCAGGTAAAACGCGCTCTGGGCAATGTGCTACGTTTATGTCAGCTTCACTGCCATGTGTTTGTGGAAATGTTAAATCTGGTCGTGACTCTGCTAACCAATTTGCAAGCTCTTCAGTAGCACCTACAGGAGAAGTTGATTCCAATATAACTAGGTTTCCCTTTTCAAGTACAGGCGCAATTGCTTTCGCGGCAGACTCTATATAGCTTAAATCGGCTTCGTAATTTTCTTTAAAAGGAGTAGGTACTGCCACCATGAACGCATCTGCTTTTTCAGCTATGGTAGTCGCTTTTAAGTTACCAGCTTGTACAGCGCTGCGTACAACCATATCGAGATCGGGTTCAACAATATGTACATTACCCGCATTTATCGTATCTACAGCGTGCTGGCTAACATCTACACCAATCACTTTAATACCGCGAGAAGCGATGACCGCAGCTGTTGGCAAACCTATATAGCCAAGGCCTACTACTGATACTTTTTTAAACTCCATTATTACTCCGAAATAACTCTGGTTAACTTATCAAGCTTATTGGCTTGTGACATTCGCTCAAATATGAACAAGATCATCATTGAAGCTAGCCAAATAAACAAAAATGTACAAAAAATTAGGATTGCCTTATTAAAAAATAACTCAATAGACTCCCGCACCATAAAAAACGAGAAGGGTAAAATTGTATATGAAAAAAGCACTAAAAATGGCTTATTACAAAACATCATCCTCTCAAGAGCGCAGGTTATAAATACCACAACTAAGCATCCAAGAAATATTCCCAATCCGCCACCCATTATATAAACACCACCAAGGAGAGTAGGTGAGATAATGTAAGTTCCTCTGTGGATTCCAAGAATCGACTCTGTAAAAAATAATGCATTTGTTAATGGAATAACGGGTTTCTCTGGCCAGAAAGCTCTAGGTATAAGAGGGTTAAATTGCGCCATAACATAATCAAAGCCTTTATAATACTCATCACCACTTTCAAAGTATTCTAATATTTTATTAAATGAATCATAAGGTGAAAGACTGTCGATTAGGTACCTGAATCCGAGTTCAATAACATCGTCACTCATTCCTTGTCCATATCTAACAAACGCTAAATAATTTATAAATCCAATTAGTAAAAGTGCCGCAAAGAAAATGCTTTTTAAAGAGACTAAACTTAGCCTTTGCCCTATAATTATTACACCTATTATACCAGCAGCTAAAATATTTCTAGAACCACCTAACGTAAAATAGACTAACATCCCACCAACCACGCTCACCGCCAAGGCTAAAAAAAGACCTTTAAAATTTTTTCTATCCATTAAAATTAACATTGCGGCAGGAATAAATAGAAAAAAGAAAATCATGAAAATACCGTTACCTGCGCTAGAAGATAACCTATGCCCATAATTACCGGCACTAAAACTCATTCCATTTAAAAAAACATACCCAAAAATTGAAATAAGAAAAAAAGCTAAACTAGATGTAATCAGTACCTGTCGTGATTTATCATCATATATAGTTAAGGGCACCGGCGATATTTTTCTAACTCCAAAATAACCAAGAATCACAAATGTGCTATAGAAAAACGTACTCCACCACAACCCCTCAGTTAATATATCATCAGGCAACATCTCGTAGCCTAAAAAGTAGCCAGCTGCTAAGTTCAATGGGATCCAAGAAAAGTTCGTTAAATATATAAAGCAACTTACTAAGAGGTAAAAGCCTACCCTATTATTTGAAAGCTTTAAAGATAAAAGAAGCAGAGAAACACTGACAACAAAAACTATTGCTATTTCAAACTGCATTATTTATTCCTGGCATTCACAAACCTAATAATAGAAATTAGTAATGCAATACACACACCTAAAAATGTTATTCCTAAACATATGAGAGCTCGTTTGGGGCTTTGCTTTTCTTCTGGTATATAAGGTGCTTGAATAACATTTAATGCAAAGTCTTTTTTGGTTTTTGATACCATCATCTTTTTTAATTGATCTTCTATTAAATCATACAAAGAAGCTCTTACTTCCGTATATTCTGCTTGTTGCAAATACCCATTTAAAAACTTTAAATTATTGTTTACTTCTAGCAATTGAAGCTCTCTTTCGAACTCATTAAACTCTTCAATGAGTAAAGATAGCCATTGCTTTGCAATTTCAGGACTATAAAAGTCAACAGACAGTTTAAAAACCGCTTTTTTTCTATCGAAACTCACCTTAAATATTTCTCTAAACTTCTTATATGCTTCTTCATTTGTCGGTTCTGGTAATAGAGGATAATCTACATCTCGAAGCCATTTATTATTATTAAAATCATATATAGAACTATCATAAACAAGCGTATTCGAACTTTGTGTCCAATCTTCAGCAGCAAAAAGAGGGATTTTAATATTATGCTTTTTCAGGAAAGGGATTAAAAAGTCTCTAGACTTTAATTTTTCTTCTAAATGAAAAACCGCTTTTTCATCACCTCCGCCTAAGCTAATACCAGCTAATGAAGCAACACCACTCAATTGACCGAGCATACCAGCAACGCCTCCACCAGATGACTCTGTAGAGGTTAGTAAAGATTCACTGCGATATTGGTTTGGTATCGAAAGTGCGAAAAAAACACTAAAAATAGCAATTGATAAAACAAACAATATGTTAAAAACTTTATACTTTAAGATTGAACCTATAACAATTTCAAAAAAATCATTATATTCAGCTTTTACTACATTAACTTTAACATCCGTCATTTCACACTACTCTTAATCATTCTTTAATACACCTATGGCATGAATTATGACACAGCTCGTTTTGCTTTGATATTTCTATAAACGAATGCAATACAAACTGGTAAATTGCTGGGCAGTATAACCTAACTATAGAATTAAATGCCAAAATTAATATGCAAGTAATATCATCAAAAAAAGAGTTCACTCCTCATCTCGTTTGCATTATGAAATATTTACTCATAAAAAAGCCTAAGCTCAGATTGTTATTTGAACTTAGGCTAAAACTTACAATATATTAAAAACTTATGTTTATATTTTCGATAAAAAAACTATGGCCGTTATTGAGTTATTGATAATATATTATTCACTTTATCATAAATTATTTTTATTTCTCCGGCCGTTATCTTAACTGTATTTTCACTAACATCTTTTAACTCTATTTTAAGCTCTTTATCCAATGAGAAAACATTAACAGTATAGTAGCTATTTGATAGAGTGATACACTCCTTAACTGGTGCTTCCACACCTGTATTATATCCTTCAGTGATCCAGCCCTGGAGGGGAGTGCCTGTTTCATCAAATTCACCCTTTTCAATTTTGCACGTTGGTGAGCTCGTAGACCATCTTTTTTGAAAAACTGTTTTCCCACTTTTAAGAGCTATTTTTGTTTCAGTATCAGACTCCATATAAATATTACTACTGTGGGCATAGTGCCAGTTTTCTTCATATTTTTTTGCGCCAACTGCATTGTCAATAACAACTAGCGTAGGATTTTCATTTGTACTAAACGCAATTGCCCTACTATGTTTTTGAGTATTTGATATAGGCTGATTCCCTGCAAATAGGAGTAAGTTCCCCTGTTGCTCAGCTTGATTTAATTGCGCTGATTGCAAATTAGATTCTAACTCATCGAGAACTAAAGTATTGTGATTTGATAAAGACCAAAAATTTCGTCTTCCTGGATTGTTATAAGAAAAAGGGCCACCAGAATCGACCAAAACATTTTCGCCATGTAAATTATAAACAATATTCAAATTATCAAAGTGCCCATGGACAATCCTGATAGGTCCTGCGTCAAAATACACTTTACTCGCACCTTTAGGACTATCACTTTTAGCTATTACTAAACCTTCAACCTCACTAACATTTAATGCATCTAAAGCTATTTGCCCTCGCTCCAAAAAAGCTTCAAATTCAGGAATTCGCACTTTAAAGTGTGCATAATACCCTTTCAAATAACCTAACCAATATTTATTGTTATAAGAGTCACCTATTGCAGGAGATGTCCCATCTTCATTTAATAAATAAGGACCTTTAGAAATTGCTTTTGATAAAGTTTTCACTAAAATATTGGGTGAAGAAATTTGCAAGTTATCTAACTGTATTTTTGCTTCAAGTAACATTGATATACCAGTAAAGTGATATTCAAATGCTTGCTCCACGCTCTGTCCACTTTGCTCATCAAACATCAATTTTGATGCATTTTGCAGTCTCGAAATCGTTGTATTGAATAATTCTTCTGCTTTTGATTTATAGGCGAAAACACTAAATAGATTTAATGCAGATTTGGCTTGAATCAAACCATGATTTTCATCATCGTAAATAGGATCATTTATATAAAACTGTAGCATTTCCCAGTCTTTATCTAATAAGTTTAATAATGCAACTTGTGTGTCCTTGTTAAACACTTCAAAAAAATTTAAATAAAAATACAGTAAGTGGTTTACTCTTAAAGCTACAGCATCTTCTCTGTATGCAACTGAGGGTAACGCGTTTTCAATGTAAGGGTACGTAGAGTTATAGTCTATTAAATAAGTGCTTATTTTATCTAGCCACACTTGTTCATTAGTATCTTTGTAAACTTCTCCATATGTAGTTAGCCAACCTAAGCTATGATAAAAAAGTTGCCAACTGACATTATCTACTGGGTTTTCATGCCAAGTTGGGTCTTCAGGAACCTCCCATGAACCAAAGTTCAACCAATAAAAGTCAATTTCATTTTTTGTTATTAGCAGCTCTTTTAATGAATCTCGAGTAAATATAGAGCGTTGAGGCCAATTTAGCTTAGCCATCTCTGGTTTTGAATAATAGTTAAAATTAATTAAACTATTTCCCTCAAGCCAAGTCGGTAATAAAAAGTTAAATTTTAAGCTTTCCCCTCTCAGAAAGTCTTCTTCATCAAACACTTTAAATTTATAAATAACGTGGTTTCCATGAAAAGTAGAACTCAGCTTTTCAATATCAATTGAAGCTGGAGCTATATTGGACACCTCAATTTCAGGCTCTTGTGAAATAATTGAATCAAATTCGACCTTTAAAGTTATTGTTTCACCTTCAATGGCTATGTCAGAACTCTGCTCTATCTTTACGATATTTACAGGTTCAACGAGAACATCAACGCGTGCACTTAAAACATCGTCACCGATGGTTACGTGATATTCAAAAAAATCAGCTCCTGTAAAAGAGTTTTCTGAGGTGTAAACAATATTATTTTGCTCAATAGTTAATTTTGCGCCTTCGTTTGAGCGCTCATCTACCGACATCTGATAAATTACTGGTAGGTTTTCATCATTAGACAGAACATTTAGTTTAGATTTTGAATTTGTTTTTATATTAAAATTATCTTGAGCAATTTTAATATTGACTTCATCAGCTTCATTATCGGTACTTCCACTCCCTGAATTATCATTGCATGCAAAAAGAAAGCTTGAAATAAACACTATAAAAAAGATTTTTTCCATTAATAGGTTTCTCATCCATAAATCCTTATTTTTTAAAAATCACATCGCCCATTTTTTTTATAATTATCATTGTTATATATATAAACAACACATACAACACTAAAGGGTCTAGCATACCTGTGTGTATAGATATTGTTAACAGTATAAAACAAATTAAAAATGGAGCACTCTCAATAGGCCTATTTCGAGTCAAGAAACGATGACTTCCTAATGTAATAAATACACCAACAAAAAAACTTAGAATGTACGCACCATATGTTCCAAATTCTAAATAAAATTGACCCAATATCGAGGAGGTAGTTGTAGACTCTTGCCAGTTTGTACGTCCTAACCAATAAGACAACAAAGTCCTACTATGAGTTTGCTCCCCTGGTAATATTGTCGAGAATCCAGCTAGAGTGAACTGACCATATTGAAGCCCGATATCGGGTAAAATAGCGTTTATACCTTTTATAACAATAGAACCCTCGGCAAAGACTAAAATAAATGGTGCAAAAATAAATAGCTCTGGAGGCATGTCTAAATTGGCTAAAAGTTTAATGATAGCTTCAGGATCATCTTGAAATCGGAGTAAAGGATATAAGGTCATTATTGATAAGAGTATAATAGAACCAAATGCCTTTGTTTTTTTAGAAATATAGAATCGGTTGTATTTTACATTTAGAAAAACAAACATCAAAATAGTAACTACTAAAGGAGTTCTATAACCCATAGTTAACATGATGATACTGGCAAGAGCGGTAAAGTACAGCAGTTTTTTTTTAGAAAGCCACACATACATAAATGGATATAAAATCCAAATAAGACCGATTAGATATGTAAAAAAACCTGACACATCTTTTCTGTCAGAAATATTTAAAACAGGTACACCATGCATAACGATAAGTACTACATAGCTCACTAATGAAACAACAACAAGCAGTATAAGCGTAAAGTTTACTATAGGGTTAAAGCTCACACCCTCTGACGGAATATGAATAGATTCTCGTTGCGGTTGGTTTTGATTTTCATTTATCGAAATAAATAAGCGACTTAGAATCACACCTGTCAGCAGTGATACTACCGAAAGCGAATAAAAAGTTAATTGCCATAGGCCAACATGTTTAGCAAAAACCCAGCCCAAGAAGAAATAAACGGCAAAGCAGGATACGTAAACTTGCACCAACCTGTTTTGTTTGATCATAGTAAAAATTAAAACGAGCATTACTGCTAATGCTGAACACTTTTCAATCATTAGTGCGCATTCTTAAATATGTTTTAAAGAAAATAAAAAACAATGCAATTACTCCACCTATGAAAGTAATTCCTAGAACAATAAGTACTCTTTTGGGCCCAGATTTTTCCTCTGGCAAAAATGCACTATCCCTAACTTCAAAACCAAAATTCTTTTTTATATTAACTAGGGTTAATTTTTGATATTGCTCTTGAAGCAGCTGAGATAATGTCACTCTTAATTCACTATTATTTAAATTAGTATATTGACTTTCTATAAATTCAATACTTTGTTCAGCATCCAAACGCTCTTTATTACGAAGGTATTCACTTAAAGTTACTAATAAAGATTCTACCCATTGCTTAGAGATTTCTGGTGAATAGAAAGTAATTGATATAGTTAACAAATCAGTTTTCTTATTTTTAGAAAAACTCATTACCTCTTTGAACTTTAAAAATAGCTCTTCTGATGAAGGTTTTTGTGATTGGTAGGGTTCTACCTCTCTGACCCACTTCTTATTTGACTCATCGTAAATATCCTCGTCAATAATTAACGTGTTAGTCTCTCTATCCCAGTCTTTGGCGGCAAATAATGGAACAGCAATTTTTTGTTGGTCGATAAAGAGCTTAATGAAATCCCGAGATTCTAATGTTTCTGTAATAACGTTAACATCTCCACCACCACCGATGGAAACACCTGCCATACTCGCTAAACCACCAAACTGACTAGCTAAAGCCCCTAAACCTGAGGTTTTATCTTCACTAACCGCAGCAATTTTTGAAAACGAACGGTATTCATTAGATAAGCTTAATGAATAAGCAATAGAGCCCAACCCAAATACAAATGTTATAATCAAAACACTTAAAAAATTTTGTTTGATTAAATCAACAAACGCAAAAAAATCACTATTTTTACTATTCACAAGCTTTCCTACAGAAAGGTTATCTTTAGCTTTTTCAACATTAATTTTGACATCTGTCATTACACACTACTCTTAATCATTATTTAATACACCTATGGTATGAATTGTGCCACAGCTTGTTTTGCTCTCATATTTCTATAGGCGAATACAATACAAATAAATGGCAACAAATAGGCAATTGAGTTTAAATTCACAACTTTAAATACCAATAAACTAATTGCTATCAGCGTTGCGCCCAATACTAGCAGGTTGAGCTTAGCAACAATATCTTCTTTTCCACGCAAGCTTAAAGACGTTAGAAAAATAAAGCCATACTGTGAAGATATAAAAATAGATGTAATTGCAATTGATGCCATAAATGCTGTCACCTTGGGAGCACCCAATATATAAAGATACATAAACGAAATAACTGAGCTAGCCAAGCAGCTTACTAAAATCAACTTGCAATATTTATTATTTACTATGACTATATTATCAAGAGAAAGATTATGGCTTCCCAATAAAGGCATATTTTTATTAGCTTGAGTCCTTGGAATTAGCATAGCTATAGAAAAACATGAAATAGTTAAAGCCACATATGACGCAACCTCAGGTTCAAAAATTAGTTTTGCTGTATAAGGAAAACAAAATAAAGCAAAAACACTGGCAGTGGTTGATATTGCAATATTAAATACTTTTCTATTTGGGATTTTTTCCGTTGCTTTTGCTTTTAGGCTTTGCCAATCGAAAAGAGCAATAAAAAACAAACCTGATAACAGAGCGACTAAGTAAATAATGTAGGGTGCATCAAACTTAACACTTGAATCACTACTTATAAGAACAGGTGCCACTAAACAAATAATAGATATTAAGCACTCAGCCATAGCGAGTAGAAAAAAACCTTGTTTTGCAACACGGTTAAATCTAAATAGGTAATAAAAATGCAATACAACAAATAGTGGTATGCAGTAGAGCAGATTGGTTATGACACCCATCCAAAATAAACCACTTAGAATACATAACCCACAAATCAATCCACTTAACGATTGTTTAGATATACTCGTAAAAGAGTCTCTATAGTCTTGCTTTAAAATAAAAAACCCAAAGCTTTGGCTAAACATCGTATTTAGCAGCATTAAGATAAAAAAATCGCTACCAAACGAAGCTGTATCCATAGCACCTAAAAAATAAATACAGGATGACAATAAAATAACGCGAGATGCCCCTGGCCCACCCGTAGCCAATAAAGGAACGAATACATTTAATAACCAGTTAACCAGTGGTTGGTCAACTTTCTTATTATGCATATAATCCAAACGATATTTGGCTAACTTTGATAATGATTGCGCTAAGGTATGCCTTGCCTTAATGGTAAATAAACCATGCTTACTTGAGCTAAGTAGCTCCATAAAAGACACTTTTTCACCCATTATCTTTTTACGATAAAAAGCAAAGTTTTCCTTATTTCGCACACTCATTATTTTTTTATGTTTAGCTTCAAACAGGTCAATTGCGCGCAGCTTATTATTAACTGAAGAGATTCTTTCAAGTTCTTGATCATCGTTAACTATGTATAGCTCTTTACCTATTCTATAAGCATCGCCATATTTAGCGATTAATCGAACCCATAAGTCATGATCTTGCAATGCTGGCAGGTCAGGGTCAAACCCTCCCACCTCAAGCACACGCTCACGACTTACTAAAATCTGATTTGAGCACTGATTAAGATCGAGTGCAGCAGACAAAGAGATTACCTTTTCTTTATTAAATAAAGACTTTTTATGGGCTCCATAATCCCAAAAATAACCACTGCAAACAAAAGAATACTTAGGGTCATAAGCTTTTACTAAACATTCTAAACGCTCAGGTAAAAACACGTCATCATCATCTAGCCCTGTTACTAAATCTGTATCAAGTGCTTTAATGGCTTTATTTCGTGCTTTACATGCTTTTTCTGAAATTTCGTTTCGAATAAATGAGACTCTAGGATCTGAAATCGTCTTCAAATATTCGTGTGTTCCATCACTTGAACCATCATCAATAATAAGTAACTTAAAATTAGGGTATGTTTGCGACAGTACAGAACTAACCGCTTTTTTTAATAGCTCAACGCGGTTTTTGGTTGGCATATAAATACCAACACTCAGGCTCTCTTTAATCATAAGTTACCTTTAAATGCTGCATTGTAAATAGTAACAATTTGCTCAATAACACGTGTCAAAGAGAATGATTCAGCTTTTTTGCTAACAGTAACACTTAAATAATCATACTGTTTTGATGGGAGCTCTAAGTTAAAAGTCATTGAATCCTTGAGGTTAGCTAAAAGCTGCTCTTCTGAGATATTCTTTTGTTCAATGAAACGGCTAACATCATCGATTTGGGCTTTTGATCCATCTGTAGAGGTTGCAATTACTGGTATACCGCAGGCTTGGGCCTCACTAAGTGTTAAACCAAAAGATTCATTTCTTGATAAGGAGAGTATGAATTTCGCTTGATAGATGATATCGACTAACTCTTCAGGATTTTTTTTTCCAAGATAGCTAAAGTTTGAAAATTGCGCTTGGGCGGCGAGCACCTCCTGTTTCATAGGCCCTTCACCAACTAATGCAAACTGCTGCTCAGGCATCATTGCAACTAAAGATAGAAAGCGATCTATACCTTTATTTTTATCTAAACTACAAACCTGAAGAAAATCATACTTCTTTGCCAATTGCTTATTTTTAGTATAAAAAATGTTATCGTTGTAACCTGCACATAGTATTGAATAAGAGCTTACTGGGCGATAAAACTTTTTATGTAATTGTTCAGAGGTGAAAATCCAATGGTTAACTACATTAGATAGCGTTCGATATAAATAACGAGGAGGATCATATAAATAAATATCACTCCCATGGCAGGTAACAATTATTTTAACATCGCGATTACGAAAAAACTTATAAACGGCGGCAAGTATAATAGTAGGAAAGTAATAATGAACGTGAATCACGTCATAACATTTAAAACGAAGCACACATTGAAAAATAAACTGCATTAGAAAAGCAGGATACTTTAAAGCCCTACACAAAAAGCTATCTGTATTCCATTTCATTTTACAATAATCTAAGTCTAAGTCTTTTTTGTTCAACCTATCAACTTGGTTATCAACAAAAACACCTTGCATAGGAGCCGACTGTTTAAAAGACATGTTAGATAAAATAAGCACTTTCATTTAGAGCTTCTTCAACAAATACAATTGTAGGAATTTAAGCAACTTGGCTTGTCTAAATATTCTTCTTGGCTCTTTGAGCATTCTATATAGCCATTCTAAATTTAGCTTTTGCCAACCTTTAGGTGCCCTATTAACGTTACCAGCAAGTACGTCAAAGCTTCCGCCTACCCCCATAAAAAAAGTATTTGGGTATTCTAGCATCAGCATTTTTATTAGCTTTTCTTGTTTGGGTGAACCCAAAGCAGCAATAACAATATCTGGCTTAACAGAACTAGCCAAATCAAATACTTCTTGCGTGCTTTTAAAGTATCCACTCATATAACCTACTACATTTACTCCATTAGTAGTTAGATAAGCATTCGTTTTTTCAACCACTTCAGGTTTCGCACCAACTAACAAAACCCTAGAGTTAAACTGAGATGAGCGTTTTAATACCTCAAGCCATAACTCACAACCGGCTATACGACACAGTTTTTTACCTGTTTTTTGTTGTAAAGCTTTTACAACGCCAATGCCATCTGCATATGGAAATTGCGCTTCATTAATAATTTTTTTTGTTTCACTATCATCAATAGCCTTAAGTACTTTTTCTGGATTTACAGCAACAGCCATACCTGGCTTTATAAGGCCATCATCTGAAAAGATGGTTGTTAAGACATGCTCCATTGATTCAAATGGTAAAATATTCACACCGCCTATCTGAATAGGGGAAATTTGATTTACTACACTACTTTCTTCCATAAAACATCAAATACTCTAGCGGTTTGTACCAAAAAAACGACGAATATGTACACTAATACGCCAAATTCTTAGCATAAAAAAGTAATACATAATTGTGCACAAAAGAAATGAATAAAACATAATGTAGTCAGGTACATTATAAATGTCGGTTACAATACCTACCGTTGCAAACACCGTCGATATAAAGCAAATCACAACTAAAGCTTGTCTGCTGGAAAAACCCAGTCTAAGTAAAATATGATGTAGATGCTCTCTATCAGGCTTAAAGGGTGACTGACCTTTTTTGATCCTACGAGTAATGGTAGAAATTGCGTCTATTATAGGAACAGCGGCTAACCACAGTGCCGTTACAGGACTAAATGCACTTTTCTCTTGAGATTGAGACCCTTCAAGTAACAACCAAACAACAGTAAAACCAATGACTGTGCTTCCTGCGTCACCCATAAAAATTTTAAAACGCTGCCCTAAAGGGATGCCTAAGTTCATTAAAATATAAGGAACAGTTGCCACTACAATGGCAGCACAAAAGGCCATTAATTCATTTTGACCATTAAAATAAAATAAAATACCCAACGAGGTAAATGTTATTGTTGCCAAAGCCCCAAGCAGCCCATCAATACCATCGACCATATTGAAGGCATTAATAGCGCCAACAACGACAATAACAGTCATAATGTAACCAAAATAAGACAAGTTAATGCTTGTGCCACCGAACAAGGCACCAATATCATTGAAAATTAACCCGCCAAAACACATCATTAATGCGGATATAACAATCTGTAAGATCAAACGAAATCTAAAACTAATATCGTATAAATCGTCTAATACACCAATGAATAGCAAAATACTCGCACAAATTAAGTAAAGCATTGAAGAGGAAATTGTTTCGGGAAAGACAAATAAATAAGAAAAAACAACAACAAAAACCGCCAACCCACCAACCAAAGGAACAGAACCTGCGTGGTGCTTTCGAGAGTTAGGCTCATCAACTAGGTTGATAAAAATTGCAATTTTCCTAAAAATAAAGAGGCTCAAAAATGAGCATAAAAACAACCCTAAATTATTTATAATCACAATTTTTCAACCTTTTATACATGGGCTTTTGACACATTTTTATAATAACCTAGCAAACAGGCGATGTATTATAGTTGATTAAGACATAAATAAAAATAGCTTTGTATAAGTATTAGAAATTCAAAAACAAGCAAAAATACCAACAAATTCATAAGGATGAATGAGTGAAAACAAAAAAACACACTTTTTATTACTAAATTACAAAAAAGCTATACCTAATATAAATTGATTAGGATTATATCAATTTATATGAATCATTAATTTTTTATCTAAAAAGTAACTTATAAGCACTAGATTAGCTAACCCCTTTTAAACTTGAAAGTTTTAATTAATACTTAGCAAACCAAAGTCCACTACTATTAATTTCAGTTTTAAATTAGAATAGGAGGAAATTGAATTATCAATTTATATTGCAAAAAAGCTTAATCAGATTTACAACAAGGATACCAGTGGAAAAGCAAAGATATACTAACTTAGATGCATTTCGAGGGTTGGCTGCATTATTGGTTTTATTATTCCACTCCCCCTTTTTTTACGGATACAAAACAACGTTTATATCTAATAGCGACATTTTCGTTGATTTTTTCTTTATACTATCGGGGTTTGTCATTGCCCATGCATACAAAAGTAAAATCGATAGTTTAAACTTTAAAACCTATATGCAAAATCGTTTTGCTCGTATTTACCCGTTACACTTAACGTTATTATTAGCCTGGTTAATGTTTCTCTCTCTAAAACACTTACTTTATACTCAATTCAACTTGGGAAATACAGACCCTTTTATAAATAACGATTTCACTTCTTTTATTCTTAATTTATTACTCCTCAACGCACATAATTTAGATGACCAACTAACATGGAATGCCCCATCTTGGAGCATAGGCGCTGAATTTTATACTTATTTACTTTTTTTTGTAGTCGCAAAGAGCATAAGAGTCAAAAATTTACTGCAGTGGTCAATTTTTTTAATTGTTCTTGCATATACAACGCTTTATATCCTTAAACCCATCACACTTTTAAGAACATTTGATCTAGGGTTTATAAGAGCTATTGGAGGATTTTTTCTTGGTGTTAGTGTATTTATTATTAAAGAGAAAACCGAGCTAAATTACAGTTCAAAGCTTAAGGTTGCGATAATAGAGGTCGTATTATTATTAGCAGTAATAAGCTGCATAACCATTTTAGCAAAATATAAACTAGGCCAACTAACTACATTTTTAGTTTTTACATTAAGCATTTATTACTTTAGCGCATCAAACGGAGTAATTTCAACGCTCCTTAAAACAAAAACTATGCAATATTTAGGTAAAATATCCTACTCAATATACCTTACCCACTTCTTAGTCATTAATATCATTATAAATATATGGCAGTACTTTTTTGCAAAAAAAGGATTACCAATCAATACCCCTTTAGCCGATATATACAACACATCTGCTGCACCCTTTTTAAATACAGCAATAATATTAATCACATGCTTAATTTCAGCTATTACCTATAAGTTTATAGAGCAGCCATTTCAACAAAAACTAAGCGCCAAAAGAGTAGTTAAATAGCTCTATATCTTGCGCATAATAACGCTCTACAAAACGCTCGGTAATATCACAATAATAGTCCGTATAGTATTTAGCTTTAGGCTGAAAAACACTTTTAAATTTTGATGTTGTTTTATTTTTATGAGGCAGAGCAAGAGGGCTGCCGGTAATTGCCTTACTCACTTTAGCAAAGTCACTTGATAGCGTCTCAAAACGACCAATAAAATCGACTAAAAGCTCTCCTTGACGATTACAAACAAACTCAGCCTGCGGTATCACATGCCTGTACAGATCATCACCAGAGGCATAATTATCATCTTTCTCGGTTGGGAAAGACTTTAATAAAAAGTCTTTAAAAGAGCACTTATAGCCTCTGTATTTATATTCAGACAAAATGCGCTCCCAAGGATTGCGCACAAAACTAAACCGATATAATTCAGAAAAGCGCTCCTCAGTTAAATATCCGAGTTCAACATATTCATTTGCTGTTAAATGGGCCAGCCTAGGAGGGCCTAACTCTTTATTAGTATTAGCCTTAAGTAAGAATGGAGCACGTTCATGCCACTCAAACCCAGCACGCTTTAAAAACACACTTTCAATACTTTGCCCTGCTACTTTTGGAATATGAACAAATAAACATTTATCAAATTTAGAAATCATCGGCACTCATCTTAAATACTCGTTTATAAACAACGAATAAACTCACTAGGTTTTTCGCAATCATTGAAGCTGCAACAAGGCACGCCGCAGCAATACCACCATAAATAGGCGTAAATACCCACAACATTAATAAAAATAAAATGGTTATAAATAAATTTTGATATTGGTGTATTCTCTCATGCCCTGTCATTAATAAAATAACAACCGCTGAGCCACAACTTAAATTAACCCATTGGCCAATGGCTAATATTTTTATATACGTAGCAGCTTGTACATACTCTTCACCTATTAGTGAAAGCATAATATCAATACAAAAATAAACAACGAGTATTCCAGCCGTCGCTATAACGGTTAGTAAAATACGTGTTTCTCTTGCTAACTGCTTGATATTATAAAACTTACCCGCACTAAAAAAGCGAGCATAGTATGGGCTACATACCGCATTAACAGCCTGTAAAGGGTAACTAAACAGTACCGCCACTTTCAAAGCAATGGATAGCATTGCAACATCAGCCAAGCTAGCGTATTTAGCAACCAATAAATTAGCCAGCTGCTGTGTTAGCAATGCTGAAAATGCAATGACAAAATAATGCTTATTCGCCTTTCTTAATTTTTTAAGCGGAAGCGTTTTTAGGCCATCAAAGCTTGGTGTGCAATAAAAGAGAGAGGCCACGTAGGAAAAAATTAAACTAACAGCTGTACAACCAAGTACTATTTTAAACGCATGTAATGCTGTATCTGGCTTGAAAAATAGCGCGGTTAATAAAATTAGCAGGTTACTAATAAAACCAGAAAAACAAACACTATGAATAATTTTGTGTCGTGAATTTAAAACTGACGAATTAATGCTTTGCAATGCTAACAGTAAGGTTTGCATACAGATTAAGGGCAATAAGTCATTTAACCTTTCGACAGAAAACCACAAAGCTATCTGTGTATCAAAAGATAAAACCAATACCGTTAATAAGCCGCAGCTTGATAAAGCGATTACATGACTTAATACGTATAGCCTACCCAAATCTAAATCATTAAACTGTGCGCCAAAACGAACAATTAAATTTTCTAAGCCTAACTTTGCCAAGCCCGACATTAACAACGACATACTCAGGCACAAAACAAGCAAACCAAATTCGTTAACGCCAAGTTGTTGTGCAAAAAGCGCAAATACCCCCAAACTGGAAAGTGCAGTAAGTAACTTAATAGAAAAAGAGCCGGCAATAAATGCACTTAATGATTTAATTAACATCAATTGGGGTATAGCCAAAGAGCTCAAAATCAAAATAATATAATTGGTTAATCTTTTTATACTGAGCGCTTGTTAATATAGGTAAGCTCACTTTTTCAGAGCGGTTAATAAATTCTAAACTGTTTGGCAAATTATGCTTTTTAGCAAAAGCAGGCCACTGCTCAGCTAGCTTTTCAAAATGTAAAACGGTATCTATATTTAAGGCTAAATCGCTTTTGCATACAAATAAGTACTGCGGCTTAAACAATTTGTGCTGCATTATAAAGTGCATATCTAATAATACATCGACAAAGCTGGCAAAGTCATGGCTATTACTTTTAATTTTATCTGCTAATAACTTATCACTTTGTGAGCCATTACCACCTTGCAAGCTGTACTTATAAGCTGAAAATAATCGCTCTAACGGATGCCTTACAATGGCAAAGCGGTGATACTTTTTATAAAAGTAGTCATTCACCTCATTGTAATACCCCGATTCCACATGAAAGCGCCCGCCACTATCGCCTAAGGCTTTCATAACACTTGAGCCCGCATTTTTGGGAATATGAATAAAAATACACTTATATTTGTGCATATAAGGTTTATAAGGATACACGCAAAAAGGGAAGCGCTTTAATAAACGCTTTAAAATGGTCATTTACTGCCTCAACTTAGCCAAAAGAGTTTCATCAAAGCCAACCACGTTAGCTAATTGAGCATCATTGGCTGTTTTATTATGTAGCCATAAACTGTGTGCTTGTGTGCCTACAACATGCAAATAATCTTTATAAGGCGTAGGGTTTGCAACCAGTTTTATTTTTATGCCTTTTTTAAGCGTCATAAATTTAAACCAAATATCATCTGCCGTTGGGCATAGTGCCATGCATAGTTCGGTATTAGTTACTTCTTCGGCAAAGCAATTTTCAGGGTACAGCACTCCCCCTATGCCAATAGGCATCAGTAAATAACTAGGTAGTTTCTCATTGCTATCAAACTGCCATTGCGAATAAGGAGCAATATGGCCAGTAGAGTCAAACGTAACCTTATGGGCTCTGTGGCAAATAATAGCGCTTGGGTAAACTAAATGTTGTTTGTAAAGTTGCTCAATTTGATTAACGGGGTAAATAATATCGTCGTCAAAAGTAATAATGGGTACACCCAACTGCAAACGTAAACTAGGAATCAGCTTTTTGTAAGAGCGCAAATCCTCACACCAGTTAAATGTAATATATGATTCTAGTTTTTTTAGTTCAGCGGTTAGTACTTCGCCATGGGCTAACCATACTATAATTTGCTGTGGTTTAACTGTTTGGTTTAATAGACTGTATAACGTGTAATGCAGCGTTGCTATACGCTTGCCATAACTGGTTAGTGACACAACGCAATCAATACTCTCAGCCTCACCATTTTCAGCGTTGAGCGTAAGACCTTGCTGAGCCAGTAAACGCTGTTGGCTTATTAAAAGCTGCTGATGTAAAAACGCTACCCGCTGTTTTAAATAGCGCTTGGAAAAAAGCCAATATTTAACTCGTTGCCACACTTTTTTATCCAACTAAAATCAATATTTTACCAAAAACTCTTTAGCAATACAGTTTGTAAAACTAAATAGCCGCAAATAAAAGGCAGTGCTTTTTTATACAAACACAGCCATTTACAGGGACTTGTTTATTAAAACAAAGCAGTACCAAAATGATTTGCGTATTGGCTAATGTGTTTTTTAGCAAAACCAATCAATGACTCAAGCTGCTCAGTTGCTATTACGGGCACGTTATCTTGCTGATTAAACAACTGTTCTAAATGGTGCCAATATTTTAAGTTTAGTTGTAACAGTTGCTTTTCAAGTGAGTACACTTCAGCCATTAACGCAGAGTCTGTTAAGTTATCATTTAAAGCGACACTTTTCACAACCGTTGTAAGCACGTCTCGTAATTGGTTTATATTCGTTAAATCAGGGATAGATAAACTATCAAGTGTAATGCCTTTGTCTATTTTTATAATGTTAGGGACATATTTGGCCAAATGTTTTGCGCTAGCAGACACCGTCTCATTGCCAAACGGGTTATTACCCAAAACCTGCGCTTCCCGCCCATCGGCCAATTGCATGTTAACAGGTACGCTAAACAAAAAAGGTGAGCTCAAATCAACAAAGCCATAAATTAATAGCGTACTTAGCGGATCAAAATAGTTGTATTGTACGAATAACTCATCATTTTCACCTTGTCCTGCTGGTGAGCTAATACCTATTCCTTGACTGCTATCTTGATAGTAACTTGAAGCTAAACGATGGTTAATAAAATCGATTACCGATAATAGCCCAGCTTCAGAATCGCCTTCTACTTTAATATTTTGACGCGCTAATTGTTCTTTTTTATAGCCAAATATCCGTGCGCCAAGAAAGCTGTCTAACAATAACTTATCTTTTTTATTTTCAAGCTGTAGCTTATAAAAATTCATTATTTTAAATACATGTTTTTTCCCCGCCACCAAACTACTCAAAAGTTCTGGATGATTTGCCAAGCTAAAAAACACTGAGCTTTGCTGCCACTCTTTTAACTTATTAGTTTGATTATAAATGTCTACCATTAGTGCCATAGTATCATTAGCAGCAGAATTGCATTGTTGATTGTGTGGCTTACACAATAGGTTATTATTATTTACCGTTAAATCATAATCACACAATAATGGCATACAGGTAAGCGGTATATTAATTAAGGGGGTATTTTTAATTACCGGATAAGGGGTTTTAATCGATAAACCATGTTCGTTTGCCACAATATCAATTAGCGGGCTAAAAAATGCCCCTGCTTGTTCATTGGTATTGATTAACTTGTTTATTTGCTTTACTAGTATTTTATTACTTCCTTCAACGCGATAGTTTTCACGCTGGGGGGTAACTCGTTCTGTCGTGGTTTTTGGCTGCTCACTCATCAGCTCATCATACCAAGGCATAGCAGCAAACCGCGCCTTATTTGCCACTAACAAGGTCTTTAATTGCTCATTATAGCCATGCTTTTTAAGCACATTCATTAACAAGGTGACATGTGTATCTTTAAAACTACTAAGTATTAGTTGTAGTTTTTTTAATGTACTTTCAACTGCTTGAATATTACCTACCTGTATTGCGGCGTCTAGTTTCATTATATGCGCATTATCTGAGTAATCGGCAAGACTCAGCAAAGGGTCAATATAGTCAAGTACGTCGCTTGGCTGGTTATTTTGAATTGCCGTTATGCAGTATTGCTCACGGGCAAAAGCATTGTTTGCACTTGGGTCTAAATTAATTGATTGTTTGTAGGTATCGAGGATTAAATCTGGCTGCTTTAACTGATTATAAGTAACAGCTAAGTTATTTAAAAAACCAACTCTTGTTGCATTGCTTACAGAGTAATTAAGTAGCTTTTTATAAATAATCACACTTTGTTTAAGTTGCTTTAAATAAAAGCAGCAATGGGCTTCTAGCTCCAATAATTCCAATGACTCACCGTGTTGTTTAAGGTGTTTTTTAATTAATTGCTGCGCTTTTTTATATTTTTTTTTAGTGATTAAATCATTAATTAAGTCGATGGCCATATTAAAACCTATTATTTATTAACATAAAAAAAGCGGGCATAAGCCCGCTTTTTATTTACAAAATACAACTAATATTAGTTGTTAGTTTTGTAAGAACCTAAGTTGATGCGTGAAGAATCAGAGCTATCTACTTTAGCGCCTGCAAACACGTGAACGTCACGTGAAGGAACGTTAGTAACAACTTCGATTGCTGCTTTAAAGCCAGTTGCAGATGCATCGTAGCCTTCAGCTTTAAGCGCGTCAGTTACAAGTGAAAGGATGTTACGAACACCTGGTTTAACATCTTTTAAGCTAGCAGCTGGAAGTGCTTTCCAAGTTACGTCTTCGCCTTCGATCATGTAACGCATGCTTACATCACCAACGCGAGTTCCCGCATTTGTGTGGCGTAAGATTGGTTGCGTGTTAGGACCAAACGGAATGTATGGTAGTACTACTACTGAACCGTTAAGTTCCCAAGCACCTGCTGAAGATGCAGCTAGAGCTGGCATGTTAGCTGCACCGCTACCGATAGACTTGTCGCTTAACACGTCTACTTTAGCTGTGAAAGACTGTACTGGAATCATTACGTTTTCAAGTTTACCTTGGTCGTAACCAGGTACTGTGAAAGTGAATGCAGGAGCAGCATCAACAGGAGCAACTACAGTAGTTTTAACTGTTAACTCAGTATTAGTAGAGTTAAGTGCGTAACTAGCTACAGTATCGTTAGTACCAGCGTATGCTACAGCTGAACCGATTTCAGTAGAAGATAATTTACCATCTTCGTTTGCATCGATGTCATCATCAAGCATCCAAGAGAAATCACCAGCAATAACGTAAGTAGCAGTAGCCGGTACTAGCTCTAGGTTATCTGTGTTTTTCTCTACTTTAAGAGTAAGTGTATCGCCAGTGCCGTTAGCAAATTCTTGACGATCTTTACCAACATCGATGTCAGCGTCAAAAGCAGTAGTTACTTCAGCTGAGTACTGTGGTACAAGCGTAGTAATTACAGCAGCTTTTGCTACGTCAAACTGAGTACCAGATGTGTTAGTAGCAAATGAGTTAATTGTTACTGAAGTAGAGTTGCTAAGACCAGTAGAGTCTAAGAATAAACCACTTAGTTGTAATGCAGCACCGCCACGTACGAAATCGTTTTGAGCGTTAGCACCTTGAACAGTGAAACGAACTTGGTCTTCTTCGATATCTAGCACGTCGAATGTAACGTTACCTGTTGAAGTACCTAGTGTATCAACAACAATCTGAGGAGAAACTGTTTTAGAAGTATCTAATTTAGCACCAGAGATTTTGAATGTTAGTGTATCTTCGTCTTTGTAACCACCAATACCAGCAACAACTACTGGCTTGATTTCGATAGCTTTAACTGTTGAGTACTCAACACCGTCTTTAGTAGTAGCTGAAGACGTTTCAGCCGCTAAATAAACTGTACAAGCTTTAGCTGCTGTATATTCAACAACATTATTTGTGTTACCTTTAGTAGCAGTACCAAACGTAGCAGTGTGATCACTACCTGTAGTAATAGTTGCTGTTTCGATTACTGTAGCACTATATTCAGTGGCTAACTGTTCACAGTTATCATCAGTAGCACCACCAAAAACATTATCAACACCAAGGCCTGACTTTTTATCACCAATGCGCTTAACAAGAGCGGTTGCAGCATCAGCAGCAGTTGTAGCATCAGCAGATACGCCAGTTTTAACTGTTGCAGCAGTAGCAGTGATAGATACACCAGCTACAGCTAATGCTAGTAGAGTTTTCTTAAACATAATTTCATTTCCTTAAGTTTCATGAAACTGGGATAACAGTTTATTAATTTGTTAACTGCTAACCCACATATTTTTATTTTACTTAGGCCGTCGCCTAAGCAACAGCCAAACAATTAAAGCGTATAGATATTAACCCTTTAATGTCAACTAGTAATTGTTTGACTGTTCAATTTGCAATCAAAAGGTATTCCCTTAAACAAACTAGTTTAAATGATACAAATTGAACAACATGCAATTAACAAACTTGTTAACGCCAAACGAGTGTACTTAACTTTTTTAAACTAATCAACCTTTTCAGCTTAATTAAAACCATAAAAAATAGGCTATTTTTTCAGCTAATTAAAGGCATTTATAATGCATAAAGCGCACATAGTATAAAAAGCACATGACAAATTTATGACTAACATTAACTAACGTTAATGGTGCACTACGTTATGGCGTTATTAACCTTTGCAATATAAGGTAGTTGAGCAAAAAAAACTAGCTTTGCTACAAAAAACCATACTTTTAAACGAGCCAATTATTGTGTTTAACTATATAAAACCAATAATAAACTTGGCCAAGTAAACCTAAGTTTAACTAGTTAATTTTTAAGTTACTAAATGACGATTCAAATTGCTGTTTTAAATCATCCCACTCTGATGCGTTTTCAATCACCCGAGGGGTGACCATTAATACTAACTCTGTTTTATCGCCATCAATAGTATCGGCTTTAAATAACTCACCTAAAATTGGAATGCTTGAAAAAAACGGCACTGATGAATCTTGTGTGGTTCTGTTTTCGCTAATTAAACCGCCTAAAATAATGGTTTCGCCACTTTGTGCCACGACCTCAGTTTTTATCGTGCGCTCAAATACACTTGGGTTACCCGATAACGTAGAGCCATTTTTAACTTGGTTAGAGATTTTTTGGTCTATTTCCATCAGTACTATCCCTTGGGCGTTCACTGTGGGGGTAACACCGAGTTGCACACCCGTTTTACGGTATTCAATCGTGGTGGTTTGCCTGCCTGCATCGTCAAGCGGTGCACTGGTGGTTGAGCCAACAATAGGAATATCAGTGCCTATACTAATATTGGCATTCACGCCGTCTCGCACCACTAATGAAGGACGCGAAAGTATGCGTACTAACGAGTTACTTTGAAATAAACTAATATTTAGAGCGTCTACCCCGCTGGTTAGTGCGTAGGTTAAGCCTCCAAATGTTCCTGTATCACCCATAAAGGCACCCGAGGTTGAGGCGCTATAACGACCTTTGCTTTTTAAAGCAAATTCAACGCCGCGTTTAAATTCGTCAGTAAGCGATACTTCAGCAATGACCACTTCTAGCATAATTTGCTTTGGTAAAATATCTAAGCGTTTAACGAGTGGTAATAACTGTTGATACTTTTCGCCGGTGGTAAAAAATATCACCGAGTTTGAGCGCTCATCAATCACCATTTTTAAATCATCTGAGCTGGCACTTAATGCCCCTCTGCGTCTTGGTGTGTTACTGTTTTCACTAGAGGCTGAGGTGGTGTTACTTAAACGAGCACTACCGCCACCAATTAACGCCTCTAAACTTTCCCCCATATCTAGAGCGCGAGAGTATTGTGGCTGATAAATAAAGTACTGCTTTTCGGCGCTGTCTATGGGTTTATCTATTTGTTTTGCCCAGTATACTGCGCGCTCTATTAGCGCTTCACTGTTAGCAAAAAAAACTATTTTACCCTGCTTTTCAATGTTAACTGCAGTTACCGCGCTTGAGGTATCGCTACCTGTACCAAACTTAATGCCCTCTTGCTTTAATAACTCAGTCAGCTTATCAAGCAGCTCCATACCATTGACGTAAGTGGATTCATAAATACCAATTCGACGATTAACAAGCGATGGGCGATCAAGTAATTGTATTAGCTCTAATGCCTTTATTATTTCATTACGTTTACCAAAAACATTAATGCTATTACGATCGGTATCAGTTGATGACTTAACCCCTATCATTTGTCTTAAGGTGTTACTCATAGACATTTGCAGGCCATACTCATAAGGCACCATCTGCACGATTTCGCCAGATGTTTGCGGAATATCTGATACTTTATTACCGTACCCATAGGTAACGTCTTTATTACCGGTGTTATTATCTTTTTTATGGATGTAAAAAATATTATCACTAAAACGCACTGTATAACCGCGCTCATCTAATAGCTTTTCAGTTAAAAGGTATAACTTACGTTCAGTTAATGATTGTTGAATATTTAAAGTAACCGTTTGCGTATCATTTTTTATATCATCAGCCAGTATATAGCTCACTGCAAGTTGTTCACCTAACACTTGGTGCAGGTAATCTTGAAGCGTAAGCCCATCAGAGGCTATTTTTAATTCACGCTTATCACTAAACTGCTCTATCACATCGTCAGTAACCTGCGCTTTTTGTTCTGGTGTTTTAAATCCTTCAACATAATTAAACCGACCACTTTGCTGTTGTAGTTGTTGTTTTTTCTTGCCGTCAACTAATTCTGCATTTTCAACAGTGACTACTTTATCATTCGTTTTTAAGTATGACGTTTTTGGCTCGAAAACGTTGGATTGAATTTCTTGATTCGTTGTTGTACATGCAACCAAAGCAAAGCTGGTTACTACACACAGGCTTGAAAAGTGAACATTTTTCATAATAAACCTTTATTGACTCTTAGTTGCAGGCGCAATGTCTTTAAACATAGATAATATAATTTCTTGCGTTTGCTGCTCATGTTGAGCAGTTAGTTTTACTTGGGTATTATTTAATACTTCGAGTGTATAACCGTACACTTGATTTTGATCGTCAAAGCGTTTTAGTTCATGCTGCTGTTCTTTAATATTCATCACATCAATAAGTGCCACTTTTTTATTTGTTTGCTGCAATTGAATAATCGCTTTTAAAGTCAGCTTGTTGTTATCAATAAATACCTCGGTTAATAAGCCACTTTGCCTTAGTTGCTGCTCCTTGGTTAAACCTTCAGGTTCTGAGGCTGCAGTGTCTTCTGTGGCATTGGGTTTATAAACGTCATACAAGGCTATTAACTTAGCGCCCTCTTGGGCTGTAATATTATTTTTAACCTTTGCTTGCTCTATTGAAACTTCATTAATCTCAGCTTTATTAGAAATAGGCTTAATAATACGTACTGATAAATCATTTACAATCCACATCAGTGCAACTACAACACTGGCGATAATAACAGGCTCTTTTACCCTTAATAAGAGGTCATGTTTATTTATCATCTAGGTTACTCCCCTCTAGTTGCATATAATAATTACGACTTAGGAATACTGAGATAATACCTAGCTTGCCCGCACCTTGCCCACGAAATGAGAAGTTTGTTTGTGGTGTATCAGTTAAATATTGATGTTTTTTTAATGCGACTAAGTAATTTATAACTTGATAACCGCTACCCTCAAATGAATATTCAATATTATATTTAATCACTTTTTGCCCATCAGTGGGAAAACTCTCTTTCCAACCAATTCGCTTACTACGTAGGTCAAACTTTGCAAGCTCTGTTTCAATTATTTGTTGTTGTTCGCGTTTAAATACACTCTCTTCTTGCCAAGAATAAAAATACGGGGCGACATTTAGCAGTTTTTCTTCTAAATTAGCGGCTTGCTCTTGCAACGTTGCTTTGTTGTTAAGTAACGTATTAGCTTTGCTTAGCTTTCTTTGTTTAAGTTGATGCTCTGCTATTACACTGTCTTGCCAATCAATAACAGGCACAAGTATAAATTTTAGTAAAATAAGTACACCTATAAGGTATAAAGCGAGCGCATGCTTTTTTAACTCAGCCATTTTGTTCTGGCTCCTCTAAGGTAGGTTCTTCATTTTCAGGTATTATTAATTTTTCAGCGAGTTTAAAGCTAATAACAAAGCGCTCTCTTGCTCTACTTTTTATGACTGCGAAATCAAATTTAGCATCATCAACATTTGGTTCTGCGGCAATTAAATCTAAGAAGTCAGATGCTTTTTCAATTTCACCCCTTACGATATAACGACCATTTTCATAAATAACGCTTGTTAACCTAACTTGTTCAAAAACTGGGATAAGTGACACTAGCAGCCCTGTATAATCAGTTTGATTGTTAAGTATCTCAATATAGGAAAGGTAGCTTGCCTGCTGCTCTTCAACTTCAGATTGTAACCTCAGGAGTTCGCCTAGCTGCTGTTCGATAGTAGAGGTTTGATAATCTAGGTATTCTGTTTTTAATATTAAAAACAATGAGCTAACCAGTAGATAAGCACTAACAATAGCGACAGCTGGTAATGAAAGACTGACTAAAAGTTTACTTTTATCCGCTTTAGCTTTAAGTGAGGTGAACGCAACTAGCTCTTTAAAAGTTAATTGTTTAATGCCACTTTCAAAACGTGCTAGTTTGCCTTTTTGACTGAGCGTTGTTGTTGTTTCTAATTGCATGCCCACCGACATAGCGAAGCGTTTAGCTGTATTAATCACTCCTTTCAATTGGCCGCTATATGTTACTTTGCCAATTAAAGCAAAAATAGTCGAATTAACCCCTTCCTCAACTACTAACGCTTCACTCTCTCGGCACTTTTTAGTAATTAAAACTGACTCAGGAATTATGAAAAAAGGATGGTATTTAAAATCAGGTAACTGCCAGCGATTCACTATGCTTTTATCAGATTGAATTTCGCACACTAAAGTAGCTTGGTTAACTTCGGTTTGAAGCTTTAGTAGTTGTCGTAGCTCTTTTTTATCTACCACTGGGAGTGACATATGCTCCTCTGCATAGCTGCCACATGAAATGATCAATATTTTAGGCTTCTTCTTATTTTTAATCGGCTCTAAAGTAAGACCTTCTTGTTCAGTGTAAACAAACTGATAAAAATTTCCGTCATAGTAGCCAACAAAACGCCATAAGGATTTTAATAAACCGCGTATCCGCTGTTTTATTGAGTTAACATTTAAAAACATAATGATTAGTTGCGCTCTAACAGTAAGTCGTAGGGGGGAGTCTTGTTTTTTGCATAAGGAGAAATTTTTAATACAAAGTTTTTACTCAGTGAAATATTTTTATAGTTTATAAGCAGCTGAACACCAAGTCTATTCGAAGATGCAAACCTTATACCGTCTTGATATTCAATGCCGGTATATTCTTTAAAGTCACCAATATTTAATTTACCTTGCTCGCGTAACTGGGTAACAAACTCTGCCTTTTCTAGTGTACTCATAGAGGCTATAAGCTCTTTACTAGCAGACATAATATTTAAATCGCCCCGCGAGAAAACACTCAAGTTACTATATAGTACTTTTTTTTCATCTTCGGTTAAAACAAGCGCTTTTTCTATCTCTGTTATATCAACTATTTTGCCGTTTCGGATATTACTTGACATAAAGCTATCATTGCCTAGTTCTCGAGGGATGTTATCAGCATCAAGCCAATCTAGCAAGGTGTCCGTTATTTGCTTTGCTCTTTTGGGAGAGGCTCCAGAAGATGTTAATAGTTTGACTAAACGAGCGCTTGGAAAAAAGTTTACATTCAGTAATGCGGATTGATCTTGAATTTTTATTTTTACATTTTCTGACAATGGAAATGCCTGGTTATGAAAATTCCATTTGTCCTGTATTGCTCTACTCGCGGTTTGCGAAATGCTCTCGCTACTACCAATTGCAGGGTATAACAGAGACTCAGTTAACAATGTATATAACAGCTCATTTTTAGCTGAGTGCAATAATATTTCAGCCTCAGCTCTTTGTTGAGCAAGCATAGAAAGGTGAATATGCCTAGATGCTCCTTGATTCAAAAATAGAGCAAACACCGACAATAATGCAGTAATCAGTAGCACTTGAATCAGCGCGATACCTGCGGCTTGATTCATGAGTTATTTCCTAAATATAGGGTGGTATGCTGCAGCGAATCTCTGCCAGAGTCAACCTCGATCATCATTGTTTCTGAGTTAATTGTTAACGTAGTCATTATATTTAAAGGTAACAACTGCTTATTAATGCCTGAGTATTCATTTGTTACTTTTGGTTGCTCTTGTGCTTCTTTTTGTATGGACATAGAGGGCAAGTTATCCCAACCTCGGTAGGAAAAGACAAGTTCATCTATGTTTTCAAGTAGCAAGTAGTTATGTTCAAATGCGATTTCTTGCTGAGTAGTAAAAATAGACTGGTTTTTAGTACTGACTGACTGGTAAATTAAATTATACTTTTTATTTTCTTGTTGCTCTAATGTTAACCTAAAAATTTCAGGGTATTTACCAGAAAACAACCCTTGTTGCGTCACTCCAAAAAGCTTATTTTCATTGCCAACAAAAAGCAGACCTGGCCTTTTATTTTCTCTTTCATCAATAATAATATACGGGGCTACACCATGCAGTATTCTGGAAAGTAATGAAATTCCCTTACTATTTGCAAGCGTTTTATTATAAGTACCCACTTCTTCTTGCCATCGATTAGCTAACATTTGATAGCTGAAGGTGCCGGTAAAAATTAAGGCACTTAAAATAGAAATGGTAATTAACAACTCTATAAGTGTAAAACCTTTCGATTGCACTTTAATCACTCCAGTTTAATCCTGAAAAGTTATAAACTTGCGATGTTCCTTTATAATTAAGCTTTAGCTCGACTCGCCAGAGATTATATTTTTTCTCAATTTGTACAGATTTGCCTGAGTCAGGATCAAATAAATCAGGGGGTGACTTACTTTGCACAAGTACTGCATGCCAATTTGCTGTAACACCTAGAAGAACAAAAGTCCCAGAATCTTCCTGTTGAGCGCTATTACCGATGGTTTTTAATTTTCTTTCTATTTTATCAACAGCCGTAGAGACAACACTCGTTAAATGCATATGCTTTTCTGCTTTTACTGTTGAAACCAATACCCCTTTATAAACAACACCTACAATAGCAATTGATGAAAATAATATAACACTCGCGACAAGCACTTCTATAAGCGTAAATCCTGACTGTTTCTTTGTGTACTGCATGTCAGAAGCCCACATTATTTTGGTTAAATGCGTAAGGTTTATTTATTAAGTCGTTTAAATTTATAGTTAAAGGCTCGTCTCGGTAGTTTGCATTTATAGAAGTCAAGGAGACAAAACCAATATTATTAAACACGATCTCTTGCGGTTGAAAAAAAAGGTAGTCAAAGTTTTTGTTATAAATGATTGTTTGGTTATCTTCAGAAAACACACTAAGCTCTTTTCCTGCTAATTTAGCCGTTAATTGCATATCTGAAAAAAAAGCTCTTTGACTTACTGCTACTAACTCTCTTTTTAAATTTAGTAACTCAGCCTTAGCTTGTGCTTTGTCTAGCTGCTGCATAGTCAATGGCCCCACTAAGCCGACCAGGAGTGCGACTACAGCCATTACAACCATGAGTTCGATTAATGTAAAACCTTTAATTTTAAACACTATAATCCAACATCATTCATAGAAACCATGCTAAGTAGCATAATTACAACAACACCGCCTACAATCCCCCCCATGATGAGTATCATTAAAGGTTCTAATAATGTAGTCATTTTTTCGGTCCAACTTTCAAAGTCCACCCTTGAGCGATTGGCTATTTCTTCAAATACTCTTTCAAGATTTCCTGACTCTTCACCAACCTCGAGTAATGAAACAAAAAAAGCTGGATATATAGATGTTTGCTGTAAAGCTGGTGAAAGTGAACTACCTCTTTTTACTTTTTGTTTTGCGATTTCAATCTCTCTGCGCAAATGATAGTTACGAATATTACCTGCCGAAAGCCCTAGGGCTTTGTCTATAGGGATACCCGACTTAAGCATCATAGATAAGCCGCTATTGAAGCGGATTCTCTCGATAGTTATAACAGCATTTGAAATAATGGGTAACTTTAAAGATACCCCTTGCCACCACCGAAGTATTCTTGGTTGTTTTAATGAATAAATGCAAAGAAATATAGATAGTATGAGGCCCACAAATAAAAAGCCTTGGTATTGGACCATCCAGTCACTCATACTAAGCATAAACGATGTATACCAAGGCAGGTCATCAGCCCCTGCAAACATGCTCGCCATTTTCGGTATAATAAAGTTAAATATAAACACTACGCTCATTATACAAACCGCAAAAATTACGATTGGATAAGTGAGTGAGCCTATGATTTTACTGCGCAGATCTCTTTTAAATTTTAAGTCTTTTGCTAAGTCGGCAAACACTTCACTCAGATTACCTGATGCTTCACCGAGCTCAATTAAGTTACAGTACAACTCATCAAATACTTCAGGGTAATCTCGACAAGCAGATGATAAGCTATTACCCTTTTTTATCTTTTTATTTAAATCATCGAGTAACTTAGCCAAAGATGCTTTAGCTTTAGTTCGCCTGATAATATCAATCCCTTTATCTATACGAACTCCTGATTCAAGCAAAAGGCTAAGTTCTGCAGTTAAAAACTCAAGATCAGCAAGCGTAATTGCATTGCTCTTAAATAATGAGATTGCATCTGCTTTTACTTCTTCTACATGAGAAGGAAATAACCCCATTGCTTGAATTGCTGTAATAGCTGCTTGCTTGCTATCAGCTTCAGTTTCCCCTTCACTTTTTGCACCTGAGTGGTCGTAAGCTTTGTATTTAAAAAGCATAATTTAGCCTGCCACCCGTAAAACTTCAGCAATCGTTGTTTGCCCTAATACAGCTTTGTAAAGGCCATCTTCAATCAATGTTCTACGTTGCATATCATTATTATGCTTTTTTGCTTTATTTATAAAATCAGAATCTTTAGGGATGGATTTAATAGTATCATCACACGCTAAATATTCAGTAACTGCCATCCGTCCTTTATAACCTGTGAAAGAGCAGTGCTGACATCCTTTGCCTTTTTGCAAGTTTATAGCTTTAATACCAAAACGTTTTATGAAGTCCTTAAGCTTATACTTCTCGATTAATAATGTTGAATCTTCTTCTGGCTCAGAGCAATGGGAGCATATTTTTCGTGCTAATCGCTGGGCAACAATAGAAACAAGTGCAGCATTAAGTAAAAACTCTTCTACACCGAGATCCAATAAACGGGTATATGCGCTTGCAGCATCATTTGTATGCACTGTACTAAAAACTAAGTGACCAGTTAGCGCCGATTGCAATGCTATTTGAGCAGTTTCTTTATCTCGAATCTCCCCAAGCATTATAATATCAGGATCTTGACGGACTATAGAACGCAGACCCGCAGAAAAGTCAAAACCAATATCGCTATTAACTTGCACCTGATTTATTCCAGGAAGCTGGTATTCAACAGGATCTTCTAAGGTTATGATTTTAACATCGTCATTATTAAGCGCATTCAAGAAAGTATATAGAGTCGTTGTTTTACCAGAACCCGTTGGGCCAGTTAGAAGTACAACACCCGAGGTTGTTTTTATATCCTCTTTTATACACGCTTCTATGTCACTAGATAGACCTAGTACAGACATGTTATAGCGAACATTATCTTTACGCAAAAAGCGCATTACAACAGATTCACCATCGTTAAGTGGTAAAGAAGAAACACGGATATCTATTTCTTGATTAGATATTTTTAGCTCGATCTTACCGTCTTGTGGTCGTCTTTTTTCCGCGATATCCATACCCGAGAGTATTTTTAATCTTGTTACTATAGGTAATTGCATTTTGGGCGCTAGACGCTCAACCTCATGCAATACGCCATCAACACGATACCTTACACGATAGGTTCCTTCATAAGGCTCTAAGTGCATATCAGAGGCTCCCTGTCTCAGTGCTTTACCAATTAAGGAGTTAAGCAAGTTAACAGTAGGCGCCTCTGATGCAAGCTCTCTTAACTTTTCTTCTTCGTCAGAGGTTACTAGATCATCAGAATCTAACGCATCATCTATGTTTAATTTAGTAGCTAAATTTTGAATATCAGTTGCTGATGCAACATACAACCGAGCCGAAATCTCATTTTCTGCTAACCAATTATTTACAGATAAATTTAATGGGTAAAGACACGCAAAGCTCCACGTATCTTTATCTAATAATACCCAGTTATTTTTTAGTAAAAATTCTTTTTCTTTATAGCTAAGCGTTGGCAGCTCTATATCTTGCCACTCCAATAAATCAAAGAGCGGCAATTCTAAGTATAGCGAGAGCAAATGTTGAACTTGATCATCTGGAAGACTCCCCATATTAACCAAAATTTGTTCAACTCTACCACCATACTTTTGTTGATAATTTAAAGCTTTAGATAAATCTTGTTGTGTTACATTAAATTTATCTAATAGCAATTGTTCAATTGTCATCATTGGTGCACTATATCTGCATTATTATCTTCACCACCTTCTTTCCCATCAGCACCGTATGACATTAAAGTATAAGGATTAATTTTATCGTTATTAAGACTATAGACATATGGATTACCCCATGGATCTAAAGGAACATCTTTAGGTAAGTAAGGACCATCCCATCTAGGCTCATCACTACTTCTTAGTTGCTCTAATTTTGATGGGTATCGACCCAAATCAAGCCTATATGTATCAATAGCTGTTTCGAAGGCCGACATTTGAGTCGCTGCAATGCCTCTTTCTGCCGTGCTCAATTTACCGAAAAATTTGGGGGCAACTAAAGATGCCAAAAGTCCTAAGATTACGATAACTATGAGTAGTTCCATCATAGTAAAACCATTGTTTTTTTTCATTTTCATTCCATACACCTTTATAATTTACAGTGAACTAACCGCAGCTAGGGCTACACCCATTTGATAAAGTATTTGTGTTGCTGTGCTCCACAAAGTTAAGTTATCAACGTGCTCTGTGTCTAATGGCACCACGACTGTATCTCCTGGCTCTAGTATTTCAGAGCGATCAACACCAAACCAAGAATTATTATTTGGTATTTTAACTAGGCCGCTTGCTTTAATAATGTAAACACGATCTTCGTCTGCACGCTGCTTAAAGCCACCACTTCTACCGATGTAGTCATCAACCGATAAAGCTGAATCAAATAAATGTGAGCTAGAGAAGTTAACCTCACCAACAACATTAATACTGTTTTGTTTGCTTGGAATATAGAGCGTATCGCTATCTTCTAGGGGGATATCTAATTTACCCTCCACAATAGCTGGTAAATTTATAACTAAACGACCCACCGCTTTCACTTTAGCCAAATCATTAATCAAGCTATTCATGTCTTCATAACTCAGCGATGAGTCGGTGATTGAGCTGTTAAAGCTTTTAGAAGTAATATCTCTTCGCAAGTCTTCTGACAACTTGTTTAGCTGCTGTTGCTGTTGAAAACGTAGATTTTCGCGTGTAAATACAGCCCCTTCAGGGTAAGAATAATCTGTAAACCCTCCAGCCCTTTTTATTACTTCTCGTAAACTTTCACCTTTACGAATATCGTAATCACCAGGAAATTTAACTTCACCATATAAGCTTACTTTTAGTCCTTTCTGCCAATTAGGTATTGGGTAAACATTGATTGAATCTTTACTATGGACCAGAAACTTTTCTTTTGTAGGATTACTAACTGCTTCATCTAAATTAATATTAACATGCTCTAACATTGCCGCATTTTTTGGTGAAAAACGCGTTATCTCTGCACTTTCAAGAAATGCTGACTCTTTTAGCCCCCCTGCAGATGCAATTGCCTTATTTATATTGGCATTAACCGGACGAGGATAAATCCCTTCATGATAAACCTCACCACGAATTGCGTAAATTTGCACTTTACTTTTGTAACCCGCCTGCTGATTTAATTTAGCAAGTATAGGCTTAAGGAGTCTTTCTCTGCTGAAATATGAATACTCGTCATCTTCTAATTCAACTTTTTTATTTAAAATTTCCGTAATTGCGGTAACTCTATTTTTATCTTCTTCGGCAAGTTGTTTTTCAACTTGCTCAGCAAGCTCCTTATCTAAGGAGTCACCTAAATCTATAAATTCATAAAATTGTTTTTGCTCAAAATCATCCCATAAAGCCATTTTTTCTCTTAATTTAATTTGCTCTTGGGTTAAAGCTAATGAGTCTAATGCTATTTCCTCATCCTCTTTAGATTGAAAGCGACTAAAAACAACCACTTTGTCACGTGCTTTTAGCTCTATATCTTGCTCAGGATTGTTAGCAATCGCTTTAAGTGGTGAAAATTGATGCACCTCTATATCACCTTTGATATTTACTTCCCTGATTATAAGAGCGTATTCATAATCTGCTATCGGAAGTAAATCACTCTTGATCGAGGTAAATAGTTTGCTAACTTTATCTCCTTCGCTCCACGAATAATTACCTGGATATGTTACAGCACCGAGTAAAGTTACTGCATCGTTTAACTCTTCACTTGATGAAGGTACCTTTATTTTATCACCGTTTTTAGCAATATATTTAGAATCTGAATTTGTTAAGT
Organism: Pseudoalteromonas sp. Scap06; assembly: GCF_013394165.1. Lineage (NCBI taxonomy): Bacteria > Pseudomonadati > Pseudomonadota > Gammaproteobacteria > Alteromonadales > Pseudoalteromonadaceae > Pseudoalteromonas > Pseudoalteromonas sp. Scap06. The sequence continues at coordinate 459,549 of NZ_CP041330.1, read as the reverse complement.
CTATTTGCAGAATTGTTTTGAAACTATTACCAGTATAGCGTTCTACAACTGTTCTTTGTGGATAAGCGGCTCCATTAAAGCCACCTGCCATCTCAATTAAATCATGCACTGATTCATTATCTTGTAACTCAAAAATAGCTGGTCTACGAACCTCACCATCCACAGTAACCTGTTTACCTACAGTCGGAATAAAAACTACGTCACCTGGCTTTAAAATTACATCATCTGAACTATCACCACGAATTAGCAGATCATACAAATCGAGAGTTTGAATTGTTTTACCAGCTCGTTTTAACTGAATATTACGTAAAGAGCCAATTTCAGAAATACCGCCACTTACAAATAAAGCATGTGAGATAGAAGACAGTGCGGGAATGGTATAAGCACCTGCAAGATAAGCTTCACCTAAAACCATTACCCTAATACTTCTAGTTTTTCCCATAGAAACGAATGGCTCAACACCAATCATTTCTTTTTCAACCTTAACCTTTATAAGTTTAACTACTTCACTGTATTGCATACCCGAAACAGACACTGGCTGCAATTTATCTATTGCTAAACGCCCCTCTCTATCAACTTCAACTTCTTCACTCGATGACTCTTTACCGTATAAATTTATAGTAAAAGTATCGCCAGGCCCTACAATGTAACTATCTGGAACTAAAGCATTTTCAGAAGGGGTAAATGTTGTTGGCTCACCGGAGAAGAGCTCATACCCAAATGGCTTTGGTTCATCTGATTTCGGTTTAAATTTCTCTTCTTCAGTTTGAAACTCCTCATCATCTATTTTAGTTTTACTATTTCGAGGAAGTACTGAAGGTGTTAAAAGTTCATCATCAGAATCTTTATCTTTTGACTTTTTTAAAGCACTTAAGTCTATACCATATTTTTTTGCTAAAGCTTCCTGTTGAGATTCTGGCAATTTTTTAAATTGCTCTAACTGTTGTTCAGTTGGCTGAACTCTTTCTTCAGCCCCTATAGCCGACGTAGAGGTAAGCATACTGAAAAATAGTACTGCCGAAAAAAAATTAGTTAACTTCACAAAGCTTCCCTTTAGTAAAAAAGATAAAAAATATAAATATTCGCCGCATACTACACCATTTTATAGATAAAAAAAATGGGTAAGCACGCTTACCCATTATTATGCTTTTTGTATGCTTAAAAACTGTAAACAAGTGTTAGTGAAGTCTCTGTATCTGTTGCTTCTTTGTCATCAGCCACATCTGAGTTGTTGGTTATATTGTAAGCCACTTTCATTTGCAGTGAGCCATTGATTTTAGTAAGTAATGCGCTTTCTGAACGGGTTTTAGTATTAGTATCACCGTATTCTACCGACACTAACTGAGTAAAACGCGCGTTGTCTGAAATTTTCCAGCTAAAATCTACTTTACCTAAGGCAATCACTTCGCCTTCGTATTCACCCGCTAATGAGTTGCCGTTTTCATCAACCTCTTCGCTAATATCTGGATACTTAAAATACTTATAACCCGGACCAATTTCAGCGTTTAGCTTCATGTTTGTCTCGTTTAGTAAACGTAAACCATAACCCGCTGAAATAACTGATTCACTTCGGTATGCGCCAAAGTAATCAGATACGTGCGACCCATAAATAAATAAATGAGCATGCTTTTCGTTTAATTTGTAATTACCCTGCGCTGAAATAGAGTACTTTTCGTTAGTACGCTGTTTTTCTTTTGTGCCAGCGTCGTTTTCTACTTCATCTTCTTTGTAGATGCCGTCTAACTTATACTCGTTATTCCAACTTTCTAAGTTATGCAATACTTTAATACCACCTTTTAAGGTCGTTGTTTCGGTATTACCACTGGTAATGATAGCGCCCACTTCACTGGTTACTTCCCAGGTTTTTTGTTCTTCTTCTGATGCAAATGCACTGGTTGTAGCTGAGGCTGCTACTAAAATTGATAAAAGCTTAAGTTTCATTAAAAAATAACCCTGTAAAAAATATTCATGCTCTTTAAAGCAGCGCGCACGTTAGCAAACCTAACGTGAGCATTACCTTAATAACTTTTTAAAATTAGTCTTGCTTGTGCAAATGCACATCCATTTGTGGAAATGGAATGGTAATATCAGCGTCGTCTAACGCTATTTTAATGTTTTCCATTAACGACCAGTATGTTGGCCAGTAATCTTCTGAGTTAACCCAAGGGCGTACGATAAAGTTAACGCTTGAATCGGCAAGTTCAGAAACCGATACGTTGTATGCAGGATCTTTTAAAATACGTGATTCGTTATCTAGTACTGATTTAAGTACTTCTTTTGCTTTACGTAAATCGGCGTCGTAGCCAACACCAATCACAAGATCAACGCGACGCGTTGCTTCGCGCGAGTAGTTAATGATTGCATCTGACATTATTTTTGAATTGGGCATTACAATAACTTTGTTGTCAGGAGTGCGCATTTCAGTAGAAAATATTTCAATTTTTTTAATCGTACCGGCTTTACCGCCAGCTTCAACGTAGTCACCAGATTTAAATGGGCGTAGTAAAATAATTAGCACACCAGATGCAAAGTTAGATAGCGACCCTTGCAGTGCTAAGCCAACCGCTAAACCTGCGGCACCTAAAATAGCAATAAATGACGTGGTTTCGATACCAATTTGTGACAGCGCCATTAAAATAGTGGCTGCAAATACAATGGCATACACAATACTAGATACAAACGATGAAACCGCTACATCTACTTTCTTCTTGTCGAATGCTTTAGCGGTTAAATTTGCACAAAACTTGGCAATTCGGCCACCGAGTAAAAATATAACAAGCGCTATAACTGCTTGAATACCATAGTGTAAGATTAAGCCTGAATTTTCATTCAGCCAATTGAGTATTGAATCCATATTAACTCCTGATAGCGTTATTAAGCAGTTTAGCGGTATTGTTTGTAGTATTGTAAATCTTTAATAGGTGTTTGCAACAACGTTTTACTAAGGGGTTAGGGGTTCTGGCTGCCCGTTGCCCGTTGCCCGTTGCCCGTTGCCCGTTGCCCGTTGCCCGTTGCCCGTTGCCAATAGCTTAAATATAGAATACTTATAATAAGTTTAAATTTTTTTGATTTTTTGCTTCACAAGCATGGGGATATTATGTATTATGCGCGCCACACCAAACAAGGTGTATGTAGTGGCGGTTGTAGCTCAGTTGGTAGAGCCCCGGATTGTGATTCCGGTTGTCGCGGGTTCGAGCCCCGTCAATCGCCCCACTATTTTCTAAACTCCCTCAGTAATGTTCAAAGTTAGCTTCTTAATTATACCTGGCCTTCATAAAACCAAACCTAAAATAAATAATACTAACTCGTCTATTTGCGTAATCTTATTCACATTTTTACTTCTCGTTTGCTTGTATCCTTTAATTCATACTTTTATAAAACTTTGATGCGACATGAAGTCACTGCTAAAGAAATATTACAAATAACACCAGTAGTAGCAGGTTTTCCCCGCACCACACAGCCCGTTGCCCGTATTTGACGCTTTAGGCGCGCTGAGAACATGTTATATTCTCAGCGCCTCATACACTTGGGTATTTGCTGCCCTTGCTTAAGTTGTTAACCTACTTTAAAAGAAAGACCTAGTGATGCTAATGCTTTAGAGTGTTTTTCAATCGCATCAGACTCTGTACCTACACTGTGCGCTTGGGCTAAGTTTTCTGACGAAGCGGTACTAATATTTGAAATATTACGGCTGATTTCTTGTGATACCATGCTTTGCTCTTCTGCTGCGGTTGATATTTGTGTTGCTAAATCAGAAATATCAGTAATTGCAGCATATACTTTTGAGACGATATCTTGGCTATTTCGCGTTTCTTTAACACAAGTCTCTGCCGCGTTTTTACCCGCTTCCATTGTTTTTGACCAATTGAGTAACGTAGATTGCATTTCAGATATAGAGACTTGAATTTGCTCTGTAGCAGTATGCGTTCTACTTGAGAGTGCTCGCACTTCATCAGCAACAACCGAGAACCCTCGACCATGCTCACCAGCACGCGCAGCTTCTATAGCCGCATTAAGTGCAAGTAAATTTGTTTGATCGGCAATCCCTTGTATTTCTTGCATTATGCCACCAATTTTTTCAGCCTCTATTGCTAGCCCGCTCGCTGAACTTGCCGAGTTATCCACCTCGTTGGCGAGTAACGATACTTCACGCATGGTGCCTGACATCGCTTGCGTTGCGCTTTCGCAGTCTTGGTGAGCTTGTTGCACTCGTTGGTTAGTTACTAAAGTATTTTTTGCTACTTCATCAATTGAATGCACCATTTCTTCAACCGCTGACGACACTTGATGTAATTCTGATGCTTCTTTTTCAACACCGGCCTGCGCAGCTTCAGCACAAATTTTTAGAGAATCAGCACCTTTACTCAAGCTTAAGGTACCATCAATAATCCGGCCAACAATAGTAGTGACTTTACCCTCAAGTAATTTAATCTGAAAATCACTATAGCTGAGGCTGTCGCTACCAGAATAAATATGCCGAGATACGCTATCTGGACCTGCTTTGGTTTTTTTGATTGTGCTTTGCGAACGAATTAACTCTTCATAAAAAATAACAAAAGGCAGAGGAACAAACAGTAAACATAACCAGAACATATAGCTTGTTAACCAAGCAATTAAAGCTGCCCCTCCAATAAATAGAGGAAGCTTAAATGCAGCTAATTTTTCACTTAAAGGCGTAATTGATTGACCATTATTTAAACGTTGGTATAGCTTTTCTGCTCGGTTTTTATATTCTGGAAGGAGTTGTTGGCGAACTGATTGATAACCTACTTTTTTACCGTTTTCATAAATAGGGGTTACAAAGGCATCAACCCAATAATAACGCCCATCTTTACATCTATTTTTTACCGCTCCTCGCCAAGCGGTATCGCTTTTTAAATTGAACCACATATCACCAAATGCCGCTGGCGGCATATCAGGATGTCGAACCATGTTATGGTTTTTCCCTGTCAATTCATTAATGGTGTACCCTGAAACTTTACAAAAGTTATCATTTGCATAGGTGATAACCCCTCGTAAATCTGTTGTAGAAACTAACTCTTCGTCAATGCCGAACGAAACTTCCTGGTCTACCGTTGCTTGATTTCTTCTACTCATAGTGGGTGCTTTATTATTTTTTAATGGGTGAATTTGCGGGATGTTAATTTAATAATGTGTAGAACACAATTGTACATTATTACTATATTTCAATAGTTTTAAAACTACTGAAACTCCATTCTACTTACTCACACATAAAAATAAACAATTAAAAAACATAGGGTTACAAAAAAGCCGCATAGTGGAAGAATAATTGATACTGCATATAATTGCGTTTTTAAAAAGGATATAAGCAAAATAACATCTAACTAAGAATAGTTTAGACCCTAAAATAGAGAAATACCAAAAATCATTCCTTAAATAGGGGCAAAAAAATGCCACCAAAATGGTGGCATTTACACACGGGGTTATTTCTACTTATAGAAATTCTTTACGTTTTGTTTACTTAAACATTTTTTTGAAAGGTAGCATTTACACCCATTTCAAGCAACTTAAAACGCTAAACGGTTAACTCATCGGAACAGTTTATAGAGTTAAACTCTAATACATACGTATTTTTCTTCTAGGTATTCATCTAAACCTTGGTGACCACCCTCTCTTCCAAGGCCTGATTGCTTTACCCCACCGAACGGTGCTACAGGGTTTGATATAACCCCCTCATTTACACCTATCATGCCAAACTCTAACCCTTCGCTTACACGATAGATTTGTTTAATGTTTTGGCTATAAAAGTACGCAGCTAATCCATAAGGGACGTCATTAGCAAGCGCAAGGACTTCGCTTTCTTCATCAAATGGGCTCACCGTTAATACAGGGCCAAATACTTCTTCGTGATAAATATCCATTTGTGTAGTGACATTAGTAACTATTAATGGGTTTTGAAAGCTGCCACCTAAATTGCTGTTATCACCAATTAGCGTAGCGCCTTTATCGAGAGCATCTTTAATCAGTTGTTGTACTTTCTCTTTTGCTTTGGGATAAATAAGCGGGCCTATGTCGGCATTTTCATCAAAACCGTTTGCAACCTTGAGCGCAGCGACTTTGGGTGTAATTTTTTCAAGCACTTCATTTAATATACTGCGCTGGATGAAGATACGATTTGCCGCCACACACGCTTGGCCACTATTTCTAAATTTAGCCGCCATTAGCCCATCAATAGCGTCATCAATATCGGCATTATCAAAAATAATGAACGGCGCATTGCCACCTAATTCCATTGATGTTTTTTTAATTGTCTGGGCACACTGTGATAGTAACTGCTTACCTACACCTGTAGAGCCAGTAAAGGTGAACTTACGTACCACCTCTGAGTCAGTCAACATTTTACCAACGTCTTTAGCGTTTTGTGATACCAACACATTAAATGCACCTTTTACAAAGCCAGCCTGATCAGCTAAATACGCTAAAGCAATAGCACATAGTGGTGTATGTTCAGAAGGTTTTAAAATGAAACTACAGCCAGCAGCATAAGCAGGGGCTACTTTTCGAGTTACCATAGCCACAGGAAAGTTCCATGGTGTTATACCGGCAACCACGCCAATAGGCTGTTTATAACTGGTTAGGCGATGCTGGTTATCGGTTGCAGGGATCACATCCCCATAGCTACGTTTAGCTTGCTCAGCAAACCACTTAATAAAGCCGGCGCCATAATCTATTTCACCGAGAGATTCTTTAAGTGGTTTCCCCTGCTCTTTGGTCATAAGTGTAGCTAACGTTTGTTTATGTTTAATCACCAACTCATACCAACGCATCAAAGTTTCACTTCGCTCGGTTGCATTGGTGGCTTTTAATTTTACAAACGCGCCTTTTGCCGCATCAATAGCTGTATTTACACCTTGCTCGTCAATGTCGCTTACATCAACAATACTTTGTTCGGTGGCGGGATCATCAACGCTAAAGCGTGTGCTAGTTTGATAAAATTCACCGTTTATAAACGAGTCTGAAAAAATAAGATCACTCAAAATACACCTCCGAAATGGGTTTTGGGCTTCGGGCTTCGGGCTTCGGGCTTCGGGCTTCGGGCTTCGATATATTAAAAAAGCCTTGTGGTTAACGCTACAAGGTTTTTTAATTTACCCGCACCTCGCAGCCCGTCGCTCGTAACCTTTAAAAAAAACGCGGGTAAACCCGCTGCTACTTAATACAAACAAAAAAGCCGCTGTATTAAACAGCGGCTTTTAATATAATAGTCGTTAATTAAAAACTAGTGTTCTTCATTAACGATATTGAGATTGTACTTAGGTATTTCAACCACTAAGTCTTCATCTCTAATAATTGCTTGGCAACCTAAACGTGACTCTGGTTCTAAACCCCAGGCTTTATCTAGCATGTCGTCTTCTAGGTCGTCACTTTCATCTAATGAGTCAAAACCTTCACGGATCACTAAGTGACAAGTTGTACATGCACATGACTTTTCACAGGCATGAGGAATGCTAATGCCATTTTTAAGCGCGATATCAAGTACCGTTTCGCCAGCGGGCGCTTCTATTGCAGCACCGTCAGGACACAACTCCGGATGGGGAAGAAAAACAATTTGTGGCATTCTAATCTCTCTTATATATTGTCTACTGACTGGCCTGTTAAGGCTTTTTTAATTGATGCATCCATTCTACGCGCGGCAAAATCACTACTCGCATTGTCCATTTTTTCAATGGCTGCTTTAATTTCGCTTGGCTCTTGTGCACTCTCGCGTACTTTTGCAAGTTCGTTTATTTCCACTTTTAGCGCCGCTAGTTGCTCAGGCTCAAGTAAATCGCCATCAGCTGCCAAAGAGGCTTCCATTGCTTCTATTACACGAAGCGCTTCAACTTGTTGCTCTTTAAGCATACGCGCTTGCATGTCGCCTTTAGCGTTACTCATCGACTCTTTAAGCATATTAGCAACTTGGTCGTCAGACAAACCAAACGACGGTTTTACTTGTATTTCTGCTTGAACGCCAGTTGATTTTTCCATGGCTGATACGCTTAGTAAACCATCAGCGTCTACTTTAAAGGTAACGCGAATATGCGCAGCTCCCGCCGCCATAGGTGGAATGCCTTTTAAGCTGAATTTTGCCAGCGATCGACAATCGTCAACCAGTTCACGCTCACCTTGTAATACATGCAACGACATAGCCGTTTGACCATCTTTAAACGTAGTAAATTCTTGCGCACGTGCAACTGGAATAGTGGTATTGCGTGGAATAATTTTTTCAACCAAGCCACCCATGGTCTCAAGTCCTAGCGACAACGGTAACACATCCAGCAATAACATGTCTGAATCTGGCTTGTTACCAATTAATACGTCAGCTTGTAATGCTGCACCCAGTGCAACAACACGATCAGGATCAATTGAAGTGAGTGGTTGTTTATCAAAAAACTCGCCAACTTGAGTACGTACCAACGGCATGCGGGTTGAACCGCCAACCATCACCACTTGTAGTACTTCTTGGTTTTCAATACCGGCATCTTTTACTGCACGACGACATGAGCGGAGCGTTTTTTTTACCAGTGGCATAGCCAGCTCGTTAAACTTCTCTCGCGTTACTTCAACCATGTATTTTTCATCGTCAAACTCAAGACCAACATTTACTTTTTCGTATTGGCTGAGTGCTTCTTTACAGGCTTTGGCTTTATTTATAAATAAACGTAATACCGAAGGAGATAAGCCCGTCACGCCGGTTTCTTGTTTTAAGTAGTCAACTAATAATGAGTCAAAGTCATCACCGCCTAGACTTGAATCGCCACCAGTGGCCAATACTTCAAACACACCTTTATTTAAGCGCAGTATAGAAATATCAAATGTTCCGCCACCTAAGTCATAAACAGCAATTATGCCTTCTTGGCCTGAATCTAAGCCATAAGCAACCGCAGCCGCGGTTGGCTCGTTTAATAAACGCAGCACATTAATGCCGGCAAGTTCAGCCGCATCTTTAGTGCTTTGGCGTTGTGCATCATCAAAATAGGCTGGTACGGTGATAACCGCGCCTAAAATATCTTGATTACCAAAGCTTTGTTCTGCACGTGCTTTTAGGGCACCTAAAATATGGCTTGATGCTTTTACTGGGCTGATTTTCCCGGCTTCAGTTGCTATCGCAAGTGCGCCGTTATCATCGCAAAATTGATAAGGCAGTTGGCCGTAGCTTTGCTCTATTTCGGCTTGGGTTTTACCTAAAAAGCGCTTGACTGAAATGAGTGTATTAACCGGATCGAGTGTAGCTGCTTGCATCGCGTCTGCACCTACGGTTATGCCACCAGCTTGGTAACGCACTACAGACGGCAACATTGCTTCGCCTGACTCATCAGTAATAGTACGAGCTTCGCCGCTTTGTACGGTTGCCACTAATGAATTCGTGGTACCTAAGTCAATTCCAATTGCTAATTTATGTTCATGTGGTGCCGCGCTCTGCCCCGGCTCAGCAATTTGCAATAATGCCATAATGCTCTTTAAACTCGTGTTGCTCGCTTTGCAGCAAGTGAATTAATCGTCAAATAAACTGTCTTCAATGCGTTCAAGTTCGTCGCGTAACTTATAAACAAACTTTAGCTTACGGATACTGTCTGCTGCTTGTTGATATTGCTGCTCATCGTTACTTGCTAACTGCTCTGCCAATTGCGCACTGTACTGCTGATCAAGCTGCTTTATTTGTTTTTCAAAATGGGCAATAGCAGAGTCCGGATCGATTGTGGTCGCTAACTCTTCAAGTTCTTCTCGAAGCTCCATTTGCTGCATTAAAAACATGGGATCTTGCAATGTTTGCTGCTCAGCGCGAATATCAACGCCCAGCTCACTCAACATATATTCAGCACGTTTAACGGGGTGCTTGAGTGTTTGCAGTGCATCATTAATTTCGGCAGTACTTTGTACGGCCATTAATTTATCACGACTGCTAGCATTAGCATGGCGATCAGGGTGAACAGCACGTTGAAGTTCTAAGTAGTGCTTGTTAATCGTTGCTAAATCAATATTGTAGTCAACGGGAATTGCAAATAACTCAAAATAACGCATAACTTCTCACAAATGACAAAGCCCTACATTAATTGGCAGGGCTTAGTTATACCCAAGTAGCTTAGGTATTCAAAACAAGTTTGAGCTTAAACGGTAAAGCTTTCGCCACAACCACACTCATCAGCTTGATTAGGGTTGTTAAATTTAAACCCTTCATTTAAGCCTTCTTTTGTGTAGTCGAGCTCGGTGCCGTCGATATAAACTAAGCTTTTAGCGTCAACAATTAAGGTAACGCCTTTAGCTGCAAATGTTTCATCGTCATCGTTTAGCTCATCAACAAACTCTAATACATAAGCAAGACCTGAACAGCCCGTCGTTTTAATGCCAACTCGCAGGCCTATGCCTTTACCACGGTTTGCTAAAAATGATTGTACGCGGTTTGCTGCCGCATCTGTCAATGTCACTGCCATGAATATCTCTTAGTTTGTATGTTTGCTTTTGTAATCTGCAATTGCTGCTTGAATTGCATCTTCTGCTAAAATTGAGCAGTGAATTTTCACTGGTGGTAATTCTAGCTCTGCGCTGATATCAGTATTTTTAATAGTAGACGCTTCGTCTAGTGTTTTGCCTTTAACCCACTCTGTTACCAGTGAAGATGAAGCAATTGCACTACCACAGCCGTACGTTTTGAATTTTGCATCTTCAATCACGCCTTCTGCAGACACTTTAATTTGCAGTTTCATTACGTCACCACATGCTGGTGCGCCTACCATACCCGTTGCCACTGACGGATCGTTTTTATCTAGAGCACCTACGTTACGTGGGTTTTCTACGTGGTCGATTACTTTATCACTGTAAGCCATAATTCTATCCTCACTACCTGCTAGGTATGGGCTCCACTAATTAGTGGTGCGCCCATTCAACTGAATCTAAATCAACACCTTCTTGGTGCATTTCCCAAAGAGGAGACATTTCACGTAAACGACCAATCGAGTTTTTCATTAGCTCAACGGTGTAATCAATCTCTTCTTCGGTGGTAAAACGGCCAATACTAAAACGAATTGAGCTATGTGCTAATTCGTCGTTACGGCCTAGTGCACGTAATACGTAAGAAGGCTCTAAACTTGCAGATGTACAGGCTGAACCTGACGATACCGCAATATCTTTAACGGCCATTAGTAACGACTCGCCTTCAACAAAGTTAAAGCTGATATTAACAATACCAGGTACTGATTGGTCTTGTGTGCCGTTAAAGTACACTTCGTCCATATCTGTTAAAATGCCGTCGATTAGGCGTTTACGTAACGCACTGATGTGTGCGTGATCTTTTTCAAAATCTTGTTTTGCAATTCTAAATGCTGCGCCCATACCTACTAACTGATGGGTTGCTAATGTACCAGAACGCATACCACGTTCATGGCCGCCACCGTGCATTTGTGCTTCTAAACGTGCACGTGGTTTACGACGAACATACAAAGCACCTACGCCTTTAGGGCCGTATACTTTGTGCGCCGAGAATGACATAAAATCTACTTTGGTTTGTTGCACATCGATTAAAACTTTACCTGCGCTTTGTGCAGCATCTACGTGGAACATAATTTTACGTTCGCGACACATTTCACCAATGGTGTTGATATCTTGGATTACACCTAGCTCGTTATTTACATGCATGATACTTACAAGCACGGTGTCGTCACGCATCGTATCTGCTAATTTTTGCAGATCAAGTAGGCCGTTTTCTTCAACGTCCATATAAGTTACTTCAAACCCTTGACGCTCAAGCTCACGACATGTGTCGATAACTGCTTTGTGTTCAGTTTTAGCGGTAATAACATGCTTACCTTTTTTCTTGTAAAACTGAGCCGCACCTTTAATAGCAAGGTTATTTGATTCTGTTGCACCCGATGTGAATACGATTTCACGTGGGTCTGCATTAATTAAATCAGCAATGTCAGTACGTGCTTGGTCAACGACTTCTTCAGCTTGCCAACCAAAACGGTGTGAACGCGATGCTGGATTACCAAAATTACCGTCCATAGTCAGGCACTGCATCATTTCTTTGGCAACTCGTTCGTCAACGGGCGTAGTTGCTGCGTAATCTAAATAAATCGGTAACTTCATTTCTCTCTCCGCTGCAGGTCAACCTTAAAGTTGACAGCTTACTTGAATATTTTCCAACTGCTTAATTGCATCATTAACGCTGTTTTCTTGGCGAAGAGCGACCGCTTTAACGTCCGACTTTTCAACCAGTTCAGCTAAGGTAATATTATTTAAAAATTCTTCAATTCGTGCGCTTAAGTCTGACCACAATGTATGGGTTAAACAACGCATACCACTTTGACAACCAGTATTGCTTCGCTGACACCGAGTAGCGTCAACAGATTCATCTACCGCATTGATAACATCGCCAACTGAAATTACATCGGCCTCACGTCCTAGTAAATAGCCCCCACCAGGACCTCGAACAGAACTCACTAGCCCATTTTTACGTAAACGGGCAAATAACTGCTCAAGATAAGACAAAGAAATTTCTTGGCGCTGCGAAATATCTGCAAGCGCTACAGGGCCTATATTTGCATGTAGTGCAACATCCAGCATGGCTGTAACGGCATATCTGCCTTTTGATGTTAACTTCATAACGCCCCCCGCACAAAAGAGTGCAAATTTTAATTACCAGAGTAGATTAGTCAAGTATTATCCTAATAGGCTAGCCTCAAACGGCCACCGATAAACTTGTAATACCCGACTATTTTGGTCAAGTATTGGGTCTATTGTAATTACCTGAGTAATTTAGTCAAGTATTAGTGGAGTAATAAAGGGCGCTATTTATAACTAATTACTATTTTATAGACTTATTAATTGAGGTAAGAATACCTCGTAATATGTTCATTTCAGCATCTTCAGGGCGAGCACGATTAAACAAGCGACGTAGCTTAGTCATTACCATGCCTGGATGCTGCTTAATGATGAAGCCTGTTTTAAACAAGGTGTCTTCAAGGTGTTCGTAAAACAGCTCTGTTTGTTTAGACGATGGATATAGGGTTTCTTCTTCTTGTTGTTCCGCTTTAGGCTGTTGATTTAAAAATGCCATACGCGTTTCATAACATAAGGTTTGTACTGCCATCGCTAAATTTAGCGAGCTGTATTCTGGGTTAGCAGGAATACATACATGGTAATTACACAGTTGTAATTCTTCGTTTGTTAAGCCACTGTTTTCACGACCAAATACAAGTGCTACAGGGCCATTTACAGCTTCGCCAACAAGCTTTTCACCACATTCACGCGGCTCAACCATAGGCCACGATAATGTACGCGAGCGAGCACTAGTACCGATAGTTAATGCACAATCAGCAATGGCATCGGCAACCGTATCAACAACAACCGCATTACCAAGTACATCTGTAGCACCTGCAGCCAGTGCGCTGGCATGACTATCTATTTCACAAGCAGGATCTACAAGGTATAACTTTGATAATCCCATGGTTTTCATGGCACGTGCCGCAGAACCAATATTGCCAGAATGTGATGTGTTTACTAAAACGATGCGGATATCATCTAAGATCATTACAGTGCTACTTATCGAGTACAAAAAAATTGCGCAAATTCTAGCATGAAAACGCGCTGAGATCCTATATTCAATAGTCGAGATCTAAAAGATCAGTTCGGGGTTCGGCAGGATTGTGTTTGGTATTAATTAAAACGCAATTCGTCATTTATTTATTCATCACCTAAAACTTCAACTCTTGATAGAGCAAATTATAATTGGCAGTTACACAACATTAATTATACCCTCGGAGCCTTTACCCTATGCGCGGCATAAAGCCCCGCCTACAAAATAGTGTGCGCCACCCCATCAGCCTTAGTTTACCTCGCTCACGTTTTAGGCTCGAAGCCCGTCACTCGTAGCCCGTTAACTTAAACCATCGCGGCTTTTACATACACATCAAAGCGGTTCTTCTTGGTTTTGATTTGCATACTCGGGGTTTTATCATTTAAAAATGGCGCGTAATCGGGACGTTTAACCACTACACGCTTACTGGCAAGTGGGTAAGCAAACTCGAGTAAATCATCGGCGTCGGTATCGCCACCCACTAACTCTTGGAATACCCGCATTTCTTTTTTAACCAATGCTGATTTTTCACGGTGCGGGAACATTGGATCAAGGTAAACCACATCGGGCATGCTGTCACATTGGGCAAGTAAGGTATGGCTTGAACCAAAGATAAGGCTCATATTTTGCTGCATCCATGGGCCAATTTCACTATCGTTATAAGCACGTTGTAAGCCATCATATAACAGTGCAGCAACCACGGGGTGGCGCTCATGTAGAATTACTTTACAGCCTAGCGAGGCTAACACAAAACCGTCGCGTCCAAGGCCTGCTGTGGCATCGAGTACCACTGGCGTTGCGCCCTTATTAAGACCAACTGCTTTGGCAATTGATTGCCCTTTACCACCACCAAATTTACGCCTATGTGCAACGGCACCAGTTACAAAGTCTACGTTAATAGCACCTAATTTTGGCTCGTCAGTTTTATACAGGCTTAGTCCTTTATCATCGTAATGCAAGCTAAAACCACTGCTTTGCTCTGCCCATTGAGCAAGCCCAAAGCGTGCTTCTAACTCATTTAAATAAGGTCGACACTCTTTAAACGCACACTGTATAACCACTTCACACTCCGATGATAAATTTCACCGTTATTATACCCAAACAAAGCCAATATACGATCTCTAGTTTAAAACAACTCAATATCGTTATTTTCACTCTCAGGTTCTGGCTGCGTTTGTTGTTTACTTAGTTGTGTTTGAGTAATTAAGTCATCACGCTGTTGAGTGGTTGTTTTTAGCTGGTGCTTAATAAAGGCTAAATCATTAGTGGTTGCAACCAGCTGCTGTGATGTATGACTAAGCTGAGTTATTTGCTGATTAAATTGCGAAGCTGGTATCTCGTTGTGTGTTTGCATTAGCGATTGGAGTTGCTCAAGCTGCTCTGTAAGCTGGCTAATTGCACTCGTTTGCATGGCGTTTTGATTTTTAAGCTGGGCAACAATATCTTTAAAAGCAAGGGTTAGCTCATTGTCGCGCATTAGTCGATATTGGTGCTGCTGTATAGTCACTACTTTTTCGTTAGTTACTTCTAAAATATGTGGAAATAAATCTTTATAGCGACCATAAAGTGATGGCGTATCTACAGGCATATTTTTAATTAATAGTGAAATATTAGGGTAATTAATAATAGTACTATGACCAATATCAACAAAGCGTTCTGCATTTTTATGCTGTATGAGTAGCTCTTGCTCTAATGGGCATACGCCTGTTTCTTGGCTATAAAACATTCCCTGGTTATTTTGCCAAAAAACAACCACGACATTGAGGTGTAATGGAGTAAAAAACCCTAAAAAGTATTCACTTAATAATTCTAAATTATCGGCATGATAGCTTTGACAAACAAAACGCATAATGCGCCCCATGTCACCGGTCTCAATCATCGCCATTTCAGCTGTTTTATTGGCCTTTGCTATATCATACTGCAGTGTTGCACACTGCTTGCGATACTGGTAAAGAATTTTAATGCGTGCCATCAGCTCCTGTGCGTTAAAAGGCTTCAAAATGTAGTCAGCCCCGCCAACACTAAACCCTTTAATACGTTCAGCTTGCCCCACTTTGGATGATAAAAACATTACCGGAATATCTGTTGTGGCTTTATTTTGTTTAATAGTTTGGCAAACCTCATAACCAGACATCCCCGGCATTTCAACATCAAGCAAAATAATATCGGGGTTATATTTAATCGCTTGTCTTATGCCATCTTCACCATTTTTGGCGTGGATCACTTTGCAAAACCCAGCTAAAGATTCTTCAATAATATGGTGCATTAATTTATCGTCATCAATTGCCAGTATTAACTTTGCCATGCGTTAGTCCCTTTTAGTACTTTGTTAAAAGCATAGTACGCCATGTTAAAACTACTAAAATTTATTCAAAATATTCTTTAACAGCGCTGTATTTTAGGCAATAAAAAAGCGCCTCTGGGGCGCTTTTGTAATTATATTTTAATCCGCAAAAATCAACAGACCCTAAGCGGCGATGCCGCTGTGGCGCAGTAGTGCATCTACACTTGGCTCACGACCGCGGAAGTTTTTAAACAGTGCCATTGGCTCTTCGCTGCCGCCTTTTTCAAGAATATGCTGCATAAACGCTTGGCCAGTTTGTGGATTAAAAATCCCCTCTTCTTCAAATTTAGAGTAGGCATCAGCCGAAAGTACTTCAGCCCATTTATACGAGTAATAGCCTGCACTGTAACCGCCCGCAAAAATATGACTAAAGCCATGCTGAAAACGGTTAAACGCTGGCGGCTTAATGACTGAGGTACGACTGCGTACATCATCAAGTACAGCTTGAATGTTACATGGTTTGTCTGCCACGTAGTCATGGTGAATTTTAAAATCGAATAACGAGAACTCAAGTTGTCTTAGCATTTGCATACCTGAGTTGTAATTTTTAGCGGCCAATAGTTTATCTAGTAGCTCTTTTGGTAATGGCTCACCGGTTTCGAAGTGGCCTGAAATAAAGCTTAGGGCTTCTTCTTCGTAACACCAGTTTTCTAAAAACTGACTTGGCAATTCAACGGCATCCCATGCCACACCATTAATACCAGCAACAGGCGCTGCATCTACTTGAGTTAACATGTGGTGAATGCCGTGACCAAACTCATGGAACAGTGTGGTTACTTCATTATGGGTAAACAAAGCAGGCTTATCGCCAATCGCTTTATTAAAGTTACACACTAAGTAAGCAACTGGTGTTTGAAGTTCACCATTAGCACGCACTTTACGACCCATACAGTCATCCATCCACGCACCACCACGCTTGTGGTCACGGGCGTATAAATCTAAGTAGAAACGGCCACGTAAAGTATTGTTGCTATCGTAAATTTCAAAAAAGCGCACATCTTTATGGTAAGTATCAATGTCTTTTTGCTCTTTAACAGTAATACCAAACAAGCGGTTAACAGTTTCGAACAAACCACTGAGCACTTTATCGGCAGGGAAGTATGGGCGTAATACTTCATCTGAAATCGCGTATTTTTCTTGCTTTAGCTTTTCGCTGTAATAACCAAAGTCCCATGCCTGTAGTTCACTAATACCGTGCTGTTGCTTTGCGTATTGTTGCAACTCTTTAAGCTCTTGCTCTGCTTGTGGCTTAGATTTAGCTGCTAAGTCTTCTAAAAATGAAAATACCTGTGCAGGTGATTCTGCCATTTTTGTAGCTAACGATTTTTCGGCGTAATTATTAAAGCCCAGTAATTGTGCTAACTCATGACGCAGTGCCAGTTCTTCACTCATAATCGCCGAGTTATCAAACTCTCCTGCATTTGGACCTTGATCGGATGCACGAGTAGAAAACGCGGTGTATGTTTCTTTGCGAAGTTCACGGTCGTCTGCGTAAGTCATTATAGGTAAGTAAGAAGGGAAATCGAGAGTGAATACCCAGCCTTCTAAGTCTTTACTTTTTGCTGTATCGGCCGCTAATGCCAGTGCTGACTCTGGTAAACCCGCTAGTTGGCTTTCATCGGTAATATGCTTATGCCATGCAAGCGTGGCATCCATCACATTATTACCAAATTTTGAAGCAAGCTCTGATAAACGCGCACTAATTTCACCGTAGCGTTTTTGCTGCTCAGGATTTAGTGCAATGCCTGAAAGCTTAAAGTCACGCAATGCGTTGGTAACGGTTTTTTGCTGAGCGGTAGTGAGTGTTTTAAATTCATCGCTATTATAAATAGCGCTGTAAGCCTCATATAAGCCTTGGTGTTGGCCAACAAAAGTAGAATATTCAGAAATAAGCGGTAAACACTGCTCATAAGCTTCGCGAAGTTCATCGTTGTTCATCACCGAGTTTAAATGTGATACCGGTGAAAATAATCGCGATAGTTTATCGTCAGCTTCTTCAAGCGGTAGTACTAAATCATTCCAGGTGAAAGATTGCTTTGCTAATACGCTTTCAATCGCACTGCGACAGTGCTCGATACCTTTTTTTAATGCCGGTACTACATGCTCAGGCTTTATTTTTGAAAAAGGAGGAAGTCCTTCAAGCCCAATAAGGGGATTTGTTTGTGCATTGCTCATAGTCATTCTCAGTTTATGCAAATATAAAAATGAAGTTGGGGCAAAATACGTAAATACAAGGGGAAGTGTTCAGCTCTTAGCTTAATATACGCTCGACTAATAATACCTTGATCTTAACTAGCTTGATTTTCGTTTGATGGTAGAGGTTTTAGCAAACCTGAACAAGTGACTTGTTCATCGCATATGATATTATCGGTAAAACATTGTTAAACACATTTAGAGGATTAAACATGGCTCAGCATTTTGATTACATTGCAATTGGTGGCGGTAGTGGTGGTATTGCATCAGCTAACCGTGCAGCAATGCGTGGCGCAAAAGTAGCATTAATTGAAGCTAAACACATGGGTGGCACCTGCGTAAACGTAGGGTGTGTTCCTAAAAAAGTAATGTGGCATGGCGCTCAAGTTGCTGAAGCAATTAATCTTTATGCTCCTGATTACGGTTTTGATGTTGAAGTTAAAGGCTTTGATTGGTCAAAACTAGTAGAAAGCCGTGAAGCCTATATTGGCCGTATTCACAAAGGCTATGATAATGGTTTAGCTAAAAATGGCGTAACTGTGATCAAAGGTTTTGCAAAGTTTGTTGATAGTAAAACCGTTGAAGTAGATGGCGAGCACTATACTGCCGATCACATTTTAGTTGCCGTTGGTGGCCGCCCTACTATTCCTAATATTCCAGGTGCTGAACACGGTATTGATTCAAACGGCTTTTTTGAGCTGAACGAACAACCTAAACGTGTTGCCGTTGTTGGTGCCGGTTATATTGCCGTAGAAATTGCCGGTGTTTTACACAGCTTAGGTACACAAACTCACTTATTTGTTCGTAAGAGCAAGCCACTGCGTACTTTTGACCCATACATTATCGACACACTGGTTGATATTATGGCAAAAGAAGGCCCAACACTGCACACTGAGTGTTCACCAAAAGAAGTGGTAAAAGAGGCTGATGGCAGCTTAACGATTCATTTTGAGAATGGTTACAGCGAAAATGTTGATCAGGTTATTTGGGCTATAGGCCGCACGCCAACAACCGATAAAATTAACCTTGCTGCAGCAGGCGTAGAAATAAACGAAAGCGGTTATGTAAAAGTAGATGAATACCAAAACACCACAGCTGAAAATGTATACGCTGTGGGTGATATTATCGAAAATGGTATTGAGCTTACACCGGTTGCTGTTAAAGCGGGTCGTACTCTATCGGAGCGTTTATTTAATAAAGAATTGCCGAACGATTTAAAAATGGACTACAGCCTAGTACCAACCGTAGTATTTAGCCACCCACCTATCGGCACCATTGGTTTGACTGAGCAAGAAGCGATTTCTCAGTACGGCGGCGAAAATGTAAAAGTATACAAATCAAGCTTTGCGGCTATGTATACTGCAGTTACTCAGCACCGCCAAGCCTGTAATATGATGTTAGTGTGTGCAGGCGATGATGAAAAAGTTGTGGGCTTACACGGTATTGGTTTTACCGTTGATGAAATGATTCAGGGTTTTGCAGTCGCAATGAAAATGGGCGCGACTAAAGCCGATTTTGATGCGGTTGTAGCATTACACCCAACCGGGTCTGAAGAGTTTGTTACCATGAGGTAAGTTCGAGGTTCGAGGTTCGAGAAATAAAAAAACCTTGCGGTTAACATCGCAAGGTTTTTTTATTTTAAATGACCAACTTTACGCGGGGTAAACCCGCTGCTACGTAATTTCAGCCCGTAGCTCGCAGCCCGTTAACTCTAACCTTCGTATTTTAAGCTAAATGCTCTCGGGCTAAATACTCTAACGATTGCATTTCTTGTAAGCGACTAATACAGCGTTTAAATTCAAAGTTTAAATTGCCTTGTGTATACAGCTCGGTAATCGGTTTTTCTGCAGAGATAATTAACGTTACATTACGCTCATAAAATTCATCTACTAACGCAATAAAGCGCCTTGCTGCATCATCATTATTTTGCCCTAGCTGTTTTACATTAGATAAAATCACCGTGTTATATAACCGGCTTATTTCCATGTAATCAACTTGGCTACGGGCAGTTTCACACAGTTCGCTAAATTCAAACATAACGATGCAGTCAGATACTTTGCGAGTGTTGATCATCCGCCCTTCTATTTCTATTGGGGTATCTAGTTTACCGACTTCTGGCGAGAGCTTGTCAAAATATTCGAATAGGTTTTTATCGGCTTGTTCATCAAGCGGGCTATGAAAAATTTCTGCTTGCTCAAGAGTACGTAATCGGTAATCAACGCCTGAATCTACATTAACTATTTCAGTATGCTTATTCACTAAGGCAATAGCTGGTAAAAAACGGGCACGCTGTAAACCATTGCGGTATAAGTCGTCAGGTATAATATTTGACGTGGCAACCAGTACAATACCGCGAGCGAATAATGCTTCCATTAAACCACCGAGCAACATAGCGTCGGTAATGTCTTGAACAAAAAATTCATCAAAACAAATTATGTCTGTTTCTGCTTTGAAAATATCGGCTACTGTTTCTAAAGGGTTGGCAGTGTTATTTAACTTTTTAAGTTCATCGTGTACTCGGTGCATAAAGCGGTGAAAATGCACTCGCATTTTTCTATCACCCGGTAACGCTTCATAAAAAGTATCAACAAGGTAAGTTTTACCACGGCCTACACCACCCCAAAAGTATAAACCTTTAATTGGAGCTGGCTCTGCTTTATTAAAAAGCTTTGCAAAAAAACCTTTAGATTGTGGTTTTGCTTGTGTTAAATCGTCGTATAAACGCTGTAAATGACGAACTGCATTTTCTTGTGCTGCGTCATGTACAAAGTCATCGCGTTGAAGGTCTTGCTGGTATGTTTGCCAAGGAGTCATATCTATTTACAGTTAAAACACAGTTTAATTTGTAAAGCATATTAACACGCATCAATACTCAGGGTATATTAGACTTAGTAGCATTTTAATTTTTTAGTTATTTTCGCATAGAGGTGAATTTATGGGTACATTTACATGGGTAGGATTAGTGGTAGTAGTTGCTATTGCTGCATTTTTCGTTGGTGCCTTTGTCACTAAAAAACAGTTTAAACAAGATGAATTAGAGCAACAAGCAGAGCAAGCTAAGCATTCGCTTGAGCAGTATCGCCAAGATGTTGCCGACCATTTGGCGAATACTGGTAAGTTAGTAAACAAAATGAAAGAAAACTACGATCAGTTATTAAGTCATGTTGAAGAAACCAATCAACTGTTACTCGAAGACAGAAATAAAGCCCCTGCTGAGCCGTTTTTCTCAAAAGAAACCACAGAGCAATTACAAGCGTCATTAAAAGAACGTAGTTCAGATCGCTCAAACGCCGATGCTCAACCAGCGGATTATGTGTCGGGTAAGTCAGGTTTATTTGCAGGTGATGTGAATACTTCTAAAGCATCTTGATGAACTTTTTTTTGACCCCATAGTCTTTAAGTAATATACCTAGCCAAGTGTGAGCTAGGTATACAGCTTTGATACTTTTTTGAGGCTGCTTATTGCAGCCTTTTGCTTTTTAAGTGGAGTAAACCCTGACTATGAAAATGAAATTATCACTTATCAGTGCTGCTATTTTATCTACTAGCTTATTATTAAGCCCAACCGCCTCGTTTGCTAAGTTGCCGGTTGCCGTTAATGGTCAACAATTACCAACACTTGCCCCTATGCTTGAGCAAATCACGCCAGGTGTAGTGAGTATTCAGGTTTCAGGCTCTAAAGAAGTGCGTCGACGTGGTGACCCACTCGATTTCTTTTTTGGCAACCCGCAGCCACGTAGCCAAAAGCGACAGTTTAGTGGTTTAGGCTCTGGAGTTATTATTGATGCCGATAAAGGCTATGTGGTTACTAACAACCATGTTGTACAAGACGCCGAAAAAATGGTGGTTACCCTCGAAGATGGTCGCGAATATGATGCAACAAAAATTGGTAGCGATAAAGAGTCTGATATTGCGCTACTACAAATAGACGCAGATGAATTAACCGCGGTAAAACTTGCTAACTCAGATGACTTACGTGTCGGTGATTTTGCTGTAGCTATTGGTAACCCTTTTGGTTTAAGCCATACCGTTACCTCAGGTATTGTTAGCGCATTAGGTCGTAGTGGTTTAAATATTGAAGGTTACGAAGATTTCATTCAAACCGATGCCGCGATTAACCAAGGCAACTCAGGTGGCGCTTTAGTTAATTTAAACGGTGAGTTAATTGGTATTAATACCGCTATTTTAGGTGCATCGGGTGGTAATGTGGGGATTGGTTTTGCTATTCCATCAAACATGATGAAAAACCTTGTTGATCAAATTGTAGAGCATGGTGAAGTACGCCGTGGCTCGCTAGGTATTTCAGGCCGCCCTCTTGATGCAGGCCTTGCCAAAGCACAGCAGCTTGATGTTAAACAAGGCGCTTACGTTATGCAGGTACTCGATGACACAGCTGCCAGCAAAGCCGGTATTAAAGCAGGCGATGTGATTATTAGCATTAATGGCAGCGAAATTAGTGGCTTCCATGAACTGCGAAGCAAAATAGCCACCTTAGGTGAAGGCCGTGAAGTGCAGCTAGGAATTTATCGTGACGGTAAAGTTAAAAACGTTGAAGTTACCCTAGATGGCGCATCAGGAATTACAGCTGCAGGTGAAGAATTACACCCAGCATTCCAAGGTGCAACACTAGAAAATGTGAAGAAAAACAAAATGAAAGGCATTGAGGTAACCTCGGTCGATCCTCGTTCACCATCAGCACGGGTTGGCCTTGAAGAAGGCGATGTTATTGTGCAAGTAAACCGTCAACGGGTAGAAAGCATTCGCGACATGAACCAAATTATCGACGATATTCAAGGTAATATTGTGTTAGGTGTTAAACGCGGACGCGAGTCTATCTTTGTATTAATTCAGTAATAATACAATAAAAGTAACAGCGGCACTTGCCGCTGTTATTTTTTTTGTGCCATCATAAAGGGATTGCTCACTAACAATAAGAATACCGTGCTAAAACTTCTAAAATTTGTACTTCCTCCTTTGTTTGCCGGTTTAGGCATTGCTTTTTTAGTGGTTTTTTTCAGCCCTAACATGCGGACTGCATTACTACCTAATGTTCCCCTGCCAAGCGCAATGACCACAAGCCATTTAAGCTTTTCGGATGCGGTTAAACGCGCGGCACCATCGGTCGTCACTATTTTTTCAGAAAGCATTTCTAAAGAGCCACGCTACAAGCGCCAAAATACGGTGCAAGAGCTCGGATCTGGCGTGATCATGTCACCCGATGGCTATATATTGACAAACTACCATGTGATCAATAATGCCGACCAAATACTGGTGATTCTTACCGATGGGAGACGTTTTTTTGATGTACAACTTATTGGCTTTGATACCATTACCGATTTAGCATTATTAAAAATAAATGCCAACCACCTCCCTGTTATTCCTGTTAATGACAACTACACCTCGAATGTAGGCGATTTGGTGTTAGCAATCGGGAATCCATTAAATTTAGGGCAAACAATTACTCAGGGGATCATTAGCGCCACTGGTAAGCAAAAAATTACCGACAGTCCTTACAATAATTTATTGCAGATGGATGCCGCTATTAACGTGGGTAATTCGGGGGGAGCGCTGGTAAATTCTAATGGCGACTTAGTAGGGATCACCTCAGCCCAATTTAAAACCCGTGAGAACTTGAACATTCAGGGAATATTTTTTGCTGTACCTTACACCCTTGCTAAAGAAGTTATGGGTAAACTTATTCGCCATGGTCGTGTTGTTCGTGGTTATTTGGGCTTTGAAGGCACTGCAGTAGATAGTACAGGCAAAGAGGTCAATGATAGCTTAACGCCTGTCGCAGGCATGCGTATTACCAATCTCGACCCTCTAGGTCCTGCATGGCAGGCGGGTATAGAAGAGCAAGATATTGTAATTAAAATTGCTGGGCTTTCAGTGGCTAATCCACAAAATGTATTAAAAAAGATAGGCAGTACCGAGCCAGGTAAAGAAATTGAGTTTGAGCTATACCGTAACGGTAAAATACAAAAAATAATGGTGAAAGTAGCCGAGCTCGAAACCAAGCTATAAAGCGCTTGTTTATATTTTGGCATTAGACATAAAAAAACGCGATATATAATCGCGTTTTTTATGCGTTAGAATAATAATTGTATTAATATAACTAATTGCTTTTGCGTTTGATGTTAGCACCTAACGCACTGAGTTTATCTTCAATACGCTGATAACCTCTATCTACATGATAAATACGATCAACAACCGTTTCACCTTGGGCCACAATCCCCGTTAAAATAAGGCTCGCTGATGCTCGTAAATCGGTTGCCATAACCTGCGCACCCGATAAGCTTTGAGTCTCACCACAAAAAGCCGTATTGCCTTCAAGGCGAATATTAGCGCCCATACGTTGTAACTCAGGCACATGCATAAACCGATTTTCAAAAATAGTCTCGGTAATGGTCGCACTGCCGTTAGCCACTACATTTAAAGCGGTAAATTGAGCTTGCATGTCGGTTGGAAAACCTGGGTGCGGCATAGTTTTAATATTAACCGCTTTAAGCTCTCGGCCTCGCATATCAAGATAAATACTATCCTCATGCACTTCTAGTAGCGCATTGGTTGCACGCAGTTTTTCAATTACCGGCTCAAGTGAATGAAAGTCGGTCATTTTACACAGTACTTCGCCACCGGCCATCGCGGCTGCAACTAAGAAGGTACCGGTTTCAATACGATCCGGTAATATGCGGTGCTCACAACCAGATAAACGCTCAACCCCTTCAATCTCAATACGGCTAGAACCTGCACCAGTAATTTTAGCGCCCATTGCAATTAAGCAATTAGCTAAATCGATGATTTCGGGCTCGCGCGCTGCATTTTCTAAAACAGTTTTGCCATCTGCAAGTGTTGCCGCCATGAGTAAGTTTTCGGTAGCACCGACACTGATCATTTCCATGAAAATTTCAGCGCCTTTTAAGCGTCCATCTACTTTGGCATTAATATAACCATTTTCCACAGTTATTTGCGCGCCCATGCGCTCTAAACCTTGAATATGAATATCAACTGGGCGTGCACCAATAGCACAGCCACCAGGCAAAGATACTTGAGCCTCACCAAAACGAGCCACTAAAGGCCCAAGTGCGAGCACTGATGCGCGCATTTGCTTTACTAATTCATAAGGCGCTAACGTACTATTTACCGTGGCACCATCAATAATCAGTGAATCACCTTGCCACTGAACATCAGCGCCTAAGGTTTTTAATAAGGCTTCAGTAGTTATAATATCGCGAAGCCGCGGTACATTAGTAAAGGTACTCTTGCCCTCGGGCAATAAGGCTGCAAATAAAATAGGCAGTGCCGCATTTTTAGCGCCAGAAATAGTTACTTCACCAGCCAGCGAAGTGCCACCTTGAATTACAAATTGATCCATCTAAGGGGCCTTATTTATTGCGGTAAAATGAATTTTTGCTCACGTTTCCACTCAGTCGGAGTAAAAGCGCGGATAGAAACAGCGTGAATGGTACCATCTGAAATAGTATTCATTAATGGGCCATACACTAACTGTTGCTTTTTAACACGACTTAATCCGTCAAAGCATTCACCAACTGCAATTACTTCATAATGACTGCCATTGGCTTTTACATGCACTTCAGCTAACTGAAGTTCGTCGCGTAATAATGTTTCGACTTGACTCGTTTCCATAACTCTCACTCAAATAGGGTTGTAACCTGACCCAACTGCATAAGGTTTTGCAGTTGTTCAGGTGGGTTTTGCAATTCAAGGCGAATGCCTTGCTGCTTAAATTCTGTAAAAGAGTGAATTAACCAAGCTAAGCCGGCTGTGTCAACCCTTGTGACCTCACTTAGGTCAAAATAAAGGGTTTTATGCTTAGTTTGTCGCTTAGTGTTCAGAAGCCGTTCATTGCCAATTGAGTTATGAGTCAATTCACCAGTAACTCGTAAATGCTGCTCATCAACTTGGCTAATTGCCAATTTACTCATTTGTATCGCTGCCTCTAAACTGAACCGGTAGCTTACTTTTTTGCTCTAATAAGCTGCTAACATGGTCAATACCTTGTTGGCGTAAAATCCCCTGAAGTTCACTTTGTTTTGCATCAAGTAAACTAATCCCTTCAGCAATCATGTCGTAAGCTCGCCACTCACCGCTTCGGTCTTCACGTACTTTAAAATCAATTTTTATATCAGGTTTACCTGCTTCAACAATTTTGGTTTTTACCACCACCACGTCTTTACCTTTAAACGGTTGCTCGGCAGCAAATTCAACTTGTTGATTAGTGTATTGGGTAAATACACCGGCATAGGTGGCAACTAAGTACTCTCTAAACGCACCAATAAAACGCTGAATATCTTCAATTGCTTTTGCTTTTTCTGCCTTGTCGGTAATTGCGCGTACCTTAGACACTTCGCTACCTAACACTCTTAGTGCTGCATATTTGTAGTCGATGTACGGCATTAACTCTTCTTCAACAATAACACGTAAATGTTCTTTATCTTTTACTATTAATGGTTGATCTTGAGTAATTCGTGCAAAGGTATTGTCAGCAACTTGACGTACCATTTTATTAGGATCAGTTAATTTTACTTCTGCTGCTTGCACGCTTTGTAATAGCATTAAACTTACCAGCGCAATACTTACTAAAAATGTTTTCAACATAATAATTACTCACTACCTTGGTTGAATAAGAACTGGCCAATTAATTCTTCAAGTACCAATGCCGATTTGGTATCAGTGATTGAATCGCCACTTGCTAATGCTTTGCTTTGCACCCCAAATAAATCATCAATAGCTTGGTCTTGTGCACTGTTTGCAACATCTTCGCCTAAACAACGTTGCTTAGCTGAATCCGAGGCGATCACAGGGTTAATACCTAAATATTGCTCACCTAAAATACCCGAGGTTAAAATTGAGATAGAGCTGGTATCTGAAAAACGACATAAATACTGCGCATCAATACTCATGTTCACCACAGGTAAAAACTCTTGCGGGTGTACATAAATTGACTCGACACGACCAATAACAACTCCCCCTACTTTAATGGGCGCGCGAGTTTTTAATGAGCCTATATTTTCAAACTTGGCGTTTAATGTGTAGGTTTCACCTGAGCCGCTAATACCTGAATTAGCCACTTTAAGCGCTAGCATTGAAAATGCTAAAATACCCAGTGCGACAAAAAAACCAACTAAAATTTCTAATTTCCGTGAATTCATTATTTAATACCCTATTAGCTAGTAAACATTACCGCTGTCAAAATAAAGTCAAAACCTAATACCGCCAGTGATGAATGTACCACTGTTTCTGTTGTTGCCTTGCTGATCCCCTCTGATGTAGGAATACAGTCATACCCTTTATAAAGCGCAATCCAAGTTACAACAATCGCAAATACGATACTTTTAATTAAACCGTTTAGTATATCTTTTTCAAACGACACCTGAGATTGCATTATTGACCAAAAGCTTCCGGTATCAACGCCTAGCCAATCAACACCCACTAAGTGAGCACCAATAATAGCGACCGCTGAAAAAATTAACGCCAGTAGCGGCATACTAATTAAGCCAGCCCAAAATCGCGGCGCAATAATACGTCTAAGCGGATCGATAGCCATCATCTCTAGCGACGATAATTGCTCGGTGGCTTTCATTAAGCCGATTTCAGCAGTTAACGCACTGCCTGCCCTGCCTGCAAATAATAACGCAGTAACTACCGGTCCAAGCTCACGTAACAAGCTAAGCGCTACTAACGGACCTAGGCTATCTTCTGCGCCATAATCAACTAAAACGGTATAACCTTGCAGCGCTAAAACCATGCCGATAAATAATCCCGACACAACAATAATCAACAGCGATTGTGAACCAACCATGTAAAGTTGGCGCACTAGCAGAGGCGTACCTTTTTTAAAATTGGGTAAATGCCATAATGCACTTGCTAGCATGTGAGTGGAGCGCCCAAGTGCAGCAAAACGACCTAGTGTTTTATGGCCTATTTTTTGTAGTAAATCCAACATTACTGCGGCTCTCCTAACAGTTCATCTGCATAGGTTTGTGCTGGATAATGAAATGGTACAGGCCCATCTGATAATCCTTTTAAAAATTGTTGCACAAGTGGTGATTCGTGCTGACGCATTTCATCTGGCGTGCCGCTACCAATCACACCTTGATCGGCAATAATAATAACGTGGTCGGCAATGCTCATTACTTCAGTCACATCGTGCGTAACAATTAAAGAAGATAAACCAAGTACTTCATTTAAAGATTTAATAAGCTTAACCAACACTCCCATTGAGATAGGATCTTGTCCTGCAAAAGGCTCATCATACATAATCAGTTCAGGATCAAGCGCTATAGAGCGAGCCAAGGCTGCACGACGTGCCATACCACCGGATAACTCTGAAGGCATTAAATCTTTAGCACCACGTAAGCCAACTGCTTGTAGTTTCATTAAAACCACTAAACGAATTAAATCTTCACTGAGCTGTGTGTGCTCGCGGATAGGAAATGCGATATTGTCGAACACCGACATATCGGTAAATAATGCACCGCTTTGAAATAACATACTCATACGTTTACGTGCCGCGTAGAGCTCTTTACGGGACATGGCAACTATGCTGTCGTTTTTAAATAAAATATCACCGGAGTCGGGTTTGAGCTGGCCACCAATTAAGCGCAGCATCGTGGTTTTGCCAATTCCGCTTGGCCCCATAATGGCAGTAATTTTACCTTCTGGGACATCAAAGCTCATATTTTTGTATATGACCCTATCGCCTCTAGAAAAGGTAACATCCTTGACTTCTACTATTGATTGCGACAAGTCGCTCTCCATAACAATATTCTCTCATATTTCTATTTTAAGGGTTTTTTGGTCAAGATGGAAAAAACAATTCGTAAGATTTTGTAATAGCCACGCAAAAACAGCTATAAGACTGCGACAAATTGACTTAACCGATGCTTAAACAAGCAAGTTAACCCATTAAATAATTATTTTAATAACCGCCTAATGTATTACAGCTTACTCTTTTACTTATACTTTTATGGTGGCTTTTGTTACTATTCGCGCTATCTGAATTTACACTAACTGGCTTATCACAATGGTTACCTCGTTTGTCATTTTAATTCTCGGTTTTGCGGCTCTCGTATGGAGTGCGGACAGGTTTGTTTATGGTGCGGCGGCACTGGCTAAAAACTTTGGCGTACCAACATTAATTGTAGGTTTAACAGTGGTAGCTATGGGCTCATCGGCCCCTGAAATGATGGTATCCGCTTCGGCTGCTTTGGCAAATAAAACCGATACAGCCGTAGGTAATGCAGTTGGTTCAAACATCACTAACATATTATTAGTATTAGGTATTACAGCGCTTTTAAGACCGCTTTCAGTCTCTTCAAGTACATTAAAACGAGAAATTCCACTGGTATTATTGGTGTCTATCGCTACTTGGTATATTTTTTCAGATAACTACTTTTCGTTTTTTGAAGGCGCAGCCTTACTCTTTGGTTTTGTTGTTTTTATTGGTGGACTTATTTTTGTATCACTGCGAGCAAAAAACCAAGACGACCCCTTTGTTAGCGAAGCCTGTGATGAAGTACCTGATAATGTCCCAACCAAAAAAGCCGTTTTTTGGTTAGTCGTCGGAATGATTTTACTTCCTGTTAGCTCACACTTTTTAGTTGGCTCAGCCGTTGATATTGCAAAATATTTTGGCTTAAGTGACTTAGTAATTGGTTTAACCATAATAGCCATAGGCACCAGCCTACCTGAACTTGCTGCTTCCATTGCGGGTGTTCTTAAAAATGAAGATGATCTAGCACTGGGTAACATTGTTGGCTCAAATATTTTTAATATTCTCGCGGTGTTACCGCTGGCAGGATTAATTAACCCATCAGTTATTGACGCATCAGTAGCTAACCGTGATGTTTTAATTATGATCGGTGCAACCTTGGCACTTATTGCTATGTCATTGAACTTTAGAGGTCAAAGACGTATCAATAGACTAGAAGGTGGCGTACTCATCGTCGCATTTATGATTTACCAAGGTTATATTTTTAGTCAAGTAGGGTGATCCATGGCAACGCTAAATTTTATTCAACAAGGCTTGCGCGTCCTTGATATAGAACGTCAAGCACTCAGCGATATCGCACAATACGTTAATGAAAGCTTTGATCAAGCGTGCCAATTAATGTACGACTGCTCAGGCCGTATTATTGTTATTGGTATGGGTAAGTCGGGCCATATCGGTAATAAAATAGCAGCCACTTTAGCGAGTACTGGTAGCCCCGCATTTTTTGTACATCCTGGTGAAGCGAGTCATGGCGATTTAGGTATGATTACATCAAATGATGTGGTTATGCTTATATCTAACTCTGGCGAAACCAGTGAAGTGCTTAATATTATTCCGGTATTAAAACGCATTGGCGCAAAAATGATTGCTATGACAGGCAACGAAACGTCAACCATGGCAACATTGGCAAATGTGCATGTGTGTATTAAAGTTGAACAAGAAGCCTGCTCATTAGGCTTAGCGCCAACAGCAAGTACCACAGCAACACTCGCTATGGGCGATGCTATGGCGGTAGCATTATTAGAAGCCCGTGGTTTTACCGCTGATGATTTTGCACTGTCGCATCCAGGTGGCAGTTTAGGCAAACGCTTACTCTTAACCTTAAAAGATGTAATGCACAGCGGTATTCACACGCCTATTATTAATGAAACGCAAACCATTAAAGACGCCTTAATTGAAATGTCAGCCAAAGGGCTTGGCATGACCGCTATTATAAATAGTAATCAGCAATTATCGGGGTTGTTTACCGATGGTGATTTACGCCGTATTTTAGAGCAACGTATTGATATACACAGCACAGAAATTAATGTTGTGATGACAAAGTCATGTACAACAGCCACACAAGACATACTCGCGGCTGAAGCACTGAACATTATGGAACAAAAACGTATTAATGGTTTAATTGTGATTAATGAGCATAATCAGCCCATTGGCGCACTAAATATGCAAGACTTACTAAAAGCGGGGGTGCTATAAATGCAGTTTGAAGATCTTTATCAGCCGTTAAGTGATGATGCAAAAGCGCGCGCAAAAAAAATAAAATTATTAATTTGCGATATTGATGGTGTATTTTCTGATGGACGTATTTATCTTGGCAACCAAGGTGAAGAGCTCAAAGCATTTAATACTAAAGACGGGTTTGGCATTAAAGCCCTTATTAATAGTGGTTTTGAAGTTGCCGTGATCACAGGTCGTCACTCAAAAATAGTTCAACAACGTATGAGCAATTTAACCGTACAACATATATACCAAGGCCAAGAAGACAAACTCATTGCCTATCAAGAATTAAAACAAAAATTAGCGCTCAGCGATGAGCAAATAGCTTACATTGGTGACGATGGCCCTGACATGCCAGTGATGGAAAAAGTCGGGTTTGCAGTAGCCGTAAACGACGCCCACCCACTGATTAAACGTTTATCGCATTATGTCACTCAGTTGCCAGGCGGCTTTGGCGCAGTAAGAGAGTTAACAGATTTACTGATGCTTGAAAACAATAAGCCACTTACTAGCCAAGGAACCAGTTCATGAATGTAGCTCGCATAATACTGAGCATCTTATTCATAAGCTGTATGGTTTGGCTTTGGTATCCTTATTTTTCTCAGGTAGATATTATTGCGGATGAACAAACTCAAACTATTGCTAAGCCTGATTACACTGCGATTGAGCTAAAACAAACCGCTTATAATGAGCAAGGTAAAATAAGCCACAAAGTAACTGCGGTAAAAA
This sequence comes from Pseudoalteromonas sp. Scap06, assembly GCF_013394165.1. NCBI lineage: Bacteria > Pseudomonadati > Pseudomonadota > Gammaproteobacteria > Alteromonadales > Pseudoalteromonadaceae > Pseudoalteromonas > Pseudoalteromonas sp. Scap06. The sequence continues at coordinate 427,698 of NZ_CP041330.1, read as the reverse complement.
TGGAGTTATACCAACAACTTGGTTTTACCTTTTTTGAAAAACCTATATTTACGTTATACAACGAGCAGCAAACATGGCGTATTAACGCTGATGAGGCCACCCTCTACGACGATCGTCAACTCGTATTAGAGGGCAATGTAAAAGCGCTAAATTTAGCCGATAACGCCATGATCGATACGATCACAGCCGATAGCATCAATGTAGATATAAAACTACTCACTATGCAGTCAGAGCAGCCTGTCGTTATTACAGGACCTAATTTAAAAATCACAGGTAAAGGCCTTGAGGCCGATTTAAAAACCGAAGTGATTAAACTTATTAACCATACGCGAACCCTATATTATGACCAATAACCTATTTAAAATTCTAATTGTTCCTTCATTACTGATTGCATTTCATAGCCATGCAGAGGAAACCGTTGAAGCTCCTGCTGCTAATCAAATTTCAATTAGTGCTGACAGACAAGAAGGTCAATTAAAAGAAAACGTGGGCATTTTTGAGAAAAATGTTGAAATTATTCATGGTAATCGCCGCATTAACGCTGACCGTTTAGAAGTACATAAACGTGATGACTTAGGTGAGAATAAGCAACTTTTAATTGCCACAGGCAGCCCTGCTTATTTTGAAGAAACACAAGCTGATGGCACCATTATGAGCGCCAGTGCGAATGAAGTGCGTTACGATGTTTCGCAGCGTTTTTTAACCTTAATCGGCGAAGCCAGTATTGCTCAAGCAGGTCAAAAAATAACTGCTAAAAGTATCACCTACGATATAGAGCAGCAGTTAATTAGCGCAGAAAAAGACGAAAACTCAACAGACCGTGTACACACTATTTTAGTCCCTGTTGAAAACAAAAAAGAAGACGATAAAGGCCAACCATGAGCACATTAAAAGCAGAGCTATTAGCGAAAAGCTATAAAGGCCGTGAAGTGGTGAAAAACGTTGGCCTAGAGGTTGAAGCTGGCAGCATTGTCGGCTTACTTGGCCCCAATGGCGCAGGTAAAACCACGACTTTTTACATGATTGTAGGCCTTGTACCGAGCGATAAAGGCAAAATATCAATCGATGATCAAGATATCACTTTATTACCAATGCACAGCCGAGCTCGCCTAGGGATAGGATATTTACCACAAGAATCATCGATTTTTAGAAAGCTGACGGTCTACCAAAACTTAATGGCTATTTTAGAAACACGCAAAGAGCTTAATAAGCAGCAACGTGAAGATACCTTAAATAATTTACTTGATGAATTTAGTATTCAACATATTCGTGACAGCCAAGGTATGGCCCTATCAGGTGGTGAGCGCCGCCGTGTTGAAATTGCGCGAGCATTAGCAGCAAATCCTAAATTTATACTATTAGACGAACCCTTTGCAGGGGTTGATCCTATCTCTGTATTAGATATTAAAAAAATTATAGAACACCTTAAAAATCGAGGAATTGGCGTATTGATCACAGATCACAACGTACGCGAAACTCTTGATGTTTGTGAAAAAGCCTACATAGTTTCTCATGGAGAGTTAATTGCATCAGGCACTCCAGAATATGTATTAAACGATAAAACGGTACGCGATGTTTATTTAGGCGAGCAGTTCAAGCTCTAATATGTGTGTTATTACACTAAGCATCTGCTAATATTAATTATACTAATTTAAAAGGATTGTTAGAGATAAATGAGGCAATCATTACAGCTGCGCATGGGCCAGCAACTTACAATGACTCCACAGTTGCAACAAGCAATTCGCTTATTGCAACTCAGTACATTGGATCTCCAGCAAGAAATTCAAGAAGCGCTCGATAGCAATCCCTTGCTTGAAGTTGAAGAACAAGATTACAGTGAAGATGCTGCGGGTAAAAACGAACAAAAAGCCGATATCGAAGAATCAACGCTAAGTGCTTCAGCTGATGAAAAACCTAGCGAATATGAGCAAGATAGCGGCGAAGCCATGACCAAAGACACCATTAGCGATGATATGGCAATGGATGTTACATGGGATGAATACATGAGCGCAGCACCTGCCTCTTCATCAGGACCAATGCCTGAAGATGAATCAATTTATCAAGGCTCTTCAACTGAAACGCTACATGAATATTTAATGTGGCAATTGCAACTGACACCGTTTAGCCCTACTGATGAAGCCATCGCGATTGCTATCGTAGAAGCCGTGGACGATTCGGGCATTTTAACTCTTAGCTGTGAAGAAATATTAGAGAGCTTTAATCAAGAGAACGACATAGAAGATGAAGTTGAACTTGATGAAATAGAAGCGGTATTAAAGCGTATTCAGCTATTTGATCCGGTAGGAATAGCCGCGCGTAGTTTACAAGAGTGTTTGTGTATTCAATTGAATCAGTTTGATCAAGACACGCCTTTTTTAAACGAAACAAAAATGATCTTAACTGATCACATTGATTTATTGGCTGCGCGTGATTATCGCACGTTAATGAAGAAAACTAAGCTCAAAGAAGATGAGCTTAAAGAGGTCATGACGTTAATTCACACCCTTAGCCCAAAACCGGCAGACACTATCGTTAGAGAAGAGTCAGAGTACGTTATTCCTGATGTGTCGGTTAAAAAAGTGAAAGGCCGTTGGGTGGTTGAACTAAACCCAGATAGCATGCCTAAAATTAGGGTAAACAGCCAATATGCAGCTATGTCTCGTACGGTCAAATCAAGTGGCGATAGCCAGTTCATTCGCTCACACTTACAAGAAGCTAAATGGTTTATAAAAAGCTTAGAGAGTAGAAACGACACGCTGCTTAAAGTAACCAACTGTATTGTGCAGCAACAACAGGCCTTTTTTGAACATGGTCCTGAGGCGATGAAGCCTATGGTACTTAATGACGTAGCCGAAATGGTAGAAATGCACGAGTCGACTATTTCACGTGTTACTACGCAAAAATACATGCATACACCACGCGGTATTTTTGAGCTTAAATATTTCTTTTCCAGCCATGTAAGCACTGAAAATGGTGGTGAATGTTCTTCAACAGCAATACGCGCATTAATTAAAAAATTAATCGCTGCAGAAAACTCAGCTAAACCATTGAGTGATAGCAAAATTGCAGATATATTGGCTGAGCAAGGAATTAAAGTAGCAAGGAGAACTATTGCAAAGTATCGCGAATCTCTAGCTATTCCCCCGTCAAATCAACGTAAAAGTTTGATTTAAGGCGTACAACAAAGAGGAAAATGTTTATGCAACTGAATTTAACTGGTCGCCATGTAGATATTACCGACTCGCTTAGAGACTACGTAAATAGTAAATTTTCGAAGTTACAGAGGCACACTGATCACATAACGAATGTGCACGTTATTCTCGATGTAGAAAAACTAAACCAAAAAGCCGAAGCAACCGTTCATGTTAGTGGCGCTGAGATTTTTGCTTCTACTGAACACCAAGATATGTATGCCGCTATAGACTCGCTGATTGACAAGCTAGATCGTCAAGTAATTAAACACAAAGAGAAACTTGCTCGACACTAACACTATGAAACTAAGCTCACTTATCTGTCAGGACTGCAGTAAAGCTGCGGTCCTTTTTAATAGTAAAAAAAGAATTTTAGAATTTATCAGTGAATTGGCTCACAATAAACTGCCCTATTTAGCTCAACAAGATATTCTTAATGCATTAACAGCAAGAGAAAAACTAGGGAGCACAGGTATAGGCCGAGGAATTGCAATTCCTCATGGTCGTATGAGTGGTGTACAAGAGCCTCTTGCACTTATATTAGTGAGCGAAGCGGCTATTAATTTTGATGCAATAGATAATCGACCGGTCGACATTTTTGTTGCCTTAATTGTACCCGACGGTGACAATAAGCAGCATTTAAAAACCTTAGCCACTATAGCTGAAAAGCTCAACGATAAAGAATTTTGTAAGCAATTACGGGCGGCAAAATCCGACAATGAGCTGTACCAGATCATTGTAAGTCAACCGTAGCAATAATAAAGGGTGATAAATGGAATTAATAATTATAAGTGGTCGCTCAGGTTCTGGTAAATCTGTTGCGTTACGCGTTGTTGAGGATTTAGGTTATTATTGTGTAGATAATATACCTTTAAATTTATTACCTTCTCTTGTTCGTAGTGTTTCCGACAGCTACAATAAAATAGCTGTAAGTGTTGATGTGCGTAACTTACCTAAAGAACAACAACAGTTTAATGAAATCATTGAATATTTGCCTGGTTTTACTAAGCCAACGGTGTTTTATTTAGACAGTGACGATCAAACCTTAATCAAACGCTTTTCAGAAACACGCCGTCTTCATCCTCTTTCTATTGATTCTCTGCCACTTGATTTAGCAATAAAAAAAGAAAAACAACTCCTTGATGTACTCATTAATCGTGCCGATTATATGATTGATACCACAGGCTTAAGTGTGCATCAGCTTGCTGAGTCTATCCGTGAAAAAATACTCGGTAAAAAAGACAAACAACTGATCATTACCTTTGAGTCATTTGGCTTTAAACACGGTATACCTAAAGAAGCCGATTATGTATTTGACGCTCGCTTTTTACCAAACCCACATTGGGAGCCTGAACTTAAGCCGCTTACAGGGCTAGATCAACCAGTAAAAGACTACTTAGCCAGTCACAGCATAGTACAAAAGTTTACATGGCAAATTCAAACATTCGTGCAAACATGGCTGCCTCATTTAGAAAGAAATAACCGTAGCTATTTAACCATTGCCATTGGCTGTACCGGTGGTCAGCATCGCTCGGTTTACTTAGCGCAAACTATAGGTGAAAGTTTTGCAATGAGTCATCCTAATGTGAAAATTCGCCACCGAGAACAAGAATAAAGCTTGAGAGAATATTAATGCGGTTAGAAAGTACATTTTTAATAAAAAACAAATTAGGCCTGCATGCCAGAGCGGCTACTGTGCTGGCACAGCTTTCTGTGCAATTTGATGCCTCAATCACGTTATTTCAAGACGATAAACAAGCCGCTGGCGACAGTGTACTAGCTCTTATGCTACTCGAAAGCAGTCAAGGCAAAGAAGTTAGGGTAGTATGTGAAGGCCCTGACGCAGAACCTGCACTTAATGCAATTGGTGAGCTCATTGATCAACGATTTAATGAGCAAGAGTAATCCTGCTCATAAGCTAAGGTTAATAGTGGTTGAGGTAGTTTACTGATATAAAGTAAGATAAAGCGATACCCCATCATCGTGTAATAAAATTTAATTAAGGACGCCAATGCCTGAAGCTTTAGAACAAGATATTCCACTACAACAACTAAAACAGGTGACTAAGTCACTAAATAGTGGTCAATTTGTTCAAGTTAGGCGCATGCTAGCAAAAACGGCACCTTGTGATACCGCACTTCTTTTAGAATCATCTCCCCATAAAATTCGTCGTATGCTCTGGCAACTGGTTGATCCCGATGTGCAGGGTGATGTACTTGAAGAGCTCTCTGAAGACGTACGTTTGGGCATTATTGCGCAAATGGCACCTGAGCACATTGCTGCTGCAACAGAAGACATGGGCCATGATGATTTAGGGGAAGTACTACGTAGCCTACCAGACACCGTATATAAAGACGTTGTTAGCGCCATGGATATTCAAGATAGAGAGCGCGCAACACAAGCACTATCTTACCAAGAGCGCTCTGCTGGCGCCTTGATGAATATCGATACGGTAACTATTCGCCCTGATGTGACTCTAGATGTTGTACTGCGCTATATACGCTTACGTGGTGAACTACCTGAGGGCACTGATGACTTATACGTTGTAGATAAACATAACTGTTTTTTAGGCGCCTTATCGCTGAGCACTTTATTAACTAATCCCCCTGAAAAAATTGTTCAGGACTTGATGGATGAAGAGTGTGAATCTATTCCTATTTCAATGGATGAAAGCGAAGTAGCGCAACTATTTGAACGGCATAACTGGATATCGGCACCAGTTGTCGATGACAACGCGCATTTGCTTGGTCGTATTACTATTGATGATATCGTTGATGTTATCCGTGAAGATGCAGAGCATAGCTTATTAAGCTTAGCGGGTCTTGATGATGAAGAAGATACCTTTGCGCCGGTCTTAAAAAGCTCTAAAAAGCGCTCAATTTGGCTAGGTGTAAACTTACTAACTGCATTGCTGGCTGCAATTGTGGCGAGCTTTTTTGAAAACACCTTAGCTATATTACCAATTCTTGCTGTGCTCAATGGCATTGTCCCGTCAATGGGTGGGGTTGCAGGCAGCCAAACCTTAACTTTGGTTATTCGCGGTATCGCGGTGGGCCATATCAACCAAACTAACCAACGTTTTTTATTATTAAAAGAACTCGCTATCGGCGCGATTAACGGTATGGTTTGGTCTATCCTAATTGCCGGTGTCGTTGCGCTTTGGCAATGGGATTTCAAACTCGGTGGTGTTTTAGCGTTTGCTATGTTTATGAATTTAGTTGCAGCAGGTATTGCGGGTGCTAGTATCCCACTATTGCTTAAAAAAATGAAAATAGATCCAGCCCTTGCAGGCAGTGTGGTACTAACCACGGTAACTGATATTGTTGGTATATTTGCCTTTTTAGGCACTGCAACTTGGTTATTGATTTAATTTTTTTATAAACGTTTATAAACAAAAACACCGCATCAATACGCGGTGTTTTTGTTTAAGCCGATAGTTACTTTACCTTGCGCGCTGGCGATTACCGCCCACCTTAGGTTTAGTGTTGGCTTTTTTAAACTGACTAAAGCCAGTATGACGAGTAAGCGCTGGACGACCGCCTTTACTGCCTTTACTGCCTTTGGCTTGCCTTTCATCTCTGCCTTCTTCTGGCACTAAACAATTTGGACCTTTACCAATGAGTTTAGCTTTGCCCATGTTACGAAGAGCTTCGCGGATCATCGGCCAACCGGCAGGATCATGGTAACGTAAAATTGCTTTATGCAAACGACGCTGGCGCGCCCCTTTTGGTACCGCAACTTGCTCTGTGTTATTTTTAATATTACGTAACGAGTTCATTTCAGTATGATAAATGGTGGTCGCATTAGCCATCGGTGATGGGTAAAAGTTTTGCACCTGATCAAGCTTAAAGTCATTCGATTTCAGCCACAAAGCCATATTAACCATGTCTTCGTCTTTAGTCCCTGGGTGAGCAGAAATAAAGTATGGAATTAAATACTGCTTTTTACCCGCTTCTTTAGAGTACTTATCAAATAGCGCTTTAAATTCATCGTAAGCCCCCATACCAGGCTTCATCATCTTAGATAATGGGCCATCTTCAGTGTGCTCTGGTGCAATTTTTAAATATCCACCAACATGATGAGTTACTAGCTCTTTAACGTAACGAGGATCACGTACGGCAAGGTCATAACGCACGCCTGAAGCAATTAAGATCTTTTTGATCCCTTTAACCTCACGCGCCTTTTTATATAAATCGATAGTTGGGGTATGGTCAGTATCCATATGCTTACAAATATCAGGGTACACACACGACAAGCGGCGACAGGTACTCTCTGCTTTTTTACTGGTACAACGCAGTTTGTACATATTTGCGGTTGGTCCGCCTAAATCAGAAATAACCCCAGTAAAGCCTGGCACTTTATCTCTAATTTGCTCAATCTCTTCAATAATCGATTCTTGAGATCGGCTTTGAATTATTCGCCCTTCATGCTCAGTAATAGAACAGAACGAACAGCCGCCAAAACAACCACGCATTATGTTTACCGACGTTTTAATCATATCGTAAGCAGGGATTTTGTCGTCGCCATAACTTGGGTGCGGAATACGCTGATACGGTAAACCAAACACATCATCCATTTCTTGGGTTTCAAGTGGATAGGCTGGCGGATTCACCCAAATAGAGCGATCGCCATGACGCTGAAACAACGCTCTTGCACAACCAGGGTTGGTTTCTTGGTGTAAAATACGCGATGCATGGGCATACAATGGTTTATTAACACTGACCTGCTCAAAAGCGGGTAACTTAACGTAAGTTTTTTCCCATGGCTTAGGGCGCGCAGGCTGTATGGTAATTGGTTTTGCAGCTTCGGCTTTTAAATCAATGCCCGCTTGCTTAAATTCTGATTTAGCACAACCCGCATCATCCGCCCCATAAGGATTAGGAATAGGGTCTATTTTACCAATTTTATCAATGGCTGTTGAATCGCTACCACGCCAACCGGGTAAAGGCTCTTTACGAATAACCGCCGTGCCTCTCACATCTTGTATGGTATCCATGGTTTCACCCGCAGCGATACGGTGCGCTACTTCAACCAATGGACGTTCGGCATTACCATAAATTAAAATATCACCCTTAGCGTCAAACAATACACTACGGCGTACTTTTTCTTGCCAATAATCGTAATGAGCAATACGACGCAAGCTGGCTTCAATGCCCCCTAAAACGAGTGGCACATCTTTATAGGCTTCACGACAACGTTGCGAGTATATTATCACGGCACGGTCAGGGCGTTTACCACCAACATTTCCCGGGGTATAAGCATCATCGTGGCGCATTCGTTTTTCAGCGGTGTAACGATTGATCATCGAATCCATGTTACCGGCTGTAATACCAAAAAATAAGTTAGGCTTACCCAATTCCATAAAGGCATCTTTAGAGTTCCAATCAGGCTGAGCAATAATGCCCACTCTAAACCCCTGCGCTTCTAGCACACGGCCAATTACGGCCATCCCAAAACTAGGATGGTCTACATAAGCATCACCGCTAATAATAATAATATCGCAGCTATCCCAGCCAAGCGCGTCCATTTCTTCGCGTGTTGTTGGTAAAAATGGGGCTGTGCCATAACACTCAGCCCAATACTTAGGGTATGAGAATAAGCCGCGATCAGCTTTTAATGTGCTCATAAAATTGGCCGTTCAATAACAAAAGGCGCGAATTATACCCTATCGACATCCACGTTGATATAGCACAAAATGAAAGCACTGATTAAAAATTGTTTACCTTTATCGCATTACTAAAACAGATAAATCATCTAAGCTGATTACTGCTAATGTCTGCTTTTAGATTTATTTAAAGTAGATAAACTAGATGAAAATGATCGACTCTAGGCTAAACTATTAAATAAGCTGTGATTATTAATAATTCATAGATGCTGTAATATTAAAACCAATGAGGCATACCTATTAAACTACTTAAACAATTAATGCAGTTTTCAGCCATCTTGCTGTTGGCGTTTGTTGTTGTGGGATTACTTTTACCACAAAACTATCACGTGCAAAAAAGCATTAAAATAAATGCCCGCCCTCCTGTTATAAAGTCATTAGTGGAAGATTTTACTCAGTGGTACAAATGGTCGCCGTGGCAGCAAATAGATCCCAATATTGAATTTAGTATTGGTGAACCTAGTGCTGGTGCGGGAGCCTATCAATCTTGGCAAGGAAAGTGGGGGCAAGGCGAAATGACAATCACTTCATTAAGCGCCAATGAAGTTGTATTTAATGTATTATTTAATCAAGAACATATTATTACTAGCCGATTACTATTTAGCCCACATGCAAAAACTGTAACCTGGCATATACAAGGACAAGCAACTGTGCCGCTTATATCTGGCTATGTTGCTATATTTGCTGAAAATATATTAAGCAATATAGTCACCCTTGGGCTAAATAACTTAAAGACGGTAGCCCAACTCAGTGATGCACAAGCAATAATGGAAAGCCATGACAGTAAAAACCGCACAAGCCAGAATTAAACTTGCCAATATTATTGAGTCACTGTTAGGTTACTCGGTCACAAAAGTGAGTAATACGACTGCAGCTGATGAACAAATCTATAATACGCAGGGTAAATCAAAGTCTCTTTATCGTATTAATAGCGAGCATTCAGTATTAGCGCGAGCACAAAAAAGACAAGATCTACTGCTAATAAAACAACAACAAAATATCGAGACTATTTTAGCCTTAGCAATGGAATTTTGTCCTGATGTAGCCTGCGCTAAACAACCTGATGCCGATTGGGTAGAGCACTTTATTGCCTTGTGTGAAGATACCTCAAATCAATCAATGCAAACATTATGGGCAAAAATTTTTACTGGCGAAACTATTAGCCCAGGTACCTTTTCTATAAAAAGCTTACAAACCCTCAAACATATGACCCAGCGCGAAGCGGATTCATTGAGAAAGTGTGTGTCTATTTCAGGGTATAACGAAAAAGATAGTAGTCACCTAATATTTTTAGGCTATTACAAAAAACCCTCGTTATTTGATTTATTAGGTAAGGGAAATAAAGTGTCATTAAGCATAGGTAAAAGCGGTGTGAGCTTCCCTGATGTATTGACCTTAATGGACTTAAACTTGCTTTATCGTAAAGAGATTGAATCCGCTGCATTAAAAGCAGGACAAGAGATAACCCTCTCCTTTTTAACTCAAAAACTAACTTTAAAAGCAAAAAGTAACGACTTAGTACTAAGCTATTATAAGTTTACCCAAACCGGTGATGAACTGTTTAGACTAATGAATTACCCAATTAATAAAGTGTACAAACAGTTAATTGGTGCAGCATTTGAAGGGGAATTTGAATTAGTGTGGCATGCTTCAAAGTAACTAAAAAAAGCCACACGAGGTGGCTTTTCATTAAACTAATCGGTGCTTAAAAATGAACTTGTATGCCAGCAAATGGGCCTGATGCATCAATATCAGTATTAATATCATCTACATCATCAAGTTCTAAAACCATAGAGCGGTAGCCCGCTTTAACCGCAACATCAATCGCTAGGTTATCAATCAACTCCCAAGCAATACCCATTTGGTAATCTCGTACTTTACTGTCATCAATAGCTAAAAAGCTACCTTCAGCAAAAACACTTAAACCACTAAATGGTAAACCTGCTTCAAAACGTCCATATGCTAAAGGAACTACACCTGAGAACTCTTCTATCTCAGTGAAGTTAGCACCACCTTGTTGTGATGTACCCGTTACCACAACTTCACCATCAAACTGCTTAGCATTAATACCTAAATCAATTGAGATTAAGTCGTTATCAAAAATTTCATAGTAAAGAATATAATCAATGTGCGATAAGTCAGTAACTGAATTAACATCAGTACCTACAACATAATCAGTGCCATTAAAAGTAAATGTATCTTCAAGTTGTGTTGCGCCGTTTAGTTCAAGCTCAGTGTATTTTAGTTTTAAGTTTGGTACTAGCGGTACTGGATGCTCAAGTGCGGCGTAATAGCTAACAAAAGTCTCATCTTCAAAGTTGAAGTTTTGTAGGGCATTATTATTATCAGAAAAGCCACCATCATTATCTGCTTTCCAACCATCAACTCCTACATATAAACCTAATACAGTGTCGGCTTGTGCTACAGGTGCTAAACATGCCATTGATAAGGCTGCTGCTATACAATACTTTTTCATTTTTTATCCTTGCGCTAATAATTCGCTAAGTTCAATCAGTGCCGCATTGGCTCTAGAGATATAATTTGCCATAACGAGTGAGTGGTTGGCGACATAACCGAATCCGTTGCCGTTTAGAATTATTGGGCTCCAAACTGTTTCTTGAGTCGCTTCAAGCTCGCGTATAATTTGTTGTAAACTAACACGGGCGTTCTTTTTATCAAGTACTTCGGCAAAATCATATTCAACTGCTTGTAAAAAATGCAGTAAAGCCCAAGTAGCACCACGTGACTCATAAAATACATCATCAATTTCCCACCACGATGTTTTTACTTGTTGTTGTAATGGCGTATAAGTAGCTTGAGTATTTGAAGAATTGCCTGCTAAATCGGTATTTACTTTGTCTTGACCTACACTCGCGCTCAAACGCTGGCTTAAGCTACCTAAGCGTTTTTCTGCTTCTTTTAACCAACTGCGTAAATTATCTGCACGTGAGTAAAACTGGCTATCGCGCTCATGCTGATTCGCAATTTGAGAACGGTAAACTAATAAGTAATCAATACCCTTTTGATATTCGCCCTCAGCACTTGGCCATGCCCATGCTTCAGAACTAATATTAAATTGTGGCTGTGCTTTTTTAAGCGCTTCGTGCTCAGTTGATTGTGACTGTGAACGACTAAAATCTTTTCGCATTGATAATGCTAAATCACGCACCATTTCCAACGCGCCATACTCCCAAGCAGGCATGTTGTCCATTATTACGCTCGGTGGCAGTACATCATTTGATAAATAACCGCCTGACTTAGTCAAGAGAGTATCAGCGACGGTAATAAGTGTTGAAGTGGTTACATACCCTGTTACTGGTTTTTCACTACGTTGCTGTGCTTGCTGTTTGGCATTTTGTACCACATCAAAACGTGCAGGCTCTATGCTCCAGTACACTGCAATAGCGTAAAATACGACAAACAATAGTACCAATGCCGTTATTATTTTTCCTTTATGCTGTGACATTTATCCCCCTAATGATGACTATGATCTTTCGATGCTTTTACCGGCTCAGCTTGCGATGCTAGCGAAACTACTTTCGCATTGGTGAATACTCGATTCCCGTCTTCAAAATATAGCGTGAGTTTGCGTTCTTGACCTACTTTTAACGGCTCTTGCGGTTCAAACACCATTAAATGATAGCTCCCAGGCTTAAAATCGAGTTGCTGATGGGCCTTAATAAGCAGTGATTCTACTTTTTGCATTTTCATCATGCCATCAGCGTGGACGTGCTCATGAATCTCAACACGACCCAACCCATCTAAGGTCGCTCTTGTAAGTGTTGCCGGAACATTACTGTGGTTTTCAATGCTGAAATAGCCCACGCTGGCTTTGGTGGCTGGTAAAAACTCTCTTACTTGCGCATTTGTTACTTGTAATTGCGCAACAACACTATCGTGCTCATGTCCTTCGTGCGCCAATAACGAAGACGAAAAAACACCCACTATTAACGCACTTGCACTCAAAATACATTGTTTAATCATCAGTAAAATCCTTGTTAAAACGAAAAAATATAGCCCAAATCTATCATAATTCCCTAATATTAGGCAGCTAATTTAAGTTCAAGAAGCTACTTTTTTGTTATCTGCGATTAACCAGCACAAGCCTGCCACAAACAATAATGGCCAAGCAATCATCAATGATCCGAATAAAAAGGCTAATATAGTTCCAGCCAGTGCCACCATCGCCGCGCCAACAAGCCCCATAGTTACCAAAGCAGCAATCGCAATAACAACAATAATGGCGATTAACGCCCCAATGAGCTCAATACCTGTCCAACTAATATCTGAAATCCACAACGGAAACTGCCATACATCAAAATGAATTATCGAACCGCTATTAATTAAAAATAATGTAACAATAAGTAGGCATACGGCGAAAGTTTTCATGTTGCTCTCCTTACACTGCTTTTTCTTCAAGACAACAGTGTGCGATTAAATAACCTAGCGCCACTGCAAACGGAAAACTTAAAAATAATAAAACGGTGACTAAACGAGTAGACCATACCGGAAAGTCTAATCGGTAAGCTAACCCACTACAGACACCTGATATTTTTTTGTTAAGCGTATTTTTATACCAACGACGATGTGTATTAAAATTATTCATAACAATCTCCTTAGGCTGTTTTTTTATCAGCGGTGTTTAAACTCGCTTTTAAACTTGCCAGTTCTGCATCAATTTTTTCGTTTTTAACCAGTGACTCAATTTGCATTGCCGTATTGCTCGCTGTATCTGTCAGTTCATACGCTTCAACTTGCGATTCAACACTCTCAACACGGCGCTCAATTTGCTCAAATCGTGATAAAGCAGTAGCCACTTTATCGCTCTGCAGCTGAGTATTTATCTTAGCTCTTGCCTCAACCACATTTTCACGCTTTACAAGTTGTGCTTGCTTTGCTTTAGCCTGTGCCATTTTTTGCTGCAGGCGTTCACAGTCCTCTGTGATTTTTACAATTGATTGCTGCAATGTCTCAAGTTGTGTTTGTAAGCACTCTATGCTTATTTCGACATTGTGTTTTTCAGCTAATGCTGATTTCGCTAAATCGTCACGATTTTTTGCAATGGCATGTTCGGCCTTTAATTGCCAATTTGTGAGCGCTTGTTGTTTATTGCTTATTTGACGCTTAATATTTTTTTCTTCACATAATAGTGCTGCCGCGGTGCCACGACACTCATTAAGTGCCTCTTGCATTTCGGTTAGCATCAAATTAAGTAGTTTTTCTGAATCTTCAGCTTTATCAAGCATAGCTACGATATTTGCTTGAATGACGTCGTTTACGCGATTAAATATACCCATGTTATTCTCCTGATGATTTTTTATTTATACATCAACAGGATTCCAAGAGTTATGCCAACAACTTAAAACTCTTTTATTTTCGTTAAATATCAATAATTTAAATTATTTTGGCGGGTAAGTTAATGACTAGTCACTGAATACAATTAAGTCGAATTGGCTAATAAATTATATTTTTGACTAAAATTTGGGATCAAAAAAAGCCACCTGAGGTGACTTTTTCTATAAAGAGTATCTGTTATGCCAATTCTATTAAATTGGCATTACTCGGGTACGTAACTTAGTGCCTTATCCATAACACTTAAATCAGCTTGCTTACCATGACCATTTTCAGATAAGTGGCGTCTAAAGCCACGCGCACCAGGCTGCCCCTGAAAAATACCCAGCATGTGACGTGCAACATGCCAAAAATTAGCCCCTAAACGCATCTCTTCTTCAATATAATCATACATAGAGCGTACAACATCATGTCGAGACTGAGTATTAGCCGCATCACCATAAATTTTTTCATCTACTTCATTAAGCATAAATGGATTACTGTAAGCCTCTCGGCCCACCATGACCCCATCTATGTACTGTAAATGCTCAAGACTTTGCTCAATGGTTTTAACACCACCGTTAATACTTAAATCAAGTTGAGGGTAATCTTTTTTAAGCTGGTAAACTCGGGGGTAGTTAAGCTCAGGAACTTCGCGATTTTCTTTCGGGCTCAACCCTTTTAGCCATGCTTTGCGCGCATGAATAATAAAGTCATCACAGCCAACCTTATGTGAAGCCTCTATCAAAGCACATAAAAATTCATAAGAATCTTGCTCATCAATACCAATACGAGTTTTAACCGTAACCGGAATATTCACTTCACTTTTCATTGCAGCAACACACTCTGCAACTAAATTAGGCTCGGCCATTAAACAGGCACCAAAACGTCCATTTTGCACACGATCTGACGGACAACCTACATTAAGGTTTATTTCATCATAACCACGCTCACCAGCAAGCTTGGCACACTGTGCTAGCGCTTGCGGATCTGATCCACCTAATTGCAATGCCACAAGGCCTTCGTGCTGATTAAAATGCAAGTAGTCACCGCGGCCGAATAAAATAGCGCCTGTAGTGATCATTTCAGTATAGAGCACGGTGTGTTTTGTCATTTTACGATGAAACGTACGACAGTGGCGATCAGTCCAATCAAGCATGGGTGCCACGCTAAAGCGTCGATTTAAAGTACGTTTATCCAAAATGTGATCCTCAAAAATTTATAATTTAAGCACAGCTTAAACGGCGCTGCATTTTACACAAAAGCCCTATGCGCAGCAATATTAAGCAAACACTTGCAAGCCAAAGTATTGCGCAATACCGTTTAAAATATTAGTTACTGCGACTGAGCTTAAAATTAACCCCATAATTCGACTAATAATACTCGCCCCACTATCGCCTATTATTTTATGTACATGCGTAGCAAGTAATAACAAAATCAGTACCACCACTAAAACAGCTAACATCATTGATGAGGTAATCATTTGTTCAACCCAAGTATATTCCTCATTGCGTGTCATTAATACCGCACCTAACATGGCACCGGGACTGGCTATTGATGGGATAGCGAGCGGAAAAATAGCGGTTTCAGTGCTGTCTCTAACACTTTTAATTTCAGCTTCAGGCTTACTTTCACCAAAGGTCATGGAGAGTGCAAAAATTAATAAAATTAAACCACCTGCTATTTGAAATGCCGAGAGCGGAATCTCAATCACATTCAGTAATTGCTCGCCAGCAACTACAAAAAATAACAGTACTAAAGCAGACACACCCACGGCCTTAAAAATCACTTTACGCTTAAACTTGTCGTCATCTCCACGAGTTACGGCGATAAAAACCGGGATTGTGCCAATTGGATCGATAACCGCAAAAAAGAAAATAAATATAGCCAATAGTTCATGCATTAATGAGTACCTTTTCATTAAATCGGTTAATAAAACGCTGCAACTACAATACAGTATGTTAGTATATCACGGCAGCGTAAGGATGAGAGAAGATGAATATAGAATCACTCGTAAGTAAAGCAAAACAAGTGTGCGACAACCGTGGTGCGCGATTCACACCAATTCGCGAGAAGGTATTTCGTTTATTGGCCAGTGCTCAAGGTGGTGTGGGTGCATACGATTTACTTGAACAATTAAAAGTCACTGAAACAGGCGCTAAACCTGCAACGATTTATCGTGCTTTAGACTTTTTAGCCGAACTCGGTTTTATTCATAAAATTGAAAGCACCAATGCATTTATGCTGTGTCATCATTTTGATCATATTCATCCTGTTCAGCTATTAATTTGTGATAGCTGCGGTTTTGTTAAAGAGCTGCACTCAACAGTAATTTCACATGAGCTCAATAACTTAGCAGCCGAAAGTGGCTTTGTAGTTTCCGGACAAACAATAGAAGCACATGGTAAATGTGACTCTTGCCGAGCATAGATAAGCGACTATAGCTATACTTTACGTATAACCTTTATCAGTACCAATTTAAGGACATCTAATATGAATGTAGAGTTCATTAATCCCTTTTTAGCTTCTTTGATGAATGTATTGAGCACTATGGCTCAAACTCAGTTAAAACCAGGCAAGCCACGCATTAAAACCGATGAGATAGCCTGTGGTGATGTATCGGGATTAATTGGTATGGTTGGCCCTCAAACTCGCGGTTCATTTTCAATTACCTTCGACGAAGGTTTAGCGCTGACCATTATGGAACGAATGTTAGGCGAACGACCAGACGACATAAATGAAGAAGTAACCGACATGGTCGGTGAAATAACTAATATGGTTACCGGTGGTGCTAAGAATTTACTAGGTGAAAAAGGCTATGATTTTGCCATGGCAACACCCATTGTTGTGTCTGGTAAAAACCACACTATTACTCACAAAAGTGACGGCAAAAAAATTCTTATGCCGTTTACCAGTGACGCAGGTAATGCAAATATAGAAGTGAGTTTCGATAAGCTATGAGCTGGTCGCAAACCACAATTACATTAAAGCCTCGCTCGCGGGGCTTTCATTTAATTGATAACGACATACTCAATCAACTCCCACAAATAAGCCAATTTAAAGTTGGTTTATTACACTTATTTATTCAACACACCTCAGCCAGCTTAACCATTAATGAAAATGCCGTTCCTACCGTGCGTATGGATATGGAAAGCCACTTTAATCAGTTTGTTCCAGAGCGCCAGCCTTATTATCGCCATGACTATGAGGGCGATGATGATATGCCTGCCCATATAAAAACCAGTACCTTAGGTTGCGAATTAACTATCCCGATTAGTCACGGTCAGTTAGCGCTGGGAACTTGGCAAGGAATATACTTAGGTGAGCACCGTGATCATGGTGGTTCAAGGCGTATTATTACAACTTTGCAAGGCGAAGCGTTTTAGGTTTTAGGTTTTAGGTTTTAGGTTTTAGGTTTTAGGTTTTAGGTTTTAGGTTTTAGGTTTTAGGTTTTAGGTTTTAGGTTTTAGGTTTTAGGTTTTAGGTTTTAGGTTTTACAACATAGGTCACTCTCACACATTGAACACTTTAAAAAAGTTACATAAATTAAATTTATAGTGATTCGCGTATGGGTCATTGTTTGCTATTTGAGAATGAATATCTGAAAAGTAAATAAGATTGGAGCGGTACACGAGGCTCGAACTCGTGACCTCGACCTTGGCAAGGTCGCGCTCTACCAACTGAGCTAGTACCGCATTATATGTAGATTCTAGGTTCTATCAATTTTAAACTTTCATCTTGAACCACAATTTCTTTTGGTTAGAAATTGGAGCGGCACACGAGGCTCGAACTCGTGACCTCGACCTTGGCAAGGTCGCGCTCTACCAACTGAGCTAGTGCCGCATTCAAAATAGTCAGTAATTTGTCCGTTGGTGCGCGACATGTCGCGTCCTACATCCTGGCAACTGAGCTAGTGCCGCATTATATCAACTTTAACTTTTTGTCTTGTGCTGCAATTTCTTTGGTGAGAAATTGGAGCGGCACACGAGGCTCGAACTCGTGACCTCGACCTTGGCAAGGTCGCGCTCTACCAACTGAGCTAGTGCCGCATTCAAAAAGTCAAAGCCCAAACACACTAACCCCGCGGGGGTTATCGTCTTGAGCGGGGCAGGATTCTACAATAATTAGGGGGCTTTGCAAGTATTTTTTATAAATTAAAAAACTTTTCTCGGTAAACCTTTAATTCCATAATCGAATCTTTAATGTCGTCTAACGCTAAATGCGATCCTTTTTTATTCACTTGAGCCAACACATCTGGTTTCCAACGACGAGCAAGTTCTTTAATGGTACTGACATCTAAATTACGGTAATGGAAGAAGTCTTCAAGCTCGCGCATATACTTATTCATAAAGCGGCGGTCTTGGCCTATCGAGTTACCACACATAGGTGAAGCACCCGCTGGCACCCATTGCTTTAAAAACGCGAGAGTTTGTTCCACGGCATAAGCTTCATCAAACGTGCTTGCCTTACAGCGTGCCGTTAATCCAGATTTGCCATGCTGAGTTGTACACCACTCATCCATGCCATCCAGTAGTTCATCACTTTGATGAATGGCAATCGTTGGCCCTTCGGCTAATATATTCAGTTCAGCGTCAGTGACAACAGTTGCAATTTCAAGTATTTTGTCAGTCTCTGGTTCAAGTCCGGTCATTTCCAGATCGAGCCAAATTAAATTTGATTTATTAATAGTCATAATTACCTTAAACGGTGCTTTTCTTTAGATCCAACGCATTTCGATATATCATATTAGCATCAACCGTCGAGCTAAAGCTTTTTTTGGCAAACTCGGCATTTAACTCAGGTTATAGGCCTCAAGTGGCAAAACAGAAAAAATTAAGTAAAGGCCAATCCCGTAGGATCAAGGCCAATCATCAAAAGCGTTTATCGAATGCCGATAAAAAACCGGCAAAAGTCGGCGCGCAAGAGTGGCAAACAGATAATTTAGGTCAAGTGGAAAATGCGATTGTTATTAGCCGCTTTGGGCAACATGCCGACGTAGAAACCCAAAATGGCGATGTTCTTCGCTGTAATATTCGCCGTACCGTATCAAATTTAGTATGTGGCGATGAGGTATTATTTCGTCGTGCAAAAGTAAGTGAAGGCGATTTAGCGGGGGTTATTGAAGCAACTCAAGAACGTCGTTCACAGTTAACGCGCCCTGATTTTTACGACGGTGTAAAAGTGATTGCCGCGAATATAGACCAAATTTTAATGGTATCAGCAGTATTGCCTGAGTTTACGCCAAGCATTATTGACCGCTATTTAATTGCCTGCGAAGACATGGGCATTGAGCCGATTTTAGTCCTTAATAAAATTGATTTAATTGATGAAACTGGTTTAAACGACATACAACAAATACTCGATATTTACCGTAAACTTAATTACCAAGTGCTGCTAGTTAGTAATATAACCGGCGAAGGCATTAATGAATTAAAAGAAGTACTTGTAGGCAAAAACAATATTTTTGTTGGCCAAAGTGGTGTGGGTAAATCTACCTTAGTAAACACTGTGCTGCCGGATGCTGAAATTTTGACTAAAGAAGTCTCTGAAAACAGCGGTCTAGGCCAGCACACCACCACAGTATCGCGTCTGCATCATTTACCAAGTGGCGGTAACTTAATTGATTCACCGGGTATTCGTGAGTTTGGTTTATGGCATTTAGATGTTGAACGAGTCACTTGGTGTTTTAAAGAATTTAGAGAGTTTATAGGTGGATGCCGTTTTAGAGACTGTAAACACTTAAACGATCCAGGCTGTATAATTCAGCAAGCAGTCGCTGATGGCGATATCTCAAAGTTACGCTTTGAAAGCTATCACCGTATTTTAGAAACCATGGCCGATGGCCGTGCCGGCGCGCGTGCGCCTCGCGTATAATTAGGGAAAAATCTGTGAGTTTAGATAAATTTAAAATCGCCATGCAATATGCTATGCCAAAGCACTTTATTTCTCGTGTAGTAGGTAAGCTTGCAGCTGCAAAAGCGGGCGCATTAACAACAACATTAATTAAATTATTTATTAAACAATACAAAATAAATATGAGTGAGGCTAAATATTCTGACCCTGCTCACTATAAAACCTTTAATGAATTTTTTACCCGCCCGTTAAAAGACGGTGCTCGTCCTATGGTTGAAGATGACGATATTATTATTCACCCTGTTGACGGCGCAATCAGCCAGCTTGGCGATATTGTTGACGGCCAACTAATCCAAGCTAAAGGCCATGATTACAGCTTACAAGCGTTGTTAGGTGGCTCACAAGACGACACAACGCCGTTTTTAGGCGGTAAATTTGCAACTATTTACTTGGCACCAAAAGACTACCACCGTATTCATATGCCAATTGATGGCACGTTAAGCAAAATGATTTACGTACCGGGCGATTTATTTTCGGTAAATCCACTTACCGCGCAAAACGTACCGAATTTATTTGCCCGTAACGAGCGTGTAGTAGCAATTTTTGAAACTGAAATTGGCCCGCTTGCTATGGTCCTTGTAGGCGCAACCATTGTTGCTAGCATAGAAACTATTTGGGCTGGCACAGTCACTCCACCAGCTGGCAGTGATGTGTTTAGCTGGAACTACCCAACTAAAGGCGAAAACGCGATCACCCTTAAAAAAGGGGAAGAAATGGGCCGCTTTAAATTAGGCTCAACAGTTGTGCTTGCATGGGGTGCAGATAAAGCCGATATTTTTGATGATCAACGCCCTGAAACGGTAACCCGTTTAGGCACTGCGTTTGCAAAAATTAACGATTAAACAAATCGTTAATTAGAAATAAAAAACCGCGTTATTTAAACGCGGTTTTTTAATTTCTGTAGGTGTGGGGATTGCTGTTACGAACATATTCATAACGTTTCTCTAAAGCGTAGCGGCCTCTTAACCTCTTTGTGTATAACTTCCCTAAGACTTTATTGCACAAAGAGAAAAAAGTGGAGTAAATGAGAAGACACCAAAGATTAAAAGCGAGCAAGTAAAAGTTTTTACTTCCCATCACACTCTTTACAGTTTAAATCTTTAACTACTTTAAAATGCTGTTGCTTTAAGCTTAATGCGTCAAAGGTTATAAACAAACTCCCACCAAAATGGCCTAACAGCATATTAAGAGTTAGCTGTGCCTGCATAGAGCCAATTACACCAAGTAAGGGACTAATAACGCCCGCATTGTCGCAATTAACAACAGGGTTAGCATCATTTTGTGGAAATACGCAGCCATAGCAAGGGCTATCTGTTTGCCTAAAGTCAAAGCCCATTAATTGCCCTTGGGTTGCTAGCGCTGCTGCAGAAATTAGTGGTGTTTTGTTGTTTACGCAAAAACGATTGACGGTGTAACGAGTCGCAAAGTTATCAGAGCAATCAAGTACGATATCGGCGTTACTGAATAGTGCATCACTGTTAGCATCGCTCAACTTTTGCGAGTGAGTCACTATGTTTATTTGATTGTTAAGGCTCGCAAGCACCTTCCCTGCTGCATTTACTTTTTGCTGCCCTAAGTGATTCACTTTATACAGTATTTGCCGCTGTAAATTAGAGAGTTCAACGGTATCGTCATCAATTAATATTAGTGTGCCGATACCAGCAGCTGCTAAATAAAGTAGCGCAGGGCTTCCTAGCCCGCCTGAACCTACCACAGCAACGGTTGCCGCTTTAAGTGTTAACTGCCCCTCAAGCCCCACCTCTTTTAATAATAAGTGGCGGCTATAACGTAGAGTTTCTTTGTCGCTGAGCTGCTGCGTTTGCATGTTAGCAGGCATTCTCATTTATCACCGATTTTAAGGTATTGATTGCCTCTACATAATCATCAGCCTCGGTAATAGCACGTACCACGGCTACACTGCCCACGCCCGTTTTAGCAACCTCTTGCGCCCTATTTAAATCAATTCCACCAATAGCCACAGTAGGATAACTTTGCATTAATGGCACAAATCGAGTTAGTTTTTCAAGCCCTTGTATCTGGCCTGTCATATCTTTGGTGGTAGTAGGGTAAATCGCGCCAAAGGCCATGTAGCTTGGACGGTAATTATGCGCCCGAAGCATTTCATAAAAGCCATGGGTAGAAAGCCCAAGTCGCAGGCCTGCTTCTTTTATGGCCGCTAAATTTGCGCTCTCTAAGTCTTCTTGTCCTAAATGCACACCATAGGCGCCATGTTTGATTGCCAGCTGCCAGTAATCGTTAATAAACACATGCGCACTGTATTGCTGACCCAAAGCGACCGCGCTTGCGACTAATTGTTCAAGCTCATCTTCGCTTTTATTTTTAACTCTTAACTGCGCTGTTTTAATACCATTTTGTAAGCATTTTTCTAGCCACTCTACGCTATCGACTACCGCATAAGCGCCAAGCGCTTTGCTTTCACACGCAGCAAAGTCAGCTGCCATATTAAAATCAAGCGGTACATCAAAGTCTAGTTCATCACCCAACCAACTACCCGCTTCAATCACTTGAGGATAGTGCGCTAGGTCAGTCGGAAACGACGTTTGTGCAACAGGGCCGATCCCCTCGCCATAGCGAACTGATTGCTTTAAACCTTGGTTTATATAGGCTTTAGCTAAAATAAATGCATCTTTTAACGGGTAGTCTTTTGCAAGGCATGCAGCAATAACAGACGCCATACTACAGCCAGTGCCATGATTGTGCGGAACCTGAATTTTTTCATTACCCAACCAGTACTCTTCATTACCTTGTGAGCAGTAATCAATACAGTAACCACTTGGGTAATCCCAATGCCCGCCTTTTATAACCACCGCTTTGGCACCCCATGCCATTAGTTTGCTTGCTGCTTCTTTAATTGCTGCGGGGCCAATTAAATACACACCTGTTAATAACTGTGTTTCATGGGTATTAGGGGTAATTACATCCACCAGTGGTAATAGGCATTCTTTAATCGCGCTTACAGTGTCTTCTTCTGTTAGTAAGTCACCGCTTGAAGCAATAGCCACGGGGTCGTACACAATCACCGGCGGGGTTGGCCACTTCGCTTTGTAATGGCTAATATGCTCACTGATCAATTGAATTTGCTGCACGTTAGCTAACATACCAATTTTAATTACTTTGGCTTTCATGTCTTTTTCGAGTGCCAATAACTGCGACTCAATCACATCAGTAGAGACAGCATTAATCGCCTCAACACCTAAACTGTTTTGTGCTGTTAGTGCGGTAATCGCAGTACAACCGTGCACACCAAAGCTTTGCATTGCTTTAATATCAGCTTGAATACCTGCGCCACCGCCGGAGTCTGAGCCCGCAATCGTCCATACTACATTGTTCATAATGACCTACTTCCTAATTTTTTACGTTTGATGCCAAAATGGCATACCCATTGTGGGGGTTGATGGGGCCGCAACGTCTTTTTCTGGCATTGCTTTGGCGTTATAAGCAAAGCGCCCTGCTTCAACAGCTGCTTTAAATGCACGTCCCATGGTAATAGGGCAACCCGCGCCCGCTATGGCTGAATTTAATAATACCGCATCATACCCTAATTCTAAGGCTTGGCAGGCATGCGATGGTAAACCTAACCCAGCATCTACAATTAATGTGCTGTTAGGTAAACGCTCCCGTATCGCCTTTAAGTTATAACTATTTAATAATCCCTTACCGGTACCAATTGGCGCGCCCCATGGCATTAGCACCTCGCAGCCTAATTCATCTAAACGTTGGCAAAGCACTAAGTCATCGGTGCAGTAAGGCAGTACTTTAAACCCATCTTTAATTAAAATCTCAGTGGCTTCAAGCAGAGCAAAAGGATCTGGCTGTAAGTTATAGTCATCGCCAATTAATTCCAGCTTTATCCAATCGGTAGCAAATACTTCTCGACACATTTTAGCTAAATTAATGGCCTCTTTAACACTGTGGCATCCTGCTGTGTTAGGTAAAACTTTGAGCCCTGTATTCTTTATAAGTTGCCAAAAATCATCTCCTGCAGCTACGCTTTGCTGGCGACGTAAAGACACAGTAACAATATCCGCTCCTGAAGCATTAATTGCTTTAGTCATCGTCACGGGAGATGGGTAAAGCGCAGAGCCAATCAGTAATCTACTTGAAAATTGCTCGCCATAAATAGTGATATTATCGGGAGGTAACATAATGGTTACCCTCCTTGAATCGGAGATAACACATCAATGCAATCACCATCATTAAGTGTGTAGTTAGCATGTTGCTCTTGAGGTACAAACTGGCCATTAATGGCTACTGCAAACGGTGCTTTAGCACCATACTCAATTAAACACTGTTTTAGTTCGCTTCTTGTTAGGGTGAGCGCTTTACCATTAATTATTATATCCATCATTCCTCACTCTATTCTGGCAACAGCATCAGCAACTAAACTCGGCGCGAGCATGTAGCCATGGCGGTATAATCCATTAATACTAATTACCTGCCCTAATTGTGTAACTTGTGGGCAGTTATCGCTAAACGCAGGTCGAAGCCCGGTTTGAATATTTAACAGTCGAGCCTCGGCAAAACCGCTGTGCACTGTATAAGCGGCTGAAAGTAACTCCAACGTTGAACGCACCGTTGCCGCCCCGCTATCTTGAGACTCAATTTCGGTGGCACCAATCACATATTCATGATTCGGCTTAGGTGCTATATAAATAGGATAACGCGGATGCATTAACCTCACTGGCCGAGATAAATTAACCTCGGGTGCATAGAGTCTTGCCACTTCCCCGCGCACGCCTCGAAGGGGCTGATCTTGTTTGGCTCCAAGCCCTCGACAATCAATAATGTAATCAAACTCTCGATTATTCACTTTGTTATCAAAGATGCTGGCGCGCTGATTAAATACAAACTTTACTTTGCGCTTATTTAGCAACCTAAAACTGGCTTTGTAAAAGGCTTGGTTATCTATTTGTGCTTCACCGGGCAAAAATAGGCCTTGGCTAAATCGACCAGCCAGTTCAGGTTCTAGTTGCTCAATTTGCTGTGCATTAATTGCTTGAGCACTAAAATTTAGTAACGGTTTGATTCGCTGTGCAAAGCTTTGTAAGTCGCCTTTATCCTGCGGATGAGCAACCACTAGAGTACCTTGCTGTTGAAAAAATACCTCGCTATTTAGTTGTTCTAAAATAGCAGGCCATCGAGTAATAGAATCCACTCCCATTAAAGCCAATTCACGTTCACACATAACAGACTCAGCTAGGGGGGCTAGCATCGCTGCTGCCACTTTACCGGCACTGTTCTGAGTATGTTCATCATCGGCTTCAAATACGGTAACACGATGTTGCTTACTTAACTCAAGCGCGGCCAACCGCCCTGCTAAACCAAAACCCACCACAGCAATGTTATAAAACATAAACACTCCTACATTTAGCTGCGAGCTGCGGGTCTCTGGCTTCGAGCAACAAGGTGCTAAAATAAACATTTCGCTACTCGATGCTCGCAACCCGCAACCCGCAACCTATTTTATATTGCTTTATGGTAAATCTCTGAGCCTGTTTGCTTAAACTCTTCAGATTTGGCTTTCATCTCGGCCTCAACATCAACCATTTTGATTTCAATGGCATCACCCACGTTATTAGGATCAATACCGCGCGCTTCTAGATCTTTGGCGTAGTCGCGTACTTCTTGGGTTATTTTCATGGAACAAAATTTAGGGCCACACATAGAACAAAAATGCGCCACTTTGCCTGATTCTTGCGGCAGTGTTTCATCATGATATTCACGGGCGCGAACAGGGTCTAAACCAATATTAAATTGGTCATGCCATCTAAATTCAAAGCGCGCTTTTGATAGCGCGTTATCTCGCTCTTGTGCGCCTGGGTGACCTTTCGCTAAATCGGCGGCATGAGCGGCAATTTTGTAGGTAATAAGGCCTTCTTTAACGTCTTCTTTATTTGGCAAACCTAAATGCTCTTTAGGTGTTACGTAACACAACATGGCACAGCCATACCAAGCAATCTGCGCTGCACCAATACCCGAAGTAATATGATCATACCCAGGGGCAATATCTGTGGTCAGTGGGCCTAAGGTATAAAATGGCGCTTCGTCGCAATGTTTAAGCTGCTCATCCATATTGGCTTTGATCATATGCATAGGCACGTGTCCAGGGCCTTCTATGAACACTTGTACATCATGTTTCCAAGCTATTTTTGTCAGCTCCCCTAAGGTACGTAGCTCACTAAATTGTGCTTCATCGTTCGCATCGGCAATAGAGCCCGGACGTAAACCATCACCGAGTGAAAAACACACATCGTATTGTTTTAAAATTTCACAAATATCTTCAAAGTGAGTGTATAAGAAGTTTTCTTTGTGGTGCGCTAAACACCATTTAGCCATAATTGAGCCACCACGTGACACAATACCGGTTACGCGTTTTGCTGTCATTGGCACATAACGTAATAGCACACCAGCATGAATGGTAAAGTAATCAACGCCTTGTTCTGCTTGTTCAATCAGAGTATCGCGAAATATTTCCCAGGTTAGGTCTTCTGCTACGCCGTTGACTTTTTCAAGTGCTTGGTAAATTGGAACAGTACCAATAGGGACTGGCGAATTACGTACCAGCCATTCACGGGTTTCGTGAATGTAACGTCCTGTTGATAAATCCATTACGGTGTCGGCACCCCAACGGGTTGACCACACCATTTTTTCAACTTCTTCTTCGATAGATGAACCCACTGATGAATTACCTATATTGGCGTTAACTTTAACTAAAAAGTTACGACCAACAATCATAGGCTCGGTTTCTGGGTGATTAATATTGTTAGGTAAAATAGCGCGTCCACGAGCAATTTCATCACGCACAAATTCAGGAGTAATAAACTCAGGGATACTCGCGCCAAACGACTCCCCTTTATGCTGCGCAGCTAGTAACTCTTCACGTATTTGCGCACGCCCCATGTTTTCACGTATCGCTACATATTCCATTTCTGGGGTGACTATCCCTTGGCGGGCATAATGCATTTGGGTGACATTTTTACCTGCTTTTGCACGGCGTATTTTTGGAAGGTGTTCAAAGCGAATATGATCTAGCCCATCATCAGCCATACGCTGCTGTGCGAACTGTGAGGTTACCGACTCGAGTACTTCGGTATCATTACGGCTCTCAATCCATTGTTCACGGTATTTATTAAGTCCCTTGCGCACATCCAATTTAAATTCAGGATCGGTATACGGGCCTGATGTATCGTAAACACGCAGTGGTGCATTTGACTCATACACTGGGTTTTGTTCATCACCACCAATAAAAGTATCGCTCAATGTGATTTCACGCATACCCACACGTACGCCTTGCTGGCTACCTGCAACGTATACTTTATGGGAGCTTGGAAACGGCTGACCGGTTAAGTTATAAATATAATCTGATGCGGCCGCACGAGTTTCGCGACGGGTGGCTTTATTTGTTGTATTTGACATGACTTACCTCATTGCTAAAGGGTTGTCTTGTCAGATATTCCGCTGAGGAATAGAGAAAGATCGTAAAGTAGCTTTATGCGACTTTGCGGCCTAAGACGGAGGTTGCTTTTTTGTGCGCATAAAAAAAGACGCACAAGCGTCCTAGTTAGGCAGCTTGTTCCCTACGCAGGTATTAACCTGATCAGGTTCACGGATCCCGCTTTCGCGATCTCAGCCTAAATAAAACTTAGGCACTCCGACAAGTATTTGAATTGTTCGTTGATTTGATAATGTTTTGATCAAATCTGCGACGAGTGTACGCCAGTTGAAAATTCCCTGCAAGGGGCTGTTTTTCAAAACTCAAAAATTATTTTGGGATAAACACAAATTTTTGTTCAGCTTGCATTACCAATGTTTGGTCTTGCATGTTAAGCACTGCACCTTGCTGCAGAGCCTGTAAAAACTGTTGTTCAAACTCATCCAGTTCAGGGCCACATGATTTACGTGTCATACCTAATTTGCTTACGCTCAGGCTACTGTCTTCAAGTGAGCCTTCACCAAAGAACTTATTACATCCGGTAAAGCCGTTTATTTGTAGCGCATCGATAAAGCTCATTGATGCTTTAAAGGACGCGGGAATGGCCAAATCATCAACCTTTGATAATTGCCATTGTGTATATTTTAGCTGCTCAGTGGTAACTGTCCCTGTTGATGCGCAACCAACACATAAACCGATTATAAGCATCGGTATTGCTGCTAATTTCATGTTATTACAAACTTAGTGTCTAATTAATGTAATAGTATCAATATTTGTCAGGTTTATCCGTTAAAAATGCATATTTTAAATGTAAATTTTTGTTTAAAATTCATGCTATTTAAAACTATGCAACGGCTTGGAATAAGTCATCTATCTGTGGTGGTAAAAATGGACGACCTCTTTCATTAACTGATGTACCAATAACTAAGGCATTGAGCATCACTTTTTCATCTTGTTTGCGCACTACCGTTTGTTTAAATGCAAACTTAAGACGACTAATACGCACAGGCTCTACCGCCACATAAAACTCATCTCCAGGCAATAGGGAATGTTTGTAATCCATTTCACTGCGCATCACCACTAAGTTAATTTTATCTTTTGCAAGCTGTGCAAAATCAACGCCGTGTGCGTATAAAAACTCGTGGCGAGCGTGCTCAAGATAATTAAAATAAACACTGTTATTTACAATACCTTGTAAGTCACATTCGTAGTCGCGCACCTTAAAGTCTACTTTAAAGGCCATATTAGTAATCCCAATTATTTAACGTATAATTGTCGCGTTTATAGCACAAGTGTTGAAATAATTGCTACCATACAAGTCCCTAAAATGGAGTTAAGTAACCTAATGAACTTACGTTTGTCTTTAATTACAGCCACGTTATTACCCCTGCTCGCAGCACCTATATATGCTAACGCAGATGACACCGAACTAGAGAAAATCATTGTTACCGGTGACTTTCAGCAAGAAAGCATTCAAACATTAAGCGCCAGTGCCAGCTTATTTTCTGAAAATGAAATGAATCAACGTGGTGCAACGTATTTAGACGAAATGTTAGCCAGTGCAGCCAATGTAAACTTTGCTGCTGGTGCGTCTCGCGGTCGTTATATTCAAATTCGCGGTGTTGGTTTACGCTCGCAGTTTGTTGACCCGATAAATCCATCTGTGGGCTTAGTAATTGACGGTATTAATTATTCAGGCTTAGGTGGTAGTTCATTATTGTTTGATATTGACCAAGTAGAAATTTACCGCGGTCCTCAAGGTACACGTTTTGGTGCAGATGGTATGGCGGGCATGATCCAAATGCAATCAGCTAGTGCAACCAGCGACCCTAGCTTAAAGTTACATTTAGGTGCCGGCACTTATAACAGCCACGAAGCAGGCCTTGCTGCTAGTACAGGTTTAACAGATGACACCAGTGCCCGCGTTAGCTACTTTCGCAGAAAGTCTGACGGCTACGTCGATAATATTTATTTAGATAAACCCACTCAAGATCAAGATGAGCAAGTTGCACGCTTTAAATTAAACAGCCAGCTTACAGCTCATTTAAATTCAGAACTTAACCTGCATTATATTGATATTAATAACGGTTACGATGCATTTACTCTTGATAATTCTCGCAACAGCCTTGCTGATCAACCAGGCGAAGATAATCAACAAAGTTATGCTATTGGCCTGAATAATACTTACACTGGTTTTGATGCCTTTGATGTGAGCTTAAACCTTTCAGCTATTGATACAGAACTTTTTTATAGCTTTGATGAAGACTGGGTGTGTAACGATACTAATAAGCCGCAATTATGTGCCGCCGGTTTACATCCTTATGGTTATAGTTCAACAGATATTTATAGCCGCGATCGTGATGATCAAGCGCTCGACCTGAAATTTACTGGTAAAGCAGGTAACTGGGTTGCGGGTATTTACTATCAAAACCGTGATGTGGATTTAGAGCGTCAATATACGTGGTTAGCCAATCCGTTTGCTTCAACCTATGAAACTAATAACATTGCAGCTTATGGCCAATTAGCCACATCAATAGGCCCAAAAACTACGCTTATTACTGGTTTACGAGTTGAGCAATACCAAGGTGATTACACCGATAGTAACGGCTTTATTGAAGAAACTGATGATATTATGCTCGGTGGTAAAATTGCACTTGAATACCAAGTTATTGACCGCACTATGATTTATACCAGTATCACCCGCGGTTACAAAGCCGGTGGTATTAATTCAGAAGCGCTAGCAAAAGCAAAAGATGAAGGTTTAAGCTTAGATGCTGATTTTTTCAAACAGCATACCAGCTTTGATCCAGAGTACTTATGGAGTGGTGAGTTTGGTGTTAAAGGCTCATCGCTAGATGACAAGTTTACTCTGCGTTTAGCTGCTTTTTATATGCACCGCGATAATATTCAATTAAAGTCGTGGCAAGTATCAGATCAACAATTTACCGGTTATGTCGCCAATGCCAGCTCTGGCAGCAACTACGGCCTTGAAATTGAAGGTAGCTACTTACTTACTGATAATTTACTCATTAGTGGTAGTGCTGGCTATTTAGATACGAAAATAAACGACTTTGTGACTAAATCGGGCTTAAACCAAGATGGCCGCGAACAAGCACAAGCGCCTAAATATCAATACGCATTTAGTGCACGCTACAATGTTACTGATGAGCTATATGCAATGTTAGGCGTTGAAGGCAAAGACGATTATTACTTCTCAGACAGCCATAATGCACAGGCTCCAAATACAAACTTAGTGAATGCAAGCCTTGGTTACGAGGCTGAAAGCTGGGCAGTTCGTGCATGGGCACGTAATGTGTTTGATGAAACCGTTCCAACTCGCGGTTTTGAATTTGGTAACAATCCGTTAGATGGCTATACAAGCCAAACTTATATTCAACTAGGTGAGCCACGTGTAGCCGGCGTTACGTTTACACTTAATCTGTAATACAGCGAACCAGTTGTCAGTTCGAGAATAGAAAACACCGCGTTTAATGCAAACGCGGTGTTTTAGTTTTGTGTAGGCGAGTAGCTTGATGCAGCGCACGCAATCCAAATGGTTAAAGCAAAGTACAGTTAAAAATGTAGCCTTCAGGTTTTGGCGGTCAGCAAAAAATTAACCAAGCATTGTATTTAGATTTTATATAGGCGGGAACGCACATCAGCTCGAATCTCGCCGCCCGAAGCTCGTCGCCAGTCACCCGAAGCGATAATTCACCTAAGCTCTTGCCACATCAAACGCAATCACTTCTTTTATTTTTTGTTTATTGGTTGCTAGCATCACGAGTCTATCAATCCCTAATGCAACCCCCGCACATTGCTCTAAACCATGTTCCAATGCCTCAATTAAACGCGTATCAATAGGAACTTGCTTTAAGCTGTTAGCAGCACGATAGGTGTTGTCTTCGTTAAACCTTTTTGCTTGTTCTTTAGCATTAGTGAGCTCATTAAAGCCGTTAGCCAGTTCCATATTTTTATAATACAACTCAAAGCGCCCTGCTACTCGCTCATCGTGTTCACAAATTTGTGCCAGTGCCGCTTGTGATGCTGGAAAGTGATACACAAAACAGGGAATTTCTTGGCCAATAGTCGGCTCTACTTTCATACAAAATAATAATTGCAGCAAGGTATCTTTATGAGTCTCGTTTTTAGCAATATCAGCAAAGCCATGTTCGCATGCGAGTTGTTGTAACTGCGTGATAGAGGCAGTTAATGGATCGACCCCTAACGCGCGTTCAAATGCCTTTTGGTAGGTAACGCGCTCTGCAGGAGCAACCTCAAGAATGAGCTGCATCAGCTGATCTATTTCGTCCATTAAAGCAAATTCGTCAAACCCAGGCCGATACCATTCGAGCATAGTAAATTCAGGATTATGATGACTGCCCGCTTCTTCATTTCGAAATGCCTTACAAAGCTGAAAAATAGCGCCTGAGCCGGCCGCTAACAAGCGTTTCATCGCAAACTCTGGAGATGTTTGTAAAAACAGGGGTAGCCCACCAGCATGGCCTGGGCCCACAAATGTAGTATTAAAGCTGGCTAAATGTACATCGGTTACACTGGCAGCACTTAAACTCGGTGTTTCGACTTCCATTACATTACGCTCATAAAAGAATTCCCGAATGCTGCGCATAATTGCTGCGCGTTGCTTAAGTATTTCTATGCTGGCACTCGGCTTCCAAAGATCTGCTGACATATTTTCTCCAAAAAAAATCCCAGCTTAAGCCGGGATTTAATTAATAAGACGCGTTGCTGCTTACTTAACACGGCTCACGTATTCACCATTACGAGTGTCTACTTTAATTACTTCGCCAATTTGTACGAATAATGGAACACGTACTACAGCACCTGTGCTAAGCGTTGCTGGTTTACCACCCGTGCCCGCTGTATCACCTTTAAGGCCCGGATCAGTTTCAGTGATCTCAAGCTCAACAAAGTTTGGTGGAGTTACAGCAATTGGGCTGCCGTTCCATAATGTAATAGTACATACATCGTTTTCAACTAACCATTTTCCAGCATCGCCCAGTGCTTTTTCGTCAGCAGCGATTTGTTCAAATGTTTCATTGTTCATGAAATGCCAAAATTCACCGTCTGTATATAGGTACGCTAAATCGGTATCCATTACATCAGCACCTTCAACCGATTCACCCGATTTAAAGGTTTTTTCAAGTACCTTGCCAGAGATAAGCTTACGGATACGAACACGGTTAAACGCTTGGCCTTTACCCGGTTTTACCATTTCATTTTCTAAGATACTGCAAGGTTCGCCGTCCATCATAATTTTTAGGCCGCCCTTGAACTCGTTGGTGCTATAATTCGCCATCGTTTCCTCTATTTATATTTTTCGAGTAATCTACGTGCCAATGATACAAAGAAATGAAGCAAATTTGCATAAAAACTGGCAAAAAGAATTAGCAAATGTAGTTACCTGCCCAAAAGTGTTGTTAGAAATGGTTGGTTTATCGAGCCAAGTCCATGAAAACGACATAAAAGCTCGTAGCTTGTTTCCTGTTCGTGTGCCATTGCCTTTTATAAAAAAAATTCGTCACGGCGATGCAAATGATCCTTTATTGCTGCAAGTTATGCCTCGCCATCAAGAGTTTTTAACTAAATCAGGGTTTAATAAAGATCCGCTACTTGAGCAAGATAACAATCAACCAGGTCTGTTACATAAATATAAGTCGCGTGTTTTAGTCATGTTTAAAACTGGTTGTGCGGTAAATTGCCGCTACTGCTTTAGACGCCATTTTCCTTATCAAGAAAACCAGTTAAATAAACGCAGCCTTATTGATGCATTGAGCTATATAAAAGCTGATAAAAATATTAACGAAGTGATTTTAAGTGGTGGCGATCCACTAATGGCCAAAGACGATGCTATTAGTTGGTTTTTAGATGAGCTTGAGCAAATACCACAAATAAAACGGATGCGCATACACAGCCGCTTACCCGTTGTGATCCCTGCACGCATTACTGAACAATTATGTGAAAGATTAGCAAAGTCACCACTAAAAATTATATTCGTGAATCATATTAACCATGCTAACGAAATAGATAGTGACTTTAAAAACGCCATGAACATGCTAAAACAAGCCAATGTACTGCTATTAAATCAGGCGGTTATTTTAAAAGACGTGAACGATACAGTTGATGCGCAAATAAACTTAAGTGAAGCGTTGTTTGATGCAAATGTATTGCCTTATTACTTACACTTACTAGATAAAGTAGAAGGCGCAAGTCATTTTGATATAGATGAGGCACAAGCCATAAAAATAATGGCAGAGCTTTTAGAGACCCTGCCAGGATTTTTAGTGCCTAAACTAGTTAGAGAAATAGGAGGCCAAAAAAGTAAAACCCCTATCGACCTCAAATTGGTTTAAACATAAACGTTTACATTATTCCCAAGTGTTGCAGTAACCGACTTAGCCGGTGTTTGTGCACTTGAGGTTTGTGTAGCACCTTCAATAAGCGCAAGTGCAGCGGCGCCATCAGCTTGCTGTTGCTTTTTAGATAAAGCAGCAGTTAAAACCTCTGCGCCTTGGCCTGCACCAGGGATTGTAGGTAGATTTCCACCTGATATATTCATAACTCACACCTGACATTTAAATGTAATACACGTATTATAGTCGCTGAATTGGTAAATTACTTTACCAACCCACTTAAGTATTTATCGGCAACATTGCACTAAGCTTTAGGAAAACCATGGATTCTATAATTGAACAACTCAACGCCAACTTAAAAATTGTTTACCGTCAGGCGCTTGATGCTGATAAAAAACTCGATGAGTTACAACAGCAAGGCCACGGAAAATTTAAAGCCTTATTTGCCGAGGACGCTGGATTTAGCTTTGAAGCTAAACGCTTTAAGCCGTACGTTTTAGACGTTGCCGCTGATGTAGAAAGCTTATCAAGCGACGGTTTAGACGAAGAAAAGCTAAAACAAGCAGTTATTAAACTACAAAACTTACTAACCTTGTTAGCGACCTTTAAATAAAAATGAGCAACTGCTTTGCAAAGCGTCTACCAAAGTAGATGCTTTGCATTATTAGCTTTAGCTTACTTGATACGCGGTAAAATTTGTTCACCAAACCACTCTGTTAATAAGCGTTTTTCGTAGTAAAATGCTTCATCTCGACCCATTTTGATTTTATCCATAAAACCCATATCTTTTAAGCTTACGTTATCTTCTTGTGCGACAACGCCACTTTCATCACTAAGCACATAATTAAATTCAATGCGTGGAAAGTGAATAGGTTTAACCACTCGGATTTCGTTAACACCGCCATAGCGTACGTCTCCGGCTAAATCTAAATCGGTTACTTCAATGTTTAAACTGTAGTTTTTAGGAAGTTGCTCGCTGAGCTTTGCAAAGTGTTCATCAATACTTTTGGCTATTTGCTTATGGTATGAGCCTTTAGTTTGGTTGGATGGGCGTACATCGCGATAATCATTAAAGTCATGCCATTTCACTTGAGCCTCACCCGCGCAAACAACACTCGGTAGTGCAATACACATCAACATTGCTATTTTTTTAACTAAGTTCATACGTTTCTCCAACGAGTATTTTGATCATTGTGATCAATTGAATATTTTACAAATCGCTATACATCACTTTAGCAATTACATATGAACTATAACTTAATCTTTACGCTGAGGTGTTATTAAAATTGCACAAAATGTAATCGAAAGTACGGTTTACGATCATACTATTACAAAGCAAATAAAATAATACATGTAAAAACTCATTATTTATGGTGAAATTAGGGTAATTGAACAGAGGTTTCCAAGGAGCATTCATGGCAATTTTAGTAACCGGTGGCGCAGGCTATATTGGCTCACACACCGTTTTAGAACTTTTACAGCAAGGCAGCGACGTTATCGTTATCGATAACTTAAGTAACTCCTCTGAAGAATCACTTGAGAGAGTGAAAAAAATAACCGGTAAAGCAATTACTTTTTATCAAGGTGATATTTTAGATAAATCCTTTTTAGACTCAGTATTTGCAAAACATAACATTGATAGTGCAATTCATTTTGCAGGTTTAAAAGCGGTTGGTGAGTCGGTAGCAAAACCAATCGCGTATTATCAAAATAACGTACAAGGCACATTAACACTAGTTGATGCTATGCGTGACGCGGGTGTGTTTAAACTGGTATTTAGCTCATCTGCAACAGTTTATGGTGACCCTGCAAGCTTACCAATACGCGAAGATTTCCCCGTTGGCGGTACAACCAACCCATATGGTACGTCTAAACTAATGGTTGAAATGATGCTGCAAGATATCGCTAAATCAGATGAGCGCTTTGCGTTTGCTATTTTGCGCTACTTTAATCCTGTTGGTGCCCATGAGTCAGGTTTAATTGGTGAAGATCCTAATGGCATTCCTAATAATTTACTGCCTTTCATTTCACAAGTTGCGGTTGGTAAATTAAAGCAGCTCGCTATATTTGGCGATGATTACGACACGGTAGATGGTACTGGCGTACGCGATTACATTCACGTTGTAGATTTAGCCTTAGGGCATTTAAAAGCGCTTGATAAAATAGCCGCAGAAACCGGCGCACTTATTTATAACCTTGGTACCGGTAACGGCTATTCAGTATTACAAATGGTCAATGCGTTTATTAAGGCTAGCGACCAAGCTATCCCTTATGCGGTGTCACCTCGTCGCCCTGGTGATATTGCATCCTGTTATGCTGCGCCAGAAAAAGCGCTTAGTGAACTAGGCTGGCAAGCCGAGCGCGGTATTGATGTCATGATGCAAGATACTTGGCGCTGGCAGTCAAATAATCCAAATGGATATAAGTCATAAAGGCTTCTTTAAGTTATCAGCTTAAAATTAAAACACCGCATTTAAATTAAATGCGGTGTTTTAATGTTGTACATACCAATTTTGCATTTCTACAATCCGTGACTGGGTTCGCGCATATTCAAAGCTTAATTTTTTACCTTGGTATAACTCGTTTATGTCGGCCTGGGCATTAATTACCAGTAATTTGTGGCAATCGTAAAACTCATCGACTAAGGCAATAAAGCGCCGAGCTTCATCATCGAAAGTATGCTCATCTAACTGCTGCTTTTCGCGCTGATAACTGTCTTCTATACCATGTACAATAACTTTACCAGTTGCCTCTTTTCCCATTATTGGCACATTCGCGATGTATACTACCGAAAACTGTTCTGCTAAAAACATATAGTCATTGGCGCTACGAGGGCCTGAGCACAATGCCATAAAATCAATCAGTAAAGCATCGTCAGTTTTTAATAAATAAGGAAGCACTCGGCCATGCACAGTTATTGTATTATTACGCATTGCTTGAGAATGTGCGGATAAAAACCCAGCCTCAAATTCAGCATCGGGCAAGTTAATAAAATAATGACGACTACTTCTGCCGTATCTAAAGCGATGATCTTCCTCCCCCGCTACGTTAATTACGCGACAATGTTCATTTATTAAATCGATAGTTGGTAAAAATCGCGCGCGTTGCAGACCGTTGTAATAAAGTTGCTCCGGTTTTGCGTTAGAGGTTGCTACTAGCACCACGCCTTGTTCAAATAAAGCGTTAAATAACCGAGCCATGATCATGGCGTCACCAATATCACTAACAAAAAACTCATCAAAGCACAGCACTTTTATCTTTTTGGCCCACTGTTTAGCAATTATTTGCAGCGGATTTTTATCCCCTTGTAACTTGGCCAATTGAGCATGAACTTTTTCGATAAAATGATGAAAGTGCAGGCGCTGCTTTTTCTCTGTGGGTAAGTTTTCATAAAATAAGTCCATCAACATAGATTTACCTCGGCCAACAGGGCCATATAAATATATTCCCCTTATTGAAGGTGCTTTTTGCCACCAGCTTGCAGGCTGATTTAATTGCTCACTTAAAGACTGTAACGCACTCACGGCTTGGTGCTGCGCCGCATCGAAATCAAGCTCTCCTGATGAAACCTTGCTATGGTATAGGCTTAAAATTTCTGTGCTGGGCTCTGTCATGGTATTTCACTATCCGCTATACTCGCGGCCATTGTAGCCGACTAAAAATGTGAACAACATGAAATTTCCTTGCCGTTTAGATAAATTTATTAGCCATTTAGCAGAGTTACCACGCTCAAAAGCCCGCGCAGCAATAAAAAGCCAAGTGGCTTGCGTTAATGGCGAGGTGATCACGGCATTCGACTTTCAAGTTACTCAACAAGATGACGTGTTATTTCATGATCAGCCATTAGTGTTTTTAGGTAAACGCTACTTTATGCTCAATAAGCCGGTAGGTTATGTATGCGCTAATTCAGATGAGTTACACAAAACCGTATTTGATTTGCTTGATGAGCCAAACATGGCCGACTTTCACATTGCCGGGCGTTTAGATATAGACACCACAGGCCTAGTGCTTATTACTAATGATGGCGACTGGTCACATAAAATTACCTCGCCGAAAAAGAATAAGTTTAAAACCTACCTAGTCGAAACCCAAGAGCCGATTACCGACGATGCACTGCAGCAACTACGCGATGGTGTACAGTTACACAATGAAAAAGATTTAACTCGCCCTGCTATTGCTGAACGCGAAGGGAGTTACGGTTTACGTTTGTCGATTTCTGAGGGGAAGTACCATCAAGTGAAACGCATGCTAGCAGCGGTAGATAACAAAGTAGTTGAACTACATCGTGAACAAATTGCGGGTATAAAGTTAGGTGAAGATTTGGCTGCAGGTGAATACCGCCCATTAACTGCCGCAGAGATAAAACTGTGAGGTTGTTTAGGTGATAGGAAATGGTTCACGAGGTTCGGGCTGTTCACCTGCCGCTCTAGGCTCGATGCTCGTTGCCTTCTATAATCTTGCCTAATCTCTGTTCTTACGATTTAATCTGTACTAAATCAAAGTCTGTCATCCCAGGTACAATCGCTTGCAGCCGAGACTCAGTAATATCTAGAGAGTTTAAACATTCACAATATTCAGAGGCTTTAAGTTCTAATTGATGGGCTTTTTTCTGTAACGACTTATCGATTTCTTTGGTGATGATATCCATGCGTTGCCCCATGTCGTTCATGCGGTCTTCTATATTGCCTTCTCGAGATTTAAACGCATCCCCAAGCGACATTAAAATAGCACCCAAAGAGCCATGTACAGCTGAGTGTATTTTTTGACTAATTTCTTTAGTAAAAAAATCATCAATTTGGGAAAGCGATTGAGGAGCTATAAAAAAGAAATCGTCGCCACGTTTAAACTTATCCATAAGTGCGCGCTCTACATATTGTAATTGCGTTTTTAGCACTTCGGGTTCTTTATCTGACATGCCCTCAACAACATGCTCAATAGCACTGAGTCCTAGGTTAACGCCATCGGTCGCTAAATCGACCAACTCAGGAACTGTTTGACGAATACCATTGCTAAATTGTTCTAGCACTTTGCTTTCGTCGGTGCTTAAATCGACCCAGTAGCCTCGAATAAACAATTGATTATTATTGTTAATTTGCACCCTTGTTTGGCCTTTATCAACAATACGGATCACATCATCGGTAATAATTAAACCATGACGAAGTTCAACATCACATTGTTTTTGTGCGATTGCATTGGAGCTTAAAAGTGCCATTGATAACGCCAATATCGAACGAGATAAAAACGCCATAAACACCTCAAAAAGACTAAAATAGGGGGTGGCTAGATTAACAAAAAACCAACTTTATGCAAGCAAAAGTAACACCCTAAAAACAAGGCACCATGAAACGTAACGTTTACACAGCGCCTTTATCCTCTGGCTTGTACTATTAAATAGGTGAGCCTGGTGGTATTGGCAGGGCTTTAAAATTATCAGGCCACTGGCCTGTTGTTAAAAACTGATTAATTTGCGACGATAAATAGTTTTTAAATGCGCTGTCACCCACTTCAGGGTGGCCTAGCAAAGAGTGCTGATTAAACTCATCAGCAAGTTTGCTTAAATAGAAATGCAGTTGCGCTTGCACTTCAGGGCTTAAACCGTCGTTAGCCACAAGATCAGCCATGGCTTTTGCCGTTAGGTACTGTACTCGTTGTGTTACTTTTCCTGTCATGGTGGCAGGTGCTGATACATTAAACACTTGCTTATTTAACTGTTTAAGTAGCTCATCTAGGCTATAAAAGCGGTTATCACGTGCTTGCTGCTGTGCTAATCGATTTAATCGTTGAGCATTAAGTAATAGCGATAAGCTATGCTGCGCGGCCACTTCAGGCAATGCAAGTGCATCCATAGTTAAGCCGGTACGACCCACTATACTTTCTCGTGATTTAGACTCGCCATACGCTTTAGGTACGATTAAGGAAAGTATCGACTCTGGCAGCGTTAGATTAGTTGCTTTTAGGGTGGCTAAAATAGCATTAACGGCTTGTTGCTGAGCCTCTTTAGCTACAACTTGGGCGCCTTTAACGGGTGCATCACTACGAATTTCATAGTCATAATCAACGCCCGCAATAAGCTTTGCAACCGCTTCAACTTGATAACGGTGGAACAAGTAAAGTGGCACTAGCTTTTCTTCTAACTGCGACAGTGCAACCCCAGTTTTTATATTGTTAATACCAAACTGCCCAAGCGCCTGCTTTCGCACATCAAGCACTCTAAGTAATTCTTCACTTGGATTACCACCATTATCCCAAAGATGAGCTGTAGGGTGCGCCCCACCTTTGGCACGGGCATCACTGTCAGAAATAAACGCCAAACCTTGTGCTTTATTTTGCTGCAAAATAGCAGCGAGTGCTTCGCTTTCATCTTGGCCGGTAAAATCACTGTAGCCATATTTGATCACTTGCGTATCCCATACGCCCATGCCTTTAGCATAACCTTGAGATACATCTAACTGACCATTATCTGCAAAGCTCAATAACGGATGCGGATAATCCATCACCGAAGCTCGATTATTTACTGACGCAGCAAAGTTGTGCGCAATACCCAGTGTATGACCAATTTCATGAGCACTGAGTTGACGAATACGATCAAGTGCCATTGCATGTAAAGTACCTGCCACTTCATTGCCTTTTAAATAAGGCGCAGCGAGTGATTCAGCAATAAGGATATCTTGACGCACTCGCAGCGACCCTAATGTCACATGGCCTTTAATAATTTCGCCTGTACGTGGGTCTATAATTGAACTGCCATACGACCAACCTCGAGTTGCTCGATGCACCCATTGAATAACGTTGTAGCGCACATCCATAGGATCAGCATTACTTGGTAGCACTTTAACTTCAAAGGCATTTTTATAGCCTGCTGCATTAAAAGCGTCATTCCACCATTGCCCGCCTTCTAATAAAGCCGTTTTTACTGGTTCAGGTACCCCAGGATCTAAGTAATAAACAATAGGCTCTATCGGCTCACTAACTGCTAAGCTTGGATCTTTTTTTGCTAACCGATGACGCGGAATGTAACGCACGTACATTGACTCATCGAGCCCTGCTGCATAATTTTTATGCTCCACACTCCAATAACCCGATTGCGGGCTAAATTTACGAGGCGTGTAATTATCATCAGGCAATTGAATAAGTGAATGGTGCATGTGCACACTCAAAGCGTAAGGGTCAGCACTCACTTGGCGAACGTATTTACCTGGTTTAGATCCTTTAAAGGTGAGAATGGCTTCAAGTTCAGTATTTTTCAAAAATGCTTTTGAGCGATTCATAAATACCGCACTGCGTGACTCATCAAGGCTAAACTGCCCTTGCTTGCGCGCAGCTAAAGTACGGCTTACACCATGTACGTCACTCAGTAAATAAGGGGTGTAATCTATTAATGCAGCATTGTCATCTTGAGCGACAACTTTAAAACCTGCCAAAATGCTGGATGCAAACGCTTCTTTAACGCTTTGCTGCTCTGCTAAATTACTCGTGTTTGCACGGTAGTAAGTATTTACGGCACGTAACATCACCTTGTTGCCAAAGCGCTCAAACTGCACCAAATAGGTACCGCCTAATTGGCCTCTATCTAAACCTATGTCGTTAGAACCAACGCCATAAGGCAGGCTATGCTGTAGTAAAAATTGTTGCTCAAGTTTATCAACTTTTAAATACACATTGCCGTTTTGGGTATCGTAAAAGAAAGAAAAATAACCAGGGAAATGGTTCATTTTTTCAGTAAATTCGTCAATAGACTTAATTGCTGCGTGCGCTTGAGTTATCATACAGAGCAGCACAGTAAAGAGTATGTAACTTAATCGTGATATTTTTTGCATAATCTTATCTTTGTTATTAGCGTTTTAAATGCGATGTAGGTACCCCATTATAGGGGGTTATTTATACAATACAGTTATTTAAGACGAATTTCAGCGCTCTAAACTAATCTCTCTCACATTATGATTAGTTTTAACACGTTATCAGGAAAAAAGAATGCGTAGACTCCCACCAGTATTACTAGAAGATGGCTGTTCAAGAGAACTTTTGTCGTTAATTCGTACAATTTTAGCGGCATGTAAAGAAATTTCATTTCGCGTCGGTCAAGGTGAATTATCGGGCGTATTAGGCTCAACCCTCGATGAAAATATTCAAGGCGAAACACAAAAGAAACTCGATGTATTATCTAATCAGTTATTAAAAGATATATTGCTGGAGTCAGGCACAGTTAAAGCGATTGCCTCTGAAGAAGAAGATTATACTGTTGCCGGTAACCCAGATGCCGAGTACATTGTTGCATTTGACCCACTTGATGGCTCGTCAAATACCGATATTAACTCACTTGTAGGTACTATATTTTCTATTATGAAAGCGCCTGTGGGCTCAGATGCTGCTGATGAAAAGATTTTTATGCAACCTGGGCATCAACAAGTGGCTGCAGGTTACGTACTGTATGGCCCATCAACTATGCTTGCGCTAACAACAGGTAAAGGTACACGCATGTTTACCTTAGATAAAACCCAAGGTAGCTTTTTACTTACCCAAGATTTTGCCGCTATTCCTGCTAAAACTAATGAATTTGCAATTAACGCCTCTAACCAGCGCCACTGGGAACCAGCGATGCAAAACTACATTAATGACTTACTTGCCGGAGATACAGGCCCTCGCGCTCAAAACTTCAATATGCGCTGGATTGCTGCAATGGTTGGCGATGTTCACCGTGTACTTAGCCGTGGTGGTTTATTTACTTACCCAACTGATACTAAAGATCCTAATAAACCTAATAAGCTGCGTTTACTTTATGAAGCAAACCCAATGGCGATGTTAGTAGAGCAAGCCGGTGGTATTGCTTCAACAGGTACTGAGCGTATTATGAATATTCAGCCTGATGCTATCCATCAGCGTGTTGCGGTTATTTTAGGCTCTAAAGACGAAGTAGAAACTTGCTTGAGCTATCATAAGTAAACTTTAAGAACAGGTTTCAGGTGTCAGCTAGAGATTAGCCCAGCGGTGGTTACTAACATCTGAAAACTGTTGCTTAAAACCTTTAATATTTTCTGATAACCACCTGCTACTGTTGTAATAGCTTTAACAACTGTGCGAGCTTTTGATGAGTCAACTCACCCATTTGCTCGCTATTACTTAGCGCGTAAATAACGCCTTCATGCTTAGCGCAATTTATGTCATCTCGCGACTCAATGACATTTGCCCACAGCTCTAAATCGTCAATATCAATTTCTTTATTTAAACAACGCGCAAGTACATTAATTAGTACAGGCTTTGTGAGTGTGTACAGATAGGTTTGATTGTTTGCTGCGGTTGAAACAATCACACTAATGGCACTATCTCTTTGCTCGCCAAATGTAATAAATTCAGCCAATGCTTTTTGTATATTCATAATGTTTGTTATTCTTGCTGCTCTACTGTTAATAAGACCTAAAATGACCCAGATAAACTGCAGCCAATGTAATACAACGCTTAACTGTAATGTTAATGATATAACCGCATGTTGGTGTTATCAGTTACCTGCTATTTTACCACTCGATGATACAGCAACCAGCTGCTTATGCCGCTTATGTACTCTTGCTAAAATAAATAACTATTTAGAGACTATATACACTCAACCAATAAAAGCTCAAATCGCTTTTGCTAAACAATTTAGAAGCCATGATAATTTAATTGAAGGGTTAGATTACACCATGCAGAATAATTACATAGTGTTTAGTAAGTGGTATTTTTTAAAACGTGGTACTTGCTGCAAAAACGGGTGTAAAAATTGTCCCTATAGTTAAATTATCCACCCACAGCAATAGGCAGTGAGCTATCAGCGCCCCACTCACTCCACGATCCGTCGTAAACACTTAAATTATTGTATCCGCATTCATCAGCGAACAGTGCAAGCGCACAGGCAGTAACACCCGAACCGCAGCTAAATTGTAACTGGGTTGCATTACCGACTAATTCACTAAACTGTGTTTGTATAAAGTCGAGTGATTTTGCCTCGCCATTTTCTAATAAACTACTTAAAGGTAGCGAGTAGCTATTAATAATGTGGCCGCTGCGCATACCCGCTCTTGGCTCTTTATTTTTACCCGTAAAGCGCTCATAAGCACGCGCATCTAAAATAACTGTATTGGCATCATTAGTAGCACTTAGCACCTGCTTTTTATCAATAAAGTAACCAGGTTGGTAATGAGCAATAAAGTCGCCTTTTAGTGATGCTTGTGTATAATTTGACTCAA
Source organism: Pseudoalteromonas sp. Scap06 (assembly GCF_013394165.1). Classification (NCBI taxonomy): domain Bacteria; kingdom Pseudomonadati; phylum Pseudomonadota; class Gammaproteobacteria; order Alteromonadales; family Pseudoalteromonadaceae; genus Pseudoalteromonas; species Pseudoalteromonas sp. Scap06. The sequence continues at coordinate 383,557 of NZ_CP041330.1, read as the reverse complement.
CCACAAGCCCAAGTTCAAGCCACTTGGCTAAACCGCCACTGAGCACTTTAACGTTACTAAATCCCATGGCTTTAAACATCCACCAGGCTCTAGCTGCACTGAATAACCCTGCATCTTCATAAATCACCACGAGTGAATCGTGATTCACTCCTGCTTTTTGCATCACCTGAGTAAATTGCTCTGCACTACACAAGGTATTGGGTAATGGGTTTGAGGTATCTGCGAGTTCTTTTTTGATATCAAATCGTTGTGCTTTAGGTAGCATAGCAACGGGCGAATACTCCCCTGCAGCTGAGGGGCGTAGCATACCTGCATCAAAAATAACTAAGTTAGTTTGCTCTAAACGCGCATGTAACCATTGTGCACTGACTATATTTTTCATCATCTTGCCAAATTTGAGGAAATGAAATAGCTATATATTATTACAGCCTGTTTATAAACAGAATTTAGACTGGTTACAAATTATAATAATGCTAAAATAGCCGCTTTGATATTTCTAAATAAAGTGAAATTATGCCAATCCCTTTTTACATTATCAATATGCAAGGCTGCGAAGACCGCTGGGAAACAACCCTAAAGCGACTAACCAGCCTGCACTTAAATGCTGAACGTTTTGAAGCGACCATTGGCAAAAACCTTAGTGAACAAGAAATCCTCAAGTGGTATTGCCCGAAAAAAAATAAAAAACGCTACAATCGCAACCTATCTGCAGGTGAAATTGGTTGCTATGTAAGCCATATGCGCCTTTGGCAAAAAATGGTCGATGAAAATATCGCTTATTGTGTTGTATTGGAGGATGACCTTTTCATTGAAGCTTCACTTAAAGATGTTGTTGACGCGGCGCTTAAATTAAAAAACTGGGATTTAATCAAGCTATCTGATAATCGAAACTTTCCATTTATTGACAGTACGTTATTAGAAAACAGCCTAACAGTTGGCAACTATAAAAAGGCACCTAATGGCACTCAAGGCTACATCATTTCACTAAGCGGCGCTAAAAAGCTACTGCAAAGAAAACCATTTTTTAGACCGGTGGATGTCGATATGCAGTTTCACACTGAAGTAGGCCTAAATATGATTGGCATAAAACCCTACCCTGTTGCCGAAGATCGAAGCTTTATTAGTGAAATAACAAGCGCTAATGCAGGCTCCCATTCCAACCGCAGTACATTTATCAGAAATTTAATTCATAGATCGAGTATTCATATGCAAAGACGATATAAAACGGCAGATCTTGCTAAGATTACAGGTGAGTAATACTCAAGCATGTTTTTACATGTATGCATTTGATTATAAAAATTAAATCTTAATAATTTCGCCACGCAGTGGCGCCATTTTAGCTAAAATTTTATTTTGCACTGTATGTGGGATATTTTGCTCGTTCATTGCATTTATTAATAAATCGACAACGTGATTGAAGTCTTTTTCATTTATGTTCATGCCAGTATGGATAGCAACCATCGAGTCGCCTTTATATTCACAAGAGCCGTCCACCAGCGAACATAAATGACTAATAAACCCTTGTCGAAAATGGCTAATATTACTGTGTTCAAAGTAATGAAACACCTGTTTGTCATTGCCTATTTGAACAATAAAACTGTCAGTTAACTTTTCAAGCCCAGCTTGTTCGCCTAGTTGCTGATACAAAGAGGTGTTAGGTTGTGTTGTACACCCTAAAAGTAAGCTTAAACAACAAAAAATAAATACACTCAGTTTCATTACCAATACCCCGTAACCGATAAATACCAGCCGGTTTGGTTATCAACACCAGCAATCCGCCCTAAGTCTAAATAGGCCGCCGTTACACTGACATGTTTATTAGGCATCCACGCTATAAATAAATCGCGCCAATCTTGTTCGCCTAAACCTAGGTTATTGGCTTTTTGTCGATACTCAATACCAATAGCAAGTTCACGACTTACAAACACCGCACTACTTGCTTCTAGTAAAATATGGCTACCTTCATTAGCCCCTCCATATCCTAAAAGCCCTAACTGATTGGCTTTACTGTAACGGGTGGTCACATTCCAAAACCAGTTGTACCCAGCAAGTGCGCCCAAATGTAATTTACTGGCTGCTAGGTACACATCTATACCACTGGTATTTTTTGCGCCAACCAACTTTGCAACTGTGCCATCATCCAGTGATTTATGCTGTACACCCATGCTTAGCTGGGGCCACTTACTGTATACTATATCACCATATAAACGAATTTTTGCCCCAGAAATTGACTGCTCTATTTCTGTATTGAGCGCAGGCACATCAAACTGCTGCACGGCATAACTCAGTTCAACACGATTAAATAGGTTAAGCTGCACACCACAGGCATCTAGGCGGTAATCTGTTACATCAGCACGACTACAAAAGCCATTAACAGCCCATTCGTCCTCACTAGCATAACCTGCTAGCTGCGCCCAAGGAACTAACCCTCCTCCTGCACTGCCTTCAACTTGAGACACGCCCGGTGTTGCTAATAGTTTTCCCGTTGCAGCTACAGTTAGCGTACTGCAAAATAAGAGTGTCATGCTCAGTAAAAATTTAATGTACACCCTGATATTCCTCTAACCATTGTTCTAGTTGTTGTGCTTTTAAAGGACGACTCAAGTAGTAACCTTGTGCATGATCGCATTGCATTTCATGAAGCAATGATAAAGACGCTGCCGTTTCTACGCCCTCGGCCACCACTGAAAACCCAAGTTGGTGTCCAAGTGTGATTGACGAGCGCACTATGTATTGATCTTTTTGTGACTCATGCAAAGTTAAAATAAAGCATTTATCTAGCTTAAGCTCATCAATAGGTAACATTTTTAATCGCCCCAATGATGTTTGCCCGACACCGTAATCGTCTAGTGATATTTTAACACCGATAGTTTTTAAGTTCTCTAACGCTTTGATACCTTGAGCTTCATTTTCGATCATATCGCGCTCCGTCAACTCAATAGTGACGGAACTTGGGCTTACATGATATTTCTTTAAGGTCGCGACCAACAAATTATGAAATCCCGCATGCGCAATATCTTGGGCTGACACATTAATGGCTGCCTGTAAGTGAATCCCTTTTTTATACCAATCGGCTATTTGCGCAATAACTGTATCGACAACCCAGGCAGTTAGTTCCACAATTAATCCTGACTGCTCAGCTAAATCAATGAACACTTCAGGCGAAACCCAACTTCCATCATCACGTTGCCAACGAATAAGTGACTCAACCTTATCAATTTTCTGACTTTTAATATTCAACTTAGGCTGATAAGTCATAAACAGTTGCCCGTTATCATCATCAATCGCTTGTTTGAGCTCATCAAGCATGATTAAACGGTCTAAGTGCGCCTCATCTTCACCATCTTGGTAGTAATGTAAGCTTTGTTGGCTTGTTGTAGCCGCATCAACAGCAATGAGTACACGCCGCATTAAATCGTCCGCTTTAACGCCTTGTCCAGGGTACTGCACAATCCCAGCGTTAAAACGCAAACTTATTTTTAAGCTTTTAATCTGATAAGGTGCCTGTAATTGCTCAATCAAATCGGCTACAGCACATTTTACTTGGTCAGCCTCCACACTGGGGTAAACCGTTAGAAACTCATCGCCGCCAATTCGTGCATGAAATCCACCAAGCTCATCAGAGAATTGACGAATACGGTTTGCCACCGCAATTAAACACTCATCTCCTACTTGCGGACCAAGCTTGTCGTTTATGTGTCTTAAGCCTTTTATATCAATAGCAACAAGCGTGTAGCATCTATCTTTAGTGAGCTGCTTTGCCAATAAATCTAACATGGCTGAACGGTTATAAAACCCTGTTAAGGTATCGTGATGTGCTTGAAAACTGATTTGCTGCTCACGCTTATTAATATCATTACCCATGTTATTAAAGGCGCTGACTAGCGTTTCTACTTCGCTACTTTGTTTTTTACCTTCAAATTTAAAACGGTAGTCACCTTTGGCAAATTGCCTTGCGATAACCGCTAACTGTGTAAGTCCGCTGGTTAAGTTATTGGCAAGCAAACTACTGGTGATCACACCAAATAACATGGTTAACACGGCCAATGTAACTAGCGTTAGCAATAGTTGCTCAATATCTCGATAACTTGAGGTTAAATCAGCACTTAGTAGTAAGGTGACCGGGTGTGATTGCAAAGACGGTAAAGCTATTTGTTGATTTTCATAGGCCAAGTACTCAGCAAAAAAACGAGCTGTAGTTTTATTTTCAAAGTATTCTATAGGTTGAAATTTTTCAGGTTGAGGTGCAAACGAGCTTGCTGCAAAACTATCTAATTGCGCAACAAAGCTAACCTCCATACCGGTTAAGCTTTTTAGCTCAGTAGTCACAGCCGATGTGATTTTGAACCCGACTAAACTGTAAGCGATGGTTCTGGGGGTTTTAACTGGCAATAATATTACTTGATAGAGCTGATTATTTAACACTACAAAGCTCGATTGTTCAGAATTATTTAATAATTCATCCATCAAGGGCTGTAGGTTATCTGCAAAATTTTGTGCATTCACATTAGCAGACACTAACCGCCCCGATAAATCGAGCAACAGCATTAAATCGGCATTGATCCGTTGGCTATGATTGTATAGCACACTACTAATGGTGGCTGCATCGCGAGTAGCAACTGCTTGCTTAAAACCAAAATCAGCGGTTAAAACCTTTGCAGCAGTTAATAGCAAGCTCTCTTTTGATTTTAAATATTGCTTATAAACGCTTTGCGCAACCGTTATATTTTGCTGGACTTTTTCTGCCTGAAACTTACTCGTAGACCACCAAAAACTCACTAAGCTGAGTAAAGTTGTAAGTAACACCAAGCCAACGCATAGCGTTGTTATACGGCTACGTAAATTATTGCCCATTACCTTCCCTAAATTGACTGCCAAAGGTATTACGTGGTGCAGGCATAGATGTATTTATAGTGATTGATACCGGGCTGGTTGATTTTATATCAAACATTTTTTTATTATCCAAAGTCGCTGTTTGCAGTGAATGCCAGATACTGGCTTGCACAGGAAAAGAGTCAACTTGTAGCTTTATTTGGCCTTGCTCGTTGCTGGTATACACATGATTACTATTAGCGACATAAATATAGCCCACCATAGAATCGTGGATATTGCAGCCTAGAACAACAACCCCTTGATTATCAAACTTAATGGGTTCTTCTGGCTGACCAGAATAGAGCTTTAATTGAAAAGGCTTTGCTTTTGAAAAAGAATATACATGGTGGCGAATATTATCGCTATTTGGAAAGTTTACGTACTGACCTTGACGTACAATAAGCAGCTGCGGTGAAAACTGTTTATCAACTTGATCCATTACCACCGTGGGTAAATTGCCCGTAGCTTTTGAGGAAGGTAAATGATTTATTTCTACGACAGCATTAGGCAATACTTGGCCATGCTGATCTTTAATAACCAAATTAATGGTATTGCCAAACGCCGATACACTAAACAATGCACCCAGTACTAATAAATAACGACGTTTTGCAATAACTTGCATTGCTCGCTCTAACATAATCACACCTAAATATTCACCATAGGTTAAGTTAATTAGAGACGAGCACTAATTGCAAGAATTATAGCTCAGTTACTAAAAATAAATACTTTTTCACTAGTTTAAACAAGCTTTATCATTAAGATTAACTTGCTCGTTAGTGATTAATTAAACCGTAGTCAGTATCTAAAATTGCAATCACTTCTTGGCGCGGATCATTGGGTATAACGATCTCTTTACCGACAATTTTGCTAGCAATACCCACATAAGTGTCAGACACTCCAAGCATTACTGACTCAGGTAAAATATAATCTTTTGCTAGCTGCTCACGCTCAGCCATACGGTCTTTATTTAATAATACATCACTCTCTGGCACGTTATTAATTAACAGCTGACGGAAGCCTTCCTTTGAGTTTTCAACAATTTTGCCATTCTTATAAGATGCTTCATCCCAAATACGCGATGAATCTGGTGTCCCTACTTCATCAATATAAATAAGTTGCTGCACACCATTTAAATCTTCTACATAACCAAATTCAAATTTGGTATCAACGAAAATCTGGCCAAGCTTAGCTAACTCATTACTAATTAGCTCGAACCCTTCTACCAATAATTTTTCATATTTGGTGACATCGTCAGCCGATTTAAAATTGAAAACATCTAAGTTGTTCGTAATATTTTCACGCGTAATATTTACATCATCAACGGCAGGAATATCAGCCACCCCTTCTATAATACCTTTAGTAGAAGGAGTAATGAGTACTTGCTCAAGCTTTTGATTCGCTTTTAAGCCCTCTGGAAGTTGCAAACCACAAAAGTGTCTTTCGCCTTTGGCGTAGTCGCGCCACATGCTGCCGGTAATATATTGACGAGCAATTGCTTCAACTTTAACTGTACTGGCTTTACGAACAATCCATACGTATGGGTGAGGAATATCAACAATATGATTACCCGCCAAACCGGCTTCATTAAACATGTTAAACCAATGAGCAGCCACTGAGTTTAATGCAATGCCTTTGCCCGGCACGCCATTTAGGCCATTTTCACCTTGCCATATGCAATCAAAAGCAGAAATTCTGTCTGAAATAACCATAATGGCCAATTCAGTATCGGCAGGAACGTTATAGCCTTTTTCATTTATTAAGCGTTTACTATCTGCATCGGTCAACCAATAAACTGAACGCACTTTGCCACTGTGTACTTTACCTTTAGTACGAATGGGTAAGTCATCGTTTACGTCTAAAACTTTATAGCTAGTCATGCTATCTCCGGGGTTTGGCATGCTCAAAGAGCAAAGTATGGAATTGGGGTTAGGCGCTCTATAATAATCTAGGCAATCACAAAGCTCAATCTTAGGCTAAAAACAAATCATCTCAGAATATTTATCTAGCTGGCGCATTGGGGTAAACTTGCATGATTACTTGCCCTAAGGAGCTAGCTTGAACTATTTAACTGCCACTAAGAATAAGAAATATTTAATGTATATTTCTCAAAATTATTCCTATGCTATTTTAAGGCCTTTGCAAGCAGAAATATTAGCTCAAGGAGGGGAAGTTAAATGGTTTTTAGAGGGTGATGAAGTAGACCCTAAGTTTTTAAAATCAACTGAACATCGCCTTGAATCAGTCAAAAGTATAAAAGATTGGGAGCCAGATGCTGTTTTCATACCAGGCAATACTATTCCAAGCTTTATTCCAGGAAAAAAAGTAGCTGTATTTCATGGTTTTAATTCTGGAAAACTAAATAGAAAAGGTAAAGAAGACCACTTCAATATTAGAGGTTGTTTTGATTTATATTGTACACAAGGACCTAATACGACTTTAAGGTTTCAAGAGCTTGCTAAAAAGCATGGCTTTTTCCAAGTTTCAGAAACTGGCTGGCCCACACTAGATCCTCTGTTTAATGATCATGCAAGTAATCCTTATTTAAGTAAAGACTCTCGCCCAACGGTGTTAATCTGTTCTACATTTTCAAAACGCTTATCTCTTGCACCTAAACTTTATGAACAAATAAAACACTTTAGTAAAAGCGGTAAATGGCGACTATTAGTTCAGTTTCATCCGAAAATGCCGCAAGAGTGGGTTAATAAATATCAAGCGTTAAGTAATGATAATCTAACCTTTGTTGAAACAGACAATGTTATTCCTTTATTACAATCTGCTGATGTAATGCTGTGCGATACTTCATCCATACTACTGATGTTTTTAGTACAACGAAAACCGGTTGTAACGTTTTGTAATAAAGCACCTGAAAAACACTTACTTGATATTACAGATAAAAATAACGTTGAAGCCGCAATAGACTATGCACTAACTTACCCAAAAGAACTTGTGGATAATATTGAAACTTTTTGCCAAGAATTACACCCATACACAGATGGCAAGTCAAGCCAACGAGTACTTTGCGCAACCAATGAACTGTTGCATAGTGATGAAAAACTCAAAGCTAAACCGCTTAATCTTCTTAGACAATTTAAAATGCGCAAAAGACTTAACTATTGGAGTTGGTAAGCCGTTATGATCAACCTTGAGAATGTATCTTTTAAATGGCATAAAAAAGCAGCCAGCCCCACTCTCACTATTGAGCAACTCGCCATTGATGAAGGTGAACATGTTTTTTTACATGGACCAAGCGGCAGTGGTAAATCTACCTTACTCGCACTACTGGCAGGCATTAATGTAACCACTAGCGGCCAACTTTGTGTTTTGAACCAAAACCTAAGTGCGCTTACCAATGCACAGCGCGATGCATTTAGAGCTGATCATATTGGCTATATTTTCCAAAACTTTAATTTACTACCTTATTTAACCCCATTAGAAAATGTATGTTTAGGATGCCAATTTTCGAAAAAGCGTCAGCAGCACGTACTCAACCAAACTGATAGTTTAACTAAAGAAGCCGCCCGACTTCTCAACGCACTTGGGTTGGAGCCGCACTTTCATAATCAAAATGTTGCCACTTTAAGTATTGGGCAACAACAGCGAGTTGCCGCAGCACGCGCATTTATAGGCAGTCCCGAACTTATCATTGCCGATGAGCCCACTTCAGCACTTGATACGCAAAATCGTGAAAGCTTTATTAAGCTGCTATTTGAACAAGCAAAAAAAAGTAACAGCACGCTTGTTTTTGTCAGTCACGATGAAACATTAAAGCCACTCTTTAGCCGCACAATCGACTTAGTAAATTTACAAGGTGATGTATGATTTTATTTAAACTTGCCTATAAAAGTTTGCTAAATAGACGTGCCAGTGTATTACTGACATTGCTCACTATTGCGATTAGCGTCATGTTATTACTCAGTATTGAGCGCGTTCGCGTAGATGCTAAAAGTAGTTTTAGTAATACCATTTCGGGTACCGATTTAATTGTTGGCGCACGTACTGGCGATATTCAATTACTACTGTCCTCGGTGTTTAGAATTGGCCACACTAATAATGGGGTGAGCTGGCAAAGCTATCAATACATAACAAAACAACGCGGGGTTAAATGGAGCATTCCTATCAGCCTTGGTGATAGCCATAAAGGACAAGCAGTTTTAGGCACCACACTCGATTATTTTAAGCACTATCGGTTTGCTAAAAAACAGTCCTTAGAATTTGAACAAGGACAGGCTTTTTCTAGCATCAATGAAGTTGTTATAGGAAGTGAGGTTGCAAGTAAACTGGCCTATAAGATTGGTGATGAAATTGTGATTTCTCATGGTATGGGCAATACTAGCTTTCATCATCATGATGATAACCCCTTTAAAGTTATTGGTATTTTAAAGCCTACCGGCACCCCTGTTGATAAAACCTTACATGTACCACTGGCGGCAATTGAATTGATTCATGGTGGCGGCCATCATAAGCATAACGATCATCATGACCACTCGAATCACGCACTAGTTGGCCATCCAAAACAAATTACCGCCTTTTTAATGGGCTTCGACTCGCCACTTTATACGCTACAAATTAGGCGCAACATAAATCAATATAAGCAAGAGCCTCTATTAGCGATTATGCCTACAGTCACACTAAAAGAGCTTTGGGAAATGCTGGCAATAATAGAAAAGATCCTATTGCTATTTTCATTTGTGGTGGTCATTATTAGCTTGCTCGGCATGTTAACCACACTGCTGGCTAACCTTAATCAACGCCGCAGAGAACTGGCAATATTACGTTCTGTGGGCGCCCGCCCTTGGCAATTATTTTCACTGATCAGTATAGAATCACTGCTCACTACCTTTTTAGGTTGCTTAGTAGGCTGTACTCTATTTTATGCGCTTATGGGCACAACCGCGGGTTACTTACAAAGCCAAACTGGAGTGAGCATTAATATCAGTATGCTCTCTGACTATGAACTCACTTTGATTGGCGTTATTATGGCTGCGGGATTCATTATTGGCTTGATCCCTGCTACACGCGCTTACTTTTATTCTCTTAGTGATGGTATGAGTATAAAAATATAAACTTTAGGATGATCATGACGTTGTTTAAAGTAACTACACACTCTTTAATGCTATTAAGTGCAGTACTAATTAGCTTTGCTAGCATTGCAAATCCCCCGAAGGAAATTTTTTGGGAAGACTTGATCCCACAAGGGCATGTGCAAATAGATACCCAAGCACAAGCTAATCACGAAGGCAGTGAGCAAAACTGGGTGCAACCTGATTTGGACGCGCCGGTTGTTAAAGCACTTGATGGGCAGTCTGTTAGCTTACCTGGTTTTGTTGTGCCACTTGAAGGTGACAGCGAACTTATTACCGAGTTTTTATTAGTCCCTTACTTTGGTGCCTGTATTCATGTGCCGCCCCCACCGCCAAACCAGCTGGTTCATGTAACTATTAAAGGCGGTGTGCCCATCGATAGCTTATATGATGCGATTGTTGTAACGGGCGTTATTAAAACGCAAACTTGGTCTGGCGAAATAGCCCAAGTGGGTTATCAAATGCAAGCTGTCGGTGTTGCTCCCTTTGAGCTTTAATTCTTAAAATAAAAACCCACTTTTCAAAGTGGGTTTTTATTTTGTTCTATCAACCACCCGTTCTTATATCTCGTTCAAGTTCAGACTGCGTTTTCACTGGATGACAAGTCGACTTCACCGTGCTCTTATTGCTTTCATCTTCGTCAGAGCTATCTTGTGCTGTTGCCTCAAATTGCATTGAAATAGAAATCACTAATTGTGCATCATCAGGCCAATAGCCTGATTCATCAGATAATGGGGCCGCACTTAACAGCCTACTGCTACACAGTGCTATTAAAACAGTGAGTAAAGGTAAAGCCTTCATTTTTTATCTCCTAAGCTAATTAACGCGGTCCTGCCGTTACTGTGATCTCGGCTGTTTGCAAAGAGTGCTGATGTAAGAAAAACCCTGTAAGTGCACTTGTTGCCCCTTGTGGAACAGCTAATTTTTCTACATCCAATGCATACACTTTATAGGTGTAGCTATGCTTGCGTCCTTCTGGTGGACATGCCCCAAGGTATCCGGGCTTACCCATATCTGTATTACCTTCAATGGCTCCTTTGGGCAAAGTCGTTGAAGATAATGAGTTACTAGTAAGAGGAATATCATGTACTACCCAGTGCCAAAAACCACTGCCAGTTGGTGCGTCATTGTCATACACTGTCACGGCAAAGCTTTTGGCTTTTTTAGGCGCATTTTGCCATTTAAGTTGTGGTCTAACATTACCCCCCTGACAACCAAAGCTATTCCAATATTGCTCACTCTTTATTGCCTGCCCTGGCTGTAAGTCAGGGCTCGATAAACTAAATTCAGCCGCAAAACTGGCACTACTAAACAGCCCGCTGATCAGTAAAGTAACTGCTGAGTTTGAAAGATTAACCATTTTCAGTCCTTATATTTTCAGTTGAAATGAAAGTTACTTTTGATACGCTGGGTAATCGGTATAACCTTTGGCTGTACCGCCAAACAATGTTCTCCCATCGGTAATAGTGTTTAGTGGCCGTTGCTCTTGAATACGATACGGCAAGTCTGGGTTGGCAATAAAACGACGACCGAATGCAATGTAATCGGCAAAACCTTGTTCAATAAGCTGCGCACCTGAATACTCGGTATAATTACCGGCAACAATAATCGCGCCACTAAAATACTGACGAAGTGCGGCTCTAAACTCTGGTGTTACACTAGGTGCATCGTCCCAGTCCGCTTCGGCAAGATGAATATACGCAATACCAGTTTGCTCAAATTGCTTTGCAGCTAATAAAATAGTGTCAATTGCTTCACTATCATCCATACCACGCTGAGTGATAAAAGGCGCTAATCTAACACCCACTTTATGAGCGCCAATGGCATTACTAATTGCGCTAATAATTTCACAGGCAAAACGAATGCGGTTTTCTTGGCTACCGCCATATTCATCTGTGCGTTTATTTGCTGAGCGTCTTAAAAACTGATCAATTAAATACCCGTTACCTCCATGTATTTCAACGCCATCGAAACCAGCCTCAATCGCGTTAATTGCCGCTTGCTTATAATCATTTACTATTTCTTTAATTTCTTTAACACTTAGTGCTCGTGGGGTTGGGCAGTCAAGCATCCGTCCTTCTCCATCATCGCCTACCACCCAAACTTGTGCATCTGGGGCAAGTGCAGATGGGGCAACTGGCGTTCCATCATGATGAAATGAAGAGTGCGACATTCTACCAACGTGCCAAAGTTGTAAAAATATTTTACCGCCTTCTTTATGCACAGCTTGTGTTACTTGCTTCCAACCTTCGATTTGTTCTTGCGTGTAAATACCTGGCGTAAATGAGTAACCTTTGCCCTGAGCAGAAATTTGTGTTGCTTCAGAAATAATCAGTCCTGCAGTAGCACGCTGCGCATAATAAGTGGCCATCAGTTCAGTAGGAATATCGCCCGGTTGCGCAGTTCGCGAACGGGTCATAGGTGCCATCACAATTCTATTTTGCGTAACCATGCAACCGAGGGTTTTAGCTTCAAATAAGGATTCTATACACATAACTAACTCTCTTATAAATAATGTTTATCTGGATTTAAATTAAATTTCATCACTGCTAAATAGCATTTCGACTTTCATCTCTTCAGGCCCAGGTATAAATACTTGATGCTCTAGGAGCTCTGGCACGGTTCGCTCGAAATAACTTATACCTGTTTGCGCTAAGCGACTTTTCAATCCTTGATAACCTATGCTACGAATGGCAATGTGATCTACCACTCCTCGGCCTTGGGTTTTGCTGTTTAATGCTGATAAGTAACCCTGTTGCGCTTTATTACCCGCGGCATTAACCAAATGAATCAAAGCAACGTTATCGCTGCCGTATAACCACGCTCCCTCGAAAGGAAAAGGCGGACGATACCCTTCACTTAGCCCAACTGAATTAATAAAGAACCGTCGCATCGCCTGGTAATCACAACTAGAAATTAATACATGATCTAAACGCATAAACTTTCTCTGTTGATAATGAGTACAACCAGTTTAACTATTTACTTAAATTTGATAATTGAGTTAATATCAAAAACACTATTCATTAATACTGAATTATAAAGAGTGAGGAACGATGGCTAAGATTGATGATATGCAGCTTTTTGTTCATGTGGTGCGCTCTGGCGGGCTTGCTGCAGCTGGGCGAAAAATTGGTTTATCGCCTGCGAGTATGACGGCACGTATCAACCAGCTTGAAAATCACTATCAAACCCGACTCTTAATACGTAATACTCGCAGTATTAAATTGACCGAGGCTGGAGAGCAATTTTATCAAGGCTGTTTAAGAGTAATTGCTGAAATTGATGCCACAGAGCAAAGTATTCAGCTTAGTAAAAACACCCTTTCGGGTAGTCTCAAAATAACCGCACCCTCTGACTTTGGTAAACAGTTTGTTGCCCCTGCAATAGCTAAATTTGTAGCACAAAACCCACAAGTTAAACCACACCTGCATTTAACCGATGGCTTAGTCAATTTAGTTGAAGAAGGTATTGATATTGCTATTCGCTTTGGAAACTTACCCGATAGCAATTTGATTAGCCGAATGATCAAGGCCAATCAACGTGTGTTATGTGCTTCAGCTGAATATTTAAAAATACATGGCCAACCTTTGCAGCCAAGCGATTTATTAAATCATCGCTGCCTAGTAATGGAGCGATTTGGTCAATCGATGAATGATTGGCATTTTAAAGATCAAATAATTCGCGTCCCTGTGGCTATGAGTAGCAGTGATGGTGCGGTGATCAGACAATGGGCAATTGATGGTGCCGGGATTGCTCTAAAATCAATGGTAGATATTAGCGATGATCTGACAAAGGGTCATTTAGTGACACTACTTGATGACTATATTCTCGGTTTTAGTAATAAAGATAAACAACAGATTGGCTTACAGTTTCTTTACCCATCAAGGCAATTTCAGCCACGACAAGTTGTCGCATTTATGGATTTTTTTCAGCAGCAAATTTAAATAAACAGCCGACAAAATAAAACCTTGAAAGCATGCACTTCCAAGGTTTTATTTGTAGTATTTGGCAGTAATAAAATTAAGCCGTGCCACCCACTGTTAACTGATCAATTTTCAAACTTGGTTGGCCAACACCTACTGGTACACTTTGACCATCTTTACCACAAACACCGACGCCTTTATCAAGCGCTAAATCATTACCTACCATAGAGATTTGTTGCATAACCTCAGGGCCATTACCAATTAATGTTGCCCCTTTAATAGGCTGAGTAATTTTGCCATTTTCAATTAAGTAGGCCTCTGAGGCACTAAATACAAACTTACCTGAGGTGATATCCACTTGGCCACCACCAAAATTAGGGGCAAACACGCCTTTTTTAACCGTGCTGATAATATCAGCTTGGCTGTGCTCGCCACCTAACATATAAGTGTTGGTCATACGTGGCATTGGTAAATGCGCGTATGACTCACGACGTGCGTTACCTGTTGGGTTTACCCCCATCAAACGCGCGTTCATTTTATCTTGCATATAGCCTTTTAAAATACCGTTTTCGATAAGTACGTTATAGGCTGCAGGCGTGCCTTCGTCATCCACATTAAGTGAACCACGACGATCAGCCATAGTACCATCATCAACCACAGTACATAGCTCTGAAGCAACTTTTTGACCTACTTTACCGCTAAATGCAGATGCGCCTTTACGGTTAAAGTCACCTTCTAGACCATGACCGACTGCTTCGTGTAACAACACGCCTGGCCAGCCATTACCTAATACCACTTCCATAGTACCTGCAGGGGCATCAATAGCTTCTAGGTTTACTTTAGCTTGACGTACGGCTTCTTCTGCAAAGCCCATCCAACGCGGTTTGCCATCAACAAGCTCTTTAAAGTAACCATAGTCTAGGCGTGCGCCGCCACCAGCACCGCCACGTTCACGGCGACCATTCTTCTCTAGCAATACAGAGCAGTTTAAACGGATCAGTGGGCGAATATCGGTAGCAAAGGTGCCATCACTGGCTGCAATTAATACTTCTTCGTATACCGCAGACATTGAGCTAATAACTTGCTCAGCATCAGGGGCTAATTCGCGGATATAATTTTCAAGCTCACGTAACAAATTAACTTTATCGGTATCGCTCATGCTAGAAATTGGTTGATGCGGTGAAAACTGCTGTTTTGCAGCCACATCACTAAATACTTTAACCGCTTTATCTTCACCGGCATCGGCAATACTACGTGCAGCCGTGGCTGCTTTGTTTAACGCTTCAAGATTGATTGCATCTGAATACGAAAAACCGGTTTTTTCACCACTAACAGCCCGTACGCCAACACCACGTTCAACGTTATAAGACCCTTCTTTAACAAGGCCGTCTTCTAATACCCAAGACTCATGATGACTCGATTGAAAATAAAGGTCGGCATAATCAACTTTGTGCTGGTGAATATAAGCTAATGTTTTTTCGAGTTCTTCTCGATTTAGCTGGCTGTCGTGTAATAAATGCTGTTCAACCGAATTCATAATAATGGCTCTCTAAATCGTTGGTGAGATTGCAGCGGCATATCTCGTCTAATTTTGTGTAACTGGTTCAAATCTACGGTACAACTAATAAAACCAAGCCCTGTTGGTTTTTCACTTAATGTTTCACCCCAGGGCGATAACATCAGGCTGTGACCATAAGTTTGTCTACCGTTTTCATGTGTTCCATATTGCGCTGCAGCAATAACATAGCACTGTGTTTCTATTGCGCGTGCTGCAAGTAGCGGCTGCCAATGCGCTTTACCTGTTGGAACAGTAAACGCACTGGGTACTAATATAATTTCTGCGCCTTTACGAGCTAAGGCATTAAATAAACCAGCAAAGCGCAAATCATAACATACTGTTAAACCAATTTTACCAAAGGGAGAATCAACAACCACAATCTCATCGCCCGCTTGAGTAAAGTCAGACTCTCGGTAACTGCCGGTCTGGTCATCTACCTCAACATCAAATAAATGTATTTTGTTATAACTTGCAACAATATCGCCTTGGTTATTAAACAAGTGTGAGGCAGCGTAATATTTATGTTGGTTATAGGGCTCTGGCATGGTGCCAGCATTTAACCAAATATTGTGTTTACGGCACAATTCACTGAGTTGCTGTTTATATTGTTCAATACGCTGAGACACTAACAACGTATCACCAGCGTGTTTACTAAACACTAAAAACGCTTCTGGTAAACATACTAACAAAGGTCGCCGGCTTGGTAATTCAGCTAAGGCTTGCTTTAAGGTGGCAATGTTATCATCAGGATTTAAGCCTGAGCACATTTGTAATGCAATAATCGCAGGTGTTGTACTTATAAGTGATTTACTCATTGCGCTGCGCTCACCTCAGCATCTTTAAGCTTTAACTCTGAAGATGCTTGCGGCTGATTTTGTGCTGCTTGCGGTAAAGTCACCTCTCGGCTCTTACGATCTAACTCTTGTACCTGAGGATCGTTCATTTTGCCCGTCACTTTAAAGTTGATCTCTGAGATCACTCGCGCAGAATGAATCACTTTATCAATTGCTAAAGCTGCAAGCCCCGTTACTGGATTAACCATCCAAGCCACAATTACCGGAATGCTCGACGTTACTTGCGGAGCTACTGCTAAGTCGTAGTCAATTTCGAGAGTATTTAAATTTGCATACCCTTTAATAGAGAGATCGGCAGGTACCCCATCCATTTTAGTATCTTGGGTATAGGCAATGCCCTTATCTATCTGCATCGTGCCTTTCATACTGTTATAAAAAAAACCTTTAGAAAATACATCTCTAAAATCAAGCTTTAACTTACGCACTAATGAATCAAGGCTCAGTAATGAAAATACCCGTGCGCCTCCATCACTCACCTCAGTTAAATGTCCTTCGCCTAAATCCCAACTAATTTCACCGTCTAAACTAGCAATATCTAAATTATAAGGTGCCGCTTGCCAATTTAATTGATAATTTAGATTGGCGTTTGAGTCTTTAATAGTGGTGGTAATATCAAATTCATTAAATAAGGCGCCAATATCATCACTTTTAAGTTCGCCGCTCATTGCCGTTAAACCATTTTGCCATTGCCCTTTAGTGTGCAATATATGATCGCCTTTATCCACCACTAGCTCAGAAATAAGTAGCTTTTTACCATCGCCTAACAATGAGGCGCTGACTTTAT
This sequence comes from Pseudoalteromonas sp. Scap06, assembly GCF_013394165.1. Lineage (NCBI taxonomy): Bacteria > Pseudomonadati > Pseudomonadota > Gammaproteobacteria > Alteromonadales > Pseudoalteromonadaceae > Pseudoalteromonas > Pseudoalteromonas sp. Scap06. The sequence continues at coordinate 366,485 of NZ_CP041330.1, read as the reverse complement.
CTAGCTGATAATCGCTAATCTTACAATCGGCACACTCAAACTCAATAGCTGGCAAATTTGTAAGCCATGCAAGTTGTTCAGGAGATGATTTTTCGCTCGGTAGTTCTGGTTCGGTATCTAAAAAATTAAGCCTTAAATAGTCGCTGTTTATTCGAATCGGCTGACTTGATTGCTCGCTGGGAATGAACACCTCTGCTCGCAATTCTTTGGCATTGAGTTTTAATTGCAAGTTATTATTTAAGGGCGATAAACGCATATCAAAATCATTAAACTGCATGCCACTCACATTAAAAGAGTTAATATTCGCAACAACCTCATACAAAGGCGGCATAATACCTGGCGATTCACTCTCTGGCTGCGCTTTAGCTGCATTAATAATTTGATCAATTAAATCAATCCAAGGTAATAACTCACTTTGCGCTAAGTTAATACTTACCGCTAAATCTTGCGCGTTAAGCCCTAAATCTTTGTTGCCAATTATAAAGTGGGCGTTATTAAACTGTGATTTAGTATTGTCTAGAATGGCATTAAAATAAACTAGCTGATCAACGTTTGCGGTGATCAAATTAGATATATCATCACCTTGAATAACCGCACTCAGTGGCCAAGCTTGCTCACTGTTTTTTGTATATGCTCCAGGTAAAGAACTACTTAAGCCAATAAGTGGCGATTCAACTTGGGCACGATAGTTAAACCCTTGCTCGGTAAAATTAAGCTCCAAAGCAATATCAACATCACTTTGCCCACTTAAGTAACCATCTAAAATGCCTTGACCATGGTTTATGAGTGTTTGTGCATCAAGCTGAGCATTTATACTTATATTAGCGCGATAATCCTCTTCGTTTGCGTCACTATTGTAGTTAATAGTTAGTGGCATACCAAGCCATGTAGCCGTTGCATTTGTAAGGTTTATTTGTTGATTATTAAAGCTAAGTTCACCCTTTAAATGCTCAAGAGAAATACCAGGCGCAGAAATGTAGAGAGGTGAGTCGAGTAAATTAACCTTACCACTGACACTGGCTCCCCCCTCAAATTGTGAACCTATTAGCAATTCAATATTTGCACTTGCAAGACCCTGTCCTTGCACAACATTAAAAATATCAGCTAATGGATTTGCTAAAGGCGTAGCGGCAAAAAAATCGTGCATTTTTTCAAGCTCTGCTTGCTTATCAATACTAACTACCAACGGCGCATCGCCCATTAAGTCATCAATACTTACATGGACACTACTGCCAATATCAAGGTTTACCAGTTTGCCTTGCTGACTATATATGTCCATTCGCTCATTAGCAAAATGCAGCTTTACATTGGCATTAGTTACTGCTGGCCAATCGGGATCGAATTGATAGGTGGCATTGTCTATTTGTGCTATTACATCAAACTGCCCTGAACCATCGTCAAATGGAAAGCCTGATAGTGGACCAGAAAATAACACCTGAGTATTTGATACTTCGCCTGCTTTTATTGCACCATTTAAATAACTAACTAAGTCAGGGCTCATTAACGTTAAAGGAAAATAGTGACCTGCAATACTGGCATCTGGTGCAAACGCTTCAGCATATAAATCTAAGCGTGGCGTATCACCCAAACTCAGCTGCATTTGTGCGCTTAAAGTCACCTCATTGTTATCAAGCCACAGGTTATCACTGCTAATATGCCAATCGCCTGAGCGCTTAGCTAAATCAAGCTCAATATTTAATTGGTTATAATCAATATTATTACTAAAACTAGCACCTGTAATTAAATGGCTGTTCTCACTAAAAATCGCAATGCGACCATACTGCTGATTAACCAGCCCATTAACTCTTAAAGATTGAGCGGCGGGTACAGCGTTTTTTTCTTGCCAGCTAATTTCGTCAGCATCAAACCATAGTTGCCATTGCCTTGCATCGGCAAACTCAAGGTACGCAGTCTTTATTTGTCCGCTAGGTTGGCGTGCTAAAAAGGGAGCTAAATCGGTAAAATTAGTCAACTCAGCTAAATCACTCAATAGCGCTAAATCAAGTTGCTGTAGCCATACTTTATTTTGCTTACCCAATAAGGCTTCAAATTCAAGGCTTGGCCAAGTGGTTTCACCGGTGCTAAATGCTAAGCCTGTGCTTTTTAATCGCCAGCTATTTTGCTCAGGGTATAAATGAAATCCCCCTTCACTTAGGCTTACATTTTGTGTTTGTTCATTGAGCTGCCAATTTACCGCGCTCGGTAACCACTGAACTTTTACGTCACTCACTAGGCCTTGCTCTAATCTAAGCCAAGCTTGTAAATTTAAATCGCTATGCAGTTGCTGCTTTTGAGTATTAATATATTGCGCTAACCAATTTGACACATCAACCTGATTAGCCTGCACATACAAATCACCCACCATTTGCTCTAAGGTTTCACCCTTAAGGGCAATGCGTGCATCAAAATTCCCCACCGAAATACCCGGTAATGCTAGACTGCCACTACCAAGATGTTGTTTATCTTGGTTTTGCCATACAATGTTTTCTAATAACAGCTTGCGTTCTTTGTTATCTTCTAATACAAAGTTGATACTGGAGTTTTCTATTGCAAAATGACCGGTTTCACCTAAAAATAGCCCTTCTATTAATTCTTTTTGTTCAAATGACACATCATCTTGGTTGCCGACAAATAAATTCGCGACATTAACCTTGGTATGAAAACCATTAATGACAAAGTAATTCGACTTAAGTTGAAGAGACTTTAAGCTTTCCCAAAGATTTAGCTCTAAACTGGTTTTCGCAATAGTTAAAGAAATAGGGGCGGTTTGGTTGTCTTTAAATGATAATTCTTCGAGCACTAGGGCTGGGCCATTACCTTGCCAACTTGCCGATATAGCGCCTATCGATAAGCTGATATCAAACTTGCTATCAAGGTAATTTTCTATGTCGCCTTTATAATCATTTGCGTAAGGTAAGGTGTATTTTAAAATAGAAACAATAACGGCCAGTAGCACCAAAATTACAGCACTTATTTGCCATAATTTGCGTACACAAAAAAAACAGGCCGCTTTAAACTTCATTACATCATTACCACATCAAACTGCTCTTGGCTGTATAAGCTCTCTGTTTGAATATTAACTTGCTTACCAATAAATAACTCTAACTCTGCAAGGTTATGATATTCGTCATTTAATAGCGCTTCACATACTGCTGGGGATGCATAAACTACAAACTTATCAGCAGCATAAGCGCGATTAACACGCACTATTTCACGAAGGATTTCATAGCACACAGTTTCTACCGTTTTTTGTGAACCACGTCCTGAACATGCAGGACATACATCACACAGTATATGCTCTAAACTTTCGCGAGTTCGCTTGCGGGTCATTTCAACTAGTCCCAATGCCGACAAACCATTAATATTAGCTTTGGCACGATCTTTAGAAAGCGCAGATTCTAATGAATGCATTACTCGGCGTTTGTGCTCATCGCTGACCATATCAATAAAGTCGATAATAATAATACCGCCTAAATTACGCAGCCTTAGTTGACGGGCAATAGCTGAGGTTGCTTCAACATTAGTATTAAAAATAGTTTCTTCAAGGTTACGGTGACCAACAAATGCACCGGTATTAACATCAACCGTGGTCATTGCTTCGGTTTGATCTATGATCAGGTACCCACCAGACTTTAAAGTCACCTTACGATGCAATGCCTTTTGAATTTCACTTTCTACATCAAATAAGTCGAAAATGGGGCGCTCACCCGGATAATACTCAAGCACTTGCGATAATAACGGCACAAACTCTTCAGTAAACAGCTTAAGCTCTTGATAGGTCAGCTTAGAGTCAACACGAATGCGCTCCATATCTTCGCCCACGTAATCACGTAACGTTCTAAAAGCTAGCGTAAGATCTTCATGCAAAATACTCGCTTTGCTGGTTTTACGGCGTTTAGAAACTATTTTATCCCACAGTTTTTTTAAAAACGCAGCATCGTGACGAAGCTCAGCTTCACTTGCACCTTCAGCGGCAGTTCTAACAATAAAGCTGCCGTTTTCGTCGCCATATTCAGCAACAATTTTTTTAAGTCTAGCGCGTTCCTCTTCCGTTTCTATACGCTGACTCACACCAACATGCGTCGCATCTGGCATAAATACTAAATAGCGTGACGGTATAGTAATATCAGTGGTTAAGCGAGCACCTTTACTGCCCAGTGGATCTTTAACCACTTGCACCATAATGTACTGCCCTTGACGAACAAGCTCACGAATATCTTGGACTTTTTTAATTGGCTCGTCGTCAACACCTTCCACAATAGAAGCACTATTGACGATATCTGAGGCGTGTAAAAAGGCGGCTTTCTCTAAGCCTATATCAACAAAAGCAGCTTGCATTCCCGGTAGCACGCGACTTATTTTACCTAAGTAAATATTGCCTACTATGCCTAAATTACCAATACGCTCTAGCTGAATTTCTTGTAATACACCGTTTTCGATTAGGGCAACGCGACTTTCACTTGGCGTGACATTGATCAGTAGTTCTGTACTCATGCTACCCTCTTAAGAATGTATTTAATAATTGTTCTGTCTCATACAAAGGTAAGCCTACAACGGCAAAATAGCTACCCGAAATATGCGTTACAAAGCGTCCACCTAACCCTTGGATACCGTAACCACCGGCTTTATCTTGAGGCTCGCCCGTTTGCCAATAAGCGTCTATTTCTGCATCATTGAGTATTTTAAAAGTAACATCAGTACTGACAACACAGCTAAGTACTTTTTCTGGTGTGGCAAAAGCGATAGCAGTTAACACTTGATGAGTATTTCCTGATAAACGCTTTAAGGTGTGAGTAAAGTCTTGTTTATCTATGGGTTTACCTAAAGATTGATTGTCAATCACGACTACAGTATCGCTGCCTAAAACGGGGCGGTCGGTATACCCTTGCTCTACCCCCATTTGCGCCTTTAAACGCGCTAAGCGTTCGACATAATCATATGGGAGTTCGTTAACAAGCTGGCTTTCATCAGCATCAACACTAAATTGTGAAAATTCGACACCCAATTGGGTTAAAAGCTCTTTACGACGGGGAGACGCGGAAGCTAAATATACTGCGCAAGTCATTATCTGATCCTAAAGTGTCTACGGTATTTTCTAAGTAATAAAAATACCCATATCCAACTCAACATGCCTGTTAATACAGGCCATAAGTAATGTGGGCTAAAATAAACGCCAAGTAAAAAGTGATTTAACCAAAACTGCATTAAATGATAAAGCGTTAAAAATAAGCCAATTAAAAGGCTTTGTTGCCACAATGAAAAATTGCGAATTTTTTGAAAGTTACTTGCCGTAACAAAAATACATACCGAGTAGGTTAATGAGTTTACACCTAAAGAAGAGCCAGTCGCTAAATCAATCAATAACCCAACAACCCAAGCTGTGCCTATATTTAAGCGGTGCGGTAAAGCCAAAGACCAATACATAAGCACCAACAACACCCAGTCAGGACGAAATGGTTCAAGTGAAAAAGGTAATGGCATCAATGCCACTACCAATGCAAAGAAAATACTTAACGCAATTAATAGCGTTTGGCGGTTAATCATCTCCCATCAACTCCTGCTGATTTAGCCATAACACGACTAATAGTCGAATTCTGTCTAATTGAGCTATCGGCTCAGCAAATACTTGCGCAAAAGGTTGACCTTCATCACGGGTTATTTCTGTGATCACCGCAACCGGGTAGCCTTCAGGAAATGTGCCACCAAGGCCAGATGTAACCAGTACATCGCCTATACGTACATCTAAACTATGCGGCACATGCGACAGCTTCAGTACGTTAATTTTACCAATACCTTCAACCACTGTTCGCACATCATTACGCAAAATACGCACAGGAGTGGCGTGGGTGGTATCGGTAATTAATAACACTCGTGACGTGGTTGAGCCCACTTTAGTCAACTGCCCCACTAGTCCCATATCATCAATTACTGCTTGGCTTTCACTTAAACCATCGGTAGTTCCTCGATTTATCACCACTTGATGACTATAAGGATTTGAGTGAACAGAAAGTACTTGAGCAATAATTTTACGATTGGTATGTTTTGAAGACGAGCCCATTAATGCTCTTAGTTTTTGATTTTCTTTTGCTAAGAATTCATATTGCTGGATTTGTTCGCTCTGCAATACTTGCTTTTTTTTCAGGGCTTCATTCTCAGTGAGCAACTGCTCGCGGGTATGCAAACTCTTGGCGCTAAAGCTAAATACTTCGTAAGGCAGGTTGGCAACATAAATGAGAGGGGTGACTAAGGTATTCAAACTGGTGCGAATATTTTCACCACCCTTTGTGTATTTATCTCCAAGGATCAATACGATACTCAAAAGCACTGCGACAAAAAGTCGCAGTTGCAAAGAGATTGTTTTTTCAAACATTGATTTCATTAGTCGTAACTAAAAACGTCACCACCGTGCACATCAATCATCTCAAGCGCTTTACCGCCGCCACGAGCAACACAGGTAAGTGGATCATCAGCAACAACCACTGGAATACCAGTTTCTTCCATGAGTAGGCGATCTAAATCTTTTAGTAACGCGCCGCCGCCAGTTAATACCATACCGTGCGCTGAAATATCAGATGCCAGCTCCGGTGGTGACTGTTCAAGTGCAACCATTACTGCACTTACAATCCCCATTAGCGGCTCTTGTAATGCTTCTAAAATTTCATGCGAATTAAGTGTAAACGAACGAGGAACACCTTCTGCAAGGTTACGACCACGCACTTCGATTTCTACTGGTTCGTCTGTTTTAAATGCAGAGCCAATTTGATGTTTAATATTCTCAGCCGTGGCTTCACCAATTAAGCTACCAAAGTTACGACGAACATAATTAATAATGGCTTCATCAAACTTGTCGCCACCAATACGTACAGATGACGAGTAGACAACACCATTGAGTGAGATAATAGCCACTTCGGTTGTACCGCCACCAATATCAACAACCATAGAACCCGTTGCTTCTGATACCGGTAAGCCAGCACCAATTGCAGCAGCCATAGGCTCTTCAATTAAGTAAACTTCACGAGCGCCTGCACCCATCGCTGATTCGCGAATTGCACGCTTTTCAACCTGTGTAGCGCCACAAGGTACACAAATAAGTACACGTGGGCTTGGTCGCATAAAGTTATTGTTGTGCACTTGCTTAATAAAATGCTGGAGCATTTTTTCGGTCACATAAAAATCAGCAATCACACCATCTTTCATCGGACGAATAGCTTTAATATTACCAGGCGTACGTCCTAACATTTGCTTAGCTTCTGTACCTACAGATGCAACACTTTTAGGTCCACCAGCACGTTCTTGACGAATAGCAACTACTGAAGGTTCGTTTAATACGATCCCTTCTTCTTTTACATAAATTAGTGTGTTGGCTGTACCTAGATCGATCGATAGATCGTTTGAAAAAATACCACGGAGTTTTTTAAACATGAGGCTGGATGACCTTTGAAATTCGTTCTTATTTTAGTTGCGCTTACTTTAACATTCTCAATGTAATGAGCAATATAAAGCGCAGCCGTCTTTGTAATCATTAAAAAGAGGAAGCGTTTGCTTCCTCATTAAATATTATTGTTCGCTCATTAAGCGAAAGCCAATGTAATTAGCTCTAAAGTCTGGCGCTAGGATTAAACGCGTTGAGGCACGAGCAAGGCTAGGTGCAAAATTCCATGCGCCGCCACGAACCACTGCATTTTTTTTATTCTCTGTGCTACCAGTCCATTCCCATACATTGCCCACGGTGTCGTATAAACCAAATGCATTTGCAGAAAAAGACCCTACCGGTGCAGTGCGTTTGTTTGACCATTCGCTACCACACCAACCACAGTTTGCTAAGTTTTTACCAATTTCGTTACCCCAAGGGTATTCAGTATCTGTACCTGCACGCGCTGCATATTCCCACTCAACCTCTGTAGGTAGGCGATACGTTTGCGCTGTTTTATCAGAAAACCATTCTGCATAAGCTACAGCATCATTTTTTGTCAAACACACAGCTGGAAAATCACTAGTTTGCTCAAACCCAGGAGCTCGCCAGTTTAAGCTTGCTTCCCAAACGGGTTCGCCATTTAGATAATAAGCACACCCTTTGCCTTTTTCAGCTTCAGTCTTATATTGCGTTTCGTTTACAAACTTCTCAAATGCGCCGACAGTGACTTCTTTACTTTGCATAACAAACGCTTCACTAATCGTTTTTTCAACAACGGGACGCTCATTTTCCAGTCCATTGCCGTTAATATCGCCCATTTTAAATGTGCCAACAGGGATTACTACCGCTGACGAATCCACTGTTGGTGGCTGCGTATCAACTTCCATTCCTTTAGGGCAATCTGCTTGTATTATTTGCTCTCGCTTTTTAGTCGGTGCAGCAATCGACTCTGACTTTTTTTCTAACTTAGCGAAAAGTGTACGTGTCTTCTTTAAATCAATACGTGCTTTGTAAGGAACATAACCGTCTTTGCGTATTTCTAATTTGTGTAAACCACGCGGTAACCTTGTTACTAAGCGAGTTGAGCCAACACGAATGTCGTTAATAAAAACTTCATCGCCATGCACGTTTGAGCGCAAAGTTAACTGGATTAACTGATCTTTCTTTTGCTCAGCGACCACTTTTGGCTTTTTGTTAGCTGTTTTTGCAACAACAGCGACCGCCTTATTATCCGCATTATCGCTGAATGTTAACTGACTATCTGAAAAAGTAGTGCTATAAGCAGGCTGATAAGTATTTGTCAGCGGGGTACCATACTCTGAACAAAAACTGTTATTTACACTTAATAAGTGACACAAACGGCTACTGTTTACATCTCCACGCATAGTAACGCTTAAATTGACGTTGTAATCACCTTGCCCGCTAAAAGCGCTCTTAATCACATGGCTACTTAAAATCTGTACTTGCGCTCCTGCCATATCTCGCTTAGGTTCGACAAGACGTTTTTCGGTAAGGTTTTCAAATATTTGATCTAAAAAGCGCTTAGTCGCCTTTTTCAGCCCCATCTGCTGTCCGCGTTGCTCACATGCCGCTAGTGTTTCAGTACGCTTACAATTAAGGGTGTGGTCGACTTCAAGTGTCCCTTCACGGGTAAATTCGTTGCGCAATCGCTCTACACGCGCAGTGGTGTATTGCACTTTTAAACTTTCAATAGTGTTCTGAAGAGCATGTTTATCAGCGCGAATTTGCTCAATATCTTTTAGATGGGATGCAATTGCCGCCAATTGCATAGAGATATCATTTTTGTTTTGTTCTTGGTCAACAACGGCTTTTTGATAACGAGATTGCGCCTGCGTAATATCAAGCGATGGATTATTAATTAAGCGTCGATACATGTCATTCATCGCATCCAATGCTTGATTTTTTTCTTTATCAAGTTGTGTTGAACGCGCTCTAAGCAGTTCAAGCTGGGTTTGAAGCTGATTCTCTTCTTGTAAATATTTATCGAGCATCGTTGTTGAACGAGTGTATTCTGTTTGTTTCGTATTAATCTCTGATTCAATTCTATTTACAGTAGTTGTATCTTGTGCAAATACTGTGCTGGCAAAAAAGCTAGCAGAAATTAATAGAGATAAAGGAGCAATTCGCATATATTCCAGTCCCAAAAAAGCGGCAATTATTTGGTTATTATTATTTTTTATAATAAAACCTTATGCTATGTACTTGAAGCACAAAACACAAGCTTTGTTCATTTATTATCTCAGTTTACAACTATTATCCCGTTTCATGCCAGTAAATAACCGTTTCATTTGTACTAAATAGCTAATTTATTTAACAACACCGAGATTTATCTGCCTTTTACGCCCAAAAGATACCAATTTAGCGGCGCATACATATTTTTTAATTTGCTTAAGTAATAAAATTTGAGTCAAAATAACGCTATTAAACAGCACATTCACCATGTAACTAATAAAAAAGAGTGATAATGCCAATACAATTCAGTATTAATGAACATAGTTATTTACAACCAATTAATAACAAATTGCTAGCAGAAAAAAACATTACGTTAAACATCAAGCGTGATGATTTATTACACCCTGTTATTAGTGGTAATAAATGGCGTAAGCTCAAATACAATTTAGCTCGCATGCAACAACAAGGTAAAACAGAATTACTGACTTTTGGTGGGGCTTTTTCAAATCATATTCACGCGTGCGCAGCCGCGGGGAAAGAATTTAACCTAGTAACCCACGCAATTGTTAGAGGCCCTGAACTTGATCTCAATAATCCAACGTTAAAATTTGCAAAGCAATGTGGCATGCGATTACATGTAGTGAATCGATTAGAGTACCGACAACGAAATGAGAAAGCATATTTAACAGTATTACAGGCACGATTCCCCAATGCATATATCCTACCTGAAGGAGGCACAAACGAGTTTGCTATAGAAGGATGTAAAGAACTTGCCCAAAGTTTACCTGAGCACGACTACTTAATCTGTCCTACTGGCAGTGGTGGAACCTTGGCGGGCTTAATAGAGGGCAGCTCAAGTAAAAGCACTGTATTAGGTGTTGCAGTTTTAAAGCAAGCCGACTACCTGCGAGATGAAATACGGGCTCTTAGTCCTAAAGCAAAATCACAAAGTAATTGGCAGTTACTTACACAGTTCCATGATGGCGGATATGGTCGCTTTACTACTGAGCTATGGCAGTTTTGCCAGTACATGCAGCAGCAATATCAGTTACCACTGGAACCTATTTACAGCGGAAAAATGATGTATGCACTTTGGCAGCTCATTAACAACGACTACTTTCCCCCTGGCAGCAAAATTATTGCCGTTCATACAGGAGGGCTGCAAGGTTTGGACGGGCTAAAATATCGTGGACTTGTTTAACTAGCTAATGAAATGCAACTTGAGTGAAGTCGGGTAATAATCCAGAGAAATACCCTCCTTGTGCAGTACTAACACCTATCACTTTTAAAAATTGCAATTCTTGATACGTTTCTACACTCGAGGCCACCACTGGCAAACTTAATAATTTACCAATATGCACAATTCCCCTGACAGATTTCTGCTGTAAATAATTATGATCTATGCCATGAACAAGTTCATGGGCCAAATTAAGCCCCGCTATTTGCCTGTTATGGGTGAAGTTAAATATGCTCTTACTACTTCTAACCTCATCAATAACGATATTAAAGTTGAGCGCTGTTATGGTCGAAAAAGCAGCCTGCAATCGATCTTGGCTATTTAAGAAATCAGCCTCATTTATCAAAAACTGTAACGTATGAAGGCTTTTCAACTCACTCATATGTTTACTTAGCCAACACCAAAACTCACTATTAAACCAGTTTTTAGGATGCAATTTAATACTAATAACAGACGATGACTTTTCTATTAGCAGCAGCTTTTTAACCTGTATAACAACCGCTTGGTCAAGTAGTAATGCCTCATCCTCATTGTAAAACTGGCTTATATAATCTTGATTAAATAATTGCTTATTTGTCTTATCGCTACTTTTAATTAAAACATGATGTTTGATAATAGCGCCGCTATCCAACTCGTATACAGGTTGAAATAAAATCGCTAATTTTTGTTTTTCAACTCGCTTCATAACTAAGTTTTTATTAAGCATTTGAAGATGGCTGCAATTGATTGCCAATTGATGATAATGCTGCACTCTACTTTGCATTGATAGTGTGAGTGACGATCTGGCAAGCTGATACACCATCACCTGATCAGCATTCGAGTAGTAAGTACACAAACCTAACTTTATACTCTCGTCAGCCACTCTAGGGGCTAAAATATGGGCTGCATTAAGCATGTATTGATGTAAGTATTTAGCGCAACTTTTTTTATCAATTGCACTAACCCCTGTGAAAGTAAAAGCAAACTTACCCGCTGTTAATTGCTTAACGGATATTACAGCAGTATTGGTAAAGTCTTTTGCTAGCAATACTTTAAGAGTCGCTGGTAAGTCCGTGTTTGTATCAAAATGGCATTCGCATTGAATGAGCGCAAATATATTATAGCCAATTATTTTCTGCTCCTTGACTACGTTTTCTAATACCGGTTGTGTAGGCTTTATTCTAGGCGTATGGCATACCTTTTTATAACCATCGTTTTGCTTGCGCTTCAACGTCACTGAACTATTTTTGGTCGCTTTAAACAATATAAAGCGCCTAGCAGCAAAAATAATGGCCAAAATAAACATATTCATTATTATAAATAGGTAGTTATAGGCATACCAGGTAGGCCATGAATATAACAGAATCCCTTTTGAATTAGAGCTGAAATAGTGCTTTTTCTGCTTTATATAAACAGAAACTTTATCTGGAGCCAGGGTAAAAGGTGTATTAGCTAAAAGTTGCTGCTCATTGGCTAACGGCTGCTGCAGTTGCTTAGCGAGCTCTATACCTGTTTGCTTATTTTGATGTTGTAAAACTAAATTTAAACCACTATTAAAAATAATAAATAGCATAAAACACAGAGCGTAAAATAAGGCACTAACGTAATTGGAAAACTGAAACTGACTGGCTTTCATAACTTACCCGCTCATTAAATAAGTTATTAAAGTGTTGTCTACTATTTGCAATTGCACAAGCCAATAATAAAAGTTTAGTAGCTGTTTTATTATTAATACTTAATGTTTATAAACATTATATTTAGTGGTCAACAAAATTAGTAATGGCTTCATCTTTGTGCGCATAAATGGGAGTGCCGCCCTGCTTTGAAAACCTTAAAGCTATTTACAGCTTTTTAATGAGGAGTATTTACTCACTCAGCTGAGGATAAACGAGAGGGATAGTAATTATTATCAATAAAAAAAGCCCTGATTACTCAGGGCTCTTTTTTAATACTTTTTAAACTAAAAAGTTGGAAATTAGAAAGGAATATCGTCATCAAAGTCGATTGTTGGTTCCATTGGATTTGATGCGCCACCTTGCGGTGCATTTTGCGGCTTAGGAGCAAACCCGCCTTGCTGTTGTGGTGCATTATTTTGCTGAGGTGCAAAACCACCTTGCTGCTGTGGTTGATACTGGTTGTTTTGTTGCGGCGCTGGCTGCTGGGCAGGTGCAGATTGTTGCTGTGGAGCATAACTGCCTTGCTGACTATTTTGGCCTTGGTTATTTTGACCATAGCTACCGCTTTGCTGTCCGCCTTGATAACCGCCACTTTGTTGACCACCTTGGTTACCTTGATAGCCACCACTTTGTTGGTCGCCACCACGTGCACCTAACATTTGCATTTGACCAGTAAAGCCATCAACAACAATTTCTGTAGTGTACTTTTCTTGGCCTTGTTGGTCAGTCCATTTACGAGTTTGAAGTTTACCTTCTACGTAAATTTGTGAACCCTTGCGGCAGTATTCGCCTACAATTTCAGCTAATTTGCCAAAAAATACCACACGGTGCCACTCAGTTTTATCAACCATTTGGCCAGTGTTTTTATCTTTATAGCTGTCTGAAGTTGCTAAGGTAATATTTGCTACGCCATTACCATTAGGCATGTAACGAACTTCAGGATCTTGCCCTAAATTACCAACCAAAATTACTTTGTTCACACCGCGTGCCATGGAACCATCTCCTATAAACGTTAGATTAAACCAGCCACTCTTCGGGCTTGGTCTAGGTCAAATTCTTTATCATTAATCTTTAAGTAGCTTCGACTTTCATCGCGAACTACGGTTGCTTCTATTACGCCGGGTAAAGCAACTAACTGAGAAGCTAGTGTTTGTGCCTGCTCTTCAGAATCTAATTGGGTCATTAAACTAATAACTTTGCTTTTCGGTGGGACTTGCATTTTCCACGCAATAATAAGCCATATTACCCCAACAAGTGCCGCCGCCGCAAACACAGCTTGCGTACTAGTGGTTTGTGCTACATACCCGCCTAACATACCGCCTAAAAAAGCCCCTAAGAACTGGCTAGATGAATACCCACCCATGGCGGAGCCTTTTTGGCTTGCTGGAGCAATACGCGACACAAGAGCTGGCATAGTGGCTTCTAAAAAGTTAAAAGCAACAAAATATAACAGCATACAAACCGCAATACCAACAACACTATTGGCCCATATTGACATGCTAAACATACTTATTATTAAGACCATCACTGAACCAATAAACGCCTGTTTTTCTTTCTCTTTTTTAATTGCCACTATCATTACTGGCACCATCAAGAAAAACGCTAAAAATAAAACAGGAATATAAAGCTGCCAATGGTTTTCAGCCACAAGTCCATCTTTAATTAGTTGACTTGGCAATACTACAAAAATAGTCGTCAATGTTAAATGCAGCAATAATACACCTGCATTTAGACGCGCAAGCTGCGGATGTTTAATTAGCTTTTTAATGTCACTAAAGCTGGCAAGTGTATCGCCTTTAGGGGCTTTATTTATTGCACTGGGTACCAGCATAGTGACAATAAAAATACCTAATAAAGCCAGTATAGCAGTTAACCAAAACACTCCGGCTATACCCCATGAAGCTGCCACTATAGGTCCAAGTAGCATAGCGAAGGCAAAGCTCATACCTATGCTCATGCCAATAACTGCCATTACTTTTGGTCGCTGTTCGTCACGACTTAAATCTGATGCAAACGCTAACAATGCGCTGGCGATAGCGCCCATACCTTGCAAGGCACGCCCTACCGTTACCATTTGTATGGACTCAGCTAAAGCCGCAACTACTGAACCCAAGGCAAATACAAGCAAACCACCTACAATCACTTTTTTACGGCCAATTTTATCAGACAGTCGCCCCATAGGTATTTGTAATACGGCCTGCGTTAAACCATACGCACCAATTGCAAAACCTATCCATAAAGGTGAAAAGCCTTCAAGCGATTGACCATAAATAGCTAAAACAGGCATCAGCATAAACAAGCCGAGCATTCTAAATGCAAACACACTCGCTAACGATACGGCGGCGCGTTTCTCTCGTGAATTAAGTGAAGATGCGGTCATTATTTGCATGATCTTACTGTGTGAAAAAATTAGGCAAGGATTCTATCACAAGCTTGGCAATAATTAATCGTCTATAACTAAGGATTTTTTCAATGATCAAGGATTAATATTGCAGCGTATTATGCGATACTGAACAAATAATTTTGGCAATAAACGAGATAGCATGGAAAACATTGAAGTCCGAGGCGCCCGCACGCACAATTTAAAAGACATCAGCCTAACCATCCCACGTGATAAACTAATTGTTATCACTGGCTTATCTGGTTCAGGAAAGTCATCACTTGCATTTGATACGCTTTATGCAGAAGGGCAACGCCGGTATGTTGAATCACTCTCTGCTTATGCAAGGCAGTTTTTGTCATTAATGGAAAAACCTGACGTAGATCATATTGAAGGCCTTTCCCCTGCTATTTCCATTGAACAAAAATCAACCTCGCATAATCCCCGTTCAACCGTGGGAACCATTACTGAAATCTACGATTACCTGCGTTTAATGTTTGCACGGGTTGGCGAACCTCGCTGTCCAACTCATGATTTACCACTCGCAGCGCAAACAATTAGTCAAATGGTCGATACCGCATTAGCGCTGCCTGAAGGCACTAAGTTAATGCTACTTGCTCCTGTTGTTAAAGACCGTAAAGGTGAGCATGTAAAACTATTAGAACAACTTGCCAGTCAAGGTTACATTCGTGCTCGTATAGATGGTGAAGTATGCGACTTATCCGATCCACCACCGCTAGATTTACATAAAAAGCATACTATTGAAGTCGTTGTGGATCGCTTTAAAGTAAAAGAGGGTCAACAGCAACGTCTTGCAGAGTCTTTTGAAACGGCACTTGAAATGTCAGGCGGCGTTGCTAACATTGCTTTTATGGATGATAGCAGTGCTGAAGAAATGCTGTTTTCAGCAAATTTTGCCTGCCCAACCTGTGGCTATGCGATGACCGAACTTGAACCGCGTTTATTTTCGTTCAATAACCCTGCAGGAGCTTGTCAAAGCTGTGATGGTTTAGGCGTAAGACAATACTTTGACCCTAATCGCGTGGTTCACAACCCTGAAATAAGTTTAGCTGGCGGTGCAATTAAAGGCTGGGATAAACGCAGCTTTTACTATTATCAAATGTTGCAAGCAGTTGCACAACATTACGAGTTTGATTTAGATGTTCCTTATCAAGAGCTTGCAAAAGAACATAAAAAAATTATTTTAGATGGCTCTGGTGATACTAAAATTGCATTTAATTATCGTAATGACCGCGGTGATTTAATTACACGTAATCATGTATTTGAGGGCGTGTTAAACAATATGAACCGCCGCTACCGCGAAACTGAATCAAACTCAGTGCGTGAAGAACTAGCCAAATATCAAACCAGCCAAGCCTGCCCTAGTTGTAAAGGCTCACGTTTGCGCCAAGAAGCACGCAATGTATTTATTGGTCAAACTAACTTGCCAACCATTACGCATATGAGTATTGGTGAGGCGATGAGCTTTTTTGAAGGCTTGCATTTAACTGGGCAAAAAGGCCAAATCGCCGAAAAAATTCTAAAAGAAATTCGCGATCGCCTATCGTTCTTAATTAATGTAGGTCTAAATTACTTATCACTTGAGCGTAGCGCCGACACACTTTCAGGCGGTGAGGCACAGCGTATTCGCTTAGCGAGTCAAATTGGTGCTGGGTTAGTGGGTGTTATGTATGTACTGGATGAACCTTCAATTGGTTTGCACCAACGTGATAACGACCGTTTATTGAAAACCTTAGTTCATTTACGCGATTTGGGTAACACCGTTATTGTTGTAGAACACGATGAAGACGCCATTCGTGCCGCTGATCATATTATTGATATTGGCCCAGGTGCTGGCGTACATGGCGGACATGTTATTGCTCAAGGTACACGCGATGATATTTTAGCAAGCAAAGACTCGGTTACCGGCCAGTTTTTATCCGGCGTGCGTAAAATTGAAGTGCCTAAAGAGCGCCATGCTACTAACGATAAATGGCTAGAGCTGTTTGGAGCGACGGGTAATAACTTAAAAAATGTTGATTTAAAAATACCATTTGGCTTAATGACCTGTATTACCGGTGTATCTGGCTCGGGTAAATCAACGCTCATTAACGATACCTTATTTAAACTTGCTCACACAGAACTCAACGGCGCAACTACTGCAGAAGCAGCTCCTTATGGGTCAATTGCAGGACTTGAGCACTTTGATAAAGTAATTGATATTGACCAAAGTCCTATTGGCCGCACACCGCGTTCAAACCCTGCCACTTATACTGGTATTTTCACTGGTATTCGTGAGCTATTTGCAGGTACTCAAGAAGCCCGTTCACGTGGTTACAAAGTAGGTCGCTTTAGCTTTAATGTTAAAGGTGGGCGTTGTGAGGCATGCCAAGGTGATGGCGTTATTAAAGTAGAAATGCACTTCTTACCAGACGTATATGTACCGTGTGATGTGTGTAAGGGTAAACGTTATAATCGCGAAACCTTAGAAGTACAATATAAAGGCAAAAACATCAACCAAGTGCTCGACATGACCGTTGAAGATGCCCATGACTACTTTGATAAAATACCGGCTATAGCACGTAAACTTAAAACCCTAATGGATGTTGGACTTTCTTATATTCGTTTAGGCCAAGCCGCTACAACACTTTCTGGTGGTGAAGCACAGCGAATTAAGTTAGCACGTGAGCTCTCTAAGCGTGATACTGGAAAAACATTGTACATTCTTGATGAGCCAACCACGGGACTTCATTTTGCTGATATTGAACAGTTATTAGTGGTGCTTCATCGCCTACGCGATCATGGCAATACCATTGTAGTAATTGAGCATAATTTAGATGTAATAAAAACTGCCGATTGGATCGTTGATTTAGGCCCTGAAGGTGGTGCTGGCGGCGGTGAAATACTGATTGCAGGTACACCAGAAGAAGTGGCGGAATGTCAGCGCTCACATACTGGGCACTACTTAAAACCATTACTTTAATATAAATTATAAAAAAGTACTTATTAAAAGTTACACAAAAATGCCGCTAAATTAGCGGCATTTTTTTACGCTTATTCTAATAAATCAAATTATGTACGAGGAATAAATCCTAGTGCATCGTATACCGATTTAAGTGTTTTTTCTGCACGTACACTGGCCTTTTCTGCACCTGATTTCATGATGCTATCAAGTAGGTTTTGATCTTCTCTGATCTCTTTAAAACGTGCTTGGATTGGCTCAATCATATTCACTACCGCATCTGCAGTGTCTTTTTTCAGGTGGCCGTACATTTTATCTTCGTACTCTGGCACCAAATCTTCAATTGAGCGCTTAGTCGCCACGCTTAATAAAGTAAGTAAGTTAGAAACACCAGGCTTTTCTGTACGATCAAAGTAAATACGTGCTTGCTCATCTGAATCGGTTACTGCTTTTTTAAGCTTTTTCTCGATCTTTTTAGGCTCATCTAATAGCATGATGTAACCATTTGGGTTTTCATCTGACTTAGACATCTTTTTAAGCGGATCTTGAAGGCTCATTACGCGTGCGCCAAATTCTGGAATATATGGCTCAGGTAATTTAAATACGTCGCCGTACAAGTTATTAAAGCGAGTAGCTATATCACGCGTTAGCTCTAGATGCTGCTTTTGATCGTCCCCTACTGGCACTTGGTCAGCTTGATACAATAAAATATCTGCTGCTTGTAATACTGGATACGAAAATAAACCTACGTTTACATTGTTAGCATGCTTAGATGACTTATCTTTAAACTGAGTCATGCGGTTAAGCTCACCCATTTGTGCGTAACAATTTAATACCCACGCTAACTGTGCGTGTTCAGGCACTTGTGATTGCACAAAAAGCGCAGACTTTTCAGGGTCAATACCGCACGCTGCATATAAGGCTATACCGTCTAACACACGAGATCGAAGAAGCTCAGGCTCTTGGCGAACAGTAATTGCGTGCAAATCAACAAGCATAAAGAAACTTTCGTGGTCTTCCTGTAGCTTTAGCCACTGGTTAATAGCGCCAACATAGTTGCCTATTGTCATACCACCGGTTGGCTGAATGCCACTTAAAACTACTGGTTTACTCATGATTTTCCTTTAGTGTTTAATTGATTAAAAATTTTAACGCTGTGTAAGTGTGGGTATTATAGCTAAGAAGTTATCGCATAGGTACTGTGGATTATAATCCCCGAGCTGCTCTCCTTGATGATACCCATAAGTAAGAGCTATCACATCAATATTGGCGGCTTGTGCTGCCAGTATGTCACTCTTTGAATCACCAATCATAATGGCTTTATCTGGCGAAATATTCAATGCATTACAAGCAAATAAGAGTGGCTCAGGTGACGGTTTTTTTGCCATGTCGTCACCGCAAACAATCACCTCAAAATGACTGCGAATAGCCAGTTTATCTAAAAGTAGTTCGGTAAAGCGGCGTGCTTTATTGGTAATAAGTGCTTTGGGCATACCACTGAGAGCAGCAAGGCCCGTTTCAACATGCTGATATAATACGCTGTATTCACCAACCAGCTCACTGTAATGTTGATAAAAAAGCTTAATGGCTCGCTCACTCAGAGTCTCATCAAGGTGTTCACTAATTTGTATATCACCGCAAAGAGCTCGCTTTACTAACACCTCAATGCCATTACCTACCCAGCTTTCAACTAATCGCTGACTGACTATGGGAAACG
Source organism: Pseudoalteromonas sp. Scap06 (assembly GCF_013394165.1). Taxonomy (NCBI): domain Bacteria; kingdom Pseudomonadati; phylum Pseudomonadota; class Gammaproteobacteria; order Alteromonadales; family Pseudoalteromonadaceae; genus Pseudoalteromonas; species Pseudoalteromonas sp. Scap06. The sequence goes on along the minus strand of NZ_CP041330.1, from coordinate 346,927 downwards.
CTAAATCACTTAGCGTAAGATTTAAGGCCATATATAAGTCATACACGCTGTCAACTAGCGTGCCGTCTAAGTCAAATAGTGCCGCATCATATTTCATTACTTAATACTTTCTAATTGTTGGCGCATTTCATCAATTACGCTTTTATAGTCAGGCTGATTAAAAATAGCAGAGCCTGCAACAAACATGTCAGCACCCGCTTCAGCCGCCGCTGCAATATTATCTACTTTAATACCGCCATCAACTTCTAGGCGAATATCACGCCCAGAATCAATAATGCGTTGCTTTGCCTCTCGCAGTTTCTCAAGTGTTTGTGGAATAAAACTTTGCCCACCAAATCCGGGGTTCACCGACATTAATAAAATAACATCTATTTTATCCATTACATGATCAAGGTAGCTTAAACTCGTTGCAGGATTAAAAGCTAGACCTGCTTGGCAACCTTGATCTTTTATCAATTGTAAAGTGCGGTCAATATGCTCACTGGCTTCTGGATGAAAGGTAATAATTGACGCCCCCGCCTCGGCAAATTGTGGAATTAAACTATCTACCGGTTTCACCATTAAATGAACATCAATAGGAGCTTTAATCCCGTAATCGCGAAGTGCTTTACACACCATTGGGCCTATTGTTAAGTTAGGTACGTAATGGTTATCCATTACATCAAAATGGACAACATCAGCCCCTGCAGCTAAGACTCTGTCAACATCTTCGCCAAGGCGTGCAAAGTCTGCGGATAAAATTGAGGGCGCTATTAAGTATTTTTGTTCACAATTGAGCATTGCTAATCCATTAATGAATAATTTATGGCGTTAATGTAACTTAATTAACGATGTTACCCAAGTAACACCTTTAAAAATAACGCTAAATTAGCAACGCTAGCGACTAACTGTTATTAACTATAACAACGACAAAGCGCGTGAGCTAAAAGGATAAATCACGCTTATAAACAAATTTTGCGGCATGATTAGCTTTGAATATAGCTAAAAATAAAGTGTATTATTTAAGCAAGTTTGTTATGCTTGGTGGAGAACTAAATTACTAGGTTTATATTATGCGTGTTTTTAAAATTGGATTATTAATCACGTCGGTAAGTGTCATTATTGGAGCTGCGTCGCTTTCTTCAAATACTGAGCAAGAATTAAGTTCAGCCAACACTTGTCTTCATAAAGATCAAACTAACGCTATTAATCATAGCGCAAATCGCTGCATTCAAATTCAAGAAGACTCTTCTTGGGCTTCTTGGCTAACCGGCAATAGCCGCAGTGCCCAGTTTCATTACCTAGATTTCCTAGAGTTATTAACAGGTACTGACGACAACCACAAGCCATCTTCAATCAAACCATTATTTTAATTAATGCAGCATTTCTTAAGCGCGTTACAAAGTGTGCTAGCGGCATTTTTTGGTGTGCAATCTGAAGATAAGCGTCAAACAGACTTTAAACACCACTCCCCTATTACATTAATAGCTATTGCCGTGATACTTTTTGTATTATTTGTACTGGCTATTTACGCAACCGTGACTTCGGTGCTAAGTACATAGCCATTAGCTCATCTACTTTATTTCGTGAACCGCCTTTTGGGCTAATCGTGCGTTTAACCTGAATTTTATCCAAAGAAGCTTGGCTGTAAATTTTGCGTGTCCATACCGTATCGTGATTTGAAATAAGGACTGGCGTATTATTCTCAAAAGCTGCTTGCTCAGCTAAGTTCGCTAAATTAGCCTGATCATCCAAATTAAACCCGCCTTTTGCATACGAGGTAAAAGATGCAGTTTTACTTAATGGCACATAAGGCGGATCGCAGTAAATCACTGCATTTTTAGGCACCAGCTTGAATACATCATCATATCCTAGGCAAGTAAATGTAGCTTGTTGCGCTTTGCTAGCAAAAAAGTACATTTCTTTTTCAGGAAAATAAGGCTTTTTATATTTACCAAAAGGTACATTAAAAATACCCTTTAAATTATAGCGGCATAATCCGTTATAACCATGGCGGTTCATATATAAAAATAAGATGGCTCGCTCATACACATCACTGCTTTGATTAAACTGCACACGATAATCATAATACGCATCTGAGTGGTTGTTTAAATCAACAAAAAGCTTTTTAGCATCACTAATGAACTCATCAGGCGAACGTTTGAGCTCTTTATATAAATTGATTAAATCAGCATTAATATCGTTGAGTACATAGTGTTTAAAGTTGCTATTTAAAAACACTGAGCCCGCACCAACAAAAGGTTCAACCAAGGTATCAGCATGCTTACTTGCTTGATTTAGTCGCGCGTTAATATCTTCAACGAGGCTGTATTTTCCGCCAGCCCATTTAAGGAAGGCTCTACTCTTTTGCTGCATTGGCTCTTTACTTCAATTCGGTGTTGCGCGATTTTACACTAAAGTTACTGAGTTTACTGATCAACTCGTGCAATTTCTTGTTTTATTTTACTAATTTTTTTATAGAAAGGTTTATTTTTTCTAACCTCAGCAGGAAGTACTTGCAGTGCTTGTTTTGCCTCATTTAAGCTAACAAAGTTGCCTGTAGTTACTACCCACCACATTTTACCATTTCGTTTAGTTTGGTAGGTATTAGTGATATTTTCTAGCTTATGTTCAACAATAAACTCGTTCCCTACCTGCTGCTGAGTTACAGCTAAGAGCTGAATAACAAAATTATCCTCAGGTTGTTGTAAGTACCAATTACTGGATATTTTTACTATTGGGTTTTGCGGCTTTGTCTGGGCAGGTTTAGTAACCGGCTTTTCTTCAACGGGTTTTGATGCCGGCTTTTCTTCAACGGGTTTTGATGCCGGCTTTTCCTGTTCAACAACATTCGTTGATTCCGTTAAGCTCCCAACAATCGCTGGAACATTGTTATTGGTTTTTTGGGTGAGCTTTTGAAGGACAGCTGCTGGCGGCTCACTACTTAAAGGCACTCGCTTCTGTGGTTTATTTTCAATAGCTTGCTCAGTTGTAATGGCGGTTGATAGCACTTGCTCATCAATTTGGCGATTAGCATTTTCCCACCACTGGGTCATATCGGCTTTGTACACAAGGCCAATAATCAACAGCATAATTATTAATAACAATGTGAGCAGCTGTAATCGCCAAGATACCTTATCTTTAACGACAATATCTGCAACCTGCTCGCTTGGCTGCCAGGCTAATAACAGGCTTGGGTTACCATGAGCTTCAACTAAAAAAGTTTGAAAGACAGGATCTTCGTCATAGGGTAGGTTCGTAAAGTACCACCCCATAAGTTGCTTACTTTCAGCTATATTTAATGGTTCTAAATGAATATTTACTGCATCTTTAAAGGGTAATTTAGACTGTGATGCAATCATAATATAAAGCACATTAGGTGCATTTTTTGATAGTAGCTCAAGCTCTGCGATTAGCTCTTCGGATAGGTGCCTGCCGCCATCAACAACCCACAAGCACGCCCCACATTGTTGTTGTTTCGCTAATTGATAATAGTTTTGCGATAAGCTTAGATTGTGATCAACTAAAGGGGCGTTAAAACTTTGCTCTAATAACTGAGTCATTAACTGCACATCAGTCATCTGGGCACCGACTTGCACAAATGCTTTATTAAAATCGTTATATTTATCAGTAATGAAGGTTTCAAGCAAATAGCTTTTACCCAGACCAGAGGTGCCTAATAAAACAATTAAGTTTTGACCATATTCAAATTGTAATGCGATTCTATCCACCAAAGCCGCACGGCTTGGTAAAATTTGTGACTGCATTTATTGCTCGATCAATGCTCTAACTTGATCATCTGATACATCATCAACTAATGCACATTGACCAAATTCGGTGGGTAAAATAAATCGGATCGTCCCTTTTTTATTCTTTTTATCTTTGCGCATATGCAGTAAAAATTGCTCACTGGTCATATCATTAGGGATATCGATTGGTAAATTATATGCTGCTATTAATGTAGCAATACGCTCTAGGTCTTGCTGTGTTAAATCGTTACGAGTATGAGCAAGCTTGGCAGCAAGCACCATACCTGTCGCTACGGCTTCACCATGTAACCACACGCCGTACCCCATTTGTGCTTCTATTGCATGGGCAAACGTGTGTCCTAAATTTAATAGTGCACGCAAGCCTTGCTCTTTCTCATCTTGAGCAACGATGAGTGCTTTAATTTCACAGCATCTAAAAATAATATGCTGTAAACAGGCTTCATCTAACTGTTGTAATTGAGTGATATTTTGCTCTAAATAAGCAAACAATTCAGTATCGTAAATCAGGCCATATTTAATAACTTCAGCCATGCCTGCAGCAAACTCACGGGTAGGTAAAGTATGTAGCGAACGCGTATCTACAAACACAGCTTGTGGTTGGTAAAAAGACCCTATCATATTTTTACCAAGCGGATGGTTTACTGCTGTTTTACCACCAACGGAGGAATCTACTTGAGATAATAACGTGGTAGGTATTTGAATAAAAGGCACACCGCGCTGATAGCAGGCCGCAACAAAACCAGTTAAATCGCCAACTACGCCACCACCTAATGCAATTAAACAGGTGTCACGACCGCAGTTATTTTCAAGTAAGAATGCTGATATTTTTTCAAACCAGGTGAGTGATTTATATTGCTCGCCATCTGGAATAATAAAATGAAGTGGGTTTTGCTGTGATAATGAGTCAAGCAACTGCTGAAGATAGAGCGGCGCAATAGTGTCATTAGTGATGATGATAGGCCGACAATCACCAATGTGATGGATTAGACGGCCTGTATCTTGAAGTGCAGATTGACCAATATAAATAGGATAACTTCGCTCGTCTAAATTAACAGTTAATTCAAGCATGCTGGGTTAGTCCTTTTAATACTGGCTTTTAAAAATCCAATTTCTCGATTATTTGGTTAGCAACAACTTTCGCGCTCTGCTCATCAGTGCGTACAACAAAATCAGCTACTTCTTTGTATAATGGTTCACGCTCTTCTGCTAAGCGCTCAAGTACATCACGAGGTGCTTCTTCTGTTTGCAGTAATGGGCGACGCTTGTCGCGTTGCGTACGTGCAACTTGCTTTTCAATCGGTGTCTCTAGGTATACTACAATACCGCGAGCCGAAAGCTTGTTTCGAACTTCTTTACTCATTACTGAGCCACCACCAGTAGCAAGAACAATACCTTGCATCTCGGTTAAATCGCCAATAACAGATTCTTCACGAAGTCTAAAGCCTTCTTCACCTTCAAGATCGAATACCCAGGCAATATCTGCGCCCGTACGACGTTCGATTTCTTGATCAGAATCAACAAATTCAAGGTGTAATTGGTCAGCGATGTGACGACCAATCGTGCTTTTGCCAGCCCCCATGGGGCCAACTAGAAATATATTACGTTTCTCAGCCATATCTTTTAGTACAAACGAACTCTAAAATTTGAAATAAAACCCCGCCTAACGACCTGGCCCCAAAATTAAGAAAGGGATTATCTCAGTAATCGGTCGGGTATTTCAAGTCAATTAGGATAAAAAGCCATATAACGAGCAATTAAACTAAATAATTACCCATTGGTTAACAAAAAAGCACCTTATTATAGGCAAATTTATCTTCTAGGGTTAAAATTTATGCAATTAAAGGCTACTACGTGTTACTTGGTAAACGCTTTTGCATAGTAATTTCACAAAAAACTCAGTTACAAGCAACATTAACGCAGTCTTAAAATGCATCCGCAGTACAGTACACAATAAAAATTATATACTGCCTAATTGTACATTTACAGGGAGTGTTCACACCAAGATAACTAAATAACATGCCAAAACCATCTAGCTTGTTGTTCAGCCTAGATAGTTTGAATAACCTGAGCCCTGAAGAGTTAATCTATCTCTGCAGAATTCAGGTTAGGTAATTAGTCTATTTGAATTTTAGGTGTGACAAAAATCAGCAGTTCGCGCTTTTCATTAAACTCGCTTGTGCTTTTAAATAGTCTTCCTACGTAAGGAAGGTCGCCCAATAAAGGTACTTTTTTGGTCGAATTAATAATTTGCTGTTGAAAAATACCACCCAACACTACCGTTTGTCCATTCTCAACGAGAACTTGAGTCTCAATTTGTTGCGTATCAATGGCAACAGCTGGGCCAGTTCCTGTTTGAACGGTATCACCACGGGTGTCTTGAGTAATTATTAAGTTTAAAATAACTTTGTTGTCTGGTGTGATATGAGGTGTCACCTCTAAACTCAACACTGCTTTTTTAAAGCTTACGGTTGTTGCGCCACTCGAAGCAGATTCAACATAGGGGATCTCAGTACCTTGCTCAATGCGTGCTTTTTGCTGGTTAGCAGCAGTGATACGCGGACTCGCTATAATTTCACCCTTATTCTCTTCTTCGAGCGCGGTTAATTCTAAATCAATTAATGTTCCATTAGCTAGTTTGGCTATATGCATACCAATACTTGCCGATGGATTCGCTACGGGTAAATTAACATTGAGTCGATCTGTAAGACTCGGAATATTTCCATTAGAAATTGTTTCAGCACCTTCTAATGTACCAGAAACACCATCAGAACCTTGCTGATCACTGAACCCCCAACGAACGCCTAAGTCTTCGGTTACATTATCACGAACGGTTACCATGCGCGCCTCTATAACCACTTGTTTGACGGGGATGTCTAAGGTTTCGACCATGCGGCGAACACTTTCAATGCTTTTTGCGGTATCTTTCATTAGTAGCGTATTAGTTCGCTGATCAACAGACACGCTGCCTCTCGCTGTAATAATACTATTGGTATCTGTTTTTAGTAAGTCGGCAAAATCTTCTGCTTTGGCGTAATTTAAACGGATGTATTCGCTATATAGTGGCTCTAAATCCTCTACTTGTTGCTTTGCTTTTAACTCTTTTGCTTCACGGGCAGCAAGCTCTTCAGATGGCGCTACCATTAAAATAGAGCCATCCATACGTTTGTCTAAACCTTTTATTCTTAGTACTACGTCTAACGCCTGATCCCAAGGAACACCATCTAAGCGAAGGGTAATGTTGCCAGTCACTGAGTCACTAGTTACCAAGTTAAAGTCATTGTAGCCCGCAATAATCTGTAATACAGCACGCACAGAGATATCCTGAAAGTTAAGCGTCATAGGACGGCCTAAGTACTCTTTACCTCCATCTAAGAATCCATTTTGAGTCTCGTCTTTCTCAACCGTTAAGGTAAAAATATTTTCTATTTGCTGATACGTGTAAGCAAAAGCTTTATTAGGTTCAATTACAATGCGTGTCAGATTATCTTCCTTAAACGTTTCTATACTGCTCACCACAGTACCAAAATCGAGTACGTCTAATTCATACAATAAGTCATCTAAAATATCGGTATGGTGAAACTCTGCAATGATTTTCCCGCCACTTTCATGAACCTCGATAGCGGCCTGTGTATCTTGCAGATAAACAAGTACTTTTGCTTCACCTTTTTCACCGCGGCGAAAATCAATTGCTTGAATGCCATTGATATAATTAGAGGCACGAGCAGGTGCATCTTCACTGGTTGTTACGATTTGTTTTGCTAGAGGGTTATCAGATATTCTTATTGAAAATAGGTTGTTATTAACTTCAGCCTCATAAATTTTTAATCGCTCCAAGTTAATGGTTACTTTTAAACCTGCACTAGTCATCATGCTACTAATGTTACTTATCCCTGCTTGGTTAATAACAATATTTGCCAACCCTTCATCTAGTTCAACTGCATTAAATAATAACTCTATCCGTGCCGGATTATTAAAAACTTGTACATCAGGTTGTTGCTGTAATTCTTCATCAAATACCAGCTGTAATTCGGTTTCACCTTTAAGTAATGGGTTATATCGAACGTCGTAGAGTAAAGGAGCTGCACTGACCGTTTTCATCATTAGTAATAAAAATACAAATAGCAACGTCGTTAAAATACGGTGATGCGAACACTCATCTTTATGCATATAGGGAGTACCATTTTTCTTATTAATTTGCGCCATTAGTTGCCGCCTCTAACATTTCTAATTTGGTCAAACGTTCTTTCCAACAACCTGACCCATCAGGGATTAATTCTACTAATTCAATATAGTCACTATTAACACTGCTTACTTTTCCATCATAGGTGCCTAAATAGCTTCCTATAGATACTCGGTGTAAGGTGTTATCAGCAGCTGTAATGAGCGCCCATGTATTACTGTTCGACCCTATCGTTCCCTTCATTGCTAAATTATCTAATGGGTACTTCTCCAGAGGCTGACGGACACGCTCTGGATCTGGGTGAAGACAGTTTTTAACTTGTGTTAGCTTATTTTGTATAATTTCTGGTTCTGGTGCTACAAAAGGGCTACGTATATCTTTGGCGTTATATTCAAAGTGCTCAAACTTAACTAACTCAGGTATTTTTTCAACACGTGCAGTAGTGTTTGCCTTAACCTGGTCAATAAACTCTTTTTGCTCAGATGTATCTTCATTACAACCACTGAGCAACAATATTACAACAGTTAAAAAGGGAAGTTGCTTCATCATCTTACCCCCTCTTCATAACGATAAGTTTTTGCTACTACACTGAATGTTAGCTGCTTTTCGCCAGATGATAAAATAGAAAAGTCGTGCAAACTTACTATTCTCGGCAATTGAGCCACTTTTCCTACAAATTCACCGAACTCATGATAAGTGCCTACTACTTCAATTTTAATGGGTAGCTCGGTATAGAACTCTTTTTCAACTTCTGGTAGCCAACCAATTTTTAAAAATGTTAGGCCGCTGGTTGTACCCACATAGGAAAGGTCATCTAATAATCCTGGCGTCTCATTTGAGGTAGGTAGGCGTTTTAATAGCTGAGAAAACTCATCTTCCATCTCAACCATTTGTTCACGATAAATATCGAGCTTGCTGGCAACTGCATATTTAGTTCGGTAGGTTGTGCGTAATTCTATTTCTTTGGCCACTGCGTTATGGTAGCTTTCAATTTCATCCGACACTAATAAGCTATAGCTAAAAAACAATACGAGACAGGCAACAAATGCGCCGCATATTGTTTTTACAATAACAGGCCACTCACCTATGTTATCGAGCTCTATTTCATTCCAATCTATTTCTGTAAGCGACTTAAAATCAAGGTTCATTAGGTACCTCGCCTATTTTACCAAATGGTTTTACGTAGAACTCCATATTAAAATCGCTGAGTAAACGAGAGGATTGATCGCCTGCAACAATGCCTTGCATAGTCGGGCGCTCTAAAAGATAAGAACTTTGCACCTGTCGAAGCATAGTAGACAAACGATTATTAGACTCACTTTTACCTAACACATGAATTTGGCTACCTTTACGCTCAAGCTTAGTTAAATAAACTCCAGCAGGCACTATTTTTGCCACTTCATCCATTATTTGCGTGCCTAAATTACGGCTGCTTTGTAGCTCTTCAATTAAACGCATCCGTTGTTGTAGATTTTCTTTTTTCATGTCTAAGTCGCGTATATCGCGAATTTTCTGATCGAGCATTGTAATTTCTGAGCTGAGATAGTTATTTTTAAGCATTTGCCCTTCTTTTAGAGCGCTATAAAATGTACTCAGCGCATACATAGTTACGAAACAAACAATAACCACTGCCATCAGCAATGTTATAAATTTCTTTTTAGACTGCTCACGCTGAAGTTCACGCCAAGGTAGTAAATTTATATGTGGCATGATGAAAAACTCCTCAACGCCAAACCAGTTGCAATCGCAAACTGAGTGCGGTGGCGCTGTATTATATTACGATCTACTCTAGGTGATATTTCCATTTTATCAAATGGTTCAACAACAACCGTGTGTATTCCTAATTCTTCGATTAATAACCTATCAACACCTTTAATCATCGCTGACCCGCCCGTCAGTACGATGTAGTCCAACTGCTCTTTGCCTGTTGTTGTTAAAAACATTTGCACAGCACGACGAACTTGCTGCAATAATGATGTTTGAAAAGGCGCTAACACTTCAAATGTATAATTAGGTGGTAAATCACCCGTTGTTTTACCAATTTCAGCCTCATCAAAGCCTTTGTTGTAGTAAGCAACAATACTATTTGTATATTGGTCACCACCAAATACCTGGTCGCGGGTGTAAATAGTTTCACCAAATTGCACTACACTGACCAAGGTAAGCACCGCACCTATATCAACTACTGCAACGGTTTTATCAAACGCGTCTGATGGTAGCTGTTGGTAGTAAACATCCATAGCCCGGCTTAATGCATAGCTTTCAACATCCACAACTTTTGCAGTTAAGTTGGCAGCACTAAGTGCGCCTACTCTCGCTTCCACACTTTCCGTTCTCGCTGCAGAAAGTAGAACATTAATTTTGCTCGGGTCGGCACTGTTAGTAGAGAGTTTTTCAAAATCTAAACTGACTTCATCTAATGGATAGGGGATCAAGCTATCGGCTTCAATTTCAATCTGTGATTCTAATTCAGCGTCGCTTAAGGAAACATCCATGAAAATGACTTTGGTAATCACTGTTTGCCCTGAAACAGCAACAGCTGCAAATTTTAGTGACTTTGGAAGCTTTCGTTTTAACTTGGTTATCACATTGCCAATTGCTTCAATGTCTTGAATGTTGCGCTCGCTCATAGCGCCTTTAGGCATAGGTTCAATTGCAAGAGCTTCTAATCGAAGCCCGGTTTCTGTTTCACTTAAAAGCACGGCCTTGATAGAGTGCGATCCTATATCAATACCCACCATCATAGGTGATGGTTTTTTTATCAATTGACTTAGCATGTTTGCAACTTTGCCTTTGTTTTAATAATAAACAAGTTATAATTTATATCTTAAAAAATATTATTCAATTTTTAATCAATATATACTAGCAGTCTCAACCTGTAATTGGGAGTCCGTTTAGGGAAATATCAGTGATTTTATTAAAAAGAACTTTACAATTTTTGATCATTTGTGCATTACTTGCACTAATTACATTGCTCAGCCTTTATTACTACGTTAAATCCGATATCCCAAGCGTGCAAGTTTTAAAAAACGTTCAATTACAAACGCCTATGCAAGTATTTACCAAAGATGGGCTTTTAATCAACCAATTTGGTGAAAAAAGACGTATCCCTGTAACTATAGATCAAATTCCTGAACCTTTATTACAGGCTTTTTTAGCAACAGAAGATAACCGTTTTTATGACCATATCGGTATCGACCCAATTGGTATTGTTCGCTCAGCACTAGTACTTATTTCTACCGGTGAAAAAAAGCAGGGTGCCAGTACAATCACCATGCAGTTGGCTCGTAACTTCTTTTTAACGCGAGAAAAAGCCTATATTCGTAAAGTAAAAGAAATATTTATTGCCATCCATATCGAAAATTTACTTTCAAAAGATGAAATCTTTGAACTTTATCTAAATAAAATAGAGCTAGGAAACCGCGCCTTTGGTATTGGTGCAGCCGCTCAGGTTTATTATGGTAAAGAGCTAAAAGAGCTTACTCTTGCGCAAATGGCAATGATTGCCGGTTTACCCAAGGCGCCTTCAGCACTTAACCCTATTCGTAACCCAAAGCGAGCCAAAGCCAGAAGAAATGTAGTGTTAGGACGAATGCTAGATGAAAAGTATATTTCTAGAGCGCAGTATAATGAAGCCACGAACCAACCAATTACCGCTTATTTTCATGGGGCTGAAATTGACTTATATGCACCATATATTTCAGAAATGGTACGTGCTGAAATGGTGTCGCGCTACGGTATAGATAAAGCCTATAACTCAGGATTTAAAGTGTATACTTCTGTTGAGTCAAATATTCAACAGGCGGCACAAACGGCTTTGGTTAACAATTTACATGCCTATGATATGCGCCATGGATTTAGAGGCCCTGAAGCCATTTTATGGGATCCACAAACAGAGCCCACACCTTCTGATTCTAAGTTATTAAACATTTTGAAAGAGGCCAATGAACTAGGCCCTCTAAAAGCCGCTGCAGTTTTAAATGTATCCGACAGAAGCGCGGAAGTAATACTTAAAAGCGGCGAACGCACAACATTGACTTGGGATAATCTGAAGTGGGCGCGTAAGTTTATCACCCGTTATCGCCAAAGCTTTGCTCCTGAAACAGCAAGCGATATATTAACGCCTGGCATGCAAATATGGCTGCGTAAAAATGATGACAACAGCTATATTTTGAGTCAAATCCCTGAAGCTGCAAGCGCCATTGTGTCTTTAGACCCACAAGACGGGCGTATAAAAGCCATTGTAGGCGGTTACAGCTTTGAACAAAGCCAATATAACCGTGCAGTGCAAGCTAAACGCCAAGTTGGCTCTAATATTAAGCCATTTATATACTCTGCTGCACTTGAAAAAGGCTACACCTTAGCGTCAATTTTAAATGATGCTCCTATAAATCAATGGGATAAAAGCCAAGGTGTCGCATGGCGACCTAAAAATAGCCCTGCCATTTATAATGGCCCTATTCGCATTCGCCGTGCTTTAGCACAATCAAAAAATGTGATTTCGGTACGTTTATTACGTGGTGTTGGCTTGCAACGTACAGCCGATCATTTACTTAAATTTGGCTTTGCAGATGAAGATATAAATCGCAGTGAATCGCTGGCTTTAGGTAGCGCATCTATTACTCCACTAGAGTTAGCTCGTGGTATGAGTACTTTTGCCAATGGCGGCCACTTAATCGAACCTTACTTTATCTCTGAAATTCAAGATGCCATGGGCAACACCTTATTTAAAACTAACCCGACTGTAATTTGTGATGATGAAGCAACAACGCCTAGCTCGCTAATGCTAAGTGAGCAAGTAGCACCAAACTGCGCGCCGCAGATCATATCTAAACAAAATGCATTTTTAATTGCCAGTGCTATGAACAGCGCAATTTGGGGGGGTGGTAGCTGGTCTCATAAAACAGGTTGGAGTGGTACAGGATGGCGTGCACAAGCGCTAAAACGTCGCGATCTGTCAGGTAAAACAGGCACTACCAATGATTCTGTAGATACTTGGTTTAGCGGCTTTAATCGCGATGTGATGACCTCTGTTTGGGTTGGTTTTGACAACCCTGGAAATACTCTGGGGCGCTCAACCTATAACAATAACTTAGGAAGTGGCCAAATATCAGGCGCAGAGTCAGGTGCTAAAACAGCTCAGCCTGCATGGGTTGATTTTATGAGAGTTGCACTGGATGGTAAACCTGCGGCACCTATCGAACCACCTGAAGGCTTAGTTTCTATTCGTATTGACTTAGAAACGGGGCTGTTAAGTCATAAAAACGATTATACCAGCCGTTTTGAGTACTTTGAGAAAGGGACCGCACCTACAAAATATGTGTTAGCACAGCCAAATGATGTATTTGAAGAAAGCACTAAAACCGAAGAAGAGCTCTTTTAAACAATGCTAATATATAAAAGGCCGCTGAATAGCGGCCTTTTTGATGGTCTAGGTAATATTTTGTACCAACCAATATAAGTCAGAGTGCACGCCAGCTGCGGTCACTTCTTTACCCGCACCGGGGCCTTGTATCACTAATGCGTTTTGATTATACCACTGAGTATTAATCACAAAAATATTATCGCCAGGTGTTAAATTAGCAACCGCTTCGCTTTTTGGTACATAGGCAATTCCTACCTTAGCGTTTAGCTTGCTGTTTTTAAACTCCAGCAATCCGGTATAACACAGTGCAGCACTTTGTTGCAAAGCCGCTTCGAAGTGCTGCTTGATAAACGCATCTAAACTAGCCTTGTTATCAACAAAGTCATCCCAACTGCCCGCACTTAGCTCATCGGGCATCAATGCGGATAAAGAAATGTCATCAAGTTCCAATTCAATACCTAATTCACGCGCCAAAATAAGCAACTTGCGTTGCATATCTCGGCCAGATAAATCTTCTCGCGGATCAGGTTCGGTGAACCCCAAAGCTTGTGCTTCAAGCACTAAATCTGAAAATGCCTTGCTGCCATCATACATACTGCATAACCATGACAGCGTGCCAGAAAACACGCCTTCTATACGCGTTATTTTATCGCCACTGTTTTGCAAATCGGCCAGTGCAAAGTTAATCGGTAATCCGGCTCCCACACTGGCATTATAACGCCAATGTAAGCCGCGCTGTGCCAAATCTTCACGTAATGCTTGATACCAGCTCAGCGGAGCTGTGCCTGCGTATTTATTAGCACTAATTAAGTGACAATTTAATTCCACAAATTTGCTATAAAGCTGGCTAAAATATTCACTGGCGGTAATATCAATCACTACCTTATGTTCATACTCAAGCGTATCAATGTATGACAGCAAATCAGCTTGCTGATAGGGGCTTGCATGGTTTTCCCATTGCTGTTGCCAGCTCTCACAGTCTAACCCATTGGCATTAACCAGCATCTGCTCTGAGCGTAGTAATGCTACTAACTTAATGTTAAAACCTGATGATAAACGGGCTATTTGTGCAGGTAGTTGGCGCATAAATTCAGCACCAACATTACCAAGCCCTGCAATAATTAAAGCTATTTCTTGCGCTTTATTGATCAATTTATCATGCAGTAAGCTCAGCACATCACTCTCAAGTACCTGATCGGTTAATAATAACGTATAACCGTCACCAAAATGAGTAAACCTAGGGTGAATTGATTGCGCTTGAAGTACAGCTGCACTTTGCTCACCGAGTATCGCTATATCTGGCTCTGATGCAATAATTGCAACCCCATTTAAGTTAGAATCACTAATGTTGGCGCGGCCAGCAAAATAATTAACCACCTGATATGTCGCCGACGCAGGGACTACCAAGTAAATTTCGCCCGCATGTTCAAAGTGATGCAAACTATGCTGAATAAGCTGACTAACATGCGCTACCTCGCCTTCACTCAAATCATCAACAGTAAGTAAATCCACATTGTTAATCGTGGTTAAAAAGCGCTTTTGTTTACTCATTCCTAATTTAACTATTTCGGTATGGCTGCCTTGAAGATCGTAACTACTGCGAACAATTAACTCTATATCGGTCCCTTTTAATGGCGATAATGTTTTAGCATGTAGTACGGGGTTACCTAATCTAGCCAATAAATTAGCTTGTTCGCGGCACACCCGCGCATACTTAATCGCATTAGCTACCTTACGCGGATCAGTACTAAAAACACCTTGAGTGTCAGTCCAAATAGACACTTTTTTAGCATTGCAATATCGTGCTAATAAAGTAGCACTGTAATCACTGCCGTTACGTCCTAAGGTCACGGTTTCATGTTGTAAATTAGCCGCAATAAACCCTGTAACGACATTAATTTTGCTTGTATCTATGGCTTTTAAGCACTGCTGCTGATTATTAGCATGCTGTAGCTGCCCTGCGTCTAACGTAAATAATTGCCTAGCGTCCAGAGCGCAAGCACTAACGTTAAGTTGCCCTAAGTAAGCGCTTAATAGCCTTGCAGACCATAATTCGCCATGAGCTAATAGCCACGCTTCAGTTAATATGTTTTGCTTAGCCTGCTGAGTAATAATGCTTAGCTCAGTGGCAAGTATATTGAGTGCTTCATGCTTAGCACCCGCTATAAGCAATTGTTCAATTAGCGAAGATTGATGATTACTTATTAATAAAATAATGTCAGCAATCGCTTGGGTATCTTGCTGTTCAAAGCTTTGCCACAATTTAACCAAGGTATCGGTGGTTTTACCGGCAGCAGATACCACCACACAATCCCCGGCTTGAGCATGAGTTAAAATAATATTTGCGACACTTTTAAAGCGATCCGCTGAGCTTAAACTCGAACCACCAAATTTATGAACCTGATTTACCATGTTAATACCAACTCGACTTCATGTTTTATATTTTCAAAATTGGTAGGCACTACCATAACGCCGGATGCGCCGCGTTTAGTTTCGCTGAGCCAAATGACTCACTGGCACCATTTTTTGCAGCTAAAGCATTATCTGCTTGCCCGGGGCGAACCAAATTAAATACCCTGTCTAAATCAGCAAGTAAGTCTTTTGCATCTTCAATACCCACCGAAATACGAATAAGCGTATCACCCACCCCAGCTTCTGCACGGGCAGTCGCCTCCATGCCTGCATGGGTCATGGTTGCGGGGTGACAAATCAAACTTTCAACTCCGCCTAATGATTCCGCCAAACTAAATTCATTTAAGCGCGTTAAAAACGCTGCAGCATCGTTTATATCGCCTTTGATATCAAAACTAACCATTGCACCAAAGCCAAACTGCTGCGCCTTAGCAAGCGCATGTTGTGGATGTGATTCAAGACCTGGATAGTAAACCTGAGCAACAAACGGGGAGTTTTCTAGATACTGTGCAATAGCGAGTGCATTTTCTTGGTGTTGCCTCAAACGCACGTTTAACGTGCGCAAACCTCTGAGAGTTAAATAGCTATCAAATGGCGCTCCAGTAATGCCAATATTATTTGCCCACCATGCCAGTTCTTCACCAAGCTCAGCGGTTGCTGCAATAACCGCCCCCCCAACAACATCTGAATGACCATTGATATATTTAGTAGTTGAGTGAACCACAATATCAGCACCAAATTTAATCGGATTTTGCAAAGCCGGCGATAAAAATGTGTTATCGGCAGCAACCAGAGCACCGCACTGCTTAGCAATATCGGTAACTGCTTTAATATCAGTTAATCGTAAAATTGGATTACTCGGTGTTTCAATCCAGATCAGCTTAGGTTTAATAGCAAGAATTTGCGATAAGCTTTCGCTTTTAGTGAAATCGACCACTTCTAGCTTTAACAAGCCGCGTTTTTCTAGTGAGGTAAATAAACGATAGCTGCCACCATAGCAATCGTGAGGAATCATTAACGTATCGTTACTATTTAATAATTGAGTTGTTAAGTGAACTGCCGCCATACCCGTTGCAGTAATAATGCCTTTAGCCCCGCCTTCAAGTTCAGTGAGCGCCTCAGCCAAAATGTCACGGTTAGGATTACCACTGCGGCCATAATCATATTGGCGTTTGGTATCAAAGTCAGAAAATGAGTAAGTTGTTGATAAATAAAGCGGTGGAACAACCGCACCATGCTGTTTGTCGGCTTCTATTCCACTACGAACAGCAATTGTTGCCTTATTTTTTTCACTCATTTTCGTCACCTTTACTATTTTGGAAGTTTAGACGTCTAAAAGGTAGCGCATGCAGTTTAAGATGTCAAAGCATTTAAATGTCTAGATAGCTAAATAACTAGTATTTGACTATCTTTTTTAAACCGATAGAATTTCACGCATATTTACACGCTTTGATGCTGTGTGAGCAATTTATAATCTGAGGCAACGATACATCTTATGGCTAAATGGAATGGTGAATATATTCACCCATACGCAGAACACGGGAAAAAATCCGAACAAGTAAAAAAGATCACCGTTTCGATCCCGCTAAATGTATTAAAAGTATTAACTGACGAACGTACTCGTCGTCAAATAAACAACTTGCGCCATGCAACAAATAGTGAGCTTTTATGCGAAGCATTTTTGCATGCATTTACAGGGCAACCGCTGCCTAATGATGATGATCTACGTAAAGACAACGCAGAAAAAGTACCTGAAGAGGTGAAGAAAATAATGCAAGAAATGGGACTAGAAGTGCCTATTTTAAATGAAGATTAAATTTCTTTATCTGTGTTATAAAAAAACCTCAGCAAATGCTGAGGTTTTTTTTGCGTTAATTCACACTTAAAATTACGCCATGTAGTTCTCTGGCATATCAATTTGTGCCACACCCGAATCAACTGCAGCTTGAGCAACGGCTTTGGCGATACGAGGCAATAAGCGCGGATCCATAGGTTTTGGTATAATATATTTAGCACCAAACTCTAGTTTATCGATACCTGCAGCAGTCAGTACTTCAGCCGGAACTGGCTCTTTAGCAATACTGCGAATTGCCTCTACAGCAGCTATTTTCATTTCATCGTTTATTTCACTTGCGCGTACATCTAGTGCGCCACGGAAAATAAATGGAAAACAAAGTACGTTGTTAACTTGGTTCGGATAATCAGAACGGCCAGTCGCCATAATAAGATCGTTGCGTGCAGCATGTGCTAATTGCGGATCAATTTCAGGATCGGGGTTTGAACATGCAAATACAACTGGGCGGTCAGCCATTAACTTCAAATCATCGGCGGCTAATAAATTAGGGCCTGATACACCAACAAACACATCGGCATCTTCAATTACGTCCTGTAAAGTACGTTTATCCGTATTGTTTGCAAATAATTGCTTATATTCATTTAAGTCATCACGACGTGTATGAATAACGCCTTTACGGTCTAACATATAAATATGTTCACGCAGTGCGCCACACTTAATTAAAAGCTCCATACAGGCAACAGCTGCAGCGCCGGCACCTAAACACACGATAATCGCATCTTCAATTGCTT
Organism: Pseudoalteromonas sp. Scap06; assembly: GCF_013394165.1. Classification (NCBI taxonomy): domain Bacteria; kingdom Pseudomonadati; phylum Pseudomonadota; class Gammaproteobacteria; order Alteromonadales; family Pseudoalteromonadaceae; genus Pseudoalteromonas; species Pseudoalteromonas sp. Scap06. Next base: position 328,635 of record NZ_CP041330.1, on the reverse strand, counting down.
TACCTTGTACTTCTAGCGCATTTAGCATACCCGCAGCCGTTACAATTGCCGTACCATGTTGGTCATCATGAAATACAGGAATGCTGCAACGTTCTATAAGTGCTTTTTCTATCTCAAAACATTCTGGCGCTTTAATATCTTCTAGGTTGATACCACCAAACGTGTCTGCAATATTCGCAACCGTGTTGATAAAGTCTTCGGTTGTGCGGTGCTTAACTTCTATATCAATTGAATCTAGACCTGCAAAACGTTTAAATAATAATGCCTTGCCTTCCATTACTGGTTTTGAGGCCAGTGGGCCTAAATTACCTAAGCCTAAAATTGCGGTGCCGTTAGTAATAACCGCAACCATATTTCCTTTACCAGTATACTTATAGGCATTTGCTGGATCAGCGGCAATTTCACGAACAGGTTCTGCAACACCTGGGCTATATGCGAGCGCGAGGTCTTTAACCGTCTCAGCGGGCTTGGTCAGCTCAATACTGATTTTACCTGGAACGGGATGGGCATGGTAATGTAGTGCTTGTTCACGAAAATCTGACATAACGCGATTATATCCTGCAATTTAAGTTAAAGTGAGAGGTAGTTTTATTCTACGATACCTTTATTATTTTTAAATTCCAAGCAATATCAGGTCTATCCTGTTATATGCTAGAACTCTTAATTTTAAGTGATTTATCAGCAACTTCCCTAGATTATCCTGACATTTTTAAAATATAAATTCGTCATAAAAATGAATATTACAGGTCGTTTTTACCCTTATTCAATATTTATGAAATACTCTTTTCAGTCTTAAATTAAAATAGTGAAATACCGAACTTTGTTTAACTTTAAATACAAATAACTTCACGTTAACTACATTTAAGTACCATATTTAAAGTGTAACAAATAAAAATATAGATAATATTGGCAATTTTGTCTGCAAATGTTTATGCATATTCGGAATAAGAACAGGAAATAGTTATGCAAAAATAATAAATACAAAACTGTTATAAAATGGAGGGATAAGTGAATTTTAGGCACAAAAAAAGCACCCTAAGGTGCTTTTTTTACATAGAAACAAAAAATTATTTTTTGCTGCTAAGTGCACCGAAGCGCTTGTTGAAGCGATCAACACGGCCGCCAGTGTCTAAAATCTTTTGCTTACCAGTGTAAAACGGGTGACACGCAGAACATACGTCTAAGTGAATGTCTTTACACAAAGTAGAACGAGTTTCGAATTTGTTTCCGCATGAACAAGTTGCAGAAATTACTTCGTACTTAGGGTGAATACCTTCTTTCATAGGAACCTCTAGTTAAGGCCGCATCGCTCTCCAAACCCGAAGTCTGGCACCATACGTCGTTAAAACAAATTTATTGGTCGCGAATTTTATCCAACAACCCGCACGCACACAAGCTTTAATTATTCTTTTTACTAAAAAGTCTGCAAACACCTATTGATTACTGATTTGTCGGTAGGCTTTTAATACTATTTTTAGTACATTAGGCTATTAGGTTTCTTAGTTGAGTTGTTATGTGTTTTGTTGAAGTTGCAATAAAAGTCCCCTTACCTCGCACCTTTGATTATAAAGTGGATGAGCAATTAACACCGCTGACTAAATTGCAGCCTGGCATGCGCGTACTCGTCCCTTTTGGCAATCAACGAAAAGTAGCGGTTATCCTTAGTTTAAAAACCGATACAGAAGTTCCTGAAGGCAAAATCAAATCTATTATTGAAGTAATTGATAATTCGCCGGTGTTATCTGCACAACATTTGGAGCTGCTGAAGTTTACTGCGCGTTATTATTGTTATCCACTAGGTGAAACTATTCATATTGCACTCCCCAATGCGCTGCGCCAAGGTGAATGCCCTGATAAAACCAGTATAAATATGCTGACGTTAACTGATAAAGGGGCGCTTTTACCATCTTTAAAAGCTAAAACACAGCTTAACTTGCTTAAGCAATTATCTGCATCGGGTAAATCATCATTAACGGAACTAAAAGCCCTCGGGTTTAATAAAAAGACTATTGATAGCCTATTAGCAAAAGAACTGATAGTGCAAACCATTGAACATGACAATCAATGGCAACATGCCTTTCCTACTGTGGGCACTAAGCCTCGCTTAAATAAAGAACAAGCAATTGCTTGCACTACTATAAATCAAAGTGCTGGTTTTAATAGTTTTTTACTTGAAGGTGTCACGGGTAGCGGTAAAACAGAAGTTTACCTACAGTGTCTTGAAGAGGTGTTAAAACGTGGAGAGCAAGCGTTAGTGCTTGTTCCAGAAATAGGTTTAACACCACAAACAGTGAATCGTTTTAGACGTCGCTTCCCTGACACGCCAATTATGCTATGGCATTCAGCGCTCACCGATAACGAGCGTCTGCAAACATGGCGGTTTTGTGAAAAAGGCAGTTGTGCTATCGTTATAGGTACTCGTTCGAGTATTTTTCTACCCTTTTTAAAACTCGGGATGATTGTGGTTGATGAGGAGCATGATGCTTCATTTAAACAACAAGATACTCTACGCTATCATGCACGCGATTTAGCAGCGTATCGCGCATATCAGCAAAATATCCCGCTTATTTTAGGCAGTGCGACTCCCGCATTAGAAACACTGCACAAAGCAATTAATAACAAATACCAGTTACTCACATTAAGTGAGCGTGCACAAACGGCCACCGATAATCAATTTAAGCTTCTCGACATGAAAGGTCAGCCTGATCAAGCGGGTATTGCCCATGCGAGCTTAGCGATAATGCGCCAGCACCTGAATAAAGGTAAGCAGGTAATGGTATTTTTAAACCGCCGTGGTTTTTCGCCCACTTTAATATGTCATGAGTGTGGTTGGTTAAGTGAATGTAATCGCTGCAGCACGAGTGCAACCTTTCATAAAGCCATCGGTCAGATGATTTGCCACCATTGTGGTGACCAATATCAAGTACCGCATCAATGCCCTGACTGTGGAAGCACGCAGATATTTCCTAACGGCAAAGGCACCGAACAAATAGAAGAATTTTTGAGTACTGAATTTAAAGACATCCCAATTAGCCGAATAGACCGTGACTCTACGAGGCGCAAAGGCAGCCTTGAAAAAGCATTGGATGAAATAAACCAAGGTGGCGCACGCATTTTAGTCGGTACGCAAATGCTGGCCAAAGGCCACCACTTTGCGGATGTAAGCTTAGTACTCATTTTAGATGTAGATAGTGGTTTATATTCGTGTGACTTTAGGGCAACAGAACACCTTGCTCAATTAGTGACTCAGGTTGCAGGCAGAGCTGGACGTTCTGGTGAGCCCGGTGAAGTATTATTACAAACACACTTCCCTGAGCACCCATTATTACAAGATTTAGTTAATAACGGCTATCAAGATTTTGCCCGCTTTGCGCTCACTGAACGAAGTGACGCGCAGTTACCACCAATCACCAGTATGGCAATAGTTCGTGCACAGGGACATAACATTAAGCAAGTCGTCGACTTTCTAACGGATTTGGTTCCTGTCAATGGGGTATCTGGTATACAATTGCTTGGACCTATCCCTGCGCCTTTAGAAAAGATTGCGGGGATGTATCGTTTTCAATTACATATTCAAGCGCAAGATCGACGCATTTTACATCCGTATCTTGCACAAATGGTTGATTATCTCAGCACCAGTAAACTAGCTCAAAAAGTTCGCTGGAGTTTAGACGTAGACCCTACAGACATGATTTAGGTAAGGCCACACATAACACCATGGCACAGCACGATTATATTAATAAAAAACCAAAAAATAGAAAAAACACCAAACAAGAACCGGCTAAAAAACCTTTTCCGCTGTTATTAACCCTGATTGCACTAGTACTTGTGGGTGGCTTTGCATATGGACTCTGGTTTGTTAAAAATAATGCCGATCCTGATCTTGTTGAAAAACAAGCAAACCCAACAGCCGAAAAACAAGTAGAAATAGCTAAACCGCGACCACCTAAATTTATTAAAGAAATTAAAGAGCATGAAATTCAAGTTGAAGTGAAAGAACTTGAACAAAAAGGCCCTTATGTTATGCAGTGTGGTTCATTTAAAACGCATCAACAAGCTGAAACCTTAAAGGCTAAAATAGCCTTTGCTGGGCTAATTTCAGAGATCAAAAAAACCACAGGTACTAATGGTATTTGGTATAAGGTGCGTTTAGGGCCTTATGAAACCAAGCGCCAAGCAGAAAGTGATAAGAACAAACTAAAACGAATTAATATCGTTGGCTGCGGAATTTGGGGCTGGACTTGAATTTAAACCATTCACCCATATAACCTCTTCATAATCGTTTTTTACGCGCTGCCCCCTTGCAGCGCGATGGTGAGGAATAACATGACTACAATCGTAAGTGTACGCCGTGATGACAAAGTTGTTATTGGTGGTGACGGCCAAGTCTCCCTTGGTAATACTGTAATGAAGGGCAATGCCCGAAAAGTTCGACGTCTTTATAATGGCAAAGTAATCGCTGGTTTCGCTGGCGGTACTGCTGATGCCTTCACCCTTTTCGAACGTTTTGAAAGCAAATTAGAAATGCACCAAGGCAATCTAACTAAAGCGGCTGTAGAAATGGCTAAAGATTGGCGTAGCGATCGTGCCTTACGCAAACTTGAAGCCCTGCTAGCTGTTGCTGATGAAACTGCCTCATTGATCATCACTGGTAATGGTGACGTCGTACAACCTGAAAACGACCTGATCGCAATTGGCAGCGGCGGAAACTTTGCACAATCTGCTGCAACCGCCTTATTAGAAAATACCGACTTAAGTGCCCATGAAATTGTAGAGAAAAGTCTTACAATTGCTGGCAACATCTGTGTATTTACGAATAACTTCCAAACTATCGAAGAATTGTAATAGGAACCCGCTATGTCTGATATGACCCCAAGAGAAATTGTTCATGAGCTAGACCAACATATTATTGGTCAAGCAAAAGCAAAAAAAGCGGTTGCTATTGCCCTTCGTAATCGCTGGCGCCGTATGCAGTTAAACGAAGATTTACGTGCAGAAGTAACGCCAAAGAATATTTTAATGATTGGCCCTACTGGTGTAGGTAAAACGGAAATTGCGCGTCGATTAGCAAAACTGGCTAATGCCCCCTTTATTAAAGTGGAAGCCACTAAATTCACAGAAGTAGGTTATGTAGGTAAAGAAGTTGAAACTATCATCCGTGATTTAGTCGACGTTTCAATCAAAATGACCCGTGAACAACAAACCAAAAAGTTTAAACACCGTGCAGAAGAAGCCGCTGAAGAGCGTATTTTAGATGTATTACTACCTCCAGTGAAAGATCAGTATGGGGAAGTTCAGCGCGATGAAAGCTCATCGACACGTCAATCGTTTCGTAAAAAATTACGCGAAGGCCAGCTAGATGACAAAGAAATCGATATTGATTTAGCCCAAGCTCAACCGAATGTTGAAATTATGGCTCCTCCTGGTATGGAAGAAATGACCAACCAGCTACAGGGCATGTTTCAAAATATGGGTGGTGATAAACGCACTAAACGTAAGCTTAAAATTAAAGAAGCATTTAAACTACTTACCGAAGAAGAAGCCGGAAAATTAGTTAACCCTGAAGAATTAAAAGAGCAGGCAATTTTTGCTGTAGAGCAAAACGGCATTGTGTTTATTGACGAAATCGACAAAATCTGTAAGCGCGGTGAAGCCTCAGGCCCAGATGTAAGCCGTGAAGGTGTACAACGTGATTTACTACCGCTTATTGAAGGTTCTACAGTAAACACTAAGCATGGCATGGTCAAAACTGACCATATGCTATTTATTGCCTCAGGTGCATTCCAGATGTCTAAACCATCAGACATGATCCCGGAGTTACAAGGCCGTTTACCTATTCGTGTTGAACTTGAAGCACTCACAGCCGATGACTTTAAGCGCATTTTAACTGAGCCACACGCATCACTTACGGAGCAACAACGCGAGCTACTCAAAACAGAGCATGTCGCTGTTGAATTTAGCGACGATGCAATTGAGCGAATTGCTAAAGCCGCTTGGCAGGTTAATGAGAAAACCGAAAACATCGGTGCTCGCCGTCTGCATACTGTTATGGAAAGATTAATGGAAGAAATTTCATATGATGCTTCTGAAAAAGCGGGTTCAAGTTTAGTTATTGACGCTGCCTATGTTGAAAAGCACCTAGGTGCGCTGGTTGAAGATGAAGACTTAAGCCGCTTTATTCTTTAACAGCCGTTTAATGTATACTAAAAGCCTCCAGCATGGAGGCTTTTTTGTAAGTGAGATGACGATGAAACAAGTAACTAAAGTGCACTATCATAGTGTAAGTAAAAATTTAGATGTGTTTTTTGATGATCATTCAGACGCAACCTTCAGTACTGAATTTTTACGGGTTCACTCTCCCTCAGCCGAGGTGCAAGGCCATGGCTCTGAGCCTATGAAGTTAGTACTTAATAAACAAACAGTGGGCATTAAAAGCATTACACCCGTAGGGCATTACGCGTTGCGTTTAGAGTTTGACGACGGGCACAACAGCGGGTTGTTTAGCTGGCAATATTTGGCTAAGTTACAAGCCGAACATACTAAGTTGTGGGACACTTATTTAGAACGTGTTAAACAACATGAAAATAACAAAGATAGCGTACCAATAAAATTTGTACCTTAACGTCAGTTATGATGCTTCTGCTTCGTTAATAACAAACAAGCGGCAATTAAGCCGCTTGTTTCTATGGATAATTAAACTTTATATTTTGAGATTGCTTGATGAAGCACCCTTGATTGCTCAGATACCTCTTCACTTGTTTGCGCATTCGTTTGTGAATGAGCAGCAGCCCCTTCAGCAATATCTCGAATACGGACTACGTTTTTATTAACCTCTGATGCTACCTGGCTCTGTTCATCAATAGCAGTAGCAATATGTGTACTCATTTCCATAATCGTTTGCACATCAACAGTGATAGCTCCTAGCAATTCACCCGCTTTTGTTGCTTGTGTTGCACTCTCACCACCTTGAGTACGACACTGATGCATGATACTTACTACCTCTTGGGTACGCTGTTGTAAGGTGTTAATAATACCCTCAATTTCGCTAGTTGACTCTTGCGTGCGTTGTGCAAGTGAGCGCACCTCATCTGCAACAACCGCAAAACCACGACCTTGCTCACCCGCTCTTGCTGCTTCAATAGCCGCATTTAGAGCCAGTAAATTAGTTTGTTCTGCAATGGCACGAATTACATCAAGTACAGAGCCAATGGTTTCACCATCTTTTTCTAGCTGTGACACCACGCTAGAGGCCTTACCAAGCGAATCAGACAAAGCATTAATATGTTTAATGGTTGACTCTACTTCAACCTGACCTTGTTGAGCACTTACATTGGTTGATTCAGCTTTTTTAGCTGCAGCTTCTGTATTATGTGAAATATCTTGAATCGTTGCTTGCATTTCTGTGGCTGCCGTTGCCACCATGTCCGCTTCATGCAATTGCTCTTGCATGCCAGAACTAGTTGCTGAGGTTGTTTCAGATAAGTTACCCGTTGCTATATTAAGCGTTGTTAGAGCAGTATTTACTTCATAGATAAGATCTTTAAAGTCGCTAATCAAGCTATTAAAATCTATGGTCATCCTAGTGACTTCATCTTCTCCTTTGTGCTCTATGAATAAGCTTAAATCATTGTTTTTTCTTATCTTGTCAATAGTTTGATAAACCCTCTCAATAGGCTGAATAATTGAGCGACTCGTTAAGTACACAAGAACCATCACAATCACACTGGCAATTATAAATATGGCTATTGCCAATAATTGCGCCTGCTGGGCCGTCTCAGCAACTTGTTTTTTAGTGGCCGAAGTAATGGCAGTCACCACATCATCACTTTTCTTAATACTGACTCTCATTTTTCCAAGAGCACCCGAATCTAAATCAACCCCTAAAGCGATTTGTGCTTCAACTAGTGCGGTAAATTTGCCTTGGTAATTGGTCATTAATGAAGTTAATTGATTGCGTATATTACTAGGTATTTCTGAGGTATTTACTTGTTGTTTTAACTCATCACCTAATTTATTAAATCGGTCTAAATATTTGGTATCTAAACGCAACATAAAATCTTTCTCAGCGCGGCGTAGCTGCAACATGGTGGTCAGTAATTTATAATCATTTTGCTGATTCAATAATGTTTCAATGTTGTGTACTGACTTACGCAGTTCGCCATAAAGCGCATCTTTAGGATGTAAACCTATCTTCCGTTGCAAATTAACAACAATTTGAAAGTCATCATAATACTGCTTTGCAAGCACCTCAAATTGGTTAACCTGATCAATGGCAATATCTAAATCTTTTGATAAAGCAGATAGTTTCCCTAGTTTGAGCTGCAGCTGTTTATATTCATTAGTGAATAAATCTAAGCTTTTTTCATCTTTATAAAATAAAAAGTCTTTTTCATATTTACGCATCGAAAGCTCATGCACATCAAGCTCTTCGGCGTATTGAATTGTTTCATTTAATTTAAGCATCACACGTGCTTCATAAATTATGATGCATAGCATGACAATCATTGTTAAACCTACAACTAAGGCGTTTAGTTGCAAACGGCGTTTTATCGTCAGATTTTGTAGAAAATTCATTGTAAATACCTATATTAAATTTGCCAGCGCAGTATAAAGTGATGCTTTCTTTCATTTAACTCATTAAGTTTGAACAAATAAAAAGGGTCGCCGGTAAAGTCTAACCATTAACAAACTCCTTTTAAACAAATGGACAATATAAAACCATTGGCCTAACCACAGTATTACTCAATTTTACAACTCTTGCCACTGAAGGTGAAAATGGTTCAGCCGCATCATGGATGCAATACACCTGTTTATAATCTTGTTGTGGGGAAATGACAAGTTTATGAAAGAATTATTATTCTTATAGTTGATTTAGTTCTAATTATGGCTAAATTTACTGCGATTAAGTCGTTGTTATTGCATATAAGGAGGGTATACTGAGTCACTAACTTATGTATCTTTTGAGGATAAAATAATGGATTACAGCACTTCTGATTTATGCGACCACTTTGCTGATGTGGTTGATGTGCTTGAACCTATGTTCATCAACTTTGGTGGTCGACACAGTTTTGGTGGCCGCATTAAAACGGTAAAATGTTTTGAAAACAATGAACTGATCCGCCAATTACTTTCTCAAGATGGTACTGATCAGATTTTACTTATTGATGGTGGCGGCTCAACTCGCAGAGCATTAATCGACATTGAGCTGGCTGAGCTGGCACTAGAAAACAATTGGCAAGGCATTATCGTATATGGTGCATTACGTCACGTTGATGAGCTTGAAGAACTTGATTTAGGTATTCAAGCTATTGCGTCAATTCCTGTTGCAGCAGACAGTGAAGGCGCGGGCGAAAGCGGTATAGGGGTTAATTTCGCTGGCGTATCATTTTTTGATGATGACTTTGTATATGCTGACAGTACCGGTATTGTGCTTTCAGCTGAAGAATTAGAGCTAGAAATAATAGAACTGTAGCGTGACCTTTCACCTTAAACTATACGACGAAAGCACGGTAAAGGAAATTTGCTCTGACCGTGCTGGAGAGCTAAAAGCATGGCAGTCGATGGCATTACTTGATGCCCGCGACAATATTCAACAAGCACTTGCTGATGCCGTACAATTTGGTATGCGCTTTGTTTTACTCGGGATTTGTGAAGACATTGGCCCGAGAGCCAATCTAGGAAATGGTGGCGCACAGCATGCTTGGCCTGCGTTTTTACAACGCTTTTTAAACCAACCTCATAATGACGCTATTGCCATGCAAAAAGTATTACTGCTTGGCGAAGTCACCCTCGATGATTTAATGCAACAAGCACTACCGCTTGATAATCATAATCCAAACGACTTAGCTCAATTGCGTAAGCTGTGCGCTGAAATAGATGAGCGAGTTGAAGCAATTTTAGACATGGTTTTTAAAGCGGGTCTTGAACCTATTGTTATTGGCGGCGGGCATAATAACTGTTTAGGTATTATTCGCTCACTTGCCAAACATAGCCATAACGCAATTAACGCGATTAATTTAGATCCTCATGCCGACTTTCGTGAGTGTGAAGGTAGGCACAGTGGTAATGGGTTTCGCTACGCTTATCAAGAGCAGCTGCTCAATAATTACCATGTTATTGGCTTACATGAGCTAAAAAACAATCAACCTATTTTTGATGCTATGCAGAGCGCTAACTTTAGCTACACAAGCTATCAAACAATTAATGTGAAGCGCGAAATAAACTTAACAGAAGCAACCACCCATGCACTCCAAAGGTTTGATAACGCACCGCTAGGGGTAGAAGTTGATTTAGATAGCTTAACCAATATGCCTGCAAGTGCCTTTAATTACTGTGGTTTTGATGTCAGCGATGGTGAGCATTATGTTTACTTAGCTGCAAATGATCCGCGCAGTGCTTATTTACACTTATGCGAAGCAGCACCTTCACAACACCCTCATTCTATAACTGCAGGTAAATTACAGTGTGGCCAAGTGATCAGTGCTTTAGTTAATACCTATTTACAAACAAAACTAAGCCTTTAAAACACACTTAAAGTTCTTGTGCTTCTAACCATTGCTTAAACCAACTCATTAATCCTAAACTGCTCAATGGGTGTCCAAAATAGTATCCCTGTGAAGCATAGGCTTTTAGACTTTTTACAAACTTTAGTTGATCGAGTGTTTCAACACCTTCAAAAATAACTTTCGTCTGTTGCTGGTTATGCATTTCAACCATACCACCTACTAAACTACGTATGTTATTTTGATTACTAAAGTCAGCAGTTAATGCAGGCGATATTTTAATGTATGCCACCGCTAAACTAGGTAACTTAGAAAGTAATACAGGATTATCACCTAAACCATCAACGCACACTTTTAAACCTAAGCTGTTAAGTCTTGCTATCATGGCTCTACCTTTATCATCTAGGCTAGTAAAAATGTGTAGCGGACATTCTAAAATTAAATCACCAGGCCTAAGTTGGTGCTCACCGATAACCCCATAAACAAAATCAACAAACTCTTCGTTGAGCATTTCTGGGCCAAATAAGTTAACACTTAAAGGCACCCTCATTCCTTCCATACGCAGTGCCATGGCAAGCTCTCCAGCTCGTTCAATAACAAAGGTCGCAAGTGAGTAACCAAGCCCTGCAATTCTAATATCGTTGATAAACTGGCTCGCCGATAAAGTCCCTTGGGTTGGATGCTGCCAGCGTAATAGCAATTCTAAAAATTCAATTTGGCCATCTTCATTTCGAATAACCGGTTGAAAAAACAATTCGAACTCATCAGCAAAGCTGATATTCGCCAGCTCAGTTAATCGCGCTTGCTGCTCTAAATGATCAGTCGTCATTTGCTGATGATAAGCCACAATTTGTTTAGCTGGCCGACTATCAAGCGCCAAGTAAGCATGACTAATTAGCTCATCAAAGCTGCTGCTTTGTTTATTACAATGTACATAACTGGCTCTTACTTTTACTTCAATCGTACAATTAGCTACATTGAACGGCTTTAAGGTAGCGCCAATAATTTGCTTTATAAGCTGTTGATGTAAATGATTATGATTTTGTAAATCACAAATAAATGCAAAGTTTAACCCACCCAAGTGCGCTAATTTAGCATGCTCAGCAAGAAAAAAAACTTCATCGCTATCTAATAGATCTTTTATTCGATTGGCCGACTGAGATAATAATAAGTCGCCAAAATCTCGGCCAATATGTTGATTAACTTGAGCAAAACCTTCTAGCCTCAGTACGATGATTGCTGCTGTAAATGGATCCTTATCATTGAGTTCATTATATTTTTGACGTAACTGCTGTTTATCAGGGAAGCTGGCTAAGGGTGAGTTTTCAACATACGCTTCAGGCTCGGTTTCTGGCTTTAAAGTTGGAGCAGTCTGCGGCGTATTAGCCATTAAAAAACCACTGCTACTGAGTAGTAAAATTGGAATAAGTAACCACGCTAAATGCAATGTAAAAAAGAGGTAACCTGTAAATAATAAAACAAGCCCGCCTGAGGCACAGGCACTGATAAGTAACGGGACTTTTTGCTTTAGCAAATTCGCCTGATATAAATGAAAAGCAAATCCCAGAGCCAATAACAAAACAAACCAAGGGATGGCAGTGCTAACCATAGCTAAACCAATCAGCCCAGTGTATAAAAAGCTGAGCCTTATTACGTTACTTTTAACGGTTAACAACGCTGCAACCATTGCCATTAAAAGTGCACCACTTAAAAAAATAGCTAAATTGCTATAGCTCAATAACGTTCCATCCATAGCTGAGGTACTCACTGACATTAAATAAAACATAGGCTTAAGAGTTAAGTCTCATAATTAGCTAAGTTTACCCAATATCCATAGATTTAACAGTTTATTTACCCCAAACTGATAACTTAATTGTGCTGGATGCTCAATTTGCCAATGTGCTATGTCGGCGCGAGCGCCTACTTTTAATACGCCTCTATCAGCAAAACCAAGAGCCTGAGCTCCGTGTGCCGTGACTCCCATTAATGCCTGTTCTGGAGTAAAATTAAATAATGTACAAGCCATATTCATCATTAATTGCAAAGAACATAACGGTGATGTGCCTGGGTTAAAGTCACTGGCAATTGCGATGGGAACCTTGTATTTATTTAACAGTTCAATTGGAGGGTATTTCGTTTCTTTTAAAAAATAAAAAGCACCGGGCAGTAATACCGCCACAGTACCTGCATTTGCCATAGCTTTAACTCCGGCTTCATCAAGATATTCCAAATGATCGGCCGACAAACCATTGTATTGCGCCACCAGCGCAGCACCTTGTTGATTGGATAATTGCTCAGCATGGCACTTAATTGCTAACCCCAGTTTTTTAGCCGCATCAAATACTCGCTGCGTTTGAGCATGACTAAAACCAATATCCTCACAAAATACGTCTACTGCATCGACTAAATCATGTTCAACAAGTGTGTTAAGCATTTCATTACACACTAAATTTATATAATCATCACTGCGATTTTTAAACTCTAAAGGTAGTGCATGCGCGCCTAAAAAGGTATTAATGACTTCAATAGGATGATGTTGATTTAAAAGCCTAGCGACTTCTAATATTTTTTTTTCATTTTCTATATCAAGCCCATACCCTGACTTAATTTCTACCGTAGTGACACCTTCAGCTAGCAGTGCATTTAAACGATCTTTTGCTGCTACAAATAATTGTTCGTGGTCAGCCTCTCGGGTTGCTTTCACGGTACTTGCAATTCCGCCCCCTTGCGCGGCAATTTGCTGATAGCTTACCCCCTGTAAACGCTGCTCAAACTCCTGTGCACGAGAACCGGCAAACACCAAGTGAGTATGGCAGTCAATTAAGCCCGGGGTTAACCACTGCCCTTTGATACTTACTACCGGAGTGGCTAATACATCAAAATCAGGTAACTCAGTTTGCTCACCCAACCATATTATTTTGCCATTTTTAATTGCTAAAGCCGCATTTTCTATCGCTCCATAAGGTGCATCAATGTTGTTATCCATGGTGGCAATATTGGCATCGGTGAGTAATAAATCGATATCATTTAACTGTTCTGTGGATTCTGTGGCTTGCATAAGTCTCTCCGCGATAGTGTTCAACAAGTTTAAAAACACATCTTGTATATACAAGATGATTATGCCATCTTACTAGGTATTGTTTATTTTTAATATACTAAAAATATTTATGCCAACACCTAAGTTTACGCAAATAAAACAGTTTATTGTGGACAAAATACGCAGTGGGCTTTGGCTTGAAAACCAACGTGTCCCCTCAGAAAACGAACTAGCCAAACAGTTTACAGTAAGCAGAATGACCGCACGTCGGGCACTTAGTGAACTCACTGATGCCGGTATTTTAACCCGTAGCCAAGGCCTAGGTACGTTTGTAGCAAGCTTCAAGTCTCAGTCGTCATTACTTGAAATAAAAAACATCGCCAATGAAGTAAAAGAGCGAAACGGAAACTACAGCTGCACAGTGCAAGTATTAGAATCGATTAATGCCGTCGCGCCAATTGCAATTGCTTTAGGTGTAGAGGTAGATAGCGTGGTGTATCGCAGTGTCATTATTCATAATGAAAACGACAGTCCCTTGCAAGTAGAGGAGCGCTTTGTAAATCCACCCCTTGCAAAAGATTATTTACAACAAGATTTTACCGCCCTTACCCCGCACGAATACTTATCAACAGTTGCTCCTTTAACGCAAGCGAGGCATACGGTAGAGGCTATTACGCCAAACAGTGAAATGTGCCAATGGCTTAATTTATATAATGAAGAGCCCTGTTTACAAGTAATACGCCGTACTTGGTCGGTAAACGGAATTGTTAGTTTTGCACGACTTATATCGCCAGGCAGTAAGTACCGCTTGGGCGGACAATTAACATTTAAAAACAATAACAAAGCCCATAACGCTTAAATTTAACAGGAGTGAATAATGGATCATCGACTGGACACACAACGCACAATTCGCGCACAGCATGGTAATCAAATATCTACTAAAAGCTGGCAAACCGAAGCAGCTAAACGCATGCTAATGAATAATTTAGACCCTGATGTTGCCGAGCACCCGCAAGCTTTGGTGGTGTATGGTGGGATTGGCCGTGCTGCCCGTGACTGGCCAAGCTACGACAAAATAATTGCGACGCTTGAGCGCCTTGAAGATGACGAAACCCTATTGGTGCAATCAGGTAAACCGGTGGGGGTATTTAAAACTCATAGCAACGCACCGCGGGTATTAATTGCAAATTCTAACCTTGTTCCGCACTGGGCTAACTGGGAACATTTTAACGAGTTAGATAAAAAAGGCTTGATGATGTACGGCCAAATGACCGCTGGCTCTTGGATTTATATTGGTTCTCAAGGAATTGTTCAAGGCACTTACGAAACCTTTGTAGCTATGGCAAAACAACATTTCTCAGGCGATGCCAAAGGTAAGTGGGTGTTAACAGGTGGCCTGGGAGGAATGGGCGGAGCACAACCATTAGCTGCAACCATGGCTGGCTTTAGTGCCTTAGTGGTGGAATGTGATGAAAGCCGTATCGATTTTCGAATAAAAACAGGGTACGTCGACGTAAAAGCCACAGATCTTGAGCATGCATTAAAATTAATAACCGATGCCTGTGTAAAAGGTGAAGCGCTTTCTGTGGGTTTACTTGGTAACGCGGCTGATGTTTTTAGTACCTTAGTAAAAAGTGGTATTACTCCCGATATAGTCACCGATCAAACCTCTGCTCATGATCCGCTTAACGGCTACCTGCCACAAGGTTGGAGTATGGAGCATGCAGCAAAAATGCGAATCGATAATCCACAAGCAGTGGTAAAAGCGGCCAAACAGTCAATGGCTGTTCAAGTAACAGCGATGCTGGCACTGCAAGATGCGGGCGCAGCAACTACCGACTACGGCAACAATATTCGTCAAATGGCGCTCGAAGAAGGCGTAGCAAATGCTTTTGATTTCCCTGGATTTGTGCCTGCTTATATTCGTCCATTATTTTGTGAAGGCATTGGCCCATTTAGATGGGTAGCACTATCGGGCGATCCCGAAGATATTTACAAAACAGACGCAAAAGTAAAAGAGCTCATTCCTGATGATAAGCATTTGCATAATTGGCTTGATATGGCGCGTGAGCGAATTCAATTTCAAGGCTTGCCTGCACGTATTTGTTGGGTTGGCTTAAAAGACCGCGCGCGTTTAGCGGTTGCCTTTAATGAAATGGTTAAAAATGGTGAACTTAAAGCACCAGTAGTTATTGGCCGCGATCATCTTGACTCAGGCTCAGTAGCTAGTCCTAATCGTGAAACAGAGAGCATGCAAGATGGCTCCGATGCTGTCTCTGATTGGCCACTTTTAAATGCCCTGCTCAATACCGCTGGCGGTGCTACTTGGGTATCGCTTCATCATGGTGGCGGCGTTGGAATGGGCTTTAGCCAGCATTCAGGTGTAGTTATTGTTGCCGATGGTACCGATGAAGCAGAGCAACGCCTTGCTAGAGTGCTGTGGAACGATCCCGCTACCGGTGTAATGCGCCATGCCGATGCTGGTTATGACATTGCAAAAAACTGTGCACAACAACAAAACCTAGACCTACCTATGCTTAACAAGGATAAGTCATGATTTCATACACACTCACACCGGGTCAGCTTGAATTAAATACCTTAAGAAAAATTAATCAATCGGCCGTAGATTTAACTTTGGCAACTGAGTCCGTCACACAAATAGCAGCCAGCGCGCAAACCGTTCAAGACGTAATAAACGAGCAGCGTACTGTATATGGTATTAATACCGGCTTTGGTTTATTAGCCAATACTAAAATAGCGAATGATGAGCTAGAACTATTACAACGCAGTATTGTGCTTTCACACGCTGCGGGCATTGGCGAATTAATGGATGACAGCACGGTCAGATTAATGATCACCCTAAAAGTAAATTCTTTATCACGGGGTTATTCTGGTATTCGTTTAGCAGTCATTGAGTTTTTTATACAGCTACTCAAAAATGAAGTGTACCCATGCGTGCCTAAAAAGGGCTCAGTGGGCGCTTCGGGCGATTTAGCCCCCCTTGCTCATATGTGCCTGCCTTTATTGGGTGAAGGGAAAATGCGCTACCAAGGAGAGCTAATAAGCGCAGAACAGGGGTTAAAAATTGCAGGGCTTGAGCCACTGACATTAGCCGCCAAAGAGGGCTTAGCCTTATTAAATGGCACGCAAGCCTCTACTGCATTTGCACTGCAGGGCTTATTTAGAGCCGAAGACTTGTACGCACAAAGCTGTGTAATTGGCTCTATCAGTATTGAGGCCGCCATGGGCAGTCGCGCACCATTTGATGCACGTATTCATGAGGTTCGTGGTCAACAAGGGCAAATTGATACCGCGCACGTATTTAGAGAACTATTAAGTACCCACTCACAAATTAGTGACTCACATATTAATTGTGAAAAAGTACAAGACCCTTATTGCCTGCGTTGCCAACCGCAAGTACTTGGTGCGTGCTTAACCCAAATACGCCAAGCCGCCGAAGTATTAATATGTGAATCAAACGGGGTAACCGATAACCCACTCGTTTTTGCCGATGTGGGGGATATTATTTCAGGTGGAAACTTTCATGCTGAGCCCGTTGCTATGGCCGCTGATAATCTTGCGATTGCCATTGCCGAAATTGGCGCCTTAGCTGAGCGACGTATTGCCCTACTGATTGACTCTAATTTATCAAAATTGCCGCCATTTTTAGTTGAAAACGGTGGGGTAAATTCAGGATTTATGATAGCTCAAGTGACCGCAGCTGCGCTCGCCTCTGAGAACAAGTCACTAGCACACCCAGCCTCGGTAGATAGCTTACCGACCTCAGCTAACCAAGAAGACCATGTCTCTATGGCAACCTTTGCCGCTAGGCGCTTAGTTGATATGGCTAATAATACGCAAGGCGTGTTAGCCGTTGAGTGGCTAAGTGCTTCTCAAGGGTTAGAATTTAGAGCGCCACTACATGCGTGTAAGCAGGTAGAAAATGCGAAGGCACTGCTACGCCAACATGTTAGCTATTACGATAAAGACCGCTACTTTGCTCCCGATATCGAAGCGGCTAACACACTACTAAGTGAAGGTAAGTTGTCCGACTTTATAAAAAATTCGCCCTTACCTTCTTATTAAATAGCCTGAACTCTGGTTAAGAGATTTACTAACGTATTGAATCAATATGATATTTATGTTTATTTTCTCTAGCCAGAGATTTCCAGTGAAAACAAGGCGAAATTACGTGTCGAAAGCTCGCCTATTGCAAGTAAATTCAACGCAGTTAGCACTGAAAATAGCTGCTTGAGATAGATTTATTATTCAGAGTTCAGGTTAAATACCATACTGATAACTAAAACCCAGCGCTTCTATCGCTGAGCCAATAACTTTGCGCTCAGCGACTTCATCACTACTAAAACTTGGCATTTGTGTGCCATACAGCTCACATTTTTGTGCATAATAATCTGCTTTGTTCGGATGCGCAGGGTTAACTACATTATAAATGCTTTGCCCTTGTGACCAATTGTTAAGTACCGCATAAATGGCATTGATCACATCTTGTTGATGCACCATGTTCACCACTTGCTGACTAGAGGTGTTGAGCTCTTTACCTGCCACAAAACGACCCGGCTCTCTGTTTGGCCCCAACAATCCGGCTAACCTTAAAACTTTACCTTGCTGCTCAAGTACTTGCTCTTCAGCATCATAGAGCTTTATTTGTCGCTCGTTAGTGCCAGATATATCGCTACTTTCACTATAAACTCCAGGCTCTTGATCATACACTCCAGTCGATGAGCACAATAAAAAACCTTTGCAATTAAGTTCAGTTGCCAGCTTTAACCCCTGCTCCAGCACTTGAGAATAATCACTTTCGCTGTCACGACTGCGCGGCGGTATAGCACACACCCAGTACGCGTTTTGTAAATCCACTTGGTGCTGCAGCTCGCCGTTTTGTAAAACAAACTGACGCTCAAAATCAAATTGATGAGTGTCACTACGATGAGTTCCTTGCACTTGCCAACCTTGTTTTTGTGCATCAATACATAAGGCTTGGCCAAGCCAACCAGCGCCAAGGACTACTAAGTTATCTTTGTTGGTTTGCACTTTATTTTCCCTTTTATTAAAACTCAATCAACGCGTTTTATAGCAACAAAAAATATGATGAACTTTATACTACTAAAAATAATATTAGCAAACGCTGATTGCATAAGATATTAACACACGCTTCATTTGCGATTAGTAGCTTATTTAATGATACCGCTACCATGTATATGCACCTGCCGATAAACCGTATGGCTTAAGTGACTTACGAAGAGTAATAAATAAAAAGATTGTGCAATTTAAGAGTTAAAAAGCGATGACCGCAAGCAAAGTATTTAAGGGTAAAATTTAGGCGTTTCACCCTTGTTTTTAATTTATTCAACACCATATCTTCAGAGTCTGTTTATCTGCAGTTTTAATCAAGTTTCGTTACATAACGCTATTTTTATGAGCGAGATCTCATTTTTCTGTTTTAAATGAAGATCTTTTTATAGAGGTAGTTTGATGTTTAGCAGAGTCTGGTATAGTAGCGCAGGTAATAAACAGTGCTTTTTAAGCAGCTTAATACAAAATTGCTAATTAATGTGTCCTAAAGGTTAATTTAAAGAATACATTAATTATCAATTGTAAAAAATGGGTTAGCCGATGCACGGCTAGCAAAAAAACACATTGTAACGGTTTTATCATGATATCTAATTTATTTACCAAGATTTTTGGTAGTCGCAATGACCGCACTATTAAAAACCTAAGAAAGACGGTCGCACTGATCAATGCACTTGAAACGCAACTAGAAGCGCTTTCAGATGAAGATTTAAAAGCTAAAACAGCTGAGTTTAGAGAACGTTACGATAACGGACAAAGCTTAGGCGATATTCTACCAGAAGCATTTGCTGTGGTACGTGAAGCGTCAAAGCGTGTAAACGGTATGCGTCACTTCGACGTGCAATTATTAGGTGGTATGGTTTTACAACAAGGCCGTATTGCAGAAATGCGTACTGGTGAAGGTAAAACCCTAACAGCAACGCTTCCTGCTTATTTAAATGGCTTAACAGGCAAAGGCGTTCATGTCATTACCGTGAATGACTACTTAGCCAAGCGTGATGCTGAAACCAACCGTCCACTATTTGAGTTTTTAGGCTTAACCGTTGGTTGTAATGTTCCGGGCATGATGCCACAACAGAAAAAACAAGCTTATGAAGCTGACATCACTTACGGTACCAATAACGAATTTGGTTTTGACTACCTACGTGACAACATGGCATTTAGCATTGATGAGCGCGTTCAACGCCCATTATTTTATGCCGTAGTGGATGAAGTGGATTCAATCCTAATTGATGAAGCGCGAACGCCGCTTATTATTTCAGGCCCAGCTGAAGACAGCTCAGAGCTTTACACTGAAATAAATACCATTGTTCCTTTACTTGAACTACAAGAAAAAGAAGATGAGGAAGGGATTGAAGGCGATGGCGATTTCACTATCGATGAAAAATCTAAGCAAGTTCACCTAACTGAGCGTGGGCAAATAAAAGTTGAAGAGCTACTTACAGAGCGCGGCTTAATTGAAGAAGGTGATTCACTGTACTCAGCAGCGAGCATCACGCTACTTAGTCACGTTTATGCAGCTCTTCGTGCACACAAGCTTTACCAAAAAGATGTTGACTACGTTATTAAAGAAAACGAAGTTATCATTATTGATGAGCACACAGGTCGCTCTATGGAAGGACGTCGTTGGTCAGAAGGTTTACACCAAGCCGTAGAAGCAAAAGAAGGTGTGAAAATTCAAAACGAGAACCAAACGTTAGCTTCTATTACGTTCCAAAATTACTTCCGCTTGTACGAAACGCTAGCAGGTATGACAGGCACAGCCGATACAGAAGCATTTGAGTTTCAGTCTATCTACGGTTTAGACACAGTTGTTATGCCAACCAATAAGCCAATGATCCGTGATGATCGCGCAGATTTGGTGTACCTAACGCAAGAAGAAAAGTACGAAGCCATTTTAGCAGACATTAAAGACTGTCAAGAACGTGGTCAGCCAGTACTTGTAGGTACTATCTCAATTGAAAGCTCTGAGTACTTGTCGCAGTTTTTACGTAAAGAAAAAATTAAGCACAATGTACTGAACGCTAAATTCCACGCACAAGAAGCAGACATTGTTTCTGATGCGGGCTTACCAGGGACTGTTACTATTGCCACTAACATGGCTGGTCGTGGTACCGATATTGTACTGGGTGGTAACTGGAATAGTGAAGTTGAAAAACTTGAAAACCCAACTGACGAACAAATTGCCGAAATTAAAGCCGCATGGAAGATTCGCCATGATGCAGTAATTGATGCCGGCGGTTTACACATTATTGGTACAGAGCGTCATGAATCACGTCGTATTGATAACCAATTACGTGGTCGTTCTGGCCGTCAAGGTGATGCCGGTTCAAGCCGTTTTTACCTATCGATGGATGATGCGTTAATGCGTATTTTTGCCGGTGAGCGCATGACTAACATGATGCGTAAACTAGGTATGCAACGCGGCGAAGCGATTGAACACCCATGGGTTAACCGCGCAATCGAAAACGCACAGCGTAAAGTAGAAGCACGTAACTTTGATGTGCGTAAACAGCTACTTGAGTACGATGATGTAGCAAACGACCAACGTCGTGTTGTTTACTCTCAACGTAACGAATTGCTTGAAGAAGGTGATATTTCAGAAACGATTACCGCTATCCGTGGTGATGTGCTCGCTGGTGTAATTGATCAATACATTGCCCCACAAAGCTTGGCTGAAATGTGGGATATCCCAGGGCTTGAAGAGCGCTTAAAGCAAGATTTCCTAATTGAGTTACCAATTACTCAGTGGTTAGCTGATGACAATAAACTGTATGAAGAAAAACTTCGTGAGCGTATTGAAGAAGCGGTTGAACAAGCCTACAAGCAAAAAGAACAAATGGTCGGCGATTCTGTACTACGTCAGTTTGAAAAAGCCATTATGCTTCAAAGTCTTGACCAACATTGGAAAGACCATCTTGCGGCAATGGATCACTTACGCCAAGGTATTCACTTACGTGGTTACGCACAAAAGAATCCTAAGCAAGAATACAAACGTGAGTCGTTTGAGTTATTCTCTGAAATGCTAGAAAACTTAAAAGTCGATGTGGTCGGTATTTTAAGTAAAGTGCAAGTTCGCGCTGAAGAAGATGTTGAAAAAGTAGAAGAGCAACACCGTAAAAGTGAAAATGCCCCTCGCGAATATCAACATGAAGAAGCAGAGCACGTAGGTGGTGAAGCACCGCAAAGCGCTCAGGTTATGGCACGTAGCGAACCAAAAGTTGGCCGTAACGATCCATGTCCATGTGGTTCAGGCCAAAAATACAAACAATGTTGTGGTAAATTAAAATAACACCACTTTGCTACGTTAGATAAAAAGCGACGCTTGCGTCGCTTTTTTTATGCTGTTTAAGGGAGAGGTAATGACTAAAGTAATCATCAATGTTGCTGTGGGTGTAATTAAAAAAAATAACAATTTGTTTATTTGTAAACGTGCAGATGAGCAACATCAAGGTGGGCTATGGGAGTTTCCTGGTGGCAAAGTTGAAGCTGGAGAAAGTGTGTTTCAAGCCCTAAAACGTGAACTGCTAGAAGAGGTAGGACTGACTATTCATAGTTCAAGCGAACTTATCACTATAGAGCATGACTATGGCGATAAATGCGTACGACTTAATGTGCATGTGGTCAGTAACTTTAATGGTCAAGCTCATGGCGCAGAAGGACAACCAAGCGAATGGGTCAGCATAGACGAACTTGATAACTATGATTTCCCTGCGGCCAATGTCGAGATTATCAGCGCCATAAAAACGAAATATAGCTAGTTTCATCATCAGGCATATAAGTAACTAAAAAGCCAGTGAGCATGATGCTCACTGGCTTTTTATTTTGCGATTAATAGCTCTAAGCTAATTTCAGCTCAAATTACCAAATTTTTACGCGATCTTCAGGCTTGATATACATTTTATCGCCCTCTTTAACATCAAACGCTTGGTAAAATTCTGGCATGTTCGACAAAATACCAATTACGCGATAATGACTCGGTGAATGTGAATCCGTCATTAAACGATTACGTAGCGCCTCATCACGGTATTTACGACGCCAAATTTGCGACCAGCCCATAAAGAAGCGTTGGTCGCCCGTATAGCCTTCAATAATGGGCGCTTTCGAATCACCCAGCGATAGCTGATACGCTTTATAAGCGACGGTTAAGCCGCCTAAATCACCAATGTTTTCACCCAGTGTCAGCTCACCATTAACGCTGGCATCTTCAAACGGTTTATATTGATTATACTGTGCAACTAAGGCAGCACTTCGCTGTTCAAACTGCTTAAGGTCTGACTCGCTCCACCAATTACGTAAATTGCCATCACCGTCGTATTTTGCCCCTTGGTCGTCAAAGCCATGGCCTAACTCATGGCCAATAACCGCACCAATAGCACCATAGTTAACCGCATCATCCGCTTCTAAATTAAAGAAAGGAGGCTGCAGAATCGCCGCAGGGAATACTATTTCGTTATTCACTGGATTGTAGTAAGCATTCACTGTTTGTGGAGTCATATGCCACTCAGAGCGATCAACTGGCTTACCTAATTTAGCAATCATATCTGCATAAGCCCATTCACTGTAGCGAATATAGTTACCTACCAGTTCATCAGGGTTAATCGCTAAATCTGAGTAATCTTTCCATTTATCTGGGTAACCAATTTTAGGGGTAAACTTATTGAGTTTTTCTTGCGCCGCCACTTTTGTTTCAGGGCTCATCCACTCAAGGTTTTCAATTGCCACTGAATAGCCTTTAATCACATTATCAACTAACTCTTCCATACGTGCTTTTGCTTCTGGCGGGAAGTTTTCTTTAACGTAGACTTTACCTAAAATTTCACCCAGTACACTGTTTGATGCATCAACGGCTTGCTTCCAAAGTGGTGCTTGCTCTTCAACACCACGCAACGTGGTGCTGTAAAAATTAAACTTCAAATCCACTAAATCTTTATTAAGTAGCTGCGCGTAATTACTAACAAAATGGAATTTTAAATAGTTTTGCCAAACAGCTAAGTCAGTATTGTTGAAAATCTCTGCAAATTTTTCAAAGTAACTTGGTTGGCGCACAATTAACTCTTGAGCATCAACGCCAACTGCTTCGAAATAGGCATTTAAATCAAACTCACCCATTAGCGAGTTAGCTTCAGCTACCGTCATTTTATTGTATGACTTAGTTGCATCACGGCTTTGCACTCGGCTCCACTGTGCATCAGCAAGTGTCGTTTCAAGTGCTAATATCGCTTTGGCTGCATCAGCAGCATTATTAACGCCAGCTTTAGCTAAAATATCGGTGATATACGTTTGATAAGCCGCGCGAATTTTTGTGAATTTTTCATCATCTTTTAAATAGTAGTCACGATCAGGTAAACCAAGTCCCGCTTGATAGGCATAAAGCGCATTTTCACTTGAGTTTTTAGCGTCATTATTAACATACCAGCCAAAAGGAAGATCGCCACCTTTAACTTGTAGCTGTGCCATCAGTGTGACCAACGCGGCTTTATCTTTCACTGTATCAATGCTTTTAATAGCTGGCTCAAGTGGCAAAATACCTAACTCTTCACGAGCATTTTCAGCCATATAGCTAGAATAAAATGCACCAATCTTATATTCATCTGAACCTGGTTTTGCACTACTATTAGCACTGGCGTTTTCAAGCACTGTTTTCATTGCTTTTTGCGATTCATCATATAACTGTGAGAACGACCCATAGTTAGACTTGTCACCTGGAATCTCAGTTTTTGCTAACCATTGACCATTAACATGGTAATAAAAATCATCCTGTGCACGAACACTTTTATCCATATTTTGTAAATCAACACCTAGCGCACCAGGGGCCGCCACCGGTGCAGTTACTGTGGTTGATTCTGCTTTCATTTGTTGTGGCTTTTCGCCGCAGCCAACCAAACCTAACGCCAATGCAATACTGGCGGCAGTCATTGTTATTTTTTTCATAAGAATTCCGTATATTAATTAGAATAAATACGCATTTCATTAAGATTTGATAACTCAAAAAAAACAACAATAGGATGCAGTCTATTACCTGCTTAATGAAATACGCATCAGCTACAACCTAATTTAGGAAGCACTAGCTAAGCATAATAAACCTGATTTAAATAACAATAAAATCGAATATGTAACAAAGTATTTTGCGTTTGTTCAAAGCGTGAAAAAGAGCCTAGCATGAGGGCTAGCTAGGGCTTACTTTTGCCATGTAATGCTAAGCGCTGCAGCTTTTCTTTTAATGAAGGAGGGGCAGAATCGGCGATCGCATTCAAATAATCAGCCGTTTGCACACTCATTTTAAGAGAGTTAGTCGCTTGGCTATCTGTCGCTTTAGGACGATTACTTAATCGTTGAGTTGCTTGTGGATTGGCGGTAATTTTTATTTGTCCAAGCTCTGCCATACCTGCGGCTCTAAAATGAGACTGCATATCCATTTTTAAATAATTAAGCCTAAGAGCAATAGGAGCTGAAACAGCTTCTATCATCAGTGTGCCGTCACGATAATTACTTACTCGACATTTATCGCCTAGCTTAGGCCCTAAAAAATCGCGTAACAGTTGTTGCTGTGTATCCAATGCTTGGCTTTTTCCCGCATAGGCTGCTAAACGGTTGTTTAGCCCGGCCATAATGTCAGTTAATGGTTTTGGCGCATATCTATCTTTAGCCATATCACACCTTAAAAACCTCAAAGGAAAGTTTGCTTAAATTAAGCTTAATTTAAGCAAACAAAGTGGGTGTATACCAATTCGCTGAATTAAGTATTATTGTGGAAGGGTATTAAGCACCCGCAATTTGCATTTGCTCAATCAGCACTGAGCCCGTTTGAATACCACCACGTCGCTCTATATCGCCACCAATAGCTGAAATACCTTTAAACATATCTCTTAAGTTACCAGCAATAGTTATTTCACTTACTGGGTACTGTATTTCACCATTTTCAACCCAAAAACCAGCTGCACCACGAGAGTAGTCACCAGTCACGGTATTTACACCCTGCCCCATAAGTTCAGTGACTAACAAACCCGTGCCCATGGTTTTCAATAGTGTAGCTAAGTCCTGATGGGTTTGCTCAACCAACCAGTTATGAATACCACCGGCATGGCCTGTTGGCGTCATATTCATTTTACGCGCTGCGTAGCTCGCTAATAAATATGTTTGCAATTCACCACCGTGTATTATTTCTCTGTCTAGAGTTTTAACCCCTTCGCTATCAAAAGGTGATGATGCTAACCCTTTTAATAAGTGTGGGCGCTCTGAAATATTAACAGTTTTGCTGAACACTTGTGTACCTAAGCTATCCAGTAAAAAGCTGGATTTGCGATACAGTGCGCCACCGCCGATCGCTGACACTAAATGGCCAAACAATGAGTTAGCAATATCGGCTCTAAAAATAACCGGCACTTTCATGGTGCCTAGTTTTTGGCTGTTTAGTTTAGCTAGGGTTTCTGCAGCAGCTTCAAGCCCAACACTTGCAGCATCTTTTAGCCCTGCTTGATCGCGGGAAATTGTGTAGGCTGAGTCGCGCTGCATATGTTCGCCCTCTTTGCCTATTACCATAGTGCTTATGCTATGGCGTGTTCTTGGGTAGCCTGCAATTAAACCATGACTATTGCCATACACTCGCAACCCTTGGTGCGAAGAAAAACTAGCACCATCAGAATTCACAATTCGCTCATCCGCATTTAATGCGGCTTGCTCAGCAGCATGACATAAATCAATCCCTTGCTCAGGACTTACATCCCAAGGATGAAATAAATCTAAATCTTTAGGCGAAAACTCAAGTAATTCTTTATCAGCAATACCATTACACGGATCATCTGAGGTGAATTTAGCAATATCTATGGCTTTTTCGACCACAGATCGCAATGTTTTTGGATTTAAGTCAGCCGTAGAGGCGGAGCCTTTGTTATTACCAACATACACGCTAATACCTAAACCACCGTCTTGATTAAACTCAATGGTTTCTACCTCGCCCATACGCGTACTTACCGACAGCCCTGATGTGCTCGACATAGCAGCTTCAGCAGCAGTAGCGCCTAGTTTTTTAGCATGTTCGAGTACTTCAGAAACGGCATCTTTTACTTGAGAAATTTGCGAATATATTGGATCTTGGTGTTGGCTTTTCATAAATTCTGTCCTGAGCCCAGAAGGCAATGTTGCACACATTTTTTATATTTAAATGCTAACACACTCACTGCACCACATCAGCTAATATTAATCACTAAAAGAATCGCGTATAATAGATAAAGTTATTTTTACTTAAGAGCACCCCATGGCGAAGAAAAAAGGCAAGCCTGCTGAAATTGAAGAAGAAATTATATATGTATCAAAAAGTGAACTTAAGCGCGAAGCGCAAGAGTTTCATCAGTTAGGGTCTGAAATTGCCAAAATGGGTAAAAAGCAGCGCGAACGCTTACCGCTTAATGATGATTTAAAAGAAGCAATGGTTGTTGCCGATAAAATTAGTAATAAAAGTGATGCATACCGCCGCCACTTAAATTACATAGCAAAAACCCTTCGTACAGTAGAAAACATTGAAGAAATTAAAGCGATCATTGATGTAATGCTTAATAAAAATAACCAAGCAGAGGTTATGATCAAAAAGATTGAGCAGCTGCGCAGTGATTTAATTGAGCAAGGCGATGACTTAATCAACGAAACAATTGAACAATACCCAGCTCTTGAGCGCCAAAAAATGCGCCAACTGGTGCGTAATGCGGCCAAAGAAGTAAAAGCAGAAAAGCCTGCGAGAGGCTACAAAGAGCTATTTCAGTATTTAAAAGACGCCATAATGTAACGCAGCCACGTTACATACTAAAAAGGTGCTACGGCACCTTTTTTTGTTGTAGATCAAACCCCCTTCCCCTTTCCTTTTTTACAATACGCAGCAACTTAAAAGATAAGGTGCGCGTGATGATTAAACTTCCTCAATGGGATCAAACTTTAATAAACAAATACAATGTATCGGGTCCGCGTTACACGTCTTACCCGACTGCACTTTCGTTAGCTGACGGCTATCAGCAACAAGATTTGATTAGCGCTATTGAATCATCGCAAACCCGTGCTTTGTCTTTATATATTCACATTCCTTTTTGTAGCCAGCTTTGCTATTACTGTGGCTGTAATAAAGTTATTACTCGCCATCAATCTAAAGCTGATACCTACCTAGATTTTTTAGCTAAAGAAATCGTGGCACAAGCGCCGCTATTTCAAGACTATCAGGTTGAGCAATTACATTTAGGAGGCGGTACTCCAACCTTTTTGACCGCAGCCCAAATGACTCGCTTAGTAAAGCTACTAGAGCAACACTTTAACTTTAGCGATACCTGTGAGCGCGGTATAGAAATAGACCCTCGCTCACTGGCTGACAATATGCTGATTGACTTAAGCGAGATGGGATTTAATCGTGTGTCATTTGGTATTCAAGATTTTAATGATCAAGTTCAACTAGCTGTTAACCGCCCTCAACATGTTGATGAGGTAAAGCAGTTAATTACCCAAGCAAAACAATTAGGCTTTAAATCAATTAATGCAGATATGATTTATGGCCTGCCTCTACAAACACCTGAGAGTTTTAAGCAAACTATTGAGCAACTGATTGCTTTAGACCCCGACCGTGTTTCAGTATTTAACTACGCTCATTTACCTGATCGTTTTGCCGCTCAACGTAAAATAAAAGATGCTGATTTACCCAGTGCCCATAATAAGCTCACTATGTTCAAAAATACCCTAGAGCAAATGACACAGGCGGGCTATCAATTTATAGGTATGGATCACTTTGCAAAAGTTGATAATGAATTGGCTATTGCTCAAAATAGCGGCCAACTTCATCGTAACTTTCAAGGTTACACTACCCATGGAGAATGTGATTTACTAGGCTTAGGGGTCTCGTCAATATCGCAAATAGGCACAGCCATACTACAAAATAAGAAAGAGCTAAAACACTATTACCAAACAATCGATGAGCAAGCAGGCAGTGCCATTAATAAAGGCATGCATTTAACCCAAGATGACCTTATTCGAGCGGATGCAATTAAACAACTTATTTGCCAGTTTGAGCTTGATATGAGCGTATTCGCGAACAGACATAAAATCAGCTTTAATGACTACTTTAAAGATGCCTTAGAGGCACTCGCACCATTAATTGCCGATGAAATGGTAACAATAGAAAACAACCTAATTAGCGTAACACCAAAAGGGAATTTATTTATTCGTATTATTTGTATGTGCTTTGATGCGCACTTACAAAAACAAATAAATGCCACTCGCTTCTCACGGGTTATATAATTTAAAAAATAGCGCGCATAAAAAAAGCAGACCTAGGTCTGCTTTTTTATGCTGTAAAATTTAAGTGCTAGTTAAAAACCACGTTTTCGCTGCCTTGGGCTGCTTTAAACTCAACAATAATTTTTTTACAGTCAGCTTCAATTTCATCACTCAGTGATTCTTCTGCGCGCCAGCGTGCGGTATCTTGCTTAAAAATTTCTTTTTTAGCGTACTTTTTGCGCGAATCGTGAGTTGGCATTTCTTTTACCACGTCGTACATTTTATAAATGCCTGGGTATGCAGTTGTTAAGTCACGCTCAGTATCAAAACTATATTGCGACATCAGCACCCAGATACGTAAACAGCCCTCAGAGTAATCACATTGCTTTTCATTCATCGCACGTGCAATTAAATGAATACTATCGGCTAGCTTTGCATTACGTTTTAAACGCGACTGCTTAAGTTTTTGCTGTTGCTCTGCCTGTTGTTTGCTAATTAGCTTTTTTTGCACATTTAGCTTGTAGAGCAACTGACCCGCATAAAATGCCAAGCCCGCTATAATAGCAGCACCTACAACTAAGGCTAAGATCACTGCTGTACTCATTGCGTATCCTTATTACTTATCTTCGTCGTCATCTAGCCATTCATTAGCTAGGTCGTTTGATAGGTATTGATCAAAATCTGAATTACTTTCTTCATCACTGAAGTCATCTTCAAATTCTTCTTCATCTTCAATGCCTAATAACTTACACAGCACTTGGTGACGCGCTATACGGCTATTAAAGTATTTAGCATCTTTACCCGTTAGCATTTCACCTTGCTCATGACGCTCAACTAATTTAAGCAAGCGCTCATCATTTTCAAGCGCCTCTAATTCTTGCTCAGGCGTTAACTCAGGCTCAATCGCCTTTTTAAGCTCTGCTACAGGCTTAAGGTTACGTTTCATTTCGACTTTTGGTTCAGCGGCTGGGGCAACTAATGGTACTGCTTTTTTACTACCAACACGTTTGTCTTTAGCAGCCGAACCTGTTTTTTGAGTGTCATTACTCAATGCATCAGGTGCATTACGTGAACCAGACTTAGCGCCTTTGGTTTTCTTTACACGTTGCTCTTTCAATGCACGCATTTCTTTAAGCTTATCTTGGCTTAAACGAACGGGTCCATTTGATGGAATTTTACGTGACTTTTTCTTTCTACTCATATCTTGATCGTCTCACTTAAGAGGTTTTGAGCGAGGCGCAACTCAATGGGCATCGCGATGCTGGCCTAGCCAGAAGAATTCGGTTTGCGTTTTAGAGGTTGGGTTTCTCTATATATACGCCAAAGCATATTTAGATGCTTTTTTTAAACGGGGGGTATTGTAACAGGACAAATAAAAAGGCGGTAGAGAAAACATCTCTACCGCCTGCTAATCTGAGCGCCATTATATGGACACTTCTCCCTTCGACTTTTTAGTCTTTATTATTTTTATTATTATTTCTTTATCCGTATTATTATTATTTATCTTCCGTGTAGCATTCCATTTTGTTTTTATTATTAAACTTCCATGAGTTTTTATTATTTTCGGTCTTTCCTGACACTTTTTTGTTATTTCCTTTAGTAGCACTCTCAATGTGCTATTCAGTCGTGCCGCGCTACGATCCTTATAACGTTTTCCTATTTGTTATTATTGTTGCGACAGGGGTTAATTTACTCGTTAATAATTTTGTTACAACTAATTTATATCTTTTTTCTTGTGTAAAACATAACAGAAAAGGTTAAAAAATATAAGTTACAATAAGTTAACTTAAAAAATAAAAATAAAATGAGACTTTTCTTACATTAAAGTATGGTCAATGTCTTACAAGTGAAGGGGCTTTATCGGTCATTTCAGAAACAAAAAAAGCAGCCAAAGCTGCTTTTTGTCTATTTAACATTGTATTATGTTAACAATATCTAAATAAATACGACTTTAGTGTAGACCACCTAGGTATTTAGATAATGTTTCAATGTCTTTATCTGTAAGTTTCTTAGCAATATCTTGCATAACACCATTTAGGTCGTTATTACGAGTGCCATCTCTGAACTGCTCAAGTTGTGACTTGATGTATTCAGGATGTTGGAAAGAAATTTTTGGGAATTTAGCTAGTGAAGAGCCATTACCACGTGGACCATGACAAGCCGCACATGATGGAATTCCGCGTTCAGCGTCACCCGCTTTGTACAACATGGCGCCTGTTTCTTGAACATCTTTAGGTGTAGCACCTTCAGACATGTTC
Organism: Pseudoalteromonas sp. Scap06; assembly: GCF_013394165.1. Taxonomy (NCBI): domain Bacteria; kingdom Pseudomonadati; phylum Pseudomonadota; class Gammaproteobacteria; order Alteromonadales; family Pseudoalteromonadaceae; genus Pseudoalteromonas; species Pseudoalteromonas sp. Scap06. The sequence continues at coordinate 297,496 of NZ_CP041330.1, read as the reverse complement.
AAAGAAGCAAAGTAAGCAGACAAGTCTTTCATATCTTGATCGCTCAATGGCATTGCCATACCGCTCATTACTGGATTCATTCGACCTTCTTTACCGCCCGAAGTCATACCTAATTTAAATTCAGTAAGTTGTTTGTATATGTAATCTGCGTGTTGGCCTGCAATTTTTGGGTAGATGTTAACCGGCGCATTACCGTCTGGGCCGTGACAAGCCGCACACGTTGCTGATTTTTCTTTACCTGCGTTTACATCGCCATCAAATGCTGTTGCGTTGCTTGCTGACAACGCACCAAGCAATATAGTTAAAGATAGTGCTATTTTTTTCATGGTGAATTCTCTGTTTCCGACCCTGTATCATCTACAATATGGATGTTGTGATTTTTATATTCTACACGATATTAAATTCTCTGGCACGTTTTCTACACACATTAAACCTATAAATTATAGGGTTTTGAGTAAAATTAATCGCTAAGCCAGTTAAAATGTACCATCAGCAACGGTTTTACATGCTCGAAGACACTTTTTAATAGCTACTTTATAGTATAAAATACGCGCCACGGGTGAATTTGGTTTACCCAATGTTATTTTTTTTAGTTTTAGGAGAGCCTGTGCTCAAATCTCGTATCAAGTATAACACTGCGTCTTTCGTTACAAGCGCGCCAGACATCACTAAATTACCTGCTGATACGGGAATTGAAGTCGCGTTTGCCGGTCGCTCAAATGCAGGTAAATCAAGTGCGCTTAATGCCCTTACCGATCAAAAGTTAGCACGTACTAGTAAAACACCTGGCCGTACTCAGCTGATCAACACATTTGAACTTGCCGATGTAGATAACATGCGCCTAATTGACCTACCAGGTTATGGCTTTGCGAAAGTGCCAATTGAAATGAAAAAGAAATGGCAAAAGTCGCTAGGCGAATACCTACAAAAACGTCAAAGCTTAAAAGGTATTGTGGTGTTGATGGATATTCGTCACCCATTAAAAGATTTAGACCGTGATTTAATTAATTGGGCTGTAGGTAGTGAAATTCCAGTATTGGCACTATTAACTAAAGCAGATAAGCTCAAGCAAGGTCCACGTAAATCACAGGTACTTAGTGTTCGTCGTGAATTGAGTGAATTAGATGGCGATATAACAGTTCATGCTTTTTCATCACTTAAAGGCACAGGCTTACCAGAAGTCGCTAAAAAGTTAGATGAGTGGTACTTAGGTCCAATCGTAGCAATTCCACCTGCTGACACAGAGTAATTACCCTAAATAAAACCGCTCATTCGCGGAGGTAATAAAATAGCCGAGCTCATCAGTTTCGGCTATTTCAGCCCACTGATAAAACACATTTCTGGCAACTCGCGCAAAACAACCATAGGGTAATTGCATATAAGGCACTGCAGCGGCTTTGTAATTATTAATATGTAGCAGCTCAGCACGACTTAGTAGCCAGGTACGCTGTAGGTTATCAATACAACAAATAACATCACCATCAGAGGTCGACTCACGATGCCAACTTACAATAATAAATGGCGCATCCTTAACCTCAATCGCAATTTTCTCTACTGGCGTTTTTAAATAAAACTGTCCATCTTCGCGACACAACACACTAGCAAACAGCTTTATCATGGCTTGGCGGGTAATTTCACTACCCGCATAAAACCATTTACCTTGTTCGTCAATCAGCAGTGGCAATTGCCCGCAATGAGCAGGCTGCCATTGTTCAAAAGGTTTACTTGGCTCGCTTAGTTGCTTACTAAGTTCGTTAAGAGAAATCACTGTTTTTTAAAGGTCAGTGCAAAAGTAACCGGTACCGCAGTAGCAATCGAAGGTAAGCCGGCTAGTTTTTGTAACTGCATTATCCCTTCGGTGACTTTAAAGTCATCGCTATTAATAATGATAGGTGTAAATGATGCTACGCTTAAATCCCCGTTTTCCGCACTACTAACAAGTACATCAACTGCAAGTGGCTTTTTATGACCGTGAAAGTCTAGCTCGGCGCTAACACCTTTTAATACGTACTGACCAGGCTGCTTAATAAGTGACAATTTATCAGATAAGTCAGCGGTTAATACTGCATTTGCAAATGTGTCAGATTCAAACAAAATTTTGCTTAGGCGCTCGTTACGAATAGGAATAAACGTTTCAGCTGAGGTTAAATCAACATTTACGCTAAACTGACCTTGCTCACTCAATTGCCCTGATAACTGAGTAAAATGGCTTGCCTCAGCAATGCTATTTTTTTTAATTGAGACAAAACTTAATTGGCTTTTATCGTTGAGTAACTGCCAGTTTGCCGATGCAACACCTGAAACTAGTAAACATGATAAAGATAAACCTGCTACAGCTAACGTTTTAAACATAATGTACTCCTAAAATAAAAGATTTATACCCGAAAAAATAATACTTTGATCAGTCAAATTGAAAATCACTAATACGCTGAGTTAAAAAGAAAACGCACAGTAAACTGATGGTATCACTTGAAACGCTAAGTGCAATTAGAGAATAAATTTAACGCTTAGGAGTAAAGCTATAAAAAAACGGCCCATCAAATATATGATAGGCCGATATAGCAAACTGGGGAGAAGCTATCAATACGTTGCATCTTACGATGCATCATCAACAGGATGTCCTACAGGATGAGGACGGGCGGCACTTTACCAAAAGCAAGCGTAAAAATACAAGCATATTATCGATATTCGAAGCGAATTGACGAACCTCTAACGATTTAATACAAACTGCTGTTTAATTTAACTTTTTTTTAACCTGCAAGCTAAAAGAAAAGCGCCTATTGGCGCTTTTAAATAATTCTTTTTAACTGTTGTGTTTACCTAAGACAAGGCATCCTTGGCATACCAAATTAGTGCGCTTGTTCCCAGTTATCACCTTCGTCAGCTTCAACTATAAGTGGTACATCTAGCTGTGCCGCTTGTGACATCAGCTCACAAATTTGCTGAGTGTATTGCTCTGTGCACTCTGTTTTAATCTCAAATACCAATTCATCGTGTACCTGCATAAGTAGCTTAACCGTATTAGGCGCTTGCTGATTAACCCATGCATGTACTGTTAACATGGCTTTTTTAATAATATCAGCAGCAGTGCCTTGCATAGGGCCATTAATTGCTGCGCGCTCAGCGCCTTTGCGGCGTGCTCCATTGCGGGCATTTATTTCTGGTAAATGTAAACGGCGGCCAAAAATAGTTTCTACGTAACCATTTTCTGCTGCTTTTTCACGGGTTGTTTCCATGTATTCTAAAACACCTGGGAAGCGCTCAAAATATTTATCAATATAATGCTGCGCTTCATGGCGTGGTACATCAAGTTGACGTGCCAAACCAAATGCCGACATGCCATAAATTAAGCCAAAGTTAACGGCTTTAGCTTTACGGCGCATATCAGATGTAACCTCTTCAAGCTCAACTCCAAATACCTCAGCAGCTGTAGCGCTATGCACATCTAAGCCATTTGCAAAGGCATTGAGCAAGCCTTTATCTTGTGAAAGATGCGCCATAATACGCAGCTCTATTTGGCTGTAATCGGCCGCCACAATTTTATATCCATCGGCAGCAATAAAGGCTTCACGAATACGGCGCCCTTCTTCTGAGCGAATAGGAATATTTTGTAGGTTAGGATCGCTTGAACTTAATCGACCCGTTGCTGTTACCGCTTGATGATAAGAAGTATGCACACGCTTGGTTTGCTCATTCACGATCAGTGGCAATTTATCTGTGTAAGTTGATTTAAGCTTAGATAAACCGCGATGCTCAATAATCACTTTAGGCAATGGGTAATCGTGTGCTAATTCTTGCAGTACTTCTTCTGCTGTAGAAGGCGCGCCTTTGGGTGTTTTTTTGATAACGGGCAATTCTAGCTTTTCAAATAACAGTACTTGTAATTGCTTTGGCGAGCTTAAGTTAAACGGTTCGCCTGCGATTTCAAACGCTTCTTTTTCAAGCTCAAGTAACCGTTCACCTAAGCGTTGGCTATGCGTGGCCAACATATTGCTGTCGATAGCAACACCGGTGCGCTCAATGTCAGAAATAACGCTTACTAGTGGCATTTCTATATTTTCAAATACCGATTTAAGCTTTTCATCCGCTTCAAGTTTCGGCCATAGTACTTGGTGTAAACGCAAAGTAATATCGGCATCTTCTGCGGCATAAGGCGCCGCTTTTTCAAGTTCAATTTGATTGAACGTGAGCTGCTTTTTACCTTTACCAGCAATGTCTTCAAAGCTAATATTTTTGTGGCCTAAATATTTAAGTGCTAATGAGTCCATATCATGACGAGTACCTACGCTGTTAAAAACATAAGACTCCAACATAGTATCAAACTTAATACCATTTAATTCATAGCCAGCATTGGCAAGCACACTTTTATCATATTTTAAATTTTGACCAACTTTAGCTTTATTTTCGTCAGCTAATATTGGCCCAAGCTTTTGCATCACAAATTCAAGGCTTAGCTGTTCAGGCGCACCTGGGTAATCATGTGCAACCGGTAAGTAGGCGGCTTCCCCTGCTTTTACTGCGAAGCTCATCCCTACCAACTGCGCTTTCATATACTCTAAACTGGTTGTTTCAGTATCAAAAGCAAATAGCTCAGCTTCATTGAGCTGCTCTATCAATGTATTAAATTGGGCCTCAGTTAAAATCGTTTCATAGTGCGCATCTTCAACTTTTGGCAACTCATTCTCTTGGGTTGGGACCGCTAAATGTGTGTCAGCATCTTTTGGATTGTCTAGTAATTCAGCTAACCAGCGACGGAACTCGCACTCACCATATAATGCAATTAATTCGTCTTTATTCGGTGTTTGCAATTTAAAAGTATCAAGATCGGATTCAACCTCCACATCACACTTAATAGTGGCAAGTTCATAGCTCAATGGTAAATGATCAATCGCTTTTGCAAGCTTTTCACCTATTTTACCTTTGATATCAGCAGCATTATCAATTACGCCCTGAAGCGATCCGTACTTTTGTAACCATTTAACCGCTGTTTTAGGCCCGCACCCTTCAACGCCTGGAATATTATCTACTTTATCGCCCATTAAGGCTAAATAATCGATAATAAGTTCAGGTCCAACACCAAACTTTTCAACCACAGTGTCGGGATCTGAAATACTGTCGGTCATGGTATTGATCAAGGTGACATGCTCATTAACCAACTGTGCCATATCTTTATCACCAGTTGATACCAGTACATGGCGTTGTTGCTCAGAAGCAATGCGCGCAAATGTACCAATCACGTCATCGGCTTCTACACCTTCAATACTAATTAATGGAAAGCCCATCGCTTTAATAATGCTATGTAGCGGCGCTATTTGGGTACGCAGATCATCAGGCATTGGCGGACGATTCGCTTTATACTCGCTGTACATGTCATTTCTAAAAGTTTTACCTTTGGCATCAAACACCACTACCATATGTGAAGGATCGTATTGTTTGATCAAACTTTTCAACATGTTTACCACGCCATAAATGGCGCCAGTGGCTTCACCTTTAGAATTAGTTAAATGAGGTGGAGAATGATAAGCACGAAACAAATATGAAGAGCCATCAACAAGAATAAGCGGGTTTTCGGGGATCTGAGCCATGGTAAAATTGGATCCTAAATACAAAAAAGTAATATAAGTATAAGCATGCCATAAGGCAGTAAATAAAACGACTGTGAATTAATGTGATTAAGAGCGCTACATTTTTAGCAACTTGTGGATAACTATGTAGATAACACCCACAAACCATCCATCCGAAACATAGCAAAATGCTTAGATTAGTTTGTAATTTATTGTTTTGTTTAAAAAAAGATAATTCGAGGTTCTTTTTTATTATTCTTCTATCAATGTGGAAAAGGCATTTAAACCGTTACTGGTGTTGTAACCCACTTTGATTATTTACGTCCATTTAAATAACTGGATGAGCATTCTAGCATAATGGATCAAAGATCATAGCGATCCTTTATAATTTTTTTTACCCTTACTAGTTATCAAATGGCATATAGCGCATAACAACTTACTTTGCGGCTAAAAAACCAGCAAATAAATTTTTAGATAGGCTGATTCGTCGTGTTAAACTTTATTAAAATGACTTCAATGGAGCAAAATAATATGAAAAATATAGCGGTAATTTTAGCAGGTTGTGGCGTATTTGATGGCAGTGAAATTAATGAAGTAGTGCTTACTTTATTACACATTGAAAAAAACAACGCGAAATATCAGTGTTTTGCACCCGATATTACGCAGTACCATACTCTTAATCACATTACTGGTGAAGAAATGGCAGAGTCGCGTAATGTATTAGTGGAATCGGCTCGAATCACCCGTGGCAATATAAAGTCACTCGCTGAATTAGACATTACACAATTTGACGCTTTAATTATTCCTGGCGGCTTTGGTGTAGCTAAAAACTTATCTGACTTTGCTATTAATGGCACTAACGCGAAAGTAAATGACGAAGTACTGAGCGCTTGTAAAGCATTTGCAAAAGCAAATAAAGCCACCGGTTATATGTGTATTGCACCCGCTTTATTGCCATTCATTTATAATAAACCACAGCTCACTATTGGTAATGATAGCGACACGGCCGATGCTTTAACCACATTAGGCGCTGAGCATATTGAGTGTAAAGTGGATGATATTGTTATTGATAAAAATAATAAGCTGGTTACAACACCTGCTTATATGTTGGCACAATCAATTATGGATGCCGATGCAGGAATCGAAAAACTAGTACGTAACGTATTGGCCATTAGCTAATTATTAGGGTTCTGATCGCATTTAGATGTCTAATGATCCCGTTTTATTTAGGTAATTTATTGAGTTAAGACAATCATTAGTCGTATTTATAAATAAAATCGACTCTGAGCATTTTATAAATCACTGAGTGGAGTTATAATTGGTCTAAATTCCGTCATTTAAAATCGTGATTGATCACGTTCAAATTGAAGTGGGCAAGGCAAAATGAAAAAACTATCAGCTGCAGCATTACTTGTGCTAGCAACCACCGCATACGCACAGCCATATGATAACTCTATGACTGAAGATGCAATTAAAAAACGTTTAGCGCCTATTGGTGCTGTTTACCTTGAAGGTGAGAAAGTAGCGGTTGCTGCACCAACAGGTCCTCGTTCAGGCGAGCAAGTATATCAAGCAGCCTGTTTTGCTTGTCACGGCACAGGTGCTTTAGGCGCTCCTAAATCAGCTGACGATTGGGCTCCTCGTATCGCTAAAGGAAAAGACACCTTATTAGATCATGCGATCAATGGCTTTAATGCCATGCCACCGCGTGGAACGTGTATGGATTGTTCTGATGATGAAATAAGCGCAGCAATCGATTTCATGACCGCTAACTAAAATTAGCCAAGTCAAAATGCTTTAAATAAAAGGTTTACGTTTTAGTAAGCCTTTTTTGTTTCTAATTCATGAGTTTTAGCTACATAATTAAGAAAAATATCTACTTGACGCAAAATGTTAAAAGTGGAACTATAATGATTAATAACTATACAAAAAATTATAACTGGTTAAACATCATTGGAAGATAAACTTATTGTACCTAATAGCGTAGTGCGTCAAAATAAACGACTAAAAGCACTATTAAAAAAGTACAAACATGCCTACCACCTCCACAATGCCCTGATACAATTATCAGAGCAAGCAAGTACTGTTGCCGAGCTAACCTTACTTTACCCTGCTATTCATGACATTTTACAAAAGTATGTTCCGAGTAAAAGCTTTTATGTGGTGCTGGTTGATCCCCAGTCACAACAGTTAGAATTATCTTATTTTTCTGATGAAAAAGATGGCATTGCAGTACCACTTAATCGAGATAATAATTTTGAAGAAGGCGCAACGGGTTATGTCTTCAAGCAAGGGAAAACCACTTACTTTACCAAACAGCAAATGCATGATGCTGCCCAGCAAGGCTTATTTAAAGCATTGGGTACACCTGCAGAACACTGGGTAGGCGTTCCCGTTTATCAAGAAAGAAACATTATTGGTGTGTTAGCCGCGCAAAGTTACGACACAGAACAAGGTTACAGTTCTCAACAAATAAACCTGCTTGAGGCCATGTCACTCTATTTAGCCACCGCAATTGAACGGGTTAAAAAACGAGAGTTACTCGAATCAGAAGTAAAATTAAGAACCCGAGCATTAACGCAAAGTAATGACGCTTTAAATGTTGAAATACAACAGCGAAAAGGTGCCCTGCAACGCCAGCAAATATTATTCAAAATTTCAGAGCTGACAACCCAAGCCAAAAATTTAGATGATGCTTATTTTCAAATACACGAAATAATAAAAACCATTACTTACGCAAAAAACCTTTATATTGCCTTGTATGATAAAGAATCAGGTTGGATCAGTTTTCCCTACAGTGTCGATGAATTCCAAGGCAGCACTCAACCACGGCGCTTTGCAAAAGGCTACAGTGAACTGGTTATAAGCACCGAAGAAACACAAATAATTCATCCGCAAAGAGCACAAGAGTTATTAAATAGTGGCATTGTAGAGCGTGAAAAACCAATTGATGAATCCAAGAGAGCCACCAGCTGGCTAGGCGCTCCGCTAAAAACTTCGCAAGGCGTTATAGGGTTAATTGTTTGCCAAGCTTATAATAATGAACACCTTTTTACACATGATGATGCAGAGCTAATCACCTTTGTATCGCATCAAATTGCCACGGTATTACAAACAAAATTAGCTTCACAGGCACTAAAAAAGAGCCACCAAGAACTTGCCTCACGAGTTAATGAAAAAACTAAAGAATTGAGCCAAGCAAATTTACATTTGCAAATGCAAATTGATGAACGTAAAAAAATAGAACAACAACTTTATCACGATGCTCACCATGACTCACTAACAGGCTTACCAAATCGGAATTTATTTTTAACTCAACTAGAAAAAACCCTGCAATATTATCAACGCAATCCAAATGAGCACTTTGCTGTATTGTTTATTGACCTTGATAAGTTTAAAGATATCAATGATCAGCTCGGGCATCATGCCGGCGATGAGTTTTTAATTAGTGTTAGTAAATTATTCTCACAATGTATTCGTGAACATGACTTATTAGCGCGTTTAGGCGGAGATGAGTTTGTAGTATTACTGACCCACCTGACTGAGCCAAACCAGGCAGAAGATGTTGCCAATCGCATAATTAAAATTATGCAAAAGCCGTTTTGTACTAAAGGCGTTTGTGTACAAAGTGGTGCCAGTATTGGGATTACCTATTCAAAGCAAAGCTATAAACATACCGATGAAATCATTCGCGACGCCGATGCTGCTATGTATTATGCTAAAAATTCAGGTAAAAACCGCTTTGAGTTATTTCATCCACTGCTCACTGAGCCTATGTTGCAACATGAGTCACAAACATTACATCACCTTGATGTATTGCCTATGACGTTTCGTAGCTCAGATATTATCACCTTGGATGAGCATTATCAGAGTGCATCGTTATTTGAGGCTTTTGGTGAACACCCAGTCCTTGGCTTTACCAGTTTTGATATTTTAAAGAAATTTGCGAATGATAAAGAACAACATACCAAAGTTGAACTACAACTCATCCAACAAGCTTACCAACAAGCACAAAATGCAGAGATAGCCGTTGCGCTATTGCCTTGCTCCAGTTTACTGTTAGAAGAGCATGAATTTTCTTTACTAAAAGCTACACTAAAACAACCGGTAAACAATGAACAGCTTTGCTTGTTGTTTGATGAGCAGGAGCTGCGTTATGCCAGCGCACAGCAATTAGAGAACTTAAAACAGCTTAAAAAACTCGGTCATTCGATTGGCTTAAACAATTTCGCAAAAGACAAATGCGAGCTTAATTTGGTGACTGAAGTAGAGTGTGATTATTTACTCCTTAGCTCCACCTTCAGTAAACGAGTATTACAACAAGAAAGCTACGATTTACAGTTGCAGGGGGTGTTGGCTATTACTAAGCTTAAACAGATAAAAGTGATAGCTAAAGGCCCATCAATATTAAACTTTAGAGCTCTTTTAGATAAACACGGCATAAACCTATTCGTTGCTAAACAGCACCCACTAACCAGCGCTATACCAGCTACACTTAAAAACTCAGAATTAAAATAGCGCTAAACACATCTTATTGTGGCTTTTTCAGCATTGCTCTTAAATTTGCAACCCGAGCTTGGCCTTTTTCCATACGTTCAGCTTGGGTGTTAGGCGCTTTTTTGTTTTCAAAGGCTAAGTCATCTTGCGGTAACTCTTGCACAAATCGACTGAGCTCTGTTTGTGATGTTTCACCAAACTGACGGCGGATTTTAGCATAGGTTAAAGTCAGCTCTTGTTGCGCGCGGGTAATACCTACATAGGCAAGACGGCGCTCTTCATCCACATTATCTTCATCAATGCTTACTTGATGTGGCAACAATCCTTCTTCCATACCGACCATAAATACATAGGGGTACTCGAGTCCTTTTGAGGCATGCAAAGTTAATAATTGCACGGCATCAGCTTCATCTTCTTCTTCGTTTCGCTCTAGCATGTCCCGAAGGGTCAATTTACTAACTACTTCAGCCAGTGTCATTGGCGGATTATCGGCATCGCCTGTTAACATGTCTGTTATCCAGCGATACAGCTCGGACACATTTTTCATCCGCATTTCAGCGGCTTTGGCACTAGGCGATGATTCATACAAGTAAGCTTCGTAATTAATATTACGCACTAAATCCTTCACCGCCTCCAGTGTATCACTGCGCACTGCGTTATCTGAAAGCTCAACCACCCACCGGGCAAACCCAGCTAGTGCATTTAAACCACGTCCTTTTAGTCTGTATCCTAAGTCGTTATCAAAGCAGGTCGCAAATAAGCTTTGGTGTTTTTCATTAGCTAAGGTGCCAAGCTTTTCAAGCGTGACTGTACCAATTTCACGACGTGGGGTATTCACAATTCTTAAAAAAGCATTGTCATCATCTTGATTCACTAAAAGACGTAAGTAAGCCATGATATCTTTAATTTCAGAACGTGAAAAAAACGACATTCCACCACTAATTTTATACGGGATTCGGTTACTCATTAACGACTTTTCAAAGCCCCGCGCTTGATGGTTACCCCGGTACAAAATAGCGTAATCTTTATAGCTGGTGCGTTTCATAAATTTATGAGAAATAATCTCTGCGACCACACGTTCTGATTCATGTTCTTCATCACGACAGCCAATGACTTTAATTTGCTCACCATAGCCCAACTCACTAAAGAGCTTTTTTTCAAACTCATGGGGGTTATTTGCAATTAAGATATTGGCCGCTTTAAGAATGCGCCCAGCACTACGATAGTTCTGTTCTAGTTTTATTAATCGAAGCCCAGGGTAATCTTTACTTAATAACACCAAGTTTTGTGGACGAGCACCACGCCAAGAGTAAATTGACTGATCGTCATCTCCCACCACAGTAAAGCGTGCTCGTTCGCCTACCAGCAATTTCACTAATTGATATTGGCTGGTATTGGTATCTTGATATTCATCCACCAGTAAATAACGAAAACGCTGCTGCCATCGCTCACGTGATGTGGCATTACTACTTAAAAGCAGCGTGGGGATCATAATTAAATCATCAAAATCCAGCGCGTTATACGCTCTTAATTGATTTTGATAACGCGCATACAACTGAGCAAACAATGCCTTTTGCGGCTCTCTGGCTTCGCGAATAGCTTGTTCTGGTAAAATAAGCTCATTCTTCCAACTACCAATTTGCATTTTAAGTAGATTTAGTAAGTCTTTGTCTTTTTTAAGCTCGTCTTCGGTTAAATCACCGAGTAATTGATTCGTATCTTGGTCGTCAAACAACGAAAAACCGGGTTTAAAACCCAGTGTTTTTAACTCTTTTTTAATGATTTCAAGCCCAAGCGTATGAAAGGTAGACACCCATAAACCTTTAGACTCTTGTTTTCCCAAGGTTTGCAAAACCCGCTCGCGCATTTCTTTAGCCGCTTTATTGGTAAAGGTAACCGCCGCAATATTACGCGCTTGATACTCACATTTTTGTACTAAGTAAGCAATTTTGTTGGTGATAACTCGCGTTTTACCCGAGCCTGCGCCGGCTAATACTAAGCAAGGACCACTAATGTACTTTACCGCTTCATCTTGTTTAGGATTGAGTTTCATAACGACCAGCTGATTGCAAAAAGACGGGCAATTTTAACGTAATCACTACAATACGCCTAGCCAATAAGGTAATATTAGTTATTATCATTTTAGGCAACAGGCAAGGGACGACTATGATTAACCCAGCAAAACTTGAAGAAATTGCGAAACAGATCACTAATAACATGCCACAAGGTGTAAAAAACCTGGCTGACACACTTGAAGGTAAAACTAAGCAAGTGTTACAAAATAAGCTTGCCGAAATGGACTTTGTAAGCCGTGAAGAGTTTGATATTCAAAGCCAAGTGCTGATCCGCACACGTGAAAAGCTAACTGAATTAGAAGCAAAAGTGGCAATACTTGAACAGCAATTATCGGCAAAAACAGACGCTGAATAATAAATATAACGCCATAGACGAACCTGCTTTATGGCGCTAATCACTCAGTTATTCAAATAGCTCGTCCAGCACATAATAACCCGTTGCTTGTTGCTGCTCTATGCTTACCCTCAGCAATTTATTAGCTACTTGCTCACCGGTAATGGGTCTATACCGTTTGAGGATACCAAAACGCGTTAGCAGTGGAAGTACCACCTCACCTAGCTTTTCTGCAATTCTAAGCTCTGAACGCTCGCCGACTAATAAAGACGGTTGCAATATACTCAAGCGTGCAAAGCCAAGCTGCTTCACCTGCTGCTCAAGCTCTCCTTTTATTTTTAAATAACGGCTCATACTATGCGCATTTGCGCCACTTGACGATACCAAACAATAATGCGGAACAGCGTTATTGGCCGCCATTTGCGCACAAATAAATTGGTATTCAAAATCAACTTTACGTTGTGCAGCCACACTGCCCGCTTGCTTTAATGTGGTCCCTAAGCAAGAAAAGAATACGTCACCTTTGAACAATTCAACATGATGCGTCAAATTTTCAAAATCAATAACATGGCTAATTAATTTAGGATGAGAAAAATCTAATTGGCGGCGCGATAAACTCACTACCTTTGAATAGCAAGAAGATGCTAACAGCTGTTGTAATAACTGGCTGCCAACTAAGCCGGTACTGCCGATTATTAGCGCCGTTTTGGCCATATTAAAGGTGACTGTCCGCAGATTTATTTAGTACATGGTGTACTGCTTTTTTATAGCTTTCACACTCTTCTTCAGCACAACTAACTACCGATTCTAAGTCATGCAAATGACCATTTTCTAAGCCATATACCCAACCATGCACCGTGAGTTCCTGGCCTCTTAACCATGCATCTTGAACAATGCTAGTGCGAGATACGTTACGCACTTGCTCAATCACATTAAGCTCTATTAAACGATCAAGACGTTGTTTTTCTGGCAGAGCATTAAGTTGCTCTAGGTGTTTTTCTTTTACATCACCAACGTGGCGGAGCCAGTTATCAATAAAGCCAAAGCGGTCCTCGTTTAGTACCGCTTGCACACCACCACAACCGTAGTGGCCAACAACCATAATATGTTTTACTTTTAATACTTCGACCGCGTACTGCATAACCGATAAACAATTATGATCGGTATGTACAACCACGTTGGCAACATTACGGTGCACAAATAACTCACCCGGTAATAAATCAACAATTTGATTAGCTGGCACCCGTGAATCAGAGCAACCTATCCATAAGTATTCTGGGTTTTGTTGCATCGATAAAATTTTGAAAAATTCAGGGTTCGCTTCGCTCGTTCTAGATGCCCAGCGTTTATTATTTTCTAGTAAGTTATTTAAATTTCTCATTACATCTCTTTTAGGTTGAGGGCGTTTTTAAACTGGCTAAAATTAAAATATTACGGGGTGTTAATTGCTTCTCACAAAATGTATTAACACTGACGTCATAGCCTTGCTGCTGCAAATATAAAGCACGATCGAGCACAAGCCAAACTTCTATTGCTCTTCTAAACACATGTCGAACCAGTTCAACTCGCTCTGTTACTTTTTTTCGCGCCTGCCCAATCAATAAAAACTTATTGTAATCAATATCTTTTGGCAGTTTTAAGGCTTTTTTGTCTGCCGCCCAGTTACAAAATGCTGCAAACGAATCTGAAAATATCGCTTTATTCACTGAAGGGACGCTGACATACCCTAACTCACCAGTAAGTGACTTTCTTAAGGCATCAAATCCGAGTCGCCACTCCACTTCTGTTTTTCGCACTTTGCCTACTCGCGAAGGAGCTGTAACAGTTTCTTGCAGGGCGAGCTTTAAATCTCTGTGAGTTAAGTTTAATCGACTTTGCTGAGCATGCTCGCTCATCGCTTGGTAATTATTATCAGTAAATAAATGATAACAACAAGGTGAAAAGCTAATTTGTGGTACTTTTGCTGCACTGGCTTGATGCATAAAAGTTTGGTGTAACGCACCGCAGGCATGCAAAGCGACGGCATGAGTGTGTGGGCTAAAAAAATCCTGAATGCTATCCTTAAGTACATCGGCTTGGCTAAATTGTATTGCAAGTCCCTGCTGCTGTGCACTTTTTTTCCCTTGTTCACACAAATGAGATTGTAGCTCAACGCTGTGTACACTCTGCGCACCATTAAAAGCTAACATTCGCCCTAAATGGCCTTTACCTGCACACCACTCTAATACAGGCTGATTACTAGTGGGCAATGCGCCAACAAAATCTTGTAGCTGAGTAAACTTTCGACCTTTAATACCATTACTGATCCAAAATGGGTACTCCTTCCGAGTGTTGGTAATGGCAGGTAATGAAACTAATCGGCTAAGTTGCTCAACAGCGGGAATATAGGATGAAAAAAACTGATAGAGCTGCTCTTGATCAGAGTCTAATTCAGCAACCGCCTGATCGGATAAAGCGCTCAAAGGAGCATGTAATTCAGGCCAAGGTAAAGCGTCAAAATCAAATGCAGTACACTGCCAATACAAGCGAGTATTCATTAGCAAAGAGTTGAGGGCAGAAAATTGCTCAGTTAAGGTCATAACAGCTTAGGATATAAAAAAGACGCTTAATTATACCAGCACAATAGCACCTAATTAAGCGGTTATTTTTTTAACCTCGCAGAGCAAGGGAATTGCTTAACCTTATACCCGCTTTTGTTTAGCCGATTTAAGTATTAAACGTAAATACAGAGGGATAGAAATAATGCTTATTATAATAGCCGCAATTAGCATCCAAGAAAGCTGCAGTGTTTCTTGCTTTTTATATTTATAAATAAAATCAGCTTTTACTTCATCAAACTTTGTTTGATCAATCTCATATAAGTCAGCAATTAAACGCCATTTAGCCATCGACATATTACCCACAGTAGTACTCGGTGGAGCAATATAGTCTTTAAGTACCTCAGCCTCATATGCCAGTTGATGAAAACTGCGATCAGGCGCATAAAACTGTTGGGTTATGGCAATGGCTTCATCCATATTCATTACCGCGTAGCGCCACCCTTTTAAACTTGCTTGATAAAACTTTTCTACCGTATCGGGGTGATACTTAACCATACTATCGCTGGTAAATAAAATATCCGCGTATACATCCATCCCATAACGTTGTGGACATATAAGTCTATGAGCAACCCCTTGCTGATCCATATGATAAGGTAGGTCGGTAACATACACTTCTATGGCATCTAATTTATTTTCCATCCATGCTTGTTGCAATTCATCGCCTTTGTAAACAGCCAGTTTTTCGGTATCAGTACCACTGCGCTTAAGCATAGTTAGTAACTCAGAATTACTCTCTTTGCTGACTTCACTTACACGCTTGTTAATAAAATCACGAGCATGAAAAATATCTGAAGTTTCTTTTACCATCCAACAGTAAGGAGAAAACTGTAATATGGCAGCCATGGCTACAAAGGGTTCACCGGCAATACGGCGTTCTAATATACCTGAATGTGCTACACCAAATTGCGCCTCTCCTCGCTCTACCGCACCAAAACTATTTGGCCGTTTTGGATCGGCAGGAACTATATTGACGTCTAAACCGGCCTCATTATAAAAGCCTTTTTGTTTGGCCATGTAATAGCCAGCAAATTGAAATTGGTGCGTCCACTTTAATTGTAACGTGACTGATTCCTGCGCCATTAACTGGCTACAAAAAAAGCAGATGCTAATTATTATTCCTTTAAGTAGCAAAGCAGGCTTCCATAAACATGATAATTAATTATAACTATATGTAAAACAGCTAATAAAGCAAGCATCGGGATAAGATGCTTGCTTAGGATAGAGTTAGGCTAGAGCGATTTTTTCAAGCTTTTCTGCTTGAGGTTGGGTAGTTAAAAACTGAGTAAAACAGGGATTATCGGTTTCGTCTTGGACACTGTAACCTAGCCGATTTAAGTGCTCATTAAACATCTCATATTGGCTTGGTTCAATAGCAAAGCCTGCTAATACATTCCCCATTGACCCGCCATGATTGCGGTAGTGAAATAAAGTGATATTCCAGTTACTACCCAGCGTATCTAAAAAGCGCGCCAATGCGCCTGGATACTCTGGAAACTCAAACCTTAGTAAGCGTTCATGTAACTGCTCTGGCGCTTTACCGCCAACCATATAGCGTACATGCAGCTTTGCTAATTCGTTATCTGACAAATCGCAAAAGGTATATTTGTTATCTGTTAGACTTTGTTTAAGCTCTTCAAGTTCTGCTAACCCTTGACGTAGCGCAATACCAACAAAAATTTGCGCCTCGCCAGGCCCCGCATAACGATAGTTAAACTCAGTAATGGCACGCCCACCTAAAGATGTACAAAACTGCTTAAAACTACCGCGCTTTTCATCAATGGTCACGGCTAATAAAGCTTCGTTTTTCTCACCCAGCGCAGTGCGCTCAGCCACATAACGTAAGCGATCAAAGTTTAAATTAGCACCAGACAAAATAGCGGCTAAATTTAACCCCTTTAAACCCGACTGCTGAGACCATTTTTTAAGCCCTGCAGTTGCAAGCGCTCCTGAAGGCTCAGCTATAGCACGGGTTGATACAAAAATATCTTGCATGGCTGCACATATTTCATCGTCTGATACGGTAACTACTTCATCACAAAACTTTTGTGCCAGTCTGAATGTTTCGCTACCAATTATTTTAACGGCAACACCATCGGCAAAACTGCCAACGCGATCGAGTTCTACCGGCTCGCCTGCTACTAAAGCAGCTTTTAAGCAGGCGCTTTCATTCGCCTCAACCCCTATCACTTTGATATCGGGGCGCAGCGACTTAATATATACCGCCATACCTGCCAGCAAGCCGCCGCCGCCAACAGGAATAAATACCACATCTAAATCGTTGAGCTGTTGCATTAATTCACGGGCAACCGTACCTTGACCAACAATCACATCAGGGTCATCAAATGGCGGTACAAATACGCCGTTTCGCTGCTCAGTTAATTCCAGCGCATACGCTTTTGCGGCATCAAATTGATGGCCATGCAATACGACTTCACCACCCAATGCCCTTACCGCATTAACCTTTATTTCAGGTGTGGTCACGGGCATCACAATGGTGGCTTTGTGCCCTAAGTGTGAGGCACTTAGTGCCACACCCTGGGCATGGTTACCTGCGGATGCGGTGATCACAACCGAGCCTTTAGGCAGCTTATTTAATTTATTAAAAGCACCGCGTAATTTAAACGAGTACACGGGTTGCTGGTCTTCACGTTTTAACCAAACATGATTACCTAATCGTGTACTCAATTCGGCCATTTCACTTACCTCAGTCACCTTGGCTAAAGGCTCCATATTGGCTTGGATAATCGCGCGAAAATAATCGAGTTCTTGAGAAACCATACCTAGCTAAGCTCCTCCAGTTTGGCTAAATCGCGAACTGCACCTTTATCTGCGCTGGTTGCAAGTAGCGCATACGCTTTAAGCGCAGATGATACATAACGATCACGATTAAGCGGTTTATACGCTTGTTTACCACGAGCCAGTTGTTTTTGCTTGCGAGCTTCAAGCTCTTCATCGCTTAACGCCAGCGTAATTTCTCGGGTGGCAATATCGATGATAATTTTATCGCCGTTTTCAACATAAGCAATTGCGCCACCGCTGGCAGCTTCCGGCGATACGTGGCCAATCGATAGACCTGACGTGCCACCTGAAAAACGCCCATCAGTAATTAATGCACATTGCTCTGCCAAGCCTTTTGATTTTAAATAGCTAGTTGGGTATAGCATTTCTTGCATACCAGGGCCGCCTTTAGGCCCTTCATAGCGAATAACCACCACGTCGCCGGCTTTTACTTCGCCATTTAAAATCCCTTCTACAGAGTCATCTTGTGATTCGTATACCACAGCAGTACCTTCAAAATGCAGCATTTCATCAACAACACCCGCACTTTTAACGATACAGCCATCTATTGCTAAATTACCTGAAAGCACGGCAAGGCCACCATCTTGGCGAAATGCATGTTCTACACTACGAATACAACCGTTTTCACGGTCGTTATCACCCTCATCCCAACGACAATCTTGGCTCATTGCTTTGGTGGTACGAATACCTGCAGGGCCAGCACGATAAAACTTTTGCGCAGCTTCGTTATTCGGATCGGTTGCATCCCACTTTTTAACCAGTTCACCCATTGTCATACCAGCAACATGGTTAACCGATAAATCAACTAACCCAGCCTTTCCAAGCTCGTGAACTATCGCCATCATGCCACCAGCACGGTGTACGTCTTCAATGTGGTATTGCGCTGTAGCTGGAGCAACTTTACATAAAAACGGGGTTTTACGTGAAAGTTCATCAATGTGTGACATATCAAAATCAACGCCGGCTTCTTGTGCCGCCGCGAGTAAATGCAATACCGTATTTGATGAACCGCCCATAGCAATATCAACCACCATAGAGTTCATAAATGCGGTTTTATTAGCGATAGCACGAGGCAGTACGTCTTGGTTATCTTTTTGATAGTACTCACGGCATAAATCAACGATACGTGCACCCGCTTCAACATACAGTTGTTTACGGTCTTTATGGGTCGCAAGCGTGGTCCCATTACCAGGCAGCGCAAGGCCAATTGCTTCTAGTAAACAGTTCATAGAGTTGGCGGTAAACATCCCTGAACACGACCCACAAGTAGGACATGCAGAACGCTCAACTTGCTCAGAGTCGGCATCACTTACCGATTCATCAGCGCCTTTAACCATAGCATCAACCAAATCGAGCTTAATATCGATATTCGCTAATTTGGTTTTACCTGCTTCCATTGGGCCGCCTGATACAAAAATAACGGGTATATTTAAACGCAGCGCCGCTAACATCATTCCAGGGGTGATTTTGTCGCAGTTAGAAATACAAATCATCGCATCGGCACAATGGCCGTTCACCATATACTCTACTGAGTCGGCAATTAAATCGCGCGATGGCAGTGAATAAAGCATACCGCCGTGACCCATGGCAATACCGTCATCGATAGCAATGGTATTAAATTCTTTTGGTACACCACCGGCCTGAGTAATGGTTTCAGCCATCAGTTCACTAAGCTGATTAAGATGTACGTGCCCCGGTACAAATTGCGTAAATGAGTTCACAACAGCAATAATTGGCTTACCAAAGTCGGTATCAGTCATGCCTGTTGCACGCCATAATGCTCTTGCGCCTGCGCGTTTACGCCCTTCAGTGGTGGTTGCACTTCTTAATTTAGCCATAGTTACCTCAGTGTTTGCCGCAATTAATGCGGGCATTCCTCATTCTAAAAATTGATGAATAACCAAATAATCGGTTATTCGTAAAATTCGTTAAATTTATTTTATACAGCCTGTTGCTGTAAGCTTTGTAGCGTCACATGTTTCACATCAACCAATTTATTTAACTGGCTAGTAAGCAAGTAAATTGGTTTATCACTATCAACCGTTATTGCCATATTATATTGACCATCGTCCATATTGAGCTGTAAGTGAGTCAAGTCAAAACCACGATGACGCACCACACGTAAAAAGCGCTCGATTGCGACACTTTGACTTTTTAAGGCAATAGTTAAACTGTGTTTCATTGTGCTTTCTCCGTCATCATTTCATCGTTAGCAGCCCCAGGTGGAACAAGTGGCCATACGTTTTCTTTATCATCGATACAAGCATGAACAATATAAGGTCCATCGCTATTTAATAAAGCAGTGATTGCATCATCCACTTGGTTGGCATGGGTAATTGTTTGCCCAGGAATGCCAAACACAGCAGCAAGTTGTACAAAGTCAGGGTTGTCTGACAGGTTAGTTTCGCTGTAACGCCCTTCAAAAAATAGTTCTTGCCATTGGCGCACCATGCCCAAGCGCTGGTTATCAAGTATCAGTATTTTTACTGGTAAATTATTACGACGTATAGTGGCAAGCTCTTGAATATTCATCATGATTGAACCATCACCTGAAACGGTGATCACAAAGTCACCTTTACGCGCTATCTGTGCACCTATAGCCGCGGGTAAACCAAATCCCATAGTGCCTGCACCACCACTGCTCAAATGGTTGCAAGGGTGGCTAAACTTCATGTGCTGAGCTACCCACATTTGGTGCTGGCCTACATCACAACACACCACACTAGTGCTTGGCATACGCTGGCTAAGTTGATTAAGTAAGTAAGGAGCAAATACTTTTTCACCAGGGTAGTCGTAGCGCCACGCGTGTTTGACCTTCATTTGTTTACTATGATCGCACCACGCTTTTGGTGTAACCACGCACTCAAGTGCAGGGAGAGAAGTTTTTAAATCAGCAATTAATGACGCTTTTACAGGTTTACGTTTTCCGACCTCGGCTGCATCTATGTCTAAATGAATTACGTTTGCTTTTGCAGCAAACTTAGCTAAATTGCCCGTTACACGGTCATCAAAGCGTGCGCCAATACACACTAATACATCACATTCTTGCACCGCTAAATTAGCCGCTTGACCGCCATGCATACCTAGCATGCCTAAATCATATTCGTAATCAGGTAATACACTGCCCAATGCTTTAAGGGTTGAAACCGCTGGCATTTGCGTTTTATTTAAAAATTGCATTAACTGCGCTTGCGCATCAGCGGCATGGACCCCGCCACCAACATAGGCAACAGGCTGTTTGGCTTCACTGAGTAGTTGGTTAGCAATAGCGACTTGATTTAGATCTAGTTGAGGCAAATATTCATCTACCGCTAACCAAGGTTTAAAAGGTACTTGCGCCATTTGAATGTCTTTGGGGATATCAACCAAAACAGGGCCTGGTCGACCGCTTTGTGCTAAATGCATCGCCTCTTGTAATATTTCGGCTAAATCTTCTGCTCGCTCAACCATATAACTGTGTTTTGTACATGAAAGCGACATACCCAACACGTCTATTTCTTGAAAGGCGTCAGAACCAATAGCTGCGGTTGGTACTTGCCCGGTGATGGCAAGTAAAGGCACTGAGTCCATCATGGCATCAGCCAATGCGGTAATTAAGTTAGTAGCACCCGGGCCTGATGTTGCTAAACATACACCTAAGCGGCCAGTACTGCGTGCATAACCTACAGCTGCAAACCCTGCGCCTTGTTCATGGCGAGTGAGGTAATGTTTTACAGGCGCACCATACAAGGCATCGTAGATGGGCATAATAGCACCACCTGGGTAGCCAAATACTTCATCTACGCCGTGCTTGGCGAGTAAATCAATTGTTAGTTCTGCGCCTGTCATTAGTAAATCCTCATTCCTGTGTGACAACCCGTTAAAATTTAATCTTAAAACTAAAAAGCCCCCCGGACGGTTAAGTGCGGAGGGCTTTTCAATGCTTAGTTTTTTAAAGCACTACGAAGCCCTCGCGGGAATAATCACCACGATAATAATCAGGACTAGGTTAAGTGCATTGTTAAGCATAAAATTTAATACCATTTAATTTCTGTAATTACGAAACTCTTGTTTCGCTGTCTTTTTATATTAGTACCGCGCTCAGGGCGCTAAGTCAACATCAAATTCAATCCAAAATAATTATAAAAATACGCAGGCCTAGGTTTTAAAATTCAAACAACCTAAACAAAGTGAATTTTTTATCCCTTCATTTCAACTCAGGAAATTCACTATTCTTATAACGGTGAATTATGGTTTGATTAATTTTTAGCAAACCGCTGTATTTTATAGCTCACAAAATAAAATAAATTGACTTCTTAAGTGTTTCTTAAGTGTGACGACCTAGCATAACAACGTTCACTAAAAAGAGATGTGTTATGAATTCAATTTTCAAACTCAGTAAGCAATCGCAAGCAAACACCAAAAAGCGCTTTTACTTTAACTGCAGCGCTAATGCATTTGTTATTTTAATGGCATGCTATTATGGCTTAATCATTAATATTCCATTTATGCATGGTGCGTTTAGCGCTATTACTTCGCTGCACACATTTTCGTGGTTATTTCTATTCTCTGTACCGCTACTACTTGTGTGTTTATTAGTTATATTTTTTTCTTTGGTGTCTGTTCGAGGGCTATTAAAACCCATCAACTACTTACTACTCGTGCTCTCAAGTGCCGCACTTTACAGCTCATTAAACTATGGAGTGGTATTTGATTACTCAATGATACAAAACGCAGCAGAGACGGACTCTAGTGAAGCGTTAAGCTATTTAAACTTGCAACTTGTTGGCTTTTTACTGCTTTTTGGCGCATTACCTGCCTTTGTTTTGAGTCGTATAAACGTAAACTGTGCCCGCCCACACAAAGAGATACTCAGTCGTATTAAACTGTTACTAGCATGCGGTGCTTTGATTGCTTTAGTGGTAGTAAACTTTTACGCCGATTACGCGGCAACAGGTCGAAATAACCGTATATTGAAAAAAGAAATCATTCCATTTCAATACCTTTCTAGTGGCTATAAGTATGCACGTGACCAGTTGCTTTACAGCGATATTAAATTTAAAAATATTGATACCACACCAACTTTAGCATCGCCAAGTACAACACGAGTTACTGTCATAGTAGTAGGTGAAACCGCACGAGCTGAAAGCTTTTCCTACCAAGGCTATGAGCGCAATACCAACCAATACACACAAAAACATAATGTCACTTATTTCGATAATGTATCGTCGTGTGGCACGGCCACGGCAGTGTCAGTACCGTGTATGTTTTCACTGCAAACTCATGCCAATTTTTCTCGTTTAGACAGTGATAATCAGCAAAACGTGATTGATTTGATACAGCAAGCAGGCGCAGATGTCTTATGGGTTGATAATAACAGTGGCTGTAAAAACGTCTGCTCGCGCGTACCTACCATTAATATTGATAGCAAAGCATCCGGACTATGTGATGGTAAATACTGTTTTGATGAAGCGTTGCTAGCCCCACTAAAGCACAAGCTTGCTAACTTGAGTCAGGCTAATACGCTTATAGTGCTGCATATGATGGGTTCACATGGCCCTACTTACTTTAAGCGCTACCCTGAAAAGTTTAAACAGTTTAGTCCAACCTGCGACCGCAGCGATATTCAGAACTGTAACGCTGAAGAACTGGTTAACACCTACGACAATACAATTGCTTATAGTGATTTTATCAACGCTCAAGTTATTGAACAGTTAAAGGCACTACCGGCCAATATTGATAAGCAATTACTGTATGTGTCGGACCATGGCGAGTCGCTCGGTGAAAATGGTGCGTACTTACATGGCTTTCCCTATGCATTTGCACCAACAGCTCAAACCCATGTGCCTCTTTACATCTGGGCTGATGAGCATAATCAGCGCATTACAGCCAAGTGTCTCAACAATTTAAATAGCACTTTAGCGCAATCACACGATGCTATTTTTCATACCCTTTTAAACTTAACCGGTGTTGCGAGTAAAACCTACCAAACCTCTGAAGATTTACTCGCGTCATGTCAAACGATTAACCATAGCGAAGCTAAAATATGAATAATAAAACCGTTATAAAACGCCAAGGCCTAATGCGCCTAATTTTTACCTTAAGCCATACATTTAATGGTCTAAAATGGATGAGCCGATTTGAGGCTGCTTTTCAGCAAGAGTTGGTTTTATTTAGTTTGCTAGGCGTATTTGCCTGCTTGCAAGAAATTACCTTAAGTAGCAAATTAATATTGATTGCCAGCTTATTGTTTGTGTTATTTGCTGAGTTGGTCAATACCGCAGTCGAAGTGGTGGTTGATCGCATCGGTAGCGAATATCATGAACTATCAGGCCTAGCTAAAGACATCGCTTCTGCCAGTGTCTTTATCGCCATGCTCATCACCGTTCTGCTTTGGTGGTCTGTTTTATGGGCTTAATTAGCCAAGGTAAAAAAAGCATTAGTGCTGCTGTAGGTCATGGTGGTGTTTTTTCTCAGTCTATGAAGCTTTTCACGAATCGCCTTGAGTTCATAACAAAGTGAACGCGTTTTGACTAATTTTGGCAACATGGCCTACAGCAATAATTGGTATCAATAGCGCTTTTTAATCTGGCATTTTTACGTTACCTATAAAGTAAACTAAGTTAGTATTTATAAAACAACTTTAACTTGGTTAGGATTCTTTATGAAAGTGTCATTGCGTATCAGTCATATATTGATGGCGTTCGTTTTTTTAGCATTTAGTGTGAATGGCTATGCAGCTCCAGCTCTATTCAAAATAGAAAAACAAGGCGCTAGTTCATATTTATTTGGCACCGTGCATGTAGGTGATGCCAGCATGAAAGGGCTACCACAAAAAGTGACTAACGCACTAGGTAACAGCAAGCAAGTGGTTGTTGAAGTGGATATTAGTAAGCTATCACCTTTACAAATGCAGCAACGCTCTATGCCGTATATGCTGCTTAATAACGGGCGTACACTACAGAGTGAGCTGTCGACAGAAAATTATCAACTCCTGAAAGACTACTTTGCAAAAAAGTCGATTGATATTGCCATGTTCAACAGCTTTAAACCTTGGGCTGTCATGTTAACCATGATGCAAATTGAGTTTCAAAACGCAGGATATTCAGATAAAAATGGCATTGATAAGCAAATATTAGATTATGCCCAACAGCATAATATTAAAATTGCGGAGCTTGAAACCATAGAGCAGCAGCTACAAATGTTTAATGGTTTAGAGTCATTAAGCAACGCTATGATGGCAGAAACCTTTGAACAACTCAGTGATATTAATACCTACTTTATTTCTCTAGTAAATGCATGGAAGCAGGGCGATATGAAAACCCTAACCAGCTACTACCACACCAGTTTTGATAACAGCCAATACGGCCAACAAAGCGAACAAGTGATGCTAATTGAGCGTAATAATAATTGGGTCACTCAGCTCACCCCAAAACTTGAACAAGGCAATATTTTTATAGCTGTAGGTGCTCTGCATTTAGTTGAGCAACATGGCTTAATTAAACAACTGCGTGACCAAGGATTCACAGTGACTCAGTTATAAACAAGCTTATATAATCGACTCATTATGAGCCGCCTGCTGCTCATAATGAGTTGGTTTAAAGTCTTCCATTTTTAGGGTGTGTTCAACCCCTTTAATGGCATCTGCTGCATGATGGTTTACATAAATAACAGTACTCGTTTTTGCCGCACACACCTTTTCTATAAGCAGTAAAACGCGTTGACGATTTGCCTCGTCAAGCCCTAAACATGGCTCATCCAAAATAACTAATGCGGGGTGTTTAACCATTGCGCGTACAATCAGTAATAAGCGCTGATCGCAATACGATAGTTGAGTAAAAGTGCAATTTGCTTTATCGCTTAGGCCAATTAATGCCAGCCACTGTTTCGCTAACCGCATTTGTAACTCGCTGGCTTGTTGATATAAACCAATACTATCGAAAAACCCAGAGATAACAGTATTGAGCGCCGAAATACTCACTCTATACTGTAAATGCAAGGTATTAGAGATATAACCAATATGCTGTTTTATATCCCAAATACTCTCTCCTGTGCCACGCTTAAAACCAAACACCTCAATCTCATTGTTATAACACTGAGGGTTATCACCGGTGATTAAATTTAATAAACAGGTTTTTCCTGAGCCATTCTTGCCGGTAAGTTGCCAATGTTGGTGTTGCTTAATCGTCCAGTTTAAGTTTTCAAAAATAGTCTGTTCACCATAACGTACATGCGTATCAGTAAGCTTAACGAGTGGCGCGTTTACATTTGAAATAAAAGTAGGCTCGGGTGAATCTGGAATAGTTATAGATGTATGTTCTAAATGCAGTAACTTAAATAAATCGGCTCGTTTTGCTGCGCACGGTTTTGCTAAGCTATGTTGTAAAAGACCCTTGCTCACATAAGCAAAGTGATCAACAAACGCAGGAATTTCATCAACACGGTTTAGTACAAACACAAAGCAAGTGTGCGTACTCAGTTGCTTTAATAGGCGGTTTAACTGCCTAGCCGATTCAGTGTCTAAGCCATCAAATGGTTCATCAAGCACAACTAAATCACTATTAGCAGACAGTGCTTTAATCAATAATAATTTACGTGTTTCACCGGTCGATAAATCAGTAAAATTACGATTAAGTAAGGCATCAAAATTAAGAGCAGTAATTAGCTGTTGACATAAATCGCGATTAATTTCAGGCGCAGAAAAGAGTATGTCGGTTACTTTTTGTGGTTTATCACTTTTGCGATTAGCGCTTAATAACTGCTTTTGTAAATCACTTGAAACTAACTGTAGATTATTAAAAGTACTATGGCGTTGCCCACTTTGTTGCTTGGCTTCACCAATAAGCGTAGCCCCAAGCGCAGATTTACCGGCGCCATTGCCGCCAAGCAATACCCAGTGTTCCCCCTGTTTTACTTGCCAAGTTAAATCCTTAATATAATAGCGATTACTGCCACCGGTGGATAAATAACCATTAAATTGCTGAAGTAAAATTGAGCGCACACTAGATCCCAAAATAAGGCTTAAAAATTCAAATTAACGTACAAAATAACAATTAGGCAAGTGAGATTTAATCAACCTCTGTTAGAAGAGCATCGTTTAGTGCCGCTATTATACTTTGCTGATCTATAGGTTTATGAATATGACTTATTGCTCCACAAGCTTTAGCGCGAGCTATATCACTATCAGAAGTGTTTGCGGTAACCACAATAATGGGTCGTGTTTTGTCTTTTTCATGTAGCAGCTTTGTGGCTTCAAAGCCATCCAAAACCGGCATATTTAAATCCATAAATATAACATCATAGCTATTTTCAGCCGCCATTTCACAAGCGACTTTGCCATTTTCAGCCGATTCAACCTGTATATTCAAAGAACTTAATAACTTTGTTAGAACTAACATGTTGAGCGGGTTATCTTCAACCACTAAACACTTAAGATCATCAGGCAAGCGCGTTGGCTTAGTTTCGCTTGTGTCCATCTCTAATGGTAGGCTTAAAAATACAATGGCGCCTTGTGGATGATTATTCTCAAAACGAATGTCGCCATTAAGCGCATTAACAATATATTGCACGCGGGTAAGCCCTGTTCTAAGGCCTTGAAAATGGTTACTTTGTTGATTGTTGTTTAATTCGAGCTGATCAATTTGGTGGCTAAAGCCACAACCACTGTCTTTTATGCTTAACTCTAACTGATGGTTATTGAGCGTAGCAATGACGGTGACCTCTCCTTGCTCAGTAAACTTTAATGCGTTATTAAGTAGTTCAGAAACAATTTGTTGTAGCCGTGCGTGATCTACAATCACCGCGCAGTCTAAGTTCGGTGCTAACTCGGTAATTAACTTTAACCCTTTCTCAGTACAGCCATATTGATACACAGCCAGTATTTTGTTTAAAGTTGTTAGTAGGTTGTCTGAGGTCGGCTTTAATGACCAACGGTTTAAACTAAGCGCCTGTAAATCTTGAAGTTCATCTAACATCGCTAGCAGCCTAACAGAACAATACTGAGCTTGACGCTGAATTTGTTGTTGCGAGCTGGGAATGCTTAATTCATTTATAGAACTAATTAATCCCTGTAACGGAGTTCTAAACTCATGACTGGCGCGTGCAATAAAATGTTCTTTATTCTGACTGACTTGCTCGGCAAATTCTTTTTGTTGTTGATACTCAAGCAGGGTCTGCAAAACTTGCCTTTCCATTGGCATAAACACAAATCTTAACTCTAGAAGCAATAACGCTAGAGTCAAAAACCAACACAACAGCTCAATATTGGCTACCCAATTAACCTTTGTCACCGCTTGCTGCTCAAATAAGCTCACCGCGGTGTCTAATTTTTTTAATAATGCTTCAATCTCGCCCACAGAAAACATCACGGGATTCGCTTGTTCTTGTTGGGTCAGTAATTTTTTTGCTTGTTTTATAAAACTAGATACCTCGGCATCTAGGTTACCTGGGGCGGCATAATATAAATCAACTAAAGCAGCATTTAAATAAATCGCCTCACCTTGCTTATTTTTAGTGAGTAAAAAAGTATGTCCTTGCTCGAATAACCCAAGTGAGTGGGCTAACGATTTCAGGTGTTGTTCGTTGTTAGCTGTTTGATTAATTAGCGCATTACTATGCCACGCTATTTTTTGTGACAGCATACGTTGCTTACCCGCTATATTGATAATTTTCGCATCGTATTTTTGCACAGAAAAGACGTATTGCATGAGTAGTGCGGATACGCTGATCAGCAAGGCAATAGCAATTAATGCCCACCGATAACGTTTGCGAATACTCTTTACAATATTAAACATAAACCAAGCTGCTTTTTATTTTCACTTTAGTCTAACTGTAGCAAGTTAATTAGTTAATTCACTAATTATTAGATATAAAAAAGCCCAACTAAAAAGCTGGGCTACTTACAATATCATTAACGATTTTCTAAGCGGTTATAATCAAACATACCAAATTCAACCCCTCGATACTGGCGGGCAACGTGATGTAATATATCGCTGTATTGCCAAAACTGAGGGTGCGTTCGACGAATCGCAAACTTAGACTTTAAAGCCCGATAATCCGCCTCTACTTGCATAAGCGGTAGCTGCTCTGCAAATGCAGCAACTTGTTGCGGGTTATTTAAATACCAAATTGCTGATGGGTAATCACCAATAAAACCTGGCACAATTGTCACGGTATCTTCTTCATAAGCACGCTGGCCGTCTTCGTTTAATAAGCTCGAAATATTATAATGCGCGTTATGATGAATAATCGTATAAGCCTTGTGCTCATCTTGCTCTTTTACTAACACATACGATAGCTGCGGGAGTAAGTTAATTGCTTTAGCGGGCATGGTGTTAATTGTACTTAATGGTGCGGGTACTTTTTTATAGTCATAACGAGGACTTAATACCGGCTCAAGCGTTTGTTTAATTAATCCATATAACTCTGATTGTGGCTTATCAGTTTGGTAACTAATACCGCTGGGCTGACTAAACTCACGGTTATTTTCGAAAAAGGTCGATAGACTTGGCGGTGATTTACGATACCAACTCTGCTTAATAGCTTCGCGTTGTGACTCGGGTAATAACGCAAGGAAGTTTTGCTCACCCTCTAAGCGTAAAAAATCCATATATAAACGTGTTATCAATTGATGGCCAATATTGCCATACACATCAAACCCTGCCACTAGTAAGTAGTGAATACGCTCAAACAATGCATAATCAAGTACCCACATCGTTTTAGGTTGCTGGCCAATAAGCCCTTTTACAACAGTTGCACTATCGAAATGGCGAAAAATTGTCAGCGCCGCATTTTGGTTATGCCCTTCCCCTTTCCACAGTAAATCAGTAGTTAAGTGCTCGCCATTTTTGAACATTTTATTAGCTAGCTCTACCTTGGCTTTTAAATAGCGTTTTTCGCGAACTGAGTATTTTACCCAGTTAGAAATAGGTAACGCATTACTCTCCTCGGCTGCTGGTAACTCTAATGCGTCTTCATGTTGCATTAGCATTTTACCAACCTCTGGAGTCGCCACTTTTTCAGGATCGGCAAATGCCACCCAAAAATGGTCATTAATCACGTTCAGTGCTATTTGACCACGGCAAACAGGTCCTTTAATGAAGCCCATAATAATTAACTCAGCTTCATCGAGCATAAATTGATACTTAGCATCAATAGGCAGTGCTTCAAAAGTTTTAAATGGGTTTGATGCAAGTGCTGGCTCATAGCTTGGTAAGCTAGATACAGTGTATTTTGGTGCGATGAACTGCTGATATAAGCGCGTTAACTTCTCATCCGTTAACTTAAGTGGCAAATGCGTTTTTGACAAAATAGTAGAACGGTCGTGAAGCAGTCGATAATAAACACGCTCAACATTTGGGTTATCATAAGGGCGACGAGCGCTAATTAACTTAATATCTTCCCCAGGAGGAGTGCTTGAACGCACCAACTTAAAAAAGTTTGGTGATTGCGAATCACTAAAATAGATGTGCGCTAAAAACCAATGTTCATAAATATAACGCGCTGATAACTGATACTTCAAACCATCTTGATTTAAAAATGCTTCCCAGTTTTTTACCTTTGCAAGCTCAGCAGCTGATGGCGGCTTGATATGCGCCATTTTCCCACCTTTTTTAATCCAATTTTGTAGATGCTGAAATTCAGCAGCCGACACTCCTGGTAAGCCATAAGGCATACCCGCATGCGGTTGCTCATCCGCTAATTGGTCAAACTCACCCATGGTCGCACAACTTTGGTTGCGACTAAGCGAAAAATCAAAGCGTTCATCTAATACTTCATCTTCTGGCAAAGGTGAACTTTGCTTTAATACCAGCGTGTTAAATAACACACTACCGGCTAAATTGGCTTCTTCATTTTGTGCTCGCTCGTTTAATACCGGGCTAAACTCTTTTTCACGCCATTGCTCAGTGGTGGTTGCATCAAATAATAGTCGGCTCGGCGTTGAGGCTAACAACCGAGTACCGTCGTACACCAGCTCTTTACTTAGCCCTCTATCTATTCCCTCAGGAGACGACAACTTCAACTGGCAAGGCGCATCATAACAACCATGGCAAACCACGCAGCGAGTATCTATTACAGGCTTTACATGTTGAAGAAATTCGGCGCCATCACCACTATTAGCGTCAACAATACGCGCTTGTGTTTTTTCGGGACCAAACAGTTCGTTATAATGAGCATTTCCGAGGTAGGCACAGCCACTTAAAATAATCAGTACAAATGTACTTATAATGATCTTTTTCATTACTCTGCCTCATCGCCCAAATCGAACGTGGGCATCATATCAACTTGAGGTGATACGAATGTCAGCTCATCAACTGTAGTCACTACAGCGCTTAATAGAGGGCCTTGAGTGAGCGTTAGTTGAGCGTCATGTTCGCTTTGCACTACACTTGAAAAGCTTGAATTGATGACATTCAATTCATAGTCCGTAATGCTTATGCCAATACTACTGTCAGCACTGGGGTTTTGACATAGCTGAGTCAGTAGCTCATCACTTAAAATAACTGAAATTTTCACGTCAGGCTGCGCTAAGTCACGGGTACTTAGTGTCTCATCTAGAATAAATAAAGGGAGGGTTAAATTGCTATCTTGTTCAAGTTCCATTGGACTCTCTTGCTGACTGGCGGTGTAATTACCGCCATTATAGCAAAAAAGCACATAATTACTGCGACTAAATAACCATACTAAAGCCTAAAATTAATCCTAAGCATTGCTAATTACTAAGCTTTAATATCATCCATTGCCGATTCAATCATAGAAAAAACAGCCCCTTGAGGATCGCAAATAACACTAAAACGCCCTACATCAGGGATATCTGTAGCAGGTACGCACACTTGCCCTCCAAGGATCGCCGCTTTTTTTACATAGCTATCGCAGTTATCCACGGCAAAGTAAATCATCCAATGGGGAGGCACGTCTTCTGGCCACTCATTATTCATTTGTAGCATGCCCGCTACAGGCTTACCTGCAACTAAGAACAAGGTGTAATCCATACCTTCCATAGGCTTTATTTCACTTTGCCAACCTAGTAATTCGCAATAAAAGTGACGGCTCGCTTCGCTATCACGCGTTGCCATTTCGTGCCAATAAGGCGTGCCGAGCTCACAAGGACGCTGACATCCTATATGCTCTTTACCTTGCCATAACGCTACGGTGGCCCCGGTTGGGTCTTTAAGCATTAACATGCGCCCTGCATTCATAACATTGTGAGGGCCTGTTATAATTTGCGCGCCTAGCTTTTGCGCCTTAATTGCACATGTATCAACATCATCTACTGCAATATAGGTAAGCCAGTAGCTAGGTGTGGAATCGTCCACTTGCTCTTTAGGCATTTGGTACATGGCAGCAATATCGTCACCTTGCTTTTGAAGCATTGTGTAATATTCATCTTCGCCAATTGGCTGGTCGTCATTCCCCCATTCAAACAACGAGGTATAAAAAGCTTTTCCATCTTTCCAATTATGAGTACACAGTTCAGCCCAGCAAAATATACCTTGCGGATAATTATTTTTATTATTCATCGCCCATTTCCTGTTGTAAATTTAAGCTATTTTTAGCTTAGGCTAATAGTCTATAAGAGTCGATAGCTATTCAATGAATAGACATGTCTTTACTGAGTTTTAGCGTATAGTCATATTCCCTCCTGTGAAAAAAAGCGCTCAAATATTAAACTATAGATATTCAGAGGTTCTTAAACCGCTGGCTTCTACTCGGGGTTGATAGTAACTCAGGCTACTTAGCTTACATTAGCACCGAGCAGCTAAAAGCTGATAGCTAATCACTTTTCTTCAAGCATTAAAAAACCCGAGACTAAGCTCGGGTTTTTTTAATGCTTAATGCATTACAACAGTTGATTACTCAACGATAGTTGCAACAACACCAGCACCAACAGTACGGCCACCTTCACGGATAGCGAAACGAAGACCTTCGTCCATCGCGATTGGCGCGATTAGAGTTACTGTCATCTTAACGTTATCACCAGGCATTACCATTTCTACGCCTTCTGGTAACTGTACGTCACCTGTTACGTCAGTTGTACGGAAGTAGAACTGTGGACGGTAACCTTTGAAGAATGGAGTATGACGACCACCTTCATCTTTAGAAAGTACGTATACTTCTGAAGTGAATGTTGTGTGTGGGTTGATTGAACCAGGCTTAGCTAGTACTTGACCACGTTCAACGTCTTCACGCTTAGTACCACGTAGAAGTGCACCAATGTTCTCACCAGCACGACCTTCGTCAAGAAGCTTACGGAACATCTCAACACCAGTACAAGTAGACTTTGTAGTCTCTTTGATACCAACGATTTCAACTTCGTCATTCACGTTGATGATACCAGCTTCAACACGGCCAGTTACAACAGTACCACGACCTTGGATTGAGAAAACGTCTTCGATAGGCATGATGAATGGCTTATCGATGTCACGCTCTGGCTCTGGAATGTAAGAATCTAGTGCTTCTGCAAGCTCTACGATTTTAGCTTCCCATTGCTCTTCGCCTTCAAGTGCTTTAAGTGCAGAACCTTGAATTAGTGGTAAGTCATCACCTGGGAAGTCGTATTCAGAAAGAAGTTCACGAACTTCCATTTCTACTAGCTCAAGTAGCTCTTCATCATCAACCATGTCACATTTGTTCATGAACACAACGATGTAAGGAACGCCAACTTGGCGAGAAAGTAGGATGTGCTCACGAGTTTGTGGCATAGGGCCATCAGTCGCAGCAACTACTAAGATAGCGCCGTCCATTTGAGCAGCACCAGTGATCATGTTTTTAACATAATCGGCGTGACCAGGACAATCTACGTGTGCGTAGTGACGAGTAGGTGTATCGTACTCAACGTGTGAAGTTGAGATTGTGATACCACGCTCGCGCTCTTCTGGAGCGTTATCGATTGATGCGAAATCTTTAGCAACACCGCCGTATACTTTTGCAAGTACGTTAGTGATTGCTGCAGTTAGTGTAGTTTTACCGTGGTCAACGTGGCCGATTGTACCAACGTTTACGTGCGGTTTTACGCGTTCAAACTTTTCTTTTGCCATCTTAAAAAATTCCTAATAAAGAAATTAAAGCCTGACTCAGTATTGAGCCAGACAAGCTAAAATCATATAACAGCGCGAGCTGAAATTATTGTATCTGCAACCTGCTTAGAGGCTTCAGCGTACTTCAAAAACTCCATAGAGTATGAGGCACGGCCCTGTGTTGCAGATCGTAAAGCAGTCGCATAACCGAACATTTCAGATAGTGGTACCACAGCATTAATTTGCTTAAGGCCACCAAGTGCATCTTCCATGCCTTCGATCATGCCGCGACGACGGTTTAGGTCGCCAACTACATCACCCATGTTTGCTTCAGGAGTGAGTACTTCAACCTTCATTACTGGTTCTAAAAGTGCAGGGTTTGCATCTAGCGCACCTTGTCTCATAGCCAGTGAACCTGCTATTTTAAATGCCATTTCATTCGAATCCACATCATGGAATGAACCATCATATAAAGTCGCTTTAACACCAAGTAATGGGTAGCCTGCCAGTACACCTTGAGCCATTTGCTCTTGGATACCTTTGTCTACCGCAGGGATGTATTCTTTCGGCACTGAGCCACCTACGGTTTCGTTTACGAACTCGTAAATTGGGGCTTCATCATCCGAAATATCCATCGGTTCAAGTTTAAGCCAGACGTGACCATATTGACCACGACCACCTGATTGACGTACAAACTTTCCTTCAACTTCAACAGTTGAACGAATAGCTTCTCGGTATGCAACCTGCGGCTTACCAACGTTACATTCAACACTGAATTCACGTTTCATACGGTCGACAATGATATCAAGGTGAAGTTCACCCATGCCAGAGATAATAGTCTGGCCTGATTCTTCGTCAGTTTGTACGCGGAAAGATGGATCTTCTGCAGCTAGTTTTCCTAGCGCGATACCCATTTTATCCTGGTCAGCGATTGTGCGAGGCTCAACCGCAACAGAGATAACTGGTTCTGGGAACTCCATACGCTCAAGCGTAATAATAGAGTTCGGATCACACAGTGTTTCACCTGTTGTTACGTCTTTGAGACCAATAGCCGCCGCGATGTCGCCTGCGTGGACTTCTTTGATCTCTTCACGTGAGTTTGAATGCATCTGAACGATACGACCAAGACGCTCACGCTTACTTTTTACTGGGTTATATACCGCGTCACCCTGTTTAACAGTACCAGAGTAAACACGGAAAAAGGTTAAAGTGCCAACAAACGGGTCTGTTGCAATCTTGAATGCAAGAGCAGCAAACGGCGCTTTATCATCAGCAGGACGCTCTTCCTCAGTACCATTTTCTAAGATACCTTGGATTTGTTTCACTTGTGTTGGTGATGGCATATATTCAACAACGCAATCAAGCACAGCTTGAACACCTTTGTTTTTAAATGCACTACCACACGTCATGGGAACAATTTCGTTCGCTAATGTGCGTTGACGCAAAGCATTTTTAATTTCTGCTTCGCTTAACTCTTCACCTTCTAAGTATTTATCCATTAGTTCTTCAGTAGCTTCAGCAGCGCTTTCAACTAAGTGAGAGCGCCATTCTTCGGCTAGTTCCTGAAGTTCTGCCGGTATTGCCTCATAAGAGAAAGTCATACCCTGGTCTTTATCATTCCAGTTAATGGCTTTCATTTTAATAAGGTCAATAACACCTTTAAAGTCGTCTTCAGCGCCAATAGGCAGCTGGACTGGAACAGGCGTTGCTCCAAGACGAGATTTCACCTGGCTTACAACCGTTAAGAAGTCAGCGCCCGTGCGATCCATTTTATTTACGAAGATCATTCTCGGAACTTCGTACTTGTTCGCTTGACGCCAAACTGTCTCAGTTTGCGGCTGTACACCCGATGAAGCACAAAGAACAACTACCGCACCATCTAGTACACGTAAAGAACGCTCTACTTCGATAGTGAAATCTACGTGCCCTGGGGTATCAATAATATTGATGCGATGGTCGTCAAATTGAGCGTCCATCCCTTTCCAGAAACACGTTGTTGCAGCAGAAGTGATTGTGATACCACGCTCTTGTTCCTGCTCCATCCAATCCATAGTTGCAGCGCCATCATGCACTTCACCGATCTTATGAGAAAGACCTGTGTAGAACAGAACACGTTCTGTTGTGGTGGTTTTGCCTGCATCTACGTGAGCACAAATACCGATATTGCGGTAACGCTCAAGTGGAGTTGTACGTGCCATAAAATCCTCTTAAAGGTTAAGGACAGATTACCAACGGTAATGAGCGAATGCTTTATTCGCTTCAGCCATACGGTGAACGTCTTCACGTTTCTTAACCGCAGTGCCTTTGTTATCAGCAGCGTCAACGATTTCTTGAGCTAAACGTAAGCCCATAGATTTTTCGCCACGCTTACGTGCAGCGTCTACTAACCAACGCATACCTAATGCGTTGCGACGTACTGGACGTACTTCAACTGGTACTTGATAAGTTGAACCACCAACACGGCGAGATTTAACCTCTACCTGTGGACGGATGTTATCAAGTGCAGTTTCAAAGATTTCTAGGTGCGACTTGCCTGATTTCTCAGCAGCCACGTCTAGCGCACCATAAACGATTTTTTCAGCAGTAGATTTCTTGCCGTCTAACATTACGATGTTAACGAATTTTGCAAGAAGTTCCGATCCGAACTTAGGATCTGGAAGAATTTTACGTTGACCTATTACGCGTCTTCTAGGCATTTTGTATCTCCGGTTTATTCAGGTTTGTCCTTTTGGAACAATAACCCAAAACAATAATTAATAATATTTAGTGCTTGGCCTTACTAACGGAATACAATTAGCCTTTAGGGCGTTTTGCACCGTATTTAGAACGAGCTTGACGACGGTCGCTTACGCCTGCACAGTCAAGTGCACCACGTACAGTGTGGAAACGCACACCTGGTAAATCTTTAACACGACCACCACGGATTAGGATTACACTGTGCTCTTGAAGGTTATGACCTTCACCACCGATGTATGAAGTTACTTCGAAACCGTTAGTTAAACGTACACGAGCTACTTTACGTAACGCCGAGTTTGGTTTCTTAGGTGTAGTTGTATATACGCGAGTACATACACCACGCTTTTGCGGACACGCTTTAAGCGCAGCTGAGTTACTTTTAGTAACCTTGCTACGACGTGGCTTACGCACTAGCTGGTTAATAGTTGCCATTTAAATAGCTCCTGAAATTAAAATTACTACTGAAAAAAATAAAAAATCCGCCCTTGTTTTACGAGCATGTATTAAACGTGCAAGTAAATGGGTGGCGGAATTTTAATGAGCAAAGATTGACCTGTCAACCTAAACCGCTCGCAAGGCAGTAGATAACTACCTTGCTAAACTCTAATCTATTGATTAGATTCGGTTTATTGATTTCCAGATAAATCCGCGTTTAAGGCATCAGTCAGTGCTTGAGTCGCCTCTTCTGCACTTACCGTTTGCTCTTCAACAACGTCTTTTTGCTTACGACGAGCCATACGATCTTGATGATACGCAAAACCGGTACCGGCTGGGATCAATCGACCCACAATTACGTTTTCTTTCAGACCGCGTAACTCATCGCTCTTACCATTTACAGCGGCTTCTGTTAGGACACGAGTTGTCTCCTGGAACGAGGCTGCTGAGATGAAAGATTCTGTCGCTAGTGATGCTTTAGTGATACCCATTAACTGGATTTCAAACTTAGCTGGGATCTTACCTTGAGCTTCAAGGTCGCGGTTTGCGATATTAACGCGTGCCACTTCAATTTGCTCACCAGCTAAGAACTCAGTATCACCACCGTCTAGAATGATACATTTACGTAGCATTTGACGAATAATAGTTTCAATGTGCTTATCATTGATCTTAACGCCCTGCAAACGGTAAACCTCTTGCACTTCGTTAACAATGTAGTTAGCAACATGAGTCACACCACGTAGGCGTAAGATGTCATGCGGTGACTCTGGACCATCGGCGATAACTTCACCTTTAGACACTTGCTCACCTTCAAACACGTTAAGTTGACGCCACTTAGGAATCATTTCTTCGTAATGATCGCCTTCAGCTGGAGTAATAACTAAACGTTTCTTACCTTTAGTCTCTTTACCGAAACTAATCGTACCGGTGATTTCAGCTAAGATAGCTGGATCTTTCGGCTTACGCGCTTCAAATAAGTCGGCTACGCGTGGTAGACCACCCGTGATATCACGAGTTTTCGAACCTTCTTGCGGAATACGTGCTAGTACGTCACCAGGATTTGCAGTCGCGCCGTCTGTTACTTCAATCGTAGTGAATGAAGGAAGACGTGTTTCTTGCAAGCCACGCTCATCACTTTCAATGATAAGTTTCGGCTCTTTCGCATTCGCTTTAGCAAGATCTTTAACAACTACGCGAGTTAAACCCGTTAGTTCGTCAGTCTGTGCTTCAGTATTTGAATCATCGATATCGCTGAACGATACTTTTGATTTATGCTCAAGAACGATTGGGTGACTATGCGGGTCCCAAGTAGCAACAATGTCGTTACCTTGAACTTCTGCATTGTCTTGCACTGTTAATACCGCACCGTAAGGTACTTTATAACGCTCTTTCTCACGACCATAGCTATCAATGATAGTGATTTCGGTAGAACGAGAGGTAATAACAATCTTACCATCTGTATTTAATACATACTTAGCGTTGTGAAGTTTTAATGTACCGTTAGTTTTAACTTGTACATTATTTTCAGCAGACGCTCTTGATGCCGCACCACCGATGTGGAATGTACGCATCGTAAGCTGTGTACCCGGCTCACCGATTGATTGTGCCGCGATAACACCAACTGATTCACCCGCGTTGATGATATGACCACGTGCTAGGTCACGACCATAACACTTAGCACAAACACCAAAGTCGTTATCACAGGTGATAACAGAACGTACACGAACTTCATCAACTGAGTGCTCTTCTAAAAGGTCACACAGTTTTTCGTCAAGCATGATGTTACGTTCTACAAGTACTGTATTAGTACCTGGAATAACAACATCTTCAGCAACAACACGACCTAGTACACGTTCGCGAAGTGCTTCTACAACGTCACCACCTTCAATAAGCGGTTTCATTGTTAAGCCATCTTCTGTGCCACAATCGTCTTCATTGATTACCAAATCTTGTGCAACGTCTACTAGACGACGCGTTAGGTAACCCGAGTTCGCTGTTTTCAGTGCTGTATCGGCAAGACCTTTACGCGCACCGTGCGTTGAGATGAAGTACTGAAGTACGTTTAGACCTTCACGGAAGTTAGCCGTGATTGGCGTCTCGATGATTGAACCATCTGGACGTGCCATTAGACCACGCATACCTGCTAGCTGACGGATCTGAGCGGCACTACCACGAGCACCTGAGTCGGCCATCATAAACACTGAGTTAAATGACGGTTGCTCTTCTTCTTCACCTTGCGCATTCACTACGGTGTCTTTTGACAAGTTAGCCATCATTTCACGTGATAAGTTCTCATTTACACGTGACCAAATATCGATAACTTTGTTGTACTTTTCACCAGCCGTTACAAGACCTGATTGGAATTGTTGGTTGATTTCAGTTACTTCAGCTTCTGCTGCTTCAATGATTGATGCTTTAACTGGTGGGATAACTAAGTCATCGATACCAATTGAAACACCTGACTTCATTGCGTAGTGGAAACCGGTGTACATAACTTGGTCAGCAAAAACTACTGTGTCTTTTAAACCAAGACGACGGTAACACTCATTTAGTAAGCTAGAAATTTGCTTTTTACCTAGAGCTTGGTTGATTGACTCAAACGGCATACCTTTAGGTAAAATAAGAGACAGAATTGCACGACCCACTGTAGTATCAATGATAGTGATTGTATCTTCTACAACACCATCTTCATTAGCTACTGATTGGCTAATACGTACTTTCACTTTTGCGTGAAGGTCGGCATTACCACTACGGTATGCTTTTTCTGCTTCTTTAGGATCTTTAAATACGGTGCCTTCGCCTTTGGCGTTAATGCGGTCACGCGTCATGTAATAAAGACCTAATACAACGTCCTGTGAAGGAACGATGATTGGCTCACCATTAGCAGGCGATAAGATGTTGTTTGTAGACATCATTAACGCACGAGCTTCTAGCTGCGCTTCAATTGTTAGCGGTACGTGTACCGCCATTTGGTCACCATCGAAGTCGGCGTTGTAAGCCGCACATACTAATGGATGCAAATGAATCGCTTTACCTTCGATAAGCACAGGTTCAAACGCTTGGATACCCAAACGGTGAAGTGTTGGTGCACGGTTAAGTAATACTGGATGTTCACGAATTACTTCGTCTAGTACATCCCATACTTCCGCTACTTCACGCTCAACCATCTTTTTAGCTGCTTTGATTGTCGTAGCCATGCCGCGACGTTCTAATTTGCCATAGATGAATGGTTTGAAAAGCTCTAATGCCATCTTCTTAGGAAGACCACACTGATGAAGCTTAAGTGTAGGACCAACCGTGATTACAGAACGGCCAGAGTAATCTACACGCTTACCAAGTAAGTTCTGACGGAAACGACCTTGCTTACCTTTGATCATATCAGCAAGCGATTTAAGTGGACGTTTGTTAGAACCTGTAATTGCACGACCACGACGACCATTATCAAGTAGCGCATCAACCGCTTCTTGTAACATACGTTTTTCGTTGCGTACGATAATATCTGGTGCAGCTAAATCTAGTAGACGCTTAAGACGGTTATTACGGTTAATAACACGACGGTAAAGGTCATTTAGATCAGATGTCGCAAAGCGGCCACCGTCTAGTGGTACTAATGGACGTAAGTCAGGTGGCAATACTGGAAGTACTGTCATGATCATCCACTCAGGGTTATTACCTGATTGGTGGAACGATTCCATTAACTTAAGACGTTTAGTGATCTTTTTACGCTTAGTTTCAGAGTTAATTGTTGGTAACTCTTCACGCATCTCTGCAATTAATTGAGCAAGATCGAGTTCACGAAGCAAGTCTAATACTGCTTCAGCACCCATCTTCGCTTCAAACTCATCGCCGTGCTCTTCAAGTGCATCTAGGTATTCTTCTTCACCTAATAGCTGACCACGCTCAAGCGTTGTCATACCAGGCTCAGTTACTACGAATGATTCGAAGTAAAGAACACGTTCAATATCACGAAGCGTCATATCAAGCATTAAGCCGATACGTGACGGTAATGATTTTAAAAACCATATATGCGCAACTGGACTTGCCAGTTCTATATGACCCATACGGTCACGACGCACTTTAGTGAGTGTTACTTCAACGCCACACTTTTCACAGATCACACCACGGTGTTTAAGGCGTTTATATTTACCACATAAACACTCATAATCTTTCACTGGGCCGAAAATACGGGCACAGAATAAGCCATCGCGCTCAGGCTTGAAAGTACGGTAGTTAATAGTCTCAGGTTTCTTTACTTCACCGTATGACCATGAACGAACCATGTCTGGTGAAGCAAGACCAATGCGAATTGCATCGAATTCTTCGGTCTTATTTTGTTGCTTCAGAAACTTAAGTAAGTCTTTCACCTTAGCTCTCCTGTCGGAGTTAATCTTGAGGACGGATGTTCTCGTCCCTACATTCTATTCAGCCATAACAGATGCTGCAGCGTTCACTGCAGCATCTAATTGGCTTAATTTTCTTCCAACTCGATGTTGATACCCAGTGAGCGGATTTCTTTCAACAATACGTTGAACGATTCTGGCATACCTGGTTCCATTTTATGGTTACCATCAACGATGTTTTTATACATCTTAGTACGACCGTTCACGTCATCCGATTTCACTGTTAACATTTCTTGTAGAGTGTAAGCAGCACCGTAAGCTTCAAGTGCCCATACTTCCATCTCACCAAAACGCTGGCCACCGAACTGTGCTTTACCACCCAGCGGCTGCTGAGTAACAAGGCTGTAAGAACCAGTAGAACGCGCGTGCATCTTATCATCAACCAAGTGGTTAAGTTTAAGCATGTACATGTAACCTACAGTTACTTGACGTTCAAACTGATCGCCAGTACGGCCATCATAAAGTGTAACCTGACCACTTCTAGGGTAGCCGCCTAGCTCTAGCATGTCTTTGATTTCGTCTTCTTTCGCGCCATCAAATGCAGGAGTAGCAATCGGTAAACCACCTTTTAAGTTTTCAGCTAAACGACGAATTTCGTCATCAGAGAAACTAGCGATATCCACAACCTGACGAGATTCACCGATCTCATAAGCTTGTTTGATGAATTCACGTAGCTCATGAAGCTCGCGTTGCTCTTTCATCATTTCTTCTAAGCGCTCACCAATACCGCGTGCAGCTAGACCCATATGTGTTTCAAGGATCTGACCGATGTTCATTCGCGATGGTACACCTAGTGGATTTAGTACGATATCTACCGTACGACCTTTGTCATCGTATGGCATATCTTCTACTGGTACGATAGTCGAGATAACACCTTTGTTACCGTGACGACCCGCCATTTTATCACCCGGTTGGATACGACGTTTAACAGCTAAGTATACTTTAACAATTTTAAGTACACCTGGTGCTAAGTCATCACCTTGAGTAATTTTACGACGTTTGTTTTCAAACTTCTTATCGTATTCAGCTTTAAGCTCATCGTACTGTGCAGCTAGTTGCTCAAGTTCAGCTTGCTTGTCTTCTTCAGCAAGGCTTTGAGTTAGCAACTTTTCAGCATTCAGTGACGCTAAGTTGTCTTCATCGAAGCCAGCTGCCACAAGTAACTTGCGAGCACGCTCTAAAACACCAGCTTCTAGAATACGGAACTCTTCGTTGAAGTCTTTCTTCGCTTCGCGAAGCTGCATGTCTTCAACTTCTAACGCACGCTTATCTTTTTCAACGCCATCACGGGTGAAAACTTGTACGTCGATTACAGTACCAGTTACAGAGTTAGGTACACGTAAAGAGCTGTCTTTAACGTCAGACGCTTTTTCACCGAAGATAGCACGTAGTAGCTTCTCTTCTGGTGTTAATTGCGTTTCGCCTTTCGGAGTCACTTTACCTACTAGGATATCGCCGCCTTTAACTTCAGCACCAATATATACAACGCCTGATTCATCAAGCTTGCCTAGTGCAGATTCACCCACGTTCGGGATATCTGCTGTGATCTCTTCTGAGCCTAATTTAGTATCACGGGCGATACACTGTAGTTCTTGAATGTGGATAGTCGTTAGACGATCTTCTTCAACTACGCGCTCTGATAGTAAGATTGAATCCTCGAAGTTGTAACCGTTCCATGGCATGAATGCCACGCGAAGGTTTTGACCAAGGGCTAAGTCACCTAAGTCAGTCGAAGGACCATCTGCTAACACATCGCCACGAGTAACCGGTTCACCAACCATACAAGTCGGCTTTTGGTTAATACATGTATTTTGGTTAGAACGTGTGTACTTGGTTAAGTTGTAGATGTCGATGCCCGCTTCACCAGGGATGCGCTCTTCTTCATGTACATTAACAACGATGCGACTTGCGTCGGCATACATTACTTCACCACCACGTTTAGCAACAATCGTTACACCAGAATCTTTTGCTAGTGTTAACTCAATACCTGTACCTACTAACGGTTTGTCCGCTTTCAATGTTGGTACTGCTTGACGTTGCATGTTTGAACCCATCAATGCACGGTTAGCATCATCGTGTTCTAGGAACGGGATAAGTGCTGCCGCTACAGAGATCACCTGTTGTGGTGATACATCCATATATTGCTGGTCCATACGACCCATAAAGGTTGATTCACCTTTGTGACGACATGGAATAAGTTCATCTACAAACTCATTGGTTTCAGTTAAGTTTGAGTTCGCCTGTGCGATAACAAACTGACCTTCTTCAATGGCTGATAGGTAATCAACTTCATCAGTTACTACACCGTCTACCACTTTGCGGTAAGGTGTTTCTAAGAAACCGTAGTCATTGGTACGTGCATACGTAGACAATGAGTTAATTAGACCGATGTTTGGACCCTCAGGAGTCTCGATTGGACATACGCGACCGTAGTGAGTTACGTGAACGTCACGTACTTCAAAGCCAGCGCGTTCACGAGTTAGACCGCCCGGACCTAATGCAGAAATACGACGCTTATGCGTTACTTCTGATAGCGGGTTATTTTGGTCCATAAACTGTGATAACTGAGACGAGCCGAAGAACTCTTTAACCGCTGCCGAAATAGGCTTAGCGTTAATAAGATCTTGTGGCATTACCGCATCAAGGTCACCTAAGCTTAAACGCTCACGTACAGCACGTTCTACACGTACTAAACCTACACGG
The DNA here is from genome assembly GCF_013394165.1 of Pseudoalteromonas sp. Scap06. Classification (NCBI taxonomy): domain Bacteria; kingdom Pseudomonadati; phylum Pseudomonadota; class Gammaproteobacteria; order Alteromonadales; family Pseudoalteromonadaceae; genus Pseudoalteromonas; species Pseudoalteromonas sp. Scap06. The sequence continues at coordinate 253,358 of NZ_CP041330.1, read as the reverse complement.
AATTGATTCTCAGCCATTTCGCCAACACTACGTATACGACGGTTGCCTAAGTGGTCTATATCATCAACATCGCCAACACCGTTACGAATAGCAATCAATACTTTCATAACCGCTACGATGTCTTCTTTGCTTAATGTGCCAGGGCCTGTGTCTGAATCGTAACCAACACGGCTATTGAACTTCATACGACCTACTGTTGATAAGTCATAGCGTTCTTCTGAGAAGAATAAGTTCTCAAATAAGGCTTCAGCCGCGTCTTTCGTCGGTGGCTCGCCTGGGCGCATCATGCGATAAATTTCTACTAGTGCTTCTAAACGGTTGCTTGACGAGTCAATATTCAACGTATTTGACATGTAAGCGCCGCTGTCCACTTCATTGATGTATAGTGTATCAATGGTCGTGTGACCGGCTTTAACCAATTCAGCCATCATTTCAAGCGTTAGCTCGTCATTTGCAGTAGCAATGATTTCACCTGTTGACTCATCAACATAGTTCTTCGCTAATACACGGCCAATGATGTACTCATGTGGTACTTCTAATTGCTTAATGCCTTTTTTCTCGATGCTCTTGATGTGGCGAGCCGTAACACGACGACCGCTTTCAACAAGGACTTCACCGTCTTCGCTCTTGATATCAAAAGCGGCAGTTTCACCACGTAAACGTGAAGGCACAAGTTCCATAAGAACCTTACCGTCAGCGATTTCAAACGCAGTAGTATCGAAGAAGATATCTAGGATTTCTTCACTCGTGTACTCAAGTGCACGTAAGATGATAGACGCCGGTAATTTACGACGACGGTCAATACGTACATATAAGTTATCTTTTGCATCAAATTCGAAGTCTAACCATGAACCACGGTAAGGAATTACACGTGCGTTATAAAGCACTTTACCTGACGAGTGAGTTTTACCGCGGTCGTTATCAAAGAATACACCAGGGCTACGGTGTAGCTGAGAAACGATAACACGCTCTGTACCATTGATTACAAAAGTACCGGTATCGGTCATGAGCGGAATTTCGCCCATGTAAACTTCTTGCTCTTTAATGTCTTTAACTGTGCCTGGAGCTTCTTTGTCCATTACTACAAGACGCAGTTTCACGCGAAGTGGAGCAGAATAAGTCACACCGCGAATTTGACATTCTTTTACATCGAATACTGGCTCACCAATACGATAACTTACGTATTGAAGCTCAGAATTTCCCGAGTAGCTTTTAATTGGGAACACAGAACGGAAGGCAGCTTCCAAACCATGATCGCCATCAGCGTCCGGGACTAAGAATTTTTTAAACGATTCTAACTGCGTCGACAGTAAGAAAGGTATATCCAAAACTTGTGGACGTTTACCAAAATCCTTACGGATACGTTTCTTTTCAGAATAAGAGTAAGCCATGGGGTTCCTCAGCTTGCTGATCTTTGACCCGACCTGTTCTTGTAAGAACAGACTTAACTGGCATCTATGCCAAGATGTACAACATTAACTGTTGTTCCAACTTAATCCCACCTCAACACTAGCAAACTATAAAGTGTTGAAATTAAAGAATAAATCAGATTTTATTTGCGCTATAAGAATAGTCGCTCTATAGCGCAAAAAGGCCGGTGATTAAATAATCACCAGCCCTTGCCTGATTTCTCAGGCAGCGAACCTAGCAAAAGCTAGATTACTTAACCTCAACTTCAGCACCAGCTTCTGTAAGGTCTTTAGCAAGAGCTTCAGCTTCTTCCTTAGAGATACCTTCTTTAACTGGAGTTGGAGCAGCTTCAACTAGAGCTTTAGCTTCTTTTAAGCCAAGACCAGTTGCGCCACGTACAGCTTTGATTGCCGCAACTTTATTAGCGCCAGCGCCAGTAAGGATTACGTCAAATTCTGTTTTCTCTTCAGCAGCTTCAGCAGCAGGACCTGCTACCATAGCAGCTGCAGCAGTTACGCCGAATTTTTCTTCCATTGCTTCAACTAGAGCAACAACGTCCATTACTGACATTTCAGCAATTGCGTCAAGGATTTGGTCTTTAGTTACAGACATTACAAATTTCCTAATAATTAACGGACTCTAAGGTCCAAATAAATTTACACCGAAAGGGATTAAACAGCTTAAAATTAAGCAGCTTGCTCTTCTTTCTGTACACGTACTGCTTCAATTGTTTTACACAATTTACCAGCAGACGCTTCTTTCATAGCGCTCATTAAGCGTGCAACAGCTTCGTCGTATGTAGGTAGAGTTGCAAGCATAGCTGCATCTACTACATTACCTTCAAAAGCGGCCGTTTTAAGCTCAAATTTCTCATTCTTTTTCGCGAAGTCTGAAAAGATACGCGCAGCAGCACCTGGGTGCTCTGATGAGAAAGCGATTAAGCTTGGACCAACAAATGAATCAGATAGGCATTCAAAGTCTGTTCCTTCAAGAGCACGTTTAGCTAGAGTGTTACGGACAACTTTCATCCAAACACCCGCTTCGCGAGCTTCTTTACGAAGGGCAGTGATTGCACCAACTGTTACACCACGAGAATCTGCAACTACTGCAGATAGAGCACCAGTGGCTGCTTCGTTGACTTCAGCAACAATTGCCTTTTTGCCTTGAAGATTTAAAGCCATGGGTGTTACTCCTGGTTTAATGGGTTACCGTACATCGGCTTCCCTGTTTTACTCTTCCCCACCAATAAAGGTGGAGATGCTTTTTACGGCGAGAGCCAGAAGATTAGGAAAAATCTATCTGGGGATTCACACCGTCTACGTAGGTAATATTAAGGCCGAAGCCGCCTACGGTCTTGGACGGAAGCCCAATTTATCGCGTTGCCCGAAGGCGCTTCGAAATTATGGACTTCAACCCGAATTCTTTACTTTGCGATTAACTAAATTAATCAGCAAAATGGCGCAAAATTATAGTACAAATTTCACGCCATGTAAACACTCAATTAAGCAACAACTGTGCTTAAAGTGCCTTGGTCAACAGAAACACCTGCGCCCATTGTTGTAGAGATAGTTACTTTCTTCAAGTAAACACCTTTAGCTTGAGAAGGTTTAGCCTTCTTAAGCGCAACAATTAGAGCCTCAAGGTTTTGTTGTAACTGCTCAGCAGTGAAATCAACCTTACCAATAGTAGTATGGATGATACCATTTTTGTCATTGCGGTAACGCACTTGACCTGCTTTCGCATTTTTAACTGCTTCTGCAACGTTAGGTGTTACAGTACCAGTTTTAGGGTTTGGCATTAGACCACGTGGGCCTAAGATTTGACCTAGTTGACCAACAACACGCATAGCGTCTGGTGATGCAACAACAACGTCAAAATTCATCTCGCCTTTCTTAACTAGGTCAGCAAGATCTTCCATGCCTACTAATTCAGCACCGGCTTCTTTTGCAGCTTCTGCATTAGCGCCTTGAGTGAATACAGCAACACGAACGTCACGACCAGTACCGTTAGGTAGTACAGTTGCACCACGAACGTTTTGATCAGATTTACGAGCATCGATACCAAGGTTAACAGCAACGTCAACACTTTCTACGAATTTAGCTGTCGCTAGTTCTTTTAAAAGAGCAACTGCTTCGTTAATTTCGTAATCTTTAGTTACTTCCACTTTTTCGCGGATAGTACGCATACGTTTAGTTAATTTAGCCATTATCTTAGTCCTCTACGTTCAAGCCCATCGCACGCGCAGAACCTGCGATAGTGCGAACCGCAGCTTCTAAATCAGAAGCTGTAAGGTCTGGTTTCTTTGTCTCAACGATTTCTTCAAGTTGAGCACGAGTTACTGTGCCTACTTTCTCAGTGTTAGGACGGCCTGAACCAGATTTGATACCTGCAGCTTTCTTAAGTAAGTAAGCAGCCGGTGGCGTTTTCATGTCGAACGTAAATGAACGGTCGCCGTAAACAGAGATCACTACAGGAACTGGAGCGCCTTTTTCGATAGATTCTGTACGTGCGTTGAACGCTTTACAGAATTCCATGATGTTTACACCGTGTTGACCTAGTGCTGGACCTACTGGAGGACTAGGGTTAGCCATACCAGCAGCAACTTGTAGCTTGATTAGAGCTTCAACTTTCTTAGCCATTATAAATACCTCATTAGGTGGGTCTTAGCCTTGTGCGCGCGAGGACGCGTACTCTAGCGGCTTCCCAGTTTAAAAATTGGTTTCTCACTTTTTAGTAAACAGTTAAACAAACGTTTTCCCTGAATACAAAAAGGCCGCTGATTATAAGTTAATCAGCGGCCTTTTTCAAGCTTCGTGCCAAAAATTTAAAAGTTTTTAACGCGACGCTTTAAATCAATTACTTATCTTGTTCAACTTGACCAAATTCAAGTTCAACTGGCGTAGAGCGACCAAAAATAAGTACCGACACTTTAACGCGGCTCTTTTCGTAGTCAACTTCTTCAACCACACCACTAAAGTCTGCAAATGGACCATCAGTAACACGAACCACTTCACCCGGCTCAAATAATGTTGCTGGTTTAGGCGCTTCTGCGTTCTCTTGTAGACGGTTAAGAATACGATCAGCTTCTTTGGTGCTAATAGGTGCTGGACGGTCTGATGTGCCACCAATAAAGCCCATAACACGTTCAGTGCTATTTACTAAGTGCCAGCTTGCATCATTCATATCCATTTGTACTAGTACGTAACCTGGGAAGAATTTACGCTCAGATTTACGCTTTTGACCAGCACGCATCTCTACGACTTCTTCAGTAGGAACTAATACTTCACCAAAGCTATCTTCTAGACCTTTGATTTTAATATGCTCTAATAATGTTTGAGCAACACGCTTCTCATAACCTGAGAAAGCCTGTACTACGTACCAACGTAGTTTCTTTTCGTTATTCTCATCCGACATGGGATCAGATCTCCAATCCAGTTAAAAAGCCTACAGCGCGGAATAAAATGCCATCTAATCCCCAAAGGATTAATGCCATAATCACTGTTGCAACCATTACAATTAATGTCGTGTGCGTTGTTTCTTGACGCGTCGGCCAAACTACCTTGCGTACTTCGATACGCGCTTCTTTTGCAAAAGCAAGGAATGTACGTCCCTTGAAAGTTTGCGAAGCAATAGCTAAACCCGCAGCTATCGCAACCACAACGCCAATAGCACGTAGTAATACAGACTGATCTGCAAACATATGGTTACCAACGACTGCGCCTGCAAGTAGCGCAATTGCTACTAACCACTTTACTGACTCCATCCCACTCGATGGTGTTTCTATATTCGTGCTCATAATATTATTACCTTAACTACAGACACAACAACCCTGCACGTCGACAGGGTTAATCCATTAAAATCTAAACTTAAAAACAAGCTTACTTAAACCGATTTTTAGTTCTAGACTTTACTCACTTTGTAAAAAATTGGCAGGGGCGGAGAGATTCGAACTCCCAACCGTCGGTTTTGGAGACCGCTGTTCTACCAATTGGAACTACGCCCCTGCAAAGTGGATGCCTATTATACTTACGCAATTCATTAACACAAGAGTAAAAAGATACCCATAACTTAAAATCTCACTGACGGCTGTAAAAATCAAACTTAACATTATTAAAAAAGCAGTTTATGATTGTTTCAATTTTAGGAATACTGTTCGCACAAGGAAGCCAGTGCCTTTACTTCAAACCCTATTCAAAACCCTCATTTTAAGTATTTTTTGCTTGTTTCATAGCATGCTTATTGCCCGCCCTATTCACTTAGATACATATTCGAGTGAGCAAGGATTATCGCAAAACTCGATTACATGCAGCATCACTGATGAGCAAGGGTTTCATTGGTTTGCCACACAAGGCGGTCTTAATCGCTTTGATGGTTATGAGTTTAAACGCTTCAAGTCTCACCCTACTGAGGCTAGTATTTCAGGAAACTGGGTCACCGATTGCCTTGCTGGCGGCCCTCATGCTATCTGGTTTTCTACAGCCAGTAATGGTTTAAACTTACTTGATACTCAAACCGGTCAATTTAAGGTTTTTACTACGCAAACTGAGTTGGCGATTACTGATAACCGTATATGGTCACTGGCGTCAGATAACCTAAATAATATTTGGTTAGGCCATGAACATGGAAAGTTAACACGATTAAATATAGTCAATAATGAAGTTGAGTCATTTAGCTATAATAGCCCCGAGCAAGCTAATACCGTAATACAAGATATCGTAATAGATGCTCAACAGAATATCTGGTTAGCGACCAACGAGGGATTAATTAAATTTAACCCAGAGCTAAAAACGTTTAAACACATAGCAAAGAGCCATAAGAATTTATGGCGGTTACACTTAAATACACAAGGGCAGCTTTTACTAGCAAGCAAACAAGGCCTTAGCTTATTTATTCCAACAACAGAGGTTTTTGCGGAGTTTGCTCAATTTACAGATGTATGGATCACCGATATATTAATTGACGACACCGATACCATGTGGCTGACAAGTTATGGAAAAGGTTTATTTTATAAAACAGAGCAAAGTACATCTAAAAATAACTTTGAGCACATACCGCACAATAAACAGCAACAAAATGGGCTTGCTAATGATTACCTATTGTCACTTTATCAAGATCAGTTCGGTGTCATTTGGATTGGTACTGATGGCTATGGCTTGCAACGTTATGATAAAAAGCAAAATCAATTTTCGCATCAACAGCATTTGAGCGATGATGAGACTACCATTAGTCATAATTTTGTTCGCGCTCTACTTAAAGATTCACAAGGTCAGTTATGGGTTGGTACGCGTGATGGCTTAAACAAACAAACCGACACTGGCTTTAAGCGCTATAAAGTTAACTCAAAATTGCAAAGCGGCCTTACTAATAATAATGTATTTAGCCTGCATGAAGATAACCAACAGCGACTTTGGATTGGTACCTATGGCGGTGGGTTACTGCAATACAATCCAGCTGAAGATAATTTTATTGCCTATACAACGCAAAGTCATCAACTTAGCAGCGATCGTGTTTATGCGATAACGAGCGATCCTAAAGGAAATTTATGGCTAGGTAGCAACCAAGGTTTAACACGCTTTAATCCCGACACCTTAGAGGTTCAACATTACAAGCACGACGACTCAGTAAATAGCCTTGCTAACAATACCGTATTTACTCTGCTTTTTGATCACAATGCGAACGGATTATGGGTCGGGACGCGTGCAGGTTTAGACTATCTAAGTATGGCGGATGAATCATTTACTCATTACCCCTCGGATCAGACATCGCAGACTGGTTTAAGCCATAATATGGTCACCTCTTTGCACTTGCAAAATAACGATACCCTATGGGTGGGTACCTTTGGTGGTTTAAACCGCCTTGATAAAAAAACACAAAAAATCTCTTACATTACCGAACATGATGGATTACTGAACGATAATATTTTTGCTATTAAAGATGATAGTAAAGGCCACTTATGGGTAAGCAGTAACCAAGGGCTCACTCGCTATAATCCCACGAATCAAGCTATGCAGCATTTTTTACCTCGTGACGGCGTGCAGCATAATTCGTTTATTTTAGGTGCCGCTTTTCAAGCAGCTGATGGCGAGCTATTTTTTGGCGGAATCAATGGCTTTAATCAGTTTTACCCTAGTAAACTGCTATTGAGTACTTCAGCCCCAACCCCAGTATTAACTGAGCTATTAATTTATAACCAAGCAAGTTCAACAAAAAACTATCTAACAGATCAAAAAAAGCCAGCAAAACTAATAAATCATACTAAAAAACTCTCTTTTCCAACTAGCCAAGGGGTCATTGGCTTTAAATATTCCGCCGTTAATAATGCCTCATCAGCTAATCAATACCAGTATGCTTACAAGCTAAGTGGTTTAGATAAGCAATTTATCTATACCGATGCAAGCCAACGACAAGTTAACTATTCGCAGCTAAGTGCAGGTAATTATCAATTACAATTAAAAGTAAGCGATCAATACGGGCAATGGAGCAAAGTTCACACTGTGCTAAAGCTGACAGTAACGCCTCCTTGGTGGCAAACGAAATTGGCGTATGCGGCTTACCTTATAATAGTTTTGATTATTACATGGTTAATTTTAGCGTCACGCTATCGAGCTAAAACCGCAGAGCAACTCATTCAACAAGAAAGAAAGCTTAATCAACTAAAGACCCAATTTTTAGATAATATTAGCCATGAACTTAAAACGCCATTAAGCTTAATTTTAGCGCCAGTAGAAAACTTACAACAGCAACAACTCGGTGCTCAAGCGCAACATCAAGTTTCTATAATCAAGCGTAACGGGCTCCGCCTACTTAATTTAATTAATGAGCTATTACAGCTCAGTCAGCGCCCAAGTGCGACTATAGAATATGTATCCGCTTATTCTATAAGCCCTTTTATAGAACAAATAGTAGACGACTTCGCTATTTTGTTTGCTCAAAAAAATATTAGTTTTTCCTTTAAAGACAATACGCAACAGCCTAATTATATAAATTTAGAAACTAAACATGCTTTATCTATTATTGATAACTTATTGACCAATGCACTTAAATACACCCCATCAAATGAAAGCGTTAATCTAACGCTTTCTAACACAAACAATAATGTTGTTATAACGGTATCTGATACTGGTATTGGTATCGAAGAACACCAGCAAGCGCTTATTTTTGAACGTTTTACTCGTGTTGCAGCACACAACCAAACAGGCAGTGGTATAGGTCTCGCGCTGGTTAAGCAGCTTGTAGAGCAATACGGTGGGCAAATTTCATTAGTTAGTAAAATCAACAAGGGAAGTTGCTTCACAGTCACTTTGCCATTGTGTGAATCAAGTAACTTATTAACGGATAAACAATTATCGTCCTCTCAAACTATGCCGCTAAAAAACAACAAAAAACTACTCATTGTTGAAGATAACGTGGAAATGCGTGAGTTACTGGTTTCACTGTTTAGTGATGACTATACCTGTCTGAGCGCTAATAATGGAGAAGAAGGGCTTTTGCTGTGCCAAACTCAAATGCCCGATGTGGTGCTCAGTGACGTGATGATGCCAACGATGGATGGATATCAACTTCTAAGCGCTATTCGCTCAGACATTTCGATAAACCATATTCCTGTTTTATTACTCTCTGCCAAAGCAGACAGTAATAGCCGTATAAAAGGGCTTGATTTACTGGCCGATGACTACCTGTGTAAACCCTTTGAAGCATCATTATTAAAGAGTCGGATTCATGGCTTATTAGGTATTCGTGATGCGTTAAATAAACACTTAGTTAAACAGTTATCAGCTCAAGTACATGCTGTAACCTTAGATGCGCAAATAGAGCAAAATAAAGATTACACATTTACAGAACGCTTAAAAACAATCTTGCGCGAAAATTATCAAAATGAACTGTTTAGCGTCGAAGAGTTTGCCAGCGCAATGTGTTTGAGCCCTCGCGCACTACAATTAAAAATGAAAGCTCTTTTTGACGTTACACCCAGTGATTACATTCGCAATACCCGTCTAGAATATGCAGCAAAATTATTAGCTGATAGCGACTTAACTATAGGCTTAGTTGCAGATAACACCGGCTTTAGTTCTCAAAGTTACTTTGCTCGTTGCTTTAAAGCCAAATATACAGTGACACCTAAACAATATAGAGAAGCACAAACATGTAAAAGTCATTAGCTTCGCATCTGTACTCAAAGCTTTCGCCTGAGTACTATTTTTAAGCTACTGATTTATTTAAATTAACCTTAATTAGCCATTGCTAAAAAATAACTACAAATGTAATTAAGCAGATAAATTAAGGAAAATACTATGCTCTCATCCATACAAAAAACGCTACTTGCCACAGCATTAATAACGAGCTTAAGCGCATGTCAAAGCACTTCAACCAATGTCACTTCAAATAAAAATTCACCTGACATTAATGAAGTAAGTAAACAAAAATACAATGGTCCTAAAGCACGTATCGCCGTGGCACGTTTCACTGATAAGTCAAATAACTCAAGATGGTGGCGAAAAGAAATTGGTGAAGGTATGGCAGATCAACTTACCACCGCACTTGTTGGCACTAATCGCTTTATTGTATTAGAACGCCAAGCACTAGACGCTGTGCTTTCGGAGCAAGATTTAGCAGTATCAGGCAGAGTGAGTGCACAATCTGGGGCTGCATATGGCGAAATTGAAGGCGCTGAGATTGTAGTCGTTGCAGCGGTTACCGAGTTTGATGATGACAGTTCAGGTGCAAGTGTTGGTTCGGGCGGTTTTATTGGTGATGTGTTTAGCTCTGTTTCTGCTGGCTTTTCTGGATCGCATATGGCTATTGACCTAAGGTTAATTGATACGCGCACTTCACGTATTTTAGCTGCAACTAGTGTTGAAGGCGGTAGTAAAGATTTTAACTTTACCAGCGCAGCAACAAACTTTGGTGGCGCATTGGTTGGAGGGAGTCTTAGCGGCTGGTCAGATACACCAAAAGAAAAAGCACTACGTGAAGTAATAATTAAAGCCGTTGAGTTTTTAGAAACTAAAATCCCAGACACCTATTATCGCTATAACCAAAACAACACGCTTGCTGCAGGCTATACAGCACCACCACCGCAAAAGGTAGCTAGTAAAAAAGCAGCACCTGCTGCTGCTGTTGATGTGCCGAATCATAGAATGCCACATTATGAAAAAATGGACTTAGCAATGTCTCGTATGAACTTGGTTTGCTTAGGCTATTTAAAAAACCAACCTAATTATGAAGAATTTGAGACTGAAGACGTAAAATACGACCGTCAAACTGTATTAGCACTACGCGAATATCAACAAGAAAAGAGCTTAGAAGTAACAGGCCTTGCCGATGAAACAACAAAGAAATCTTTAGATGACACAAAATGTTTAGCTAAAACTCAAAAATCAGGGCTTGAAAGCTTAGGCAGCATGTTTCAATTTAACTAAGCAACACAATTCAATTTAAATAAAAAAGCGGCTATCCCCTAGTCGCTTTTAATCTACTCGTAATAACTCACCGCGATAAAAATCACACAGTAACCATATTTGCTCAAATTGATGGGTATTTGGAAAAACTATTGTTTTTATTGCCGCTTCAAAGTCGCTCTTATGCCAAATAGTGCTAGCGTTACGAATTAGCAACCAGGTACGTTTTGAGTAATAACGCTTAGTCGCTTTTTGTTTAAGCAATCGTCCTAATGCTGATTGCAGTCGGTTTTCACTGGGCTGTTGTGCCATGTCAGCTAAATCACGTTGCATATGTATTGATAATGGCCGACCTAACACGGCCATTGCTTCGGTTTCGCTGGCATATAAATGCGCTACTTCTATATCGAGTTGCTCATTTTCTTGATAACAACTTACATCGGGTCTATTTGGTTTATTATGCCAAATGTGGCGCATATGAATACCGGTTTGCTGCTCATAGCAACGCAAAAACAACTTAGCTGCATCGTGCTCTAGCTGTTGTTTTTCGGCATCACTGCTGCGCTTCATGCAATACCTTATAAACGTCATTTAAAAGCGAGGAAGCGCCAAACCTAAATGTCTCTGGTGCTAAATATTCATGCCCCATAATCTCAGTTGTTAGCTGCAAATAAGCATTGGCATCACCTGTCGTTTTCACACCGCCTGCGGCCTTAAAACCAACTGGTTTTGATGACTTTTTGATGGCATTAAGCATAATTTCAGTTGCTTCAAGCGTGGCGTTAACCGCGACTTTACCGGTGCTGGTTTTTACAAAATCAGCTCCCCCTTGAATAGCAAGCTCGGTTGCTTGAGCAATAAGCGCAGGTGTTTTTAGCTCACCGCTTTCAATAATCACTTTAAGTTTAGCGCGACTACCACATGCTTTTTTACTTTCACTCACGTATTCCAGTACTGTATCGGCTTCGCCTTTTATAAGTGCTTTATAAGGAATGACTAAGTCAATTTCATCGGCCCCGCGCTCTATGGCTATTAGTGTTTCATTAAGTACTTCATTAAGTGGCGCATCACCTGTAGGAAAGTTAGTCACTGTGGCCACTTTTACATGACTCAATAGCCGATTTGCGAGCGCTATTTTTGCATCATCTACAAATTCACTAAACACACAAACTGCAGCGGGTATGCCTAACTTAAGATCAATACTGTTTACTAATGCATTAATACTAGCTTGATTATCATCGGTGTTTAAACTGGTTAAATCCATTAAACTAACAACTAGCATGGCGTTTTGAGTATTATTTGTCATTTTATGCCCATGAAATTTTAAAAATCTTAAACTATATAAGCATCATAGCTTAATCTTGCTATAGCTCATAACCAAACACTATAAGCGCGTTTTTTATACTAAACAGCATTCTAACCCTTACTAAATAAGATTTAGACCTAAAAAACACAGTTTATATAACTTTTAAGTATATCAACTAAGATTTAATTATTTTTTACTTATCAATAGCCGCTATATTCTGCCTTTGTGTTAAACACTTTATTATCTTTTTAGGGGCGTTACTCAGTGCAATATTTACCTATCTTTACCAAACTCGACAACAAACCAGTATTGGTTGTTGGCGGTGGAGAAGTTGCCTTGCGAAAATGCCGCGCGTTTTTAAAAGCACGTGCTGCAGTAACCTTAGTTGCCCCGTGGTTTTGTGATGAATTAAAAGAACATGCGCACAACAATGAAGTTACTTTAATAGATGCCTATTTTGAAGAGTCACATCTTGATGGCAAAATTTTGATTATTGCCGCCACCGACAATGATGAAGTTAATAATACGGTATTTGAACTCGCCAATGCCCGTAATGTGTTTGTAAACGTGGTGGATGATCAACCTAAATGTACGTTTATTTTCCCCTCTATTGTTGATCGCAACCCAATTACTATTGCGATTTCAAGTGCAGGCACAGCACCGGTATTAGCAAGGCGTTTACGTGAAAAGCTCGAAACACTTATTCCACAGCATATTGGCCCTCTCGCCAACTTAGTCGGTGGTTTTCGTCACAAAGTAAAACAACGCTTTAAACACTTCGCCGATCGTCGCCAGTTTTGGGAAGGCGTGTTTGATTCATCAGTAGTGAGTAAAGTCCAAACCGGTGATACCCATAGCGCTGAGCAACAACTAGAGCAAATGCTAGATGCCAAAGTAGAGCCTGAAGGTGAAGTATACGTAGTCGGTGCAGGCCCAGGCGACCCAGAGCTACTCACCCTAAAAGCATTGCAGCTAATGCAACAAGCCGACGTGGTGGTATATGATTACTTAGTTTCTGATGAAATCATGGAGTTAGTACGCCGCGATGCCGATTTAATTTGTGTGGGTAAGCGCTTAGGCGATCATAGCGTAGCTCAAGAAGATACCAATAAGATGCTAGTTGATTTAGCGCAACAAGGTAAAAAAGTATGTCGTATTAAAGGCGGCGACCCATTTATTTATGGTCGTGGTGGCGAAGAAGTACAAGTACTGGCAGCCAATAACGTAAATTACCAAATAGTGCCAGGTATAACGGCAGCCGCAGGCTGTAGTGCCTATGCAGGTATTCCTTTAACGCATCGCGATCATGCTCAAGCTATTCAATTTGTTACTGGTCACTGTAAAAAGGAAGGCCAAGAGCTTAATTGGCAGTCGCTTGCACAAAAAAACCAAACACTGGCTATTTATATGGGGGTGATTAAATCGCCGCATATTCAAGCCGAGCTATTAAAACATGGGCGAGAAGCAACAACAACAGTGGCAATTATTGAAAACGGCACACGTAAAAATCAACGCGTAGTTACCGGACAGTTAGACCAATTAGCACAGCTAATTGAACAATATGATATTATTTCACCGGCATTACTCATTATTGGTGAAGTGGCTTCGCTGCATAAAGAATTAAACTGGTTTGGCGAAAAAGCACAGATCAGTAGCTTTGCTCAACCGCTTACAGACGTAGCGTAGTTTAACAGATTTTAATTTAATCATTTTAGTAGGACGACCAACAATGGCTTTAACTCACCTTCAGCAACTTGAAGCTGAAAGTATCAAAATCATGCGCGAAGTCGCCGCTGAGTTTGAGAACCCAGTTATGCTTTACTCAATCGGTAAAGATTCATCGGTACTTTTGCATTTAGCTCGTAAAGCATTTTACCCTGCGAAAATTCCGTTTCCGTTATTACACGTAGACACCAACTGGAAGTTTCGTGAAATGATTGAGTTTCGCGACCGTTTAGCTAAAGAGTACGGCTTTGATTTAATCGTACACAAAAACCCTGAAGGTATCGAAATGGGTGTAGGCCCGTTCACTCATGGTTCGGGTAAACATACCGATATCATGAAAACTCAAGGGCTAAAGCAAGCGCTTAATAAATACGGTTTTGATGCCGCATTTGGTGGCGCACGTCGTGATGAAGAAAAATCACGGGCTAAAGAGCGTGTTTACTCATTTCGTGATAAACACCATCGCTGGGATCCTAAAAACCAACGTCCTGAGCTTTGGAATACCTATAACAGCCAAGTGAACCCAGGAGAAAGCATTCGTGTATTCCCACTGTCTAACTGGACTGAACTAGATATTTGGCAATACATATATCAAGAAAACATCGAAATGGTGCCACTTTACCTTGCTAAAGAGCGCCCTGTAGTAGAGCGCGATGGTACTTTAATTATGGTTGATGACGATCGCATGCCACTTAATGAAGGTGAAGTACCGCAAATGAAGTCGGTTCGCTTTAGAACATTAGGCTGTTACCCACTCACAGGTGCAGTGGAATCTACCGCCAGCAATCTAACCGAAATTATTGAAGAAATGCTGCTGTCATCGTCATCTGAACGTGAAGGTCGAGTGATTGATCATGATTCAGCAGGCTCTATGGAGAAGAAAAAACGTGAGGGGTATTTCTAATGTCTAACCTAAATAACGATACATTTAATGAAGTAAAAGAAATTGGTATAGACGCTTACCTAGCACGTCAACAAGATAAAAGCTTGTTGCGTATGCTGACTTGTGGCAGTGTGGATGACGGTAAATCAACCCTAATTGGCCGCCTATTACACGACAGTCACCAAATTTATGAAGATCAGCTAGCCGCACTTCATAAAGATAACGAAAAAGTCGGTAATGCCGGTGAAGAGCTTGATTTAGCATTGTTAGTAGATGGCCTACAAGCTGAGCGTGAGCAAGGTATAACAATTGACGTAGCGTACCGTTATTTCTCAACCGCTAAGCGTAAATTTATTATTGCCGACACCCCAGGGCATGAGCAGTACACCCGAAACATGGTTACCGGTGCTTCAACCAGTGATGTTGCCATTATTTTAGTGGATGCGCGCTATGGCGTGCAGGTACAAACTAAGCGTCATAGTTTTATTTGTGACTCATTAGGCATTAAGCAGTTCGTGGTTGCGGTTAACAAAATGGATATTGTTGATTTTGATGAAACCGTTTATGAAAAAATTAAAGCCGATTATTTAAAATTTGCCAAGCAACTTAACGTATCAAATATTAAGTTTGTGCCTATGTCGGCACTTAAAGGCGATAACGTAGTAACCCGCTCTGCACATACTCCTTATTACACCGACAAGCCGTTGCTTGAGCTGTTAGAAGACTCACCAGCCGCTGAAATCGACACTGGTTTTGAAGCGCGTCTTCCGGTGCAATACGTGGTGCGCCCTAATCTAAACTTCCGTGGCTTTCAAGGCACGCTGACATCGGGTAAATTACGTGTAGGTGATGAGGTGAAGGTACTGCCTTCAGGTAAAAAATCACATATTAAAGAAATTGTTACTTTTGATGGCAACCTCGACACCGCCGAGGCAGGCCAAGCAATTACAGTGACACTTAATACTGAAATAGATATTAGCCGAGGGGACGTTATTGTACCTGCGAATTCGCAAGCTCAAGTAACCAACCAATTACAGGCTAAAATTGTGTGGATGCACGAGTCACCATTGGTGCTCGGTAAAAGTTACAACCTTAAACTTGGCAGCAAAAACACCTCGGCCACGGTCACAAAAATTGACCACACTATTGATGTAAACACGCTAGAGCATGGCAGTGCAGATTCATTGCAGTTAAACGAAATTGCAATTGTGACACTGGAGCTAACCGAGACTATTTTAGCCGATCAGTACCATCATAATCATGAAACCGGCTCGTTTATTCTTATTGACCGCTTATCAAATTTAACGGTTGCAGCAGGAATGATAGAACAGGTACTGAAAAGTGAAGAAAATGCAGGACAATTCAGCGACTTTGAAGTTGAATTTAATGCCCTTGTACGCAAGCACTTCCCGCATTGGCAAGCACTTGATATTTCAAAGCTATAACGTTAATGAACGCCTGTTAGGAACATTTAAAGCATGGTAGAACAGCTCATTTTAACAGGCATTATGTTGCTTTTAGTCGGGTGCCTTTTTGGCACCCGTATTAATCCTGCATGGTTATTTGTTAGTGCCATAGGCACCAGCTACCTAACCGGGTTAATAGATTTAGAAAGCATGCTGGTTAATTACACTAACTCATCATTAATTACTTTAGTGTTATTAATTTTAGTGTCGATAGCAATAGAAAAAACCACGCTTATTCAGCGCTTAGCCAAATCGTTATCCAGTGGTAGTTTAGTTAAGTCAGTAACTAAACTAGGGCTGTCTACTGCCTTTTTATCGTCGTTTACTAATAATACCGCGGTAGTTGCCTCATTAATTACCGCCATAAAGGATAACCCAAACCACTCTCCCTCAAAGCTATTGCTGCCCTTGTCGTACACCGCGATTTTAGGGGGTACTATTACGCTTATTGGCACCTCTACTAACTTAATCGTAAATGGCTTTGCAGTAGATGCGGGCATGGCGCCACTGGGCTTTTTTGATTTTACCTTGGTGGGTTTAGGCGCTCTTAGTGTGGGCTTAATTACTATTTTGGTGATGCTAAAATGCCTGCCCGACAACGGTAAAAATAGCCAAGAGGTAGTGCCTTTTTATTTAGAAGGGAAAGTGCAAACTGGCTCAAAGTTAATAAATTGTACTGTAGAGGAAAACGGTTTACGCGATCTAAAAGACTTGTTTTTGGCTGAAATTATTCGTGACGGCAACCGAATTTGCGCCGTGACCCCCCAACATATTATTCAACAAGACGACATACTGCTGTTTGTGGGCGACATAAAGTCAGTACCTTTGCTTACTCGCTTTGATGGCTTAAAAGTGGTGCACGACAAACACGAAAAAGACATAGAACACCTCGTTGAAGTTGTCGTTAGCCAATCGTCTAAGTTAATTGGCAAAACGGTAAAAGAAGCCCGCTTTAGAGAACAATTTCATGCAGCCGTTATTGCTATTCGCCGTGGGCATGACCGCTTACAAGGCGGGCTTGGACAAGTGCGATTACAAGCGGGTGACTCATTAATTCTTGCCCCTGGTAAAAGCTTTTATGACTTAACTAACTTAAAACGCGAGTTTGTGTATATTTCAGGGCTTGATTTACAAACCCACCTCGGTACAAAGCAATCAAATATTGTGTTGTTAAGCTTTGCGGGTGTGCTGGGATTAAGTATTTTAGGTGCAGTACCGCTGGTTAAAGGCTTGTTAGTGTTTCTTATTGGCCTAATGCTGTGTGGTACTATTAAGCTAAGCGAAATAAAGCGCCGTTTTCCTATTGAGTTACTTGCTGTCGTGGGCAGTGCCATAGGTTTAGCTAAGCTGATGATAGGCACCGGCCTTGCTGGGCAAATATCAGACGCCATGTTTGTAGTGCTAGGCGACTTTGGCCCTTATGGCGCGTTTATCGCTATCTTTTTAATGACCGTATTATTCACCGAATTAATCACCAATAATGCCGCAGCAGCGCTATCGTTCCCGGTTGCCTACTCACTAGCCATTGGCTTTAACGTAGAACCTTTGCCGTTTATTATGGCAGTTGCATTTGGCGCTTCAGCCAGCTTTATTTCACCTTTTGGTTATCAAACTAACCTGATGGTTTATAGCGCAGGTAACTATCGACTTAAAGACTATGTAATGATGGGGCTACCGCTTTCTATTATTTATTCAATTACCGTACTAACTTTGATCCCGCTGGTATTTCCGTTTTAATGCCCGCGCTTATAGCATAAAGAGACACAGCAAATGGATAACAATATTGTTTGGCATAATTACGCCACTACTAAAATGCAGCGCAGTGAACAAAAAAATCATAAGAGCGCTATTATATGGTTTACTGGTTTTTCTGGCTCAGGTAAAAGCACCGTTGCGAATGCACTAGAAGCAGCACTCAATCAGCAAGGCGCACACACCTATTTACTTGATGGCGACAATGTACGCCATGGTTTATGTAAAGATTTAGGTTTTAGTGATGCCGATCGCGTTGAGAATATCCGCCGCGTAGGCGAAACCGCCAAGCTAATGGTTGATGCTGGTTTGTTAGTCCTTACTGCGTTTATATCTCCTTTTAAAGCTGAGCGCGACATGGTTCGTGAGTTAGTTGATGAGGGTGAATTTATCGAAGTATTCATCGACACCCCTCTTGAGGTGTGTGAAAGTCGCGACCCAAAAGGCTTATATAAAAAGGCACGCGCCGGTGAAATTAAACACTTTACTGGGATTGATTCAACTTACCAGCCGCCGGTTAATCCTGAAATAATTTTAGATACCAGTAAAAACACCCTAGACCAATCGGTAGCTCAACTGATAACGTATCTAAAACATCAGCATATACTATAGGCCCATGTAATGAACCAAACTGAACTGCTAGAAGAAACCCTTATTCTCGCTCGCGAAGCGGGAAGCGCGATTATGGGTATTTACAACAAAGACTTTAACGTTGAATACAAAGCTGATGAAAGCCCCGTAACCGACGCCGACTTAGCAGCTCATAAAATCATTAGTGCAGGGCTCAAAAAGCTCACTCCAGACATTCCTGTATTGAGTGAAGAAAGTGCAGATATTGGTTGGGACGTACGCCAAACATGGAACAGCTATTGGCTGGTTGACCCAATTGATGGCACCAAAGAATTTATTAAAAAGAACGGCGAGTTTACCGTTAATATTGCCCTAATCGAAAACGGCAAACCAGTTTTAGCTGTGGTTGATGCCCCTGCGCTAGGTGTATCGTACATAGCCGCCGAAGCCATTGGTGCTTTTAAAGACAAAGGCGATGAGCGCATCGAGCTTAAAGTTACCACCAAACCTAACAAAGGCCTTATACGTGTTGTAGGCAGTCGCTCGCACCCCTCTCCTGATTTAGCTGAATTTGTAAAACGCTTTGATGAGGTTGAAATGGTGTCAAAAGGCAGCTCACTCAAACTGTGTTTAGTCGCCGAGGGCAGTGCCGACATTTACCCACGCTTAGGCCCAACCTGTGAATGGGATACCGGCGCAGGCCATGCCATTGCTGAAATAGCCGGTGCAAAAGTGACTAAGCTCGATGGCAGCCCGCTTGTCTATAACAGCAAAGATGAATATTTGAATCCGTATTTTGTGGTGAGTGCGGTGGAATAATAAAAGCTAAGAGTTTCGAGCTGTTAGCCACGAGCAGCTCGATGTAAACCTAAACACCTTAGGTTGGGTTGAGTGGAACCCAACAAGTACCCGTTAACCATCCTCGCTATTTCGCACTAAACAAGAACTTGTCCACGAATGATAAAGTGCACTAAAACACAGCAAGGTTATGAACATACCAAGTGATAATATAACCTTTTCTATTAGGGTTTGTTCAGGCTTTTGGTCAAGTATGCTTTTTAAGAGATAAAGAAAGTAAAATAGGTACACGCACCGATGCCTATAATCAGCATAAAGAGCCGCTTTATTAAATTACCTTCAGTAGGAGAAATTTCCTCACCGGTATATGGTGCATAAATACTTCTTTTTAATATAAATGCATAGATATATCTATAACAAAAGAAAAATACAAACACGCAAAACAACAACTTTTCTACTGACTCAAAACCTATGAAAAAAGTAGCTCCTAACACAAACCATAAAATACCGAATAATATAACAATGGCTTTCTTTTTATCCATACTGACCGCCTTTATTTGTTCTTTAAGTTCTTTATTTATAAACCTTAATAGGCGTTTTAGTTAAAAGATTTGGACGTGTTGTAGCCTGTGAAAATCTAAGTAAAGTTTTTAGCCTTTATTAAATTGCGTTGTTAGCGATGGAATTTATAGTCGGTAACCCTAATTTTTTAGTTATCGCTGAAAATTGAGCTTTTGTGTATGGTCCATAAACAAATTCGTTGTGTTCAGCAAACTTGTTATCTTTGACTTTATCAATATAGTAAAAAGCACAAACCTTATTCGGACAAGCATAAGCCGAAATATTTTTTTCGTTAGATTTAATATTTATTAGTTCATCGAGTCGCCCAATATATGCGCCCTGATCAAGGCTGTAACCTAACCTTTTGGTATCATCAATGTAATACACTTTATAAGTGTTGCTCCTCCCAAATTGGAGAGCACCCATTAAGAAGTAATGATATTAAAACTAAACATATTCTCACACACTTCCCTGCATTCTAGTAACTTGCTCAAATTACATCCTTATAGTTCACATGAGCGCGTTCTTATTTTGTGAACATCTATTAGTAGCAAACTGTGTAAATGATTACCAATTATATTTAAGCGAGGTATTCTACTATGTGTAAAAAGTATGACATGGAGTAAGGCCTTGTTTTTAGTTTTCGATAAAAGTCCAAAAGAATGACCTGCTCCAGTTTGCTAGTAATATCGGTTATAAGTTTTTCTAATTACCTACCATGAATTAAACACTTTTTAAAAGCGGTAACCCCTAACGATTTTGCTGTGCTATAAAAGCAAGCGAGTGTTGATTGAATAAGTCTGGGCGTTCTACGTTACAAACATGGCCGCAATGGTGAATGGTTTGCAATACGCTATTTTTATGGCGCTTAACCATTTCTTTAACCGGGCCAAGGAACATATGCTCTTCTTTACCCATAATGTAAAGAATGGGTATATCAATGTCTTTTTCTTTGAAATACTGCATTAAAGGATTTACGTCCATGGCTAATTTAAACCATTTTATAAACTCTTTTTGGCACAAGCGTTTTGCTTCACGAATAAACAAAAGTCGAGACTCTTTATGACGCTTTTTCGGCATCATAATAAAAGCAAATAAACGATACAACCACATGTAAGGCAACAAGTGTTTAAAGGTATTGCCTAAATAAACCAATGTATTACTACGGGTATTAAAACGAGTAACCGCCCCACCTAGCACCATACTAGAAACATATTGCGGGGCAATTTCTGCAATATTTCGAATAAGAATTGTGCCCAATGAAATACCAACAAAATGTGCGCTGGTTATATTGTTATGATCTAACACATCGATAATGTCTTTAGAGACATTATTAAATGAGTAATTATTATCAACAAAGTTTTGTAATAGATCATTTGATTTACCGTGACCACGAAGATCAAGCAACAACACATTATATTCTTTTTTATAAGCTTTAAGCTGACGAAACCAGATTGCCGAACTCCCCCCTGCGCCATGAACAAATACTACCCATGTTTTACTGGTTTCATGCACAAAAATAGTATGGAAAAGAATGTCTTTGCTCATTGCAGTTAGCGGCCTATTTACTTCAGTTGGCTGATTAAATTGTAGAAAGTATAACGGAGTTTAGAAAAAATCTCTTATGAAGTTCCGATTAATGGCTTCAATATTACAGGGTAAAACTCGCTTTGAGTTGTTAGTTATCAATTAACTGGGCAAGAAAGTGGCCAAATATTTTCAATTCTCATAATACCCTTACCAACCATTCGCTGGTTAATGCATACCAAGTACACATTGGCTTGAAAATAACTTTTCAAATTGTATGTCCCTCCTTCAATAGCATCTTTGCTGATTATTCACGCATTTCGCAGCATATTCCTGCACTAACTGCGCAGCTTTTAAACACTGTTTCATATTCGTGACAGTCAGTAACTAATACGCTACAACAAATTTATATCCAAGACATAAAAACACATGAAATGTGTGGTTAAAAACTATATTCTTCGGCGCAATTATTATGATAAATAATGGATATACACACATGACAACATCTCAAGGTGCAACGCTTTCAAATGCACCAGCACAAGACGCACACACGTCTAAGTCAAAATGGAACCTGCACGATACGCAGTGGACACTGAGCCTTTTTGGCACCGCAGTAGGTGCTGGTATTTTATTTTTACCGATTAATATTGGTATTGGTGGTTTTTGGCCACTGATTATTATGGCGTGTTTAGCCTTTCCAATGACCTTTTTAGCGCACCGTGGTTTGGCGCGTTTTGTATTATCATCAAAAAATAAAGAGGCTGATTTTACCGATGTAGTAGAAGAACACTTTGGCGTAAACGCGGGTCGACTGATCTCCTTATTATACTTTTTATCAATTTTTCCTATTTTGCTTATTTACGGTGTGGGTTTAACCAATACGGTAGACAGCTTTATGGTCAATCAGTTAGGGATGGAGTCGCCGTCACGCGTTGCTTTATCGGGTATTTTAGTTGCACTAATGATTGGCTTAATGATGGGCGGTGAACGCTTAATGCTGCGCGCCTTTGCTATTTTAGTGTACCCGCTAGTGGGTATTTTATTCTTTTTGTCTTTGTATTTAATCCCAAGCTGGCAAATGCCCGATACAGCTTTGCCTGAGCTAGGTAGCTTTAGTAAAACACTTTGGTTATCGATTCCTATTATTGTGTTTTCGTTTAGCCATGCAGCGGCTATTTCAAGCTTTGTTAATAAGCAACGTAGTCACTACGGTGACCTAGCAACGTCTAAGTCAGAAGCGATTTTAAAGCGCACTAGCTTATTGCTGATCACCTTTGTTTTATTATTTGTGTTCTCATGCGTGTTATCGCTTACCGGCGACCAAATGGCTGAAGCAAAAGCGGCAAACGTCTCTGTTTTATCTTACTTGGCTAATATTACAGAAAACTCATTCATTGCAACGCTGGGACCTTTGGTTGCCTTTATTGCGATTATGTCGTCGTTTTTAGGTCACTTTTTAGGGGCACGCGAAAGCTTTACTGGGTTAGTGACTAAACACTCAAGCATGAGCCCTAAAGTCGCTGACAAAGTGGGTGCGGTACTGATGTTTTTCGCTATTTGGTTCTGCGCGGTTAAGAACCCAAGCATACTAGATATGATGGATCAGTTATCGGGGCCAATCATTGCGATGATTTTATTCATTATGCCAATGATTGCAGTTTACAAAGTGCCTAGCTTACAAAAATACCGTAACCGTTTAAGTACCTTATTTGTACTGGCTGTTGGCTCATTAGCTGTATTTGCGTTACTGTACAGCATGCTTGGCTAAGCAGTATTTATTACAAAAGCCCAGTATTTTGCTGGGCTTTTTTGTGTCTACGATTTATCGCAAATGATTTGTTTATCTTATTGTTTGTGCAATGTTAGCTTATATATTCGTTTAAAAAACAAGCCAGCCATGCAAAATAATAAATACGTTTTTTTACTCACTTTTATACTCATACTATTTAGCCCTGACATTAAAGCCGCTGAGCCCCCTACTATTCTATCAATGAAAGAAAGGGCTGCGTTTATCGATAGCATTACCGAAAAACGTATTAAGACTTTATTACCCACATTAATGCAGCAACACAGTATAGATATGTGGCTAATGATAAGCCGCGAATATAATGAAGACCCGATATTAAAAACCATGCTGCCTGCTACATGGCTCTCGGCAAGGCGCACCACTATTTTATTATTTGCAGTTAACAAACAAGGCGGTGTTGACGCCTTTGCAATTGCGCCTTACAAAATAGGGAGTGTTTTTAAAAAAGCCTGGGATAAGCAAGCACAGCCTAATCAGTGGCAAGCGCTCAATACGCTTATTGAGCAATACCAACCGCGAAATATTGCTCTCAACACATCTACAGATTGGGCACATGCCGATGGGCTAGTGCTTGGCGATTACACCACTTTAATGGCCAACTTACCTGCGATATATAAAAATAAAATAACCTCAGCCGAGCCGCTGGCTGTTGCATGGTTAGAGCAACGCATTCCAGAAGAAGTGGACATGTACAAACACATTGTTGCTATTGCTCACTCTATTATTGCTGAGGGCTTTTCAAATAAAGTAATTACGGTGGGCAAAACAACCAGCGACGACTTAGTATGGTGGTTTAGAGAGCGCGTAAGGGAGCTTAAGCTGCAAACGTGGTTTCACCCTAGTATTGCAATACAACGCGCCGACAGTAAATCGTTCGACCACGAAGACAGCTTTACCAACGGCTATGCCGATAATGTTATTCAAGCAGGCGACTTATTACATATCGATTTTGGTATTAATTATTTGCGTTTAAATACAGACACTCAACAACACGCTTATGTTTTAAAACCAGACGAAACAAAAGCCCCCGATTACCTTGTTGATGCGTTAAAAAAGGGCAATAAGCTACAAGACATTTTTACGGCTGAATTTACAGCTGGGAAAACAGGTAATCAGGTATTAAAAGCCGCCCGCGAAAAAGCCATTGCACAGGGGTTAAAGCCCACTATTTATACTCACCCGCTCGGCTATCATGGTCATGCAGCTGGTACAACACTAGGTATGTGGGATGCTCAGCAAGGTGTGCCGGGGGATGGCGATTACCCGTTGCATTTAAACACGGCGTACTCGATTGAGCTTAACAATGCGGTGTTTATAAAACCGTGGAATAAAGAAATAAGAATAATGCTTGAAGAAGATGCTATGTTTGATAAAACCGGTGTGTGGTACCTCAATGGCCGACAAACCCAGTTATTACTTGTTAAGTAGCATTAAACAACACATACAAAAATGGCGCTCAATGAGCGCCATTTTTATTTAATCTAATTGCTATTATTCTGTATCTGGCAGGTTACGGCCATAGAATATTTCTTGCATTTCACGTGTTAGCTTTGAGCGAATCTCTTCTTCTTCGTCATCTGACAAATCATCAGTAGATAAACCAAATAAATACGTATTTAAATCGGTTTCTTTTAACATCATTTTGGTATGGAACAGGTTTTCTTGATACACGTTCACGTCCATCATTTGGTACGCTTCTTTGGTATCTTCTGTCATGAAGTTTTGAATCGAATTAATTGCATGATCAATGTAATGTTTAACGCCGTTTACATCACGGGTAAAACCACGTACGCGGTAATCAATCGTTACTACATCAGACTCAAGACTATGGATTAAGAAGTTTAACGCTTTAAGCGGCGAGATAATGCCACAGGTTGATACTTCAATATCCGCACGGAAAGTACAAATACCATCATCTGGGTGTGCTTCAGGGTATGTGTGAACACAAATGTGGCTTTTATCAAGGTGTGCAACCACTGAGTCAGGTAATGGCCCTGGTGCTTCGTCAGCATCATAGTTTTGCTGCTCTTCTACAGGCTCTTCTGAAACTAAAATAGTTACACTGGCACCTTGTGGCTCATAATCTTGACGTGCAACATTTAAAATATTGGCACCAATAATATCAACCACATCACCTAAAATGTCGGTTAGTCTATCTGCACTATACTGCTCATCGATATATTCTATATATTCTTTACGTTGTTGCTCTGTTTTTGCATAGCAAATATCGTAAATACTAAAGCTTAGGCTTTTAGTTAAATTATTAAAGCCATGAAGTTTAAGTTTATCGAAGGGTTTGTTCATATAAACCAACCTATAAATTAGTGAAATCTGCACCTGCAGAATGAAAAGTTCGCGGATTTTATACGAATTTCACTCACGGAAAAAGCGTTATTTTCCCTGATCTTCAACAACTTCATGGCTATGGGTAATTTCTACTGTTTTATCAAGCATTAATGCAACTGAGCAATACTTTTCGGCAGAAAGCGAAACCGCTCGCTCTAGGTGTTTTTCAGATACATTCTTACCAGTTACAACAAAGTGCAAATTAATTTTAGTGAACACGCGCGGGGCTGTTTCTGCTCGTTCAGCAGTTAATTGCACATCAACGGATGAGAAGTCTTGCTTGGTTTTTTTTAAAATACTTACCACATCAACCGATGAACAGCCACCGACAGACATAAGCACCATTTCCATTGGGCTTGGTGCTGCTCCGTCACTACCCGCATCAAATACCACATTATGATTACTATTAGAGCGGCCTATATAGGTATTACCTTCAACCCATTTTACATTTGCTTGCATTGTTTTATCTCATTAGTTTAATTTTGCATTCATTACACGCAGGCTCTCACGCGCATTTAAATTAAATAGCGAATAAAGCGTGGTTTTTAAAGGGGGAAATATTAATTAATAGCGTTATCAAATAAGTTTTTAACTAGTCCAGCAAACTCGTCAATAAAAGCATGCTGTTCTACTGTAACAGTGTGAGAGGTCACACTACTAAGCACTTCTTGTAAATCGTAAACAATGCCATCAACCTCGCGCACAATTTGACTGCGTTGCTCTGTAGAAAGGTCTGGGTGTTGTTGACAAATGCGTATGACATTTTCGGCAATTACATCTTCAATTAACTCAATAACGGTTGGCGCACCTGGCTTTATTTCACCTGCCTTTTCAAACAACGCTAAGTTCTGAGTTAGGTACATTATTAAATCATCGTACCCTTGCCTGTTTAAAACCATCGTTTATTTACCTCAAAAATACTGATTGCTTAATTTAAGCAGAAAGCACTGATAATTGCTAGCTTTGTGAGATTGCAATACAAAAAAAGCAGCCGAAGCTGCTTTTATACTAATTAAGTAGTACTTAACTAACGTTCAGAGTACTTAATCTATTTTTAAGCCTGGGCTTAATGTTGCTGGCATGGTTACTTTTTCAAGTTCCACAGAAGCAACAGGGTATGCACAGTAATCGGCAGCGTAATAAGCGCTCGCTCTATGATTACCTGAGGCACCAATACCACCAAACGGCGCAGCACTTGAGGCGCCTGTAATTGGACGGTTCCAGTTAACAATACCCGCACGAATACGACGTAAGAAATGATCGTAATCAGCTTGGTTATCACTTAATAAACCTGCTGATAAACCAAAGCTAGTGTCGTTTGCTTTATCAATTGCTTGGTCAAAGTCATCAAAGCGGAATACTTTTAAAAGTGGACCAAAATGCTCTTCATCTGGGAAGTCATTAATATTAGTACACTCAATAATACCTGGTGTAACAAAACCGGTGTTAGCTGTATGCTCAAGCTCAACTAACACGTCACCACCCATGGCTTTTAACTCGTCTTGCGCTTTAACCATACCAGCAGCAGCGGCCGCTGAGATCATTGAACCCATAAACGGTTGGTCAGCGTCGTCGTAGTTACCAACTTTAATTGCTTTAGTCGCTGTAATTAAGCGCGCTAAAATTTCATCGCCTTTAGCGCCTGTTGGTAAAAACAATTTACGCGCACAGGTACAACGTTGGCCGCTTGAGATAAACGCAGACTGCACAATATCATGCACTACAGCAAGAGTATCTTCTGCATCTTTAACGATTAGTGGATTATTACCACCCATTTCAAGCGCTAAAATTTTACCTGGTTGACCTGCGAACTGTTCATGTAAAATATGACCCGTACGTGAAGATCCAGTAAAGAATAAACCATCAATGCCTTTGTGTGACGCCAATGCTTTACCTGTTTCTACTTCACCTTGAACTAGGTTAATTACCCCAGCAGGTAAACCGGCTTTTTCCCATAGTTTAAGGGTTAGCTCAGCCACCATAGGTGTAAGTTCAGATGGTTTAAATACCACAGTATTACCGGCTAAAAGTGCAGGTACAATGTGGCCATTTGGTAAGTGCCCAGGGAAGTTGTAAGGACCAAATACAGCAACAACACCATGTGGCTTATGACGGATCATCGCACGACCTTGCGGCATAGCGTTTTCAACATCACCAGTACGCTCTAAAAATGCTTTTTCAGCAATGGCAATTTTACCTACCATGGCGCCCGCTTCAGTACGTGTTTCCCAAAGTGGTTTACCTGTTTCTTGTGCAATAGCAACCGCTAGATCTTCGCTGTGCTCTTTTAATGTTGCAGCAAAGGTTTTTACAATCTCTAAACGCTCGCTAAAGCTTTTATCAGCCCAACTGTAAAATGCTTCACGTGCTGATGCTACAGCGCTATCTACTTGCTCTGCGCTTGCAGCTGATGCCTGCCAAATAACGTCGTTATTTGCAGGATTAACTGAGTTAAATTCTGTGCCTTGGCCTTGCGACCATTGACCATTAATAAATTGTGCAGGATGAGTCATATACTTTCTCCTAAATTAAACTGGGGTAGCAGTAACAAAGTCGCCCGATTTTAAATGTAATGCATCAGCAAGTTCTTGCGTAAGCACAAGGCTGTTTGAACGTGAATCAAATGCCATAGGAACAACGGTTGCTCTAAAGTCTTCAAGCTTATCATTGGCTAGCAATACCATGGTATCACCTGTCATTTCGCCAATTTCAACACTAAAGTTTTGTGCATTACGTACAGTAGCAATGTTATCTACTTTTGCTTCAACGGTTGGGCCTGCATCAAAAATGTCGACGTAACCATTAAAAGTAAAGCCTTCACTTTTTAATAACTGAATAGCTGGGCGCGTATTATCGTGTACTTGACCAATAACCGCTTGCGCTTCTTTACTCAATAAGTTGACGTAAATTGGGTATTTAGGCATTAACTCAGCAATAAACACTTTTTGGCCAATTCCCGTCAGATAATCTGCGGTTGGAAAATCCATTGAGAAAAAGTGCTCTTCAAGCCACTGCCAAAACGGGCTACTGCCGTTTTCGTCAGATACGCCACGCATTTCTGCGATAACGGTTTGTGCAAAGCGTTGCTGGTGCTGTTTTATAAACATAAAGCGTGCTTTTGAAAGCAGCTTACCGTTACAATTTTTACGATAACCGTCTTTTAAAAACAGCGTACACAGCTCTGTAGCCCCAGTGTAGTCATTACAAAGGGTGAGAATATCTACCGCTTTATATACATCTAGCGTGCGCGAAGAGTGAATCACTTTACTCAAATGATAGTGATAAAATGCGTCATCTAAGCCAACTGCCGCTTCAATACCTGAAGTACCAACTACTTCACCAGTTTCAGTATCTTCAAGAACAAATAAGTACCCTTCATCACCAGGCTGTGACGTGGTTTTTGTAAATGAATTAACTGAATGTGCAATCTTCTTTTGTAATAACTCTTCATTATTAGGTAAAGAAGTAAAGCCATGTCCCGACTCGTCGGCAATGGTTACTAAAGCTGCATAATCACTTTTTTGGATTGGGCGAAGGATCATCATGAATCCGCTTACTCCCTTATATATAACGGTAAATAGGAACTGCAGGGCAAACAATGTTTGCCCTTAGAGAAGTTGAATTAGCGATTACGCGTTTACAACGTGGGCTACAGCTTTTTCAAAGCGTGCCATGCCTTCGCGAATATCAGCTTCTGGTATTACTAAAGATGGAGTGAAACGAACCACATCAGCACCCGCTACAAGTGACATTAAGCCATGCTCAGTACCGGCTACTAAAAACTCTTTAGCGCGCCCTTTGTACTGCTCATTAACTACGGCACCGATTAATAAACCTTGGCCACGAATTTCACTAAATACATGGTACTTTTCGTTAATCGCATTAAGTAGCTCGGTAAATAACGCCGCTTTTGCTTTAACGCCCGCTAATACTTCTGGGTTGTTCACTGTATCAAATGCAGCTTCTGCAACTGCACAGGCTAGTGGGTTACCGCCGTAAGTAGAACCATGGGTACCTACTTTAAGATGCTGTGCAATCTCAGTGGTTGTTAGCATAGCGCCAATTGGAAAACCACCACCAAGTGCTTTTGCTGAAGTTAAAATGTCAGGTACTACGTTTAAGCCTTGGTATGCGTATAGCTCACCCGTACGACCAACACCTGATTGCACTTCATCAAAAATTAGCAATGCATTGTGCTTAGTACATAAATCACGAACGCCTTGAGCAAATTCGTCAGTTGGCGAGATAATACCGCCTTCACCTTGAATTGGCTCCATCATTACCGCACAGGTATTATCGCTAATCAACGCTTCAAATGCGGCAAGGTCATTGTAGTCACAATGAACAATGTCGCCTGGCTTAGGGCCAAAACCGTCAGAGTAAGCCGCTTGACCGCCTACAGTAACCGTGAAGAAGGTACGACCATGGAAACCTTTATTAAAGGCGATAATTTGTGACTTTTCTGCACCAAATTTATCAAGCGCAAAACGACGCGCTAATTTAAGTGCCGCTTCGTTTGCTTCTGCGCCTGAGTTTGCAAAGTAAACTTTTTCTGCAAAAGTCGCATCAACCATTTTTTTAGCTAAGCGAAGCGCTGGCTCATTGGTCATTACATTTGATAAATGCCAAATTTTTTCGCCCTGCTCTTTTAATGCACCCACTAATGCAGGATGGCAGTGGCCAAGACAGTTAACGGCAATACCACCAGCAAAGTCGATAAACTCTCGTCCTTGTTGATCCCATACACGAGAGCCTTCGCCTCGAACTGGAATTACGCTTGAAGGTGCGTAGTTAGGAACCATTACGTGATCAAATAATTCGCGATTGACTGTCATTTTATTTCCTCTTAATTGTGTGCATCACAAAGCAGTAGAATAGGGGTGTGATTATTGTTAATAACCAAATGTGTCGGCAAAAAATAATAGCTATGTATTTGCCTGAAACTACGTTGTGGTTCAATTTTCAGGCGCTCATTATTTCAGAAATTTAGGGTTATGTCTCTTCAAAAACTTTCATGTACCCCTTTAAAATAAAGGGCTTAAGATATTATTTCATAGATAGTGAATAACTATTTGAGAGCTAGTAATGATGTGCATTTACCTTAGTCAGCGCCTCTACAACGAAAAAAGCATAGCGCTTATAAACCAACTGCACATGAATAAGTAGAATTAAAGTGAATGAATAGTCGCAAAAAAATTAACAGATTTAATCGATTTGAAGTGCCAAATTAGTAAAATTAGCTGTTTGTAAGGTCTCTAACTCTTTTTTTGTAAACTTATAATAGCTAAACCAGCTTTGTAATTCATCGTCTTCAATAAGCTGGTGCTCTTTTAAATTTAAGTACTGAGAGTAGCAGCGAGCTTTTAAAATTACTTGCGATAATGGCAATAAGCTATCACCTTTTTCTGTCCCATTCACTAACTGCTGCATAAC
This sequence comes from Pseudoalteromonas sp. Scap06, assembly GCF_013394165.1. Lineage (NCBI taxonomy): Bacteria > Pseudomonadati > Pseudomonadota > Gammaproteobacteria > Alteromonadales > Pseudoalteromonadaceae > Pseudoalteromonas > Pseudoalteromonas sp. Scap06. Next base: position 222,376 of record NZ_CP041330.1, on the reverse strand, counting down.
AGTGTTAAAGGGTAAGTATTTAAATGACATGGTTTCAATCACCTTGGTGCTAACAAGCAGTGATTTTTCATTCAGCAATGTCGTTAAAAATAGCGGGTCAGGTTTTAACTCTAACAACGCAGTGTGTAGGTTTTTGTCACCTTCTTCACGAGCACGCTGTATTTTGCGTTGCCATACTTGCTCAAACACTTTTAAGTATAAGCGCACTAAGGCAATTTGCCCCACATTTAATAACATGCCTAAGGTAAATGCATGCATGGGATTTAACCCATTAAGCTGCGCTAGAGTTTGTGCCGCAATAGCACATGACATAGTGTTGTCTTTTAACCTGCGCTTTAATAGCGGAAATGGTGCGGTGCTGTTTGGCATCCAATGGCGCACTGCAAAAGTAGGCACTACCAGTTGCAGGTTGTCTAAGCCTAAATAACGTAATGCCAATGCTGGGGTATCTACTTTGACTGAGGTGCCTTTACTGCGTTGCTTACGATAAAAAGGTAAATTAACTAAGGTAACCAGCTCTCGTCCAAGCCAGTTTAAATCGTTAATTAGCGGCTCTAAACGACCGACCGATGCCGCGCGTGTTGCAAGAATATCAAGTATAGCGGGCACATTATCATCTATACCAACAGTGTCTTTGATGACTAAATCTATGTCTTCAAGACGTTTGGCCATCACGGTTTCAATAACCGTATGTAATTTTTGACTGGTTTTTGCCTGTAACTTTTGATGTGAAGTACTTTTTTGTTGACGCTTTTGCTGAGCGGCCACTTCAACTTCTAATAAGGTACGCTTTTTAACGGGTTTACCGTCATTGAGGTCTAAGGTATGAATAAAGCCTATTTGCTGATTAGCAAAACTATGACCCAGTAGCAAATCATGCGCTCGTTGGTGTAGCACGTTAACAATTCGCTGTTGCTGCAATGTATCGGTCATAAACTCTATCTTAAGGCAAAAAAGGAAAATAGCTTACAGGTATAAGCCTAGAAGCGCGTTAAAAAGTTATCAAGTAAGGCTAAGCCTTGCTCGGTCAAAATTGCTTCAGGGTGAAACTGCACGCCTTCAAGTGCGAGCTCATTATGCAACAATCCCATAATTTCATCACGCAGCCCAGTGTTGCTTTGTGTCCATGCTGTTACTTCTAGTTCTTTAGGCAATGAGTGCGCTTCAACAATTAAAGAATGGTAGCGGCACACTGTCAGCGGGTTGGGTAAACCTTTAAACATACCTTGATGCTGGTGATAAATTGGCGATGTTTTTCCATGCATAACCTGTTTAGCGCGCACCACCTTTCCACCTAGCACCTGAGCAATAGTTTGGTGCCCCAAACAAATACCTAATATAGGATAAGTTCCTTTAAATTGCTCTACAACAGATAACGATACTCCCGCTTCACTTGGGCTTTTAGGGCCTGGAGAAATCACAATATGATCGGGGTTTAACTGTTTAATTTCGCTCAGCGTTATTTGGTCGTTACGTTTTACCACCACTTCTTGATCTAATCGTTGAAAATACTGTACCAAATTGTAGGTAAACGAGTCGTAGTTATCGATCATTAAAAGCATGTATTAAAGTACTCAAAGTAATTAGGCGGATGGTTATTGCATGCATATTCTAACTGAAGGCTTTGCAGGTGTCAGTGTTTTGCAGCTCAGCTAATACAAATAGCTCGCTTACAATCAGCAATGGTTGATTTATTTTAAATCAGCCCAAGCTCTATTATATGAGTAATTCAGTAGTTACAAACTGTCTATCAGTAAAGTGACCTGCATTATCCAACAACGCATTAAATACGTATAAGCAAGGAGTAACCTATGTTAGGCGAAGACCATTCATTAACTAAAGACTTTCCTGATTACACGCAAACAATTGCAAAACTCAATGCAAATGATGAAAACTTTGCTACTAAAGCAAAACAATACAATGAAATCGATAAAGAAATTCGGGTACTTGAACTACAAGATTCACCTATCGATGACGAAGCTATGCAGCAGCTAAAGCACGACAGAATGGTATTAAAAGATTGGTTACATCAACAATTAACGAGTACTAATTAATCACTATTGCTTGGCGTCTATTAAATAATAGGCGCCATAATTTAATTATCATTTCCCTCTCCTACCCTCTGCTAATCTATAATTTTAACCATTATGGTGCAAAAGCATTGCTATTCGTTTAGCTTAAAGACAAGCTATCTTTATCTAAATTAAACAACGTTATTTTTTATGGCTAAATACTTACTCTCGATTGATCAAGGAACGACAAGCTCTCGGGCTATTTTATATAGCAAAGATGCACAGATGATAGGGAGTGCTCAACAAACCTTCCCTCAGCATTTTGTAAAAAATGGTTGGGTTGAACACAACCCTGTAGATATTTGGCAAACTGTATTAACCAGCGTCAAAAACCTCTTAGCGCAGCAACAAGTAACCGCCGCCGACATAATTGCCATCGGCATTGCTAATCAGCGAGAAACCACTTTAGTGTGGAATAAAAAAACTGGGCAACCTATTTATAACGCGATTGTATGGCAAGACCGACGCACTAGTGAATATTGCGATAGTTTACGTCATGCTGGGCATACAAAAATGGTGAATGATAAAACCGGTTTAGTACTCGACCCTTATTTTTCTGCAACCAAAGTTCGTTGGATTTTAGATAACGTCACTGGCGCTAAAGAGCAAGCACATGCAGGTGAACTAGCATTTGGCACGGTAGATACCTACTTATTGTGGCAATTAACCGACGGTAAAGTGCACAAAACCGATGCCACTAATGCCTCACGAACTTTACTGTTTAATATTCATCAGCAATGCTGGGATGAAGAATTACTGGCTTTATTTGATATCCCACTGGCTATGTTGCCTGAGGTAATGGACTCAGCGGCTGATTTTGGGATAACAAGCGGCGAGTTGTTCGGTAGTGAAATTCCTATTTGTGGTATTGCAGGCGATCAGCAAGCGGCTTTAATTGGTCAAGCCTGTTTTGAAGAAGGTATGGCAAAAAGCACCTACGGCACGGGCTGCTTTTTAATGCTTAACACTGGCGATAAAGCACTAAAATCAAATAATCGTTTATTAACCACTCTTGCATATCGGCTCAACGGCAAACCCACCTATGCGATTGAAGGCAGCATTTTTATGGCCGGTGCCACCATGCAGTGGATAGTAGAAGGCCTAAAGTTATTAGAAAACGCAGGTGAAAGTGAAGCCCTTGTCAAAGGTGTTCCCTTAGATCATGGGGTGTTTTTAGTGCCCTCGTTTACTGGCTTAGGAGCGCCCTATTGGGATGCAAATGCAAGAGGCGCTATTTTAGGCCTAACCCGAGATTCAGGCATTAGTACTATTGTGGCAGCTGCCTTACAGTCGGTGGGTTATCAAACCAAAGATTTACAAAAAGCCATGGAGGGTGACGGGCTTCGTCCTAGTATTTTAAGGGTTGATGGCGGCATGGCAAACAATAATTGGGCCATGGCATTTTTAGCTAACATTTTAGGCGCAAGCGTTGAACGCCCAACCTTAACCGAAACCACTTCATTGGGGGTTGCCTACTTAGCAGGGCTGCAAACTGGGGTGTATGAATCAACTGCGCAGCTTGCCAACATGTGGAAAAGCGATCGTCGCTTTGAACCAACCATGAGCAGTGAAGAGCGCAACGATTTATACGCAAAGTGGCTACATTGCATTGCACAAGTTAGACTTTCTAATAGTACTGACGACGAGAGTGACTAAACACAGGGAAATCTATGAGCGCACACGACAACGAATATGACTTACTCATTATTGGCGGTGGTATTAACGGCGCTGGCATTGCAGCCGATGCTAGTGGTCGTGGCTTAAAAGTACTCTTATGTGAGCAGAACGATTTAGCCTCTGCTACCTCTTCTAATAGCAGCAAACTTATTCATGGCGGGCTTCGCTATTTAGAGAATTATCAATTTAGATTGGTAAGAGAGGCCTTGCGTGAGCGTGAAGTACTGTTAAAAAAAGCACCGCATATTATGTGGCCACTGTCTTTTCGACTGCCGCACCAAGCACATTTGCGTTCGCCATGGATGATTCGCATGGGGTTATTTATTTATGACCATCTAGCCTGGCGTAATACTTTACCCCCTTCAAAGGCGATTGAGTTTAACAGCGATAGCGTACTTAACAGCAGCGTCACCCAAGGCTTTGAATACGCAGACTGCTGGGTTGATGACGCGCGCTTAGTGATTTTAAACGCACAAGCAGCGCATAATTTGGGCGCCACAATTGCAACACGCACGCGCTGTATTAAAGCCACCCGTAACGCAAACTATTGGAATGTAATTTTAGAGCAGCAAGCTAGCAAGCAACACCTAAATATTAAGGCTAAAAGTGTTGTAAATGCTGCAGGCCCTTGGGTCGCGTCATTATTTGAAGATGTATTTACCCAGCCCACACCACATACTGTTCGCCTTGTAAAAGGCAGTCACATTGTGGTGCCTCGAGTTCATAGCCAGCCGGTTGCCTATATTTTACAAAACGAGGATAACCGTATTGTATTTGTTATTCCTTATGAGCAAGATTACTCACTAATTGGCACCACTGATGAAGATTATTCCGGCGATATTGCTGATGTAAAAATTAGTGAGCAAGAAATCGAATACCTGATCAGTATTACTAATCATTACTTTAAAAAGCCAATAAGCAAAGCGGATATTGTGCACACGTTTAGTGGCGTGCGCCCGCTGTTAGATGACAAATCAACGGATGCCCAAGCGGTCACCCGCGATTACAAACTGATATTAAATAATGAAGCTGATCACGCCCCATTATTAAGCGTATTTGGTGGCAAAATTACCACCTATAGAAAGCTTGCAGAAAATGCCGTTAATAAATTAGCGCCCCTTTACCCAAAATTGAGTCGCTCGTGGACGAAAGACACCCCTTTACCAGGTGGCGACTTTAGTAACCAAGCATACCTTATCGCACAGTTAGAAAGCAGCTATTCTTGGCTGCCAATCGACACCTTAAAACGTATGGCTCGCAGCTATGGTACGCTTAGCTATCAATTATTGGGTAAAAGTCAAGCAATCGGCGATTTAGGTTATCACTTTGGCCATGGCTTATATGCAAAAGAAGTTGATTACTTAGTAAACCATGAATGGGCAAAAAGCAGCGCAGATATATTGTGGCGCAGAACTAAGCTCGGACTACGCTTTACTGAAAAACAAGTCATTGCTCTGGCGCAATATTTAACTAAACATCCTGCTTGCCACAACTAAACTGCGATTAACTCGTGGCAACAAGGTGCTGTGTTAATGCGGCTTTTTCATCAGCCGAAAGCGTTTGCTTTGTTTTGCTGGCAAAGTCGTATCGCACCATGACAGTTTTACCAATTGCACAGCACTTATCTTGCTGCCAGGCTTCTTGGCGGATCACAAATGAGCTATTACCAATCTGCTCTATGCTGGTGTTAATTGTCACCTCATGAGCATAAAATAGCTCGCCGACAAACGACACTTCAACCTTAGCAATAATTAACTTCCAATTGTGAGGATTAAGATCAGGGGTAAAAAATTTAAAAATAGGTACTCGGGCTGCTTCAAACCAAACTGGGAGTACGGTATTGTTGATGTGTCCGAGTGCATCCGTTTCGCTAAAGCGCGGCATCACTTTTTCAGTAAACATAATAATCCATAATAATTAAACAGGTAACTCATGACGGACTTTATCCGCGTGTATGACAACGCGCTCAGCAGTGACTTTTGTGATAACTTTATCACTACCTTTTCTCAAAGCCCGCATATTAAACAAGGGATGACATCGGGTGGCGTTGATCTTAATAAAAAAGATAGCCACGACCTGCACTTAAACAATCATCCTGAGTACGCAGAACAATTAAAACATATTCAACAAACCACTGCACAGTTTGTTTTTAAATACATTGAAGAACATATTTTTATGATGATTGGGGCATTTGGCTTAAAAGTGTATCACCCAAAAACAGGTCAGCCGGTAGATTTGACTCATGCCAATTATGACGAAGTAGGTAAACCACAACTTCCTTTATTGGTGCAGCAAATTTTTAGGCTCGGTAATATTCAAGCACAAAAATATGAGGTCAATAAAGGGGGCTACCCGTATTGGCATAGTGAGGTGTATCCGCAGTTACAACATAATGAAGCCCTGCATCGGGTATTGTTATTTATGTTTTATTTAAATGATGTTGAAGAAGGCGGAGAAACCGAGTTTTATTATCAAAATCGTAAAATAGCCCCTAAAAAAGGCAGTATGGTGGTTGCTCCAGGATATTTCACGCATACACATAGAGGCAATAAGCCAGTATCAAATGATAAGTATATTTTAACCTCATGGGTTTTGTTCAATCGAGCAGAGCAAATATATGGAACGCCGCAAAGCTAAGTAATCAGCCAATAAAAAAGCCATAAGTAATTTTTACTTATGGCTTTAAAAAACGCTTAACAAATAAGGGTTTAGCCTAGCAGCTCATCAAACAAATTAAATAGCGTGTCCATTTCTTCTAGGGTGTTGTAGTGCATGCAACCAATGCGCACTACGCCACCCTTATCAAGCACACCCAGTTGTTTGCATAAACCTTGGGCGTAGAAATTACCATCCCATACACATACATGTTGTTTACCCAAAAATTCAGACACTTGGCGAGGCTCTAACCCTTCAAAGGTCAGTGCAAACGTAGGAGTTCGCTCACTTAAACGTGCTAAGTCATCAATACCAAACAATTTAATACGCGGGTAATTAACCAGACGTGTTAAAAAGTATTCACTAAGCGCCATCTCGTGTTGTTTCGTTTTTTCAAACGCAACACGTAGTTTTTCACGGCGTGAGTGACTGTCATCAAGTTCGCTAATTGCCGCAATGTAATCAACACCCGCAATAAAGCCCGCTAGTGCTTCAAAACTTTGTGTGCCAGTTTCCCAGCGACCTGGAGCAACATCTTTTGCTGGCTCTACTTTATAAGGTGTAAACCCTTCTAAATGCGAAGCTTTACCGTATACCATACCTAAGTGCGGGCCAAAAAACTTATATGCAGAACACGCTAAAAAATCGCAATCTAATGCTTGCACATCGATTAGTTCATGAGGGGCATAATGCACAGCATCAACATACACCAATGCACCGACATTGTGAGCAAGCTCTATAATGCGTTTAATATCGTTAATAGAGCCTGTGGTATTTGATGCATACGTAACCGCAACTAATTTAGTGTTAGCGTTTAATAAGCTTTCAAAATGCGCCATATCTAAACTGCAATCAGCTTCGTTAATTAGCGCTGTGTTAACCACTGCACCTTTATCTTCAGCGGCTTGCTGCCAAGACGATACATTTGAAAAATGATCTGCATTGGTCACAATAATTTCATCGCCTGCTTGCCAACTGCGTGAAATCGCGCGGCTGAAGCTAAACGTAAGGCTGGTCATATTAGGGCCAAATACAATATTTTGTGCACTAGGGGCATTTAACAAATCAGCCGCCGCTTGACGCGCATTAGCCATCAGTTCAACCGTTTTGTCACTTGAGAAAAACGCACCGCCCAAGTTTGAATTATAATGCCCTAAATAAGCAGTCATGGCACTGAGTACCGGTTGTGGTACTTGTGAGCCACCTGGTCCATCTAAAAACACCGGTGACTTGCCATCAACCGTTTGCATTAAAGCGGGAAATTGCGCGCGCAATTGCATTAAATTCATTTTATTTCTCTTAAGCAGTTAGTACAAAACAATCCAGGTAACCTGGTTTATTGGCATCAATTTTGTTCATTGGCGTGGCGTTATGCCATACCTGACGATCATTAATTAGTGCAAACATGCCGTCTTTTATTTCCATTTTAAAACACGGTTCTGCTTGTTGGTTTTCATAAACCAATAGCTCACCGCCTTCTAAATTTTCATGAGAAACACCACATACGCATACATGGTCAAACCCGTCTTGATGCACACCTTCAGGGGCTGCTGGCGTGTCGCTATCAATCGCAAGCATTCTAAATTGGTGAATTTCAATATCACGATCTGCATCAATACCGGTAATCGCACAAAATTCGCTAACAATATTTTTCATACCCTCAGACTCAAGCAAGCTTTGCTCTAAATTTTCGTAAGTACGTTCAACATTACCTTGAAAGGTATTAATTGAATCGTCTTGCACAAACGCTTTAGTCGCTTGAAGGTTGAGCTCATCATTTTGTAGTTTAACTACTGAATAACGGCGTTTGCGAAACGCACCATCTGCATATGGGTTTGCAGGTAAGTTATCAAAAGAAGGCTTAACCAAATCAATGTTGGCTTGGTTAATAAAACGAAGTTGCAGTAAATTCTGGTTGTTTAATGCGGTCATAAAATCCTGCTTATAATAATGATAATATTGGCAGGGATTTTAATGCATATAGCGAGGATTTTTTGCTTTATTATCCAACTCAAAAGCAAATAATAATTAAATTTAATTCAATATAAGATTATTAAAGCATGAATAATCCAAATTAAATTTAAACGATAAAAAACCCGCCGAAGCGGGCTTTTCATTCAAACTCTATTAATTATACAGCTTGCTGAATAATTACGTTGTCTGCTTTTTTAGTGTACTGAGGCATACGGTGGAAGTTCAAGTAACGGTAGGTATCTGCTGCCGTTGCATTGATTTTCGCTGCATATTCTTGGTACTCAGCCGGAGTAGGTAATTTACCTAAAATTGCCGCTACTGCTGCCAGCTCTGCTGAAGCTAAGAACACATTTGCGCCTGTACCTAAACGGTTAGGGAAATTACGTGTTGAGGTAGACACAACAGTTGCTTTATCTGCAACACGTGCTTGGTTACCCATACACAGTGAACACCCAGGCGTTTCAATACGTGCTCCAACACGACCAAAGATACCGTAGTAACCTTCGTCCGTAAGCTGGTCTTTGTCCATCTTCGTTGGTGGTGCAACCCAAAGCTGTGTTGGGATACGACCTGTAAAACCATCGAGTAATTTACCCGCGGCGCGGAAGTGACCAATGTTAGTCATACAAGAACCGATGAATACCTCATCAATTTTCTCGCCTGTTACGTCAGATAGTAAACGCGCATCATCAGGGTCATTTGGCGCACACAGTACTGGCTCTTTAATGTCAGCTAAGTCGATTTCAAGCACATGCTTGTACTCTGCATCTTTGTCCGCTTCCATTAGTTCTGGGTTAGCTAGCCATTCTTGCATTGCTGTAATGCGGCGCTCAATCGTACGAACATCGCCGTAACCCTCAGAAATCATCCACTTAAGCATAACAATGTTAGACTCAAGGTATTCGCTGATCGACTCTTTAGAAAGCTTAACAGTACAACCTGCTGCTGAGCGCTCTGCTGATGCATCTGATAGTTCAAATGCTTGCTCAACAGTTAAGTGCTCAACTCCTTCAATTTCTAGTATACGACCAGAGAACTCGTTGATTTTACCTTTCTTCTCAACCGTTAATAGCCCTTCTTTAATACCGTAGTAAGGGATGGCATGAACGAGGTCACGCAACGTGATACCAGGCTGCATTTCACCTTTAAAACGAACCAAAATCGATTCAGGCATATCAAGTGGCATAACACCTGTTGCTGCTGCAAATGCGACCGCACCTGAACCCGCTGGGAATGAAATACCTAATGGGAAACGCGTATGTGAATCACCACCGGTACCTACGGTGTCTGGTAATAACATACGGTTCAACCATGAGTGAATTACACCATCACCAGGACGAAGCGATACACCGCCACGGTTCATGATGAAATCAGGAAGTGTATGATGCGTATTTACGTCAATTGGTTTAGGGTAAGCCGATGTATGACAGAAAGACTGCATGGTTAAATCTGCAGAGAAGCCTAAACAGGCTAAGTCTTTAAGCTCATCACGTGTCATAGGACCGGTGGTATCTTGCGAGCCAACCGTAGTCATTTTTGGTTCACAGTATTGGCCTGGGCGAATACCGGCAACATTACATGCTTTACCCACCATTTTTTGCGCAAGCGTAAAGCCTTTATCTGACACTTCAGTAACTGCTGGTACTTTAAATACGTCAGTTGCACCTAAACCCAGTGATGTACGTGCTTTGTCTGTAAGACCGCGACCAATGATCAGTGGAATACGACCACCAGCACGAACCTCATCAAGAATGACGTCTGATTTAAGTGTGAACGTAGAGATCACGTCATCAGTACCGTGACGTTTAACAACCCCTTCATAAGGGTAAATGTCGATTTGGTCACCCATGTTGAATTCATCAACATTTAATTCGATTGGTAATGCACCCGAGTCTTCCATTGTATTAAAGAAAATAGGCGCAATCTTATTACCTAAACAGACACCACCTACGCGCTTATTTGGTACAAATGGGATATCAACACCCATAAACCAAAGCACAGAGTTAGTTGCTGATTTACGTGAAGATCCCGTACCAACAACATCACCTACGTAAGCAAGTGGTAAGCCTTTAGTTTTTAATTCTTCGAGCTGGGTAACTGGACCTACTTCACCGTTTTTATCAGGGTTAATGCCATCACGTTCTGTTTTAAGCATCGCTAGTGCGTGAAGTGGAATATCAGGACGTGACCATGCATCTGGGGCTGGCGATAAGTCATCAGTGTTTGTCTCACCAGTGACTTTAAATACAGTAACCGAGATCTTTTCAGCAACAGCTGGCTTATTAGTAAACCATTCTGCGGCAGCCCAAGACTCAATGATTTGTTTGGCGTATGTATTACCTGCTTTTGCTTTTTCTTCTACATCGTAAAACGCATCAAACATTAATAATGTGTTTGAAAGGCCCTTAACTACGATTGGCGCTAACGCTTCGTCATCAAGTAGGTCAACCATTGGCGCGATATTGTAGCCACCAAGCATAGTACCTAGCAATTCAGCTGCTTTTTCTTTAGAGATAAGTGGAGAAACGGCTTCACCTTTAGCAACAGCCGCTAAAAAACCAGCTTTAATATAGGCTGCATCATCAACACCCGGCGGTACACGATTGATTAGTAGTTCTAGTACGAACTCTTCTTCACCTGCAGGTGGGGTTTTAATTAGCTCAATAAGATCAGCCGTTTGCTGAGCATCTAATGGCGCTGGTACGATACCTAACGCGGCACGTTCTTCTACGTGTTTACGATATTCTTGTAGCACAGTATTGCCCTCTTGGTGACGTGAAAGTATTCGGAAGTGTTTATAAAACAAACCATAACCCAATACTTATAGTATTCTAACGCTCGATTATAAAGCTTTTATGCATAGATTAAAATCCATCCACTTAGGCAGCTAGTTATACCGATTATTAATAATATGAATAGTGGATTTCATAAAATCAACTTTCATGAATACTTATTAACAGCCATAAAAAAACCCAGCCTAAGCTGGGTTATTTGTAAAGTAGTAGTACTATTTACGTTTAACTTTTACGCGCTCAACGGTTGATATATGCGCTTCAACACGGCGATTTTCTGCGTGTGCTTCTGCCGTATTCGCTTTATTTACAAGACGCTCCTCACCATAACCTATTGTACTGATACGCTCTCTTGAAATACCATCTTTTACTAACTCATCGGCAACATCGTCGGCACGCTTTTGAGAAAGCTTTTTATTGTAGCCAGCATCACCCACTGCTGAAGCATGACCCTCAAGTAGTACAGTTGTATCTGTATACTCTTTCATGAATTTTGATACCGCAGCTATATCATCAAAATATCTTTGTTTAACAATGGCTGAGTCATGTGGGAAAGTGACTAATAGCTTAGTAGTTACTTTAGACTCTTCGTATAAAGTGCACCCGTCACTATCAACTGCATCTGTTACTGGTGTGTTGGCGCATTTGTCATTAGCATCAATCACGCCGTCGTTGTCACTATCTAGAGGAGCAACTACTGCAGCTTCAACTACAGGCTCAGGAGCAGGTTCAACTGGTGCTACTGGTGCTGATTTCTGGCCAAAGAAGTAGTTAATACCTAACTTTGCGCCAACATCTGTGTAGCCTTTATCTAAACCTTGGTAAACACTGGTTTCAGCATTTACAAAGAAGTTGTCTGTAACAAAGTGTCGGTAACCTACACCTGCATTTACAAACGTGTTGTCATCAACAACATCAATATCTTTCAAACCGAATAAACCGTAAAAAGGACCGCCGCCAAAGTGGTAAAGCGCATCAATACCGTAACGTTCGCCGTCAATATCGTTGCGGTTGTTAAGTACTTTATCATGTGCATTGAAGTCTAGGTCTGCGTATTCTAAACGCGCGCTCCAGTAATCATTAAAGCGGTAACCTAATTCAGCACCCCAACCTGTTGACTCATTAACGTCAAGGCCAGCTTGATCACGCATGTTTTTCCACGAAGCATCGTAGTAGTCACCGAACGCACCGATGTAAAAACCTTCTTGTTCGGCAGCAAAAGTTGATGCGCTAGTTGCAGCTAACGCAATGGCAATTGTAAGTGATTTCAATTTCATTGTTTTCTTCCCATTTTAACAACTAAAAATGTAGCTAAGCATTGCTAGCCCTTCTAACTTACCTATACAGTAACTGAGCCTTTGTTAATCAATACTTAACGCAAATATATTTTTCCAATATCTAGGATAATAAAACTAGCCCATAAAAAATGTTACTGAACAAAGACTAGTTCAAAAAGCAAACAATCGCTTTAAACCCCATACGATCACTGGCCTTTATAGGTATCATGGTATCACCCGCTCATAGTTTGCTCTATGAATGAACATCGCCGTGGTAAAAAATGACCTTTTATATTCATTTTCAAATGCAAAAAGCAACACTTAAGTACCACAAAAAGTACGATAATTCTTATCATCTTCGGGCGGCGTTTGAAACTCTGTAGCTTGCATATTGCTTGTGTAAGGGCTCGACATCACTTTGCTAAAACGACTGAGTAGCTCACTATCCCCATGCGTAGTGTACTGAGAAATAATCTCTTCAATAATATGATTACGAGGAATCACACCCGGATTGGCTTGTCGCATCACTTGATAGCTGTGCTCATTAGTTCGTGTTTGCCATTTCTGCGCCCAAGAGGCGAGTACTGATGGTATTTCAGCTTGCCCATTTAACGACTCAGTTAACGCATTAAAAGTATTGGTATAATCAAGCTGGTATTCTTTTAATAACCCTAGCAACTCTCCCACCAGCTCATTATCTTTAGCATCAGCTATTGTTAGCCCTAACTTTTGTGCCCACATAGCGCTAAATTGCTGATTAAATTGGGTCGAAAAGTCTGCAATGATAGGTGTCAGCCTTGCTACGGCTTGCTCATCGTCGTCACTTATTAGTGCCATTAGACTCTCTGCTAAGCGAGCACAGTTCCAACTCGCCATGTTTGGCTGATTACCAAATGCGTAACGCCCTTGCTTATCAATAGAGCTAAACACGGTATCAAAATCAAACTGGTTCATCATGGCACATGGACCGTAATCTATGGTTTCACCACTAATTAAGGTGTTGTCGGTATTCATTACCCCATGAATAAACCCCACCCTCATCCAACTTACGATTAAGTTAACTTGATTGGTTATCACTGCGGCTAAAAAATCCAAGTATCGCTGGGCGCCAGTGCTGTTAATTTCAGGGTAATGTCTTTGAATGGCTAAATCGGCTAAGTTTTTTAGACTGGTCAAATCGCCTTGGGTAGCTAAATATTGAAATGAGCCTACTCGAATATGGCTACTCGCGAGTCGCGTTACAATAGCGCCAGGTTGAGGTGGGTTACGATAAACAGTTTCACCACTACCAACCACGGCTAAACAACGCGTTGTTGGAATGCCAAGCGCATGCATTGCTTCGCTCATTACGTACTCGCGAATGGCGGGACCTAATGCACAGCGCCCATCTCCACCACGCGAGAATGGCGTAGCGCCAGCGCCTTTTAATTGCACATCCCAAAGCTGGTTTTTATCATCACTAATCGCGCCAAGTAAATGCGCTCGGCCGTCTCCTAAGCGTGGAGAAAAATGACCAAACTGATGACCCGAATACCCTAATGCAACTGCAGAAACTGCTTGAGGTTCATTTCCACTGAATATATTTGCCCGAGAATCGGCATTCACTTGTATATTAAATTGTTCGGCTAAGGGCTCATTCCATAACAATAACTGTGGCGCTGTCACCTTGGCTGGATGATCGCTAATTGCAAACCCCTCACCAATGTCGGTATACCTTGGCACTAATTTCATGTTTAATCCTATTGTTTTTGGCTGATACCTACGCGATTGTCGCCGACACCATAAGCGACAATTAAGCTTAGCTCTTGCATGCTTAAGCCGCTTTGCTGCTGCAGTTCATTAAAGAATGCCTGCGCCGCACTTAGTGACTTTTTAGTTTGCAATCCACCATCTATAATTTTATGTGCACGCAAATAGCTTTCTACGTCTCTTGAAAGTAAAAAAGTATCTTTTCCTAAGGCGCGCAGCGCATAAGGGCCGGTATTACCACCCAGCCTCGCACCATGCTTTTTTAAATACGCCCACAAGCCAATAATATCTTCACTTGGCCAGTTAGCAATAAACTCACTAAAGCTGCCGTGTTGCTCTGCAACTTCGTGGATCATATACGCATTATCAGTAATGGTTTTTACTTTTTTATAATTGCGCACAATCCGTTCGTCACTGGCTTTTTGTTCTAAAATGTCTGGTGGCATCATCAATAATTTTTCAACACTGAAATCCCAGAAAACCTCTCTAAATCCGGCCCACTTACTGTTGATCACCGACCAATAAAAACCACTTTGAAAAACTTTCCGAGTAAATTCTTCTAGCCAATCATCATCACTTAATGTGACGAGTTGCTTTGTTGATAAAGGTTTTGAGAGTAACAATTTAAGCATTTTTTCAGAGCCCTTTCGCTCCACTGCACGCTTATAAATATCGCTAAATTTTTCCATCTGCTTAATACCTTACTTCGACCATGAAACTAGTTTACGAGAAAAGCAGCCAATACGTAACCGTTGCTATTATCGATGAACTATTCTGTATTTAGTCACTTGACACCTAGACGGCTAAAGTGGTTTAATCGCCACACTTACCCTATTACATTGTATTTGTTGATTGATTTTTCAATAGCAAGTGCAAAGGGCTGGAAGAGGTGCGTTATTCAGGTAGCGTATGTTAGGAGCGCAAACTCCATTGAGCATACGTGAGGGGAATTAACGCCGAGAGGTAACACTTTTTTGTGAAAGGTTACTTCGGGCGACTAGGTTGAATCCTAGCGACTGTCACCAATAACATATTTGGTGGAGAGCTTCTGGTCTTAGTATAATAAGGCCGTGCGCCCTATTATTTAAGCCCATTCGCTCTTCGAATTATAAATACATTCAAAGAGTCAGGCACCCTAAATACCCGCCAATAACTCGACGAATGCCCTATAAGTTCGTGAGAGATGATCAACAACTTCAATATTAACAATTTCCATTTATGGACTGCGCTGATCACCCCATTTGATCAAAATGGCCTAGTTGATTACGCAACCTTAGACACCTTGGTGGCCGAACAAGAAGCCGCTAACAACGGCATTTTATTACTTGGTAGCACTGGCGAAGGGTTAGCCCTGACCCTAAAAGAGCAGCAAGCCATCGTAGAGCATGTCTGCCAATTAGAGCCGAGCGTCCCGCTTATGGTCGCAGTCGGTGGTAGTAACTTAAAGCAGCAGCTTGAATGGGTTAACTACTGCAACCAACTGCCTATTCATGGTTTTTTACTTGGCTCGCCTTTGTACGCCAAACCCGGTGCAGTGGGGCAAACCCATTGGTTTGAAAGCCTGCTCAATGCCAGTTCTCATCCTTGTATGCTTTATAACGTACCAGGACGTAGTGCGGTTAGCATTCCCATTGCAACCATTGAAAACCTCAAACAACATAAAAATTTATGGGCACTCAAAGAAGCCAGTGGCTGTATTTCTCAATTTGAAGCCTATCGACAAGCAGCGCCTGAACTAGCCATTTTTAGTGGTGACGATGCCCTCATGCCTTATTTTGCCCAAGCAGGTGCAAAAGGTTTAGTGTCGGTTGCAGCCAATGCATGGCCAGTGCAAACCCATGAGTTTGTAAAGCGCAGTTTAAGCGGCCAACATCCTAATCTTTTTGTCCAATGGTCTAGCGCTATCAATAGTTTATTTTCAGTAGCAAACCCTATCCCAGTCAAAGTGTTAATGCATTTACAAGGGCGTATTAGCAGTCCGCATTTACGTCCACCTTTAACACACCTTGAGCTGACACACACAGATGACATTTCATCGGCAAACAACACCATTTTATCTTGGCATTAAATACAGGTTTTTATAATGAGCTGGTTAGAACTATTAAATAATTTAGAAACGGGCGCAGTTCGCGCAGCAACACAAGACGAAAACGGCCAATGGCACGCTAACGTAGAAGTAAAGCAAGGCATTT
This sequence comes from Pseudoalteromonas sp. Scap06, assembly GCF_013394165.1. NCBI lineage: Bacteria > Pseudomonadati > Pseudomonadota > Gammaproteobacteria > Alteromonadales > Pseudoalteromonadaceae > Pseudoalteromonas > Pseudoalteromonas sp. Scap06. The sequence goes on along the minus strand of NZ_CP041330.1, from coordinate 205,988 downwards.
TAGAGGCATTTAAAAACGGCACTAACATGGAGTTTCCTGGTGGCTTTGTAGATAAACATAATCTAGCGCCGCAATGCTTTGAAGCCACAGCAGGCGTTCGCATGGTGCCAGGTGGTTCAAGTGTGCGCCGTGGTGCACATATTGCCAAAGGCACTATTATTATGCCACCTGCGTACGTAAATATTGGCGCCTTTATTGACGAGGGCACTATGGTAGATAGCCACGCATTGGTTGGCTCATGTGCGCAAGTGGGTAAAAATGTTCATTTGAGCGCCGCGGTACAATTAGGCGGGGTACTTGAGCCCATTGGCGCAAGCCCTGTGGTCATAGAAGACGATGCATTCATTGGTGCAGGCTGTGTGATTGTTGAAGGCGTGGTAGTTAAAAAAGGCGCGGTACTAGCCCCAGGTGTTCGCTTATCTGCAACCATCCCTGTTTATGACTGCGTTAATGAGCGTCAGCTTGATAAAGGCGAAGCAATCCCTGAATACGCGATTGTGATCCCAGGCTCTCGCCCTGCGTCAAACGACTGGGCGCGTGCTCAAGGCTTGAGTATGTCGTGTGCCTTAATTGTTAAATACCGGGACGAGCAAAGTGACGCGTCATTATTGCTTGAAGAGGTTTTACGTTAATGACCTTTTTGAGCACGCCCGTTAAAAGCGCTATTGATGAGCTTTCGAGTAAACTCGATACTCCATTTTTTGTCTACGACCTCGACTCACTAGATGCGCACCTTGCGCACTTAGTGGCGCAAACCGAAGTAAAGCTTTGGTATGCGGTTAAAGCCAATCCCCTATCTAAAGTGATACAAAGTTTAGATAACGCTGGTTTTAACTTTGATGTTGCAAGTAAAGGCGAACTTGAGCAAGTACTTGCCCAAGGAATTAACAGCGAGCGCGTGCTCAACACGGGCCCTGCTAAAAGCCCAAAACAAATTAAACATTTTATTGCACGTGGCGTACGCACCTTTGTGGCAGAAAGTCTTAATCAGGTGCGTTGGTTAAACGAACAAGCCAATGCCCAGCAGTGCCAGTTGCAAGTATTACTGCGTGTTCAATTACGCTGGCCCGAGGGTGATAAAAACCCACTTGGTGGTGATAGCCTTACTCCATTTGGCTTAGGGTGCGATGAATGGCAATCGCTAAATACTAAAGACTACACAGCATTGAGCTTTGATGGCCTACATATTTTTCAGTGGGGTAACATGCTCAGCAGCGACAAACTTGCAGATCTGTGGTCGCAAATGATTACACCACTTACAGTCCTTGCTAATAACTTAAATATAAATCTGAATATTTTAGATTTAGGTGGCGGTTTAGGTATTCCTTACACCCTTAATGACCCGACTTTAAGCTGGGATGCATTAATAGCAGCCCTTGCAAAGATTAAACGCGATGCGGGTGTTAAAGAGCTGTGGATGGAACTAGGTCGCTATGCTGTAGGCGAATGCGGCCACTACGCCACACCGGTGGTTGAGCGCAAATTAAACTACGGCCAACAGCAGGTAATTATGAGCGGCGGTATTAATCACTTATTGCGCCCTGCGGTTACTAATCAAGACTTTCCTGCGCGTTTATTACGTGATTCAAACGCAGCAAACCAAGCAATGAGCCTATATGGGCCATTATGTACCGCGCTGGATTGCTTAGGGGAGCACCAATTACCGGGCGATTTAGATGAACACGACTGGCTGGTGTTTAGTCAATGCGGTGCTTATGGTTTTACCGAAAGTATGCCGTACTTTTTGTGCCATGAACTGGCCGGTGAATATGTTATACACCATGGCGAAATCAACTGTATTCGCCAAGCAGAAGATGCAAGCCACTACTTGAGGTAATAAAAATGAATAACACCACAGCTATAAGCCAGGAAAATATTGTAGTTGGTGAAGTGGCAAATGGCCTACCACTGACTATTTCTGTCTATCGTTTAAAGGGCGATGGCACAGGCCCAAGTGTGTATATACAAGCTAATATGCATGGCGCCGAAGTACAAGGTAACGCGGTTATTTATCAGCTACTTGAACAGCTAAAAAACCTTAATTTAAAAGGTGACATTACCTTAGTTCCCTACGCTAACCCCATTGGCTGTAATCAAAAATCGGGCGAATTTACGCTTGGCCGATTCGATCCTATTACGGGGACTAATTGGAATCGTATGTATCACTGTAATAATCAGCTTGCATCACAGTTTGCAAAGCAATACTGCGACGCTGACGATACAGCTCTAAAAACAGCATTTAAAACCGCGTTAATTAATGATGTTGAGCAGCAACTTAATGGCCCAGACTATCGTTTAACAACCGGTAAACGCATAGCGCTAAACTTACAAAGACTAGCGCATCAGGCTGATATTGTTTTAGATTTACACACTGGCCCTATTTCTAGTCAGCACTTATATTGTCCTGAATATGCCACAGAAAGTGCCCGTTACTTTAATATTCCCCATGTGCTAGTGATCCCTAATGACTTTGATGGGGCAATGGATGAAGCGAGCTTTTGTCCATGGTGGCAACTTAGCGAGCAACTTGCTCAGCAAGGCCGAAATTTTAACGTACAAGTTGAAGCCTTTACGGTAGAGCTAGGAAGCCAAGAAAAAATAGATTTAAGCGCTGCACTAGACGATGCCAATAGTATTTTAAGTTATTTAAATCATAAGAAAGTATTTGTTGATGCCTCCTACAAGCCAAAGGTGATGACAAGGTATGGCTGCCAACTAAATGATTATATTGCTTACTATGCACCTATGGGTGGCATGGTTGAATACTTAGCCCCTCTTGGTGGGCACATTAAAGCGGGCGAACCTATAGCTAAAATACTGCGAATGGAACGCTACCTAAGCGAACAACCACTGCAAACATTAAGCTTTGATCTTGATGCGATTGCGATATTGCATTTTGCCTCAGCTAGTGTGAACCAAGGCACTGAGCTTTATAAGTTTTTTACAAACGTTTTTGAGCTTTAGCTCACCCCTTCTCATTGCGTGAGAGTCTAACTAGCAAGCTATTAGCTAGTTATCCAGTAAAAGCGACTTAGGTCGCTTTTCTTTTTGCTTTATTAAAGTTCAGGGCAAGTTCACCGTATATGTGTTAAAAATGCGTTATAATTACCACAAATCTGTTACTTCTCTCACTTACAAAGGAATTACAATGAGTTGGCGCCACTGGATACTTCTCTCAACATTACTAAGTACTGCTGTTATTGCTGAAGAAACAGCAAAAAACGAGCAAAACAATGAACTTGAGCTGGTTAAACAATGTATATTAAATGAAGTGATCGGTGGGGACGGTAAGCAAACCCTCGATCAATTGCGCGAAAAATGCTCTGCAGTTGAAGAAAGCAAGCAGCTAACAGCTATCGATAAACGCCAAGCCCGTGAAGCGGTTGGCAAAAAGAATCGTAATGTAATTACGCCGCATAAACGTAATTATATTTTACCGGTTTCATATATGTCTAACCCAAACACTCGCCCGTTTGATGGATTTGCAGAATTAACCGATAAAAAAGATGGCGACCCTCTCGATAACCTAGAAGCTAAATATCAGTTATCAATTAAAGTACCTTTGTATGATGAGTTTGCCGACTCAGACCAAGCTATATTTTTTGGCTTTACACTGCAGTCATACTGGCAAGTATATAACGACGATATTTCATCTCCTTTTCGTGAAACTAATTACGAACCAGAAATTTTCTGGATTAATTACTTAGACCCTGAAAACGTTTTATGGGGCGATGAAATGGCAATAGCCATTGGTATTTCGCACCAATCAAATGGCCGCAGTCAACCAAACTCGCGTTCTTGGAACCGTATATATGCCGATTTCATTTGGGAAAATGACGGCTTTGTATTCAGCTTTAAGCCTTGGTACCGCATTCCTGAAAATGAAAAGCCTGCGCCGTTAGATGCACGAGGTGACGATAACCCTGATATCTATAAATACATGGGTTACTTTGAATTTGGTGGCGCGTATCGCTTTCACGATCATGAATTTAGTTTTATGACTCGTAATAATTTAAATTCAGATAACCGCGGGGCAATTCAGCTTGATTGGTCATTCCCTCTATGGGGAAGAGTACGCGGCTATGCGCAGTACTTTAATGGCTATGGTGAGAGTTTAATAGACTATAACGCCGATATTGAACGCTTTGGTGTCGGTATATTACTGACTGACTTACTGTAATAACCGCTAATAAAAAAGCCAAGCAACTCGCTTGGCTTTTTCGTTTATTCTTATTACTTTTTAACCACAAACTGCCCTTCAAACTGAGCAACTATTTGATCACCATCAAAAATGGTTACTGGCACTAAATAGCTCGCCTTACCCGCCTCTTGTAACTCTATTAAGTTACCTTTACAGGTTTGAATATCAACACAGCCTTTAGGGTCGGTATTAAGTGGTTTTAAGTATTTAATATTAGCATCGGCTAACACTATATTACCCTCAAGTCCGGCTTCTTTTAATGCTAAGTACGTTGCTCCCCAACCCGTTAGTGTAGCTAGGCTATAAATAGAGCCTGCAAACATGGTGTTGTGTAAGTTTAAGTTAGCATTTAAATCTGCACGAGTAGTAAATTGCCAATCGGTGTAGCTTTCTACTTTTATCCCCATTGCATCACTAATAGGGATTGATTCACGCCATGTATTTTGCAGTACTTGAGTCCAATTAGGGTGACGAAACCAACCTGGCTCACTCGGCTTAAGCTTAACCATTTTATAATGTTGAACATCACCATAGGCTAAATGCGCCTTTTCTTTGTTTTCGTAGCCATGGCGCTGATAAAATTCCAGGGCACGTTCACGTGCAAACAGCACTAATTCATCAGCATCTTGATTCCACGCTATTTTTTCGAGTTCATGCAATAAGCGGCTGCCAATATGTTGATTCCGGTTACCCTCTGCAACCGCCATATAACGCACTTGAGCTTGTTGCTGATTATTAAAGTGCAAACGCGCCACACCCAGTACTTCACCTGCTTTATTTTTAATAAAGCGGTGTTCAGCTTCTTGCTCTAAATCGTCTTGCTCAGAACCACGAGGTTCGCCCCATGGTGCACGTAAAACTTGCCAGCGTAATTGATAATAGGCTTGCCAGTCTTCACTACTTTGAGGGGTGCTCACTTGAAACATACAGACTCCATAAATTAAAAATGTAAAAATATTACGCTGTGCATTTTGTGAAAAACACCATACTCGATCTGGGTAAAACTGCAAATACGACTTTGGTTTCCTATAAATGACTGTAAAAAATTAATGACAAAATCGATTGCGCTTTGCCCCTGCTGGTTTATGCTCAATACCATGAATAAATATATCCATGATAGCAGTGGCCTGATCAGCAGGCACTTTATTGAGCATAGTTCATCGCTAGGCCAGTTACTTTATTGGCATAATCAACATGGCATAAATATACAAGTTCGAGAGCATCAACAACTGCGCTGGCTACTTATTAACAACACCTTGCAATCAGTTATTTTAACCCGGAGCCCACAAGTATTACTGTTTCCTCACCTTGCCTATTTAGCAACGGTTTGGCAGCAACGACCAGCGCCTAAAAAAATACTTGAGCTCGGTTTAGGTGGTGGTGCTATACGCAACTACCTGTTAAAACAGTACCCTCGAGTACAGCTGACTTCAGTAGAAAAAAACCCTCATATAATTGACTGTTATCAAGATTTTTTTGCCCTTAATGAACAGGGCCAAATTTACTGTGAAGACGCACAAACAGTTTTAAAGTCAGCGGTGAATATAGATTGGATTATTTTAGATTTATTTAGTGAACTAGACGCCCCTAGATTCTTATTTGATTTATGTTTTTATCAAACAATTTATGAGGCGCTTGCTCAGCGGGGCATCTTATTTATTAACTTTTTATCGCAACATAGCTCCCAACTTACGCAGCTACAACTTGTGCTTAAGCGCGTGTTTGGGGGAGCCGTTAGTATTAAAAAGATCACCGGATTTGTGAATCACATTGTGGTTGTAGAAAAAACACTTTAAGCGGTTAAATTAAAGGTAACCGGACCGTCGTTAGATAAACTAACCTGCATATCGGCTGCAAATACACCGGTAGCGACCTTTATACCGAGTAATTTAGCCTGCTCAACAAAGTAATTATATAATGCTTGCGCTTGATCTGGTGTGGCTGCCGATGAAAAACTAGGACGCATGCCTTTTTTGGTATTAGCTGCAAGTGTAAATTGCGATATGACTAATAGCTCGCCTTGTATGTCTTTAAGACTGAGGTTCATTTTATCGTTTTCATCACTAAAAATTCGATAATTACTGACTTTGTGCAATAGTTTATCAGCAACACGCTCATCATCTTCTTTTTCAACACCAAGCAGTAATACAATACCTTGCTTTATTTCGCCAACAACCTGTTTTTCTATTGCTACGTTAGCGTGTGTTACCCGTTGAATTAGTCCTTGCATTTATTCACTACCCTCTGCTTGTTGCTCTTTTTTATTGTAATGTTGCATGTTAATACACACAGTAAATTCAGCACCTAGTAGCACGACTACCCACGACAAGTATACCCATACAAACAAAATAGGAATGGTTGCTACCGCACCATAAATCACTTCGTATGATGGAAAATGGCTAATGTATAAAGCAAAGCCTTTTTTGGTTAACTCAAATAACATTGCAGCAAACAGTGCACCAGGAATAGCGGCCCTAAATGAAACTCGTGTATTCGGCACTAAGGTATACAGCATGATAAAACCTGCCATAGAAATAGCATAAGGGAGTAGTTTTAATAAAAAACCACTAAACCCAGGGATCCCCTGATCAGCAAACGACACTAGTGACACAATATAAGAGGTGACACCAATACTCGCACCCAGTAGTACAGGTCCCAAGCTCAGTACCATCCAATACACAGCAAAGGATATCATCATTGGGCGTTTTTTCTTTACTCGCCAAATACGGTTTAGTGTGGCATCTACATTACGAATAAGTAGCAAGGCAATGGCTGCCAAAAAACCAATACCTACCGCCGTCATTTGATTAGCATTACCAGCAAACGAGCTAATATGCTCTTTAATAACATCGGAAGAAGTCGGCACAAAGTTAGTAAATAAAAAACTTTCAATGGCTAAACGGGTCGATTCAAACCCCGGAAAAGCAGAGAAGATTGCCACACCCACCGCTATCAACGGAACCAACGACAACAAGGTAACGTATGCTAAATACCCTGCATTAATGGTTATTTGATCGTCTATACAGCGATTGAAATATTGCATCCACCAGCCTGGTTGCTGTTTTAGAAACACCTTAACTTGCTGTTTATAATGAGAGAGCTTATCATTCATACAATTAACTTTGTTGGTGAGCTTTTGATTATAATAACAATCAAGGCCATAATTTACAGCATTAACACTCGTAAATAGGAATTCAGATGAAAAAACAAACATTATTAGGGACAGCCATACTCTCGTTAATGCTGATGCTTTCAGGTTGTCAGTCGGCTTATTATTCGGCAATGGAAAAAGTAGGTGTCCATAAACGTGACATCCTTATTGATCGCGTTGAAGAAACGAAAGACTCACAACAAGAGTCGCAAGAAGAATTTCAATCAGCACTCGAGCGTCTAACTACTTTAATTAATTTCGATGGTGGTGAGTTGCAAGACGCTTACAATCAACTTAATGACGATTACGAGTCGAGCTTAGCGGCGGCAAATGAAGTATCAAGTAACATAAATAAAGTAGAAGATGTTGCTGATGCGTTGTTTGATGAGTGGAGCGATGAGTTAGAGCAATACAAAAGCGCCTCACTTAAGCGTCAAAGCAGTAAAAAACTAGCTGCAACTCAGCGCCAATTTAGCCAATTACTTCGCTCAATGCGCAGCGCTGAGAGCAAAATGGAGCCAGTATTATCGTCTTTACAAGATAACGTGCTTTACTTAAAACATAACTTAAACGCACAAGCGGTAGCCGCTATAAAAGGTGAGTTTACTAACCTTAAGCGTGATATTCAGTTACTCATGAATGACATGAATAAGTCGATTGAAGACTCAAATAAATTTATTGAGCAAATGAATACCGTGGGCTAATTACTATAAGTCCGTTTAATAAGCCTACTAAATTGTAGGCTTTTTTATTGTTACTTTTTGTTACCTTTAAGCTCTTCGTTAATCCGCTGTTGTTGTTATACTTTTACAAAATAATAATAATTAGAACAGTAAAATGAAGTTTAAAGCTATCACCCTAATACTTGCATGCACAATGCTCAGCGCCTGCCAAACAGCTAATCATGTTGAAGTTATTGCAGGGGAGCAAACCATTACCCCGCTACATAAAGATGGCGAGCGAGAAGGACGCTTTCATAACCTCTACCCGGGGGAAAAAACTTACACGACTACCTGTGAAAGCAACTGCTATCCAACTAGCCCAAAACTACAATGCGAAAAAGACAGCGAAAACTGCCAATTTATTGGTGAGCAACAGCCTATGAATTTAAATACAGGCTTTAGCTTACGCTGGCTGGGACATGCTGGGTTTATGATCCGCACGCCTAACGGACAGCAAGTGTTAATTGATCCTGTAAAAGAGCAGTTTGACTCACCTGTAGATTTAGCATTTAGACTAGCCTCTGGGTTTTACCGACAGCCCGGCGATTGGCTCACAGATAGTGAACTGAAAAACTTAGACGCTGTGATGTACTCGCATATTCATTACGATCACTTTAATAAAGCAGATATAGAAGAGATCGGTAATAAACCTCGCTACTTAACACCACTAGGCATGGCCGACAACTTCCCCACAGGCGGGTTTAATATTAGTGAAATGGCGTGGTATGCAAAAACAAATATTGGCGATTTAGCTATCCATGCCTTGCCTGCTCATCACTTTAGCAGTCGTGTATTAGTGCCCTTTATTTACGAAGACAACGATAAAGACTTATGGAATGGCTGGCTACTTGAACAAAATGGCAGCTCCTTATTTTTTGCAGGCGACACTGGCTATTCAAAACACTTCAGCGATATACAGCAAAAATATGGCGATATTGATGTGTGCTTAATGCCTATAGCTTCTTACTACAGCGAAGACAACCCTAAATGGTATCGTTACGTTCATACAACCCCAGAAGACGCTCTAACAGCAGCACAAGAACTTAACTGTAAAATAATGATACCTTGGGGATACGGTAACTCATCATGGAAAATGGGCGACCACACTAGCCATTCAGCCTTACTGCGTTTATTGTATATGCACAAAAAAATGGATTCGAAAATCCCCCTGCATATTTTAAATGAAGGTGAGAGTATTAAACTTTAATCAGTCATTTACAAACTTAGTAATAACCTCTCTGCTGAACTATGTTTAATTAACTAAACAGTGTGGAGGTTTTATGTTTCTTGTACGACTTATTTACGCCAGCAAAATAAGTAGTGATTTTGGGCCTGAAGATATAGAAAATATTTTACAAAGTGCTAGAACCTATAATGTAAAAACAAACGTCACCGGCATGTTATGTTTTAGCAATGATTACTTTTTACAATGTCTGGAAGGCTCTAGAACCGCTGTAAATAATACCTACCAACAAATATTAAACGATAAACGTCACCATAATGTAATTATGCTCAACTATACCCAAATTCCTGAAAGAGAGTTTGAAAAATGGTCAATGGGCTATGTACCGCAATCTAAGCTAACCGAATCACTGAATCTCAAGTTTTCAGGCTCCATTGATTTTAATCCTTTTAAAATGTCTGGAGAAAGTGCGCATTTATTAATGCTCGCATTAAAAGACAGCATAGCAGGCACAATCAGTTAGTATAAAAATAGACTACGAGATTGTTTTTAATAGCTATTTAAGCCAAGCTAAATCATCCTTAATTGATGAGATGACTAATGAAAAAAACACTACTTGCTTTTAGCTTACTTTTTACCCAGCCACTCATGGCTATTAACGTTAGTCATACACCAACAGCTATTACTATTGATGGGGTTTCTGAAAGTGCATGGGACAAAGCCACTTGGCATAATATGCCATACTTAATGGACGGCACCCTACCAGACTCAGACAAGGATTTTAAAGGTCGCTATCGTCTTTTGTGGGATGAAAACTACTTGTATTTACAAGCAGACATTAGTGATGATGTGCTTATTGATACTCACCCAGATCCAACGGATAAATACTGGGACGATGATGCCTTAGAAGTGTTTATAGATAGTGACGCATCTGGCGGTAATCACCAATTTAACCATACAGCATTTGCTTATCATATTGGCCTTGATAACCAAGCTGCCGATTATGGGCCTGATAAAAAAGCGCATTTATATACCGACCACTTAGTTAGTAACTGGAAACGCAATACCACTGCGCCCTATAACATCACGTGGGAAGTGGCGATAAAACTCTACCCAAACGATTTCCAACAAGGCGCACAAAACACTCCGCTTAAATTAACGCCAAAGCAAGTAGTCGGCTTTATGCTCGCATATTGCGATAACGACGGCAGTAAAGTTCGTGAGCACTTCATGGGTTCACATGAAGTACAGCCTGTTAACGGCAGTCGCAACCTTGGCTATATAGATGCTGATGTGTTTGGAAAAATCACTCTACTACCGAAAAAGTGATGAAGTTAGCGAACTGGCCTTTTTGTTGGGTTGAGCGCAACGAAACCAAAAAAATAGGGGTTTTACATTATCAGTTGTTTTAGCTCTTACTCTTTTACTTCTCATTCTCTTCTCTTTGTGTAAATATTTTTAAGTGAATTTTTTACAAAGAGGGTAAGAGGCGCTGCGCTTTTAGAGCTTAATACTGATAACTAAAAACTGAAAGCTTCTCTTACTTTAAAAACAAAAAAGCCGCTGTATCTTTCAATACAGCGGCTTTTAAAATCATTGTTCTAAATTAATAGATTATGACTTAGGAGCACGACCCGCACGTTTACGCTCATTTTCAGTTAAATGACGCTTACGAATACGAATGTTCTCAGGTGTTACTTCTACTAACTCATCATCAGCAATAAACTCAAGCGCTTGCTCAAGTGAATAGTTAAGTGCTGGTGTTAGTGTTTGTGCTTCATCTGTACCAGATGCACGAACGTTAGTAAGTTGCTTACCTTTAAGTGCGTTAACTGTAAGGTCGTTATCACGGCTATGAATACCAATAACCATACCTTCATAAACTTCAACACCGTGACCGATAAATAAACGGCCGCGCTCTTGTAAGTTAAATAGTGCGTTAGTAAGTGCTTTACCTGTTGCGTTTGCAATCATTACACCGTTCTTACGAACACCTAGCTCGCCACCTTTGTGCGGACCGTAGTGATCGAATGTATGGTAAAGTAAACCAGAACCCGACGTTAATGTCATGAACTCAGTTTGGAAACCGATTAAGCCACGGCTTGGGATCATAAAGTCCATACGCATACGGCCTTTACCATCTGGTGCCATGTCAGTAAGTTCACCCTTACGAAGACCAATTTGCTCCATGATAGAACCTTGGTGCTCTTCTTCACAGTCAATAGTTAGTGTTTCATACGGTTCTTCTAACACACCATCAACAGTACGTAAGATTACTTCTGGACGAGAAACAGCAAGCTCGTAACCTTCACGACGCATGTTCTCGATTAAGATACCTAGGTGTAATTCACCACGACCTGATACACGGAAGCTATCTGGGTTATCTGTATCAGCAACACGAAGTGCTACGTTATGTACTAATTCTTTGTCTAAACGCTCACGAATATTACGTGATGTTACAAACTTACCTTCTTTACCACAGAAAGGAGAGTTGTTTACAGAGAACGTCATTGTTACTGTTGGCTCATCAACACTTAGTGGTGGTAATGCTTCAACGTTGTTAGGACAACAAAGCGTATCTGAAATCTTAAGCTCGCCTAAACCTGTTACTGTTACGATGTTACCAGCGTAAGCTTTATCAGTTTCAATACGCTCAAGGCCTAAGTAGCTTTGTACTGAACCAATCTTACCGTTACGAGTTGTGCCGTCTGCACTGATAACCGTAACTTGTTGGTTAGGTGCAACAGAACCACGTTTAATACGACCGATACCAATTACACCCTTATAAGAGTTGTAATCAAGCTGTGAAATCTGCATTTGGAAGTCACCTTCAGGATCTGCATCCGGTGGTGATACTTCGTCAACGATCATCTTGAACATAGGTTCCATGTTATCTGATGCTTCGTCTAAATCTAATGTAGCCCAACCATTGATTGCTGATGCGTAGATTACTTTAAAATCTAACTGCTCATCAGTTGCGCCTAAGTTGTCGAATAAATCAAAGATTTGATCCATAACCCAATCAGGGCGAGCACCTGGCTTATCAATTTTATTGATAACAACGATTGGCTTTAAGCCTTGCGCGAATGCCTTTTGCGTTACGAAACGCGTTTGTGGCATTGGGCCTTCTTGAGCGTCAACAAGTAGTAGTACTGAGTCAGCCATCGAAAGTACGCGTTCAACTTCACCACCGAAGTCGGCGTGTCCTGGAGTATCTACGATATTGATATGGTAATCATTCCAAGATATAGCGGTGTTTTTCGCTAAAATGGTAATACCACGTTCTTTTTCAATGTCGTTTGAATCCATCACGCGCTCTTCATTACCGCCGCGTGTTTCTAATGTACCTGATTGCTCAAGTAGTTTATCAACCAATGTTGTTTTACCGTGGTCAACGTGGGCGATAATTGCTATATTTCTTAACTTTTCGATACTCATATGTTCACTCAGAGAAATTGATCTCATTGATCCTGCAGGGGGCTATACGTACTCACCTGCGCTTTCACGAGATGTCCCAGCATAGGATTTAAAAGGGCGCATATTATCCCCTATAAATGGAATGGATGAAAGTTTATCCAAAATAAAATTTCAAACTTTCGCAATAAAATAATTAACCCTTTGTTTTAAAATAATTAATTTTTATGATTAATTTTTATAAATTTATCTCAAAAGGTGGTTTTGAGTTAATTTAAAGCGACTTTACTGCGCATTTTGCATTTTCTTTGTGTTAGTCTAAGGTGATTAATTTGCAAGCAATTATGACTCTGTAAATGTTGCACCTTTTTGGAATTATTACGCACCAAAACAGTGCTTAATCTATATCACCTTTATGTTGTTTATATATTTTTACATAAAAAACAATAGATTATAATAGTGGCATAAAATCAGCTTGTTAGTATTTAAAGTATCTAAGCAGCAATAATAAAACCCAATAGTTGGAGGACACATGTCACAATCGGTTTTAGATTTTATTAAAGAAAATGACGTTAAGTTCATTGATTTACGCTTTACTGACACAAAAGGTAAAGAGCAACATGTTTCTATTCCTCATCATCAAGTTGATGAAGACTTTTTTGAAGATGGAAAAATGTTCGACGGTTCTTCAATTGCTGGCTGGAAAGGCATTAATGAATCAGACATGGTGTTATTACCTGATGCAGATTCAATCAAGCTTGACCCTTTCACAGAAGAAACAACGCTAATCGTTCGTTGTGACGTGGTTGAGCCTTCTACATTACAAGGTTATGAGCGCGACCCACGCTCAGTAGCTAAACGCGCTGAAGAGTACATGCGCTCTACTGGTATTGCTGATACCGTTTTATTTGGTCCAGAGCCAGAGTTTTTCGTATTTGACGACGTTAAATACAAGTCTGACATGTCAGGCTCAATGTATAAAATTGATTCTAAGCAAGCAGCTTGGAACTCAGATAAAGAATATGCAGATGGCAACACAGGCCACCGTCCAGGTGTTAAAGGCGGTTACTTCCCAGTTGCACCTGTTGATGATTTCCAAGATTGGCGTTCTGCAACGTGTTTAGTTCTTGAAGAGCTAGGGCAAGTTGTTGAAGCACATCACCACGAAGTGGCGACTGCCGGTCAGAATGAAATCGCAACTCGTTTTAACACTATGGTATTAAAAGCAGACGAAATCCAAGAAATGAAATATGTTATACACAACATGGCTCATTTATACGGAAAGACAGCAACCTTTATGCCTAAGCCTGTTGTTGGCGATAACGGTTCAGGTATGCACTGTCACCAGTCTTTAGCTAAAGACGGCGTAAACTTATTCGCAGGTGATAAGTACGGCGGTCTTTCTGAAGACGCGCTTTACTACATTGGTGGTATCATCAAACATGCTAAAGCAATCAACGCTTTTGCTAACGCGTCAACTAACTCGTACAAACGTTTAGTACCCGGCTTTGAAGCACCGGTAATGCTTGCATACTCTGCCCGTAACCGTTCAGCATCAATTCGTATTCCAGTGGTTCCATCTGCAAAAGGTCGTCGTATTGAAGTGCGCTTCCCAGATCCAACTGCTAACCCATATCTTGCATTCTCAGCAATGCTTATGGCTGGCCTTGACGGAATTAAAAACAAAATTCACCCTGGCGATGCGATGGATAAGGATTTATACGACTTACCAGCTGAAGAAGCAGCAGAAATTCCAACAGTGGCAGCCTCATTAGATGAAGCACTAGCGGCATTAGATGCAGACCGTGAGTTCTTAAACCAAGGTGGCGTATTTACTAACGACCTAATTGATGCTTACATTGCACTTAAGTCAAAAGAAGTTGAAAAACTTAACATGACAACTCACCCAGTTGAGTTTGAAATGTACTACAGCTGTTAATTTATTAACCGATAAATAATGTGTGTTTTAAGCCCGCTCTGCGGGCTTTTTTTATGGTAAATTTAACGGTTCTACACTAAAGTAAAGTATGTTTTAACAATGCAGGTTAGCAGGATGATAGGTAAGGTTTTATTGCTATTAATAGCTTTAATATTAAGCCTTAATAGCCATGCGAATAATAAAAAAATTTACGCATGGAAAGATAAAAATGGTGTACTGGTTTTTTCAGATACCCCTCAACCTGGTGCTAAAGAGGTAAAGCTCACTAGCCAACACTTCAACATGCCTGCAACAAATACTGATATTCTTGATACTTCACCAACTAAAACAGCGGTAAAGTTTAAAATTAGCATTACATCACCAGAGCCCAACCAAGCTATAAGAGAAAACACCGGCTCTGTATATGTTTCAACTCAGATTGCGCCTCGGTTTGAAGCTGGATTTACCATTGGTTTATTTTTAAATGGCGTTGCCATTGGTGAACCTAGTGACACCACTACGCTGGCGTTAAGAGATGTAGAGCGCGGGCAACACATATTACAAGTTAAACTTTATAATCAACAAAACCAGGTAATTGCAACTAGCCCTGAAAGTATATTTTTTATGCATCGCAAAGGCCTTAATATAGGTCGGTAATTGCAGTTAAGTACGCACAATTAGCGTATATTTTACTAAAAACCTTGCCTACCTCCCCAGGCGCACTAAAATGGTGCAATAATGATTAACAAAACACATTTTAACCCAGAGCTACTAAATATAATTTGGCAAAACCAAACCACCGCCCTGATGTTACTTGATGAGAGCTTTACACTCATTTACGCCAACACCAGTGCCAGTGAATTACTTGGCTTAGGCGAAAAGCGCTTACCAGGACAAGCGTTCGATGATTTATTTAATTACCATTCTATAGACTTAAAACGTATTGCACAGTATTCGTTGGTTGATGGTGTAGACTGCCACCAGCATAGAGCTGACGTGGTGTTTATCGATTCTCGCCATGCAAAGTTAGCGGTAAGCACACGACGAATAAAGCATAACGACACCTTTTATATTTTATTTGAATGTCGACAAACTGATGACGAAATAAAGCACGATCAAGTCTCAAATCAAATGCATCAATACCAAGCTGCACGCAACTTAATTCGCGGTTTAGCCCATGAAATTAAAAACCCACTGGGTGGAATTCGCGGGGCGGCGCAATTATTGCAGTATGAAGGTGATCAGCAAGAAAGAGATCAATGTGCAGAACTGATAATTGAACAAGCCGATCGATTGCGTGAATTAGTTGATAGGCTCCTTGGGCCTAATCAGCTGCCGCAAAAATCGTATGGCAATATACATCAAACATTAGAGTCGGTTGTAAAACTCAGTACCTTAGATAACAACCGCGATATTCGGTTAGTTAAAGACTACGATCCGAGTATTCCTGATGTTTATATTGATCAGAGCAAAGTTCAACAGGTAGTGCTAAACATTGTGCGTAATGCACAACAAGCATTGGTAGATGGTGGCGAAATAAAAATAAAAACGCGGATTAATTACCAGCATCGTCGTCCTGGCAAAGCCCCTAAAAAGGCACTCCTTATTCAAGTATTGGATAACGGCCCGGGTATTGATGCCAATTTACGCGACACCTTATTTTACCCTATGACCACCAATAAAGAAGGTGGCTCGGGACTTGGATTATCTATAGCGCAAACCTTGATTGATCAACATGATGGCTATATCGAATGTGATAGTTGGCCGGGACATACTGAATTTAATATTTATCTGCCGTTTACAGATTAATACTTTGGAGTTTGCATGAAAACAGCTTGGCTTGTAGATGATGATGCCTCAATTCGCTTTGTACTAGAAAAAGCACTGACTCGCGCAGGGTTTGAAGTAGAAAGTTTTGCAGATGCGCAAAATGTACTTAACGCGCTAAAATTTAGTCAACCTAGCGTATTAATTTCCGATGTACGAATGCCTGGCATGGACGGTATGGCATTACTTGAGCTAATAGCAGAGCAAACGCCAGGGCTACCTGTGATCATTATGACCGCTCACTCAGACCTTGATTCAGCCGTTAATGCATTCCAAAAAGGCGCATTTGAGTATTTGGCCAAGCCGTTTGATTTAAATGAAGCGGTTGCACTGGTGGAAAGTGCGTATCGAGCTAATTCAACTAAAAAAACCAAACGTAAAAGCGCGCCCCCCAAAAGTGCCCATATTATTGGTGAAGCCCCGGCTATGCAGGAAGTGTTTCGTGCTATAGGTAAGCTGTCAGCATCAAGTATGAGCGTACTCATCAACGGTGAGTCAGGAACAGGTAAAGAGTTGGTTGCCAGCGCTTTACATAACCACAGCCCGCGTAAAGAAAACCAATTTATAGCCCTTAATATGGCCGCCATCCCTAAAGAATTAGTTGAATCTGAACTGTTTGGCCACGAAAAAGGCGCTTTTACCGGGGCTGATAGCGTGCGTAAAGGCCGCTTTGAACAAGCTAATGGCGGTACCTTATTTTTGGATGAAATCGGTGATATGCCACTGGATGTACAAACCCGCTTATTGCGTGTATTGGCCGATGGCGAATTTTATCGCGTGGGGGGTCATCAAAGTATAAAAGTAGATGTACGCATTATTGCTGCTACCCATCAAAATTTAGAAGAGCTGGTAAAGCAAGGTAAGTTTAGGGATGATTTATTTCATCGTTTAAACGTGGTTCGCCTGCGTTTACCTGCTTTACGCGAGCGTCCCGAAGATATAGAGCGCTTAGCGCTACACTTTTTACATAAAAGTGCAAAAGACCTGCAAGTAGATAGCAAAATATTAAGCCCTAAAGCAATTAAACAATTGTGTTTATTTAATTGGCCTGGGAATGTTCGCCAACTTGAAAACACCTGCCGCTGGTTAACCGTTATGGCGCCAGGAGAGCTGATTGGCGAGCAAGATTTACCTCCTGAAATTATTGATAATGCCGCCGCAACCCAAGAAGGGGATTGGCTAGATTCATTTCAGCAGTGGCTTAATCAAGAATTTAAACAAGGTAAAGAAAATATTTGGCCGGATATTCAAGCCCAGCTAGAAACCCGCTTAATCAAAACAGCCCTCGCTAATTGTTCTGGCCATAAGCAAGAAGCTGCCGTAAAAATTGGTTGGGGTCGTAATACGTTGACCCGAAAATTAAAAGAGCGCAATATTAGCTGATTGTTAGAAGCATAGAGAAAGCATGAAGTTAATTGAAAACATCCCTTTGTTTAAGCAAATGGAAATTATAAATCGCTTAGATTTTTTTAAAGAATTCACACTCAATGAGCGCCAGATTTTGCTTGAGTCGTTTGGTTTACTTTATTTAATAAATAAAAATCAGTTTTTATTTAAAGAGTTTGATAACGACAAGCGACTGTTTATTGTGCTTAGTGGATCTTTAATGGTGTTTAAACACAATCACCTACTGGAACTGGGCAGTATAGAACCTGGTGAATTTATTGGTGAAGGTGCATTTATTAATAACCGAGAGCGCAGTATTAATGCACGCGCCAAAGAAAGCGCCATAGTACTGGCTATAACTGCAGATGCTCTCACCCGCCTACCTAATGTCATACGCGAAAAAATTAAAGACCGTATTATTGAAGGTATGAGCCTGCGCATTGCAAAACTCTCGGAGCATATAGAAGAGCACGGTTAACAGTTAACTTAATCCATATAAACAACCTGCATTGAGCAATTAAGCCAGCCTGGCTTATTTACATGAGCTGTTATGGTATATGTGTCTGATGGTTTTTCGCCAAAAGGAGTCTTAACCAATGGCTGTGAATGAGTGTAGGTTTGTGAATAATTGCTGTAGTAAATAACTAAATAGCCGTATAAATATTCCCATTTCAATGTGACTTTTGCGCCGCTGATTAATGTGAACTCAGCATGTTGATCAGTAAAGGTTACGACTAGGTCATTAAACTCATCTTTTTCGCACTGGGTTGTTCGCAACCGAGAAGGCATGGTAAAAGCGTCGTCTGCATTAGTATTTTTTAGGTAAAAACCGATATTACCATCACCATAAAAGTGATTTGCGCGTGTGGTGTAGCTAATTTCGGGTTGATAGCCTAACCCTTGCATAATAGTAGCTAACTGCTCTGTTTCTTGGCGTAAAATTCTATCATTTGATAATAGTAAAGTAGCTACGCCAAATTCCCGAGGAATGTCATGCTCAACATATTCGTAAGGTAGGGATTGTGTTTTGAGTGCGGCCTCTAACTGCTGGCGCTGTGAGTCCGATAAACCTTTACTAAATATATACACTGTAGGCTGTTGGCATGCACTCAACAATAGCATGAGTGCACACGCTAAAATTCCATTTTTCATTATCACCCCCGTTGATTACAAGTGTAGTCTAAAGGAGTGATTTAAAATCGCAACTTAATTTATTTGGCTGTTTAACCTGAAGTCTGGTTATTTAGCCATGCATCGACACTCTGACGTTTGTACAGCACTTCATTAAATAACCGATGACGCTCAAATACTAGCTCACTTTGTTTGGTTTTAAGCCCGCTAGTTAGCTGGCTATGGGTATCGTTAAACTTAGAGATAACTGAAAAGCCACGTTCAGTGTCTTCTTTTACCTGTTGTGCTAGATGCGCTCTTACATCATCAGCGGTTAACAGATCTGAATGCTCTAAGCCCATTAGCTCTTTTTTCATCGCTAATCTTATGCCCATGTTTTACTCCATTATTTATATTCAATCTCTTATACGGCCGATATTGGCAATTAGCGCGCCAATGTGTAATTTTTTTCGCGAGAAGCTTAACCCTGAATTACTTCAGTTTTTTTAAAGACTATAAAAAGAGATACAAAGTTTCATAAAAAATCACATAATCAACTCACCTAACAAGCTCACTTTGGTGCAAAATAGCCACTGAGCCTTTATACTACAGCTAATACCACCCCCACTGAGAAACATGATGAACGAAGAATATATAGAAGTTGAGTTAGAAGAAGAGCCTATAGAGCTGTGCAAATTATTAAAGGTATTAGATCTTGTTGAAGGTGGTGGTCAAGCAAAAAACCTAATTAGCGAAGGCTATGTCGGTGTTAACCATGAAATTTGTACAATCAAACGGAAAAAATTATACAGCGGTGATGTACTTGCATTTGATGGCGAGTTGTTTCAATTAACGTTAAGTGAAGATGCCACTCCAGCAGAACGTCCAGTTATTGATGAAACAGTTACAGCAGAAAAAGCCGCGCCAGTAGCAACAACAGAGCCGGCTAAAAATAAACGCAAACGCACTAAAAAGCCTAAAGTTGATGAAAAAACGGGTCGTCGCCCTATTTCATTTGGCTAACATTTGCTTAAGTTATATGTGTTATTAAAAGCCAGTTTGCATCACTGGCTTTTTTATTCTTTAATAGAATATCAATAATAAAAAATAGATGCTTACATGTCAGAAAACACCTCAAACCGCTGGATAAAACCCGTACTTATTACCGCCTTATTATGGAACATATTAGGTATTCTTGCATTTGTCATGCGGCTGTTTCTCTCTCCAGAGATGATAAGTAAACTACCTGAAGAACAACAACTTGCTTATAACAGCCAACCTCTATGGGCTACTTTAGCGTTTGCTATTGCGGTATTTGGCGGCGCATTAGGATGCGTACTTTTGTTATTCAAAAAGTCTCTAGCCAGATTAACATTAATAATCTCTTTGGCAGCGGTTTTAGCTCAGCAATACTATAATTTTATGATTATTAATAGCATCAACTTGTTTGGTATTAGCGCTATTTTTATGCCTATTGCAGTCACCATAATTGCGATTGCATTGGTGTATTTAAGTTTCCATTTAAAACAACAGGACTACTTTAAATAGCACTTTTTTGAGTTTAGTTTTGTGGCCAATTATTACTCAGAGTATCCCTTGAATTTTAACTTTTGGCCTTCATCTCTATTTAAATAACGACCAAAATAAATTATCCAATATGGTATTTTTTATCATGGTACACACTTTGCAAATCACTACAGAGGTCACTTTTACAAGAATATTAATCTAATTTATTGAAGGGACAAATAATGAAAAATAGTTTCGACACCCAACAACAGCTCACTATCAATGGCGAGCAGTATCATATCAACTCGCTCATGGGACTTGGCGATAAAGCCAAACGCCTGCCTTTCTCGTTAAAAGTATTGCTAGAAAACTTACTACGTAATGAAGATGGTGTGAATATTAAAGAACAAGATATTCAGGCCTTATTAGATTGGGATCCAAAAGCGAAGCCCTCTGCCGAGGTAGCTTTCACTCCAGCCCGCGTAGTAATGCAAGATTTCACTGGTGTCCCTGCAATTGTTGATTTAGCTGCCATGCGTGATGCGATGGAAAAACTCGGTGGTGATCCTGCAAAAATAAACCCACTTTCTCCTGCTGAGCTGGTAATCGATCACTCGGTGCAAGTGGATGGTTACGGTAAAGATGGTTCATTCGACTTAAACTCAAAATTAGAATATGAGCGAAACAAAGAGCGTTACGAATTTTTACGTTGGGGACAAACCGCATTTGATAACTTAAAAGTTGTACCACCTGCAACCGGTATAGTTCACCAAGTGAATTTAGAGTATTTAGCCCGCGTAGTATTTAATGATACAAAAAACGGCAAATCGTTAGCCTACCCAGATACACTAGTCGGTACAGATTCTCATACAACGATGATTAATGGTTTAGGCGTACTTGGCTGGGGTGTAGGCGGCATTGAAGCCGAAGCCGCCATGCTTGGCCAACCTATTAGCTTGCTTATTCCACAGGTTGTGGGTGTTAAATTAAATGGTCGCTTACCTGAGGGCACTACAGCAACCGATTTAGTACTTACTGTTACTGAAATGCTGCGTAACCACGGTGTGGTAGGTAAGTTTGTTGAGTTTTATGGTGACGGCCTTGCCGACTTACCACTTGCCGATAGAGCAACTATCGCTAATATGGCGCCAGAGTATGGCGCAACCTGTGGTATTTTCCCTATTGATGATGAAACGATTAATTACTTACGCTTAACTAATCGCGATGAGAAGCAGCTCAAACTAATTGAAGATTACGCTAAACACCAAGGCTTATGGCGTAACGATGGCGACGAAGCACATTATACCGATAAGCTTGAACTAACTTTAGATGATGTTGTGCCTAGCCTAGCAGGCCCTAAACGCCCGCAAGATAGAATTACTTTGGATAAAGCCGGCAAGGTTATTGGTCAGCACTTAAAAGACTTTCAAGACGAGCGTATGGCACGTCGTGATAAAAGCGATGAAGAGCAAGCGCGTATTGAAAGCGAAGGTCCTACTATCAACCCTGATGAGCCTATCGATGAAGCGCAGTTTATGGGCGCAGCAAAAGTAAACTTTAATGGAGAAGAATTTGAGTTAAATGATGGTGCCTGTGTTATTGCTGCAATTACTAGCTGTACAAACACATCTAACCCAAGTGTTATTTTAGCTGCCGGTTTAGTAGCTCAAAAAGCACGTCAGTTAGGTATTAATGTAAAACCTTGGGTTAAAACTTCACTTGCACCAGGTTCTCAGGTGGTCACCGATTACCTTGAAAAAGCAGGGTTGATGGATGACTTGGATGCGCTTGGCTTTAATTTAGTTGGTTATGGCTGTACCACATGTATTGGTAATTCAGGCCCACTTGCCGATGAAATTAGTGAGGCGATTCAAAAACACAAATTAGTTGTAAGCTCAATATTATCGGGTAACCGTAACTTTGAAGGGCGCATACATCAAGATGTTAAAATGAACTTTTTAGCGTCTCCTCCTTTAGTGGTTGCCTATGCCATAGCGGGTAGAACCGATATTGATGTTTACAACGAGCCACTCGCGCAAGATAAGCATGGTAACGATATTTACCTTAAAAATATTTGGCCGAGCGTTAAAGAAGTAAGTGAACTAGTAAAAAGTACGGTAACTAAAGAGATGTTCGAAAAAAGCTACGCCAATGTTTACGATGGCGACAGTCGCTGGCAAAAAATTCAAATACCTGATGGTAAACTTTACGATTGGGACGGTGCTTCGACTTATATCAAAAAAGCCCCCTTCTTTGATGGTATGAGTGTTGAACCACCAGGTATTCCAACTATTGAGGGTGCGCGTTGTTTAGCTAAACTGGGTGATTCGGTGACTACTGATCATATTTCACCAGCAGGCGCAATTAAGGCAGAGGCACCCGCAGGGCTTTACCTACAAGAAAATGGGGTTGAAAAAGTACAATTTAACTCTTATGGTTCACGACGTGGTAATCACGAAGTAATGATGCGCGGTACATTCGCTAATGTGCGCCTTAAAAACTTACTAGCCCCTGGTACCGAGGGCGGTGTTACCCGCACTCAACCTGATGATAAGCTAGAAAGTATTTATGACGCGGCAATGGCATATCAAGAAAGTGGAATACCACTAGTGGTTCTAGCAGGTAAAGAGTATGGTACCGGCTCTTCGCGAGATTGGGCTGCAAAAGGGTCATTATTACTCGGTATTAAAGCTGTGATAGCACAAAGCTATGAGCGTATTCACCGTTCTAATTTAATTGGTATGGGCGTACTTCCTTTACAATTTAAAGAAGGTGAAAGCCATGAATCACTAGGCTTAACTGGGCAAGAGCAATTTGATATTCAAGAGTTATACGATAAAACCGACGAAGTCAGTGTAATTGCCACTAACAGTGAAGGTAAACAAGTTAGCTTTAGTGCCGATGTGCGTATTGATACTCCGAAAGAGTGGGATTACTACAAACATGGCGGTATTTTACAGTACGTACTGCGCAATATGCTTGACTAACAACTTAAAACGAAAATGCAGCCCGGCTCAGTAATGAGCTGGGCTTTTTTATATTATTAATGGATGCTTGCGCTAAATCAATGCCGCTTTATAAAGATTACATACACTAAGAAGACACGCTGCGCAGAGGTCGCTATGTCTTCAATTGTAATAATAAGACTACTTAAAACATCGATTTTGCTTGGATTGTGCTTAATAGTGACAGGCCATGGTTTAATTGTATCGAGCTACTTTACCAACCAGTTCGGCATTAAAGGTATTATTACTGCAGCTGCCTGTATTGCAATTGGCGTACTTTTATCGTTGCCCACAAAAATATACTTAACTATATTATTAATGGAAGCAGAAAAGCGTTATTTGAAGACACAGCAAAAACACCTCAAAATTAAAAGCCGCTAAAACTTTCGACCTCTTTACTGCGTTGCTCTATTCTCTTTTTAGCTTTTTCAGCATCTTCAAACAGCTTATTAATTGATTCACTGTTGTATATCGCTGGTGCTCGCTGAGGAAAAGGCTTTACTGCTGATTTAGCACTGCCACTCAAAATGGCGGTATCTTCTGCAACCACGACATTAATATCGGCGGGGTTAAGCTTTACCACTTCGCTTTTACCATTCTTGTTTGGTACATCTGAGAAATGCCATTGTCCTTGCTCGTCTTGCCATTTATAAATTGGCTTAGGAGTTTCTGTCTCAAAGGTAGCCCCAGTGATTTTTTCACCCGCTGTGGTAATTGCTGAGGTAATACTATCTAACGCGCTAGATGAAAGCGCTATCATTTCATTTTTAATCTCTGCTGATTCACTGTGAATAACAGAGGTACTTAACCAAGGCTGGCCATTTGGCTTTTTTATAAAAAATAATAAGACTACAGCTAATATCATCACTGACATTGCTAAATAGGTGAAGTATTTCATAGCGTTCCTGCTGTGTGTTTAATCCATCATCACAACCAATATAATAAAAAAGAACCAATTCAGCAAATATTAAACAACAAAAAACGCAGCAAAGGCTGCGATTTTTTGATTTTATAGCTTTGAATAATAATATAATTAAATACCATCTCCATCTATATGTAAGCCACACTCACGGTTTAAGCCAAAAAAGCGGGTTTCCTCTTCACTCATGCCGGGCTCTAATTTACGCGTGGTATGTATATCCCCCATCGACACATAACCCTGCTCCCATAATGGGTGGTATGGCAAATTGTGCTTTGTTAGATACTGATATACATCGCGATTATTCCATTCAATAATGGGATATACTTTTACCGTACCTCGGCTTATTTCTAGTACTTGCTTTTCAGCACGGCTTGAGGATTGATCTCGACGTAGGCCACTAAACCAAGTGCTCGCATTTAGCTCCTTTAAAGCGCGTGTCATTGGCTCTACTTTATTGAGCTGGTTGTATTGCTTAATGCCTGCCTCACCTAGCTCCCATAATTTTCCAAATTTAGCCTCTTGCCATGCAGGGCTCAGCTGCGCTTTATACACTTTTAGGTTAAGTGATAACTGCGAAGTCATTTGCTCTATAAACTGATAGGTTTCTGGAAATAAGTAGCCTGTATCAGTTAATACCACAGGTATATCTGGGCGCTGTGCAGTCATTAAATGCAACATAACTGCAGCCTGAATACCAAAGCTCGATGATAAAAACGCAGTGTCAGGCAAATTTTCAAGTGCCCATGCAACGCGCTGCTCTGCGCTCATGTCAGCCAGCAAACCGTTCGCATCAGCTAACATAGCCTGTTGGCTTTGCTTATCTAGCTGTAATATGTTTTTAAATTCACTCATGGTCAACTTTAAACCTCACCAGCGCTTTGCGCTGCTTTTAAATTATGCGTAAAAATCGGTAACGGATACTTTTACTTCTGCAACAATACCTTTGCGAATAACAAAATCACCAAAACATTCGCCATCATTACGCTCACTAACCCATTGCCCAATGAGTTTATCGAATGCTTCTAAGTAAACCTCTTCGCCAACATTTTCAAGGTAAAGCTTTGGAATACGTGTACCCTCAGTATTCCCCCCAAGGTAAACGTTGTACTTACCAGGGCCTTTGCCGACCAAGCCTGCTTCTGCTAGCATGGCACGACCACAGCCATTCGGACAACCAACTACACGCATAATAATGCTGTCATTTGGCACTCCGTGTTTGGCTAATAAGTTCTCTATTTTTTCAATTAAACTCGGTAAGTAACGCTCAGCTTCGGCCATAGCTAATGGGCAAGTTGGCAATGCCACACACGCCATTGAATTTTTGCGTTGCTCAGTGTCCTTATCGTCAATCAAACCATGATTGCGGGCTATTTCTTCAATTACTGCTTTTTGATCGGCCGGTACACCGGCAATAATTAAGTTTTGATTTGCCGTCATGCGAAAATCACCTTGATGAATTTCTGCAATTTTGCGACACCCTGTTTTAAGCGGCTTATCTGGGTAGTCTAAAATACGACCGCTTTGAATAAATAAGGTTAAGTGGTGCTTACCATCAATGCCTTCTACCCAACCAATACGATCCCCTCGGTGAGTAAACTCATAAGGGCGGCTTGGTGCAAAGTTCACGCCTGCGCGCTTTTCAACTTCAGCTTTGAATACTTCAGTGCCAACACGATCGAGTGTGTATTTAGTTTTTGCATTTTTACGATTTGAGCGGTTGCCCCAATCACGCTGAACAGATACTACGTGCTCAGCAATTTTTAACGTATCTTCTAGGCTAATAAAGCCAAAGTCGTCCGCTTTACGTGGGTAGGTTGCTGTATCGCCATGGGTCATCGCCAAACCGCCGCCTACTAGCACGTTAAAACCAACGAGTTTGCCATCCTCAGCAATCGCCACAAAGTTTAAATCGTTAGCATGTACGTCCACCTCATTATTAGGTGGGATCGTCACTGTAGTTTTAAACTTACGCGGTAAATACGTTGAACCTAAAATAGGCTCTTCTGTAGTTTCAGATTTTTCGCCATTAAGCCAAATTTCAGCGTATGCCTTCGTTTTAGGTAATAAGTGTTCAGAAATTTTTGCCGCCCACTCGTAGGCCTCTTGATGTAACTCAGACTCAACCGGATTGGTAGTACATAACACATTACGGTTAACATCACCGGCAGTGGCAATAGAATCAATTCCAACACTATTAAGCAATTGGTGCATACCTTTAATTTCAGGTTTTAATACACCATGAAACTGAAATGTTTGGCGAGTAGTTAAACGAATGCTGCCATAACTGGTTTTATCACCAGCAAATTTATCAATTGCAAGCCATTGCTCTGGCTTAATAATACCGCCAGGCATACGTGCGCGTAACATCACATTATGCAATGGCTCTAGCTTTTGTTTAGCACGTTCAGGACGGATATCGCGATCATCTTGTTGATACATGCCGTGAAAACGAATTAACTGGAAATTATCGGCGGTAAAACCACCGGTGATCTCGTCTTTTAAATCTTGCTCTATAGTGCCACGTAAAAAGTTGCTTTCTCTTTTCAAACGCTCGTTATCAGAAAGCTTTACGTTTTTATCTTGTTCGCTCATGTTTAATCCTAAATTTGTTACAGTGACGGCTGTTAGCGTTACTTTTTATAAAGTAAACAATGTGTACTTAGTACACGTCTTTCTGATAGCGATTTGCGCTTCTTAAGTCTTTTAAGTACTGCTCTGCGTCTTCATAGCTTTTACCGGTGTTTTCGCTAATAATATCAACTAAGGCATTGTGTACATCTTTTGCCATGCGGTTAGCGTCGCCACACACATAAAAATGAGCGCCCGCTTCTAACCAATCAAATACTTCTTTTGAGTTTTTACGTAACTTGTCTTGTACATAAACTTTTTCTGCTTGGTCACGGCTAAACGCTACATCAATCTTACTTAGTAAACCTGACTTTAAGTATCCTTGAATTTCTACTTGGTACAAGAAGTCTTGAGTAAAGTGTGGGTTACCAAAAAACAGCCAGTTTTTACCTGTTGCTTCTCGTGCATCACGTTCTTGTAAAAAGGCGCGAAATGGCGCAATACCAGTACCTGGACCAACCATAATAATTGGTGTGTCATCACTTACTGGTAAGCGGAAGTTATCGTTATGTTCACTGAACACTTTTACTTTACAGCCTTCTTCTGCGCGGCGTGCTAAGTACCCTGAACAACCACCTAAGTGCTCTGTGCCAAACGCTTCAAACTCAACTAATGCAATAGTTAAGTGCACCTCATCTTCAACCTCAGCTTGGCTAGAGGCAATTGAATATAAACGTGCTTGTAATTTACGCAGGCAATCAACTAGTGTTTGCGCTTCTAATTTAGCTGGGTTTTGTGCAACCACATCAAAGATTTGACGAGGCTCAATGTATTCGCGCATTGCGCCTTTATCTTCTACTAGTTTAAGCAGCTCAGGCGTGCCTGTAGCCGTGGCGTACTTTTCAACAAACCCAGGGTAGGATTGTGTTAGCTCTAGTTTTTCAATTAAGGCATCACGTACGCTGAGTTCTTCATCGCCAAGTTTAACGCGGCTAGTTGGATCAATTTGTGTTTGCGCTAGTAGCTCATCTACACGGGCTTCATCATTTAAAAAGTAAATGCCGAGTGAATCACCAGGTGTATACGTAATGTCTGACCCTTCTAGTGAAATTTCAACATGGCGTACATCTTTGGTTGAATCACGACTAGTAATTTTTTGCACTAAGCTTAGCTCTGCCGCAAACGGATTTTGCTTTGTGTACTGACTAGCCGCTGCTACAGGAGCGCCAAATGGCATTGATACAACTTGACCGCTAGTTGCATCTTGCTGGGCTTTTAAATCTGGTTCAAACGCATTTAATGCGCCCTCAATCCAAGTGGCTGCTTCGTCATCATAATCAACGTCTAGGTCAGCACGTTGATGAATAACCTCCGCACCTAATTTAGTTAAACGCTCTTCAAAGTCTTTAGCGGTTTGGCAGAAAAATTCATAGCTAGAATCACCTAAGCCTAATACTGCAACTTTGACACCATCAAGCTTTGGCGCTTTTTTAGTAATTAAAAATTCATACAGTGTTTCAGCGTCTTCTGGTGGCTCACCCTCGCCGTAAGTCGATACAACCACGGTTAGAAACTTTTCTTTTTTCAGGGCAGTCGGTTTGTAATCTGACATGCTAACCAGCTTTGTTGCTAAGCCGCGAGACTCAGCTTGCTCTTTAAGTTTAGTCGCCACCGCTTTAGCATTACCTGTTTGTGAACCATATAAAATGGTCAGTGCTGCCGCCTCCGAGGTTGCAGGTGCACCTGAAGCTGGCGCGCCAAGCGCTGCAGAATTAGCATTAGCAGCTAAGTAGCCGCTAACCCAGGCTTGCTGAATTGGATTAAGCTCAGCCACTAAACCTTGTAGCTTTTGTACTTGCTCTTGCGAAAGCGGACTTGCTAGCGCATTGAGTTGACCTAACAACATGAATTTTTCCTCATAACCCTGAACGTTAAACACAATGCTTGTTCACATTGTTTAAAATGAGTGCCACCTCACTCAGAAAGTTCTGTTGAGGTTAATTGAGTATGCAGGATAGCCGCCTAAGCATAGATAAAAAAAGAATAGAATCTGCTTTGATATTCCATTTAGTTATTAAGTTATCTAAAAACCTACGAAATAGGCCTAAAAGGGTTTTATTGCCTTTTATGAAATTTTAATTTAACAATTTTGTAACTT
Source organism: Pseudoalteromonas sp. Scap06 (assembly GCF_013394165.1). NCBI lineage: Bacteria > Pseudomonadati > Pseudomonadota > Gammaproteobacteria > Alteromonadales > Pseudoalteromonadaceae > Pseudoalteromonas > Pseudoalteromonas sp. Scap06. The sequence goes on along the minus strand of NZ_CP041330.1, from coordinate 176,917 downwards.
TAATATTCTAAGGTATATTACGCAAAAATATAAATAGGAACACCTATGTTACACGGTATATATAAAAACAAATTACTTTTGAGCACCTTGTTATTATCCCCATTACCCGCGATGGCTAATGTGGTTAATGGCAACTTTGAACAATACAGTGGCAACACCCCAGATGCGTGGACAGTGATTGATAGCGGTATTAACGTATCTGCCAACAGCACAGTCGTAAGCACAGGCTCACAAGCAGCAGCGATTAGCGTTAATACAGGCACACAAAGCAATACTGATTTTTTGCAGCAAGTCGCTGTTGAAATGGGTAAAACTTATGAGTTCTCAGTAGATGTGTATCATACCGAAGGCCATCTTAAGGCGCGTTTGTTGATAGATGGTTATCAAGGCTATTCAAATCCAGCACAAACCAACCAATGGCAGAGTATAACTTACAGCTACACAGCTGATAGTAATAAAACCATTGATGTCGGCTTACGCTTTTATGATACAACGGGATTTGATGGTAGCGAGTTAGTTTATGTTGATAACTTCTTGCCTAATAATGACAGCATTGGCTCTCCAAGCTGCGCAGATAACGGCCTTACTTTTAGCCTAACCACAGATAACTACGGCGAAGAAACCAGCTGGCAAATAGCGCACAACCAAACCGGTGTCGTTGCAAGCGGAAGTGGGTATGCTGCAAACACCCAATATACTGAACAATTATGCGTAGCCGATGGTGAGTATACATTTACTATTAATGACAGCTATGGCGATGGTATTTGCTGTTCATATGGCAGTGGTAGCTACGCCTTGAATAATGAAAGCACATTGCTCGCCAGTGGAGCTAGTTTTCAAACAACCGAAGCTACCGCTTTCTCATTAGGAAGCACTGAGCCAACACCGACGCCAACCGGCTACTATGTGACAACTCAAGGCTTGTCTGGTTACACGCTAAAAACTGAGCTTTATAACATTATTAATAATCATAATGCTCAGGGGTATTCCGCTATTTGGAATTTTTACGACGCATCGGCGCGTGATAAATACTATGAAAACGATAATAGTATTTTAGATATGTACAGCGAGAAGCCCAATGGCTCTGATAGCTACACATACACAGCTGTTAGCGATCAATGTGGCACCTACAGTGGTGAGGCAGATTGCTACAACCGAGAGCATTCGTTCCCTAAAAGTTGGTTTGGTGGAAAAGTTGAACCGATGAACTCTGATGTTCATCATATTTACGCCACTGACGGTTATGTAAATTCAAAACGAAGCAACTTCCCATTCGGTGAAGTAGCAAGCGCTTCGTTTACCTCAACCAACGGCAGTAAATTAGGCTCTGCAAGTAATACGATTAATTACAACGGTACTGTGTTTGAACCTATTGATGAATTTAAAGGTGACTTTGCTCGTGCTTATTTTTACATGGCAACCCGTTATCAAAACGTAATTGGTGCTTGGCAAAATAACACCGCAGCTAGTAATGACGTGCTTAATGGCACCAGTACCCAAGTATTTGAAAGCTGGGTTGTGGCCATGCTGTTAAAGTGGCATAACAACGATCCTGTTAGCCAAATGGAATTAGACCGCAACCAAGCAGCGTTTGAATTTCAGGGAAATCGTAACCCGTATATTGATCATCCTGAATTTGTAGAGATGATTTGGTAAACGGGCTTCCGGCTTCGCAGAAAACACAAGCCTTTGCCTACGCAGAGGCTTTTTATTATAAACTGCGCATTATAATTACTAATAAGTACATAACACATCTTAAAAATTGGAGTAAAACCAAGATCCAGATATCTAGCAATATAAGCCTAAACCTCAGTAGAAAAATAAGTGCTTACTAGCACTTCAGCTATTACTATTATTGTTTTTTAAAACTAGCTAGACCCAGCTCTTCTGATTCATATCGTGTTCCTGTTAACTTTATCAACCAAACACTATCGATAAAAGTACGGCTAAAATATACAGCTTGACCACTGGGAATGTTAGGCATAAAAGACGTTATCGATTGCCATTGGCCATCTGTTTTATCTTTTAACTTCATCGATGCATTGAAAAACGATCCATCTTCGTTTGCTTTTATCTCAAGTGATGTTAGTTGTTTTTTATCCCCTATTTCTATTTGTGCACTCTCGTTTAATAGAGCTAATAGCATTGGTTGGTGAATTGGAGTCAATGAATTTAGTGTTTCAGAAATTTTACTATCAATTGTTATTTCATTTTTCAATTTATAAATATCGGCTTTAACTGCAAAAACAGGTTCAGCATTAGTTTGATAACTTACAAAGAATAAAGCGATGGAGCTAAGTAATAAATAAACGTGTTTTTTCATAATACAATATATCCTTTCGTTAGTTTGAGAATACTAGCATAATTTAAAGTAGCCCATAAAAATCGCTAATCTATTAATATTCATGATATTCTTTTATTCATTCGCATGAATAGAGGCATGACCTCTATCTCTGGCTTAGCTAATTAGTGATAATAATGTGGCTGCAATTAAGAAGAGAATATGGGTATGCAATCGCTAGGAAAAGAATTAAAACGTCTTCGATCAGACAAAAAATGGACTCAAGCATTTGCTGCACGTGAAATAGGCATCCAACAGTCTTACTTATCAAAACTAGAGAATGGCCAATTCATTCCTTCTCCCGAAGTAATCGAAAAGCTAAAGCGATGCTATGGCGAAGCATGTTTTGATTGCTATTTACCTGTAACAACATCAACCAAAGTGCCACTGAAAAAACTGCCTATTTTGAGTTTTACGCTATTAATAATTAGCCTTATGGTTTGGCTATTGCAACGTATGAAATTTTTTATGCTGAAACCTACTTTACTTATCAGGCAAAGCAAGAAGATTTTTTAGCGTTTAATGTCACTCAGCAATACCAAGGCGAACGTTTTATTGAGGGGGACGTGACCTATCAAATTGTAGGCGAAAGGCAAGTCAGTAGAATTGAAAACCGCTTTCTAATTGTAACTTCCGCAGTATGCATTTTATTATCTATTGTTGCAGCTCTACTCTCGCAAAGTCATAGGTTTGGTAAATTATAAAGCTGTTATTTAGTTGCTCTTGGCAATTACTCCAGTATTACTCTACCTCCAAAATCTATGCTGTCGTATATCAGAAATTTTTAACACGATTAACGTCAGATTCAATCACTCAAATTGATAAAGTATTAGGACAATTACGTATTCACGGCGTGCTTTTTCTCGAGTGCTCTAGACTAAAAACCCAAGCTACGGCCCTCAAATTCACTCCGAGCAGTTGACGGCTGACGGCTTAAAACTTACCGCTTACAGCTTTTTTAAACGCAAAAAAAACCCCAGCAAAAGCTGGGGTTTCTTATAAAAACAGACTTAATTAAAAATTAAGCTTGTTTTGGACGTTCAACAACATCTACCAAAGTCCAAGATTTGTTCTTAGAAATTGGTGCACATTCACGGATAGTAACTACGTCACCCGCTTTTGCAGTGTTATTTTCGTCATGTACGTGTAACTTAGTCGTACGTTTGATGAATTTCCCATAGATTGGGTGCTTCACGTAACGTGCGATAGCAACAGTGAAAGATTTTTCCATCTTGTCGCTGATTACACGGCCTTGAAGAGTACGAATTTTATCGCTCATTATTGACCTGCCTTCTGGTTAATAATTGTTTTTACACGCGCGATATCGCGACGTACTGTTCTTAGCGTGTGTGTCTGAGCTAGCTGACCAGTGCTTGCTTGCATGCGCAGGTTAAACTGCTCACGAAGAAGACCTAGAAGTTCAGCATTAAGCTCTTCTACGCTTTTATCTTTTAGTTCGTTTGCTTTCATCACATTACCGTCCGAGTTACGAAAGTTGTTTTGAATGGCAGCTTACGAGCAGCAAGGTTAAACGCTTCACGAGCAAGCTCTTCTGAAACACCTTCCATTTCGTAAAGTACTTTACCAGGCTGAATTTCAGCAACCCAATATTCAACAGAACCTTTACCTTTACCCATACGAACTTCAAGAGGCTTTTCTGTGATCGGCTTGTCAGGGAAGACACGGATCCAGATTTTACCTTGACGTTTCACGTGACGTGTCATAGCACGACGAGCTGCTTCGATTTGACGAGCAGTCATGCGGCCACGACCAGTAGCTTTCAAACCGAAAGTACCGAAGCTTACTTTGTTACCGTTTTGCGCTAGACCACGGTTGCGGCCTTTATGCATTTTACGGAATTTTGTACGTTTTGGCTGTAACATTACTCGCTACCTCTACTTAGCACTTTTTTTGGCTTTCTTTGGTGCGCGTTTAGCTGGTTTCTCTTGCTCTTGTACTAGTGGTAAACCACCAATAACTTCGCCTTTGAAGATCCAAACTTTAACACCAATGATACCGTAAGTGGTTAAGGCTTCAGAAGTTGCGTAGTCGATATCAGCACGAAGAGTATGTAGAGGTACACGACCTTCACGATACCATTCTGAACGTGCGATTTCTGCGCCGCCAAGACGACCGCTAACTTCAACTTTAATCCCTTTAGAACCGATGCGCATTGCATTTTGTACCGAACGCTTCATAGCGCGACGGAACATAACACGACGCTCTAGCTGAGAGGCAATGCCGTCTGCTACTAGTTGTGCATCTAGTTCTGGTTTACGTACTTCAGAAATATTAATCTGAGCAGGTACACCAGCGATTTTAGTTACCGCTTGACGTAATTTTTCTACGTCTTCGCCTTTTTTACCGATAACAACACCCGGACGAGCCGTGTGAATAGTTACTCGGATAGATTTTGCTGGACGCTCAATAACGATTTTAGACACAGAAGCCGCTTTCAATTCCTTAGTAAGGAATGTACGTACTTTGTGATCGCCAAAAAGCTGTGCAGAGAAATCTTTTGAATTCGCGTACCAGGTAGAAACCCAAGGTTTAGATATACCTAGGCGAATACCAGTAGGATGAACTTTTTGTCCCATTACTTATATCTCCTAGCTATCTGAAACCACAACAGTGATGTGGCTTGTACGCTTAAGGATGCGGTCTGCGCGTCCTTTAGCACGTGGCATAATACGTTTCATTGTTGGACCATCGTCCACAAAGATCGTTGTTACACGTAGCTCATCAATGTCAGCACCTTCGTTATGCTCTGCGTTAGCAATAGCAGACTCAAGTACTTTCTTAACTAATACAGCCGCTTTTTTCGGGCTGTACGCCAGGATTTCTAGTGCGCGATCGACAGGTAACCCGCGGATCTGATCTGCAACTAGACGTGCTTTTTGCGCCGAACCAGAGGCGAATTTATGTTTAGCTAATGCTTGCATTTATCTTCCCCTCTTAACGTTTCTTCGCTTTCTTATCCGCAGCATGGCCACGGTAAGTGCGAGTTGGTGCAAATTCACCTAGTTTGTGACCGATCATTTCGTCAGAAACGAAAACTGGTACATGCTGGCGACCATTATGGACAGCAATGGTCAATCCGATCATGTTAGGTATGATCATTGAACGACGGCTCCAAGTTTTAATTGGCTTCTTTTCACCGCTTTCCAAAGCTTTCTCTACCTTCTTCAGCAAGTGTAGGTCTATAAAAGGACCCTTCTTGAGAGAGCGTGGCATGGCTATTCCTCAATATTACTTAGTACGACGACGTACTATAAATTTATCCGTACGCTTGTTCTTACGCGTCTTAGCACCTTTAGTCGGTTTACCCCATGGAGACACAGGATGACGACCACCAGATGTACGACCTTCACCACCACCGTGTGGGTGATCAACCGGGTTCATGGCAACACCACGAACTGTCGGACGAATACCACGCCAGCGATTTGCACCTGCTTTACCAAGTGAACGAAGCATATGCTCAGCATTGCCTACTTCACCTAGCGTAGCACGACAATCAGACTCAACTTTACGAACTTCGCCTGAACGAAGACGTAATGTTACATATTGACCATCACGAGCAAGGATTTGAACGTATGCACCAGCAGAACGTGCGATTTGAGCACCTTTACCTGGTTTTAATTCTACGTTGTGAACAGTCGAACCTACAGGCATATTACGCATTGGTAATGCATTACCAGGTTTGATTGGTGCATCAACACCAGACTGGATTGCATCGCCAGCTTTTAAGCCTTTAGGTGCGATAATGTAACGACGCTCACCGTCTGCATATAATACAAGAGCGATGTTTGCGCTACGATTTGGATCATATTCTAAACGCTCAACTGTGGCTGGAATGCCATCTTTAGTACGTTTAAAATCGATTAAACGGTAATGCTGCTTATGACCACCACCGATATGACGAACCGTAATACGACCATTGTTATTACGACCACCTGATTTAGAGTTTTTCTCTAATAGTGGTGCGTAAGGTTTACCCTTATGTAAATCTGGGTTAACCACTTTAACTAGGTGACGACGACCCGCAGAAGTTGGCTTACACTTTTGAAGTGCCATAATTCTAACTCCCCTTATTACTCGGCGCCGCCGACAAAGTCCAGCTCGCTACCTTCTTTAAGAGTAACGTAAGCTTTCTTCCAGTCGCTACGACGACCGAAACGCATGCCAGTACGTTTTGTTTTACCCTTAACGTTAAGTGTGCGAACACCAGTTACTTCTACTTCAAAAAGCTTCTCAACTGCCGCTTTAACTTCAGCTTTAGTTGCGTCATTTGCTACTTTAAAAACAATAGTATTGTTTTCTTCAGCAGCGATTGTGCTTTTTTCAGAGATGTGTGGAGCAAGGATCACTTTTAAAAGACGTTCTTCACGGATCATGCTAGCGCCTCCTCAAGTTGCTTAACAGCAGCAGCTGTAATTAGTACCTTATCGAAAGCAATTAAGCTTACAGGATCGATACCAGCTACATCACGTGTGTCAACCTTGTACAGGTTACGTGCCGATAAGAAAAGATTTTCATCTACTTCTTCAGTCACGATAAGAACATCTTTAAGCTCAAGTTCTTTAAGCTTAGCAACTAGTTCTTTAGTTTTTGGTGCTTCAAGACCAAAACTCTCAACAACGATTAAACGCTCTTGACGAACTAATTCAGATAAGATGCTTTTGATCGCACCACGGTACATTTTACGGTTTACTTTTTGGCTGTGGTCTTGTGGTTTAGCTGCGAAGCTAACGCCACCTGAACGCCAAATTGGACTACGGATTGTACCAGCACGTGCACGGCCAGTACCTTTTTGAGCCCATGGTTTTTTACCACCACCGCTTACTTCAGAACGTGTCTTCTGAGCACGAGTACCTTGACGAGCACCTGCTGCGTATGCAACAACTACTTGGTGTACTAATGCTTCGTTAAACTCACGTCCAAAAGTAGCTTCAGAAACTTCAAGAGCGCCAGAAGCGTCTTTAATTGCTAATTCCATCACTAAATCTCCAGGACTTATGCTTTAACAGCTGGTTTAACGATAACGTCACCGCCGATAGCGCCAGGTACTGCACCTTTAACTAAAAGCAGGTTACGCTCAGCGTCAACGCGAACTAGTTCAAGGTTCTGAGTTGTTACTTGCTCATTACCCATTTGACCGGCCATTTTCTTACCTTTAAACACCTTACCAGGTGATTGGTTTTGACCGATTGAACCAGGAGCACGGTGAGATAGAGAGTTACCATGTGTAGCGTCTTGCATGCTGAAATTCCAGCGCTTAACACCACCTTGGAAACCTTTACCTTTAGAAGTACCGGTTACGTCAACTTTGTTGATTTCGTTGAATAATTCAACAGTAAGCTCAGAGCCTACTTCAAAATCGCCTTCACCACCATTTAGGCGGAATTCCCACAGACCGCGACCCGCTTCAACACCAGCTTTAGCGAAGTGACCCGCTGTTGCTTTGTTTACACGGCTTGCTTTTTTAGTGCCTGCGGTTACTTGAAGCGCGTTATAACCGTCTGTTGCGTCAGATTTGATCTGAGCAATGCGGTTAGGAGTCGCTTCAATAACTGTCACAGGGATAGATACACCATCTTCAGTGAAGATACGTGTCATACCCACTTTACGACCGACTAGACCTAATGCCATTTTCCTAAAACCTCTCTAATCTTCCGATTAACCCAGGCTGATTTGAACATCAACACCAGCAGCAAGGTCTAAACGCATAAGTGCGTCTACAGTCTTGTCTGTTGGTTCTACGATGTCGATCAGACGTTTATGGGTGCGGATCTCGTACTGATCACGCGCGTCTTTATTAACGTGCGGTGATGTAAGTACAGTAAAACGTTCAAAGCGTGTAGGTAGTGGAATTGGACCACGTACTTGTGCGCCAGTGCGTTTCGCAGTTTCCACGATTTCCGCCGTTGATTGGTCAATCAAACGGTGGTCAAAAGCTTTTAGGCGAATACGAATGCGTTGATTTGACATTCTTAAACCTCAATATAAAGAGCATTTAAAGAGCATAAAAAAACGACCGAAACAATCTTAATAATTAAGATGCCGGTTGTTTGATTATATCTACGTTGAGTTCCAAATCGGAACTCCTGTTTATTAGCTTGAAATCCAAGCTTAATTTATTCTTTCTTGTTCCCGAGGGAATTTTGAAAGCCTGCGTATTATAATGATACTGGTGATAAATGCAACAACTATTTAGACATAATTACTTTGTTATTGTCGTTTAAAAAATAGCTAAGTTTATTAATAGTGAACGCAATGGAAGTGATGATGTCTTTATAATGTCATAGCTTGTCGATTAATCTGCAGGGGATTTTTTAGATATTATGTTATCCTATGCGCTAATTTTGCTGTTATATACCCATATTAGTTTGGGTAACTACTCTCTTATGGTGAGTCAATGCGTATTTTAAATTATGGTTTAAATCTTATCTCTGGTGGTATCAGCCGCTTGTTTGTTAAAAGCAAAGTACTGCCTGAAAAGCCTTTAGAGCAATTTGAGTTAAACCCTAAAAACCCGACATTCTATATAGTGCGTTTAAACTCACGCTTTGATCTAGCGGCACTGGCCCGTGTTTGTAAACGAAATGGTTTACCGGACCCAACCGAGCAGCAAATATTAGGTGACAAGACGTTAGATCGCTTTATCGGCATTAAAAACCCTCCCCCGCTATTTGGTGATAAAGAAAAGTCTACCAATGCATTAGCGCAAGGCAAACACATTGTTGAGCACTTATTAAATAGTGGCCAAAAAAATGTGCAAGTGGTGCCCGTGACTATTTTATGGGGCCGATCGCCAGGTAAAGAAAAACCCGGACTAAGCACTTTACTTTCGCACTCACTAACGCCCAGCTGGTTTAGAAAAATTTTTGTGGTGCTTTTTTCAGGTAGAGATAACTTTATTCGATTTAGCCAACCACTCGACTTATCTTTATTGGTTAATGAAAAAGCCGACGTTAATGAACTTCCTCATAAGCTGTTGCGTGTAGCTCTAGTTCACTTTAAACGTCAAAAGCTGGCTGCAACAGGGCCTAAAATCCCATCTCGTGATCAGTTATTTAGCTCACTACTGGCATCACCCACAATTAAAAAAGCAATTCAAACCGAGGCTTCTGAAAAAAACATCAGCCAAGCTCAGGCGCGACAAAACGCCTTAAAGCTACTTGATGAAATCGCCGCTAATTACAGCGATGCCACAATTCGCGTTGCTGATCGCATATTAACGTGGCTTTGGAATAAGCTTTATAATGGCATTGACATAAAGTACACCGAGCAAATTCATGACCTAACCAATAAAGGCCATGAAATAATCTACATGCCTTGTCATCGTAGCCATATGGATTACTTGCTACTAACCTACTCTATTTATCATCAAGGCCTTGTACCACCGCATATTGCTGCAGGGATTAACCTTAACTTTTTCCCTGCAGGTGGCATATTCCGCCGCAGTGGTGCATTTTTTATTCGTCGCTCATTTGCTGGTAACAAACTCTACTCAGCGGTATTTAAAGAATACTTAAGCCAGTTATTTATAAAGGGTTACTCGGTTAAGTTTTATACCGAAGGTGGCCGCAGTAGAACCGGACGCTTACTCCCCCCAAAAACGGGTATGCTCGCCATGACGATGCAAGCTATGCTTCGTGGTATAGACCGCCCTGTATCAATTGTACCGGTGTATATTGGTTACGAACACGTAATGGAAATAAACACCTACTTAAAAGAGCTCGCGGGTAATGATAAAAAAGGCGAGTCGATATTAGGTATTTTTAAAGCAATTAAAAATTTGAAAAACTATGGTCGCGGGTATTTAAATTTTGGTGACCCAATTTCTATTAACCAATACCTGAATGACAACCAACCCGACTGGCGCGAATCAATTCATGCTACCGACGTGCAAAAACCACAATGGCTAGGGCCGCAGGTGGCTAATCTTGCTGATCAGGTTATGGTTAAAATTAACAATGCCGCCGCACTTAACTCAGTTAACTTACTGGCGATGATACTGCTAGTAAACGATAAGCACGCATTGAGTAAACCTAAATTGCTAGCTCAGCTTGAGTTTTATTTGCGATTACAACGTGAAGCTAGCTACAGCAATAAAATAACCGCACCCGATGAAACGCCAGAGCAACTGCTAGAACACGCTTTAAAGTTGAATAAGTTTGATGTGATCAGTGACGAGTTTGGTGAAATTATTGCGATAAACGATAAAGAAAAAACCTTATTTAACTATTACCGTAATAACATTTTGCATATTTTTGCAGTACCTAGCTTAGTAGCTCTACATTTATTTAAGCAGCATCAAAGTACCGTTACTCACTGCCATCAATTGGTAAAATCATTTTATCCGTTATTCGCCAAAGAGTGGTACTTACAAGAGCTTGATGACAACTATGTGGCCCGCATTTTAACTAACTTTAGCGATCAAGGCTTAATTGAGCTTGATGGTGATAATATCAAAGTAACTCAAAGTAACGATAGCTTTGCCAAACTCGAAATGCTTGGTCGTGCATTGAGCTTTACTCTGCAACGTTATGCGATTGTGATTGGCTTTATTCAAACCAGCCAAGGTATTGCAAAAGCTGAACTGGAACGTGAAAGCTATGTGTTGGCACAACGCTTGGGTACGTTACATGGCATTAAAACGCCGGAGTTTTTTGATAAGAAGGTACTTAGTAGTTTTATTTCCAACCTTCGCGAACAAAAACTAATTAGTGAATCTGATAGCGGCTTACAAGGCAGCCAAGAGCTGTGCGAGACCTACAAGCAACTGCAAACACTCTTGCCGGCACGTATTTGGCAATCAATTACTGACATTGTCCACGCTCAATGTCAGTAACGTACTTCACTATATTGAATTAACCCAATATAGTAGGTAGCAAAGAGTTAACGCTGGCGCATTACCCCTTCTTGAATCGTCGAGGCAACTAAATTGCCTTGGCGGTCAAAAAACTGACCACGTACCAGCCCTCTTCCTGAACTCGCGCTTGGGCTATCAATGGTATATAACATCCAATCATCCATTCTAAATGGACGATGAAACCACATAGCATGATCTATGGTCGCAACTTGCATATTCGGCTGCATAAACGACACACCATGTGGCTGCAGTGCGGTTGGTAAAAACTCAAAGTCAGACGCATACGCCAATAAGTAATTATGAATACGTTGATCGTCCGGCATATCGCCATTGGCTTTAAACCAAATATGTTTTACCGGTTCTAGGGCTTCAGGTTTAAAGGGGTTATGAAAGTTCACCGGACGCATTTCAATCGGCATTTCACGAATAAACTTATTACGGATTGCTTCAGGAATATGCTGTGCATTTTCTTGATAAAACTCTAACGAAGAACGCAGTTCTTCAGGAGCTGGAACATCAGGCATAGTGGCTTGATGCGATAACCCCTGCTCTTCACCTTGAAACGACGCTGTCATGTAAAAAATAGGTTTACCGTACTGAATCGCACTGACACGTCGAGTGCTAAAACTTTTACCATCACGTATAGTTTCTACATCGTACACAATCGGTTTTGCAGCGTCGCCTGGGCGTAAAAAATAAGAATGTAAGGAATGAACAATACGCCCCGCAGGCAGTGTTTCTTTAGCTGCTGAAAGCGCTTGTCCCATAACTTGACCACCAAACACCGCTCTAAAACCTAAATCTTGGCTTTGTCCTCGATATAAACCTTGCTCAATTTCTTCAAGTGACAACAACGATAATAAATCATCTAATACTTGGCTCATTATTTCTTCCTCAATCCCCTAATTTATAAATGATACTATACAATAGTTAAAAAATACTAACTCACTGATTGAGGAAATCTAATATGGCATTTTGGCTTTTTAAAACCGAACCCGACGCCTTTTCAATTGATGACTTAAAGCAAGCGCCACAGCAAACAACGCTATGGGAAGGTGTACGCAACTACCAAGCGCGTAATTTTATTCGCGATGATGTAAAGCAAGGTGATTTAGTGATGATTTATCATTCTAGCTGTAAACAAGTTGGCGTTGCAGGGCTTGGTGTGGTTACTAAGGCTGCTTACCCTGATCCAACGCAATTTGATTTAAGTAGCGACTATTACGATGCTAAGGCAACCACTGAAAACCCTCGCTGGTTTGTGGTAGAAATAACTTATCAGGCGCATTTGAGTAGTTTAGTAAGCCTGCAAGCGATCAAAGCAAATACTGCTATAACTGATATAGCACTTAAAAAAGGCGGGCGTTTATCGGTCATGCCAGTGACCGAAAATGATTGGCATGAAATTTTAAATATGGTGAAATAAGCCACTAAAATAACTACATTTTCTTCATTAAAATAGTACTCCACCAGCGCAGCATGTCACCGCTCGATTTTCTTATGGAGCCAAATTTGTTATAATCTGCGGCTTGCGTTTACTGGAGGAAAAATGAAATTACTGTATTGGTTGGATGAATGGTTAACTCTCAGCGATGATGAGAGGCAAGCAAAACTACCAGCCTCTGGTGGAGATTTACTCGGTGATGTGTATGTAAAGTATCACTTTGTTGACCTCACTAAACCCCTGCTTTTTACTTTTTCTCCTGCGGGTACTGATATACAAGAACGCGATCTAAATGAAGACTTTGCCCCTTGGGGCTATCATCTAGCGCAAAAGCAAGATGTTAATATTATTGCGTTTCAGCATTTAGGTAAAAGCAATTGGTTTCGTAACCGCAATTTAATCTTTTTTATTGAGCAGCTATCAACTTTACTCTCTCCTTTTAAAACTAAGTTAGGCTATGGGCTTAGCCGTGGCGGCTTTGCTGTGGGTGCATTTGCTAAGTTACTCAAACTCGATAAAGTACTGCTTTTCCATCCTGTTAGCACCAAAAACAAACTTATCGCCCCTTGGGATGACCGCTCAAGTACTGAAATTGCTCAGCAATATGACTGGCAAGGTGACTACCATGATTTAGACTTAGGGGATGCCAAGGGTTACATTATTTACGACCCAACCAATCGTATTGACCGCCAACATGCTAAACGCTACAAACAGCTCACTCACTTACGCGTGTTTGGTATGGGGCACGGCACTCACGCTACTTACTTGAATAAGTTTGGCTTTTATAAACAAGTAGCGGTTGATTTTATTCGTGATCAGCAAATCGACATTGCGCAATTTAGGCTGCAAACAAAAACACTGCGTTTAAAAGAGGATTATTATAAAAAACTTAATAAAGCCAACGCTAAATCGGCACACCGCCAAGCGTTATTAAGTACCGCTCACACTATTTTAATCGACGAAAAAGCAGCGCATGTTAAAGAGCACCAAGAAAAAATTGATATTCAGCCCTTAATAGAGGTAGCTATTAAGCATCAAGACGAAAGCCCAAATGATGCCATTAAGCTATTAGAAGTTGCTCAACAACTCGTGCCTGACGACCCACTTGTTGAGCATAAACTGAGACAATTAGAATAAGTAACAAAAGGTACTCATGCTTTACTTTTTCTTGGCGTGCCCTTGCTTGGGCACAATCGAAAAGTAAAGAATCAGCGCTATCCACGAAAAGAAGATAGCGCCGACTAGCCAGCCATTTTTTTCATGGCCGTGGCTACGCTTACTGTTAAGAATTATCATGATAGGAAAAATGTAAGCACATAAAACAATAATTAAAAAAGCAACTTCAGTCATTATTTTTCCAAGCTAAGCCAATCAACTTCACCACTTAACACCCGCTCTTGTGCGATGTAATGCAGAATATCACCCGCATTCACTGCATAATCTAGAGGTGGGTTTAAATCCATATTCTTTGCACTTAAATTATGAGCTACACCTAACAATATTGCATTATGATCGTACTTAAAATGATGAAATAATTTACCAAATTCCATGGTTTTTATATCACTAGGTATTTGTAGGCTAAATTGCGTATCACCATGCAAAGTAGATAATAGCTCTTCTTGAACACGGCTTGAGCCTGGGTCTTGCATTGAGCGCACCAAAATCTCTGCTGACTTAGTGCTACTACACTCTACATTATGGCAATGCTCTAATAACATTTCCACTTTCGTTTCATCAAAAAAGTGTGCACTAATGTGACAATCTTCTTTGACTAAACGGCTAATACGCAGTGCAGTAGTAAATGTTTGGTCATCATCTTGGCCATCAATAATCACTTTATCGGCATGGCGAATGGCAACGCGTTCTAATTCATCCAAATCGGTAAAACTAGTCAAACGAGCAAAATCAACATTCTCATTACTTAAAAATGGATGCTCTATTTGTTCAGTAACCGCCAATAGAATACGGCGGTCTGTACGTTTAGTATCAGCCAAAATATAGTCGATCATTTTTTTTGTTCGAGCATTATGCCAACCAAAAATAATAATGTGATTGCTACTGTGAGCAAAGTTTTTATCACCAGTCATAGCGCGCCTAATTAAGTAAGTTACTGTTTGCCCTGTTTTACCTAACAAGACACCAAATAAAGCCAAACCAAAGGGTATTTGTATTAATGCGACAATCCAACGGCCCAAGTCAGATGATGGACTTAAATCTCCATACCCTACTGTTGAAGTGGTTACCGTGTAGTAGTAAAAAAAGGTCCCTGGCGAAAGTAGTGCTTGCTCATTAGCCATAAATAATAAGCACCAAGTAAGTAGCATGTGTAAAGACGTTGCTATTACAACAGACTGCCAGCTCACCTGATCAATATGGCTGCGCAACAGCACAACAATACGTTTAAAAATATGATGCATAATTGTTTGTTAATCGATTGATTATTTGAATCATTTGGTAACACGATACTGCACATCATAACACTTAAGCAACGTTTTACTGTAATCGAAATATTCACGGTTCGTTATGAATAAAAATAAGAGTAAACTATAGTTATTAAGTTATGAGGAAAGAATGGATCTATTATGTCAGGTGTTTTAGCGTCAGTTGATCAGCGTACTCAGCTTGTAGGTGAGAACCGTTTAGAGTTGCTACTGTTTTATTTACATAGCCGCCATTTATTTGCACTCAATGTATTTAAAATTAAAGAAGTGGTGAAGCTTCCCCGTTTAAGCAAAATACCGCACTCTCACCCTAAGGTGACGGGTGTTGCCAATATTAGGGGTGAATCTATTCCGGTGATTGATTTACGCCAAGCCATTTCTATGTCACACAAAGAACATGGTGAAGATTGTAATTTGGTAGTGACTGAATATAACCGTACCACTCAAGGTTTTTTAATTGGTAAGGTTGATCAAATAATGAACATGACCTGGTCTGATATTATGCCACCACCCAGCTCAGTCGGTAAAAATCATTACATTACTGCACTTACTAAAGTACAGCGCGACGACGTGGAGCACTTGGTAGAAATTATAGATGTAGAAAAAGTACTGGCTGAAATAGTTGAGTACGAGGTTAATATTTCAGATGGAGTGTTAGACCAAACTATAGTTAACGAATTCTCTGGGCGAAAAATACTACACGCTGATGATTCGCCAACAGCACGCAAGCAAGTAAGCGATACATTATCGCAGCTTGGTATCGAAATTGTTCCTGCCAGTAATGGCTTGGAAGCACTCAATATGCTTAAAGGTTGGGCCGATGAAGGCCGCGATGTTGAAAAAGAATTACTTATGGTGATTACCGATGCCGAAATGCCCTCAATGGATGGTTATCGCTTAACCTATGAAATACGTAACGACAGCCGCTTAAAAAACTTACATGTAGTACTTAACACCTCCCTAAGCGGCAGCTTTAACCAAGCCATGGTAGAAAAGGTTGGCTGTGATGCATTTTTATCAAAATTTCAGCCTGACTTACTAGTGCAAGAAGTACAAAACCGTCTAAAACATGTGTTAAGCAGCACCTAATTACAAAACTAGCAAATATCTGCTTGGGTAAATATTTGCTAGTAACACTCTCCTCATCAGCAACCTTTAAAAACCTGCCTTACTGAGTGGTTATTCAAAGCGGTGTTTGCTAATCCTAAGGTTTCATGATTAATTAGTAAATAAGTTTTCACTAACTCGTTATTAATTATGCTCAATAAAGTTGCCAGCCCGTTTACTAAGCTCGTCGAGCGCTACTTACCCGACCCATTTATATTTGTCATTTTGCTCACTATTATTACCTTGAGCATTGCGAATTTAGCGACTCCTGCAACCACACTTGAGGTAATAACATCATGGGGAAGCGGGTTTTGGAACTTACTTAGCTTTGCCATGCAAATGCTGTTGGTGCTAGTAACAGGCTATATGCTCGCCAGTACCTCTTTAATAAGTAAGTTACTAACAAAATTAGCAACGCTTGCTAATACGGCCCCAAAAGCCATTATTTTAGTGACATTTATCTCGCTTTTAGCAAGCTGGCTTAATTGGGGGTTTGGATTAGTGATTGGGGCTTTATTTGCTAAGGCTATTGCTAAGCAGACTCGAGTAGATTATCGACTCTTAGTAGCAAGTGCTTACTCAGGTTTTGTAGTATGGCACGGCGGATTGGCAGGCTCCGTACCACTAACCATTGCCAGCGAAGGGCATTTTTCACAGGCAACAATGGGGATTATTGGCACCGAGCAAACCTTGTTCGCAGGTTTTAACATTGCGATTCTGATTGGCTTATTTATTATTATGCCGTTGGTTAACCGCTACATGCTACCAAGTGAAAAAGACAGTGTTTATATTGACCCATCACTGCTTAAGAACACTCTACTCGATAGAGTAACAATAACACGCCCTGCGCAACATTTAGAACAAAGCAAACTGCTAGGCATGGGCATTGGCTTACTCGGACTTGCCTACTTAGGTTATTACTTTTTTATCGCAGGTGGCGGCTTAAATCTCAACAGCGTGATAGCGCTTTTCTTATTTTTAGCTATCACACTACATCAGACCCCCCACAATTTACTAAATAGCCTACAACAAGCGATTCCGAGTGGCGCGGGAATTGTAATTCAGTTCCCTTTTTATGCCGGTATTATGGCCGTTATGGTCGATACAGGGTTAGCACAACAAATATCGCAGGGCTTTATTGCCATAGCGGATGCCGATAGCTTGCCATTTTACAGTTTTATTAGTGCAGGGTTAGTTAATATGTTTGTGCCATCCGGTGGCGGCCAATGGGCTGTACAAGCACCTATTGTTATCCCTGCAGCACAAGAGCTTGGTGCAGATATGGCAAGGGTTGCTATGGCTGTAGCATGGGGAGATGCTTGGACCAATTTAATTCAACCCTTTTGGGCATTACCGGTATTAGCCATTGCAGGGTTAAAAGCTAAAGATATTATGGGGTTTTGCGTGGTACAGCTGATTATTACTGGGGTGTTTATATCGCTGGTATTGAGCTTTTATTAATCTAACTGGGCTGTAACTTGTATTACAGCCCGTGCTTACTTAGCTTGATAAAATCTTCATCGGTAAGCTTAATATCGCGTTTTCTGAATCTGCAAAATGCATCATCACTGCTACATGGCCTACAACTACCAGCGCATACATTACTGCCGAGAAGCCTTGGCCGTATTTATCTAATGGTAGTAAATGTGAGTAATGGCGACCGCGCCATTCAAACACAATTTCCAGCGCCCCAACAAACAAAAAGAACACTAAAAGCATTAAGCCAAACGTATAGCTAAGCCATAAACCAAATAACACGCCAAGTAAGCACACACTTAAACCAAGCCATGAGCGCATTGAGAAGCTTATGCTTTTTAGTACATGCCCGCCATCAAGCGGTAAAATAGGCAGTAAATTGAATAAATTAAGCAGTGCACTAAGCACTGCAACACCTGCAAATATTTCCATTTCCGTAGCGTAATAAAGCACTACACCAAGCACAGAAGTAAATAAACCAAAGGCAGGCCCCATAAGTGATATAACCACATCTTGCCAGCGCGTAGTTATTTTATCGTCGCTAACGGCTAACCCGCCTACAAAAGGAATTAAATAAATGCCTTTAGTTTTAATGCCAAAATACTTCATAGCTCGTACGTGGCCATATTCGTGTACCACCAAGCAAGCAATCAGCATTAACGCAAACTCAATGGTAAACAGCCAAGCATAACCGGCCACCGATGCGCTCGCTAGCGCCACTTTAACAACTTTAGTACTTTTAAATAATTTAAAGCCAAGCGCCGCGAGCCCTAAAAACCCCTTTTTAGGTGCGCCCTGTGCTGCTACAGGTAAAGCTAACTGAGTTGCAAACTGATTATTTACATATAGCGCCAAGCTTTGCTGGCTGACCTCGTTGCTATCAATACCAATTAACTGCTCATCAAGCATAAACTCGACATAATTTTCACGTGGGTTTTCAAATGCAATCGCTTGCTGATCATGAAATATTTTTACAACTTGCTGCTCTGCTATCATCAGCGTAAACGGTTGCTCTGCCAGAGAAAGTTCGACTTTTATCATTATTCTAACCATTATAAATTATGCCGCTAGTATACCTTCCCACCAAAAAAACACGAGTGAGCTAGCATCATTTTATTAGCGATAATGTAAGCTAAAAATGCCTGAAATACTGACAAAAACAATTCAAGCGACTATTTTTAATATTACAGGAAGTAAGCTTCAACTACTAAGGACACCAATGCAAACTCAATTGCCAAATATACTCGTTGTTGATGACTCAAAAGCCATTTTAATTGTTATGAAAGCGATTTTTAATGAGCTCGAAATGCCAGAAGTTACCACTTGCTTAAGCGCAGTTACAGCACTAGAGAGAGTAAAGCCTGATATAAACTTTTATGACGCCATATTTACCGATCTGAATATGCCAGAAATGGATGGTATGGAGTTAATTCGTAACTTAGGTGAAATAGGCTATTGCGGTGCGATTGTTATTATTTCTGAAATGGATCCTAAAATAATCAGCCTAGCAGCTGATCTAGCCAAGCAGCATAATGTGCATTTAATTGGTAACCTTACCAAGCCAGTACAATTAAATCAGGTAAATATGTTACTTGCCAAAATAGCGCAGTTAAACAGCCATACGCTTGTAAAAGAGCGCCCAATTACTAAAGCTAAACTTGTTAGCGCATTAAAAAATAATGAAATAACACCGTTTTACCAGCCTAAGATAAATATAAACACCAACTTTATACAAAGTGTTGAAGTATTGGCTCGTATTGTTTCAAATAAAAACGAACGCGTGATTTTACCAAGCCGTTTTATTAGCCTTGCTGAGCAATGCGACTTAATCAATGACATTACTTTTACGCTGTTTGAAAAAGCCTGCAGTGACTTAAAGCAGCTGAAAGAACAATTAGGGGAAAACTTAAAGTTGTCATTTAATATGTCGCCATGCCAGTTAAATGATTTGAACTGCCCTAATAAATTATTACAGTTATTACAAAAGCACGGCGTGCTTCCCAGTGATGTGGTTGTTGAAATAACCGAGCAACATGCCCTTTCAAGCTATACCCAACTTGAAACCTTAAACAGATTAAGAATATTTGGTTTTGGTATCTCACTGGATGATTTTGGTACTGGCTTTACTAATATTAACCAACTGAAACAGCTGCCATTTACAGAAGTAAAAATAGACCGCTCTTTTATAAGCCACATTGAAACAGATAAGTTTTCGCAAGTTGTGGTCAACTCATTGATTGATATGACTAGCCAAGAGCAACTGCAACTTGTTGCTGAGGGTGTTGAACGTCCGGAAGAACTTGCCTATCTAAAGCACTATCAAACAAATTTAGCTATACAAGGATTTTTGTTTAGTTGCCCAAAAGCAAAAGCTGAATTTATCTCGTGGGCACAACACTGGATAAAAACAGCTGCTAAAACAAATAATAACTAAGGTCTGCTGACCTTTGCCGGTTGATATTTACTAAATACCCCTAACGAGATTCATTATCCTCGGCGCTGACGATATGCTCACTATCCGCTAAACGTTGATGCCAACGTTGCTTAGCCACGGCACGCATGTTGGTAGATTGATCTCGCTCATCAACAATTTCTAAACCCATTAGCGCCTCTATCATATCTTCTAGGGTCACTATTCCTTGCACATCACCGTATTCATCAATCACTAAACAAATATGGGTACGCTTGGTAAGTAATATTTGTAATAACGACGATACGTTTTGCGTACTCGGTACTGTATAAATAGGCTTAACCAACTTACTAATCTTGTAGTCTGTACCTAAGCGGTGGTATGCCAACATAATGTCGTTTTTATGAACAAACCCTATTATATCGTCAGCATCTTTGTCGTAAATTAGCACTCGAGAGAATGACGAAGAGCCATGTTCGCTTAAGTACTGATTTACAGTAAGATCTTTATGAATTTTAAAAATAACCGTGCGCGGGGTCATTAAGTCGGTTAGTTTTGCGTGCCTAAAATGCAGTAAGTTTCGAATGATCTCTGACTCATCAGCATGAAGTGCCCCTGACTCACTGCCAATATCGGCCATCGCTTCTATTTCTTGGCGAATATAATAGGCCTCATTATGCTTTTGTCCCATCAAATTGGTTAGCTTTTGTGCAGCCCATACAAATGGCTTAAGCACTAACACCAAAATACGTAAACCATAAGTCACACTTGGTGTTAAAGCACGCCAATAGTTGGCACCCAAGGTTTTTGGAATAATTTCAGATAACACCAATACCAATAAAGTCATAATAGCAGATGCAATCCCCACTGCTGCATCTGAAAACACCACGGCGGCTTGTGCACCTACTCCTGCGGCACCAGCAGTATGGGCAACAGTATTAAGCGTTAAAATAGCTGCTAATGGTTGATCAATATTACTTTTTAGTATTTCAAGTTGTTTAGCCAGCACCGGCCGCTCTTTGCGCAACAATGCAACATAACTAGGTGAAATACTTAATAGTACGGCCTCCATGATTGAACACAAAAACGAAATCACAATCGCTGTAACCATGTAAACGATTAATAGTGTCACTTTCTCTCCGATAAGTTGGATAAATACCCGATGATAATAGCCATCATAACAATACATGTTATATTTGGCCAAATCTCCAATAACAATAGGCATAGCAATGAATTTAAGCGCACCTTGGTATCGTTACACAAGACGTTTTACTCGCTTGGCAACCCTACTCACATTAAGTAGTTTGAGTTTAACGGCATTAGCTGCCCCACTCGATCAATCAAAAATTCAGTTTATCGGCCCACTTGCAGAAGATATGCAAGCAAAGCCATTTCAGACCCCCCATGGCGACGTGATTATTAATAATCTGCTTGCACAACTTGAATCAAGTGCAGAAAGCTTTGTTGTGTTTGGTAAAAAGCATAAGTGGCAACCACTTGATAAAATTAACGCGCTTACTTTAGGCGGTTTACAAGCACTTAAATTTCATATTGAAACAGACCGGTTTACTCAAGGCTCCTTAAACATTGAAGGAATAGAGCAAGGCCAGATTTTTATCAATGGTGAGAAGCAAACTGGTGAAAACCAACGCTATCAGCTTGCTTTAAATAACGGCTCACATACCGTGGTTGTCATCGCTCAACAGGTTGCTAATTGGAATGATGTCACCTTAGAGTTTGTGCCAAAAGCAGAAACTGACGTCGTGACCCTAACGACAAATAAAACCAAGCGCTTATCGGCTAAACAATTGTTTGACGCCCCGACTATTAGCGGTTTGTCTTTGTCGCCTGATGCTAAGTATTACTTAAGTACAACAAAGCGCTTCAGCGATAAAACAGGCAACAACGCCATTACCACAACCGAGCTTAAAAATACTAATAACCAAACGGTATACCGATTTGAAGAAGTGCAGCCTAGCCAATTTACTTGGAGTCCTGATAACCAATTTTTAGTTTATTTACTCAACGGTGAATTAAAGCAGTTAAACCGTAAAACTTTCGCTATAAAAACCTTAGCCTCAGGCCTTGAGGGGACAAGCAACTTTAGCTATTACAACGATAATAGTATTCTTTTTAGCTGGTCTAAATCATCTGAAGAAACCAATAGCCTCACTAAACATCATAAAGGCTTACAAGACCGTTGGTCTTATGCCCGTACGGTTAGCCAATTATATTTACTCGATACCAACAGTGGTTTAACCAAAGCTCTGACCGAAGGCGTATTGAGCCATCAACTTGAAGATGCTAACAGCAACCGTGGAAAGCTATTAATAAGTCGCCCAATAATGGCGATGCAAGCCTCAACTCACCCAGAGACTGAGCTGGTTGAACTTACATTAAAATCCAACAGCATAAAATCATTAGGTAAGTTTAAAAACTTTAATCAAGCTAAATATGCCGCAAACAATATTTATGTTGTTGCAGGCCCTGATTTTAAAAATGGTGCAGGCAGAACAATACCAAAGAACATGCTGGCTAATAATTACGATGGCCAGCTTTACTTACTAGCTGATAACGCAAAAAAAGTAACGGCGTTAAGCAAACAGTTTGACCCCGCAATTGGCACATTAGAAGTACTAAGCAATGGTGATGCGCTAATCAAAGTGACAGAGAAAGATACCCAACCACTGTATTTATTTGACCTGAGTAAACAGCGCTTTAAAAAGTTAAATACAGGCTTTGATATTGTGCAGCAATTTAGCTTTTCAAATACGCGCAATGCCCAGTTATTAATTAGTGGCAGCAATGCGTCGAGCGCTCAACAACTCAAGCGCTTAGACGTAAGTAAAAACAAGGTAGAGCTCATTTGGGATTCAAACCCGATTGCTTATGCCAATACGGCTATTCCTGCGCTTGAAGAATTTAACTTTACCAATAAGCGTGGCGTAGAAATCTCTGGCCGTGTTTATCTGCCAAACAATCTTGATAAAGCCAAGAAATACCCTGCTCTTGTTTATTATTATGGAGGCACCTCACCAGTAACACGCGGGTTTACTGGGCGTTACCCTTTTAACTTATGGGCAGCAAACGGATACGTGGTTTATGTTGTACAACCAACCGGCGCAACGGGTTTTGGGCAAGCTTTTTCAGCACAACATGTAAATGCTTGGGGCGACTATACCGCCGATGACATTATGGAGGGTACAGAGGCATTTTTAGCTAAATATAATTTTGTAGACAGTGGTAAAGTAGGTAACCTTGGTGCATCTTATGGTGGCTTTATGACTATGCTGCTTGCCACCAAAACCGATATGTTTAGCGCGTCTATTGCTCATGCCGGTATTTCAAACTTAACGTCATACTGGGGTGAAGGATGGTGGGGTTATTTATACTCAGGCGAAGCCTCAAAAAATAGCTTTCCGTGGAATAACCCTCAACTTTACAGCCAGCATAGCCCTGTATTTCATGCCGATAAAGTAACCACGCCATTACTGCTTATTCACGGTGACAGTGATACCAATGTACCTGTGGGCGAAAGCTTAACTATGTACACCGCACTAAAACTGCTTAATAAAGACGTTGAAATGATAGAATACAAAGGAGCAGATCACCAAATATTTGCGCGCGATAAACGATTTAATTGGTGGAACACTATGTTGGCTTACTTTGACAAAAAGTTAAAAAATGAACCACAATGGTGGGATTCAATGTATAAAGATTAGTAACCATAATGCGCACTTTGTCGATGAAGTAAAAAAGTGCGCATTACAAAATGCAATATTATTAGACCTATTCGGAATATAATGTTACCGAAAAACAATGTTCTCTGTGTTATACAGGCCATCAATGATGCTAATATGCAAAGCTGAAACTAAAAAAATAACAGACTATGGCAATTAATGTTTTATTGGTTGAGGATGACGAATTACTCGTAAAGCGCATCCAAAATCATTTTATAAATACCGAGTTTTCTATTGACGTTGACCCCACCGGGGCCGATGCGTTAAACGTTGTTAAAAGCCGCGTAAATCAGCGCAATACTATTTCCTTGGCAATAATTGATATTGTGCTACCAAAGCGCGACGGTTTACAACTTGCCAAAGAACTAAATACGCTCACCGATATTGGCGTTATCTTATTATCGAGTCGTGACTCACAAGCCGATCGAATTGCAGGCCTTGCCCAAGGTGCTGATGACTATATTTGCAAGCCTGTAGATTTACTTGAGCTTGAGCTAAGAATGCGCGCCCTATACAAACGTGTTGCCAATAATCACAGCGACGATGACAGTGAAGAGTTTATTGAATATGCCGATTTTAAACTTCATCCAGACAATCGCACCCTTATTACCGCCAGTGGGATTGAATCACGACTGACTGAAGCTGAACACAAGGTGCTTATTTGTTTGATTGGTAATGCTGGTAAAGCGACTTCCCGTGAAAAAATATCAGAAGAAATTGGCCAGCCCGATTGGAGCCCCAACGATCGCACAGTAGACGTGTTAGTGGGTCGTTTACGTAAAAAGCTGAACGATGAAAAAGATCAAAAACGTATCGTCACTGTTCGCGGTAAAGGCTATATGCTTTCAATTTAAAGCCTTAGTGTTGGGTTAACTGCGATAATAAACGCTCAAATGCCCGATAATTAAGCGCTTCTTTAAGCTCAATTAAACTGATTTGTGGCGCACCTTTTAAATCACTAATAGTTCGCGCCACTTTAATTACTCTATGATAAGAGCGCGGTGATAGCGCCAGCTTTTCACTGGCTCTGGCTAAAAACTGCAGTTCTGCAGGTGGTAACTCACAGTGCAAGCTCATCTCTTTGTTATTTAACCGCGCATTTACTTTACCTTGGCGTTTAAGCTGAACTGCATAAGCTGCTTCTACTCGCGCCCTCACCTCAGCACTGGTTTCTTCTGTAGTTGTACTTTGTAGCTCCACGCTGCTCAACCTTGGTAGTTCAATTTGCAAATCAATTCTGTCAATAAACGGCCCCGATACTCGCGATAAATAGCGCATCACCTGATCGGGTGTCGCCCGTTTATCATGATGACACCCTGTCGGACTGGGATTAAGTGCTGCAATAAGCTGAAACTGCGCTGGAAATTCCATTTGTCTGGCCGCGCGCGAAATCGTCACTGTTCCGGTTTCCATTGGCTCGCGTAGCGAGTCTAGCACTTTACGCTCAAATTCAGGGAGCTCATCTAAAAACAAAACACCATTATGCGCTAGCGATATTTCACCGGGTTTAGGGTTAGACGAACCACCCACTAGCGCTACTGCAGAACAGGTATGATGCGGATTGCGAAACGGTCGCTGACGCCAATTGGTTAAATCAATTGAGTGGCCAATAATTGAATATAAAGCAGCAGTATCAATGGCTTCATCATCAGACATGGTTGGCATTATTGTGGCCATTCGTTGTGCAAGCATTGATTTTCCGGTCCCTGGTGGACCTAAAAATAGTAAATTATGCCCACCAGCAGCGGCAATTTCTAATACACGTTTAGCACCAGGTTGGCCTTTTACATCGCTTAAATCGAGTAAAAAATCTGGCGCTTGGGTGCAATCAGGGTAGGCAATGTTAAGCGGTAAAGGTTGTTGATTGAGCAAGTCTCCCCATACCTCTTGAATAGAACTGACGGCTTTTCGTTTTACACCACTGACAAGGCTGGCCAAACTGTCGTTTTCAAGAGGCAGAAAACAGCAACGATTTTGCTCTTTAGCACCAAGCACTGAAGGCAAAATGGCATTTACAGCACGTATTTCACCATTAAGTGCAAGCTCACCGTAAAATTCATACTTATGAATATCAGGGCAGACTATTTGCCCCGATGCGACCAAAATACCTACCGCAATCGCAAGGTCAAATCGCCCACCATCTTTAGGAAGATCGGCAGGCGCTAAATTAACGGTAATACGTTGATCGGGAAATCCAAATTGCGAGTTTTCTAGAGCACTACGTACTCTATCCTTGGCCTCTTTAACCGACGCCTCAGGTAAGCCGACGATATGAAAGGCGGGTAAACCATTCCCTAAATGCACTTCAACCATCACCTCAGGGGCGTTGATCCCCACCTGCGCGCGAGAAAATATACGGGCTAACGACATTCCTTATCCTAGGGTCTGCTGACCTTTCAAGGTTAAATTTGCAGCAGTCTGTTTGGTATTTAGGCAAGGCAGAGCCTATGTCGTGTGGTTACTCCCCATAAATAGGCGATAACGCAGCATCAATGCCAAACAGGCGCTGCCCGAAGGGTTCTGCCTAGGGACAATTAACTCTTTGTTGCTCGGTTTTTACTTAGCCCACTAGGTTACAAACCTCGCGCTGCGATTAAATCGCCCCTAGTTTGAACAAACTTTAATCCGCAAAGGTCAACAGGCCCTAGTTAACAGCTGTATTTACACAGTTTAGTCAGGATATTTAAAAACATGTAATATAATCTTCCATTTAATCGCCGAAAAACGTAGCAATAAGGTCATTAGCATACTCAGAATCATTGCCACTTCCACCGTTAACGATAGGTTGATACTTAATGTATAGACAATGCCACCAGCAATACAGGTAATAGCATACAGCTCACCTTTAAGCAGCATTGGAATATCGCGGGCAAGCACGTCGCGAATAAGCCCACCAAAACAGGGGGTTATTACAGCCATAATCACAACCGTCATATCTGGCATACCAGCCAATTGCGCTTTTTGCGCTCCCATGACCGCAAAAAAGGCTAAGCCAAACGCGTCAGCAGTTTGCAATACATAGTATGGAATGGATTTTTGCTTATTGATCAGTCGTGTAGTAACCAGAACCGCCACCAAAATAGCGTAGAAGTAGCTTTGGTCGTGTAACCAAAATACGGGCTGGTCGAGTATCACATCGCGAACGGTACCGCCGCCAATAGCCGTAACAGTTGCAAGTACAACTACACCAAAGCCATCCATTTTCTTTTCATAGGCTACCAAGGTGCCTGAGATAGCAAATACCGCCACACCTATTAAATCAAACCAGTGATAAAGTTCAGTCATAATTTTGATTACAAAAAGTTTTAAAGAGTTTAGTGCATAGCATACTAAATATTCAGCAATAACACTTTCAAAAAGTAGAATTAGAAAAGAACAGCAGGTATACGTGTTAAAAATAGCGTGAGGGAATATGAATTTTAGGCATAAAAAAACACGCTTTAGGCGTGTTGCTTTACTATAACTGTTTATTTCAGTGGTTGCGGGAGCCAGAGTTTGTAAGGAGCGAACCGACGACCTTTGCTGGCTAATGAAGAGCTGAGACCGACGAGCTATTTACTTCACTGAATTTCAGGCATAAAAAAACACGCTTTAGCGTGTCGATTTAATAAAACATATTATTTCAGTGGTTGTGGGAGCCGGAATTTAATAGACGACCTTTGCTGGCTAATGGAGAGTTGAGACCGACGAGCTATTTACTTCACTGAATTTCAGGTATAAAAAAACACGCTTTAGCGTGTCGATTTAATAAAACATGTTATTTCAGTGGTTGCGGAAGCCGGAATTTAATAGACGACCTTTGCTGGCTAATGGAGAGCTGAGACCGACGAGCTATCCATTTCACTGAATTTTAGGCATAAAAAAACACTCGTATAGAGTGTCGATTCATTCTTACAATTTATTTCAGTGGTTGCGGGAGCCGGATTTGAACCGACGACCTTCGGGTTATGAGCCCGACGAGCTACCAGACTGCTCCATCCCGCGCCTGAAATTGCAGATTTATTTATAGTTGCTTACATTACAACTTGGCTTCCAATCCTCTAAAGAAAATTGGTTGCGGGAGCCGGATTTGAACCGACGACCTTCGGGTTATGAGCCCGACGAGCTACCAGGCTGCTCCATCCCGCGCCTGTATATTTAAAGTCTATCGACTACTTAATTTAATCTCTTAAGTTAGAGTTTTACAGCACCAAATCTAACGAAGAGAATTGGTTGCGGGAGCCGGATTTGAACCGACGACCTTCGGGTTATGAGCCCGACGAGCTACCAGGCTGCTCCATCCCGCGCCTGTAATTTCTTAGTAACAGTTTTGTGTTATTCACAAGCCTGTTTCGAAGAGAGCGCTATAATATAGGAATAAACCTATAATGCAAGGTTTTACTAATTAAAAGCGTTTAAGTGAACAAAAACCCATCAAACAGTGGTGTTTACAGTAATCGTTGATGTGGATTTATCATTTTTTGCCACTCCCAGTCGGGATGACCCATAACAATAAAGTCAGGATTTTCTGTGCTTTCTCTTTGGTTATACGTTAAAGGATTAAATTCAGCGTCGGTAATACAGCCGCCCGCTTCTTCAACAATAACTTGCGATGCCCCCGTATCCCACTCACCTGTAGGACCTATTCTTAAAAAACAATCTGCTTTACCCTCAGCAACAATACACGCCTTAAGTGAACACGAACCTAAAGCCACAGTTGCAAATTGCGCATTTAGATACTGGCTAACTGCTTCTATTTTTTGGCGGCGGCTTACAGCCAAAGTTAAACTCTCGGGCGGTGCAACAAATATTTGTTTATCGTGCTCACCTTCACGCTTAAATGCCCCATTTTTAGCCGTTGCATAATAGGTCACGCCCTTTGCTGGCCAATGAATAACCCCCAACACTGGGTGGTTATTTTCTATCAATGCAATATTAACGGCAAAGTCACCACTTTCGAGTATAAATTCACCGGTGCCATCCATTGGGTCAAGCAACCAATAACGTTGCCAGTGCTGTCTATCTTGCAACGCTGGAATGGGGGTTTCTTCTGACATAATAGGAATGTCAGGAGCAAGCGCATTTAAACCCGCCACGAGCACATCATTTGCAGCTAAATCTGCTTTAGTTACTGGCGTATTATCTGATTTTTCTTGCTGACCAATATCGTCTTTTTTATACAAAGACATAATGGCATCCCCTGCACTTTGCGCAAGCTCAATACATGGCTCTAGAAGTTTATTCATTAATGTCTCCTGAGGCTAAATACTTATCTAATAATAGCAGAGCCGCAACACTACGTGCTTCAGTAAAGTCAGGTTGCTCTAATAACGACTGCCATTGTGAAAGTGGCCATTTCACAACCACTAAGGGCTCAGGCTCATCGCCTAGTAAGGTTTCAGGATATAAATTTTTAGCAAACAAAATATGCATGGTTGCGTTAAAATAGCTCGGTGCCATAGTGACCGTTTTAAGCGGTTTAAAGTATTCAGCGCCAAAGCCAATTTCTTCTTTGAGCTCTCTGTTTGCAGCCTGTTCAGGCGTTTCACCTGGGTCAATGAGCCCTTTGGGAAACCCTAACTGATAGTCATTGGTGCCTGCACAATACTCACGAACCAGTAATAACTCATTTTCAGTGGTCATAGGTACAATCATAACGGCTCCACGACCACCGCCGCGAATTCGCTCATACTGACGCTCTTCGTTATTTGAAAACTTAAGCTCTAAAGACTCCACAGTAAATAAGCGACTTTTAGCGACAACATTATTACTGAGAATTTGTGGTGGTGTTGGGTGCTTTTTCTGTGTCATGGGCATCAATTTGCTATCATTGCAGTTATACTAATCATATACCCAAATGAGTATAAGATGCGAGTTTCAGTTTGAATTAAAAGCAATTTAATTGAGCAAATAATTCTCGGGTTTAGCTAAGGTTAATTCTTTATTTTAGGCTACGAATACGCTCTTAATATAATATTGTCGGATTTATACCTTAATAACTCAATTTACAAAGTTCATTAATCTACTTCATCGCAACTTATTCATTTCAAAAAGTAGTTTTCACAAGGATACATCATGCTCAACTGGTCAAAAATCGATACTGTATTACTCGACATGGATGGAACTTTACTTGATTTACATTATGACACTGACTTTTGGCTCAATGTTGTACCCCAACAACATGCTCTGGCTCAAAATATCAGTTTTGAGGAAGCCCGCGCAGATATCTTAAAACGCTATCAGGCTGTGAGTGGCAAAATTCAGTGGTACTGCTCTGACTATTGGGAGGCACAGCTAAACTTACCTATTCTCGAACTAAAGCGCCAGTCTGCCCACTTAATCAAAATTCGTGAAGACGTTCCGCATTTTTTAACTGAACTTAGACGAGCAGGTAAAGAGCTCATTTTGCTGACTAATGCCCATCCTGAATGCGTCATGCTTAAATTTGAACATACCGCTATTGATAACTATTTAGACGGGGTGGTATCGACTCATGAATATGGAGTAAGTAAAGAGCAACAAAGCTTGTGGCATAAAGTGCAAGGGGACTTAGGGTTTGATAAACGCCGCACTTTATTTGTAGATGACAGTTTACCGGTATTAAATGCCGCACGAAAATACGGCATTGAGCATTTACTTGCGGTTGCTAACCCTAATAGTCAACAACCACATAACGATATAACCGACTACATAAGCGTCACCGATTACCGTAAGCTTATTTAGCTTATTTAGCTTATTTAGCTTATTTAGCTCATTCGCCCTGAGGGTAACGCGCTACTAAGCCTTGATATACCTGTTTTGCAAAATCTGCATGTTCAGTATCAAGGCTTTTAACTACTTCTACTAAGTGTTCGTTATCTTCTTGACCATGCCATACTTTAATGTAGCTGCCATCTTTGTAGCCATGATCTTGGCGGAAA
This sequence comes from Pseudoalteromonas sp. Scap06, assembly GCF_013394165.1. Lineage (NCBI taxonomy): Bacteria > Pseudomonadati > Pseudomonadota > Gammaproteobacteria > Alteromonadales > Pseudoalteromonadaceae > Pseudoalteromonas > Pseudoalteromonas sp. Scap06. Next base: position 146,184 of record NZ_CP041330.1, on the reverse strand, counting down.
AAGTTAAGCGTATTTTTACCTACATAACCACGGTATAAATCATCAATATCCATGCCTATTTGCGCCATACAACCAGCAAAAGCGGCTGCATTAAACGCTTTATTGGCAACAGCACTGGCTGCTAATAATTCAAGTGTTTGTTTAAAGTCATCACCTTGTTGTGGTGCACTCATTTCGGCTTGTAGTTTTGTTGCTATTTGCTCGTAGCTAGTCTCACCGTCAATACGCAACGATAAGCCAAAGTGAAAAATATCAACCAGCTCTAAAATCACCTGTTCAGTATCTGGTGTTTGTTTTTTCCACCATTTCCAACCGTAATGGTCTAACATTTCTGCACATTCAACCCAAATAGCTCGGTACCATTCAAAGCCTTGGCTAAACCATTGCTCATGTACTTTAGTATTCATGGCATTTTGCATTTCTAGCATAACAACTAGCTTGTTTAAATTCGCAGACATATTGGTTCCACTGTTGGATTTATAATTAGGGTAATAATACAGATAATATAACTTAACGACCAGCCGAAAACTCATGCCATGAGTTGATCAGGTCAACAAAGTCTTCAAAACCACAACCGCTGCTTAAATCATTCTCTTCAAGCATTAATTCGTCATCTTGGTAGGCTAATATATCTTCGTTATCTTGATGCAGCGCATGCGCTTCAAATAACGCTTCATCTTTAGAAAGGATCAGGTCAATTTCTTGGCCTTTAAGTGTTAACGGTTCAAAGCTTGAACTCACCGAGCTAATAAGCGCCAGCACCATAGCCACTTTGTCTTTGCCTATTTCTTCATTTAACCAACGGCCTATAATCGCATGCTCGCTGCTTATTTTAATTCTTAACCCACTAATAGGGTCGCGAATAAATTGGTATTCCATAACTTTATTCCAGTACTGCTAATTACAATAGATTATAACCTAGTCAGTTATGAATAACGCAAGCCAGATACAAAAATAGCGCCGCAAGGCGCTACTTAACCTGAACTCTGGTTAAGAGATTTACTAACATATTGAATAAAATGATATTTATGTTTATTTTCTCTAGCCAGAAATTTTCAGTGAAAACAAGGCGAAATTACGCGTCAATAGCTAGTCTATTGCAAGTAAATTCAACGCAGTTAGCGCTCAAAATAGCTGCTAGAGATAGATTTATTATCCAGAGTTCAGGTTATTTAGTATCATCAATATAGCTAACCGCCTGAGCGATAGCGGGCAGCATCAATAATTGCCCATAAATGGAATACGGCTCCAACAATAGCTGGAACAACTAAGAACCATAACGCGTAACCGCCAAAAACCAAAATGGCAAACACCAGCGCCGATAAAATACGACCCTGCACCAACTGCCCTAAACCCGGGAAAAAAATATTACATAGAGCGGCTATTACATTTCCGCCAGAACCTTGTTGAGACATACTAACCTCTGTAGTTTAATTAATTTTGTATTTGTACTTATTATTTATACTTACACACTTTATGCCAATTTATTAAGGCTTACAAATCATACAGTTAAATTATTACGAATTTATCGCTTTAGTATTTTTTGCCAAAAATAAGTCAAATTAGCAATTTTAAATAGCTATTTTAGTTACTTGCTCAGTTTATACTGTTCACTATTCAACAACTTAAATACCTATTTTATAAATAGCTGTTTATAAAAACAGTATTTTATTTAGCCTAACAAAAACACCTGTTATACTGCTCTCATTATTGATTAAAAAGGCGTAACGATGGACGTTTCAGAATTACTCGATGGCTTAAATGATAAACAACGCGATGCCGTTGCAGCGCCATTACAAAACATGCTGGTATTAGCAGGAGCAGGTTCAGGTAAAACTCGAGTATTGGTTCATCGTATTGCCTGGTTAATGCAAGTAGAGCAAGCCTCTGCCTACAGTATTTTTGCGGTAACCTTTACCAATAAAGCCGCTAAAGAGATGCGTTCAAGGGTTGAAGAAACTCTAAAAGCCCCTGTTGGCGGCATGTGGATTGGTACTTTCCATGGTTTATCGCACCGAATTTTACGGGCACATCACCGTGAAGCAAATTTACCTGAAGCCTTTCAAATTTTAGACTCAGACGATCAGCTTCGCATGATCAAGCGCTTGTTAAAATCGATGAATATTGATGATAAAAAATGGCCAGCCAAACAGTTTGGTTGGTACATAAGCGCTAAAAAAGACGAAGCTCTGCGCCCTAAAGATATTCAGGCATACGATATTAACGAGCAAATGATGCTGCGCGTTTACGCAGCCTATCAAGAAGCTTGTGATAGAGCGGGCCTAGTTGATTTTGCTGAAATATTACTACGTAGTTATGAGGTTCTTAAAAACAACCCAACCCTGCTTCGTCATTATCAGCAGCGCTTCGCACACATGCTAGTAGACGAGTTTCAAGATACCAATACTATTCAGTATGCATGGCTAAAATTACTTGCGGGCGACACTAGTAGTATTATGATTGTAGGTGATGATGACCAAAGTATTTACGGTTGGCGTGGCGCTAAAATTGAAAATATCAAACGCTTTTTAACAGACTTTGATGCAGAGACGATTCGCCTTGAGCAAAACTATCGCTCGACTGCCACTATTCTTAAAGCGTCTAATGCACTTATACAAAATAACTCCGAGCGTATGGGTAAAAGCTTGTGGACTGACGGTAACGACGGCGAGCCAATTTCTATTTATGCTGCCTTTAACGAGCTAGATGAAGCGCGCTTTGTGAGTAGCAAATTACGCAGCTGGCTAAATGCCGGAAATGCGCTACAGGATGCGGCTATTTTGTATCGTAGTAATGCGCAATCGCGGGTACTTGAAGAAGCGATGCTACAAGAAGGTTTAAAATACCGAATTTATGGTGGTATGCGATTCTTCGAACGTCAAGAAATTAAAGATGCCCTCTCATACTTACGCTTAGTGGGTAACCGCCAAGATGATGCCGCATTTGAGCGTGTAATTAATACCCCAGCCCGTGGGATTGGCGACAAAACATTAAGCCATATACGTGACTGCGCTCGCGCTGAATCTTTGCCGCTTTGGTATGCTGCTAAAGCCATTGTAGAACAACAGCATTTATCGGGTCGAGCATCAGGAGCTGTTGCAAAGTTTGTCGAACTTATTGAGCATATTGAAGATAAAATTAGTGACTTAACGTTGCATGAGCAAGCTAAATACGCGATTCAAACCTCAGGGTTAATGGCTATGTATCAGGCTGAAAAAGGCGAAAAAGGCCGCGCTCGAGTAGAAAACTTAGAAGAATTAATTAGTGCCTGCGATCAGTATGAACTCCCTGAAGAGGAAGAGTTTAGCTCGCCACTACAAGGCTTTTTAGCTTATACCTCACTTGAATCTGGCGAAGGCCAAGCCGATGAGCATGAAGACGCCGTACAAATGATGACGCTTCACTCAGCTAAAGGTTTGGAGTTTCCTTTAGTGTTTATGGTCGGTGTTGAAGAAGGTATGTTTCCATCTCAGCAAAGTAATGAAGAAACCGGCCGTTTAGAAGAAGAGCGCCGTCTTTGTTACGTGGGTATGACCCGCGCTATGGATAAGCTGTATATAAGCCATGCCGAAAGCCGCCGTTTATATGGCCAAGAGAAATATCACAGCCCATCGCGCTTTTTACGTGAAATACCCGAAGACTGCGTAGAAGAAATTCGCATTAAAACACAAGTATCTCGCCCGCCTGCAGCCGGTCGCTTTAGCGCATCGGTTAGCCATGCTGCATTTGAAGAAAGCGGATTTAACTTAGGTCAACGCGTGCTGCATGCAAAGTTTGGCATTGGCACCGTACTCAACTACGAAGGCAGTGGCGCACAATCTCGCGTACAAGTTAACTTTGACGACTTAGGCAGTAAGTGGTTAGTAACAGCTTATGCAAGATTACAAGCCGTTTAACCACGTTGTAGAGCGTGTACAGCAACAACTTGCGTATGCGAAACATCGCCAGTTACTGCTGCTTACAGGCGATAAAAATTGGTGTTATGAGCAATGTACTCAGCTGCTTGCTCATTTGCAGCACCCTTCTTTTGTACTGTCAAAAAGCACTCATTTAATTAATGCACATTGGCCAGAGCATACCCACCAAATTTTAGGGCAAGAGTGCGCCCATGCTGTTTATGACGGCTACAGTGGACTGGTGCCAGATAAACTAGCTGCGCTTAGTGGCGTTGTGCAAGCAGGTGGTTTTTTAATTATATTGCTACCCGAACTTAAAGAACTTGAACACTGGTGTGATGACGCCCTTCCCTTATTTCAATCTTTTGGGCAAATGCACCCTTACAGCTTTTTTAACCAACGCTTAGCTCACTTACTAAGCAAAACTACTTTACTGCATTTTAGCCAGCAAAATGGTTGGCAGTGTATTACCGGTACGAATCTATCAACTGGTGAAATTGACTTTACCGAGCAACAACAGTGTATTGAATTAATAATAAAAACAGCAAACGGACGAGCAAATCGACCATTATTAATTAATGCAGATCGGGGAAGAGGAAAATCAGCCGCATTAGGTATTGCAGCAAGTAAACTCAGCGATAAAAACATACTTATTTGCTCTATGCAATTTCGTGCTTTGCACAGTAGTTTTAAGCACTTAGCGAGTGCGCTTGATATAGAATATCAAGCTGGCGATAAACACATTGCAAACATGCACTATGTGGCGCCTGATCAACTACTGAACGAACAACCGCAGTGCGATTTGCTATTAATTGATGAAGCAGCAGCAATCCCTGTTCCAATTCTCATAAAAATTCTTCACCTTTATCCTCGCGTGGTCTTTTCAAGCACTATGATTGGCTATGAAGGTAATGGTCGCGGTTATATTTTAAAGTTTACTCGTTACCTCAAAACGCATTTTAAAAACATGCGTAGCATCAGTCTTGAGCAGCCAATCCGTTTTGCAAAGCACGATCCTTTAGAGCTGCACCTTCGTACACTCTTAGCTTTGGATGCAGAACATCACAGCGCTAGTTTGAATACTGCTCCCCTACAATTTAAGCATCTGCAAGCAAATCAACTTACTAACGACGAACCACTGCTTCATCAAGTTGTTGGCTTACTAACACTGGCACATTATCAAACCAGTGTGAATGACTTACGTCACTTACTAGATGCCGCTGGGCAACGCCTATTTGTTTGTCAACAAGGTGATAATATTCTTGGTGTGTGTTTAGTAGCGATAGAAGGTGGCTTTACTACATCGTTGAGTAATGAAGTAGTGCAAGGTAAGCGCCGTCCTCAAGGGCACTTAATGGCGCAAAGCCTTGCACAATTAAGCTTTAACCCTGAGGTATTAAAACAATACTGCGCTCGCGTGGTGCGAATTGCCATTGACCCAGGGCAGCACAATAAGCACCTAGGAACACAATTACTTCATTACTGTGAACAGCAATTACAGAAAGAGTGTGATTGGTTTGGTGCTAGCTTTGGTGCTAATGCGCAATTACTTAGTTTTTGGCAAAATAATGACTTTAATTTGGTAAAGCTGGGTTTTCAAAAAGATAAGGCAACGGGTGAACATAGCGCATTAGTTATTAAGAGCTTAACTAAAAATGACCAACTACTAGAACAATTAACAGCCCAGTTCGAAGCTGATTTTCCTTTGCAATTGCTCAGCCATTTTAGTCAGCTAGATTATAAACTGGTAGCAAAAATTGTTTCACGCTTTAATACCCATACCATCAGCATAGCCGATCAATCAAGATTAAAGTCTATGTTAACAAGTGACTATCAGCTCTTTAATATTAAACCTTTACTATGGAGGAGTTTTTGGGCATCTCCTCTTAGCTTGCCAAATGATGAGGATAATTTCCAATCTGTTTTTATTAGGCTAGTATTACAAAATTGGACACCTAAAAATATCCAAACTGAGCTAGGTTTGAATGGCACCAAGTCATTTAATATATTATTAAAAAAGGCTGTAGATAACTGGTATGAGCGCACTTCGCATAATAATACACCTTAGCATTGCCTCTGTCGCATTAGCCTTAGGGCAGCCTATAGCCTATGCAGAGCAAGATAATAGCAAAGTTATTAAACTTGGTATGTCTACAGCGCTTAGCGGACCGGCTCAAAATATTGGCCTACAGTTGCATAAAGGCAGTAGCATTTACTTTAACAAGGTTAATAATGCTGGTGGTATAAACGGTGCTCAGATACAACTTCTAGTTGCTGACGATAACTACGAACCAAAGCAAACCGTTAATAATACCCGTACTTTTATTTATACCGACAAAGTCGATGCACTGTTTGGTGCTATGGGCACCCCAACTAGCCACGCTATTATACCTTTACTAGAGCAGTCACAAACCCCGTTCATAATGCCTTTTAGCGGGGCGAGCTTCCTACATGATAAATCACGCGCTAACATATTTAATCTAAGAGCCAGCTATAATGACGAAGCCGCAGAGCAAATTAAATACTTAGTAGAGGAGCGTAAACATACAAAGATAGGGCTATTTATTCAAGCAGATGAGTTTGGCTTGTACGTCGAATCAGGGCTAAGAAAAGAGCTAGCAAAATATCAACTTTCGCCTATAAAAGTCGCGCGTTACCAACGTAATAGTCATGATGTAGCTTCAGCGCTTAATGCCTTACAAGCCAGCGGGGTGACAGCTATCTGTTTAGTTGGTACCTATGCGCCACTTGGTGAGTTTATAAATAGTGCATATGCGAAGAACTTTACCCCAGACTATACTAGTGTCTCTTTTGTACCTAGCTTTGACTTATTTGATGAAGTAACTTCTCCCTCTCATATTATGGTTACTGAAATTGTTCCCAATCCACTCACTTGTAGCGATGATTTTTGCAATGAGTTTTTAGCTGATATGCAAGCAAGCAAGATTACAAAACCCAATCGTCTTCATTTTGAAGGTTATATTAATGCCATGGCATTTAGTAAGGCAGCGGCAAGCTGCAAATTACCACTTAAACACTCGTGCCTAATGAATGAGCTTAATTCACTGTTAATAAATGATAAAATAATCAAAAAGCTTTTTCTTGATATTGAAAATAAAAATAAACGTAATGTATATCGCTCTTATTATGTGAATAAATAAGTACCTTCCAAATATTGTTCTATTCTTAATATACAAACTAAGTATGTGAGGAAACTATGGACTTAATTAACTTTAAAGTGGGTTATAAAACCATTTCACTTAAGATTCTTGATATCTTATTGACGGAACAATTTAATAATAACCTCACGGTGTTACCTAACGACAATAAAAGCTTTTTGGGCGTTAAAGATTATATGGGGATCCCAACCCCAGTATTCGACCTTGGAATTATTTTAAATGGAGTCTCTACGGAGCACAGTAACTTAGATGCTTTAAAACAACTTAAATCTTGGCAAAAACAACTAATCGCTTGGTTTAATAAATTAGAGCAAGAACTACTCGTTTCGCAAAGCTCGTTAAAAACAAATCAGTATGAGCTTACTGATTTTGAACAGTTTTATACCGAGTTTAAAACGGATAATGATGAATTAAAAAATACCATGTCACGCTTTGATAACCCGTTTAAATCGCTCCTAAACAAATTGACCAGTGCGATAGATGCATATAAACAAGGCAACAATAAACAAGTCGGTACTCAACTTGAGATTATAAGAAGGCATGAACTTATTCACCTAGAGCGTTTATTTGACTCGGCAATAGAGCAAATCACTTTAGATTATAAACCTATTATTGTTTTTACTACTAAAGATGGGTTGAACCCTCATATAGGCCTGTTAGTTGATAAAGTGGAAGATAATATTGAATATAAAAAAGAGGATATTAAACCACTAGATAAGCTCACTGAAGTTGGTTTTGATATTGACCCCCAAACAAGAAACATGATGTATGGTCTAATTAAGCTTGCTGATAAACATAGTGTACTTATTGATCCTAGCGCAATATTTAAGCCCAAAGAGCTTGAACCATCTAGCAGCGCTCAAGAGCAAGAAACTGAAGCCTATGGACTGTTTTAAGAATGCTTCCTTTACACCCGTAAAAGCCCGACTCTTTTAAATCAGGCTTGCTTGTATTTAGAGTCGGTGCGCTATTTTTCCCATGGGTTTCGTAATACTCAACCCATGCTACGGTTGTCTGATTAACGCAGTGCAACTGATAGCTGACGGCTGACGGCTGACGGATAATATTTTCACTTTTCTTCAGACGTAAAAAAGCCCGACTCTTTTGAGTCGGGCTTTCTCTTATTTGGAGCCTGGTAATGACCTACTTTCACATAACAAATGCTACACTATCATCGGCGCTGTTTCGTTTCACTACTGAGTTCGGCATGGGGTCAGGTGGGTCCAAAACGCTATTGTCACCAAGCAAATTTGGGTGTCAGTCCGTATCGCTACGCACTAACTAAAATTTGGAATTTCTGATAATAAAAGTTTTCAGTAATCTACTTTAGTCTATTAACTTCTTCGCTTGTTTCACTATCACATAAAACGCGTTTGGCGTTGTATGGTTAAGCCTCACGGGTAATTAGTACAAGTTAGCTTAATGGCTCACACCACTTCCACATCTTGCCTATCAACGTTGTAGTCTTCAACGGCCCTTCAGAGACTTTAAAAGTCTAGTGAGAACTCATCTCGAGGCCTGCTTCGCGCTTAGATGCTTTCAGCGCTTATCAGTTCCGAACGTAGCTACCGGGCAATGCCATTGGCATGACAACCCGAACACCAGCGGTTCGTTCACTCCGGTCCTCTCGTACTAGGAGCAACCCCTCTCAATTCTCAAACGCCCACGGCAGATAGGGACCGAACTGTCTCACGACGTTCTAAACCCAGCTCGCGTACCACTTTAAATGGCGAACAGCCATACCCTTGGGACCGACTTCAGCCCCAGGATGTGATGAGCCGACATCGAGGTGCCAAACACCGCCGTCGATATGAACTCTTGGGCGGTATCAGCCTGTTATCCCCGGAGTACCTTTTATCCGTTGAGCGATGGCCCTTCCATTCAGAACCACCGGATCACTATGACCTACTTTCGTACCTGCTCGACGTGTCTGTCTCGCAGTTAAGCTGGCTTCTACCATTACACTAACCGTACGATGTCCGACCGTACTTAGCCAACCTTCGTGCTCCTCCGTTACTCTTTGGGAGGAGACCGCCCCAGTCAAACTACCCACCAGGCACTGTCCGTAACCCCGATTCAGGGGCCAACGTTAGAACATCAAAACTACAAGGGTGGTATTTCAAGGACGACTCCACAAAAACTAGCGTCTCTGCTTCAAAGTCTCCCACCTATCCTACACATGTAGGTTCAATGTTCAGTGCCAAGCTGTAGTAAAGGTTCACGGGGTCTTTCCGTCTAGCCGCGGGTACACAGCATCTTCACTGCGATTTCAATTTCACTGAGTCTCGGGTGGAGACAGCGTGGCCATGGTTACACCATTCGTGCAGGTCGGAACTTACCCGACAAGGAATTTCGCTACCTTAGGACCGTTATAGTTACGGCCGCCGTTTACCGGGGCTTCGATCAAGAGCTTCTCCGAAGATAACCCCATCAATTAACCTTCCGGCACCGGGCAGGTGTCACACCGTATACGTCATCTTGCGATTTTGCACAGTGCTGTGTTTTTAATAAACAGTCCCAGCCACCTGGTCACTGCGGCTCCAATCAGCTTAGAGAGCAAGTCTCATCACCAATCGGAGCGTACCTTCTCCCGAAGTTACGGTACGATTTTGCCTAGTTCCTTCACCCGAGTTCTCTCAAGCGCCTTAGTATTCTCTACCTGACCACCTGTGTCGGTTTGGGGTACGATTCGGTATAATCTGAAGCTTAGAGGCTTTTCCTGGAAGTATGGCATCAGCAACTTCATCACCGTAGTGACTCGTCTCGTGTCTCAGCCTAACAGCAACCCGGATTTACCTAAGTCACTAGCCTACACACTTTCACATGGACTACCATCGCCATGCTTGCTTAGCCTGCTCCGTCCCCCCATCGCAATTATACCAAGTACGGAAATATTAATCCGTTTCCCATCGACTACGCCTTTCGGCCTCGCCTTAGGGGTCGACTTACCCTACCCTGATTAACATGGGATAGGAACCCTTGGTCTTCCGGCGTGCGGGTTTTTCACCCGCATTATCGTTACTCATGTCAGCATTCGCACTTCTGATACGTCCAGCATACCTCCCGGTACACCTTCAACCGCTTACAGAACGCTCCCCTACCACTCAGAATAAATTCTGAATCCGCAGCTTCGGTGCATAGTTTAGCCCCGTTACATCTTCCGCGCAGACCGACTCGACCAGTGAGCTATTACGCTTTCTTTAAAGGATGGCTGCTTCTAAGCCAACCTCCTGGCTGTCTGGGCCTTTCCACATCGTTTCCCACTTAACTATGACTTTGGGACCTTAGCTGGCGGTCTGGGTTGTTTCCCTCTTCACGACGGACGTTAGCACCCGCCGTGTGTCTCCCGGATATTACTTTACGGTATTCGGAGTTTGCAAAGGGTTGGTAAGTCGGGATGACCCCCTAGCCTTAACAGTGCTCTACCCCCGTAAGTATTCGTCCGAGGCTCTACCTAAATAGATTTCGGGGAGAACCAGCTATCTCCCGGTTTGATTAGCCTTTCACTCCTAACCACAGGTCATCCCCTAACTTTTCAACGTTAGTGGGTTCGGTCCTCCAATTGATGTTACTCAATCTTCAACCTGCCCATGGCTAGATCACCGGGTTTCGGGTCTATACCTTGCAACTATTCGCCCAGTTAAGACTCGGTTTCCCTACGGCTACCCTAATCGGTTAACCTCGCTACAAAATATAAGTCGCTGACCCATTATACAAAAGGTACGCAGTCACCCTCGAGGGGCTCCTACTGCTTGTACGTACACGGTTTCAGGTTCTATTTCACTCCCCTCACAGGGGTTCTTTTCGCCTTTCCCTCACGGTACTGGTTCACTATCGGTCAGTTGGGAGTATTTAGCCTTAGATGATGGTCCACCTATATTCAGTCAAAGTTTCACGTGCTCCGACCTACTCGATTTCACTTAAAATGCGTTTTCATGTACGGGACTATCACCCTGTATCGTGGCACTTTCCAGAGCCTTCCATTAACACATAATAAGCTTAAGGGCTGTTCCGATTTCGCTCGCCGCTACTATCGGAATCTCGGTTGATTTCTTTTCCTACGGGTACTTAGATGTTTCAGTTCTCCGCGTTCGCCTCGTTAACCTATGTATTCAGTTAACGATACCTGCAAGCAGGTGGGTTTCCCCATTCGGAAATCCTAGTCTCAAGTGCTTTTTACTAGCTTGACTAGGCTTATCGCAAGTTAATACGTCCTTCATCGCCTCCAACTGCCAAGGCATCCACCGTGTACGCTTAGTCACTTAACCATACAACCCAAACGGGTCTTTGTTTTGTGACAGTTTAACTTCGCCAGAAGTTAATATTGAATACTAAAGTAGATACCAATTAATCCGAGGATTAAATGGCACTGAATGATACTGCTATCATTCTTTTTTACTTTTGAAAACTCTGTACAAATACAATGTATTCATACGAATTTTATTATCAGCTTTTCCAAATTTTTAAAGAGCATATTAATTAGTAAACTCAAAGAGCAAACTAACTAACAATCATCTGTGTGGACACTACGAACAAATAAGTTCTAAATCGTATAAGGAGGTGATCCAGCCCCAGGTTCCCCTAGGGCTACCTTGTTACGACTTCACCCCAGTCATGAATCACTCCGTGGTAAACGTCCTCCCGAGGGTTAGACTATCTACTTCTGGAGCAACCCACTCCCATGGTGTGACGGGCGGTGTGTACAAGGCCCGGGAACGTATTCACCGCGTCATTCTGATACGCGATTACTAGCGATTCCGACTTCATGGAGTCGAGTTGCAGACTCCAATCCGGACTACGACGCACTTTAAGTGATTCGCTTACTCTCGCGAGTTCGCAGCACTCTGTATGCGCCATTGTAGCACGTGTGTAGCCCTACACGTAAGGGCCATGATGACTTGACGTCGTCCCCACCTTCCTCCGGTTTATCACCGGCAGTCTCCTTAGAGTTCTCAGCATTACCTGCTAGCAACTAAGGATAGGGGTTGCGCTCGTTGCGGGACTTAACCCAACATCTCACAACACGAGCTGACGACAGCCATGCAGCACCTGTATCAGAGTTCCCGAAGGCACCAAACCATCTCTGGTAAGTTCTCTGTATGTCAAGTGTAGGTAAGGTTCTTCGCGTTGCATCGAATTAAACCACATGCTCCACCGCTTGTGCGGGCCCCCGTCAATTCATTTGAGTTTTAACCTTGCGGCCGTACTCCCCAGGCGGTCTACTTAATGCGTTAGCTTTGAAAAACAGAACCGAGGTTCCGAGCTTCTAGTAGACATCGTTTACGGCGTGGACTACCAGGGTATCTAATCCTGTTTGCTCCCCACGCTTTCGTACATGAGCGTCAGTGTTGACCCAGGTGGCTGCCTTCGCCATCGGTATTCCTTCAGATCTCTACGCATTTCACCGCTACACCTGAAATTCTACCACCCTCTATCACACTCTAGTTTGCCAGTTCGAAATGCAGTTCCCAGGTTGAGCCCGGGGCTTTCACATCTCGCTTAACAAACCGCCTGCGTACGCTTTACGCCCAGTAATTCCGATTAACGCTCGCACCCTCCGTATTACCGCGGCTGCTGGCACGGAGTTAGCCGGTGCTTCTTCTGTCAGTAACGTCACAGCTAGCAGGTATTAACTACTAACCTTTCCTCCTGACTGAAAGTGCTTTACAACCCGAAGGCCTTCTTCACACACGCGGCATGGCTGCATCAGGCTTGCGCCCATTGTGCAATATTCCCCACTGCTGCCTCCCGTAGGAGTCTGGGCCGTGTCTCAGTCCCAGTGTGGCTGATCATCCTCTCAAACCAGCTAGGGATCGTCGCCTTGGTGAGCCATTACCTCACCAACTAGCTAATCCCACTTGGGCCAATCTAAAGGCGAGAGCCGAAGCCCCCTTTGGTCCGTAGACATTATGCGGTATTAGCAGTCGTTTCCAACTGTTGTCCCCCACCTCAAGGCATGTTCCCAAGCATTACTCACCCGTCCGCCGCTCGTCAGCAAATAGCAAGCTACTTTTGTTACCGCTCGACTTGCATGTGTTAGGCCTGCCGCCAGCGTTCAATCTGAGCCATGATCAAACTCTTCAATTAAAAAGTTTTATGTCTTTCGACAGCTCAATGAATTCTGAATTTATTTAATATCTTTCGATATTGAATTGACTGTGCTGCAATTCCTACCGAAGTAGTTATTGCTGTTGGTCACTCAGTTTCAATTGAGACTCTAAATTTGTTTGCCTCACTACCTAAGTAGCTTGGCTGTTAGAACTCAATCTGTACGAGTGCCCACACAGATGATTGCTTTATATTGTTAAAGAACGTTGCGATTAAAGCGTTAAACTTTATCTCGCTAGGGCTGCGCATATTACGCTTTCCTATTTTTTTGTCAACACTTAATTTTGCTAAACTTGAAAGTTTTCAGAACTAAGTTTTACTCGACTCACTGAGTAGCTCGTGCCTCGCTATGCGTTGCGCTCTGCCGTCTCAGTGGGGTCGCATTATAGGGAGATCCGAAAACAGATCAACCCTTTTTTGAATAAAACTTGAAATAAATGACTGTTCGCTGGATATTTAGCCTAAACGCTCATTTTAACCACTAAAAACTACGGAAAAGTAGGTTTAACTAGCTAACTTTAAGTTTCCAACCGCATTTTTTCTGATATTTAATCTCTTGATTTAGTTCACTTGCCATCAGCGGATGCTTTTTTAACCAATTATTTTCAAATTGAATCGCTAACTCTTCATTCTCAGCTGTTATCTTGAAGTTTGGCAACACGTCATCTTGTCGGCGCATCGATAAAATAACAGCAATACGTAATAGTCGAACAATATACGCAGCAACACTACTATGTGCACCTAAATGATCTAAGCATCCTTTTTGAAGGTCTGAGCGATGGCTATGTGCTATAGCAACAATTACTTTATGCTCTGATTGCGAAAAACCAGGCATGTCGGTATTTTCTAAAATATAAGCGGTGTGTTTATGGTACTGCTTATACTCTATTAACAAACCTATTTCATGCAGCTGCGCGACGGCATTTAAAAGCGGCAATCCACTTTGCGCTGCAACCGGCCAGTACTGACTGACTTCATTAGCTAGCAGTAATGCTAAACTTGAAACTCGAGATGCTTGCTTTTGATCAACATGATAACGATTCATAAAACCATCAATAGTGCGTTGACGAATGTCGGTATTATGAAGCTCCGGTAGCATGCTATATAAAACACCTTCACGAAGAGCACCACCCGCTAACCCCATTTGTTCTATTTCAAGAGACTCAAATAGTGCAATTAAAATAGCCAGCCCAGATACAAACACTAACCGTCGCTCTTCACTTAACCCAGGCAAGTCGAGTTCAGCTATTGTTTTATAGGCTATGGATTGTTGTTTGATGGTGTATAGCTTTTCAAGGGTGAGCATTTCATTTAAATTTTGTGCCACCATAATTTCTTGAATAGCTTGCACAGTACCTGACGCACCAGAGGCAAGTTGCCAACCAGCCGTTTTATATTCAGGTGCTATTTCATCAATAACATTTCGTGCTGCTTTTATCGCAGCATTAAAGTTTGCTTCATTTAATTGGCAATCTTTAAAGTAGCGTTCGAGAAAAGTCACGCAGCCAATATTAAGGCTTTTATAGTGACGCGCTTCAAAACCTTGGCCAATAACAACCTCAGTACTCGCTCCACCAATATCAATAACCAGCTGCTTGCCAGTACATGAAGAGGTATGCGCAACCCCTTTATAAATAGTTCGCGCTTCTAGCTCGCCACTAATAACATTCACTTTATGCCCTAATATTTCTTCAGCACGTAGTTTAAAGTCGTCGGCGTTGGTTGCTAAGCGAAGTGTTGCAGTGGCAACAATGGTGATGTTCTGCGTGGGAATATCTTGCAACCGCTCTGCAAACAAGGCCAAACACTCCCAGCCTCGTTGCATAGCCTCTAAGCTCAATAAATTATTATCATCAAGCCCAGCTGCGAGTCTTACTTTACGTTTCACGCGCCCTATAGTTTGCAGGCCGCCCGCCATTGACTTAGCAATAAGCATATGAAAGCTATTTGAGCCTAAATCAATGACTGCATATACATTTTTTTGCGGTTTAAGTTGCCCCACCGTTCAAAAACCTCTAGTTACAAATACAATCAAACTAACGGTCGGTTAAGACCGTCCTTTTTGGTAACCATTATTTGGGCGACGTCCGTTGTTATTACTACGATTACGTGGACCAGTAGAAAAATTACGCTTTCTATGAATAGTCGGCTTCGTTAAATCATCTAGCAATGCACTTTTATCGTAATGTGATAATGGAATGCTGTGCTCAATGTATTCTTCAATTTCATGAAGGTTATAAGCATATTGCTCACACGCAAAACTAATTGCATGACCTGAAGCGCCTGCTCGAGCTGTACGACCAATGCGGTGAACGTAATCTTCGCAATCGTCAGGTAAGTCAAAGTTAAATACATGACTTACTTCTGGAATATGTAAACCACGTGCAGCAACATCGGTAGCCACTAAAAAGTCTAGCTCGCCTTTACTAAATTGCGCGAGTATTGACTGGCGTTTCTTTTGGTTTACATCACCGGTGAGCATGCCCACGCGATGTCCGTCTGCTTTTAACCATGCATATACGGTTTCACAGCTATGCTTAGTATTTGCAAAAACAATGGCTTTCTCAGGCCATTCTTCTTCAATCAAGGTTAACAACAGCTTAATTTTATCTTCTTGTGAAGGATGAAATAGCTCTTCTTTAATACGTTTACCTGTTTTTACATCGGGCTCTATTTGCACATGCTCAGGGTTAGTCATGTGTTCAAATGCAAGCTCTTGTACACGGTACGATAGCGTAGCAGAGAATAATAAGTTTAAACGCTCTGACGTATCTGGCATACGACGGAACATATAACGAATATCTTTAATAAAACCCAAATCGAACATACGATCGGCTTCATCTAGCACGACTACCTCAATTTCATTAAGGGTGTAACAGCCTTGCTTATATAAATCGATTAGGCGACCTGTGGTGCCAATTAAAATATCAACGCCTTTTTCTAGTTGTGCACGTTGTTTTTCGTAATCTTCGCCACCATATACTAAACCTAAGTTAAGATTACAGTGCGGCGCTAAAATTTTTGCATCTTTGTGTATCTGAATCGCAAGCTCCCGAGTTGGGGCCATGATCAGGGCTCTTGGATGTTTACTAGGTGCTTTGCTAGATTGTAATAACCGGTGGCACGTGGCAGTTAAAAATGCCAACGTTTTGCCAGTACCTGTTTGTGCTTGGCCCGCAATATCGCGCCCTTCACAAATAAAAGGTAGGCATTTAGCTTGAATGGGTGTGCAATATTCAAACCCACTTTCGGTTAACCCGGCAACCACTTCCGGTGCAATAGCAAAGTCTGAAAACTTTTTATCGGTCAAATGTGTCTTAGTCATAGCGTTTAAGCATAACGTTTAAACTTGCAATAAGAAACAAGAGTGTTTAAATACGCACTAAATATTTCGCCTAACTAAACCGGAGAGCGCAATGAGCGAGAAAATAATCCAAATTACCGACGATAGCTTTGAAGCTGACGTATTACAATCAGACAAACCTGTACTAGTAGACTTTTGGGCAGAATGGTGCGGACCGTGTAAGATGATCGCCCCAATTCTAAGCGAAGTTGCTGATGAGTTTGATGGCCGTGTAACTATCACTAAATTAAACATTGACCAAAATGCAGGCACACCACCAAAGTTTGGTATTCGTGGTATCCCTACACTACTACTTTTCAAAGATGGTCAAGTAGCTGCAACTAAAGTAGGCGCACTATCAAAAACACAATTAGTTGAGTTTTTAGAAAATAACATCTAATAAGTGTTAATTAAAAAAAGGGCTCTCAGCCCTTTTTTTATAATTTATTTTGCAGAAGTACTGGACGCTGCTGTAATGACCTGCTAGTTTATAAAGCCAACTAATCCTTAGTTATATTCAACGAACCTCACTCAACGATCTAATAAAGCGATTTTGAGTATGACAACTGTAATAAAGAACCCACCAATATGCATTTACGCGAATTAAAAGACAAGTCTATAAAAGAGCTTGTAAACCAAGCTGAGTCCATGGGGCTCGAAAACGTAGCCCGTTTGAGAAAGCAAGATATCATTTTTGCAATTCTTAAATCACACGCCAAAGGCGGAGAGAATATCTTCGGTGGTGGTGTTTTAGAAATTTTGCAAGATGGTTTTGGCTTTCTAAGATCATCAGAAGCTTCTTACTTAGCAGGCCCAGATGATATTTATGTATCTCCGAGTCAAATTCGCCGCTTTAGTATGCGTACTGGCGACTCTATTTCAGGTCTTATTCGTCCACCAAAAGACGGTGAGCGTTACTTTGCTTTGCTTAAAGTAAATGAAGTTAACTTTGATAAACCTGAAAACTCTCGCACTAAAATCCTTTTTGAAAACCTAACCCCACTTCATGCAAACGAACGTTTTCGTATGGAACGCGGTAACGGCAGTAAAGAAGATATTACCGCACGAGTTCTTGATTTGGCATCACCAATTGGCCGCGGCCAACGTGGATTATTAGTAGCACCGCCAAAAGCGGGTAAAACAATGTTGCTACAAAATATTGCGCAATCAATCACACATAACCACCCTGACGTTACATTAATGGTTTTACTTATTGATGAGCGCCCGGAAGAAGTTACTGAGATGCAACGCCTAGTAAAAGGTGAAGTTATTGCATCAACATTCGATGAGCCAGCTTCTCGCCACGTGCAAGTTGCGGAAATGGTTATCGAAAAAGCAAAGCGCTTAGTTGAGCATAAAAAAGATGTGGTTATCTTGCTTGATTCAATCACCCGTTTAGCACGTGCATATAACACGGTTATTCCATCATCAGGTAAAGTACTAACCGGTGGTGTAGATGCTAATGCGCTTCATAAACCTAAGCGTTTCTTTGGTGCTGCACGTAATGTTGAAGAAGGCGGTAGCTTAACAATTATTGCAACGGCCCTTATTGATACCGGCTCTAAAATGGATGAAGTTATCTACGAAGAGTTTAAAGGTACAGGTAACATGGAACTACACCTTAACCGTAAAATTGCGGAAAAACGTGTATTCCCAGCTATCGACTTTAATCGCTCTGGTACACGCCGTGAAGAGTTACTCACTAAGCCAGATGAACTACAAAAGCTGTGGATTTTACGTAAAATAGTACATGACATGTCAGAAATTGACGCCATGGAATTTTTAATTGATAAACTATCGATGAGTAAAACCAACGATGAGTTTTTTGATTCGATGAAACGTAAGTAAGCTAAACTCTAGTTAAATCAACGTTTTTAAATAAAAAAGACACCAAATGGTGTCTTTTTTGTTTTTAGAGTAGATTAACCTGAACTCTGGTTAAGAGATTTACTAACATATTGAATCAAAAAAATATTTGTGCTTATTTTTATCTAGCTAGAGATTTTTAGTGAAAACAAGGCGAAATTACGCGTCAATAGCTCGCCTATTGCAAATAAATTCAACGCAGTTAGCGCTGAAAATAGCTGCTTGAGATGGATTTATTATCCGGAGTTCAGGTTAAGTTAATTTATTCGTATTTTTTAAACAGTGCCTGTAAGTTATTCACTAATGTTGTTAGCCTTTGCGTATTTATTTGTGGCTGAAGTAATTCATCGTCTAGCGCTTTTGCCGCTAAGGCTATGTCTTTAAACTCGAACATTTGTGCCGCCCCTAACACTCGATGGCTATCTTTTTGCAGCGCCTGATAATCAGCATCTTTAAAGTGTCGCTTAATAAGCTCGCTTTCTTCGGCTAAACTTTGTTGAAAGCTCGTTACTAAATCACTCATATCAACATGAATCTGTTCAGTTGATACCTCTGTATTTGCAGCATTTAAGTATTTTGCTAGCACAGTATAAAAAGACTCTTTATCGATTGGCTTTGCTAAATAGTCACTAAACCCAAGTGATAGGTAATGGTCAATTTCGTGGCTCATGGCATTGGCCGTTAATGCTAAAATAGGCTGTTCATAACCACATTGCTTGAGTAGTTCAAACGCAGAAATACCATCCATAACTGGCATTTGAATATCTAACAGTACTAAATCTGGGTATAGCTTTAAACTTTGTTCTACTGCTTGCTCACCGTTTTCAACGGCAATCACTTCCAGCCCAAGAGAATGTAAATAACGACTAATCAGTTTGCGGTTATCACTGTGATCTTCAGCAAGAACCACTTTACCCGATAATAATCTATGTCGATCATCAGACTTTGCTTGCTGATCGTCATGGCAAACTTGCTCTTCAACTTGTATACAGGGCAAATAAAATGAAAACTCACTGCCTTTTTTAAACTCACTCTGCACACTTATATAGCCACCCATCATCGCCGCCAATTGCTGCGACAAGCTCAAACCTAGTCCTGTGCCACCAAAACGTCGACTAATACTGTTATCGGCTTGGCTAAAGCACTCAAAAATAAGTTTAAGTTGAGATGAGCTCATACCAATCCCAGTGTCTTTAATCGAAAAGAGTAACCCTTGCTCGGTTTTACTAACACCAATAGTTACTTGCCCTTTATGAGTAAACTTAATGGCATTAGCACATAAATTAATAAGAATTTGTTTTACTCGCATTAAATCTAATCGCGTAAAATAGGATTTTTCTAACTGGCAATCTAAAACTAACGATAAGTCTTTCGCTTTAGTTTGAGGAGAAAACATAGCGTGAATATCGTTGATAAGCTGCACCACATCAAAACAACTAATATTAAGTTCTAACCGGTTTGCCTCTATCTTACTTAAGTCCAACACATCATTAATCAAGCTTTTTAAATGCTCACTTTGACGTTGTATTACTCTAAGCTCATCTTGTAACTGTTCCGGCTTATATAGACCATTAATAAGATCATCAGTTTGTGCCAAAATAGCAGTTAACGGTGTTCTAATTTCATGGCTTATATTCGCTAAAAACTGGCTTTTCACCTCGTTTGCTTCACGCAGCTCCTGTGCCACACTTTGTAGCTCTTTGGTACGCTGTTCAACTTGTTCGCTTAACTTTAACTTAGCTTGCTTTTCTGTTCGGCGCTTATAAACAGCAATTACCGTAATTAAAATTAATATGGCAACAATCACCAACAAAAACGTTAACTGTGAACGTTTAGCTATTTGCAATTCTTGTAAGTATTGTTGTTGTTTTAATTGTTTAATTTCTTGGTTTAGCTGATTCGATTCAAACTGGATTTGAAATTGACTGACCGCTTTTGAGGCTTCTTCGGTATTCACACTACGCTGATAATCAACGTACTGTTGGTGTAAATTTAGCGCTTTTTCATAATCCCCTAAGCTCGCATTTATTAGTGCTTCAATTCCTAAGCCATCTTTAATACGCATGCCATTATTGTACTCTTTGGCAAGGGTAATTGAGTGCTCTGAGGTTTGTTTGGCACTTTGCGTATCACCTTGTACAAATTGAACAATTGACAACACATGTAACGCTGCCGCCAATAAAGACTTATTATCTGCCTCTATTGCAAATTGTTGGCCCGCATTAGCGTGATAAAAGGCAACATCAAATTTATTTAGCTTAAGGTTGATGGTGGCTAAATTTGTATGCTTAGTAGAAAGTTGAAACGCATTATTAACGCTTTGATAGTAACGTAAGGCCAACTGATTATAATGCAGTGCTAATTGGTACTGTCTCGATTCTGTGTAAGCTACTCCCATATTACCGTATGCTTGGGCAACACCGTCTTCATCGCCAAGTTCTTGAAAAACTTTTAAAACCTCACGGTACATCTCAAGAGCTGACTCATATCGAGAGAGACGAATATAAATACCGGCAATATTATGTAATATATCGGCCTTATCTTGTGCGCTTCCCTCTTTTTCATAAATTACTTTGGCTTGTTGATAATAATCAAGAGCTAGCTCCATGTTATACATATCAAAATAAGCAAGCCCGATATTACTAAGTAAATTAGCCTGCTTTATCGGACTTTTAAGCGCAATTGCGATGTTTAACGCGCGGCTATAATCAACGACCGCTTGTTGCACTAACCCTTGATAATAAAGCACAACTCCTTGCATTTTAATCGCACGAAAGAAAAGTTTAGGCTGATCTTTTAACGTACTACTGGTCTCTAGCAATTTAAAATATTTTAGTGCATTGGCTAAATCACTTTGCGCAAAAGCCAGCTCAGCTAAATCGCTATAAATAGTAATGCGTTGTAAATTTGGAACATCAGGGTTCGATAAGATATCGGTTGCAAGGCGATGCTTTTCAGGCCATGCTTGTTCAAGGTTAAACTGCTCAAACAAACTTGGCTGCTCATTTGATAAAGCGTCATTTGATGCACTACTTAAAACAGCCAAAAAGCCAATAAAGCAGATGCGCTTTAACTGAGTCAGCATAAAAATATCCTTAAATCCTTGCTAGCCATAACAAAACGACACCCAAACCAAGTATAAACATCTAATTTAGACCAATTCAAAACAGGCACTCACGCCCACTCCTTGGGGTTTAATGTTATTTGGGTATATGATAATTTATCCAAGATACACTAATTAATAGATTGTAAACAATGCTTAACCCTCTGATAGATGAGATTTTTGAACTATTAATCAATAAAAAAGTGTGGATGGTTCATACTTTAGCATCTGAGTTAAAACAACGTGGGTTTCTTGATACTTTAGCTGCCGAGCCTGAGCGCGACCTATTTAAGCGCAATTTTTTAATTATGAATGCGCTTTATCAGCTACAACAGCAATTAATGCCAAAACAACAATTAGTCGTTAAAAGCTTACATATTGAACTAGTAAACAGTTCCAGTTATAACCAACTACATCCTAACGATCCACTACGCGACTATTATTTAAACTGGCAAAATTTTGAAACATCTACGGATGAAGTCAAGGCGTTATTAGATAGCTTTTGGCAGCAATTTAGTAGGCCTACTTATCGCGAAATTCCGCTGAGTAATGAGCAGCAACAACAACTGCTGGTGCGTTGGCAATTAACATCGCCAGTCACACTAAAAGCATTACAAAAGCGTTGGCGACAACTTGCAGTGCAGCATCATCCAGATAAACAAGGAGGTGACAATGAGGTGTTTAAACAACTAAAAATAGAGTATGAGCAACTCAAGGCGAGTTGCTCAGATTAGATCGAGAGTTAACGCGTTAGCCGACGAGCACGAATTTTACGTCCTTTAATATTACCTTCGGTTAATTTGCGTAACGCTGGTTTAGATGAGTTACGCTCTACCGCAACAAATGCCACGTTATCAAGTACGTTGATTTTACCAACTTGGCGCCCAGCAACACCGTCTTTTCCGGTTAATGCGCCTAAAATATCACCCGCGCGCACTTTTTGCTTTTTGCCTGCATCTATCATCAGCGTCACCATTTCAGGTTTGTATGGCGGCTTATCTAATAGGTTATAAGATGGCATTGGCTCAGGATTAAAGTCACGCTCGTAATGGTCGCCAATTTGAGCCACTTTAAATTGCTCTGCCTCACCATAAATAGAACACGCAATCCCTTTTTTACCTGCTCGTCCGGTACGGCCAACACGATGTACATGAGTTTGTGGATCGTGAGCTAAGTGATAGTTAATTACCATGTCCATATCATCAATATCTAAGCCTCGTGCAGCTACATCAGTAGCGACTAAAATAGACGCACTCTTATTCGCAAAATGAATCAGTGTACGCTCACGGTCACGTTGCTCTAAATCACCATGCAATGCTACCGCACTAAAGCCTTCATCGGCTAAGTCATCACATACTTGCTGCGTTTCTACCTTGGTATTACAAAACACCACACAGCTTTGCGGGGTAAATTTAAGAAGTAGTAGCTTAAGGGTTGGATAGCGCTGTTTATTATTATCCATTTTGTAGAAGTATTGCTTAATCGTGCTTTTTTCTTGCTGCTCTTCTACTTTAATCATTTCTGGATTACTAAGTACACGCTTAGCAATGG
Organism: Pseudoalteromonas sp. Scap06; assembly: GCF_013394165.1. NCBI lineage: Bacteria > Pseudomonadati > Pseudomonadota > Gammaproteobacteria > Alteromonadales > Pseudoalteromonadaceae > Pseudoalteromonas > Pseudoalteromonas sp. Scap06. The sequence continues at coordinate 123,138 of NZ_CP041330.1, read as the reverse complement.
CTTCGATTGATTTTGGAAAAGTAGCGCTAAATAACAACGTTTGACGATTGGTTGGAATGCGTTCAATTATGGCATCGAGGGTGTCTTGAAAACCCATATCAAGCATTTGGTCGGCTTCATCAAGTACCAGGGTTTCAACATCATCTAAACGCAATGTACCTTTACGAATATGATCGTCAACTCGCCCCGGTGTACCTACAATAATATGCGCACCATGTTCGAGTGAACCAATTTGCGGCCCAATTGAAACCCCACCACACAAAGTTAAAATCTTAATGTTATGAATACCACGCGCTAGTTTACGCATCTCAACCGCCACTTGCTCTGCAAGCTCACGAGTTGGGCATAATACTAGCGACTGAATACGAAAGCGTTTTACATTTAGCTTGGCTAAAACGCCTAAACTAAATGCCGCTGTTTTACCTGAGCCTGTTTTGGCTTGGGCAATAATATCTTTGCCACTTAAAACAGGCGGTAGGCTTTGCGCCTGTACAGGCGTCATTTGGGTGTAGCCAAGCGTTGATAAATTATCAACTAACCCTGAAGGTAAGGCCAACGATGAAAAAGCAGTTGCAGTCACAGTAAATTCCATAGCAAAAAATAACTTGAGAAAAGTCTCAATTAATATGCGGCTAATAATAGCAGAATTAACAATTAGCAACCATTAGCAACGTACGATTAAAAGTTGCAATAAAGATATTGCAAATGATAGTTGTTTTCATTAAGATCTGCGGCGTTTTACTACTCTAATAATTCTAAGCCGGAAGCCACTAATGAAACTTAACCCTCTTTTTATTGCACTTTTAGCCAGCACCTCTGCAAATGCATTTGCCAACACCGCAAATATAGAACGCATTGAAGTTAAAGGTAGCTACTTCAACGACTACAAAGTAGATAATGCCAGTGGGGCAATGAGAACCTCAACCTCATTACTCGATACCGCACAGTCAGTTACCGTAATCACTGACACAATCGTTAATGAGCAACTAGCAACCACTCTTGGTGAAGTATTGACCAATGATGCTAGTTTAACTGCAGGGTCTAAACAACGAAACAGAGAAGTATTTAACTTACGTGGTTTTCAATTAAGCTCATCAACCGGCTACCTGCGTGATGGCCACCAGCATTGGTCTCATTACCAACAACCCATTGAAATTTTAGAGCAAGTAGAAGTTATTAAAGGCCCTTCAAGTATTTTATATGGGCAATCAGGCCCCGGTGGCCTAGTTAACATGGTAACTAAAAAGCCAACTGCACAAACGCTATTTAGTGCCAGTGCCGATGTTGACCAACATGGTTCAACTCGCTTTATGCTTGATGCTGGCGGCGCACTCACCGAGGCTGAAGATTTACGTGCCCGTGGTGTATTAGTAAAACAAGATGTTGAATACTGGCGAGAATACCAAAATGGTGATAACCGCGAACGCGATCGCTTCTTAGGTGCCTTAGTGGTTGATTACGATATTAGCGATAATGCCCTAGTACGTGTTCATTATGATCGCACTGATGACGAAGCAGGCTTAGATACTGGCGCTTGGATAGATAATGATGCCAACATTATTGGTGATGACAAAACAATTCGTGATATGTCATGGGCCTTTACCGACATTACTGTTGAAAACATGGGTATTGATTTCAAAGTATTTTTAACCGATAACTGGCAAGTTAATTTAGGCTACAATGAGCAAACGTTTGAACGTCAGCGCTTTGAGTCAGCACCACGTAAGCCAAGTGACTTTATCGAAGGTGATAGTTACCAGTCACGTCCTTACGATCGCTATGATGATTGGCAGTTTAAAACTGCTTTTATTGACTTCATTGGCGAATTTGAAACCTTGGGTGTACATCATCAATTACTTGTAGGTGCTAACTCACTGGATTATTACTACGGCCAATTACGCACATCTGCTGATACGATTAATTTTTCTGCCGGTCAAAATGAGCCTAATCGCCCTAATATTAGTTACAAATCAGATGACACTATTAGCTCGTCTGCTTACGACTATTACGGGATTTATATCCAAGATTTAATTTCATTCTCACCAGAATGGCAAGTATCGCTAGGTGGTCGTTACGATAAACAAAGTAGAGAAAACAGCAATAACGAATCGTTCGTACCTAAGGTCGGCGTACTTTACCACCCTCATGCCTCTGCAACTGTTTATGCAAGTTACTCAGAAGGATTTGAGCCGCAAAACGAAACATTAGTAAATGAAAAAGATGTTAATAACGGTATGAAGCTCGATGCTATTACCTCTGAGCAAAAGGAAATTGGGGTAAAATGGCAACTGTTTGATGAACGATTAATGCTTAGCGGTGCCTTATTTGATATTAGCAAAACAGGCACCTTAGTGAGCGAAGAGCTGGTTAACCCTATCGGTGATATAACGAGCATCACCACGCAGGCAGGTGAGCAACGCCATAAAGGCTTTGAGCTTGCAGCTCAAGGTGCTGCAACTGACCGTTTATTTGTTATGGCATCAACCATGTATTTAGATGCTAACTATGAGCGTGATGAAGAATTAGAGGGCAAACGCCCAACTGATGCACCAAAATGGTCTGCCTCTTTATGGACACGTTATGAACTCAATGACGCTGTTGCTTTGAATGCCGGTGCTTTTTATGAGGGTGAACGTTTTGCTGATAATGCTAACACCGTAACAAAAGAGGGTTATACTCGTGTTGATATTGGCGCAACCTACAAGCTTAACTTAAGTAACAAAGATATTAACTTACGTTTAAACATTGAGAACTTATTCGATAAAAACTACCTAGCCGGTGGCGGTTTAAATAACGTTACCGTAGGTGAAGGCACAAGTGTGCGTTTAGCCGCACAATTTAGCTTCTAAGCTCATTCTTTATATAGCCCATATCAAAAAGTATGGGCTTTATAAACCAATCCTTTATGACATAATTACTTACAGTTTGCTGCTTTACTAATTTATCACTTGCTCTAAAGTTGTAAATTAACAAGGAGCCTTATTATGTTGCTTTTCAATACTGGTCAGTCATTTCCTCATTTTACACACGTTCAGTGCTGCCCTGGCTGCAACAGCAACAGCTATCACTTAGTTAATCAAAGCCGCTTTTTACGCTTTACCATTTTTCCTATATTTCCGATAAAGTTAAGTTATAAACGCGAGTGCTATCAATGCGGACATAGTGAGGCTATCAATATTAAGACGTTACCTCTGTTTGAGAAGCTTAGCCTACCAAAATACTGTATTGGATTAATTTTATTACTATGGGGGGCGTTATTTTTTTATCAAAAGCACCTCAACACTGAAGCACTAAAACAAAGCTATTTAACCTCCCCAAAAGCTTATGATACCTATTTAGTCAAAGCCGATAAATTCACTCACGAACCATGGACACTCACTAATTTAAAAGTTGCGCAAGTACTCAGCTTTGATGAGCAATTTATAACGTTTCAGGTGAGTAATTACAGCTATAAGCGCACTAGTGCCATTACCACAGCGATGCGTGCAAGTTTATTGGTACAAAGAGATTACTTTTCTTCTCAAACTATTACCCTGCCTCGTAATGAGATAAAACGTTTATACGAAGATGACATTATATTTGACGTGCTACGCCCACAAGCATATTCACTTTATGGCGGGTTTGTGATGTTTCCACCTAAACCTAAACCTCTTTATAAAGGCTTAAAACTTGATGAAAATAATCAGCAAGGGATTATTTACTATAAAGATAAGCAATATAACGAAGCGCTTGAAAGCTTTAACCTAGCAGCAAACTCAGGCTCACAATGGGGTCAACTAAATCTTGCTCAGATGTATCGTGATGGACAAGGTACAAAAAAGAACATTCAGCAGGCGATTTATTGGTATAAAAAAGCCATTGCTCAAGGTAATAGCAAAGCTATATACGAACTTGAGCAACTATGCAAAACAACTCAGTGCGAATAAAATAAAGTAGCGTTACCACCGCTACTTATTTGCTTTAAATAACTTAGTATAAGCGACATGCGCAATCACAATAACCAAACCAGCACCTATTCCTAACAGTCCGTCAAATACTAAAGGGGCTAGTATTTCTCCTGTGCTACCAGCAACCGACTGCGCATAATGAGTTACATCCACTTGGGTATGATGCAAAAGCTCAATTGCGTGTACTAAAATTCCACCACCCACTAAAAACATCGCCACCGTGCCCGCAAAGGCTAAAAACTGCATTAACCGTGGGGCTGCAGCTAATAAGGCTTTACCGAGTAATTCTTTAAACTTACTTGCGGAGAGTTTGGATTGATTAAGTAAATATAAACCTGCATCATCAAGCTTTACAATCCCTGCTACCAGTCCATAAACACCAATCGTCATAATGATGGCAATCACACTCAATACCAGCGCCTGATTGATTAATGTCGCCCCTGCGACCGTGCCTAATGTAATAACAATAATTTCAGCGGAAAGAATAAAATCAGTACGAATGGCGCCTTTAACTTTTTGTTTTTCATACTCTGCCAGATCTAAATTTTCAGCACCTTCTGTTGCTTCTGCATGATGAGATAAAAATATTTTTTCTGCGCCTTCAAAACATAAAAATAAGCCACCTATCATTAAAAGTGGGGTAATTAGCCAAGGCAACCACACACTAATTAATAACGCAGCAGGGACTAATATGGCTTTATTTAAAAACGACCCCTTTGCCACTGCCCATACAACGGGCAGCTCCCTATCAGCAGTAACCCCAGTAACTTGCTGAGCATTAAGCGCCAAATCATCACCAAGTACTCCGGCTGTTTTCTTTGTCGCAACTTTACTCATGGTCGCAATATCATCCAGCAAAGTCGTTATATCATCCAATAATGTTAAAAGGTTGGTGCCAGCCATGAAATTTCCTAACTAAAAATAAGATCTTAAACATAACGTAAAGCTATATTTTCACCAACGGTTAATTTAGCTTTGTTAAGCTCTTAATTAAACAAGGGACTCAAGAAGGCACAGCCAATGAAACACGCTATCGTTATTATTGCTCTAATAGCTTTGACTGCATGCAATAAGCAGCCAGTTACAAATAACTATGTTTGCGATAACGCACCTGCAAAACTTGATATTATTAGCAACAAGCAAGCAAAGCTGAGCTTTTATGACCATGATTACATATTGAATCATGAGGTGAGTGCTTCAGGCAGTAAATACATTAATCAAGAGGTGTTATTTTGGAGTAAAGGAGAACAAGCAATGCTAATAATTAACGGCAAAAAATACCAATGCAGCAACAATTAACCAATAGCTAACATCGCATTAAAAAACTTGCTACACTAACAAAAGTCTTAATATTGTTGATAAAGTTATGCAATCTCTCGCTATAAAACACAAAATAATTTTAGCCTTTTCAGCCATTGGCTTGTTGATACTAACCAGCTGCATATTTTTTTACTGGTCGCTCAATCAAATTAGTACCACTAACACGCGTATAGAAACGTTGGCAGTGCCTGTACAACAAGCAAGTAAAGACCTTCGTTTATCACTCCTTTCTATTACTAAATTTAATGCCATTGCTTATAGCCAAACTAAACTTAATTTACTACTGCAAAATAAAAAACAGGCACACGCTGAACAAACGCAGTTTTTTAGTAAATTAGAAACACTAAAAACACAAGTTGCCCAGCAGCAAGGCATGCAAACATTACTTAAAGCTATTAACAAAGACTTTGCCCAGCTAAATACAATAAGCAACCAAATGCTTGCAGCAAAAGAGCAACGTTTTAAGGCGCAAAGCTCAGCCGCAGCACTAACAATTACGTTCAATGAACAGCTTCGTGAGCTCAGCAACCGCTTGCTTGATATAGAGCTCATAAACGTGGAGAGTAACCAACAATCACTTTTAGATGCGGTATTTGGCACTGCGACTCGTGTTGATGATTTATTATTTACTTTAAATAATAACGTTAAAGGGATTGGGCAAATAACCACTTCAGAAAATATAAACGATCATCAACAAGACACCTCTTTTTTACTCGACAATATTAAATCTAATCTTAGTTACTTAGAGCAACAAGCCACCCCAATTGCTAATAAACTCAACACAAATGAGCTTATTACAGCATTTGATGATTTAAGCAGCCTATTAAATAATCCTGATGGGTTGTATGCCTTGCAAAATACTGTGCTCAATAATAAAGACAAAGTTGATCAGCGTTTTGAAAGCTTTCAAAACGCCTTTATTAGTATTGAAAATCAATTGATTGAGCTTAATAAACTTGCTGACACGCGCTTTAACTTTCTACAAGAGAGCGCTAAATCAGCAATTAATACTGGCTCTAGCTTAGTGATTATTATTGCGTTTGTATTAATTACTTTGCTGATTATTATTTCAGTATTTACTACTAACGCCATGCTAAAACCGCTTAAAAAGGTGAATAAAGAACTTGCTCGCATAGCCTCAGGTGACTTTTCTCAGCGTAGCAATCCTCATAGTAAAGATGAATTTGGTACGCTGATGCACAACACTAATAAGCTTTGTGATGATTTAACTCACTTAATAAAAGCCATTAGTAACGACGCTTACGAACTCGATAATTCAGCTATTCAAACCAGCGAAAAAGGCCAGCAAATGACTATTGTTGCTAAGCAACAGCTAGAACGTAGTGCACAAGCAACCTCATTAGCACAGCAAATGTTGCAAAGTTCTCAAGCCGTATACGAACAAGCGCAAAGCACCTCTAATGAAATTACTAATGCCTCGCAATTTGCCAATGACGTTAACGACATTGCAAATAATAATAGCCAAAGCATTGAAGCACTTTTAAATCGCTTAGATAAAGCAGTAAGCAGTACAGAAGAACTAGCCCAGTATACGCAACTAATTGGTGCCATTGTTGATACCATTAGCAGTATTGCAGAGCAAACTAATTTACTGGCACTTAATGCCGCAATTGAAGCTGCACGTGCTGGTGAGCATGGCCGCGGATTTGCCGTAGTAGCAGATGAAGTACGCTCGCTTGCAGCTCGCACACAAAGCTCTACAAGCGAAATTACCACCATGATTAACACTCTACAGCAGCATACTCAAACCACTCAAACTGAAATAAATGATGGGCAACAGCAAGCTAAGCATTGCGTTGAAAACAGTACTGAACTAAATAGTGCTGTTGAGCGTATTAAGAGCACGCTGGTATCGGTTAATGCTATGAGTAAAGAGATTGCGAGTGCCTCACATGAACAACTGGCAAACAGCACCGATATTCAACAAATAATGGCTAAGGTAACCGAGCAGGCTACCTTAAATGCCAACAATGCAACGACCCTAGCAAGCGAAAGTGAAGACGTTAACCAACTTGCACACTCGTTAAAAGGTGCAGTAGAGCGCTTTAAGTTTTAAGCGCAGCTAATGACTTGGCTTGTATGAACTGGGTATAATACTTTTAACTTTTTGCTAAGTAACGGCCCACAATGAAATACAAAGATCTGCGCGATTTTATCGATTTACTTGAGAAACGAGGCGAGTTAAAACGCATCAGCCAAGAAATCGACCCGTATCTTGAGATGACCGAAATTGCTGACCGCACACTGCGTGCCGAAGGCCCTGCTTTATTATTTGAAAACCCTAAAGGGTACGACATTCCCGTTTTAGCTAACTTGTTTGGTACCCCAAAGCGTGTAGCTATGGGTATGGGCCAAGAAGATGTGAGTGAATTACGTGAAGTTGGAAAATTACTCGCATTTCTAAAAGAGCCTGAGCCGCCAAAAGGCATTAAAGAAGCGCTCGGACAAATTCCGGTATTCAAGCAAGTACTTAATATGCCGGCTAAAGAAGTTAAAAAAGCCCCCTGCCAACAAGTTATTTTACAAGGTGACGACGTTGACTTAACTAAGTTTCCTATTCAGCACTGCTGGCCTGGCGATGCTGCACCTTTGATTACTTGGGGTTTAACCGTTACCAAAGGACCTCACAAAAAGCGCCAAAATTTAGGGATTTATCGTCAACAGCTATTGGGTAAAAATAAAATCATTATGCGTTGGTTATCTCATCGCGGTGGCGCGCTTGATTTTCAAGAGTGGTGTAAAGAACACCCTGGTCAGCCCTACCCTGTTTCGGTGGCATTAGGTGCAGATCCTGCGACTATTTTAGGTGCTGTTACCCCCGTTCCAGATACGTTAAGCGAATATGCCTTTGCAGGTTTACTACGTGGTAGTAAAACTGAAGTAGTTAAGTCAATCTCGAATGATTTACAAGTACCAGCCAGTGCAGAAATCGTACTTGAAGGGCATATTATGCCTGGAGAGATGGCGCCGGAAGGTCCATATGGCGACCACACAGGATACTACAACGAAGTCGACGACTTCCCAGTTATGACGGTCACTCATATTACACATCGTAAAGACCCTATTTACCATAGTACTTTTACTGGCCGTCCGCCGGATGAGCCGGCTATTTTAGGGGTGGCATTAAACGAAGTATTCGTACCAATCTTACAAAAGCAATTTCCAGAAATTGTCGATTTTTATTTACCGCCAGAAGGTTGTTCGTACCGTATGGCCGTGGTAACAATGAAAAAACAATATCCAGGTCACGCCAAGCGCGTAATGATGGGGGTTTGGTCATTCCTACGACAATTTATGTACACTAAGTTTGTTATTGTCTGTGATGATGATATTAACGCTAGAGATTGGAACGATGTAATTTGGGCTATCACTACTCGTATGGACCCTGCGCGCGACACGACGTTAATTGAAAACACGCCAATTGATTATTTAGATTTTGCATCGCCCGTATCTGGCCTAGGTTCAAAAATGGGTATGGATGCAACAAATAAATGGCCTGGTGAAACAACTCGAGAATGGGGCGAACCTATTGTAATGGATCAAGCCACTAAAGATCGTGTTGATGAGCTTTGGGATAGTTTAGATATTCTCTAACGACTTTGGTCTAGGGCTCTAGGCTGTAAACTCACCCTGCGGATATGCTATTATTGCTCAAATAAAGTGCGTATCCGCTAATTTAAGGTAAAACATGCAAACATTACTCGCTGAAGTTGTTTCTATCAGCCCACTCACAGAATTTGTTCATAAAGTTATTTTAAAGCCGCAACAGCCTGTAGCATTTGAAGCTGGTCAATATTTACAGTTGGTTTTAGGTGAAAAAGATAAACGTGCGTTTTCAATCGCGAGTCGCCCCTCACAAACTGATGCATTAGAATTACACATTGGCGCATCAAACGCAGACTCTTACGCGATGCAATCATTAGAACACCTTCGTAGTGCCCACAACGAGAACCAAACCGTAACTATTGAAGCAGGTTTAGGTATTTCTCAGCTGCGTTTGCAGTGCGAGCGTCCAATTATTTTACTCGCCGGCGGTACTGGTTTTTCTTACGCAAAGTCAATGGCCGAGCATTTAGCTGAAATCAACTGTGAGCGCCCGGTGCTATTTTACTGGGGCGTAAAAGAAGAGTCGGCGCTGTATGCACATACCGAAATGCAAGCATGGGCAGATAGCCGTGAAAACTTTAAATTTATTCCTGTCGTAGAGCATCCTACCGACAACTGGACTGGCCACACTGGTTATGTTCATAAAGCGGTGATGAACGATATCATCTCGTTAGAACCTTACGATATTTACATGGCAGGTCGTTTTGACATGATTGGCATAGTACGTGATGATTTTATAAATCATGGCGCTACTCGTGAAAACATGTACGCAGATGCATTCGCGTTCATAAAGTAACACCAGTTTAAGGTACCTTAGGGTGCCTTAATTGTTTTAATTGCTAGAACTGTGATTGTTATTACCTATTAAGCTCATCAACATAAACAATTTCCTAAAATCCAATCTATAAACCATACTTTGTACAGAACATTAAGCGGGAGAAACCTAAATGTTAAATACAAAAGTAAAAGATTTTATGCAACATAAGTTGCCTCATATCACCCCTAATACAGAAATGACCACAGCCATAGCAGAGCTAGAAAAATTTAAACTACTAGGCGCGCCGGTATTTGATGATAATAAGGTGCTCGTTGGCTTTATCTCAGAGCAAGAATTACTTAAACCCTTAATGCAAAGTAGTTATTTTTGTGATGGTATGGTTAAAGTATCGCAGTTGATGCAAACAGATGTGGTAACCGTGCACGGCGATACCAATATTATGGAATTAGCAGAACAAATGAAGCCTGGTAAACCTAAAAATTATCCCGTGATCGATGGCGGTGTAGTGGTAGGTATGATTAGCCGTGCCGATATATTAAAAGCACTTTATAATAATTACGTTAGTTGTAATGCGCACATATAAAAAAATGCCACTGTAAACAGTGGCATTTTTAATTATATAGACAATTTAACGCTGTGCGACTTTAGCTTTAAGTGCATTTTTATCAGCGTCACTTAAATAGGCAATTTCCAGCGCATTCGCTTGCGCTTTTTCCATATCAGCTTGTGACAAACCTGCTTTTGGTGCTGCCACTGCGTACTCGTACTCAATTTCAATGCCTTCAACAGCTGGGTCATCCGTGTTAAGACAAGCTAAAATACCATGATCTAAAAACTGCTTAAGTGGGTGTTTGGTTAAATCATTCACTGTACTGGTTTGAATATTACTGGTTAAGCACGATTCAATACCAATACGGTTATCGCGTAAATAATCCATTAGTTTTGGATCTTCAATCGCTTTAACACCATGGCCTATTCTGCTTGCGCCAAGCTCGTTTAATGCTTGCCAAATACTTGGAGCACCTAACGCTTCACCAGCATGCACAGTAACAGCCAAATATGCATCACGTACTTGCTTAAAATGATCAACAAACAACTCGCCAGGATAACCAATCTCATCACCGGCCAAATCCACTGCAACCAAATCATTTTTAAAGGCAAGTAACGCGTCCAACTCGTGCTGACAGGTTTTAACTCCGTATGTACGAGACAAAATACCAATTAAGTTTGCTTTTATATCAGTATCTTTTGTTGCACTTCGGATACCATCAACCACTGCTTCAACAACGCCTTGAGGGTGTAATCCTTGGCTTTGAGCCATATAATAAGGACTAAAACGCAGCTCTACATAATCAAGACCCTGCGCTTGTGCATCTTCAATGTTTTCTATCGCAATACGTCTACAGGCATCGTAATCACCTAGTACCGTCACTCCCCAGTCAAGCTTTTGTAAAAATGCCATTAAGTTTGGCTCAGGATCAATAACCTGAACATGGGGAATAAGTGCTTCAACATTGTCCGCTGGTAAAGCGATATTAAACTGACGACCAAGTTCTAGTATGGTTTGCGCGCGTACATTACCATCTAAATGACGGTGAATATCTAGCAAAGGTATTTTTCTATTGATCATAATAGCTACTCGGTTGAATTAAAATTGCGCGAATGATACGCAGGTACAGTAATATTTCAAGTGTAGAATACTTAAAATAGCGCTTGGAGGTCTTATGTCTGCTTTTTATATAAAAAGAGTTAACGTGATAAATAAAACCAAATCATTTTAAACAGTGCATCTGCATCAATAGGTTTAGTTATATAGTTATCCATTCCGACGTTAATCGCTTTTTTAGCATCTTCTTCGTGCGCATTAGCAGATAGGCCAATAATAGGTAAATCTAAAAAGCCTAACTCATTACGAATCACTTTTGTTGCTTTTAAGCCATCCATTTGTGGCATTTGAATATCCATTAATACTAAGTCGTATCTTTTATCGCTTAGCATTTTAATCGCTTCAAGTCCGTTATTAGCAATATCTACAACACCCTGCTTGGTTTCTAAAATAGCGGTGGCCACATGTTGATTTAATGGGTTGTCTTCAACGAGTAGTAAGCGATACTTCGCCAGTGATAGGTTGCTTATATCTATTTTATCTAACTTACCTGAATAATATTGTGCTTTAGGTAGCGGAGAATGGAGCGGTAAACTAAAGGTAAAAGTAGAGCCGTGACCCTCACTACTTTTTAAATCAATTGCTCCTCCCATCAGCTCTACTAATTTTTTACAAATACTTAAACCAAGCCCTGTGCCACCAAACTGGCGTGAGGTTGAACTATCAGCCTGAGAGAATGGGTTAAATAGCTGTTTTTGTGCCTCCTCACTAATTCCAATCCCCGTATCATTGACACTAAAATAAGTCATTTTTGCTGACTGCCAAATCTTTAATGTGATACTACCCTTAGCAGTAAACTTAACGGCATTATTTAATAAGTTCAGCAGCACCTGCTTTAAACGAATAGGATCGGTATTAACAACTAAAGGAGCATCATTATCAACCTCAACTTGTAGTGACAAGGGCTTATTACTAACTTCAAAATGCATTAAACTCATAACTTCTTTTGCCAATAACTTTAACTCTACAGACTCTTGTACTAACTCAAGCTTGCCCGCTTCCATTTTTGAAAAATCGAGCACATCATTTAGCACTCTCAATAAGACACTGACCGCACCGTCAGCTTGCTCTATGTAAGTTTTTGCTAATGACCAGTCCTGCTGTTGCAGTGCTAAGTAATGCATGCCTTTAATACCGTTAATTGGGGTACGAATTTCGTGGCTCATATTAGCTAAAAACTGACTTTTTATCTCACTGGCTTCATCCGCTTTCTGCTTTTCCTGACGCAAAGTTAGTGTTTGCTTTGCAACTTGTTCGCGTATACGAACATTGGTGGCGACCACTGAAATTAAAAACATAATCAATAGCCAAACAAATAGCATACCTACTATCTGTGCTAGCCAATAAATTAGCCAGGTTGATTGCGTTTTAGGTTGGTATATTTCTACTTGCCACAACCTATGGCCAATTAACAACTGATAATCTTTTAGCAACGTCATTGAGTCATGCTCAACGCTATAAAGAGCCTGTTTATTATCTGCTTTATTGATATCAGTAAAACCAATCGCAACTTCATTACCGCTATCAAACGAAAGTGCCTCAGACAACTTAGCTAAACTCACCAAGGCAATTACAAACCCTTTAAAGTCACCTTCAATATCAGGAGCACCAAAGACAGGAGAAATAAAAAGCACGCTTAATTCCTCGTCTGCAGGAGCTAGCTTAAATGGCTCACTCAATACCAGCTCATTAAGAATTTTTGCTTTATTGAGTGCATCACGAATATGTAAATCAGAGTTCAAATCAAAGCCCAGCAGATCTTGCATATTCTTTATGGGGTAAATATATTTTATGGGGTAATAAGTATTGCTAAAGAGCGCGGGTTGCCATTGACCATTCGCCATCCTTTGCTTTATAACGACACTTTTGTCCCATTGGGCAGGTTCGTTAATAGAATTAGCTGTGATCATTGGCACCCAATTTAACGCTAAAATTTCTTCATTGTAGCTCAACTGCTTAGAGGTAAAATGATTAAACTCATCGAGAATAACCTGATCACTACTTGCTAAAAATGCACCTAACAAAGATAGATGAGCAGCCACTTCATCTAACTTTTGATTAATGGCACTTTGTGCCATCAACACTTTATCTTCTTGCTTTTGAATGTCTTTTTGTTTTTTTACACTTGCTGCGCCATAAAAGCTAACGCTAATAATGGCGTAAATAAGTAACGCAGGCAAAATAACCTGTAGCCGATGACGTAACTGCGAATAGTTAAATATGGCCAATACCAATGGAGTAAAAACAAGTACGCCAATTGAGTCACCTATCCACCAGGTAATAAAGGTACTAAGCGCAGCAGGTGGGCTAATTATATTATTGAAAAAAAGTAGACTGGTTCCAACACCTGCCGCTATTACACAACATAGTGGCCCACCAATCACCAAGCTTTGAATACTAAGTCTAAGAGAAGATAAATTAAGGGGGACTTTAATGACTCTGATAATGAGGAATGCACCTAGCCACGCCTGAAAAAAAACAGCACAGCTGACGGCAATAGCTTGCAATAAGACTTGCCAATTTAAAATATCAGCAGCATTGTCTAAGTGAATTAAATTAACAAACGCTGCGCCTGCAAAAATCCCCGCATAAGCACGGCGCCTCCATAGTAAAAAGCTTGCCAGCGCAATACCGGCTGGAGGCCAAGAGGCAACCGCATAACCATTAACGGCGAATAAAAAATTACTCAGGTAACCGCTAAAGAAATAAGCGCATGCGAGGCTAAAAGATAATGTAAATACATTTTTCACAACCGTCGCTCCTGCGCTTTTATTATTGATTTATAACTATAATTGATTATTGGTAGAGTACAAGTGCCTTATCTAATTGTGCACTGTGTTTATAACTTAATATCGCTTGTTGTCGGTACTGTGCTTTATTTTCGCTATTGAGTGCTTTGTCAAAAACACGTGCGGCTAAGTCATAATCACCTTGCGCATTAGCTAAACACGCTAACGCTAATAGTAACGCATTATTATGCTCATCTTTTTTCAGTCGCTCTTGAATGCTTGATTGCAACTTATAAGCATTACTTGGTACAGCTTCACTTAAAATGTGAGCCAGTTGTTCATGCTGTTTTTGCTTGAGTAATTTAACTAGCTCATTTTCGATGCTTGCTAATTGCCCTACTTTAGCCATTTGAGTTAAATAAGCCGTATGCGCATGCGCCTGCAACTTTTTACCTAAATGTTGATATTTAGCGGTTAACTCATCATTTGCTTGCGCAGCAAAATAAGCTAAAAACACTTGCTGCCACTGGGTATCATTCAAGGCGTTTTTGCGCAATAAACGCGGTAAAAAATCTTCAAGCAATTTAAAATGCTGTTGCTGCACTAAAACTTCGGTGTACAACTTCAAATCAAGCACCGTGGCTTTTTTAGATTCTGCTGCCACCCGTATTTGCGGTTCAATTACACTGCTGTCGCCACTAGCTAACCATAACTTAGCCACTTTAAGTTGTTGCTCTGGGCTGATTTCAAACAAACGTTCAAGCGCTTTATCAGGCTGGTTATTTGCCAGTGCGGTTTTTGCTAATAACGCTAAACGTATATCGGTAAATTTAGCAGGCACACTATTACTTGATAGCGCACTTTCTACTTGTTCGTAATCATCATTAATGAGACTCCACAATGCTTGCTCTATAGCCGCATGTTTACGCTCTTGGCTTCGCGCAAAAAAACCATGCTTAGTGTTTCTATAAATAGATAAACAATAACGCACTAGCTTGTAAGTTAAATACAAAGCTGCCGTACTCAGTGCTGCCATTATACAAAATGAAACAATCGTCCCCTCTATGGTGGTATTGTTAAATGAAATCAGCACATAGCCTTTTTCATCTAACACAAAGGGAGTAATCGCTAGCACCAACACAATAGCGACAATAAAAATAATCAGCCCTATCATTGTGCCCACTCCTTCACTTTTTGAGTGCTTTGCAGTGTTACTTGAGGGTTAAAGTTAAGCGATTCTTTTTCAAGATTGGCTAACGTCTGTATTACCACTTTTGTTGCATCGTCATCTTGTTTAAAGTATTCATTAACCAAACGTTTTGTATCATTCAAAGCGTTAAAATAAATACTAGCTTGTTTACCCATTAATGCGTCTTGCGCCTGAGTAATATTAAGCTTGATGCGCTGGGTAATTAAATGACGCTCTCGGTCAGTTAATAGTGGCTCAATTAATACGCCTTCATGATGGCGAATAGTAATAAAGCTATCGACTATTTTATTCCAACTATTACGAATGTTTTGTTGCCAATCACTAACATCTTCAGAGAGTGCATTCTCATCACTTATACTCGCCTCTTCAGGCAAATTAACCGCATTAAATACCAAGTCATCAATACGCTTTATTACGCTGTTTAATTGTAAATAAATCGCTTCTGTCGCAACGGGTTTAATATTGTCGAGTGTTTGTATGTCTTGTGTAATTGCTTGGCGTAACTCAAGCGTACCTGGATGATCGCTTAATAATGAGTCTAAACGTTTAAGCACGGCACTTGTGCCTAGGTAATCTTGTTCTGCCCACAGTTTAAATTCAGCCATGCGTTGCAAGCTGGTGACCTCTTGTGGATTTAATGTATTACCACTTTGCTGTACCTTTTGCAGTGCGGCTTTTAATACTTGTTGATTTTTTACAGAGTTCTCATTGAGTGCCATAGCGATTTGCTCTTCGCTATTAAGCAACGCTTGTTGCAAACTGAGTTGCTCAGACTTAAGCGTTTGCAGCTCTTGCTGCAATATCTTATTTTGCTCTGTTAATGCATTAACCGCTAAATTTTGCACTTTACCGGCATTAAGCTTTTGATAAAATTCATAACCCACACCACTGGCAACAAGCAAGGAAATCACTAACGCAACGCTACCTACTTTACTTACTTTTTGAGGAATATTTTGCGTTTGGTTATTCACTTTTGCAGACTCACTTTTAGTCGTATTTGAGGTGCTATTTGCTGTTGGCTTCGCTTCTTTTTCTACTTTTGACGTCGCTGACTGTTCACTCATTTTGCTACCTTGCTGATTAATGCAGGTAAACATAGCCTGGTCGCTAGCTCCTGCCGCAGTGTGTATATGGGTCGAATTTATTTTTTGTTGTTGTAAATAAGCACCAATGCGCTCACTGGCAACATAAAACTCGCACTGTTGTAACCATGTTAGTTGCGCCGCCGAGATAGTATTAAATATGGCGTCAACTGCAGCATTACTTGTAATGACTATACCGTGTACATTCTGGCTTTGCCAGTGGTCTATCCAGTTAGCTGAGCTAGGCTCTACTGGTTTACGTTGATACACCACACAATTATTTAAATGAGCACCACGTTGCTTCAAGGTTTTTGCTATTTCAGGTCGCCCGCCAATCCCTTTTACTAACACAATATTACTGCCGTCAACATCAGCCAAAGACTTAAGTGCGAGTAACCCTTCAGAGTCATGTTGTTTTGGTAGTGCGGCACGCACACCAAATACTTCATAAATAGTATCAGCTGTTTGTTGCCCAACCCCATAAAACTGTGCTTTGGTATTAATAGCAGGCTTAAGTGCATTTAATGCATGCACCGCATCCTGTGAAACAAAAATAATTTTGTCAGCGTTCACCAGCGGGCTTAATTCAACGTTTGTTGGCGTTAAGTAGGTTATTTTTAAAACAGGATATAAAGACGCTTGATAACCCGCTTGCTCAAGTTGCTGTGCAAGGGCTGCGCCTTTTCCTTCGGGCCGAGTTATCAAGATATGTTTCATTATGCGTCTCGATATACGTCAGCTAGAATTTTATCTGCGCCTTGTGCTAATAGTTTTTTAGCCAGCTCTATACCTAGCTTTTCAGCATCATCAACGTGACCGCTAATTTCATCGCGTAAAATTTCACTGCCATCAATCGCACCGACCAAACCACGTAAATGTACTTGGTTACCATCAACCAGTGCATAAGCACCAATTGGCACTTGGCAACCCCCTTCTAAATGGCGGTTCATTGCGCGCTCAGCGTTAACACGAATACGTGTTTCGTTATGCTCAAGCGGCGCTAACAATGCTTTTGTCACGCTATCGTCTATACGACACTCAATGCCTACAGCGCCTTGGCCATTAGCAGGTAACGAGACTTCTGGTTCAATAAAGTCACGAATACGCTCGCCCATCTCTAAACGAATTAGTCCTGCAGCTGCGAGTATAATGGCATCGTATTGGCCGCTATCAAGCTTAGCTAAACGTGTATTTACATTGCCACGTAAGTCGCGAATTTCTAAATCCGGACGCATCGCTCTAATTTGACACTGGCGACGTAAACTTGAAGTCCCCACAATAGCGCCTTGTGGTAGCGCATCAATATTGGCAAAGTTATTTGATACAAACGCATCACGCGGATCTTCACGCTCACAAATAGTGTGTAACTCTAAATCATCCGGAAATTCTACCGGCACATCTTTCATTGAATGCACTGCAATATCTGCACGGCCATCTAACATGGCTTGCTCTAACTCTTTTACAAATAAACCTTTGCCGCCAATTTTAGCTAGTGGTGTATCTAAAATAATGTCACCTTGAGTCGACATTGGCACGAGCTCTACACGCACGTCATCATGAAAATGCTCTAGCTGCGCTTTTACAAATTCAGCCTGCCAGAGTGCCAATGCACTTTTACGAGTGGCAATGCGAACTAACTTTGTTTTTTCAGTCATAAAATATCCATTAATAATTACTAGCTTTTAGAATTAAAACTTATTCAATCTAAGGCTATTTAATTTGCTAAAACTCTAAATTCTTTTTGAGCGATGAGCAGCCCGCTTTCATCAACTACATCAACGCGCCAATGCCCTAATTGAGTATCCATAATATTTTTAGTTGAGTACGTTCTGTAACGCGGAGAAGTGACCTTAAGTGCCACTTCAGCCATTACTTCACCTTCAAATAGCCACACATGTTTTACCTGCTGGCCCTGTAAGTTTTTAAGCTCACTAAAAAATGACAGCGACTCTTCAAATTGATTTAAACGCACATCGGCGGCAAATACATTGGTTGGCTCACGGTTACTGACACTGCGAGTCAGAACTGCACGGCTAATTGTGGCTGTATCTATTTTGGCTCCCACAGCTACACTAGCAATGTGTGCAGATGCAGCAAATTTCTTTTGCTCAACTGGCTTTGCACTAACAGTCTCAATTTCAGGGGCTTGAGTGTCTATTGCTGCAATGGTTGCTTCTTCAGGCTCAGCAGTGATCGTTGGCTCTACTTCTTGCTTAATAATACTTTGTTGAACTTCAGGCTCCGATGGTACCGGTTCAGTAATAGAAGCTGATTTTTGCTCAACTGAGGAAAAGGTTTTAGGGTCTGCAATCGCGACACTGCTTGCCTGCTCCTCATCTGCATCTATGGCTTTTTCACTCTCTACTGGTGCTGCATTATCATCGCTTAGCGACACAATTGCTGTTTGTTGCTCAGTAAAATCAAGCTGCTCATTAGGATGCGGCGTCCCTTGATCAGCATTCACGGCGCTAGACAGGCCGTAAATAACCGCTGCAGAGATCATAATCACCAACATAGAAATACTCACAATCCGACGCCAATGCCACTCATAGCTCACGTTGGGTTCGCTTACCTGTGGTTCACGTTTTACATTTGCTGTTATTACTATTTTTTGACTCATTTTGACCCTCAGCGGCTCCTAAACTAACTTAAGCGAGAAATTAACCATTGGCGCACAGCTTGTAACTCTTGTGTACAAACCTGATGCCCCATTGGGTATTCTTGCCAACTTACATCCATGTTATGCGTTGATAATACTTCGAACGCACTTCTACCCGCGCTATGCGGTACAACGTCATCTTGGCTACCATGAGCCATAAATATATTTAACTGTGTTTGTTTTGCTTCATCTGCCAATTTATGTGGCACACACATGTAGGTTGACAGCGCCATTACACCAGCCAGCTTTTGTTCTAAACGCGGTGCTAAATGAAGCGATACAACGCCACCTTGCGAAAAGCCCGCTAAAATAATTTTACTGGCAGGTATGCCGTTAGCAATTTCTTGTGTAATGAGTTGCTCAACTTTTGCAGCTGATTCTCTAACCCCTTGCTCATCGGCACGTTTATCTAAATCCATAGATTTAATGTCGTACCATGAGCGCATTTGCATACCGCCATTAACTGTAACAGCCTGCATAGGCGCGTGCGGAAAAATAAAACGCACTCCTAACTCAGTAGGTAAGTCGAGCTGCGGGGCAACAGGTGCAAAACCATCACCTGAATCACCTAAGCCATGCAGCCAAATCACCGTGGCTTTATGGGCGCTTTGCGCTGGGTATTCTACAAACCCTAAACTCATAGTGTTGATTGCCATTTAATTTCTTGACCCGCTTGGCGTGTAGACGCTTCGTTAATGAAGCTCCAAAACTCTGCACCCGAGCGGTTATCAATCCATTGCCCATCACGCATTTCAAAATGGTGACCATTAAATTTTGTTGCTACCCATACTTGGTGCAAAGGTGCTTGCTTATTAATCACAATCTTACTGCGATCTGGAAAAATAATTTCTAAAATACCTTGAGCAGATTCATAATCTAAATCTGCTTCACAATCATCAACTTGTTCTTCAATAGTGAACATAAGAGCTTCTGCTAACTGGTGATATTCGTGATCAGTCATCGTTAATTTCCTTTGCAGGCGAGGCGCCTAAATAATGGGTGCATGTTTATAGAGCTAGTGTAACAGGAATAAAATCATCCGCGAATAGCTGCATTTTTTAGATATTCTGTTACTCTGCGATTATAAAGCCAGCAACCGTATTAATCTAATGAAAGCGACATATACCTTACAATTAAAACAACTATTAATCAGCACCGTATTGTTGTGTGCATTAGCTGGCTGTGGCCAAAGCGGCCCGCTGTACTTACCCGAGCAGCCTGCTGAACAAAACCAGCCAACTGACATTCCTAACAAACAAACACCCGCCGAACAACAACAGGAGCAGTAAATGGATTTTTTTAATTATAAAAACAACCAACTATTTGCTGAAGATGTCAGCGTAGCAACCATTGCACAGCACTATGGTACGCCGTGTTATGTGTATTCCAGAGCCACGTTTGAACGCCATTATTTAGCGTTTGCTAATGCGACTCAAGATCACAAAAGCCTAGTGTGTTATGCCGTTAAAGCAAATTCAAATATTGCGGTGTTAAACATATTGGCACGACTTGGAGCGGGTTTTGATATTGTCTCAAAAGGCGAATTAGCACGGGTGATAAAAGCCGGAGGCGCTGCTAACAAAGTGGTATTTTCTGGGGTTGCTAAAACGGCTGACGAAATTGCTTATGCGTTAGAATTAGGTATTAAATGCTTTAACGTTGAGTCAATTTCAGAGCTTGAGCGCATTTCAGAAGTGGCCTGCGAGCTTAATTTAGACGCGCCAATTTCTATTCGTGTTAATCCCGATATTGATGCCAAAACACATCCGTATATTTCTACTGGACTTAAAGAAAATAAGTTTGGTATTGGAATCGAGTCTGCATTAAGTGTGTATCAACATGCGGCATCATTACCTGGCTTAACGATTGTTGGCGTAGATTGCCATATTGGCTCACAGCTTACACAAACCAAACCGTTTTTAGAGGCGCTTGATAAACTACTGGCATTAATTGATGAATTAAAAAATGCAGGTATTGAGCTAAGCCATTTAGATATAGGTGGAGGCCTTGGAGTAACCTACGACGACGAACAACCTCCACACCCAAGTGAATATGCAGCACAAGTAACGCAGCGCCTTGCAAATTACCGTCACCTAGAACTGATTTTTGAGCCCGGGCGAGCCATTGCCGCAAACGCGGGGATTTTAGTAACACAAGTTGAGTTTATTAAACAAAACCAAGACAAGTATTTTGCGATTGTAGATGCGGGTATGAACGACATGTTACGCCCATCACTGTATCAAGCATGGCAAAAAATTATTCCTGTATCAGTGCGTGATGACGAAACACCTACACACAACTATGACGTGGTTGGGCCGGTGTGTGAAACCGGTGACTTTTTAGGTAAAGACCGACCACTGGCACTCAAACAAGGTGATTTGTTAGTACAGCGAAGCGCTGGAGCCTATGGTTTTACCATGAGCTCAAATTATAACTCACGTCCACGAGTTGCCGAAATAATGGTCGATGGTGAGCAACATCACCTTATTCGCGAACGCGAAACTATCGAAAGCTTATACCAAGGTGAGAAAGTTTTACCATAAACGTTTTTGCCAACTAGCTGCTCTGTGGCATGATTAGCACAGAGCAAAACCGAATTAGAGCGCTATGTTAGTTAATTTTTCCAAAATGCACGGCTTAGGTAACGACTTTGTTGTGATTGATAACATTACACAAAACGTTTTTTTATCTCGTGATCAAATCAAAAAGCTGGCCGATCGCCATTTCGGCATTGGGTTTGATCAACTACTGATGGTTGAAGCCCCTTACTCACCCGATCTCGATTTTCACTATCGTATTTTTAACGCTGACGGCCACGAAGTAGAACAATGTGGTAACGGTGCGCGCTGCTTTGCCCGCTTTGTACGCATGAAAGGCTTAACCAATAAACATAAAATCAGCGTGTCGACTAAGTCTGGTAATCTCACCCTGTATATTGAAAAAGACGGTCAAGTAACCGTTAATATGGGTCACCCTAATTTTGAGCCAAATAAAATTCCACTCAAAGCAACCAAACGTGAGCTGACTTATATTATTCGCGCAGAAGAGCATACCGTTTTTAGTGGTGCCGTATCTATGGGTAACCCTCATTGCGTAATGGAAGTAGACGATATAGAAACAGCCCAAGTGGATACCCTAGGCCCGTTGCTTGAAAACCATGAGCGTTTTCCACAACGCGCGAACATTGGCTTTATGCAGGTTATCTCTCAAGAGCACATTAAACTCAGAGTATGGGAGCGTGGTGTAAGCGAAACACTTGCTTGCGGTACCGGCGCGTGTGCTGCCATGGTGATTGGTTTTATCCAAAATAAGCTCACCAGTACAGTACAAGTTGATTTACCCGGCGGTAGCTTACAAGTGCGCTGGAGTGGCGAGGGCCATCCAGTGCGTATGACAGGTCCCGCTGAACATGTATTTGATGGGCAAGTGGCACTATGAGTGAATTAACTAAACAGCAAGTAATAGATTACTTACAACAGCATCCTGATTTTTTAATTGAGCAACCTAAGCTGTTAGCGCAACTTGAGTTACAACAGCAAGTACAGGGTGCTACTTCATTAGTGCATATTCAGCAGCGCCAATTACGCGAGCACAATACACAGCTAAAAAATCAAATAGACAGCATGAGCAAAAATGCGACCCAGAATGAACTGGTTTATCGTTTATTTAGCCAATGTCACCGACAGCTGTGGAGTAATTACGACTTTAATACACTGGCCAGTAACTTACGCAATATTATTTGTATGAGCCCGACTATTAATGAATGCAAACTCGTTAGATACGATAATGCCTTTGAAGAGTTAGTAAAGCATAGACTGTCAGATAGTAATCATTATTTAGGCCGTGTAAATCAGCAAGAACGCGACTTACTCTTCAACAATGATACCCAATCGACCGCACTTTATTTAATTGGTGAGCCGAGTAACCCCTACGCAATTTTGGCTTTTGGCAGCCACGATGAAAACCACTTTGAGCCCTCACAAGATAACTTATTTGTATTAGATTTTGTGCGCTCATTGCAAATACGGTTACTGGAACTGGCATGAGCGATAACGCGCCAAATATAAGCGACTTAAGCGATAGCTGGCGTACACCCATTACATTATTTAGTGATTACTTAAAATTTGAACGTCAATATTCAGCGCACACCGTTAATCAGTATGTCAGCCAATTAGGTTTTGCCGCCTTGTATTTTAATAAACTGTGCGATAATTGGTTTGCGGTACAAAGTGAGCATATTCGTCGTTACAGTATGGCACTGCGGGCAAAACAATTAAGTGGCAGAACAATCAGCTTAAAATTAAGCTGCATACGTAGTTTGTATAAATTTTTAAAAGCAAAAAATATTACTGAGCAAGCGCATTACCATAATCCGGCACAGGGCATAAAAGGCCCTAAATTTGCGCGGCCTTTACCTAAAAATCTTGATGTTGACCAAATGGCTCGTTTACTCGAAATACCCGATGATGATCCACTTGCCATTCGTGATAAAGCGATGATGGAACTGATGTATTCATCAGGTTTACGCATTAGTGAGTTAGTTGGCGCTAACATGCAAGATATAAACACTCGTAGCGGTGAAATATTAGTGCGAGGCAAAGGCGCCAAAGAACGCCTAATACCGGTTGGCTCTAAAGCACTTGAGGCGTTAAACAATTGGCTAGCAGTTCGCCCACTATTTATGGGCTCAGATGAACATGCAGTATTTTTGAGTAGCAAAAAAAGCCGTATTTCTGTACGCCAAGTTCGTTTGCGTATGCAAGAATGGGGGATAAAGCAAGGTATTAGCTCGCAAGTTCATCCGCATAAATTACGCCACTCATTTGCGTCGCATATTTTAGAGTCGTCTGGGGATTTACGAGCAGTGCAAGAATTATTAGGCCACAGTAGTTTATCTGCAACCCAAGTCTATACTCATTTAGATTTTCAGCACTTAGCTAAGGTGTACGATAACACCCACCCACGTGCTAAAAAAAGAACCGATTAGAGCAGCAACTATGATCCGATTTAATCGCGCAATTTCTCCTTTTTCTGTGCTGAGTTTTGACTTAGACGACACCTTGTACGATAACCGCCCTATCATAACCGCAGCCGTTCAGGCGCAAATTGATTATTTAAATGCGCTACCAGGCTACAAAAAACAAGGACCACAGTTTTGGCAGCAATGCCGTGAACTCGCAGCACTACAGCAGCCAGAGCTTATTGATGACGTCACACAATGGCGTAAGCATACCTTGCGCTTAGTATTGTCTGAATTAGGTTTTAAAGGTGATGAAATAGAGCATCATGCAAATAAGGCGTATCAAGCATTTTCAGATGAGCGAAGCAATATTACGGTGAGTGAAGACGTACTAATATTGCTTGATAAACTAAGTCAACACTACAAATTGATTGCCATTACTAACGGTAATGTCGAGGTTGAGCGATTTAATTTAAAAGGTAAGTTTGAACTGGTGTTACAAGCTGGCTTCCATGGTAAAGCCAAACCACACACAACATTATTTGATCAAGCCGCAACACATTTACGTATCAAAAACAGTGATATTTTACACATAGGTGATAGCCTTGATAGCGATGTACAAGGTGCTAACAATGCTGGCTGTCAGTCTGTATGGTTAAATAATCAAGCACAAGCCTATGCCTATAAAGGGCTGGCTGATATTGAAATTACGACGATTCATGACTTAGCGCACTTTATTCAATAAACTAAAATACAACTAAGAGTTTAAGATGAGCCATTATACCAAGTTAATAACCTTACTATTAATTGGTTAACTTAGCCTCAATGCTTATCTATTATGGCCAGAACAAGTAGCTTTTGTCAGCAAAAAAGAAATCCAAAACTCATCTGTAAAAGCGCTTAAAGCGTCTCAAAATGAGCTACTTGCTAAAGCTAAACAACAATTTAGACAACACCAGTTTGACGAGGCTTTTAATACTTACCAGCAACTAAAGCAACGCTCCTCAGCCCTTGCTCGCACAATTTACTCTTCATGGGTTTTGCAATTAAAAACGTGGCTAAATGCTAACCTAGTTCTTAGCGAAGCACTGTTAAACACACTATTAAATCAAGACCCTTACAATACAGAATTACTTATATTACAGATCGATTATTCAATAAATGATGAGCAAATTCAAAATGCAATCATTGCGCTGTTTGAACTACAACCGTTGTAAAATGAGCAACATCAAAGCACTTTAAATGTGCGCTTGGGAAATTTAACAAAAACCGAACTTCATAGTTTAAGTGAGCAACAAAATTGGCAAGAAATTATCGCACAAACCCAAATCTGGCTCTCGATTATCAAAACAACAATAGCAATTTTTTATACGTACGTACTCGTGTCTATTACCAGCAAAGCGACTTTATAAGCGCATTAACTACTCTAAATCGCAAGGTGGCTTTACTCCTCTTACCCCTTACGGCGCGCATTATTTAATTAGTAACGAGCTAAATTAATGATAGATGCCGGCGCAAGTATTACCTCTCTTTCGAGTAATGTTATTAGCCAACTTCCCCCGAGGCCCTTTATTTAAACGATGTAACAGTAAACACTGCAAATGGGAAAATTTAAGTTAAGCGCTATCAAGTTGAGTCTTTTAAAGTAGGTGAGCAACTAATTTACGACTTTGAAGTGCTCAGTATCGAAAATATCCACGGCCAAGGCTTATTAGGGATGAACTTTTTATCGCGATTTAATTTTAATATAAATCAACAAAAAAATGAGTTAGAGTTAAGCTTCAAATAACTATAAATAGGGAAGTTTATGCGTATTATTTTATTTTTAATTCTTTGCATTTGGCAGTGCAGCGCTCAAGCCACAACTTACTTTGTAAAAGATAAAAGCTGTGAAAACACTTCAGACACTCTGGTCATTAAAACTGAGATAACGTTATCAAAGTCAGATGACGAAGCAAAAGCACAAAAAGACTTAAGAGCCGAAGCTTTATCTAAGTTTAAAAATGCCACAAAGAAATCGAGTGATAGCCAGATTCATATTAAAGAAAAGTTTCTAATTATACGAGAAACTAATCAAAATAACCTTTCTAGCTCAGACAAAAGACACTTACATTATACAGCTTATTTTACACCGTCTAAAAACTGTAATGAACAACAAGCAATGTCAAAAGCTGTTTTTATTGAAGGAGAGCACTTATTTGGCATCCTGCAATCAACAGAAAATAAAATAACAATTTCTTTTAAAAATAAAAAACCCTTATTTAAAGAGTTTGATAGTAAGTTAGTTAAGCCAAATTTCTTCTTTGGCACAAAATTTGGTCAAAGTACGCAGGAAGTAGCTCATATACTAGGATTACACAGCTTGGAGCTCAAAAGCGAAAACAAATTAATCCGCGTTTATGGCAGAAACCATGCTTTGCATTTCATTAATAATCAATTGGTAGGCTATCAGTTTCATTTAAATTTATTGCCCATGCAAATTAATAATGTGCTCACACTGGAAAATAAAGAGCTTAAAATCAAACTCAATAATGATGTGGTTGTAGAAGCAGCGGCTCCTATAACGCCTCTACAAATAAAGGCATTAAAGAAAAAATTTGTAAATGTTGAAACCGCATACTACAAGTCATCAGACACAAAAATAGAACAAAGGCTGATAGGACTTTCCCAAGGGCAGCTAATAGGCAAAGTCGCATTCAATAAGCACTGTATTAAAAGCTTTACCGCTAAAGCCGATGGTAATTTTAATAAAAATTTAAACACATCATTAAAACTAATCAGTTCCTCTGAAAAAAATATCAATGTTACTCCATGCAGCGAGTTCTTATATGAGGAAGCTGACTCTATTGCCAAGCTAAAACTTTTTGAACCTATCTCTACTAATAATATAAAACTCGCGGCATTAGCGGACTATTTTAAGCAAGGAAATAGTTGGGAGTTTTCGGATATAAAGTACAAAGATCCTGTTGCAAACCTTGCACAGTTAGGTGATTACTATGAGCTTTTTGATTCAGTAGAATTTACGTCACAATACTGGGATGGTTATTTCTATATTAATGATGGAAAGCTTTTAAATGCAGAGCTTACTAGCAACGATTTTTAATATTCTCATAACTTTATATTTAAAAGGATAAAAATGTTACTACTAGACTTTTTACAGCAACTAGCAAACAATCCAAAAAAAATTCAATTTACCAACACAATGGCGGTGATTGAAGCACATTATGACTTTACTGCATGTGGATTTAATAACCATGGGTTATTAAGCTCTGCGAGTGAAAATAATGGTTCGTGCAAAATTTTTGCATTTGCTAAGCTCAACGGTCTTAGTAAACAAAATACCTTAGATTGTTTTGGTAAATTTTACCGTGAAGATGTACTAGACAACCCAAATGCCGATGATCACATGAATATTCGTACGTTTATGTTAGCACCAGAAGCAACACCGTTTTTAGGCATTAGCTTTGATGGCACGCCTTTAACCACAAAAGAATAACATAGGGTCTGTTGACCTTTGTGGATTAGACCCTAGCATTATTTAGCCGCTACCAGCGGCTTTTCCATAAAGTAGCGCGTACCACTAAGCGGGTAATTGTTAAGTTGATATTTAACCTGATAACCACGCTTTTCATAGAAAGGTTTGGCTTGAAAATCTAAGGTGTCAAGCTGAGCTTGAACGGCACCCATTTCAATTGCCGCATTTTCAAGTGATGTTAATAACGAGTTAGCCAAGCCTTTGCCTCGTGCCGATTCAGCACACCACAACCAACTTATTAGCAGCCAATTGCCAAATACATGACCACTTATACCGGCAACTAATTCATGCTGTTTATCGAGATATTTAAAGCCGAGAGCTTGGCGCTCTACGTCGAAGTGTTGAGCATTAAACTCAAGCATATTAACACGCAGTGCTTGGTTTAATTGCTCAGTATTTTCTGCCTGCAATAGGTACATTGGCTATTCCAAATAGACCTATTTTAGCAAATACCTGATGTTAAAACAGGTTATTTTGTCCAAAGGGAACTTCAAGCATATTGCTAGAAATTTTTTCCGGTTGACCACACATTTCATCATAAGCGCTGGTATGCCTAAGCATCATTTGCGCGTAGGCAATGTCTTCAAAGCGCTTTTGGATATGTAATGGGCTGACCGCCTTTACAAATTCACCATCGCTTTCTTGTACATAGTATTCAACATTATTAATGACAACAGACACTTGATACAAGGCCATTTCCAGTGAATGAACCACCACTTTTTGTAATGGCTGATGCTTTTTTAGTTCTGAAAATTGAATACCCATATTAACCTACCTACTGTTAAATTAACTGTCCAAGTAATCAATACGCAGCTTTGCTATAATCGCGATCAGATTTTTTTAATTACGCGCTATCATGGATACAAAAATTCGACTCGCAAAGTACATAGCGCATGCCGGCGTGTGCTCTCGCAAACAAGCCTCGCGTTTGATTGATGAAGGTGTGGTCATGGTTAATAATCGCCCCGCAAATCATATTGATCATGTGGACGAAAACGACAGTGTCATTGTTAATGGCCAAGCCATTAAAGGCCCGGCCGATTTAGTCTACTTTGCTTATCACAAACCTCTAGGAATTGATTGTAAACTCAATCAGCACGACCCAAGCAGCCTTATTCATCATTTACCGCAACTAACACGGGTATACCCTATTGGTCGCCTTGATAAAGACTCACGCGGATTGCTTATTTTGACCAATGATGGGGATTTTTGTAACCAGCTGATCCACCCTGACTTTCATCAGCCTAAACGCTATTTAGTAACCGTCAATAAACCTTTAGATGCGGATTTTTGCGAAAAAATGGCTGCAGGCGTCCCTGTCGACAAGCAAATGACCTTGCCGTGTGAGGTGACTAAAATCACTGACAATCAGTTTAGTATTATTTTAAAACAAGGACTTAATCGACAAATTCGTAAAATGGCGCATTACTGTGGTTACAAAGTGATTGATTTATACCGCGTACAAATAAGTGAATTACTGTTAGACCATTTAAATTTACCTGAAAACCAGTTTATAAAAATTAATAAAAGCGACATTTTAGGCTAACAAGCTCACGCTACCCCCTCACTTTAATGCGATTAAAAAATATAAAATAAACTTGCAAAAATAGATTACAAGTGTAGTCTTAAATTAAAGATTACACTTGTAGGCAATAAAATGATCGAATTATCAAAAGCAGAATTTGAAGTACTCGATGCGCTATGGATTAGCTACCCCGCTAATGCCAGCCAAATTATTGAGCGCTTGAGTGATGATAAACAATGGCACGAAAAAACCATTAAAACCTTACTAGGTCGATTAGTTAAAAAAGGAGCGCTTAGCTTCGAAAAAGAAGGCCGCCAATATATTTACACCCCCTGTATAAATCGTGCTGATTACACCCAAAAAGAAAGCCAGAACTTTATTGAGCGTTTTTTTAGTGGCCGCATAGCTCCGTTGGTAAGTGGTTTTGCAAAATCAGAAAAACTCTCTCAACAAGATATAAACGAGCTTAAAAAAGTCATAGATGACTGGGAAAAAAACCAAAAGTAAGGGATTCTCATGATTATTCAAACAAGCTTTAATTGGCTAATAGAGCAACAACTATTATTGAGTCTGTTGTTTGCAGGATTTGTTTTACTTGAGCGCTTTGGCTTAAAAGCAATTGGTTCGCAGCTTATTTATAAATTAGTGTGGTTAATACCAGCCTCGCTGCTTGTCGCTAATTTACCCAATGCAATTAGACCATTACAAAACAGTCCAATTAGTCATTATATCATTACTCCAAATCAACCATTAATAAGCACTATTAGTATTAACTGGGCGCTATTTTATGTAGTTATTACGGCACTGCTTTTATTCGCCACTTGGATTATTCACCGCCGATTTGTAAGCAACCTACAGCTTTGTGAAGTAACAAATTTACAAGCAGAAATAAGCTCAGGGGTAAAAACCTTTACTAGTCATCAAGTGGCAACACCTATGGTAATTGGGGTACTAAATAGCAAGCTAGTTTTACCACACAACTACAATACTCTGTTTGATAAAGCCACATTGGCGCTTATTTTAGAGCACGAAAATGTGCATATAAAACGCAAAGATAACCTAACAAATGCGCTGCTATTACTGGCTACAATTTTAATGTGGTTTAACCCTTTAGCTTGGATGGCATACGCAAGCTGTAGACGTTTGCAGGAGCTAACTTGTGATGAACGGGTACTAAGTAATAAAACCACACAGCAACAAATTTTATACAGCAAAGCCTTAGTAAACTGCGCTGCCAATGCGCCAGCAGGTCTGATGGCTTATTCACACTACGGAGATAAAAAAACCATGTTACAACGACTTACTAATATCAAACATAACGGCGCACATTCGCGCCTAGCAAAAGGAAGCGCGTTACTTATAGCAGCAAGCTTGCTCAGTGGCTTAGCAGTAGCAAAGCAACCTGAAGCATCAGCTAAAAAAGAAACATCTATCGCTCCCGTGATGCGAATCGAACCGCTTTACCCAAAACAAGCGGCGGAACAAGGCATTAGCGGTTCAGTGGTATTAAAATACGACATAACCCCAGCAGGCAAAACAGCTAACATTACTGTTGTAAAAGCTGAGCCAGAAGCAGTCTTTAATAAAGAGGCAAAAAAAGCACTGATGCAATGGCAATATACGCCTTCATCAATAGGGCAACAGAACGTACTGATACAACTTGATTTTGCACTTAATAGTACAGTTGCAAAAAGTGATTTGGTAGAGCGAATTAAAGTATCGCATTAATGCTATTGAGTTATTTAAGACTATAAAGCAAGCACCCTTTTAGGCTGCTTGCTTTGTGGTTTTTGCTTATTCTCGTTATAAACTGACGGCGATCATGCCAATAGCGGTTCCCATGCCTACCAGCCAAGTGATCGAGCGAATAATATCGAGGTTTAAATAATAAAAAGTACAAAATAAAATACGCGCTACAATATGCGTCATCGCTAAAGTTTCGGTTACGGCATTAACATTGTTTGTGCCTAATACAGCAGCCAAAGCAACGGCAAAAACCGCTAACGATTCAAAACAGTTTTGATGAGCAGCCAGCGCCCGTGCTCCGAGTCCTGTAAGTTGTGTTTGTTGTTGCCGCGGATGTTTATTATCGTAACCACCGAGCTTATTCATTTCTATAATAGCTGGGATTCTCGCAACATAAGGCATGATCACTGCAATTAAGGCGCAAACCAATAAAGTCGTCATTATCATTCTCAAGTTATTTTTTATAACTCAAAATAACACAGCAAATAGAAAAAAGCCGCCAAATATAAATAACCTGAGTTCTGGCGGCTAGCAGTAACATCCCAGACACTATAGCCGATTTAAGCAGTGCGTCACTGTGGCAAATTGTCGCAGGTGATGAATATTCATTATGCCTTTTTGATGATCGCTTTCATGTCACAGTACTGCTAAATTACTCCTCCGCTTATTGTATGTTGTTTAAGATGATTTGGATTTTACTGACTATTTTTGCTGCATTTATGCAGTCATGGCGCAATGCTCTGCAAAGTAAATTAAGCACTCATGTGAGCATTGCTGGCGTTACATTAGCCCGCTTTATTATGGCAAGCCCTATTGCTGGGCTGTATTTATATGCGCTTTATTATTACCAAGATGCTCCCTTTCCTTCATTCAACCCTTTATTTATTAGCTACATTATTGGTGCCAGCATAGTGCAAATTATTGCCACGGGACTCATGGTTAAATTATTTAAAATGAATAATTTTGCTGTAGGCGCCGGCCTAGCTAAAAGTGAAGCGCTTATGGCGGCCATACTCGGGTTGCTGTTTTTTGGCTCAACGCTTTCATTACTTGGTTGGTTTGGCGTGTTTATTGGTGCAATTGCGGTATTGCTATTAAGTGGTATCGCCAATGTGAAACACTTTAGCTTAAAAACAGCATTAATAGGACTTACCTGCGGCACTTCGTTTGCGTTGTCATCGTCATGGATCAGAGAAGCCAGCTTGAGTTCGGGGATTGCTTTTCCGTATGCGCCTGCATGGGTTTTATTGCTTGTTATTAGTTTACAAACACTGATGCTGTGTATTTATATTGCCTTAAAGGAACGCGATACATTTAAAACTATGTTTCAGCATAAGGGCATGACTTGTACGGTGAGTATATTTAGTTGCTTGGGATCAATAGGTTGGTTTAGCGCAATGAGCTTGCAGCATGTTGCCTATGTAAAAACGCTCGGCCAGATAGAAGTATTTTTTACGATGTTAATTGCTGTTTTATGGTTAAAACAACCGCTAAAACGCCAAGATAGCGCTGGGCTATTATTGATTGCAGTGGCCGCGATATTGGTAATGCTGCCGAGCAGCTAAACAAGCGCAGGTATCAACCTGCGCTTGTTTTTTAATGACTAATGACTAATTTTTAGGGTGATCACACCGCAAATAATCATTAACACACCAGCAATACGACCAAACGTGGTGGCATCACCGTAAAATAATATACCCACTAAAAACGTACCAGCGGCACCAATACCTGTCCATACTGCGTACGACGTGCCCATAGATATTTGCTTTTGCGCCAACCACAACATAAAGCCGCTCGCGACCATAAACGCAATGGCAATCGCGATGCCCTGCCAACGAGTTTCAGGGGTTTGAGAAATTTTTAACCCTATAGGCCAGCCAATCTCAAGTAACCCAGCAATAATTAAATACATCCACGCCATTAAATATCTCTCTTTTTCAATATCACTTCATACAAATCGTGACGGCGGTCTTTTAAGTTACGCACTGTCCCTTCACTGTGAAGAATTTTTAACTTATCCATATCTAAGTCGCTAAATAATAACATTTCTGTATTGGTGGTGGCTTCATTTAGTGTGGCATCGTGCGGAAATGAAAAGTCCGATGGGGTTAGTACCGCCGACTGTGAAAACTGCACATCTAAGCTTTCTACTTCAGGTAAGTTACCCACAGAGCCTGCAATAACCACATAACATTCGTTTTCAATGGCACGTGCTTGGGCACAATGGCGTACACGCAAGTAACTATTTTTAGTGTCAGTCCAAAATGGCACAAATAAAATATCCAAACCTTGGGTGGCCAAAATACGTGACAACTCAGGAAATTCGACATCATAACAAATTTGAATACCTACACGGCCTGCATCTGTATCGAATACAGCAATTTTATCACCGCCTTGGATCACCCAATCATTTTGTTCATGCGGGGTAATATGAATTTTACGTTGCTCGTCTATTTTACCGCTGCGATGGCATAAATAACTAACGTTATATATTTTATCGTCTTCGGCAAGCGGCATTGAGCCGGTAATAATGTTGGCGTTGTATTCTATCGCCATACGCGACATGGCGTTTTTAAAGGTCTCAGTGTATTCGGCTAAATACCGAATTGCCTCGGTTTGATTACTTTGCTCGGTTAATCCCATCAGTGGCGCATT
Source organism: Pseudoalteromonas sp. Scap06 (assembly GCF_013394165.1). Classification (NCBI taxonomy): domain Bacteria; kingdom Pseudomonadati; phylum Pseudomonadota; class Gammaproteobacteria; order Alteromonadales; family Pseudoalteromonadaceae; genus Pseudoalteromonas; species Pseudoalteromonas sp. Scap06. The sequence continues at coordinate 89,699 of NZ_CP041330.1, read as the reverse complement.
AAAAAACTCAGGGAATAAAATAAAATCGCTTTTGTAATCAGATACCGTATCAACAAAGTATTCAACTTGCTTAAGCATTTCTTCAACCGATTCAACACAGCGCATTTGCCATTGCACAGCCCCTACCCGTACGATTGATTTAGTTGACTCAATAACGGTGTCGGTTGGCTCATACATAATGTTATTCCACTCAAGTAATGTGGCATAACCGACCGACTCCTGATCTTCAGGTAAGTATTTTTTCAATAATCGTTTAACCTGAAAGTCATTGGCTAATTGAAAACTGAGTATGGGGTCATACAGCTCTTTTTGATCGACCTTAGCAATGTATTCCATCGGGGTCATTTCACTGCTGTGATTGTAATAACGCGGAATACGCCCACCCGCCAAAATAGCGCGTAAGTTATACTGACGGCACAATTCTTTTCGCGCATCATATAAACGACGCCCTAAACGCATGCCTCGGTATTGCTCACTAATAGCAACATCCAAACCGTATAAAGCATCCCCTGTGGTGTCGCTAAATACGCGGTCGTGGCCGTCGGCAATATCTTCATAGGTATGCGGGTTTGAAAAACGCGCATAATCTACCTGTACACTCAGCGCTAAACCCACCAGCACGCCATCATCCACAATACCTATTTGCCCTTCAGGGAATTGATCGATGAGTCTAAAAATAGTATGGCTTGGCCATGCGCCGCCTAGGTCGGGGTAAGCTTCGTCCATCAAGGTTTTAATTTGTGGGTATTGTTCTCGGGTTAAGTTACAAATTTCAAGATGGGTTTTTTCTGCCGACATACGCAACTCCTTGGGGCATGTAAGAATTAAAAAAGCTGAACACATGCTCAGCTTTATTAGGTTTATGCGTTTTTATTCGCGCTGTGCGCTACTTTAAACTGCGATAAAAAAGTGTGGTTACGCGCTCTTTAGGTAACCAATTTGCATATTCAAGACCAAGTTCTGACAATGGGTCTGCTTTAAGTACCTGCTCTAAACTGGCGTCATTTTGCATTGCTTTTAGCATAACATCTTTCGCTTGTTGCAACAGCTTACGATACGTGATCAGTCCTGAACGGTCACTTAGCGGGCCATGACCAGGAATAACTTGGGTTTTATCATCAATCTGATTAATCACATCATCAACCGCCGCTAAAACACCATCAACGCTACCCCCACTGTCTACATCAACAAACGGTAGGCTGCCAAAGTTAAAATAAATGTCTCCCATGTGCACAATATTATCATTATTGAAAAAAATCACCGCATCGCCATCGGTATGGGCATGTTGATAATGCACAACATGCGCTTGCTCATTATTAAAGTGCAGTGTTAAATCATCACCAAAACTAATTCGTGGTAGGTAATCCGACCCTTCGCCATGTTTTTCTTTTAGGCGTTTATGTACATTATTGTGGGCAATAACATGGGCTCCGGCTTTAGCAAAGTTTTCGTTACCACCGGTGTGATCGCCATGATGATGAGTGTTAATTACAAACTCTGCACTGCCTGGCTTTAAGTCGCTAATGGTTTTTTTAATATCGTCTGAGAGTTTGGCAAACTGATCATCAATGATATATATGCCATCATCCCCTACGCAGGCTGCAATGTTGCCACCTTGTCCGTATAGGACGTATACATGCTCGCTCAGTTGCTTAGCTGTAACTGGGTTGTCATCCGCCGCCGCGTAGTTGCTTAGTAGTAAAGTCGTTATTAATGCCGGTAGTAATTTTTTCATTGTTGTAACCCTATAATTAATAATCATGGTTATAAAACGTGATAGCAACTTATTTAGCTCACTCTGCATCCAAAGCTAGTCGTTGATAGGCACTATTTCAATTTGATGCATGAATGTTTGCGGTAACAATGGGGTGTGCTTTCCTTCTACATATTCATCAAAACCGGCTCGATAAAACTCAGAAAGTGGGTGCCCTGATTGCCCTCCAGGCACTGTTAAAATGGCACTTTCTAAATATCCAGGCTGGGCAATAAATCGCTGCGATGCGCCAAAACTGGTTTTTTGTACGGCAGGCATATAGCTATCACCAAACCCTGGAGCGGTAGGCATATTTAGTAGCTTACTCAATAGAGGTATTTGTTTAGCAAATGGGTGTTCAATCGCTAATTCGTTTACTTTACCCCATTGCCAGTTTTGAATGTTATTACCAAACTTTGCTGTTAACTGCGTGAGAGTTTGCTCAAAAGCTGCCTGTAATTGCTGCTCCCAATTCGTAAATTGCGGGTTAACCCAACTTGCTGGCTGCGCTTTTATTAACTGCCAAACAGCGGGCTCCAAATCGCGTTTTACATAACTTAATGTACCATCCTGCTGATTGAGGCTGGCTTCAATACTACTAAATAAAATATTTATTAGTTCATCACGATACGTTTTAACTAAAGTATAACCAACGGAGGTTGAGCAGGCGCATTGCTGCCAGTTATCCAGTGCATTGATATAATCTGCATAGTGTTCTGGCTGCTGTTTTAACTGCTCAAGTAATAAGCTATGCCAAGGAGTTAAAAAACGCGCTTGATTGTCTAACTGTAATTGGTAAAAGTCGCCTTCGTTAAACTGCTGTTTTTCAAACAACCGATCGCGTATTTGCGTCGCACGAGCACCTAGGGCATAGCCGCCATTACCAAAACGTGCATTATCCTCAGCAGAGACCACTCGTGAATTCCCTGTCCATAGACGCCCACTCTCAGGGTTTTTAACAAACGGGCGAATAACTTCATTTTGCTGCCAAGTTGCTGCATATTCATTTTCATTAATGGCTAACTCACTGGGTACTGTTCGTGCAGGAATACCGCCCATGTGTTTCCAAGCTGCACTGCCTTGACTATCTACCACCATTAAGTTTTGTACCGGAATACCCACGTTACTTGCAATATTAAGGGCATCATCCACTGTTTCAGCCTGCTCAAGCTGTAACAATTGCATATCAACGGCATACGGCTGATGCGCAGCCCAACTTAGGGCATAAGGCTGATTGTTAATGTATTTAACAGGGCCATACTCACTTAGCGTTAAGGGATAGATTTCATCGTTGCCATTATCCAAGGTAATCACTTCATTTACTTGCCATGTTTTACTGCTATCCGTTAGTGCAACCCAGTCGGCTGTATCTATATAGCCATTAGTAAATCCCCATGCAATTTTATTATTACTGCCAACCACAATGGCAGGTGCTCCTGGTAACGAAACACCGGTTACCTGATACGCTTGATTGTTATGAGTGTAATTAAGCTGCGCTCGATACCAAATAACCGGCACCGCCATTGATAAGTGCATATCATCTGAAAGCATCGCAGCTTGAGTATTAGTTAGATCTGCGGTCACTGCCCAGTTATTACTGCCTACTTCTAAATTAGCAGTAATGCTTTTAATCGCCGCTAATGGCTGCGTTGGTAACTGAGGTATAGTTTGAGAATAAGGTGTTAAAATACTGCCATCTAATGCTGCTTGGTATTGGCTTGGTTGGGTTAAAAATTCAACCATTTTTGCACCGTATTGCTGCTGTATTTGAATTAAAGCTTGGTCGCGCTCAAAGGTAGCGGTTTGTAAATCTAAATACATGCTAAAAATAACTAACAGACTATCTTCGCTTTGCCATGGTTGTTGCTCAGCCCCTGTAAGTAGGTATTCAAAACTTGGGTACCCTACTTGCGCAAGTCCTTCGTTTACCCCTTGTGCATAGCTTTTTAGTAGTTGCTTATCGGCTTGGGGGAGAGTTTTTAAAATTGTTTGGCTACGTTTACGTAATTGATGAAAGCGCATTTTTTTATCAAGAGCGAGCGCGGCTTTACCAAATAGCTCACTGAGCTCACCTGCGGCATTACGTCTAAGTAAATCCATTTGAAAAAAGCGGTCTTGCCCGTGAGCATAACCTAAGCCATAGGCAGCATCGTGGCGAGTTACTGCAGTAATAACAGCTTGGCCAAGCGTATCTCGAGCAACTTTAACTGGCTGCGTTACCGCATCGCTTCGGCCTTTACCATCAAGAGTAGGTAAACTTAGAGTCAACACGCCGTATACAATAGCAGTCCCCCCAAGCGCTAAAACCACAACAATTAATAGCAACCGTTTGATTACTTTAAACATAAACATACCCTTTAGCTTTTTCAATAAACTATTATTAGCATATATTCATAATCGTTCTATTAAAAACGCTACGAAAAGCGGGTAAAGGGTGAAATAAACATCAAAATCCACGATAATACACAGTTCATGTATTGTGCAGACCTAGTTGAGATCAAAATGACTGAAAAAACATTTATTAAAGGTAAAGACCGCGATTTAGAATCGTCTATCTCTACCATGCAAAACAAGCTAAAAGCGCTAAATATTAATATTGAAGAAGCGCTATGGCTTAACCCTGTAGCAAACTGTTATTCAGTTCATATAAAAGATAGCGACTGTGGTGTGATGTTTACTAACGGTAAAGGTGCTACTGATAAAGCCTCTATCGCTTCTGCGCTAGGTGAATATTTTGAGCGTTTAAGCTGTAACTACTTTTTTGCTGATTTTTACTTAGGTGAAGAATTTGCCAATGGTGACTTTACTCATTACCCGAACGAAAAGTGGTTTAAAGTAGCAGAAGATCAAGTACCACAAGGGATTATGGATGAAAGCTTATGGGATTACTTCGACCCTGAGCGTGAATTAACTGCCTCACACCTTTATGACTTTAATTCTGGTAATTTTGAACGTGGTATTTGTACTGTGCCTTATACCCGCCAGCGCGACGGCCAAGATATTTATATTCCGGTGAACGTGATTGGTAATATTTTTGTTTCTAATGGTATGAGTGCTGGTAATACTAAATTTGAAGCCCGTGTACAGGGGTTATCTGAGGTATTTGAACGCGCCATTAAAAATCGCATTATTGCTGAAGGTATTAGCTTACCAATCGTGCCTGAAGATGTGGTAAAACAATACCCTAAAATTCATGAAGCCTGTGAAGAGTTGCGTAGCCATGGCTTCCACTTACGTATTGCAGATGCCTCACTTGGCGGTAAATACCCTGTAATGAGTGTTACGCTAATCAACCCAGTAGATGGCTCTGTATTTGCCTCTTTTGGTGCTCATCCTTCATTTGAAGTGGCACTTGAACGTACGGTAACTGAGCTACTGCAAGGTCGTCGCCTAGATCAACTAGACGTATTTCAACCTGCCACTTTTGACAACGACGAAGTAGCCACACCTGAAAACATTGAACTGCACTTTATTGATTCAAGCGGTTTAATTTCTCATGACTTTTTCCGTTCTGAAGCAGACTTTGAATTTGTACATTGGGACTTTAGTGGTTCAACTGAGCAAGAATATAACTTCTGTACTGATTTAATTCACAGCATGGGCCATGATATCTACATCATGGATTACACCCACTTAAATGTGTATGCATGTCGTATTTTAGTGCCTGGTATGTCTGATATTTATCCGGTAGATGAGCTTATTTGGCGTAATAACAACGAAGGCGCTAAATTCCGCGCAACTTTCTTATCACTTGATCAATATGACACTGAGCAACTGATGGAAATTTACGAAAACCTAGAAGAAGCTGGTCATAGCGATATTATTCGCGCTGCTGAATTCATTGGCTTAGCAACCGATGCCGATACGCCTTGGCATACTCTACGTATTGGTGAACTGAAAGCACACTTATGCTTAGCCGCAGGCAGCGAAGAAGCGATTGATTGGGTTGACTGGATTTTACATACCGGCCAAGTTAATGAAGACGCGATGCGTCATTTCCGTTGTTTAAAAGCTATTTTAGAAATTAAATACGATGACGAACGTGAATATACAAGCTACCAAGACGCCTTAGGACTGATGTTTGGCGCTAATAATGTAACCCTTGCAATTGAGATTGCAGAAGGTCGTACACGCTTTAACGGCTTAACTTTCCCAGGTTTATCGCTTGAAGGCTTTAAAAAGCACGCCGCATTATTGGATGGCTACCGCAAGTTACATGTTGCGAAACAGCATCATTGGGCACGCGAAGTTAGTGATTCATAATATCTAAACGTGTTTATAGTTAAAAAGAAAGTGGCGCATATTTAACTGCGCCATTTTTGTTTCTAGTGTTAGTTAGCTATAGTTAAGCTTTCTATATTAACAATTTAATTACACCTTATGTGGCAACAGCGCAAAAGTAAACGCACATCCATTTATAATTTTAAGCTTACCTTTTTATTTGCAATCACTTTAATTGCAATAACAAGCTTAGTGCTTGAACGGCTTAATTATAATCGGGCAAAAGATGCTTACCGTTTACAAGTACTTTCTCAAGTAAGTACCTACAGAGCTCAGCTTGAAGCTATTTTGGTATCTAATATTCAGTTAATACGAGGCTTGGCTGTAGCCGTTGCTGCCGAGCCTAATTTAAGCCAAACACGTTTTGGGCAAATTGCCGCTCCACTGTTTAACACCTCTAACGAACTACGTAATATTGGTGCTGCACCTAATATGGTCATTACAATGACCTACCCGCTTAAAGGGAATGAAAAAGCCATTGGACTCAATTTTTTAGAAAATAAAGCGCAACGCGATGATGCTATTAAAGCACGCGACACTAATACTATTGTAATGGCTGGACCGCTCACGTTAGTTCAAGGCAGTGAAGCTTTGATTGCACGAGTGCCAGTTTATTTACCTGAAGACCACTCTTTTTGGGGGCTGCTTTCTGTGGTACTCGATATAGAAAAAGTCTATAACAACGCTGGAATTTTCGAATTACAAAAAAAATACACCGTTGCTATTCAAGGACGCAATGGCTTAGGTAAACAAGGTGAGTTTTTCTTTGGTGACCCTGAAATTACCAGCCAAAACCCGCTTGAGTTTAACCTAAACTTTCAAGGCGGAGCTTGGCAGCTCTATGTAGTGCCAAAAACAGGCTGGCAACCGGCATCGTCGTCTATCTGGCCGTTACGTATCGTTATTATTGTTATTTTGAGTTTGCTTATTTTTGCGTTTTTATTGTTTTTAAAAATGCTCAATAGAGAACACGAAAACGAAAAAATGCTCGAGGTCATGAGTAACCTAGCGCAAGTGGGCGCATGGTCATTTAATTTAGAAAAAAAGCAGGTATTTTGGTCAGACATGACCAAAAAGATATTTGAATACCCTTTAGATGAGCAACCTAAATGGTCATCCGATTTATATTACTTTAAAGAGGGTAAAAGCAGAGATAAGGCGGCTGAACTAATTTCCAGGGCGGTTAAATATGGTGAAAGCTACGAGGCCGAACTGGAAGTTATTAATGCCAACGGCGAAGTGATTTGGGCACTCATACATGGTGAAGCCGAGCATAAAAATGGGCGTTGTAACAGAATATTCGGCTCACTACAAAATATTGATGCCCGTAAAAAGGTAGCAATAGAAGATCAAAAAATAGCTCGTTTTAATGAAACCTTAGCGTCGTTAACTATTAGCGACCACATATTAAAAGGTAAATTAAGCGAATCAAAAGAGCTTATTACTCGTGCGGTGTGTCGTGCACTTAAAGTGAATACAGTAAGCATTCGCTTGTTTGATAAATACAAAACTCAACTTAGTCCCATTGCGAGTTATAGCCAAAATAACAGTGATAATAATACGCCTTGGCGCCAGCACGACATCCCTGACTTTTTTACCACCCTAGAAAACAAAGCCGTTTTTAGCGCTCAAGACGCACAGCAACAAGCTTGTCTCGCACCCATAGCAAAAAGCTACCTCGAGCCATCACCTATTAAAGCAATGCTATGTGTTATGATCCCCGCAGGCAGCGGCTCTATTGGTGTTGTATGCGCAGAACAAGCAACGGTTAGATCATGGACGCAAAACGAAGAAGGTTTTTTAATTGCTATCGGCGCGCTAATAGGAAGTCTTCACTCTAGTGAACAGCGCATAGAAACCGAAGCTGAACTAGTAATGGCAAAAGAAGCCGCTGAACAGGCGGTGATCGCTAAAAGTGAATTTTTAGCTAGCATGAGTCATGAAATTCGCACCCCGATGAATGGAGTGTTAGGTATGCTTAATATCATTCAGGCGACCTCACTTGATCAGCAACAACGTCATCATATAAAGCTTGCCCAATCGTCAGCAGAGTCTTTATTAGGGATTATTAATGATATTTTAGACTTTTCTAAAATAGAGGCTGGTAAGTTAGACATAGAAAGCATTCAATTTAATCTACCACAATTACTAGGCGAGATTATTGAGTCGTTTGCGCTCAAGGCCGAAAGCAATAACACCCAATTAATTTTAGATACTACGCATGTAAGCACCAGTGAGATTGTGTGTGATCCAAATAGATTACGACAAATTTTAAATAACTTGATTGCCAATGCCGTAAAATTTACTCAAAACGGACAAGTACTGGTAACCGCTACCATTGAAAAAACTCTCGATGATACGACTTTAGAATGTGCGATTATTGATACCGGCATTGGTATTAGTTTAGAGAAGCAAAAACAGTTATTTGATTCTTTTACTCAAGCTGATGCATCAACAACCCGCCAATATGGCGGTACAGGTTTAGGGTTGGCAATAGTTAAGCAGCTGTGCGAACTCATGGGAGGCGAGGTAAGTGTAAATAGCTCACCTAATGAAGGCAGTACCTTTACTTTTTCAGTCAGCATTACCTCAGTGATAGACCAAGCATTTGATTTAGATTGTCAACATATACAAGCAAAGCGAATACTCATTGTTGATAATAGCGAGATGAATGCCACCATCATCGAGAAGCAATTAATGCTATGGGGCGCAGATGTCAGTGCAGTATGTGATTATGAAGAGGTTGAAACTTATATAAGTAATCATCAACAAACGCCACCGGATGTAGCAATTATTGACACAAGCTTTTTGGAGCCTGTAGCACACCCTTTGGCTGAAAAGTTGAAACATTTTTTAGTGAAAAGCCATATTTTGATTATGGCCCCAATGAGCTATTCAAAAAGCAATTTATTTTATGGAAACAATGAAGCAGCCTTAATTTTTAAACCTCTCACTGCTATTGATTTATATAACACGCTGGTAAAAAGTACATTGGCAGCACAACCTAAAGAGTTAGCGCTGCCTCCAGCGATTAATAAACAAAAAAAAGCGAAAGGCCATGTGTTGCTTGTAGAAGATAACAAAGTAAACCAAGTGGTTGCCTGTGCATTATTAAAACAAGCTGAGCTTACCTTTGATATTGCAGAAGATGGCAAAGACGCCCTAACCAAATTAAACCGAGCAACCGCAAACACTTATCAACTTATTTTAATGGATTGCCAAATGCCTATTATGGATGGATACCAAGCTACCATGGCTATTAGAGAGGGCCTTGCGGGTCAAGAGAATCAAACCATCCCCATTATTGCACTAACGGCTAATGCAATGCGCGGAGATAAAGACAAATGTTTAAATGCCGGTATGAACGACTATTTAAGTAAACCTCTCGATGGCCCTGCTATGCATGCTAAATTGCAACAATGGCTTAGCGCTAAATAACAGTGTAAGCTTAAAATAGAATCGATGAAGTAAGGGATATTATGCAGTTATCAGTTGAACAACAAAGAGTTATTGGCTGTTTATTGGAAAAGCAAACAACAACGCCTGAACATTACCCACTATCATTAAATGCCTTAACGAATGCTTGTAATCAAAAATCAAATCGCGCTCCTGTGCTCGAATTAAGCCAACAGCAAGTTCAGGCTACCATTGCCGAATTAATCGACTTACGCTTGGTAACAGAAGATGAAGGTCTCAGTGGACGTGTATCTAAATACGACCATCGCTTTTGTAATACACAATTTAGTCACTTACAATTTAACGCACAACAACGCGCCATTATATGTTTATTATTATTGCGGGGAGCTCAAACACCCGGTGAATTAAAAACCCGTTGTGCTCGCTTAGCTGACTTTACCAATGTTGACGACGTTGAAACATCGCTTGAACAATTGATTGAAAATAGCCATGTTAAAAAGCTGCCCCGTGAGCCTGGTAAGCGTGATAGCCGTTATATCCACTTATTTACAGCACCTTCTGCAGAAAACGATGAGCCAACAGCAACACAAACCATTACAGACGAGTTAAAAAACCAAGAGCTCAATGAGATACTCGCTGAAATTAACGAGCTAAAAGCTCAACTTAAACAAATAAAAGAGTATATAGGACTTTAATTGTGTAATTTGAAATCACATAATAGCTATTCTTTTTTGAGCATTAAAACTTTTTAACTTTAAGGAGCGGGCCATGCGCGCCGAAATTATGGCTGAAATGAAAGTTCAGCCTAGTATTGATGTTAACGCTGAAATTAAACGCCGAGTAAATTTTATTAAAGCACGTTTAAAAGCCGCATACTCAACTTCACTGGTACTAGGTATTAGTGGCGGTGTAGACTCATCAACCTGTGGCCGATTATGCCAACTTGCTGTTAATGAGCTTAATCAAGAACACCAAGATACACAGTATCAATTTATTGCTGTGCGCTTACCGTATGGAGTGCAAGCAGATGAAAGCGAAGCACAAATGGCGGTTGATTTTATTAAGCCCAGCACCCGTATGACAGTTAATATTCAGCCTGCAACCGACGCACTGCACGAGCAAACAATGGCAACTTTAGCTGGTAATAATAAGCCATTGCCAACACAAGAAAAAATAGACTTTATTAAAGGCAATGTGAAAGCACGCCAACGCATGATTGCACAATATGAAATTGCTGGGTTTTGCCAAGGGCTCGTTGTAGGTACCGACCATAGCGCCGAAAACATTACCGGTTTTTATACTAAGTTTGGCGATGGCGCCTGCGATTTAGCCCCTTTGTTTGGTCTATCTAAACGTCAGGTTAGAGCATTGGCAACAGCATTAGGTGCACCTGCTTTGTTAGTTGAAAAAGCACCTACTGCGGATTTAGAAAGTGATAGACCAGGTTTGACTGACGAGGAAGCATTAGGCTTAAGCTATGAAGAAATTGATGACTTTTTAGAAGGTAAACCAGTCTCCGAGCATGTGGAACAAACACTGATTGCAATTTACCAACGCACGCAACATAAGCGCCAGCCTATTCCAACAATATACGATGCTTTTTAAATCAATATTATAAGTGTGATTTAACTGATCGAGCCGCTTATATTTTACGTAAAAAATGGCGTGAAAATAAGTGGCTTAAATTTTAACGGTTAACCTTAACGCTTGCCAACAGAGAGTTTTATATTTTATGACCCCCCCTATTTTGATTACTGGTGCAGGACAACGTATTGGACTTGCGCTTGCACAGCATTTTATAGCCCAAGGGCAAGCGGTCATTATTACTTATCGTACCCGCCATGAAGCGGTAGATTTGCTAGAGCAAAAAGGGGCCACTTGTCTTTATGCTGACTTTAGTTCTGATGAGGGTATTAATACTTTTATTACATTACTTAAAGCACAGACTGACTCACTAAGCGCGATAATTCATAATGCATCAAGCTGGGACTGTGAAGCTAACAACCCTCAGTTTGAGCAGCTGTTTGACAGTATGATGCGCATTCATGCAAAAACACCGTACTTGGTAAACTTACGCTGTGCAGATTTACTATTAAATTATCAGGCGTCTCACACTAAGCCCGCTGACATTATTCATCTAACTGATTACGTAGTGGAAACTGGCAGCCCAAAACACTTAGCCTATGCGGCCAGCAAAGCCGCCTTGGATAACTTAACCAAATCATTTAGTGCTAAATATGCACCGAATATTAAAGTGAATTCCGTCGCACCATCATTAATTATTTTTAATCAACATGATGATGAGCAGTATCGCGCTAAAACTTTAAAAAAATCATTAATGGGTATCGAACCTGGATGCCAAGAAATTATCAATAGTATCGACCTACTACTAAACAGCCATTACATCACAGGCCGTGCTTTACCTGTTGATGGTGGTCGCCATCTTAAGTAAGTCATCTAAATAAACGAGAAACTTATGCATAACGAATTAAAAGAAAGCTATCAAAAAATTATAACCGCAGTCGGTGAAGATGCAGAACGTGAAGGGTTGCTCGATACTCCAAAACGCGCTGCAAAAGCGATGGAGTACCTAACTCAAGGTTATCGCCAAACGCTTAACGAAATCACTAACAATGCAGTATTTACCTCAGATGCTGACGATATGGTGTTGATACAAGATATAGAGCTTTACTCTATGTGTGAGCATCACTTATTACCGTTTATTGGCCGCTGTCACATTGCTTATATCCCTGATGGCAAAGTGTTAGGTTTGTCTAAGTTTGCACGTATTGTGGATATGTTCTCTCGCCGTTTTCAAATTCAAGAACAGCTAACCCATCAAATTGCCAAAGCGGTTGAGGAAGTAACCGGTGCCAAAGGTGTAGGCGTCATTGTTGAGGCAAAGCACATGTGTATGATGATGCGTGGCGTGGAAAAGCAAAACTCAAGTATGCGTACTTCGGTTATGCTTGGTAACTTTAGAGCCGATCCGAAAACACGTAATGAGTTTTTACAGCTGATCAAAGGATAACCTATGGCAAACGCAATAATTAATGTAACTAACTTACGGCTACGCACGTTTATTGGCTTTAATCCTGATGAACGTGAAAAAAAACAAGATGTAGTCATTAATTTAGAAATTCATTATCCGGCTGATCAAGCTTGTGAAACTGATGAAGTAGAACAAGCACTTAACTACAAGGTAATTACTAAAGAAGTAATTAGCTTAGTTGAACAGGGTCACTTTTTATTGTTAGAAAAATTAGTTGCTGAAATTCTTGCTGTTTGCCACTCGCACCCAAGTGTAAATTATGCCAAAGCCCGAGTGGATAAACCTCATGCGCTGCGCTTTGCAGACTCTGTGTCGCTAACTCTGGACTGGCACAAATAATCCAACGGCAAGGGCTATTACAGCTAAATAACGTAGCCCTTTGCCGAGTGTTACTAGCACTAAAAACATACTAAAGCGCACTTTAAACACGCCGCCAATAACAGTTAGTGGATCGCCAACAATAGGTAACCACGCAAACAGTAAGCTATATACTCCATATTTATTAAACTGCTTTTGCGCTTTTTTAAGCCCTTTTTCAGAAACTGGAAACCATTTTTTATCTTTGAAGCGTAATGCTTGTGTTCCAAGCCAATAATTAACACAACTGCCTAATACATTGCCTAAGGTTGCTGCAAACCAAATTAGCCATAAGTTAGTATTACCTTGCATTATCATCCCACCCATCAATACTTCAGACGAGCTGGGTAATAACGTAGCCGATATAAATGCTGTAAAAAATAATGTTATATAGAGCATTTTTCCCTTATGACTAAAAACTAAACCCAGCCATTAAGCTGGGTTTGAACGACTTTTTAACTTAAATCAAAACGCTTATTTAATTAAATTTAAGCTAAGGGGATAATTAAACTCTTTGCCATCGTTGGCTTTTACGCTTGCGATAACCACCATCACAAATGAAAAGATAGCGACCATAGGTAACAGTAGTAAACCAACAGCTGCAAAAATTAGTAAAAAACATACAAAATAAGCTATAGCCATAGTAATTTGAAAGTTAAGCGCTTTTTTACCATGTATATCAACTATAGGCATTTCATCTTTTTTAATTAGCCAAATAATAAGGGGGCCTAACACCGAGCCGAATGGCACAATAAACCCAGCTAATGCACTTAAATGACATAGCATTGCCCAAGTTCGGTCATCTTTATTAACGACTTTAATTTCTTGATTTTCTTCCATAGCACAATCCTTTAATTTTTAAAATCCGGTTTAATTATACACAGGTATATAACACCACTTATCTATTTATTTGTAAAAAAATCACAACCTAAATTTCTGTGATAAAAAAGTGATAAGTTTGTGAGAGTTTCTGGAGACGATTGTTCAATACTTATCTCGAATCATCACATACAGGAAATAAAAATGAAAGCTTCAACATTTACACTTGCAACTCTTTTAGCAGTAGCTAGCCAGTCAGCCATAGCTGCAGAGTTAGACCTAGCAATAACCAACCTAACACAAGGCATTCACTTTACCCCACTGCTAGTTACAGCACACGACAGCGAAGATAAGCTTTTTGAAGTTGCAACTGAAGCTTCTACTGCATTACAAACAATGGCTGAAGGTGGCAACATTGCAGAACTAATGGCACAAGCTACTGCAGCAGGTAGCGACATGGCTGCAAACCCAGCAGGAGGCTTATTAGCGCCATCATCATCGACCATGGCCACACTAATGACAACCGATGGTAATGACTACCTCTCAGTAACCGCTATGTTACTGCCTACAAACGATGGCTTTGTTGGCCTGGATAGCTGGAAAATCCCAACCGAAGCAGGCACTTATACTGTTTACTTAAATGCATATGATGCAGGCACTGAGCACAATAATGAACTCATTGTCGATGGCTCAGGTGCACCGGGTACGCCAGGTATTCCTGCAGCCCCAGGTGGCGACGCGGGCACAGGCGGCGCTGGCTTAACAAGTACCGATAGCAATATTAACGTACATATTCATCCAGGCACGTTAGGTGACGACGATTTAACCGCTGGTAATAGCGATTTAAGTAATACGGTTCACAGATGGTTAAACCCAGTAGCTAAGCTAACCGTTACGGTTAAGTAGGAGCGTTATCATGGCATCTTTAAATAACTTTAAAAAAAGCATCGTGGTTGTTGCACTTGCAGCCTCACTTGCAGCCTGCGGCGATAACGACAGAAACGAACCTGTTCAGGTTGTCACACCGCCAACTCCTGAGCCTGTAAGCTATACATTTGATGTTACCGTCAGCAATTTAACCGCGGGGCAGCCACTATCGCCTATTGCTGTTATTGCACATACTGAAGGCACTCTTTGGCAAATTGGCAATGCGGCCTCAATTGCATTAGAAGCAATAGCTGAAGGAGGCGATAACAGCCAACTGCTTGCATTAGAAAACGCTATAGCCAACGCATCAAGCGAAGGTCCTGTTGGACCTGGTGCTAATACCACGATTACATTAACCACAGACTCACTTGAGGCACTTAAGTTGTCGCTTGCCACTATGATGGTGAATACAAATGATGGGTTTACCGGTCTTAGTGCTTTAGATGTATCTTCATTAGCCGTCGGCGACTCTTTAACTCGCACTACCGTTGCTTATGATGCAGGTACTGAATCAAATACAGAAGCAGCTGGTACGATACCCGGTCCTGCTGATGGCGGAGAAGGTTTTAATGAAGCCCGTGATGATGTTAATTTTGTAGCAAGACACCCAGGTGTAGTTACAAATGAAGATGGTTTGTCTGGCTCAGTGCTTAGCCCTGAACATAAATTTGATAACCCATTAGCAAAAGTGGTTATTACCCGCACTCAGTAATTCGTTTATCAATATCAACCTCGATATACCAGCTTTTAATGGGGAAGTTGGGGAGCACGGAAGCCCCCCCTTTTTTACGAGGATAAATGATGCGCCATGAAAAGTTACTCATAGTTGAAGACGACAGAGAAATTGGTAAATTAATTACCACACAGCTTACATCGCTAAATTTACATGTGGATCATGTTGTAAGTGCTGAACTGGCTTTGAAAAAAATAGCCAAACAATCTTACGGGCTTATTTTACTGGATATAAACCTTCCGCAAATGGATGGATTGAGTTTATGTCGTAAAATAAAAGAACACTATCCAACTATCTCAGTGATTTTACTAACAGCACTAAGTAGCGATATGGACAGAGTTATAGGCCTAGAAATGGGCGCCGACGATTATATTTGTAAACCCTTTTTTGCACGTGAACTACAAGCCAGAGTAAAAACCCAACTGCGACACAGAGCACAATTGCTCGCGAGCCAAAATACTAACCAGAATACGATTAAGGGCGAAACAACGCTTCATGTTGGCTCGCTACACATTGAATTTGACTCTCATCAAGTGTACTTAGCTGAACAGGCAATTAACCTAACCGCCACCGAATTTGATTTGCTTGTGTACTTTGCACGTCACCCAAATCATGTCTTTAGCCGCCAACAACTGCTCGATAAAGTATGGGGGTACCAACACAGCGGCTACGAACATACGGTTAATTCGCATATTAACCGCTTGCGCGCAAAGCTCGAATTACATCAACCAACTCCCATTATAGAAACCGTTTGGGGTGTGGGATACAAACTCAACCCAAACCAACTTAATTAAGATTTTTATTATGAAACTTTCTTTGTACCAAAAATTAGCAGTGTCGTTAGCCGTTATTTTTTGTTTTATTTGTGCGCTAGTTTATAGCTGGAGTAAACAATTAGAACTCAACTCCAAACACCATGGCGAACAAAACTTACATTTAGCACTGGCTGAACATTTAGTACAAGACAATCCATTAATAAAAGAAGGCGTATACGATTACGAAGCCCTTGAAAACCTGTTTCATACTCTAATGCTGTTAGGCCCTGCCTTTGAATTTTACTTTGTAGACCAGCGCGGAAAAATATTGACTTACTCCGCAGAACCCGGAAAAGTAAAGCGCTCACACGTTAATTTAGAGCCGCTAAAAAAGCTGATTGCCCACCCAAACACAACACCTATTTATGGTGATAACCCACGAGACCCACAGCAACAAAAAATATTTTCTGTGGCGCCTGTATTTAACAACAATGCATTACAAGGGTATTTATATATAATTATTGGTGGTGAGGCATACGACACCTCACTCAATAATATAAAAAGTAACGACTCGTTATTAGTGGCTGCTATGTGGCTTGGCTCAACACTCATTTTTTTATTTATTGCGATGCTTATTTTACTGCGATTTTTCACAAGCCCTATTCAACGTCTTGCAAAAGATGTGAGCAATATTGAGGCTGCTAACTATAGCCTAACCGATACAAAACTAAGTCACTATTCAAATCAAAAAAGCAACGAAGTCCACAGCCTAGGTCGAAGTATTCAAGCGATGATAACGCGTATAAACGAGCAATTTAAAGCACTTGAGCAAGGTGATAAACAACGTAAAGAGCTGCTTACTCACCTCTCCCATGATCTGCGAACACCACTAGCCTCTCTACAAGGTTTTTTAGAAGTGTTAAATCAGTCAGGTGACAAACTAAGTAAACAAGAACAGCAAGAATACTTGCAAGTCTCATTAAATAACTGTGGACAGCTAAAGCAACTTATAGAGCAAATTTTTGAACTTGCTCACTTAGAAAATGGCCAAATAAACATTAATAAAGAAACATTTAACCTAGGAGAGCTAATTTACGATTGTATTGCTAAGTTTAGTATTGTTGCGCAACAAAAAGGCATTAATTTATCGGTTGAGCCAGAAATTTGTGACTTCCCTGTCATCGCCGACATAGCCAAACTTGAGCGCGTTTTAAGTAACTTAATCGATAATGCAATTAGGCATACTCCCCTTGGTGGCAGTATTGAGGTTAGCGTAAGACGAAGTAACCACTATCAATTATTTGTGCAAGTTTCGGATACCGGAGTTGGTATTAAACATGATGAGTTACAAGCTATTTTTGATCCCCACTACCAAGCTAGTAATTCTAATAAAGCGGGCCGTCAACAAGGTGGGTTAGGGCTTGCTATTTGTCGTGGACTATTAAAGCTTATGGACAGTGAAATAAATGTTCAAAGTGAGATAGGCAAAGGCACTATTTTTAGCTTTAATTTGCCACAAAAAAAAGGCGTAACTTAACGTTACGCCTTGGCTCATTACTTAGTTGAATTTGGGTGTGGCTATTTTTTTATACCGGCTAAATCAAGCATAAATGCATAATTTAACGCGGCATCTTCTAAGCGTTTAAAACGACCAGACGCACCGCCATGGCCGGCTTCCATGTCTATTTTAAATAGTAGTTTATTATCATCTGTTTTGTAGTCACGCAGTTTTGCAACCCACTTTGCTGGCTCAAAATATTGAACCTGTGAGTCGTGCAAACCTGTTGTTACTAACATATTAGGGTAGTCTTGTTTACTAACTTGATCGTATGGTGAATACGACAACATATAATCGTAATATTCTTTCTCGTTAGGGTTACCCCACTCACCATACTCGTTAGTTGTAAGCGGAATAGTCTCATCAAGCATAGTAGTAACCACATCAACAAATGGAACCGCAGCCACCATACCTTTATATAGCTCAGGCGCTTGGTTTGCCACTGCGCCCATTAATAAACCACCAGCACTGCCACCTTGGGCAAAAATTTGCTCTTTATCGCCATACCCTTGAGCTACCAATGACTTAGTAACATCTACAAAGTCGTTAAACGTGTTCTTTTTAGTGAGTAATTTACCCGCTTCGTACCACGGGCGCCCTAACATTTGCGAACCACGTACGTGGGCAATTGCAAATACAAAACCACGGTCAAGCAACGTTAATCGTGCAGAAGAAAAACTAGGATCCATTGTTGCACCATACGAACCATAGCCGTATTGCAATAATGGGTTAGTGCCATCTTTTTTAAATAGCTCTTTTCGATACACCAAACTCACCGGTACTTTTACGCCATCGCGTGCTGTAACAAAAATACGCTCAGACGCGTAGTTTTCTGCGTTAAAGTCACCTAATACCGCTTGTTGCTTTAATAATGTTTTTTCGCCAGTGGCCAAATTGACATCATAAGATGAACCCGGTGTCGTCATACTGGTGTAATACACACGTAGCGTATCGCTGTTTAATTCGTTATTACCGTACGCATTAATCGTGTACGCACTGTCGTTAAAGCTTAGTGGTAACTCTTTGCCTGATGTTAAATTACGCGCAATCAGTGTTGATTGACCCATTTCACGTTGTTGATATACCAAGTAGTCATCAAATAACTCAACGTCTTCGAGTTTAATATCCTCGCGAGCAGGGATCACACTTTGCCAATTTGCTTTATCACCGGCTTTATCAATATCAACTTTCATAAGCTGAAAGTTAACCGCATTTAAATTAGTCACAATGTAATAAGTATTACCTAATTTTGAAATGCTGTATTCAAGGTTGGCTTCACGTTCAATTAAACGCTTTGGCTTAGCATTTACATCGTTTGCACTCAGTACTGATAAACCCGATGCATCAGTACTGCTATGCCAAATATAAATTTCTGAGCCGTCTTTGCTCTTGCTCATACCTGTGTAATAGCTCGTATCTTTTTCTTCGTATACAAGCTCATCATCGCTTTGTGATGTACCAAGCGTATGACGATAAACTTGATAACCGAGTAAGGTTTGCGCATCTTTTTTAATGTAATAAACAGTTTTATTGTCGTTCGCCCACACAACATAACCACTAGTGCCTTCAAGCGTGTCTTCTAGTAATTTGCCCGTGTTTAAATCTTTAATTTTTATATTGTAAACACGGCGACTCACCGTATCTTCACCATACGCCATTAAGTTATCATTTGGGCTTACATTTAGGCCACTAACCGCAAAATAGTCATGGCCTTTAGCTAATTCATTTACGTCTAAAATAACTTCTTGATCGGTGCCTGCAAAATCACTACTGCGTAAGTAAGTAGCATACTCATTATCGCCGCGAGTTTGCGACGAATAATAATAGTTACCTTTTTTAACTGGCACTGAATCATCATCTTTTTGAATTCGCCCTTTTAGCTCTTCAAATAACGAAGTTTGTAACGTTTTTGTATGCGCAAGCATTTCATCTGTGTAAGCATTTTCAGCCTCAAGGTAACCAATTACCTTAGGAGCTTTACGCTCATCATCACGCATCCAATAATAATTATCGATGCGAGTATCGCCATGGATTGTCATTTCATATGGCACTTTCTTCGCAATCGGCGGCATGACTTCGGTTTGAGCAGCTACATTTTCAACCTTTGCTGATTGCTCAGCGTCAGGGGCTTTATTACACCCCCCTAAAATAGCTAAGGATATAAAAGTAAGAACAAATGGAGTGTGTTTCATTGATCAGAATCTCTGTAGTTTTTATTTTTGTTAAATATACCTAATATTTAATAGCACAGAGATTTAGTTTGTGAAGCTATGTAAAAAGGGAGCCGAAGCTCCCTTTTATAAACATTTAAGTTAGTACATTACTTTTGCTTACGACGACGCATAAATGCAAACGGTGCAACTAGTAATGTTAGCCAGGCTAGTGAACCTGAAGAGCTTTTCTTCGCTGGTTCTGGAGTAACAACAGGTGCTACTTGCGCTGTAATGCTAACCGCTACCATTACAGGTTCAGATACATTACCACGAACATCAATAGCAACAACTTCCATTTCTGCAGATGTATCACCTGCTAATAAAGTTGTATCTGCAACCACAATTTGTCCATCTGCATCAACAGCAAGACCAATATTTGTATTTGATTGTACGTAATACTCTGAAATGGCCAAATCTAACTCTGACTCTTCAATAGTAAGCGCACCTACTACGGTTCCATCCGCTGCATCTTCTGAAACACTAAACTCACCACCAACCAGTTTTGGTGCTTCAACGTCTGGTAATTCTAGGTCTTCAGCTGCCATAACTTTAATAAGGTTAGTGCCTGAACCTTGCGATAGTGCAAACGGACCACTTGCAGAAACAACCGCTTTCTCTCCTGGCATAATTGAAGAAACGGCTTCGCCCGTTTCAAGTGAAGTAATCTGTACCTGAGGTTGTACACCAAATACCGTTGAACCTGTTACACTATCAGTTTCAAAGTAAACACCTGTTTGATAGCTAGGGTAGCCCACTGATACCTTAAAGTTCATTGGCTCGCCAATCATTGCTGCATCAATATTCATCAACTCAGAACAGCCAGAGAAGGTAATTGTATCTTCACCTGCCGCATGGTAAAGCGGAGTAGCCCATGCCAACGTATCATTACCCGCACCATCAGTTGTACCAATTAGAGTACGACTACGACCAGGGAATGCAGTCTGACGACCACGATCGTTATAGTTTTGCATATACTGATCTGAGACACCGTTATTATCTGTGTCGATTTCAACTCTGTACCCAGCTTGGAATACATGTGTTAATGGATCTCGCAATTGAATGGAAGAAGTTATAAATACACCTGAATCACACGCTTCTGAATTAAACGCAGAGAAAGTAGTAGACAGGATATTAAACTCAGCCTCTTCAATTGTTTTTTCTGTTCCCACTGCAATTACACTTTCAGCTTGAGGCGTAATTTCTGTTTGACCTGTGTTTTCAATAACTAATGCCATTTCATTATTAACAACTTCAGGTGAGTAACTTAATTCAGTCGCCGCCTTTGGCATTGCATGATAAACAAGGTGTAAATCATGATCGCTATCTGTAGATGCGTCATCGAATACTAACGCACCATCAAATTCGATTGATGTTAATGCTGCACTTCTTGCTGCAATGTCATCTGCACTGAATGGGTTTTCTAATTCCCATACAGGTAATTTAGTTGGGTCAACCGTCATTGTAATATCAAAGTTAATCGCTTGACCTGCAGGAACTGTTACAGACTCAGGGAAATCCCAACTAACTGCGTTAGTATCAATATCACTTTGATAACGCGCTTCTGTGCGAAGATTATAAGTTTTTGCATCTGCAGAGAAGTTCTTAACGGTTACCGTTTTAGTGATAGAGCCTGTTTCTGCAAGGCTCACTAAACCATAAGAAAGCGCAGCTTGTTTAGTATCAAACTTTCCGTCATGCACCCATGCCGCAACTGGTAGATTAACCGCCTTAGTAACGTCAACCAAACCAGCACCTATCATACTAATTGGTGCAAGCTCTGAGTCAGGGTTTATATCAAGAGGTTCATTGGTTACATTTAAGTTCGCAGCATTCATTATTGTTGCTTTAATCTCAAACGCATTGCGCTCTGGATGTGCTTCACGGATCATAGCAACCGCACCGGCTGTAATTGGACCTGAGAATGACGTACCCGACACAGGATTAGTCCCCGTTTGAGTACCTGCTGCTGCTACATCAATACTTGTGCCTGGCGCTGTAATTTCTGGTTTTAATAAACCATCCATCGAAGGACCACGCGATGAGAATGTAGCAACCGCACCAGCTGTTGCTTTAAATTCAACACTAATATCAAATGTTGCAGGACCGCCAGCAGCCAGCTGAGCTTTTAATGCTGCGCCTGCAGCAAAATTAATTCCTACATTTTTAATTGTAACTGCAGCATCAAAACCACCCATAGATGCAGGAGTACCATCATCTACATTGTTTGCAATCATTACGAACTCAGCACCTTTAGCCTGAGCATGTAAAACTTTATCAGTAAAGTTACATGATCCTCGGTCAATTAATACTGCTTTGCCAGTAAAGTCCACATCCGCAGAGAACTCAACACAACCATCCTGATTTGCTTCAGGGTAAACTAAATCAATATCAGCACCTGAAATAGTATAGGCTTCTTGTGGGCCAAAACCTGATGGCTGGATATTACCTTCAAGGCCTGCAATAGCGCCCTCAGCAATACCAACTTCAGTTGCTGGGTGAGTCATAGCACCGACAGATAGTGCATTAGGTGTAGTACTTGGACCACCAATACGGAACGGGTTGTCACCATCGTTACCAGCAGAAATGACCATATTTACGCCTAACTCAACTGCACGTTGAACTAAGTATTGTGTACCACCACCAGTGTAAGTGTCACCAAACTCACCTCCAAGAGACATGTTCATTACATCAACACGGTCTGAAATATCACCATCACCGTTAGGATCCATTGCCGCTTCTAATGCTGCTGCTTGTGCTGCACTTGGACAACCACCACCACATACAGAATATGCATATAACTCAACATCAGGTGCAATACCGTTTACTGAGTTTGCAGATGATGTACCGTGATTTGTTGGATCACCCGTTGATGGAGAGTTAGCCGCGTCATTTTCAATAGGATCTGCATCATCACGAATAAAATCGTAACCACCTTGCACGATACCTTGAGGCCATGCAACTGACGTTGGATCAGCCTGTGCAGCTAGGTAAGCCTCAACTGTACCTTCACCACCAAATGCCTCATGCGTATAGTCAATACCTGTATCAAGCACTGCAACACGTTGGCCTTTACCACTTGCAATACCATCAGTAATAAGTGGTTTAGCATTGATATATTCAGAGCTCGCAGCAACATGTATTTCTCGATCGAACATTGGTAAAACTTTAGCAACGCGATCATCTTTTGAAATTTGAGCTAACGCTTCTGGGGTTGCTTGAACAATTAAGGTTGGTGCTAAAATTTTAGTTTTACCAATTACTTTTGCATTAAAATCTAAGCTATTTAACTCAACAGTCATCATATCTTGAAGCTGCTCAATCTGCGCCGTTATTTCTCGATTAGAAGATGATTGGTAAGTCCCAGCAGCAACTGCATCGACAGACGTTTTTGCCTTAAGAACGATCATATGTGCAGAAGGTGCTTTTTTATCAGCAGCTATTTCCTTAATTTGCTCTGCGTATTTATTGGTCATTGTAGCGTCAGGCAAAGTCGCAGCATTAGCAATCGTTGCCACAAGTGCACTTGATACAGCTGTCGCGATTGCTGTTCTTTTAATTATATTGTTAGACATTGTTTCCCCTAAGATAGGTTATGTATTATTGTATTTGCTATATTTAATTCTTTGGCTATGTAACCGAATATAAAACGCCAACCTTTGTATGAGCAACAGCATTGCTACATTAAAATTACATAAAAAACAGAACACCTTACAAAAATAGCGTAAACAACTGATTTAAAACACCAAAAAGAAGCAACTAACTTTGTAAAAAAATGTAAACAAAAATGTAAACAAAAATGTAAACAAAAATGTAAACACTGAGAAAAAAATGAACAATGATGTAATTAATATTTTAACTATGGCTAAAGTCATTCAAACAGCCGTTGCCCCTGTTTTTTTAATTACGGGTATTGCAGCAACACTTGGGGTGCTATCCAACCGTTTAGCACGTATTACAGACAGGGCCAGACAGTTAGAACGAAAATTAAAAGTTAGTACGGATGAGGAGTTTAACTTATCCTTAACCACAGAATTAAGAGCGCTCCTAAAACGTTCTCGATGTATCCACATAGCCTTCAGCTTAAGTGTCTTAAGCGCATTATTAGTATGTGCCGTGGTTATGCTGTTATTTTTATCGCACATACAGTCGATTAATTTAGGCGTTACTATTGGTAGTTGTTTTGTTGGTGCAATGGCATTGCTAATATGTGCATTTATGTCATTACTTGGCGAGGTTTTTTTGGCAACCCGCAGTATGCGTCGAGGAATGATATTTGCCGATATTGATATGAATGATTAATAAAAAGCCCCGTGTAACTAAAGTTACACGGGGCTTTTTATTATTGATTTAAAATAAATTATTGCACAGTGTAGATAGTTTCTAACACTTCAATTCTAGCCTCTTTTGAAAAACCAGATGCTTTAAGCTGCTCTGAAGCCGCTAAAATATCTTGTCCTTCATTTACAGCCATAACCGCAATCTTAGTGCCTGGGAAAACAGATACTACCTTTAAGCCCGTTGCTGATGCAACATCGCTTGCAGTTTTACCGTCTTTTAACAGAATAGTAATGTTTCCTGATAATGTGCTTAAGTTATTAGTCAGAATATTGCGAACTAAAGAGCCTTTAGTAACTAATTCTGAGTCAGTAGCAACATTAACAATTGACATATCGCCCTTCTTCATCACTACATGCTCTTCTGCTGCAACACTAGACGGCACTAAACGTAAGCCTTTCTCTACTTTATAAGAACCAAAGTCGGCTTTATCAAACTTTAAGCTAGCAACCTGCTTTTTAGGTAACTCAAGTTCTTTATCAAAGCTAGTGTTAGCTGTTGCGCTTAATGAGATACACGCGGCAGCACTTAATACGATTAATTTATTAAATTTCATTTTTATAATCCTTACTCTTGACCTGCGTGACCGAATGCGCGAAGAGATACACCTTCAAGAACACTCGCTGAGCTATTATTGCTTATCCCAATTGCACTTAAACCGTTATCGCCACCGTCACTCAATGCAAAGCTATCTGCACTTGTATCTAGTAAGCGGATTTTCCAAGTACCTTTAGTAGACTCGCCGTAAAAAGCATTTGAAAGCATAACTGCGTCTTTTAATACATAGCCAATGCTCCAACCATTAGTGAAGCTGTATGCTGGGTAAAACAGTGCTTGTTTAGATGACAATAACACACTACGGGTACCCGCTGGTGATGTAACTTCAATCGCTAAATCGTTACCAGCAGATGTTTGTGTACCATCGCTTAAATCTAAGACCATCTCAGAGTTGCTAACATCAAACTTAAACTGCATTGCTTCAATATTCAGCTCTTCAGTCACTTCGATTTCTTGTGTTAAACCCGATGCGTTGTTATCTGGGATTTCAAGTGCTAGTGCATCCTCAGCAACAACTGAACCAAAACCTTTCCAATTCGTGATTACTTGCTCGCCTAATGAAGCTTCGTAAGATTTAGCCATTGCAACAGCTGCACCAGCATCAACTCGACCAAAGCCATATAAGTTATTAAAGCTATAACCGGCAGCATTTTCAACCCAACCGTCATGAGCAACAAACTCACCTTCACCTACAGTTAAATTAACAGCTGCGTTATCTGCATCAATTAAAGTACTGGTTGATGCTAATATATGGCGCACATCACGCCAAGTTAGTTCAGGGTTGGCTGAAAGAATTAACGATACCACACCTGATGCATTTGGCGCAGCAGACGATGTACCATTAAATGTAGATGTGTAGTTACAACTTGCGTTATCTTCATGCCCTGGGTAATTAAATGGGTATTGGCTTGCAGCAAACTCTTCACCATAGGCTGCAGCCCAAGCGGTGATAGAACGGCCATTGAAGCCTGAATAACCATTAATACAAGTCATTTGATCAGTTGTAACCATTGCTGGAGCCCAACGACCATATTCACCCGCTGGCGCTGAAACCATTAAGTTAGCACCTGCAGTTGAGTAGCTAGTGTGCTTACCATTTGCATTTACAGCTGCGACACTTAAGTAATAAGGATGACCTTGGCTAGGTTCAAATGCACCATTATAACAAGTTAACCCTAACTCGTTAGCACCGTTATCTTCACATAATGAACCTTCGCTCTCATCACCAACAAAAGAGTTACCGCTCGATTTCATGTTTAGTGCACCTTTACCATCACGAAGGTAAAGATTTGGGTAAGACTCTATTGTTTCATCAAGCTCTGAATAAGCAATAAATGTCGGGAATGTAATACCGTAACTACGGTTAAACGCCGAAATGCTTTCAGACGTGCTAATACCACTTCCAGGGAAACCATGTACAAGTAGATCAGTTTGCGCTACTTTCTCACCACCAAGGTAGTTCATACCAATTAAGCCTGTATCAGGTGCAACACCACGACCGCCTTTACCATTCCAACCTTTTGCTGCAATTAAGCCTGCAACACTAGTACCATGGTCACCGCTGTTAGATGTGCTTGTAGGGTCAGTACGGTCTAATGTTTCTGCGTCCAGGTTTAAAGAGCGGTTAGGCAATACGTTATCAATTAAATCTTCGTGGCGAATTTCCATACCTGAGTCAACAACAACAGCAGTCATGCCCGCACCTGTAACACCTTGCGCATAAGCAGCTGCTACGTTCATGTCTTCACCAACAACAAGCTCTTCAGCTTCTGACTTAGCGAAGTCTTCATCAAAACGTGCTTGTGCCTCTTCTTCAGTAAAACCACGTTGATTAACATATAAATCAATAAGGCCTTGTTTCATCTCATCGCTTAAGGCGTAAGCTTTTTGGCCTGTATTATTCAAGTGCCATTGTTGATTTGCTAGTGGGTCACCAATAGTACCTGAAACCATAATTTGTGCAGATGCTGTTTTACCGTTAGCTGTCACCGTGTAATCGATTACTGCGTCTTCAGTTGTGACTGGCACGTAAGTAAATGATGTACCATCGACTGTTAATGCACCGTGGCTAAACATGAACACGCCGTCTTCAGCAACGACAGCTTCACCGTTTTCAGTAAAGCTGAATGATAATGTATCACCATCAAGGTCACTTGCATTAAATTCGGCAGTTACTGGGATCCATTGTTTTTGATCGCTTACAGCAACATCACTCGCTTTTGGTGCTACATCAGTAACAACTGGGGCTTTATTGTTATTATCATTATCGCTTCCACCACACCCTGATAGCGAAATTACTATTGCAGCAGACAACGCTGACAACTTAAAAATATTATTTTTCATAAATGCTCTTAATTGGTTATTTTTATGATAACCGAATGTACACAACCCCAACACCATCAACAACAAGGTATTTACAAACATTCACAAAAAAGACGAGTTAAAACTGATTATTTCCAAGGTCCGTCAATTTATATCAAAGTAATAATCTATGCATTCCCTTGAACTAAAGCCTGAGCTAAGATACAAAGATAATCAAATAACCGTCAAAGGAGTAGAGCAAAGTGAAATTGAAGCAAGTATTTATCGGGGCGTTACTATCTACATGCGCATTTAGCGTGTCTGCAAATTCTGCATTTAAAGAGCCGAGTGATGCGATTGAGTATCGCCAAGCTGCATTCTCTATGATTTCAGTTCAAATAGGCGATATGGGTGCTATGCTTAAGGGTAAAATTCCTTTTGATGCAGAGCAATTTAAGCAGCGTGCAAATAACGCAGCGGCATTGTCTAAAATGCCTTGGGAAGCTTTTTACGCAGGTACTGATAAGGGTGATACATCAGCACTTCCTGCGGTATGGTCTGAAAACGATACTTTTATGAAAAAAGCGACAGCATTTCAACAATATGCTGATGAACTTGCTGTAGCAGCTCAAACCGGTGACAAAGCTGTTATTGGTAAAGCGTTTGGTGCATGGGCTAAAGGCTGTAAAGATTGTCATAAGCAATTCAAAGACTAATATATACGGTGTATTAAGAACAAAAATGGCGCTGTATTAGCGCCACTTTTTTTAACTAAGCAAATAACTTAAATGCTCACTTCCCCAGGTACTCATTAATAAAACCAGTAGTACCAAAAATATAACCCATGCAACCCATGGTGACTTTGTCTCTGGCTCTGAGCTTTTTGTTGCTAGTGCTTTATTACCGGTGATCATTGCTTTGACCAGAGGCTTGCCTTTAATTTTGTAAGCAATAATAGCCACAACATGCAAAATAATCGCATAAAATAAAATATCAAAATTAATATGGTGCAGCCAATTGGCCAAATCAATCGTATCACTCGATACATACTGCGCTAACGGGCCATCTGTTAAAATACCATCACTGCTCATTAAACCGCTTACTAGCTGCGCTATGATCAGAATAAAAAATAATAACACCATATAACTACCTGGTGCAGAATGGCCCACCTCATTTGTTTTTTTGCCAGCAAAAGAAGCAAGCACCGATTTAGGAGAGTGCAGTAATACCGATATTTTTGCTGTTTTACTGCCAAATAGGCCCCATATAATCCGTGTTGAAATAAGCGCTAAAGTAAAAAAGCCAACCACAAAATGAAGTTCGATCATGCCCTCTTCTGCACTAAAATAAAGCGCAGCAATACTCAATACTAATAACCAATGAAAGCTTCTTACAAAGCCATCCCACACTTTTACCTTAAACATTGCACCTTCCCTAAAAAAAAGTATCATCTAAAACGCTAACTATTTTAGCTTCTCAATATTAAGGTATCCCGATGAGTCTTTCCACCTATGCACAGAGTCAAACACATGCAGTCAATTAAAAAACCAGTATTAAAAGGCTTTTTAGATATGCTACCGCTGTGTTTAGCGGTTATTCCTTGGGGTATCTTATGTGGCTCGTTGGCAATACAAAACGGCTTTACTCCCTTTGAAACTCAAGCCATGTCACTACTGGTATTTGCGGGCTCGGCACAGCTGGTTGCAATAGAGCTCATTGCTGGTAACACCCCTCTACTAACCATTCTTTTTACCACGTTTATTATTAGCTCTCGCCACTTTTTATATGGCTTGGCGGTTCGTCACAAAGTAATTGAGCAGCCCATGCGTTGGCGCCTGCCTGTCAGCTTTGTGTTAACTGATGAACTATTTGCTTTTTCGCACCACCCGCGCGCCTATCGTACTAAAATCCGTTTAATTTATGCATTGAGCGCAGGTTTTAGCTTTTATATTACGTGGAATATTTGGACCCTGATTGGCATTGTAGCCGGTACTATGCTCCCAGACCTCACCAATCTAGGACTCGATTTTGCAATTGCAGCGACTTTTATTGCCTTAGTAGTTCCAGGGATAAAAAACTTAGCTACTTTAGTCACTGTTATTGTTGCAGGGATCAGTGCCACTTTATTAAAAAGCACAGGCTTTGAATTGTGGTTAGTATGCTCTGCGCTTCTAGCAATGAGCGCAGGTTACGTTGTTACCCGATTAGTGCAAAATAAGGAGGACAAAAGATGATGACCACTATTTTACTAATGGCATGTATTACTTTTTTTACTCGCTATTTATTCTTACACCGCGCCTTACCATTTAAAGTAGGGCCAAAAATGCAGCAATTTTTAAGCTTTAGTGCACCTGCGGTACTAACGGCGATTTGGGTGCCAATTGTATTTATAAATGACGAAGGTATAAACCTAAACTGGCAAAACCCTTATCTCAGTGCAGCTATCGTTGCTGTTATTGTTGCTTACAAAACCCATAATATTTACTTAACGACCTTGGCCGGAATGGGGCTGTTTTTAATTTTAAATTAGCAGCAAGCGCTCTAGAAGTGACTTAGACTTTGTAGATCATCACACAAAGGTTAGACTATGCAAAATAAACAAATAATAAGCGTATTTATATGCACCCATTCCATCAACTAAAGACTACTAGTCTGCAAGGCCAGCCAATCGACTTTAAAGAGTTTGAAGGCAAAGTTGTATTAATCGTAAATACCGCAAGTGAATGTGGATTAACTTATCAATATCAATCATTGCAAGCATTACACGAAAAATATGCAAGCCAAGGTTTGGTCATTATAGGCTTTCCATGTAACCAATTTGGTCAACAAGAGCCTGGCGACGCTAAGCAAATAGCGCAAGGTTGTTTAATAAATTACGGGGTTAATTTTTTAGTCGCAGAAAAAGTGAGTGTAAATGGCCAACATACAGATTCAGTTTTTCGCTATTTAAAATCTGTACTCCCGGGGTTTTTAACAAGAAAAATTAAGTGGAACTTCACTAAGTTTTTAGTAGCGGCAGATGGCACACCCATTAAACGGTTTGCGCCCATTACCAAACCTGAAAAACTAGAAAAAGTAATTGAAAAAGCATTACTCGCAGCTAAGGCTTAACCCCAAAAAACTATAAAGAGGCACAAAGCCTCTTTATTGCCAACTACAGCGCTTATTTGTACTAGCGACAGCCTAATCAATATAATCGTTTAAGTCATCTTCACCTAGGTTTTTACGCAAGCGTTTTTGCTCAAGGTAATCCTCTAACTTTCTTTTCACCTTTTGCTTTTTCTTGTCGTGTTGATTACGCCCGACCATTTCGTATTCGTCTTCAACAAAATCATCATCTAGCGCATCGTAACTAAATGTCTTACCCACAACCCACTCCATAAAGTGTTTGAGACCAATTACGGATTTCTATATCGCGATAATTGGTGAAATTAAAATGTTCAACATAAATTAGCTGTACAAATTTACGTCAAAATAAAGCCACATAGCTATCCTAAATAGTCTCTGTGTCAGTATTGTGAATAAATAGCGTTAAATTTGAATTGTGGAAAGTGAGAGTTTTTTATCGTATCGATAAATTTTATTTATTAGCATTTAATTGTTGGTTATTTTGACCACATTTTAGTATTTTCAATGAGTACACTTTCGACTTTAGAGCATTCAAAGAATCTCAAGTCATTGTTTTAAAATATTAAAAATAATTGGCACCAAACTTGTTATAAGTAAATTATCATCAGCAAAAAACAGAGAATAAACATGAAAAAATTATTATTAGTTAGCGCAATAATGTGCACCCCAGTAGCAATGGCTCATAACACGAACGACTCTTCAATTTCATTTAGTAACGATGAATGTAACGTTGAATTTAAGAATGATGTACGCATCAAACCCAATGAGTTAGAAATTTTTAAAGCCAATAATCAGCGCATGCTATTTACCGCTGAAGGTGAGCTGTCTATCAATGGCGAGCAAGTAGCATTAAATAGTGCACAGCGCCAAGCAATGACCGACTACACAGACAATTTACGCGTACAATTACCTGAAGTGGCCAATATTGCCCTTGAAGGGGTTAAAATTGCAGGTGTCGCATTAGAAGAAGTTGCCAATGCGTTTAATATTGACGGCCTCGATAATATTTCAACCTTAATGGACGATATTCATCAAGAAGTCGAAAGCACCTTTTATCAGCAAGGTACTTTTGTAATGGGTCAACAAAGCTTTACTCAATTTGGTGAAAACTTTGAACAGCAGTTTGAAAAGCAAATAGAAACAGCGGTTGAATCAGCAGTAATGGAATCAATGGGCAGCATTTTAGTGGCATTGGGCTCTGAGTTAATGAGTTCAGGCGGTGACATGCAAGCATTTGAAGAGCGCATGGAAAATATGGGCGCACAAATAGAAGAAAAAGTAGAGCTGCATGCCAAAACACTAGAAAAGCGTGCAAATTCATTATGTGATGACTTTGTTGAAATAGCGCAACAAGAAACGCAACTAACCGCTCAAGTTCCTGCACTTAAGGGCTATGAGTTATTTACTATTAAACAGCATTAATAGAGTAATACCCCACATTAATCTCCCTTTGCGACATTTGCTTTTAAGCTATGCCGCATTTTGCGTTTTATATCCTACTTAAAACCATTTAACTCAAATAATAGACCGTTGAGCGGATCTACTCTTGCTGTGCAGCATTGTTTTGTGGCTTCATAGTAAAATACAAACCAAAGTATAATCTTCGCTTCGCTCTAGATCACTTAAAATACCGCCCAAGCTGATGATTGTAAGCCCTAATTGCAAATATAATTAAACCCATCTTTTTAGATTTATATCCATGAGATGGTGCGCTCCCCGGTTAGAAGCGCTTTAAAACGCAACTAACTCCAAAGTGCCTAGTAACCTAGGCACTTTTTTTATAATTTAAAAACTTCGCAACACTATTTTTTATCGTTTATTTACTGCTCTTATCTGATAAATAATTAACCGCCTATAAATAACATGTTAAATCTTTGAATAAAGCAAAACTAAGCCCAACCAATACAAAATAATTTAATCTGAATAAATATTCAAAAAACTCTTTTTATAAACAGTTTAAACTCAAAAAAATCGAAAAGACCCCATATAAAAGCGACATAGCAATGAGCCAGGATGAATAATTATACAAAAAATAATAAATCAGTAGTTGAACGATAAATTAATAAACCAGTTTCGGATTAAAAAAACTAATGCTTCACCAGCAATTTTTATCGCTTTATTTTTAACCACCCTGCGTGCAAAATGCACATGTTTTCAACAGACACAACCACGGAGCGAATAAAATGAATCCAATTAATACACTTAACCAAACAGCCACAACTCACGTTGCCGTTAAGCCAACTAATCGCAAAGCAAAAATGCTAGCTAAACTTAATCGTTACGGAAAAAAATTAGCACTTGGCGGTGCAATTCAATACAAATAATCACCCAACCATGATTTTGTATTGTTGCAGCAAACACCCAACCTCTAAATGAAGACTCTTCTTTAGCTCCTCCAGTTTGCTGCCAGCCACCTCATAGCTAAAAATCACCTTAAATCTTCATTATTTATAAAAAAAACCGCATTTACGCTCACTTTTTAAGCAAACGATCTTTTTGCTATTTACACAGACTACTCACCTAAGTATTATCCTGCATCACGACGTGGAGAGATGGCAGAGTGGTCGAATGCACCGGTCTTGAAAACCGGCAGGGGTTTATAGCCCCTCTAGGGTTCAAATCCCTATCTCTCCACCACTTATTTTTATTAATTGGTTTTATCCCGATTAATAACACGCAGAATAATGCGTCGGAGAGGTGTCCGAGTGGCCGAAGGAGCTCCCCTGCTAAGGGAGTATAGAGTTTGTAGCTCTATCGAGGGTTCGAATCCCTCCCTCTCCACCATTACTGAATATAAACCACTTAATTGTGGTTTTTTTGTGCCCAAAAATAAGCTTTGCTGCTAATTGGGAGGGTGAGAGCCCTCGACTGGGTTCGATAAAGTGTCTGGAATAGTTTAGGCCGCTGCAAGCGTCGCGCAGCGATTGATTACATGGATGTAAGCAAGTCTATCCCTCCCTCTCCACCATGACTGAATATAAGCCACTTAATTGTGGTTTTTTTGTGCCCAAAAATAAGCTTTGCTGCTAATTGGGAGGGTGAGAGCCCTCGACTGGGTTCGATAAAGTGTCTGGAATAGTTTAGGCCGCTGCAAGCGTCGCGCAGCGATTGATTACATGGATGTAAGCAAGCCTATCCCTCCCTCTCCACCATTACTGAATATAAACCACTTAATTGTGGTTTTTTTGTGCCTAAATTTTTAACAACCTATGGAATTGTTCGTTTTGAAAAGCGTACTTGACTTAGGCTATTAAATTAAACAAATTGTATGGTGTTACAACTTAGTGCATTATAAATGGTACTTTAAACCAGCTTAGGTTTAACCATGGCAAAGCTAATATTACTACTGTGTTGTTTAGGTGCCTGCACTGTCAGCATGGCAAATGAAGTGACGGTTTTTAAATGCACCATTAAAGGGGTGCCGACTTTCAGTCAAACTCCATGCGCTAAAGACGCTAAAGTGATCACGCTTAAAAACGTCAACATTATGCAAACCAATGCATTGCAATCTGAAAACGCCCTAGTTATCGATACCTCAGTTGATGACTACCTTGAGGTGCAACAAATAGAGCGCGATATTGTGCAGCTTGAGCTTAAAATAAAGCAATACCAACAAGAATACGCACAAAAGAAACAGCAAGTCGGTTACATGACCCAAGATAAAGCAAATCGTTTAGGCGCTGATTCGATTGCAGATGCAATTGCTACAGAAACTGCGGTACTTAAACAAAGATTTGAACCGCAAATAAAACAAGCACAACAACAAATAGCGGCACTCACTCAAAAAAAACAACAGCTTAATCAGCAGCCTTAATTACCTTTTTCACCGTAGCAATAAACGCTTGTATCTCTGACACTGTATTGTATATGTGCGGTGAAATACGAATACCGAGTTTGCGCACATCCACACTTATGTTTGCTGCCTCCAATGCCGCTAATACGGTTTGTTGATGCTCTGCAAAATCTAAAATAGCGGTACCACTACACTGATCTTTATCGTTTGGCGATACTAAAAAAGCAGCTAGCTGCTGCTGAAGTAACGTTAACAACGCCAAATTATGCGCTCTTACTTTATCCACACCAAACTGGGCAATATATTCAATGCTATCAGCGGCAATAACATAAGGGAGTATAGAAGGCGTACCACCCCAAAACCTAAGTGTTTTAGCGTTATATTGAAAATGCGTAATATCAAACTCGAATGGATTTTGATGTGAAAACCAACCAACATCCTTTGGTTCACATTGCGTTATTTGCTGTGGATTTACCCATAAATAAGCAGCTCCTGGGCCCCCGCATAACCACTTCACACTTGAGCCAATCATAAAATCGGCATTTAACGCCGTTAGGTCTATAGGAATAACCCCTGCCGATTGCGCCACATCAATTATTGAGAGTGTGTTTGTCGCTTTACTAAGCGCCACAATATCGTTTAGAGGTGCTTGTACACCCGTATTAGAATAAACATGACTCACAAACACACCATCAATCTCTGGGGTTAAATATCGCTGCCATACCTGCCTATCACTTAGATCTTCATGCTCGGGGATGAAACGTATTGTTGCACATGCAGGGAGTGCTTTTTGCATTACAAACCCCATACTTGGAAAGTCGGCCTGCGCCATTAATACCGTGCACTGTGGTTTATTAAATACGGGGTGCGACATAAGCAATTTAGTTAAACCACTAGATAAGTTAACCTGAGGACAAAACTGCTCAATTGGCGCATTAAATAGCCGCCCTAATGCACCCGTAAAATTTTCTATAGCTGGTAGCCATTGCTGCCATGGCTCTTTGGCACTTTCCTGCCAAGGAGTAAAAAACTGCTCAGTAGCATTTTCTAAAGTACTTTTTAAAGGTCGACCAACAGAGTGGCTTAATAAATAGCAGCCCCTTGGCATACAAAAATCATTTTTAGCCATATTAGTTAATCCACTGTTTTAGCGTATTTAAGTCATCAAAACGCGTATTAATATCGTCTCGCTTAGCTGCTGCACGTCTATCCCTTAATTTAGCTAAGGAATCGAGTAATACTGGCAAAGGCGGTCCACTGGCAGTGACTTTATTAATATGCTGTTGTTGCATTTGCTCTGACGGTTGGGCAATAAACTTTTCGACCAGTTGGTTATGATGACCGATAGCGGTGTCACCATGTAATTTACACACTTGTATAAATAGTTTGCCGTGCTTTTGAAACCACTCTGTATGTTTATATTGCTCGGCTTTTAAGAAGTCATCCATAAAGCTTTGCATACGCATGGCTTCTCGCAATATTTGTTGATCTTCTGGCATCATATATAAAAATTTATCCACCAGCATTTGCGAGTAACTCGGCTCATTTGCACTACAAAGTCCTAGCAGCATATCAATAACATTAATGCCGGCAAAATCTCCCGCATTTGCACCACGGTAAACTTCTTTACCTACCCGGTAAGGCTTGTAGTATGGGCGTACACAATTAAAAAAACGCTCGGTATCAAGTTGAGTATACAAGGCATTATTCGACGCTATTACATCAATAAGTGCCGTTTTAACCACCTCAAGTAGTTCAGCAGTGACGGGATGTGAAATGCCTAATGGCAATATTTTTAGTAAAGCATCACTCGCACGTTTATACGCTAAAATACCTTGGGTGTTGTAATCTAAAAAAAGGGCTTCATCATCAAGATTTGTAAACCGTTTATAGGTGCCATTAATGGCTTTATTATGGGTGGTTAAATGTGCGGTTGCAAAACGAGGGGTTACTCCAATAGAAGCACCAATATGCATAGCAAGCGCCGATGCTTCTATCAGCGGTGAACTATTCTCTCTGCTTGGCTCTGTAATTTCATGTCTACGACAAGCCGCCATAAACAAGCCTACATTACCAAGTAAATCAAATGCGCTATCAAACCCTTCGTCGGTATTACCTTCGGCTAATAAATCTCTGATCAACGCATTACCTTGCTCTTTCAAAGTCTGCTTTAAGTTATCCCCGACCCCTTCAACATTTGCCTTATCTGCTTGCTGCCAATACAACTCCTCTAATTGAGAGTTTAGGGCAACAAACTCAGACCTAATCCAATTATCAAATTTAGCTGTGTAAGAACTCATGACTACATCCTGTTATTATTATTTTTTAATGTTAACAAAGATCCCAGAGGTTAAAGCGCTAAAAAAAATAGTAAAAGCAGCCATTGTTAGCAATAATCACTATCATTAGATAGATAAATAATAAGATTCTACAACTATGTTAGATAATAAAGATCAGCAGCTACTCGTTGCCTTGCAATCTCAAGCTCGAATGTCGGTATCAGAATTAGCCAATACTATTAATCTCTCGGATACTCCTACTCTAAGGCGCATTAAAAAGCTTGAGCAAGAACAGGTTATTATTGGTTATCACGCTGCTATTAACCCTAAGTCACTCAACCTTAATGTACTGGTTTATGCTTTCGTGCGACTGTGCCAAAATTCAGTGAGTGCCGCACAACAGTTTGAACAACATGTAGAAAAGCTACCGCATGTACTTGAGTGTTCTGTGATCTCAGGCAGCCACGACTATTTATTAAAAATTATCTCTCAGGATTTAGAAAGTTATGAGCAGTTTGTAAAGCACCAACTAGGAAGCTTAAGCTGTATCGCCAACATAGAATCAACCGTTGTATTAAAGCAATCATTCAGTAAAAAACAGCTACCACTTTAAAATATACGCCTAGGTTAGGACCGTTTATTTTCGAAGTTAATTAGGTAATAATTAGCTTTAGTATAAGCTTTTTGATTACACCTTTTTATAAACTAATCTTAGCAGCTCAAGTCTAAATAAAGATGACTCAGTATTTCTTTTGCCATCAAAATCAAACCTAAAAACAACGCTAATTTGAAAGTATTATATTTAATCAACATCTTGCAAAACCTCTATAACTCGATAAGCTCTCAGAATGTCTTTGCGTATATTGCTATGTTAAATGAACACATACCCACATATAAAATTTATCAATAACTTAATAATAATCACGCGCTATAACTTAAGCACCTCTTTTTCCTTATGTACTTATGCTCGCAGTACCAAGATAAGGCTATTATTATGAGCCACTTTTCTCACCAATGGTTTAATAGCATCAACCAGATTGACGCAACAAAATGGCATCATTTTTTTGGCGATGATCCTTTTACTCAACACGCTTTTTTATACGCACTTGAACAAAGCCAATGTGTAAGCGCAAAAACAGGTTGGCAGCCTCATCACTTAGCCGTTTATGAAGGCGATGAACTCATTGCGCTTGCCCCTGGCTACTTAAAAGCGCACTCCTACGGTGAATATGTATTTGACTGGGCATGGGCTGAAGCTTATGAAAAAAATGGCTTAGATTATTACCCTAAATGGCTATGTGGTATTCCCTTTAGCCCGATTGAGGGACAAAGAATAGGTATTATGCATAGCAATCCAAAGCTAGTGTATAAGTACATAACAGAGCAACTTAATAGCCACTGCGTAGAACAGGCATGGTCAGGCTGGCATGTAAACTTTTGCGACAAAGCACAAGCCACCCATCTTTATGATACCGGTGCTATGCGAAGAATCGGCGTGCAGTTTCAATGGGTTAATAATAACTTTAAAGATTTTGACGATTTTTTAAAAACCTTTAATGCCCGAAAGCGTAAAGCCGTTAAAAAAGAGCGCGCTAAAATCACAGAGCAAAATATCAGTATTGAATGGCTCAAAGGCGAGAAAATCACTACCGCTACAATGCAGCTTTTTTGTGAGTTTTATCAACGCACTTATTTAAAACGATCGGGTCATTTAGGCTACTTAAACAGTGATTTTTTTAGCTTGTTACACGCTTTAATGGCTGACAAATTGCTCATTATGCTAGCCAAAAGAGACCAGCAAGTAATTGCCGCCACCTTAAGCTTAATTGGTGATAATACCCTTTACGGCCGTTATTGGGGTGCTAGTGAAGAGATAGATTCGCTTCACTTTGAGCTGTGTTATTACCAAGGGATTGATTATGCTATTAAGCATAACATTCAGTGCTTTAATGCTGGGGCACAAGGAGAGCATAAAATCGCTCGTGGTTTTCAACCGATAATCACTTACTCTGCCCATCACATTGTTCACCCCGATTTTAATAATGCCATTGCAGATTACTTAGAACGCGAATGCCAACATATCGAAATTTACAAACAACAATGTAGCACTTTATTGCCGTTTAAAAATGAGTAACTGATTATTTGCAGGCATCGCAGTATCGCTGAGTAACTTAAGCCCATATTGCACTGCAAGCTGCTCAACCGCTTCGAAATCACGAATACCACTAAGCGGATCGCGACTTTGCAATAAACTATTAAATTCATCATTACTGGGGCTGGTAAACTCCCCTTTATATTTGAAAGGGCCATATACACACACCACTCCTTGCTGGTTTAAGTGCTGATTTACTCCAGCAAAAAAACGCGTAATTAACTCCCAGCTCACTATGTGAAAAGTATTAGCAGTATATACCGCATCCACTTTATTTACTGGCCAAGAATAGTTTAGATCAAGTAATAAAGGCGGATGCAAGTTTGCCAGTTGCACCTCATCATGCCATAACTTTATTCCTTGATGATTAACCTCTCGATCACTGGTATACCATTGTAAATGTGGCAATTTTTTGGCAAAGAAAACACTATGCTGACCCGTCCCCGAGCCTATCTCAAGTACTGATGCTGCATTTTGCAATGCAGGCTGCAAAGCCTTAAGTATATGATTTTTATTATTTTCGCAGGCTTGTGAAAACGGTTTGGTCATACTGATGCACCTAAATTGCAAATGAATGCACAATAGTAAAACAAATTTCAGCTATTCTGTCGTGAGTAAATTGACCAAAATAATAAAATAACATCAATTTCAATACGTTAAATTATCTTTACCGAGCTGGTACGCTATATGCTTTTATTAAATTACTCACTTAATGAGTACTAAACTACAAAAGGATAACATTATGTATATTTCACCTTATACCGCAGTAGATGCTGCAATGGCAGTTACAGACAAAAGCCTAGATAAAACGAGTTATGAAACAGATTGTAGAGCAACGGTTATCGACTTACTTTCTCATGTAAAAAATACTCAAAAGGCACAAAACAAACATGAAACAGACCAAATATTTATTCTTGGCTACAATTAAAATTCTGTTTAGCCTTGTAACCGGCTGTTTATATAAATACATTATTTAAGTCGACTTAAAATCAGTTTAAGTCGACTTTTTATTTTGTTCCATCATTAGCTTACCTTGACGCCCTCTACTTTTTAGCTATACCGTTGTAAATAGTAATAACAGCACCATATCTTTTTATATAGCGTAGTTAAATGTCATATATTCTCTTTTATAGGAGTACTAATGAGTAACTTTAGAACAGAATCAGATAGCATGGGCACACTCAACGTGCCTGCTGACGCACTTTATAAAGCACAGACCCAACGCGCCATCAATAACTTTACGATCAGTAGCCTCACAATGCCGCAGCAATTTATTATTGCCTTAGCGTATATCAAGCAAGCCGCTGCAATAGCCAATTTCAAACTAGGCCATTTAGATAAAACGAAAGCAAATGCGATCGACCATGCCTGCCAAGAAATTATTGATGGTAAGCATTATGAGCATTTCCCCGTTGATATTTTTCAAACTGGCTCAGGTACTAGCTCAAATATGAATGCTAATGAGGTCATTGCGAGCTTAGCCTCAAAACAAGCTAACCAAGCTATTCACCCAAATGACGATGTGAATATGGGGCAAAGCTCTAATGACGTTATTCCCACTGCGATTGCTTTGAGTA
This sequence comes from Pseudoalteromonas sp. Scap06, assembly GCF_013394165.1. Lineage (NCBI taxonomy): Bacteria > Pseudomonadati > Pseudomonadota > Gammaproteobacteria > Alteromonadales > Pseudoalteromonadaceae > Pseudoalteromonas > Pseudoalteromonas sp. Scap06. The sequence continues at coordinate 49,710 of NZ_CP041330.1, read as the reverse complement.
GTGCGATCAGCGTTGATAAAAAATTACTGCCAGCACTAGCAAATTTAGCAGACGCCTTAGAGCAAAAAAAAGCAGACATCGGTCACATAGTTAAAACTGGGCGCACTCATTTAATGGATGCAATGCCAATAACTTTTGAGCAAACACTCAGCGCATGGCAATCGCAGGTTAAGCATGCAGCTAGCAGTATTGAGCATGCACTAATACGTGTCTGTGAGCTAGCGCAAGGTGGCACAGCAGTAGGTACAGGTATTAATGCCGACCCACAATTTGCCGCTCTATTTGCCACACAGCTAACTGAAAAGGTAGGGATTCAATTTACCCCTAGCGATAACTTTTTTTATAATATTGGATCGCAAGATGCGATTGTCGCTTTATCAGGACAGCTAAAAGTCTATGCAGTTGCACAAATGAAAATAGCCAACGATTTACGTTGGATGAACTCAGGCCCACTTGCGGGACTTTCAGAAATTGAACTTGAAGCATTACAGCCTGGCTCATCAATTATGCCTGGTAAAGTGAATCCGGTGATCCCAGAAGCCGCTGCAATGGTTAGCGCCCAAGTCATTGGTAACGACGCAACTATTACGGTTGCAGGCCAAGCTGGCAACTTTGAGCTTAACGTAATGCTGCCGGTAATCGCTTACAATATTTTGCAAAGTACCGAGATACTCGCTAATAGCGCGCAAGTGTTGGCAGATAAAGCCATTGCTAGCTTTAAAGTTAATCAAACTCAGATAGATAAAGCATTAACTAAAAACCCGATTTTAGTGACTGCGCTAAACCCTGTTATTGGCTACGAAAAAGCAGCAAAAATTGCTAAGCAAGCTTATCAGCAAGCACAGCCAATTATTGATATCGCTGAGCAAGAAACCGACCTATCTCGATCAGAATTAGAGGCATTACTCAATCCAGCTAAATTAACGCAAGGCGGGTTAACTTAAAAACTCTCCTTATCACCTCTTTAATATGTTGATAGTAGAGTTTTTATTGCTGTAATGAATGCACAGTGTATGATAGTGATGAATAATTCATCACTATCAGGAACGATTATGCGTACTCCATTACTCGCTCTACTGCTACCGCTTTGCTTAACGGCGTGCTTAGAAACAACCTCAAATAAAACTGAGCAAACTAAAACCAATGCGGTAGAAAATACGTCTACGCCGATACCGCAACAAAAATTACCACAAGCGAATAAGCAAAATAAAATAGCACAGCCATTACCTGCTGATGCAGCAAAAGAAGTGTCGCTTGATGATATTAAAACAGCAAAAGCTAAGCTAAACAGCCTCATAGCAGATAAGCAATGTTCAACGAGTTCACAGTGTAAAGTGAATGCTGTTGGTAGCCGTGCCTGTGGTGGACCGAGCGATTATATTGTGTACTCTACACAAAGCGCCCCCCAAAAACAGGTTTCAGCCCTAAGCGATACAATTACTCAATTGGAAAGTACTTATAATGCGCAAAAAGGCATGATGAGTATTTGCCAACATTTAACTGCGCCTAGTACCCAGTGCGTTGAAAATAAATGTGTTAAACTTGAAGGCTCTGCGGTAAGTGTATTTTAAGGATTAGATTATGAGTTGTTTGTCATCCGTAATTAAACTATCAGCTGCCAGTGTTGTCATGACTATGCTGCTTAGCGGTTGCAGTAGCGCACTAACACCAAGCACAGCTCAAAACGCGAGTGAATCTGTTTTAAATACTCAGCTTAATGAGCTTACAAGTAATAAAAGCTGCACAGCCAGTTATCAATGTAAGGTGTTAGGTGTTGGCTCGCGTGTCTGTGGGGGGCCGAGTAAGTATGTTGTGTATTCAACATTAAATAATTCTCAAAAGCATGCCGAGCAATTAGCACAAAAAATCACTCAGCAAGAACAAAAAAATAACACTGCGCTTGAGTTCGATGACTGTTCACCAGTGCTAGAAGTTCACTCTTTATGTATTGATAACCAATGTAAAACCGTTAATTACCAGTAGCAGTTCGTTTCGGTGTTAATTTAATAGTGGTATTAACACCGAAATAACCACTACCATGAAAATACATACACCAGCCTTAAAAATGTATTCCAAAGGCATGTTCTTTTGTACCCAATAAGCATATATAAAACGCACAAAGTAGCTTGCCGCTGTGCCAAATAACGCAAACATAAGTAAGTAGGCAATCAATATAATATTCACAGCTGCACTTCTTTAGAAATAATAACCTCAGTGTAAGTATTTTATATAAAGAAGGCAAAAGGGTTACTTAGTCTTTTTTGTATGCTCAATGAGTAGATCTGCTACCTGTTGCTTTACCGCTCTTTTATCATCTACTGCAACTTCAAACCGACTAGCCAATTGCGCTATTTCATCATCATTTAAATTAAACGATAAACGCTGCCGTGTTTTTTTAGACTTTACATCAAGGCCTAAAATTTTGCGGATCATATCTGAGGGAGTAAGTTCTTGGTCGATAGCTTGTTTTTTTATCGACTTTTGTACCTCACTACTCAAATCAAAGGCCATTTGCGTGGCGCGCACAGCTTGCTCTTGGCGCAACCACTTGTCTTTAGCATCACTCACTGGGCATCTCCAGGAAACAAGTCAACGATATCGCTAATTGGGCGAGTTAATGTCAGTGATACTTCTGTTTCACCTCCCTCCCAAATTTCGATATTAACGCTATGCCCTTCATCGGGTGACGCTAAACAAATCATTTCACAGGGTTCACCACCGTCTTGCTCATAGCGAGGTAGCGCTTGGCCACGAAAATCTTTATTATGAAAATAACATACATAAGGTGATTCGCTTTGTTGATAACTGCCAGCTAAAAACTGCATTAAGCGCTCAGGCGTATTTTTAACTGTAATATGCGTTAACGATTCTTCATCAAAAATACGTGAAAACTCATCCAAACCAAATACTTCATCAACATCATCACGCTGAATCTTTATTGAGAAATTAGCCCACTGCTCACCATCGTTTTGTTCTATTTGTAAAAACACCACTTGGCCTGTGTTAGTTTCAAGTACGAATTCAGTATCACTACTATGTTGGTACTGATACGTTTGCACATCAATAACGCGAAGTGTTTGGCCTTTGAGCCATGCAGGATAAGCAAACGAGTCAATCACTGTAAACATGTCACCTTTTTTAAGGTCACTCGCGTGATTAAGCTGACGTTCTGGCTTTTTTTTAGATTTGAAAAAATTAAACATATAAGGTGCCTCTGTAAGCAAAAAAGGTAACGGAGCAAAACTCGGTTACCTTTTTAATATGGTTCTAAATGTTAGCTATTTTGCTTCGCTTTAATGCGCGCTAAAATATCAGCACTTTTTGGATTGGTATCACCAATACCCGCTTCAGCCATTTTAGCTTTTAAATCATCGCCATTAACATCTGCTTCTAGAGACTTTGCAGCACCTAATTGATCAGTACGGTCTTGTTGGCGTTGCTTAATGCGCTCAAGCGACTGACGAGCTGATGTCATCGACGAGCTATTAGTATTAAGCGTGCTATTTACAGCCATTGTCGCTTGTTGAACGCTTTCTGTGGTTTTAACCATAGTAAGCTGACGCTGGTTTTCTTTAATTGATTTTTCAGCATCTTTAACTTGCTGCTTCAAGGTCACTATGTGATTAGTAAAGCCCGCTAATACTTGCTCGTGTTCGGCTTTCTCAGCTTCAAAGTCACCAATTTTTTCTGCAATTTCTAATGCTAATGCTTCATTCCCTTTTTCAAGGGCTTGACCTGCATACGCTTCGTGCTCAGCAATTGATGCATCTACTGCGCTAATTTTACGTTTGGTTTGCATCTCTTTAGCCATTACTTCTGTCAGGCTTTTTTTAGCACGATTTAGTGCATTTTGTGCATCGGCAATTTCTTGTTCAAAAATACGAATACCATTCGCATCAACAATTGCTTCGCCCGCTTCACGCGCGCCACCACGTACCGCTGTAAATAATTTTTTTAAAATACTCATAATCTTAACTCCAAAAACTTGTTTATATCCTATTAGGTAAAGCGAGAGCCATATACTATTAGCAATCAGCACTTACCTAGGCGGGTATCCTAATCGTTTAAATACAAGGTCACGGCTTCTAGTGCATCAATTGCGTTATCCGCTAACGTCACTAGTTCGTGGGTAACGTCATCTAATGATGAATTTACCGAAAGTGCACCAAAAATCGCATATTTATTATCGATTTTGGCAAATGCACTTAGCGGAATTGGTACGTTTAAACGCAGTAGTGTTTCGTTTAACTCGTCGCGTAACTCGCTTTTTACTTCGTCTTCACCAAACAAGTAGCTAATACATAATAATTGCTCTTGTGTTTGGGTAACAAAAATTGGAAGCTCATCGTTTCCATCAACAATGACTTGTAAAACATCTTGCTCACCTGGATTGGCAATCAAGAAAGACTCAAAGTTAGCACCCTCAGTTTCAAAAGACGCTAATTTTATTGAAAGTTCATTTAATTCCATGTCTCTGCCTTTTTGTCGTTTGACATATTATGTCTGAGTTAAGATTCGCATGGTCGACATATTATGTCAACCGTGTTTTATTAATTTTTATACAATTCACTTTCTATTTGCCAAGCAGCCCGGTAATAATCATATAAACGACCAGAACCTAACCTATTGACTTCAATATTGTTAACTTGTTCAAAATAGTTATTAGGAAATGCAAAACTGGCTAATAAATATTTTTTACTAATCCACCGAGATGGCACTGGCATATCCGTTATATTGCTAATACGTGCACTTGGTGATTGCCCCATTTTAGTAGCAATAGTCCACCCCCACTGGCCAAACGAAGGGATGTTTTGCTGATATTGCTCTACATAATCAAAACCTGCGGCTTTAACGGTTTTAGCAATACTTAAAAATGCCTTTTTTGCATGATAAGGCGAGGTTGACTGTACCGCCATAGCACCATCAGGTGCCAATAATTGACGCACATGGTTATAAAAATAGTCGCTATACATCTTATTCAGATCGGGATGATTAGGGTCTGGCAGGTCAATTAGGATAGTATCGAACTGCTTAGCCTGATCCAGTAGCCTCTCAACTTCTAAAAATGCATCACCCACAATAATATTTGCTCGGGGGTCATGCATCGATTCATTATTGAGTGCCACTAATCGCTGTTTAATATCATCAGGCGGTGTGTATTTGTTATCTTTATGACCAAATAAATTGAGTAGCTGTCCATCTAAATCAATTAAAGTCACTTCCTCAACCGGCCACTTTAATACATCACGCATGGCCAATCCGTCACCGCCACCAATAATCAAAACACGGTCATGACGATTAGATGCGAGCATTGCAGGATAAACCAGCATTGAGTGATATATTTGCTCATCTACACTAGAGAACTGCAAACGACCATTTAAGTATAGATCGGTGATTGGCTGTGGCTGATTTTTACTTAAGCGTTCGGTTAACACCACATGCTGGTATTTCGTTGCTTGGGAATAAATAACTTTATCTTTGTATAGTACGTTACTTAGATTATCCATCCAGCTACTACCAAACTGCAAAATAAAAGCGAATAACACCAGCAGTAATATATGGCAAACCAATAGCAACTTAGCAAAGCGTACATAGCTATGGTAACGCCATAAAAAGGCAAGGCCGGCAATAATGTTAAATAGCGCTGTCCAAGCAGCGGCTTGCATTATTGGCATCGCGAGCATAATACTCACCCAAATTGCCGCGCCAATACCGGCGCCAATATAGTCAGCCCCATATATAGTGCCGGCGTTATTTTCTAAAAAACGTCCATAAACATGCTGGCGAATACGCGCAATAAGCGGTATTTCCATACCAATAAATAGCCCTAATATTAAGCCAAATACATAAGGTAAAAAGCGAGACCACTCTTGCAGCTTTTGAAACACATAACCATTAAGAATAACGTCAGGTGGAATATTAAAAATACTTGAGAATAAATGAGGGAGTGAATAACTAACAGCAATGATACTGGCAATGGCTAATATACAGCCCATACCTATGAGCGCAATAATGCTTTCTAGCCAGGCAAATGCGGTAAAGGCATCTTTAAACCAACGCGCTAAAAATGCACCCATCCCCATAGCTACAATCATAGTGCCTATCATGGCGTAAATTGCACTCTCAACTGAGCCTAGTACTCGGCCAGCGTAATGAGAAAGTAAGTATTCATAAATAAGGCCGCACCCTGCGAGTACGGCCATAACAGTGATCAGTAAAATATCATGCCCAAGTAAATTAAATTTACTTGGGGAAGCTTGAGTTGATGACACGTGATTATGCACCCAGTAGTGTGGCCATAGTGATCCCGACAGCAAATGACACTGCTGCAGAAATAGCGGCAACACCCACATTCTTTTGACGATTCACTTCATCTGAAATATTACACCCAGCAAGAATGATTTTAATCGTCAGTAAGTGCAGTAAAATGAAAGCAACCAAACTAACAACGGCACTTAGCGCCCAGTAAAGTAAACTCGCGTTAATATTATCGGCAGCATAGGGAGCAATACCTGTTGCAGCAGTAATGGCTAATGCACTACCAATTAAAAAGCCGGCATAGCGAACACCTACTGCTAAATTACCATCAACAATGGCTTGTTGTAGGCAATCACCGCTTTTATTGGTGCGTTTAAATAATTGCACTCGGTATTGGCTTACTAAAAGCAGTACCACACTACCAATCACAAAAGCGGCAATCACAATAGGAATGCCATGCCAGCCTTCGGTAGCAACCCACAATAGTGCAGAGCGAATAACCACCGCAACACTAACTACATGGCCAAAATCAATAATTGACGCAGTAACGTTACCTTTGACTATTTCGTTATGTAAGCTTACTTTACGCAATGCCACTTTATCTTGAAAAAAGTGACCCAGCTTTATAAGCAAAATTGCTAATGCACCATAGCCAAGCATTAACAGAGCTTCTTTTTGTAACGTAGCAGCAAAAGCACCACTACTTACACCCGTTAATACAATCGCAAGGGCAACTAAGCCAGCGGCAAAGCTTATTCCGAATGCAAAGTTATCTCGCTCGGTAATTTCATCATTAGCATGTAAATTAGACACCCAACCTTTAATATACTTTAGGCTCACAAACAGTAAGATGATAATTGCAAAGTCTACTGACAGTGCTTGCAAAGACCACATAGTTATTCCATTAAATTCATACATATTATTCTAACTCCAACGTTATTCTTTACTTACCACGACTTACGCCGCGCGAGGTTCTGCTACTGCTATTACGAACCGATCCTGAATTATTGCTATAACTACTCGCTCTTGAGTAACTGCTGCGACTTTTAGGCGGCGTATAACTGCTGCGACTCAAACCTGATGCACCTGTTTTTTTACTCGCATAAGGACTAGTAAACTGCTTGCCTTGGCGTTGGTAAGATTGTCGTGTACGTGTTTCTAACGCACTTTGGGTTTTTATTTGTTTAGGGCTTGAGTAACGAGTACGACCATAGTCATTGTAGTAACTATACTTGCGGCGTTTACTCCAACTTCCGTATTCAACTCGGTCAAATACATCACCCAAAATACGGTACATGCCGTACCATTGCCAAAAACTAATACCGCTACTATTCGTTTGCCAATTACCATAGTTAGGATTACCTACCATTTGGTTACCAACCCCTTGGCCTTCAGCTTTTTGGCTTATAGCGCCAACTCGTGCCAAAGAGCCATTCGACATATCCGCAAGCATATTAATAGGATCGGTTAAGGCATCAGAAAATAACGTTGGCTTGGCCGCCTCACGCAATAAATCAATATTGTATAAAGTGTCTTCGTAAGGAGGAATTAAGTAATTACCCTTAATATCATCAAGACGTTGGGTTAAGCCACTATAAAGGGCTCCTTGGCGTGTGGCATCAAGGCTAACGACATCAACAACCTTACTGAGTTCAGGCTGCTGTTGTTTAAGGATACGACTGTATTCTTTAAGAATAATCGCATTACGTATACTACCATTATCAAGTGCTTTACCAAGCTGAGTAAGCTCGACATCGGCCTTTTTAATGGACTCTTGAATTGTTTGTTGTAGCTGTTCTTCTTTAGATTGACAACCAATCAGTGCTGTAAACAAACAAAACAGGCTGAGAAGTTTCCAAGCTTTTATATTCGACATTCATGTCACCTGATTTACTAAATTATCCTAGATAGTTTTACACAGGACAGTTATTAAACCAACAATGAAATTGCAACAAGATGATAATTTAGGGACTAGTTTAAAGATGCAAGGAGAATAACTAAGATCAGTAAAGACGGAGTGCTGATGGTAATACTTCAAAACTGAGGGCTGTATACTGACTATATTTGGAGTGGGTGCGCTACTTCGTTGTGATGACGCAGTAGAATGCCTTAGGGTCGGCTCTGATCAATTCTCTTCCTTTAACCTAATACCTTCTTTTACTTTATTCCAAACGTAAAAAAGCCCGACTCATCCTCTGTCGTGTTCTTCGTGTTCTTTTATCCGTGGGTTTCGTGATACTCAACCCATGCTACGGTTGTCTGATTAACGCAGTGCAACTGATAGCTGACGGCTGATAGCTAATATTTTCACTTTCCTGCAGACGTAAAAAAGCCCGACTCTTTCGAATCGGGCTTTCTACTATTTGGAGCCTGGTAATGACCTACTTTCACATAACAAATGCTACACTATCATCGGCGCTGTTTCGTTTCACTACTGAGTTCGGCATGGGGTCAGGTGGGTCCAAAACGCTATTGTCACCAAGCAAATTTGGTGTCAGTCCGTATCGCTACGCACTAACTAAAATTTGGAATTTCTGATAATAAAAGTTTTCAGTAATCTACTTTAGTCTATTAACTTCTTCGCTTGTTTCACTATCACATAAAACGCGTTTGGCGTTGTATGGTTAAGCCTCACGGGTAATTAGTACAAGTTAGCTTAATGGCTCACACCACTTCCACATCTTGCCTATCAACGTTGTAGTCTTCAACGGCCCTTCAGAGACTTTAAAAGTCTAGTGAGAACTCATCTCGAGGCCTGCTTCGCGCTTAGATGCTTTCAGCGCTTATCAGTTCCGAACGTAGCTACCGGGCAATGCCATTGGCATGACAACCCGAACACCAGCGGTTCGTTCACTCCGGTCCTCTCGTACTAGGAGCAACCCCTCTCAATTCTCAAACGCCCACGGCAGATAGGGACCGAACTGTCTCACGACGTTCTAAACCCAGCTCGCGTACCACTTTAAATGGCGAACAGCCATACCCTTGGGACCGACTTCAGCCCCAGGATGTGATGAGCCGACATCGAGGTGCCAAACACCGCCGTCGATATGAACTCTTGGGCGGTATCAGCCTGTTATCCCCGGAGTACCTTTTATCCGTTGAGCGATGGCCCTTCCATTCAGAACCACCGGATCACTATGACCTACTTTCGTACCTGCTCGACGTGTCTGTCTCGCAGTTAAGCTGGCTTCTACCATTACACTAACCGTACGATGTCCGACCGTACTTAGCCAACCTTCGTGCTCCTCCGTTACTCTTTGGGAGGAGACCGCCCCAGTCAAACTACCCACCAGGCACTGTCCGTAACCCCGATTCAGGGGCCAACGTTAGAACATCAAAACTACAAGGGTGGTATTTCAAGGACGACTCCACAAAAACTAGCGTCTCTGCTTCAAAGTCTCCCACCTATCCTACACATGTAGGTTCAATGTTCAGTGCCAAGCTGTAGTAAAGGTTCACGGGGTCTTTCCGTCTAGCCGCGGGTACACAGCATCTTCACTGCGATTTCAATTTCACTGAGTCTCGGGTGGAGACAGCGTGGCCATGGTTACACCATTCGTGCAGGTCGGAACTTACCCGACAAGGAATTTCGCTACCTTAGGACCGTTATAGTTACGGCCGCCGTTTACCGGGGCTTCGATCAAGAGCTTCTCCGAAGATAACCCCATCAATTAACCTTCCGGCACCGGGCAGGTGTCACACCGTATACGTCATCTTGCGATTTTGCACAGTGCTGTGTTTTTAATAAACAGTCCCAGCCACCTGGTCACTGCGGCTCCAATCAGCTTAGAGAGCAAGTCTCATCACCAATCGGAGCGTACCTTCTCCCGAAGTTACGGTACGATTTTGCCTAGTTCCTTCACCCGAGTTCTCTCAAGCGCCTTAGTATTCTCTACCTGACCACCTGTGTCGGTTTGGGGTACGATTCGGTATAATCTGAAGCTTAGAGGCTTTTCCTGGAAGTATGGCATCAGCAACTTCATCACCGTAGTGACTCGTCTCGTGTCTCAGCCTAACAGCAACCCGGATTTACCTAAGTCACTAGCCTACACACTTTCACATGGACTACCATCGCCATGCTTGCTTAGCCTGCTCCGTCCCCCCATCGCAATTATACCAAGTACGGAAATATTAATCCGTTTCCCATCGACTACGCCTTTCGGCCTCGCCTTAGGGGTCGACTTACCCTACCCTGATTAACATGGGATAGGAACCCTTGGTCTTCCGGCGTGCGGGTTTTTCACCCGCATTATCGTTACTCATGTCAGCATTCGCACTTCTGATACGTCCAGCATACCTCCCGGTACACCTTCAACCGCTTACAGAACGCTCCCCTACCACTCAGAATAAATTCTGAATCCGCAGCTTCGGTGCATAGTTTAGCCCCGTTACATCTTCCGCGCAGACCGACTCGACCAGTGAGCTATTACGCTTTCTTTAAAGGATGGCTGCTTCTAAGCCAACCTCCTGGCTGTCTGGGCCTTTCCACATCGTTTCCCACTTAACTATGACTTTGGGACCTTAGCTGGCGGTCTGGGTTGTTTCCCTCTTCACGACGGACGTTAGCACCCGCCGTGTGTCTCCCGGATATTACTTTACGGTATTCGGAGTTTGCAAAGGGTTGGTAAGTCGGGATGACCCCCTAGCCTTAACAGTGCTCTACCCCCGTAAGTATTCGTCCGAGGCTCTACCTAAATAGATTTCGGGGAGAACCAGCTATCTCCCGGTTTGATTAGCCTTTCACTCCTAACCACAGGTCATCCCCTAACTTTTCAACGTTAGTGGGTTCGGTCCTCCAATTGATGTTACTCAATCTTCAACCTGCCCATGGCTAGATCACCGGGTTTCGGGTCTATACCTTGCAACTATTCGCCCAGTTAAGACTCGGTTTCCCTACGGCTACCCTAATCGGTTAACCTCGCTACAAAATATAAGTCGCTGACCCATTATACAAAAGGTACGCAGTCACCCTCGAGGGGCTCCTACTGCTTGTACGTACACGGTTTCAGGTTCTATTTCACTCCCCTCACAGGGGTTCTTTTCGCCTTTCCCTCACGGTACTGGTTCACTATCGGTCAGTTGGGAGTATTTAGCCTTAGATGATGGTCCACCTATATTCAGTCAAAGTTTCACGTGCTCCGACCTACTCGATTTCACTTAAAATGCGTTTTCATGTACGGGACTATCACCCTGTATCGTGGCACTTTCCAGAGCCTTCCATTAACACATAATAAGCTTAAGGGCTGTTCCGATTTCGCTCGCCGCTACTATCGGAATCTCGGTTGATTTCTTTTCCTACGGGTACTTAGATGTTTCAGTTCTCCGCGTTCGCCTCGTTAACCTATGTATTCAGTTAACGATACCTGCAAGCAGGTGGGTTTCCCCATTCGGAAATCCTAGTCTCAAGTGCTTTTTACTAGCTTGACTAGGCTTATCGCAAGTTAATACGTCCTTCATCGCCTCCAACTGCCAAGGCATCCACCGTGTACGCTTAGTCACTTAACCATACAACCCAAACGGGTCTTTGTTTTGTGACAGTTTAACTTCGCCAGAAGTTAATATTGAATACTAAAGTAGATACCAATCAACAAACGTAAAACGTTTATTAAATGGCACTGAATGATACTGCTATCATTCTTTTTTACTTTTGAAAACTCTGTACAAATACAATGTATTCATACGAATTTTATTATCAGCTTTTCCAAATTTTTAAAGAGCAGAGAATCAAAAACTTCTCAAAATTAAACACACTCTATTCTCAGGTGATTGTGCTACCCGATAAAAGAATATTTATTTTTAAGAAGTAAAGTGGTGGAGCTAAGCAGGATCGAACTGCTGACCTCCTGCGTGCAAGGCAGGCGCTCTCCCAGCTGAGCTATAGCCCCACATATGCTGGTCTTACTGTTTGTATACCGACTTCTTTTTAAGACAAGGCGTAAGTTTAGGCCGTTTAGTTCACTAAACAACGAAGCTTACAACGAAGTATTAAGAAGAAGTGGTGGGTCTGAGTAGATTTGAACTACCGACCTCACCCTTATCAGGGGTGCGCTCTAACCAGCTGAGCTACAGACCCAAACAATAAGTGTTGTTCTCTTTACAATTAACAATCATCTGTGTGGACACTACGAACAAATAAGTTCTAAATCGTATAAGGAGGTGATCCAGCCCCAGGTTCCCCTAGGGCTACCTTGTTACGACTTCACCCCAGTCATGAATCACTCCGTGGTAAACGTCCTCCCGAGGGTTAGACTATCTACTTCTGGAGCAACCCACTCCCATGGTGTGACGGGCGGTGTGTACAAGGCCCGGGAACGTATTCACCGCGTCATTCTGATACGCGATTACTAGCGATTCCGACTTCATGGAGTCGAGTTGCAGACTCCAATCCGGACTACGACGCACTTTAAGTGATTCGCTTACTCTCGCGAGTTCGCAGCACTCTGTATGCGCCATTGTAGCACGTGTGTAGCCCTACACGTAAGGGCCATGATGACTTGACGTCGTCCCCACCTTCCTCCGGTTTATCACCGGCAGTCTCCTTAGAGTTCTCAGCATTACCTGCTAGCAACTAAGGATAGGGGTTGCGCTCGTTGCGGGACTTAACCCAACATCTCACAACACGAGCTGACGACAGCCATGCAGCACCTGTATCAGAGTTCCCGAAGGCACCAAACCATCTCTGGTAAGTTCTCTGTATGTCAAGTGTAGGTAAGGTTCTTCGCGTTGCATCGAATTAAACCACATGCTCCACCGCTTGTGCGGGCCCCCGTCAATTCATTTGAGTTTTAACCTTGCGGCCGTACTCCCCAGGCGGTCTACTTAATGCGTTAGCTTTGAAAAACAGAACCGAGGTTCCGAGCTTCTAGTAGACATCGTTTACGGCGTGGACTACCAGGGTATCTAATCCTGTTTGCTCCCCACGCTTTCGTACATGAGCGTCAGTGTTGACCCAGGTGGCTGCCTTCGCCATCGGTATTCCTTCAGATCTCTACGCATTTCACCGCTACACCTGAAATTCTACCACCCTCTATCACACTCTAGTTTGCCAGTTCGAAATGCAGTTCCCAGGTTGAGCCCGGGGCTTTCACATCTCGCTTAACAAACCGCCTGCGTACGCTTTACGCCCAGTAATTCCGATTAACGCTCGCACCCTCCGTATTACCGCGGCTGCTGGCACGGAGTTAGCCGGTGCTTCTTCTGTCAGTAACGTCACAGCTAGCAGGTATTAACTACTAACCTTTCCTCCTGACTGAAAGTGCTTTACAACCCGAAGGCCTTCTTCACACACGCGGCATGGCTGCATCAGGCTTGCGCCCATTGTGCAATATTCCCCACTGCTGCCTCCCGTAGGAGTCTGGGCCGTGTCTCAGTCCCAGTGTGGCTGATCATCCTCTCAAACCAGCTAGGGATCGTCGCCTTGGTGAGCCATTACCTCACCAACTAGCTAATCCCACTTGGGCCAATCTAAAGGCGAGAGCCGAAGCCCCCTTTGGTCCGTAGACATTATGCGGTATTAGCAGTCGTTTCCAACTGTTGTCCCCCACCTCAAGGCATGTTCCCAAGCATTACTCACCCGTCCGCCGCTCGTCAGCAAAGTAGCAAGCTACTTTCTGTTACCGCTCGACTTGCATGTGTTAGGCCTGCCGCCAGCGTTCAATCTGAGCCATGATCAAACTCTTCAATTAAAAAGTTTTATGTCTTTCGACAGCTCAATGAATTCTGAATTTATTTAATATCTTTCGATATTGAATTGACTGTGCTGCAATTCCTACCTAAGTAGTTATTGCTGTTGGTCACTCAGTTTCAATTGAGACTCTAAATTTGTTTGCCTCACTACCTAAGTAGCTTGGCTGTTAGAACTCAATCTGTACGAGTGCCCACACAGATGATTGCTTTATATTGTTAAAGAACGTTGCGACGTTGTCGCTAGGGATGCGTATAATACATCCTTTATTTTTCGAGTCAACACTTAATTTCAAACTTTCTTACGATGATTTAAACTCAAGTTTTATTTAACTCTCTGAGTAGTTCGTGCCTCGCTATGCGTTGGCGTTCCCCGTCTCAGTGGGGTCGCATTATAGGGAGAACAGATTTTTACGCAAGTACTTTTTTAAAGAAAAACTAAAAAAACACACTGTTCGGTTAGTATCTGAGCGAAAGCACGTGAAACTGGTAGTTTTATAATCAATATAGGCTTTGCTGGCACTAAAATAAGCGCTACTGTTACACTAATACTCTTAATATGTTTAATTTAAAGGTGCATATATGGCAATACGTTCTTATAAAGGAATCACTCCTGCGTTTAATGAATCTGTTTATGTAGACGAGTCGTCTGTATTAGTCGGTGATATCACTATAGGTGATGATAGCAGTGTATGGCCGTTAGTTGCTGCCCGTGGTGATGTTAACCATATTCGTATTGGTCAGCGTACTAATATACAAGATGGTAGCGTTTTACACTTATCAAGAGCAACAAAGAATAATCCAGACGGCTACCCACTTATTATTGGTGATGATGTAACCGTTGGTCATAAGGTAATGCTACATGGCTGCATATTAGGTAATCGTATACTCGTGGGTATGGGCGCTATTATTATGGATAATGTGATTGTAGAAGATGAGGTTATTATTGGTGGCGGTGCTTTAGTACCCCCTAATAAGCGTTTAGAGTCTGGTTTTTTATATGTAGGTAGCCCAGCAAAACAAGCTCGCCCATTAACAGAGCAAGAGCTGAGCTTTTTAAAAGTGTCTGCTGATAATTACGTGCAGCTTAAAGATGAATACTTAGCTGAAGACGCTAGTTAATTTAACTAACTAAACTCACTTCTATTTGACCTGCCGAGTTATAGCATTCATCTTCGATAAGCTGCTCGGCACGTTCTTCATAATCAAAACGGTATTGCTCAAAATAACGCGTTGCATGACTCTCATCGGCTAAATTTAAACTACTGACAGCAATCACACACTCAACTAGCATGCCATTTACTTGTGCAAAAAAAACTAATTGATGAGTTGGCTCTCTAAATTCGAGTCGATCTATAAACTGTATTGCTTGATTCATTTAAGCACTCCCTGCTTTAGTGCAGTAATAACAGGAACAATCTCAGGCATTTTATTTCGCCATACATAATAAGCTTGGGCGGCTTGCCCTACTAGCATACCACTGCCATCTAATAGCTTAGCTGCTTTATTGTGTTCGCTGACCCAATTCATGAATAGCGTATTTTGCGTGGCGTAAAACATATCATAAGCCATTTCACATGTGCTTAAGTGCTTTTCGCTTAACGCAGGTAATTCGTTATTCATGCTGCTCGAGGTTGAGTTAATAACTAAATGATAATCAGTAAAAGGAAGGTCGTCAAAACCATATCCCGAAACATTGCCATGCCCAGTAAAGAGCTTTGCCAATGTTTGGGCTTTGTGTACTGTGCGATTAACAATAACTATCTCTGCGGGATTTTGCTCTAGTAAAGGTAAGATCACTCCTCGAGCAGCGCCACCCGCACCAATGATCAACAGGCGTTTACCTGTTATCGTTATTTTATTGGTCAGTAAGTCGTTAACAAAACCAGTGCCATCAGTGTTATCACCGAGTAAACTGCCATCATCGCGCTTTTTAAGGGTGTTCACTGCGCCTGCCAGTTTAGCAACTGGGGTGAGTTCATCGGCTAAAGCAAAAGCCTGCTCTTTAAAAGGAACAGTGACATTGGCGCCTTTTCCCCCTTGCTCAAAAAAAGCAGCGACTGTTTTTTCAAATCCATCGATAGGTGCTAATATTGCGCGATAGTCGATTTGCTCTCCCAATGATTTTGCAAACTGCTGATGAATAATGGGAGATTTTGAATGTTTGATTGGATTTCCAAAAACCGCATATTTGTCCATTTTAAACAACCTCTTCGCAGTTTTAGTACTGCCTATTAACGATGATAAATTTATGATTAAAAGACTCTTTTCAAGATCAAAGCCGTCTACAACTACGCAAGCACCTACGCCAGATAAAACCCCGTATGAAATCATTGGTGGAGAAGCCCCCACGCGTGCAATTGCCAATAGATTCTACGATATAATGGCCAGTGATGAATACGCTAAACCGTTATATGATATGCATCCTCAACCATTAGACAGAATTCGCCAAGTATTTTTTGAGTTTTTATCCGGTTGGCTTGGTGGGCCTGACCTATTTGTAGAAAAACACGGCCACCCGATGCTGCGTAAACGTCATATGCCGTTCCCTATTGATCAAGACTTACGTGATCAGTGGATGTATTGCATGAATAAGACCTTAGATATAGAAATAGATAACCCTGTGTTACGCGAAGGCTTACGTCAGTCACTGGCTCAGCTTGCCAGCCATATGATTAACCAGCATTAACCTACCTCGTTCTTTAATTGGGGATTATTTGCGCTAAGTCAAAACCCGCTTTTCTAAAATATAGATAATACCCTATCAAATAATTAGAAAAGCGTGGCACGTGTGAAATCAATCCAACATAAAATTTATGCTTTATTAGCTCTAACTGGCGTTATTGTATTGATAGCCAGTATTTTTAGTAGTGCTAGCCAACAACGCACGCTCGCCCAGGATACGGTGGCAGAAAACATTAAGCTGCTTGCCGATAATTATTTTGATTCAATAAACACCATGATGCTAACCGGTACTATGGCTAATCGAGAATTATTGAGCCAAAAGTTACGCAAACATCCTAATATAGAAGATGCTCATATTATTCGCTCCGATATAGTTAATAATCTGTATGGTTCCGGAAATAAAAACCAAACAGCAAGTAATAACAACGAACGCGAAGCACTAAAGGGTAAAGAAAGCTTATTTATAGAGCAAAACACCGATAGCCGCAGTATGACCTACCTACGTCCTATGTATGCTAGCTCTGATTATAAAGGTACTAACTGTTTAGGCTGCCACCAAGCGCAAGAAGGCGATGTACTAGGCGTGGTAAAAATTAGTTATTCCTTAGCTGATATTGATAATGAGGTAACTTACAACACCTTAGTAACCACCAGCCTACTTTCTACTATTTTTATTATTGCCTTTGTGCTGCTAGGTATAGTGTTTAGAAAAATATTTATAGTGCGCCTTAAAAAGCTCGGCCATGCAATGCACTTAGCTACTACCAATAAAGATTTAACCTTACGCATTGAAGATAACGCCGAAGATGAACTCGGCTGGCTTGCCACCAGCTTTAACCAAATGATTGCTACGTTTAAAGATAACATTGCACAGGTATCTCACTCTTCAAAAGTGCTTATTCATTCAGCAGAGAAAATTTATACCTCGGCCGATACCACCGAACGCGCTATTTTAGAACAAAAGAAAAGTACCGACTCGGTAGCCGCAGCAATTAATGAACTAGAAAGCTCATCCAATGAAGTAAGAAACACCACCCATTTTGCTCAAGAAAAATCTGAGAACAGTAATGAACTAGCACAACAAAGCATGCAGGTTGCAGAGCAAACCGAACTCAGTATTAATCAATTAGCAGAAGATGTACGCCAAGCGGCAGATCAAGTAAGACAGCTGCAAGAGCAAACGCTTGAAGTGGGAAAAGTACTTGAGGTGATCAGCAGTATCGCCGAGCAAACAAATTTATTAGCGCTTAATGCTGCCATTGAAGCTGCCCGTGCAGGTGAAGCTGGCCGAGGCTTTGCCGTTGTTGCTGATGAAGTACGTACTTTAGCAACTCGAACTCATGCATCTACTGATGAAATACGTCGCACCATTGATAAGCTGCAGTCAGAAGCCGCGCAAACCGTTAAAACCATGGGGGAGTCCTGTGCAGAGGCAGACGAAAGAGCGCAACAAGTACAGCAAGTTGCACAAGCTTTAAAAGATATTTCAGGGCAAATGAATGAAATAAATGAGCTCAATATACAAATAGCCGATGCAACAGAGCAACAAAACCAAGCTGCTGAAGAAATAAATATAAGTGTTGTTGGTATTAGCGATAACGCCGAGCAATCATTAGTGGATGCCGATGAAAATCAAAAAGTCAGTGAAGAGTTACTCAACTTAGCTCGCTCGTTAGATGAGCAGGTACGCAGTTTTAAACTTAAGCGATAATTTTAAAAGCCAGTCAATAAGCCGTTTATTGACTGGCATATCATTCTTAGCCCAGTGCTAACCAATCTCGAGGCTTTAAGAAATCTTTATATAGTAATGCCTCTGCGCTGTCTTCGGCTGGGGTATAGTTATACTCCCAACGGGCTAAAGGTGGCATCGACATTAAAATAGATTCCGTACGGCCACCGCTTTGTAAACCAAACAATGTGCCACGGTCCCAGACTAAATTAAACTCAACATAACGACCACGGCGGTATAATTGGAAGTCACGTTGTTGTTCGGTGTACTGATCGTTTTTACGACGTTCAATAATAGGAACGTAAGCATCTAAAAAGCCATTACCCACCGATTGCATAAATGCAAAGCTTTGCTCAAAACCTAACTCATTTAAATCGTCAAAAAATAAGCCGCCTACGCCGCGGGTTTCATCACGATGTTTTAAATAAAAGTATTCGTCACACCATTTTTTATATTTTGGATAAACATCATCGCCAAATGGCTGACACACATCGTGCGCAACTTGGTGCCAATGCACTACATCTTCAAGTACAGGGTAAAACGGGGTTAAATCAAAACCACCACCAAACCACCAAATCGGTTCTTCACCTTCTTTTTCGGCAATAAAAAAACGTACATTGGCATGGCTTGTTGGTATATGTGGGTTTTTAGGGTGAATCACTAACGATACACCACACGCATGAAAACTACGTCCTGCAAGCTCAGGTCTATGTGCAGTGGCAGAGCCCGGCATAGAGGCACCAAATACATGAGAGTAATTAACTCCCCCTTGCTCAATCACATTACCATTGGTAATAACGCGAGTACGACCACCGCCGCCCTCTTCTCGCTGCCAGCTGTCTTCAACAAATTGTGCTTTCCCATCTGCTGCTTCTAAGCCTTGGCAAATGGTATCTTGCAAAGCCATAAAGTAGGCTTTTACTTGTTTTAATAATTCGCTTTGCATAGTTAACCTCTGAATATATTGCCTGTTGTGGCATCTTTAATGGTGCTTGGTTGTGTATTACCACCTAATGGTTCATCAACATAAAAACTAACCTGATCTGCAAACTGCTGCTGCGCCTCAATAATACTTGTTACCGTTGCTTGACCAGTTAAATTTGCACTTGTTGATACCAATGGTTTACCAAACTCTTGGCATAAACGTTTAACTGTAGGATGGTTAGTTACTCTCACTGCAATAGTATCAAATTGCCCTGTTAACCACTTCGGCGTGGTTTTAGCTGCAGGCATAACCCAGGTAATAGCACCAGGCCAACTTGAAAAAATATCAGCGCGTTTGTCCATGGGCAACTTAGCGTCATCCACGTACTTTAATAATTGCCCGTAATTGTCAGCAATTAAAATAAGCCCTTTTTCAACTGGGCGTTGTTTAATATCAAGTAAACGCTCCACCGCTTGTTGATTATCAGGATCGCAACCTAAGCCATAAACAGCTTCAGTTGGGTATAAAATAACATCGCCTTGTTCTAAGCTTGTTATTGCAGCAGATAAAGAAGAAAGGTCAGACAAAATTGTCTCCAGAGATATTTATGTTATTCAGTGGCAGCAAACTTATGCATACAGCTTTTTTGTGGGCATTGTAACACAACACCACTCGCGGCTTTTTTTTCAGTAACAACTGGCCAGTCACATACAGGACACGCTTGAGCTACAGGTTTATGATTAAGCGTATATTTACAGCTTGGGTAACAGTCGCAGGAATAGAATACTTTACCAAACTTATTACTGCGTGAAACTAAATGCCCTTTTTTACATTTAGGGCAACTAATCACAGGCTCTTCACTTGGCGTATCGTCATGCTCACTGGCAATATAATGACATTCAGGGTAACCGGTACAGCCAATAAACATACCGTAGCGGCCATTTTTCACCACCAGCGGCTTGCTACACTCTGGACACTCGCTGTCCTCAAGTACTTTTATTTCATTGCTATCATGATGTGCAAGCGGGCGAATAAAATCGCACTTAGGGTAACTAGCGCAGCCTAAAAAAGGCCCAGATTTACTATTACGAATGACGAGTTCTGAACCACATTGCGGGCATATATCATATTCTTTTTCTAAGGCGTGTTTATTGGCCGAGAAAAGTGAATGATCGATTTTACTCATGTAAATCCTAGTGGTTGGTGAATTTTCGCCTAATATACCCAAAACCCTTAAAGATACAAGCTATGGCAGTCGGTTTGTTAACGCTGAAAATAATAAAACACCCAATAATGGTTAATGTAACACTTCGCTAGGCTCATCAAAAATAAGATCTTCCATTTGCTCATACGCCTGCTGAGAATCAGGGGCATTGAATAACACCATCAAAATTAACCATTTTAAATCTTCTAAAGTAATGGCTGAATTATCAAGCGCCGCCAAACGATCCATCACCATTTCACGAGTGGTGCTATTAATAACGCCGGTTTGTTCAACAAACATTAAAAAGCCACGGCATTCAGTATCAAGAACTCGACACTCGCTATCGGTAAAGATTCGCACTGCATGCTGCTCAGTGGCTAATAAATAAGGCGACTCATTACTATATTGTAATGCGGCAAGTTGATCTAACCAGTCAATAGCTTTGTTTATTTCCGGCTTGTTAAACCCAGCGCGCAGTAGCTCATCAGTAAGCTTACTTTGCTCAACAAAAACATCGCTTTCGCTGTGAACATAGTTTTCAAATAAATACATAAGAATATCAAACATATTATCCTCCAGCGCTTGATTTAATATAGCCGTCTAATACTCGCTCAATTTGATCGTCTAACTCTAAATCAAGCAATCGCGCTTGTACTTTATCAATTGGCCACTGCACTCGACGCATAATATCGTCCACACTAGTCACCTCAAACCCAATACTATTAAGTACCTCACAATCTGAGGTTACAGCATCAGTTAACTCTTTATAGTTTAGACCAGAAGGGTATGAAAAGTTCATCTCATCAAGGATATCTGCGACGTTCTCAACCAGCTTAGCACCTTGCTTAATTAAAAAGTGGCTGGCTTGTGCCAGCGGGTTTTTAATTGAACCGGGTACCGCAAAAACCTCTTTATTCTGTTCAAGTGCATAACGTACGGTGATCAGTGAGCCGCTTTTTATTTCGGCTTCAACAATTAAAACGCCTAAGGAGAGCCCTGAAATAATACGATTGCGCCGTGGGAAGTTGTGCGCATTGGCAGCCGTACCAGGCAAAAACTCACTAACCAATAAGCCTGTTGCTAATACTTGCTCTGTGAGTAACTTATGGCGTTTAGGATAGTAAATATCAACGCCTGTCCCTAGCACTGCAATGGTTTTGCCATTTCCTGACAGTGCCCCTTTATGGGCAGCACCGTCAATACCTCGCGCCATACCTGAGGTTACTGTTATGCCAGCAAGGGTTAACTGGTGTGCAAACTCAGCAGCAATTTCAAGCCCTGTAGTCGTTGCGTTTCGACTGCCAACAATGGCTATTTGCGGCGAAGCCAGCAAGCTGATATCCCCTTTACAAAAAAGTAATAGTGGCGCACTGGCTATTTGTTTTAGCTGTTCTGGGTAGGTGGTATCAAAAATACTAATAACAACAATGTTTTGTTGGCTGATCAACTGCTCATAATGTGCAACTTGCTGCCAGTTAGTGTTAAGTAAGTTGCTAGCTTGGTGAGCCGTTAAACCAATGTTTACTAGCTCAGCGTGTGATAAAGAAAACAGCGATGCTAAACTGTATTGTTGAGACAGGGCTAAGAGCGTTTTAATCCCTAGCCCTTTGCATAAGTAAAAGGCAAGCCAATGATTTAGCTTGCCACACGATTGTTCCATGTTCCCTCCTAGAACACCGACTCGCTACTTAATGAATAACTGCTAAATCTCCAATGCGAATTGGGTGCTGATTTTTAGTGATCAGCGCATAACTAACTTTGTCATACACTTTAAAAATAATCATTTCACCAACTTTTTCAGCTGGCATTTTCCACGTTATGCTGTCTTCATCAGTTTCTGAGCCGAATAATTCGCTAGTAGCCGATACCAATTTTTCTAAACGACTTGAATCTTCGGTATAGCGCGGACCTCGAGCACCATCAATTACTTTAGGTGATTGGCGTTCAATATCAAGTACATGGCCCACTTCAACTTGTTGCTCAGAGCCTAAGTTTAGCACCACCACATCCATCGTGCTAAATTCTCTCACTTCACGAGGAGATGCAATTACATGGCCCTGCAGCGGCTGGGTAGGACGATGCATATTAAAATACACTGGCAGCATCTGCCCTTCCATGGCGGGTAATAAAAAGTCACCTTGTTTAATTTCACGTTTTACTGATTCAACCCTGACTGAGGCAGGTTCGCCATTGGCGGCATCACCAGCTCTAAAGGCCCGGGCCATACCTACATAAGATGCTCTACTCGCTAGTTCTTCACCTGTTTTAGGATCGGTGTAAGGCGCTCCTTCATGGTAAATAGCATAAGCCTGATGGCGCTTTAAATTACCTTTAACATATAGAATATGATCAATAGTTTGAGTTTTAGTATTTTCGTTTGCACCTAAAATATAGGGTTTTTCTTTTACCAAATCGCTGTTTATCGCTTGTTCAAATGACAAATACGGTTTAATCAGCGCAAGCGGTAATGTAGTGATAGCGTCTTTCCCTTTAGGAGTAATACGCCCTATAGGTGATAGCTTTCTATACGCTTTATTAATTACTAAACGCGGATTACCGTCTGTATCGTAAATTAATGCTAACGCATCGCCCGGGTAAATAAGATGAGGATTGCCTATTTGCGGATTCATTTGCCATAACTCAGGCCACAGCCACGGCTCGTTTAAATATATCGCTGAGATATCCCAAAGCGTGTCACCTTTTTTTACAACGTACTGTTTAGGCGCGTCTTTTTTTATAGTTAGTACATCTGCTAGCACAGGAAAAGTAGCACTTAATGCAAGTATTATTGCAATGAATGGAGATTTCATTGAGCTTCCTCATAGTGTTTTTTCATTATTATTAATCAAAACCTGTTAAAGGGGAACGTGAATGGCTAAAATAAGAACATACGATACCCTAAATTTAAGCATAAGTGTAAAAGGTAACTATGGCTAGGTTAGAAGTTTTAAGATTTCCAGATGAACGTTTACGTACAATCGCAAAAGAAGTAACTGTTGTTGACGACCAAGTACGTGAAATCGTCAAAGATATGCTAGAAACTATGTACGACGAAAATGGTATTGGACTTGCTGCTACGCAAGTTGATATTCACCAACGTATTGTGGTGATCGATGTATCAGAAGAACGCGATGAACCACTGGTACTTATCAATCCACAAATTATCAAAAAAGATGGCTCTACCGTGAGTGAAGAAGGCTGTTTGTCAGTTCCTCATTCGTATGCAAAAGTTGACCGTGCAGAGACTGTTACCGTGGCTGCACTCAACGAAGAAGGTAAAGAGTTTGTTCTTGATGCCGACGAATTATTAGCGATTTGTATTCAGCATGAGCTTGATCACCTTCAAGGTAAATTATTTATTGATTATTTATCTCCATTAAAGCGCCAACGCATCCGTAAAAAGCTTGAAAAAGAAGCGAAGTTTGCAGCGCAATAATAAGCACCTTAGTAAATAATTAGGAAACTCAGTGACACAACCATTACGCATTATATTTGCCGGTACGCCGGACTTTGCTGCACGCCACCTGCAAGCACTCATCAATAGTGAACACCAAATTGTGGGCGTTTACAGTCAACCAGATCGTCCAGCGGGTCGCGGAAAAAAACTAAAAGCCAGTGAAGTAAAAGCGCTTGCACTAGAACATGAGCTACCTGTTTTTCAGCCGCAATCTCTCAAAACAGATGAGGCACTTGAAGAATTAAACAGCCTCAATGCCGATATCATGATTGTGGTTGCCTACGGTTTAATTTTACCTAAAGCCATTTTAGATGCCCCGCGTTTAGGGTGTTTAAATGTGCATGGCTCTATTTTACCGCGCTGGCGTGGTGCCGCGCCTATTCAACGTGCTATTTGGGCAGGCGATCAGCAAACCGGTGTAACGATAATGCAAATGGATGAAGGGCTAGATACCGGCGATATGCTGCATATTAGCCGCTGCCCTATTGATAATACTGAAACCAGTGCCAGCTTATACACTAAGCTTGCTGAACTCGGGCCTGATGCATTAATCGATACCATAAATCGTTTAGCCAACGGGGAAATAACGCCTGAACCACAAAACGATACCGATGCCAATTACGCTAAAAAACTCTCAAAAGACGAAGCCAACATTGATTGGTCTATGGATGCCGAGCAAATCGAGCGCAACATTCGTGCCTTTAACCCATGGCCAGTATGCTTTACCCAAATGAGTGGTAATACGGTAAAAATATACCAAGCAAATGTGGTTGAACAATCAGGCGCATCTGGCACTGTCTTAGCAAGTGATAAAAACGGTATCGTTGTGGCTTGTGGTAAACACGCTTTATCTATTGGCGAATTACAACCACAAGGCAAAAAGCCAATGGCAATTAATGATTTTTTAAACGGTCGTAGCGATTGGGTCACACCCGGCACCGTATTAGGCGAAAATAATGAGTAATGTAAGCAATGTCAGAGCGCTAGCCGCTGAAACTTTATATAACGTGGTTGATAAAGGCGCATCGCTTAATCAAGAACTCCCTTTCGCTAGCCAAGGCTTATCACCTAAAGATAAAGCCTTACTGCAGCAAATTTGCTATGGAGTATTACGTTACTTACCTAGCCTAGAAAATTATTGCCAGCATCTAGTCGAGCAACCGCTTAAAGGCAAACGTCGTATTTTCCAGTTTTTATTGTATGTAGGCATTTACCAACTACAACACATGCGTGTACCGCCGCATGCAGCAATTAGCGAAACGGTTAATGCGTTACAACAATTGCGCGCTCTTGGCTTAAAAGGGCTTATTAACGCCATTTTACGAAGCTTTCAACGTCAGCAAGTTGAGCTTGAAGAAAAAGCCAAACAAATTCCGGTATGTTTATACAACCACCCAAATTGGTTTATAAAGCAAGTAAAAGAAGCCTATCCAGATCACTGGGAAGACATTCTAGAAGCAAACCAACAGCAAGCGCCAATGTGGCTGCGAGTGAATCAATCGCAGTTTAGCACCCAAGAATATAGCGAAATGCTAACCGCTAACGATATTGAACACACTCTAAACCCTGATTTTATTGATGGCATTAAACTAAGCAAACCACGCGATGTGTTTTCACTTCCTGAGTTTGATACCGGTGCTTGTTCAGTACAAGATGCGGCAGCGCAGCTTGCAGCTCGCTACCTAGACCCACAAAATGGTGATGCAATACTTGATGCCTGTGCAGCGCCTGGTGGTAAAACCTGCCATATTTTAGAGCTTGCCGATGCAGATGTGCTCGCGCTTGATAGCGATGCCACACGATTAGAACGTGTTAAACAAAACTTAGAACGAATTGGTTTGGGCGCCGACTTACAATGTGGTGATGCATCGCAACCTCACACTTGGTGGGATGAAGATCAGTTTGATCGTATTTTGTTAGATGTACCCTGCTCTGCAACGGGCGTAATTCGTCGTCATCCAGATATAAAATGGCTACGTCGCGCATCCGACATTAACGACTTATCGACCCTACAAGGCGATATACTCGATAGCATTTGGCCATTGTTAAAACCAGGCGGCACATTAGTGTATGCAACTTGCTCGGTACTTCCTCAAGAAAACCAACAACAAGTTGCTAAGTTTTTAGCTAATAACGACGATGTGGAGCATATTCCTCTGCACAGCGAAGACACAAAAACCACACCAGGCTTACAGCTGTTACCAGGTGAAAGTGACGGTTTTTACTACGCTAAATTAGTTAAAAAAGCCTAGTATTGCAACGCAACACATTTAACTACCTCGCTTTGAGGTAGTTATTATTTTGATGTAATTAGTATTAATAATACGGGTACATAATGAAAATAATCATACTCGGTGCTGGACAAGTTGGCGGCACACTCGCAGAAAACTTAGTGGGTGAACAAAACGAAATAACCGTAGTTGATATCGACGGTAACCGCTTGCGTGAACTGCAAGATAAATACGATTTACAAGGTGTTGCAGGCCACGGCGCCCACCCTGACGTGTTGAGTCGCGCAGGAGCTGAAGATGCCGATATGATTATCGCCGTAACCAGCTCAGATGAAGTAAACATGGTGGCATGCCAAGTTGCTTACAGTATTTTTAATACGCCAACCAAAATTGCCCGCATTCGCTCTGAGCAATATTTAAAATACCGCGAAAAACTCTTTCATAATGATGATTTACCTGTCGATCATTACATAGCCCCAGAAGCACTCGTAACTAAATATATTCGCCGTTTGATAGATTACCCTGGTGCATTGCAGGTATTACAATTTGCCGACGGCATGCTCTCTTTAGTAGCTGTAAAAGCCTACTATGGCGGTTTATTGGTAGGCTATGCCCTATCTACACTTAAGCAACATATTCCTAATGTAGAAACCCGGGTAGCCGCTATTTACCGTCAAGGCAAGGCAATAAAACCGCAGGGTACTACTGTAATAGAAGCCGACGATGAAGTATTTTTTATTGCCGCCACCAAACATATTCGTGCGGTAATGAACGAGCTACAAAAACTGGAACGCTCGTACAAAAAAATTATGATAGCCGGTGGCGGTAACATTGGTGCTGGCCTTGCACGCTCACTAGAAAGAAACCACAGCGTTAAATTATTAGAACGCAGTAAAGAGCGCGCAGAGCAACTCTCTGAAATGCTCGACAACACCGTGGTATTTTGTGGTGATGCGTCCGATCAAGAGTTGCTCTCTGAAGAACACATTGAACAAGTTGATGTATTTATTGCCGTTACTAACGATGATGAAGTGAATATTATGTCGGCCATGCTCGCAAAACGCATGGGGGCACAAAAAACCATGGTGCTTATTCAACGAGGTGCTTACGTTGATTTAGTACAGGGCGGTGAAATTGATATTGCCATTTCACCACAACAAGCGACTATTTCTGCGTTACTTACGCACGTGCGCCGAGGCGACATTGTAAATGTGTATTCACTGCGTAAAGGGGCTGCAGAAGCCATAGAGGCAGTTGCCCATGGTGATGAAAACACATCTAAAGTAGTGGGTCGCGCGATTGCAGATATTAAATTGCCAGCAGGTACCACAATAGGTGCAATTGTACGTAATGACGATGTACTAATTGCCCACGACGACACGATAATTCTATCAGGCGATCATGTAATTATGTTCTTAATTGATAAGAAACACATTAACGTGGTTGAAAAGTTATTCCAAGTTAGCGCTATTTTTCTATAATTAAACTGCTTGAGTTAAGTAATCAACAAACACAAAAAAGCCGCTGACTATTAAGCGGCTTTAGTGGAGTATGATGGGGTAATACTTATTGTACTCTTGCAAACTCTTCTTTAGAAAGTTCACCATTTCCGTCAGTATCTAAGTCATCAAAAATGTTCATGAGTTGTTTATTAGCAGCCGCTTCCTGCTGACTAATTACACCGTCGCCATTGCTATCAAAAGAGGCAAAGTCTACTGCTGCGTATGCCGCTGATGATGATAATACTAAAATCGCAAGTGTTGTATTTAATGCTTTCATAATAAGTCTCCTTAAAGAGGGAAATCCTTTTCTGAGATCCCTGTGCAATGAAAAAAGTTAAAAATTAAAAGTTTGCAAACTCAGCTTTAGAAAGCTCACCATTACCGTCAGTATCAAGCTCAGTAAATGCGGCCGTTAAATCAGCATTTACAGCAGCTTCGCTTTGACTAATAACCCCATTACCGTCGACATCAATTGTGTCAAAGTCGCTAGCGGCAAAGGCCGCTGATGAAGAAGCTAGCGCGATCAGTGCGAATGTTTTGTGTAATGTTTTCATAATTTAATCCTTCAAAATGTAATGCTTTGTGCTATTGGAAATGTCAGGCTATAACCGTCCTTGCCATTCTTTTTCATAGGCTCCCTTGCCTACTTAGGTTGTCTTTGGCAACTCAGAATATACCCAGCTTTAGCTTATGCTTTAGAAAATTCTGCTTTTGATAGCTCACCGTTTTGGTCTGTATCAAGCTCTGAGAACATACTCATTAGCTTTGCATCAACTGATGCTTCACTTTGGCTAATAGCACCGTTACCGTCAGTATCAAGTGTATCAAAATCGCTGGCAGCAAAAGCTGCTGATGAAGAAGCAAGTGCGATAAGTGCGAATGTTTTGTGTAATGTTTTCATAATGAGTATTCCTTAAAATCGTTTAAATAATGTGGGAGATTTAGCTCCCAAAGTTTAATAACTTAGGGTTATGCTTTAGAGAACTCTTCTTTTGATAGCTCATCGTTTTGGTCAGTATCAAGCTCTGAAAATAGGCTCATTAGTTTTGCATCAACTGATGCTTCGCTTTGACTGATCGCGCCGTTGCCGTCAACGTCTAGCGTATCAAAATCGCTTGCTGCAAAAGCAGCTGATGAAGAAGCCAATGCGATAAGTGCTAAAGTTTTATTAATGCTTTTCATAATCAATCTTCCTTCAAAGTTTATGTTTTATGCGATTAAGTGTTTTACTTCAAATCACGTTTCGTTCAATACAACCTGACTATTACAACTTCGATGCCAACAATGAAAAGTATTTTATTTTCAATGGGTTAACCTTAAAATAGCTTTAAGTAGCATTATTTCACTCGTTATTTTGTTGCTCTTTAGCAACAGTGAATAAAGCGATAAAATTAAAGTCTTAAAAAACAATGGGTTGGTTTTTATAAAAACACCACACGATCAGTGAAAAACCACTAACAAAGCGAGTTAATTAAACAAAAAGGAAGGTTAGTTGAGATTTATTTTGTTATAAATAAAAAACTATAATTAAAAAATAGATTTAAGTTACTGTTTTTAAATAGTTTAAAAATAAATTTAAGATGACGTTGAAAATTTACAGCCGCACAAGGCTATTTGTTGCAAAATGACGAAATCACGTGAGTATGCTGAGCTTATAATAGAAGCTTGTTCAACTTGATATGCCCCTAAACTATTTCAACTTCAAGCGCACTAGGGTCAATAAAGTGATCTCCCATTAACGCTTTCATTTGCTCTTCACTGGCAAATAATCGAATCCCACAACAGATACCGCTAGCATGTTTTTTTACACTGCATATTTGCCCCTCATGCTTAGTATCGCCATCAAATACAACCGTACAGCGCATGTCTTTTAACTCATCGAGTTCTTGGGTGGTTTTAATATCGAACATAACACCGGTGAGCGAAATGTCTTTTATAACCCCTTCAAAGGGAGGCTGCTCATCGGTTAATGTTAACTTAGCAGGAAACAACGTGGGTATGCGTGCTTGTGAGCGAAGCGCAAACAACTGTACTTGTGAAGGGTATTGAATAAACAACAATTTAGCAGGGTGAGAGGCAACAGACATAAGTTGCTGACGAAAAGCAATAATGTGCCCACCACTGCCCTCTATAAGCGCCCTTACCACCACCATAACACCATCACGCAGGAAATCACTTGCCATGGGGAGTCGCTTAGCGCTGGGATAGTTTAAAATAATAAATTTGTTTTCTAATAAACCAATAAACTCCGTTTTTACACGTCGGCTACTGGTTGGTGTCAGTATTTCTACATCGACTATGCCACCTGTGACGATTTGGTTTAACTTTTCCAAATTGGTTTTTTGCATAGTTCCTTCCTAATATTTAAAACCTTATCCGCGCCAAAATGTTGGGGTGAATAGCACTAACAGTGTAAATATCTCTAATCGGCCGAATACCATAGCGACTGTTAGTATCCATTTAGCGGCATCACTAATCGCACCATAATGAGAGGCTACGTCACCCAAACCTGGGCCCAAGTTATTAAGGCATGCTGCCGTCGCAGAGAATGCGGTAATGTTGTCTAACCCTGTGCCCATTAACGCTAACATTATAATAATAAAGACTAGTGCATAAGCTGAGAAAAAGCCCCATACCGCTTCAACTACTTTGTCGGGTAAGGCTTTACGCCCGAGTTTTATTGAATATATTGCTCGAGGATGTACTAAGCGGTTAAGCTCGCGCACCCCTTGCAAGTACAACAAAAACACACGAACAACTTTCATACCACCACCGGTAGAACCAGCACAGCCGCCAATAAAGCTAGAAAAAATAAGTAAAATAGGTAAAAACAACGGCCAAGCTGAAAAATTATCTGTGGCAAACCCTGCAGTACTACTAATAGACACCGCTTGAAACAACGCCTGATCGAGGGTTTCATCACCATTTGCATAAATATCATGAGACGAAAGCACAGTAAAGCAAATTACCACCAGCGCTAACTGAATACACAAGAATACTTTAAACTCAGGGTCGCGAATGTACACACTAATATTACGGCTTGCTACAGCGGCATAATGTAGTGAAAAGTTAATAGCGGCTATAATTAAAAAGAACACACAAATAAAGTTAATTACAGGGCTATCAAAGTGCCCCATTGACGCGTCATAAGTAGAAAAACCACCAATAGCAACTGTAGAAAAAGCATGGCATATAGCGTCAAACCAGTTCATCCCTGCGCTCCAATACGCCAAAGTACACGCAAGAGTAATAGATACGTAAATATACCAAAGGTGCTTAGCTGTATCGGCAATACGCGGGGTCATTTTGGAGTCTTTTACTGGGCCAGGAATTTCAGCTCGGTACAACTGCATGCCACCGACGCCAAGCATTGGCAGTATGGCTACTGCTAATACAATGATCCCCATCCCACCAAACCACTGTAATTGCTGGCGATAAAATAATACCGATTTAGGCAAGTATTCTATGCCAGTTAATACGGTCGCCCCTGTGGTAGTTAAGCCTGAGAAAGCTTCAAACACTGCATCGGCCAAAGAGAGGTTGGGTTCTTGTAAAAATATCAGCGGCAATGACGCAAACGCCCCTAGTACCAACCAAAACAAAACCACAATTAAGAAGCCTTCGCGTGCTTTTAAATCACCATGCTCATGCCTATTTGGATAGTAAGCCATTAAGCCAATAATAACGCTAAATATAAAGGCTAAAACAAACGGTACCCCTCCGCCATCTTTATAAATTAAAGACACGAGTGCTGGTGGCACCATTGTAATACTAAATAGCGCGACCAGTTGGCCAAGAATTTTTATGATGGTACGAAATTGCATTGAGCGTATCGCTTTTTTATTAGTAAATTAAAATAACTACTGTATGACTCGAAAATTTAATCTGTAGTGATTAAATAGGATGGATGTAAGACTATTACTCTTTGATTGTTAACTCAACTGCGCCGTGACTTAAATCAAAAATATCTTTGCATGCTTGCTGTGCTTGGCGGCTATCAATAGTAATACTCCACTCAATATTTGCCGTAAACTGCTTTTCAATATTAAGTACCTGAAAGTTGGTTTTTAAGTGCTGTTCTATTGCGCCTTGCATACTGTATTCACTAAAGCCAACCAGCTCAATGCTGGGTACTTTTACCACTGTTTGTAATTTTGCTAAGGCATTATTAAGTGAGCCACCATAAGCACGAACTAATCCACCGGTACCAAGCTTTATACCACCAAAATATCGTGTTACCACAGCAGTTACTTCACCTAGACCAGAGCCCACCAGCACGTTGAGCATAGGTTTACCGGCGGTGCCATTTGGCTCTCCATCGTCAGAAAAACCATAAACATGGCTTCCACCAGGATTACCCGCAACATGCGCCCAACAATTATGGCGTGCATCACTGTATTTTTCTTCAATGTTTTTAATAAAGGCTTTCGCAGAGTTTAAATCAGGCGTGTGGCCTATATGCACAATAAAGGTACTTTTTTTAATTTCTTCTTGATGAAAAACATCGTCGGCTGGGTATTTATATTCTGACATAGCGCTTACTTGGCTGTTAAATTAAAAATGGGGCCAACAGGCCCCTTTCGTGAATAATATAAACTGTTACTAGTTAAATATTAGTCGAGTAATAAATCACGCGTCATATTTTCTAGGCTGTCTTCGTGAACAATAATATTATCTTCAATACGAATGCCGCCAAATGGTTTAAACGCTTCTACTTTTTCCCAGTTAATAAACTGCTTGTTGTCTGTTTGTGCTAAATCACCCAACAAAGAGTCGATAAAGTACAAACCTGGCTCAATAGTAAACACTTGGTTTTTCTCAATTAAGCGAGTGCAGCGTAAAAATGGATGACCCTCTGGTGGTGCCTGATGTGCACCGGTTTCATCACGCATAAAGCCACCTACATCATGTACCTGTGCACCTAAATGATGCCCTAAGCCATGAGGAAAGAAGGTTGAGGTAATTTGACGCTCAACAATTTCAGCTGCAGGTAACTTAACAATATCAAAGTCACTTAGTAACTGTGCAATGCGGTTATGGCAGTCAATATGTAGCTCGCCATACAGTACACCTGGTTTTAAGCTTTTGCCTAACTCAATCTGATGCGCCGTCATTGCTTTAACTAGATCAGCAAACTCGCCTTGCTTTTTAAAGTCGTAGGTACGGGTAATATCTGCAGCATAACCATTAAAGTTAGCCCCCGCATCAATTAAAAATGAGTTATGTGTTTGCGGTGCTTTTGGCTCAAAATGGGTGTAGTGCAAAATAGCGCAGTTTTCGTTAAGGGCCACAATGTTGCCATATGGCATTTCATTTTCGCTCTGACGCGTTGCCATTAAGTACGCCTGCTGAATATCAAACTCGCTACCACCATTAAAAAACGCATCACGCGCCGCTTTGTGGCCATCTACCGCAATACGGTTCGCATTACGTAAACATTCAAGTTCATATTGCGTTTTATAAGCGCGGTGATAATGAATATAGTTAAGTACTGGCTCAGGATTCATAATGCTAAAACCAAGTGCTTGGGCCACTTCTAGGTATTCGCCAATGTAGGCAAATTTAGCTTTATCGTAAGGAAGTAGCTTTTCAACCTGATCAGGCTTTAGTAGCAATTCAATATCGAAGTACTCTGCCCAAAAATCTCTTGGTTCATCAGGTACCTTGTGCCAAAAGTCAATTGGACGATAAAAAATAAGCTTTGGCTTATCGCTACCATTTACCACAATCCAGCAATGCGGATTATCAATAACCGGTAACCACGCTTTAAAATGGGGGTTAACTTTAAACGGGTAATACATATCATCTAAAAATTGGCGCTTAGCTTGGCCTGAATGAATGACTAATCCTTCTAACCCTTCTTGCTCACAAATAGTACGTGTACGCTGCTGCAATGTTGCAATATGTTCGGCGTATAATACGGCTAATTTTTCCATAATAAACCCATCTGTTAAATTTAACTTGCTCTGAGTCTATCACTTATAAACAAAGCGCTCAAAAAAGAGGGATAGTTACCGTGTAAATATCCCTCTGCTGTTGTAGATTTATTTTTACTACCCGCCCATGGTCATCTCTAATAGTGGCGCGAGTAAATTCCCCTCTCGGCCAAGGCGAGTATGGTAAACCTGCCGATACGCAAATACGTTTTTTACGTAGTCTCGAGTTTCTCTATATGGAATAAGCTCAACCCATAACTCTGCAGGCATCGCTTCTTCTGGTAACCAACGCTTAATTCGATGATACCCGGCGTTATAGGATGCTGTTGCCAATACCTCATTACCGTGATTTTTCATTTTTAAATACTGTAAATAACGGGTGCCAAGTCGAATATTGGTTTTTGGCTGATACAACCGATGGTTAGATACATCGCCTTTGTTAATATATTTTGCGGTGCTTGGTAATAACTGCATTAACCCGCGTGCATTTGCATGAGAACGGGCATCGGGTGCAAATGAGCTTTCTCGACGCGCAATAGCGATACTCCAAGTTAAATCTATTTTGCTACGCTTACTGTAGCGCTCAAACATGTCTTGAAACGCAAATGGAAAACGCAAATCAACATAATCCCATGCTTTTATTTTTGCTAGGGTAAATATTGTACTATCAAACCAATCAAGTTCTGCCGCAAGCACTGACGCTGCTAGCTTTTCATCATCTTCAGAAGTGTTGGTTAAATAATTCCATTCACGTCTGGCCGCTGTAAATCGCTCAAGTTCATATAGTGCCTTAGCACGCTTAAAGCCTGGTGCATTACTGACTTTTGTCACTAAGGCTTGATTTACATTGACTGGTAGCTCATTTAAATCAACCGGTAACCCTAAGCGAGCAGCGGCTAAAAAACCGTAATAATCACGGTTAGCGGCTACCTTGCTCCAAATTGCCTTAGCTTTTTCATGCTCTGCGCGTTTGTCATAACTATAAGCAAGCCAATACTGTTGCCCTAAACTAAGATTTTCTTTACCGGTAAAAAATGCAGCAATGCCTTCCCAATCTTGAGTTTTAAGCATATTGGCTAGTTGCCATTGCATTAATTTACGATCTTGACGCGCTTTAGGGACTTTATTTAAATAAAAGCTCGCCTGGCTATGGCCGCTCGACGCCAACGACAGCGCAAAGGTATAATATACATCCGCCTTTTCATCATCAGCAAAATCAAACATGCCTTCAATTTTTTGCCACGCCTTTAATGCCAGCTCTTTATCACGCCAAATTAAACGCTTAATACCATAAAGCGCTATTTCCCCTTCTTTGGCTGTTTTACGTTTATAGCGGTAAAGGCCTGCAGCAGCACTAGGATCGCGCCTTACCTTGGAATATAAATCAGCTAAATAACGCTCCTTGGCTGGCAATAAGGTTTTTAAATAAGGCAATAAACGATAAGAGCCCCCTTGTGCCGCTAAAGTAACACGCTGCCACACAACATCAGGGGTTAAATAACCATTTTGTCGCCAACGCTTAAAAAGCCCGTCACATTCACTGGGCTGTGACTCGCCAACCGTCCAAATATCGGTTACCTGCGAGAGTATTGCTTTTTTAGGCGCACCAAGATCAAGCTGATAACTAAGGTGGGTACAACTAAGCTCAGTGTCAGAGGTTTCACGGTAGTTTTTAATAAATGCTGCTTTTTTATTTCTGCGCTTTAAATAATTTAACCATGCTTTGCGCACTGGCCACTCTAATGGAGTGTGTTCATAAATAGTGAGGAAGTTTTCTATTTCTGTTTGGTGTTTTAAACTGGGGTAGCGCTGCCAATAGGCTTTTTCTACATAGGGCTTAAGTGGGTAAGACAATGAGTCTACCGCTTCTTTAAAGCTATTGTAATCGCCATAGCGGGCTTGTTTTTCTGCATCTAAAAATGCATCAAGTTCGGTATTTGCGTTGGCAGAGGGGAAAGAGAAAAATAGAGTCGCTGCCGCTACGCTTAATAAGTATTTTTTCATAATGTCCTTTAGGGCATAGTAACCTTCAAGGCTGACGAAGTGTGGCGAAGAGTAAGTAAACAACAGCACATACACAGCTGTACTATTTATTCTAATAAAACCCAAGCTATGAACACTAAGACAGCGCAATAAAATGAATAAAGAAAACTTTCAAACCCACCTTAGCACCAAACCAGCTATATTTTAACCAGACGTTTGTAACCAAGATAAATTTTTCGTTGCATTTTTAATTTAAAGCAAGCACACTGGTCTGAATATGAACTCATCGTACCAGTCTTAGTTCATCAACTAGGGAGAATAATAATGTTATATAAAAGCGATTCCTTTGAAGTTAGCTTCGTGAAGGAAAACATCGCCGAGTTTAAGTTTTGTGCTACAGGTTCTGTAAACACATTATCTCAACAAACTCTTTCAGATTGCGCGGCAGCATTAAAAGAATTAGCCGCTAACACTGATATTAAAGGCATGATTTTTACCAGTGATAAAGACCACTTTATTATTGGTGCCGATATCTTCGAATTTTTACCTACTTTTACTAAGCCTGAAGCAGAATTAGTAACGTGGATCAAAGATGCAACTGACGTTTTTGATGCAATTGAAGACTTACCATTCCCAACACTCAGTGTTGTAAACGGCTT
The DNA here is from genome assembly GCF_013394165.1 of Pseudoalteromonas sp. Scap06. Classification (NCBI taxonomy): domain Bacteria; kingdom Pseudomonadati; phylum Pseudomonadota; class Gammaproteobacteria; order Alteromonadales; family Pseudoalteromonadaceae; genus Pseudoalteromonas; species Pseudoalteromonas sp. Scap06. The sequence goes on along the minus strand of NZ_CP041330.1, from coordinate 13,458 downwards.
GGCGCTTGGCGGCGGCTGTGAGTGGGCACTTGCTACCGATTATCGTGTTGCAAGTGACTCAGCAAAAATGGGCTTACCAGAAGTTAAATTAGGCATAATGCCTGGTTTTGGCGGTACAGTGCGCCTTCCGCGCATTATTGGTGCCGATAACGCGATGATGTGGATCACCACAGGTAACGAAAATCGCGCTGCTGACGCCCTTAAAGTAGGTGCATTTGACGCGGTAGTTAGTGCCAACAAACTACAAGAGTCAAGTTTAGCAACACTAGAATTAGCGATTGCTGGCAAGCTAGATTGGCAAGCAAAACGCGCTGTAAAATTACAACCGCTTAAATTAAACCGTGTTGAGCAAGGCATGAGCTTTGCAATGGCAGAAGGTATGGTAATGGGTAAAACCAAAGGCCACTATCCTGCTCCAGTTATGGCAGTTCGCACTATTAAAGCAGCAGCAAACAGCTCACGCGCCGAAGCAATGGCGATTGAAAATGCCAACTTTGCAAAACTAGCACGTACTAGTGAAGCTGCTGCTCAAACGGGTATCTTTTTAGCAGACCAATACATTAAAGGTAAAGCACGTAAGTTTGCTAAACACAGCGATGTAGAAATTAAACAAGCGGCAGTATTAGGCGCAGGTATTATGGGTGGCGGTATTGCATACCAGTCTGCTTATAAAGGCACACCAATCATAATGAAAGACATCCAACAGGATGCGCTAGATTTAGGTATGGGTGAAGCATCTAAACTATTAGGTGCAAAAGTGAAGCGCGGCCACATGCCGATGGAAAAAATGCTAGCAACGCTTAGCAAAATCAAGCCAACGCTTAACGATGCAGACCTACAAAACGCCAACATTATTGTTGAAGCCGTAGTAGAAAACCCTAAAGTGAAGCAAGCCGTACTTGCTGATCTTGAAAAGAATATGCCAGAAGGCACGGTACTTACGTCAAATACATCGACTATTTGTATCGACCTACTTGCAGAAGCGCTTGATAAGCCAGAAAACTTCTGTGGTATGCACTTTTTCAACCCAGTACCAAAAATGCCATTAGTAGAAATTATCCGTGGTGCAAAAACCTCAGATAAAACGATTAATGCCGTGGTTGATTATGCCCTCAAACTAGGTAAATCACCGATTGTTGTTAACGATTGCCCAGGCTTTTTTGTAAACCGTGTTTTATTCCCTTACTTTGCTGGCTTTAGCAAACTAGTGGTTGAAGGCGCTAACTTTGCAAAAGTAGATAAAGTAATGGAAAACGTGTTTGGCTGGCCAATGGGCCCGGCTTACCTACTTGATGTTGTAGGTATTGATACGGCTTATCATTGTACTGGCGTAATGGCAGACGGTTTCCCTGAGCGTATGGCACGTGCAGATAAAGACCCAGTGACTGTTTTTGCTAACGAAAAACGTTTTGGTCAAAAGAACAAAGCAGGTTTCTATAAGTACGAAACAGATCGTCGCGGTCGTCTTAAAAAGTCACATGACCAAACAGCGATTGAACTACTTGCACCAATTACAGACGCACCAAAAGAATTTGATAAACAAGAAATCATTGACCGTTGTATGATCCCAATGATCAACGAAGTGCTACTTTGTTTACAAGAAGGCATTGTTGCTTCTCCTCAAGAAGCTGATATGGCACTTGTATACGGTGTTGGTTTCCCTCCATTTAGAGGCGGCGCGTTCCGTTACTTAGATCAAACAGGTTTAGCTAACTTTGTAGCAACTGCTGACAAATACGCTCACCTAGGTGCGATTTACCAAGTATCAGAGCAAACTCGCAAGTGGGCTGAAGAAGGCCGTGTTTTCTATAAGGTGGAAGGTTAATATCATGAATAATCCAGTAATTGTAGATTGTATCCGCACACCAATGGGTCGCTCAAAAGGCGGCGTATTTAAAAACAAACGTGCGGAAGACTTAAGCGCTCATTTAATGAAAGGCTTATTAGAACGTAATCCGGCAGTTGACCCTGCGTCAATTGACGATATTTATTGGGGCTGTGTACAGCAAACATTAGAGCAAGGCTTTAACGTTGCACGTAACGCATCTCTACTTGCAGGCATTCCACATTCAGTGCCAGCAACCACAGTTAACCGTTTATGTGGCTCATCAATGCAAGCATTGCATGACGCTGTTCGCGCAATTATGACTGGCGCTGGCGACACATACCTAATTGGTGGTGTTGAGCACATGGGTCACGTACCTATGACTCACGGTAACGACTTTCACCCTGGCCTAGCTACATCAATTGCACAAGCATCTGGCTCTATGGGTTTAACCGCTGAGTACCTTGCAACGCTTCACGGTATTAGCCGTGAGCAACAAGATGAGTTTGCTTACCGCTCGCATCAACGTGCACATGCTGCAACAGTTGAAGGCCGTTTCCGCCGCGAAATTTTAGCAATGGAAGGTCACGATGCTGACGGTTCACTTATTCTTGTTGAAGATGATGAAGTAATTCGTCCAGAGACAACAGTTGAAGGTTTATCGCAGCTGCGTCCAGTATTTAACCCTGCTACGGGCTCTGTTACTGCGGGCACATCTTCTGCACTTTCTGACGGCGCATCAGCCATGTTAGTAATGAGCGAAGAAAAAGCAAAAGAATTGGGCTTACCAATTCGTGCACGTATTCGTGCTATGGCTGTTGCCGGTTGCGATCCATCAATCATGGGTTACGGTCCAGTACCTGCAAGTAAAAAAGCATTAGCACAAGCCGGTATTACCATTGATGACATTGACGTAGCTGAGCTTAACGAAGCATTCGCAGCACAATCACTGCCTGTACTTAAAGATCTAGGTTTAGCAGACGTGGTTGACGAAAAAGTGAATTTAAACGGCGGCGCTATCGCACTTGGTCACCCTCTGGGTTGTTCGGGTTCACGTATTAGCACCTCGCTTATTCACTTAATGGAAGACAAAAACGCAAAATACGGTTTGGCAACTATGTGTATTGGTTTAGGCCAAGGCATTGCCACTGTATTTGAACGTGTTCAAGACTAATTAGTTTTTAACATGTAAAACCATCTTGGTGATTAAAAGGCGAACTAGCGCAAGTTAGTTCGCCTTTTTTATGCCACCAGCTTTTGCAGGTTTAAAATGAATAATATGATCGGGTGCATTAAACTTATTTCAGATTATCTATTAATAAGTTGAGCTGTTTTGTTATACGTAAAATAGTTAACCAACAGCTTTATTTACGCTAAACTACCCGACCTAACCAAGCCGCGACTATTTTTACAGGTAATTTTTATGAGCTTTGATAACCCCGATCACCAATTAGATGCCATCGGCCTTCGTTGCCCAGAGCCGGTGATGATGGTACGCGCTGCGATTCGTAAAATGAGCGATGGTGAAACACTGCTTATTATTGCCGACGACCCTTCAACCACCCGCGACATCCCCAGCTTTTGTACCTTTATGGATCACACGCTAGTGGCTAAAGAAGTTGAAGAATCACCGTATAGATATGTGGTGAAGAAAGGGTTGTAATCAGCTATCAGCTATCAGCTATCAGCTATCAGCTATCAGCTATCAGCTATCAGCTATCAGCTATCAGCTATCAGCTATCAGCTATCAGCTATCAGCTATCAGCTATCAGCTATCAGCTATCAGCTATCAGCTATCAGCTATCAGCTAAAAATTAAAAAACCGTGTTTGTTAAATCAAGCACGGTTTTTTATTTTATATTTAAGCTAACGACTGACTGCTTATAGCTTACTGCTCTTACTTCTTAGTTATCGTTACTTGCGGCTTATCGTAGTCACTAAAATCAATGCTGACTATGTACGACCCTTTGATTGCGGGTGTGTAGCTAAAGTAATTATAAATGGTATTACAATCGGCGCGCGTTGATTGGCCAAGTGTTAGGCTTTGTCCTGATGGCTGTGAATCGCTGTAGCCACAGTTAAAACCTTCACTAAAATCTGCATCGGCTATTTTAAACTCGTACACTTTACCTGGGGTCGAAAATTTAACTTGGGCTTGGTAAAGCGAAGGGCCGACTTGTTTAAATTGATATTGAGGTTCTGCATCCCATAATGTGAAATCCCCTCTTAAATAAATACTGCGATCCAATTCTTGCTGCGGCAACACGTCGTTAATCGAAATTTGGCTGGTACAGGCCGTAAGTAAACCAGCCATTGCTAACGTTAAAATTCGTTTTATAGAGATCATCATTTGTATCCTTTGCATACAGTGAATACTAAAAAGCCAGCATAATGCTGGCTTTTTAAATAGCTATAAGCTGTTATTTTTGTAACACAGAAATATCTGCAATTTCTAAAAATAACCCGCTAAGCTGGCTTAAAAGCGCAAGACGGTTTTGCTTAACTGCTTCATCGTCAGCCATTACCATGACATTGTCAAAAAAGTTATCAACACTCTCACGAATGCCTGCTAATTGGCTCAATGCCTCTTGGTAGTTTCCATCGCTGTACAGTGGTGCTAAATCAGTGGCAAATTTTGCAACTTGCGAAGCAAGCACTTTTTCAGCATCATCACTTAATAAGCTCTGATCAACATCACCTTGCGTTGTAATGTTATTTTTAGCCAGAATATTACTTACACGCTTATTAGCCGCTGCAAGCGATTCTGCGGCGTCTAATGTACGGAAATGACTTACGGCTTTAACTCGGCGATCAAAATCAACAGGCTTGGTTGGACGACGCGCCAGTACGGCTTGAATCACATCTACTTCAATACCTTCATCTTGATACCAAGCACGGAAACGCCCTAGCATAAAGTCAAACACATCTGTTGATACATTTAGGTTAGTTAGCTTTTCACCAAACAGAGTTTGTGATTTAGCAACCAGGTCTAAAATATCAAGCGGTAGCTGTTTTTCTACCATGATACGTAATGCACCAATAGCAGCACGACGAAGTGCAAATGGGTCTTTATCACCTTTTGGTGCTTGGCCTATACCAAAAATACCCACCAGCGTATCAAACTTATCGGCAATGGCGACTGCACAGCTGATCAAATTAGTTGGTAAGTTATCACCGGCAAAACGTGGCATGTATTGTTCGTTTTGTGCCACTGCAACTTCTTCTGCTTCACCATCGTGACGCGCGTAATGCATTCCCATTACACCTTGTACGTCGGTAAATTCCATTACCATTTCGGTCATTAAGTCTGTTTTACTTAATAAGCCTGCACGCGCTGCTAGCTCTTTGTCGGCACCAAGTTGCTCGGCAATGTAACCAGCTAGTTCACTAATACGCTGTGACTTGTCTTTAAGCGTACCAAGTTGTTTTTGGAACAATACGCTATCAAGAGACTCTAAACGGCTTTCTAATGTTTTCTTTTTATCTGTTTCAAAGAAGAACTGTGCATCAGCTAAACGCGGGCGCACTACTTTTTCGTTACCAGAAATAACTACACTAGGATCTTTACTTTCGATGTTAGAGACAAACAAAAACTTATTTAAAAGTTTGCCGTCTTGATCTAATAACGGAAAGTATTTCTGATCGTCTTTCATGGTGTAAATAAGCGCTTCAGCAGGTACATCTAAAAATGCTTCTTCAAATGTGGCTGTTAGCGTTACTGGCCATTCTACCAATGAAGTAACTTCTTCAAGTAAGTCTTCATCCATAGCAACAACGGCATTAACTGCTTTGGCTGCATCTTCTATTTGCGCGCGAATCTGTGCTTTACGCTGTTCGTAGTCAGCAACAACGTAAGCTGATTTAAGTACATCAAACACATCATCAGCATGATCAATGCTAATTTTTTCAGGGTGATGAAAACGATGGCCTTGCAATTGATTACTCACTTGCTTACCAAGAATTTCACCCTCAACCAGTTCACTACCGAATAAAATAGTTACCGTATGCACAGGACGAATAAATTGTGTTTTATTCGCACCCCAACGCATTGGTTTAGGGATAGGTAGTTTAGCTAGCGCTTTGCTTATAGCGTCGGTCATTAACGTTTTGGTTTCTTGCCCTGCTACTTTAGCTATGTGCAATAACCATGCGCCCTTATCTGTTTCTAGTGTTTGCGCATCTTTTACTTCAATACCACAACCACGAGCCCAACCCATGGCTGCTTTAGTTGGGTTACCCTCAGCATCAAAAGCGGCTTTAGTTGCAGGGCCACGTTTTTCAACTTCTTTGTCCTGTTGTTTAGCTTCAAGTGCTTTTACTTGTAAACCTAAACGACGTGGCGATGCATACCAGTTCACACCTTGGTGACCTAGTTCTAGACTTTCTAATTCTGCTGTTAAGTTTGCAGCAAAGGCTTCGGCTAATTTACGAAGTGCTTTTGGTGGCAACTCTTCGGTGCCAATTTCTACTAATAAATTTTCTGCTGACATGCTTACTTATCCTTACACAGCGGGAAACCAAGTGCTTCACGTGCATCGTAATAACTTTGTGCACACGCTTTTGATAACGCACGAACGCGTAAAATATAACGTTGACGCTCAGTTACTGAAATAGCATGACGTGCGTCTAATAAGTTAAATGCGTGCGATGCTTTCATTACTTGCTCGTAGGCTGGTAATGGTAGGCTTGCTTCAATTAGCTTTTGGCTCTCAGCTTCACATTTATCAAACTGTTCAAATAAGTCGGCTACGTTTGCATGTTCAAAGTTATAGGTTGATTGCTCAACTTCATTTTGATGGAACACATCACCGTAAGTTACGCGCCCAAATGGACCGTCTGCCCATACTAGGTCGTAAATGCTATCTACGCCTTGAATGTACATTGCTAAACGCTCTAGGCCGTAAGTAATCTCACCCGTTACCGGTGAGCATTCTAAACCGCCCACCTGCTGGAAGTAAGTAAACTGCGTTACTTCCATACCATTTAACCAAATTTCCCAACCTAGGCCCCACGCACCTAATGTAGGTGATTCCCAGTTATCTTCTACAAAGCGAACTTCGTCAGTTAAGGTATCAATACCTACAGCAGCTAAAGAACCTAAGTAAAGCTCTTGAATATTGTCTGGTGATGGTTTTAACACAACTTGGAATTGGTAGTAATGTTGTAAGCGGTTTGGGTTTTCACCGTAACGACCATCGGTAGGACGACGACACGGTTGAACGTATGCGCTCGACATTGGCTCTGGGCCAATTGATTTTAAAAATGTTTGCGGGTGAAATGTCCCTGCGCCCACTTCCATGTCAAGTGGTTGAATAATGACACAGCCTTGCTGTGCCCAATAATCCTGTAAAGCCAGGATCAAACCTTGAAAGGTTTTAACGTCATATTTTTGCATATTTTGGCTTTTTACTATCTGAGAAGTAGCGTGAAAATTACCCTCAGTATACCTTGTGCACACTCAGGTTTTAAGCAGTTTGTGCGTTTGAAAAAATAAAAAAGGAGCCTAAGGCTCCTTTTTTGTGATTACGATAATGTTTTATACGTCTAAGTTAACCACACGCAGTGCGTTCGTTTCAATAAACTCACGACGCGGCTCAACTTGATCGCCCATTAATGTGGCAAATAATTGATCCGCTGCAACAGCATCTTCAATTGTTACTTGCAACATACGGCGTGCGCTAGGATCCATGGTGGTTTCCCAAAGCTGACTTGGGTTCATTTCACCTAGTCCTTTGTAGCGTTGAATGTAGATCCCACGCTTAGACTCTGCGATCAACCATTCCAATGCATCCACAAAGTTATCAACAGGTTTTGTTTTCTCACCACGTTGGATATATGCACCCTCAGTGATGATATTAGCAATGTTTTTACCAGTTACAGCAATACGTTGGTAGTCTCTTGATGTAATAAAGTCATAATGAAGTACGTGTGCTTTATCCACACCATGCTGACGAATATTCACAACTGGATAATACAAGTTACGCTCTGTATCGTGCTCAGTTCCCGCATGGAAAATAGTTGCATCTTCATCACGTTCAATTAAGTCATCAACCAGCTCTTTAGTCCAAGCAACTACCTTAGCTTCGTCTGAAAGGTGTTCTTTTTTCAGCTCACTTTGGTAAATCAAACGGTTCATAACTGTGTTCGGATACTTACGCTTTAAGCGCTCGATAACTTTAACCGTGTTTTGATAATCGTGAACAATTGACTCTAATGCTTCACCATCAACTGCTTCAGCACTATCACTAGTGTACAGTGCTGCATTGCTTAGCGCTAAAGATGTAAGGTAATCAACTAATGCTGGATCATCTTTAATATAACGCTCTTGCTTACCTTTTTTCACTTTATAAAGTGGAGGCTGAGCAATATAAATGTAACCACGTTCAACAATTTCCGGCATTTGACGGTAGAAAAATGTTAGTAGCAAAGTACGAATGTGAGAACCATCCACGTCGGCATCGGTCATGATAATGATGCGATGATAACGTAATTTTTCAGGGTCATACTCGTCACGGCCAATACCACAACCTAATGCAGTAATTAGCGTTGCCACTTCTTGCGAAGATAACATTTTATCAAAACGTGCTTTTTCTACGTTTAAGATTTTACCTTTAAGCGGAAGAATCGCTTGATTCTTACGGTTACGACCCTGCTTGGCTGAACCGCCAGCTGAGTCACCCTCCACTATGTATAGTTCAGATTGGGCTGGATCTTTTTCTTGGCAATCCGCTAGTTTACCCGGTAAACCAGCTAAATCCATAGCACCTTTACGGCGGGTCATTTCACGTGCTTTACGGGCTGCTTCACGCGCGCGTGCTGCATCAATAATTTTGCCAACAACAATTTTTGCATCCATTGGGTTTTCTAATAAAAACTCAGTGAATTTTTCAGCCATTGCTTGCTCAACCGCAGACTTAACTTCACTAGATACTAGCTTGTCTTTTGTCTGTGATGAGAATTTAGGATCAGGTACTTTAACACTAACAACAGCCGTTAAGCCTTCACGAGCATCATCGCCCGTTGCGTTACTGGTTGTTTTAGCTTTTTTGTTAAAGCCTTCTTTTTCCATGTAGTTATTCAGCGTACGTGTTAGCGCAGATCTAAAACCAGCTAAGTGAGTACCACCATCACGTTGTGGAATGTTATTAGTAAAACAGTAAATGTTTTCTTGGAACGCATCATTCCACTGCATTGATACTTCTACACTAATACCGTCTTCTTCACGTTCGTGAGTAAAGTGGAATACCCCTTTGTGTACAGGCGTTTTATTACGGTTTAAGTATTCAACGAACGCTCTAATACCACCTTCGTATTTAAAATGGTCACTCTTATTTTCTTCGCGCTCATCATTTAAAATGATGCTTACACCTGAGTTCAAAAACGATAACTCGCGTAAACGCTTAGCTAAAATATCGTAATGGAAATCTAGGTTAGTAAACGTTTCTGCACTTGGCCAAAAACGTAACTCAGTACCGGTTGTTTCAGAATCACCAATAGCTGCAAGTGGTGCATCTGGAACACCCATAGTGTAAAACTGCTCGTAAAGTTTACCTTCACGACGAATAGTTAGTTTTAACTTTTCTGATAATGCATTTACTACCGATACACCAACACCGTGTAAGCCACCTGATACTTTATAAGAGTTATCATCAAACTTACCACCAGCATGTAATACCGTCATAATAACTTCAGCTGCAGATACACCTTCTTCTTCATGTATAGAAGTAGGAATACCACGGCCGTTATCTCTTACAGATACCGAACCGTCTAAGTGAATTGTGACAAATATATCATCACAGTGACCTGCTAAGGCCTCATCGATAGAGTTATCAACGACCTCAAACACCATGTGGTGTAAGCCCGTACCATCATCGGTGTCCCCTATATACATACCAGGACGCTTTCTTACTGCATCTAATCCTTTAAGTACTTTAATACTCGACGAATCATAATTCTCAGACATGGTTAATCCCACTTATCTTGTTATTAGGTTGCCATGTTTCACGTGGAACATTTTTAGTTCTCGTTTCATGGGTTCCACCACAGCAGAAATACTTTCAGATAAAATTGAAGAAATAAATATTTGAGAACTGCAATGTGTCAATAACTGACCCACTTTCTCTTTTGTATCTTCGCTTAGCTCTGAAGGTAAATCATCTATTAGCAATATAGATTGCTTATCTGTCTCTGACTCAATCAAACTATTTTGCGTTACTTTTAACGCATACAACAATAGCTTTAACTGCCCGCGTGAGAATACATTCTCAACACTGCTGCCAGCGACACTAAAACTAAAATCAGCCTTATGAGGGCCTTTACTAGTAAAGCCTTGGCGAGCATCTCGCTCAAAGCTTTGCTCTAACGCATCAGAAAGAGATTCGGCCTCTTTCCAGCCTGCATTAAAGCTAATTTCTAGATCGCGTATTAGCGTTAATTCTGCACACATTTTATCAAAAAACTGCTGCTTAAACCTAGTTATATACGCGATTCTTAATTTATTTATTTGTTCAGCCAGTCTAACAAATTCTTTATCCCAAAACTTGATTTGGTCAAAATAATTCTTAGGCTTAGATTTCAACAATGCATTGCGCTGTTTTAGCACTTTATTAAACGATTGCCACAAGAAAAAAAACTCATGTTCCACGTGGAACAAACCTAAGTCTAAAAACTTTCTGCGCTCTTTAGGGCCACCAAAAAATAATGAATAGCTTTCTGGTGTGATAACTTGCACAGGCATAAGTTGAGCAAGTTCAGATACTTTTCGACTCGCCTTACCCTGTATTTTTAAATTGGTTTCACCCGTTTGGGTTTTACTTATCCCTATTGGAATAGATAAATCGTGTAACGCTTTTCGGCCATGAATAACAAACTGATCTTGTTGATGAGCGATGATGCTTTTATGTTTAGAGGTTCGGAAAGATTTGCCGTGAGAAAGGTAATAAATAGCCTCTAAAAGGCTGGTTTTTCCGCTGCCGTTTTCACCATAAATTATATTAACGCCATTAACTGGTTCTAGCGTCAGTGCCTCAATATTACGAAAATATTTGAGGCTCAAATGACTTAAGCTCATTATGTATTTATGATCTTATAAACGCATTGGCATAACAACGTACATAGCTTCTTCATCGCCAGCACCTTCTATAAGTGCACTACTGTTTGAATCGGCAAGGGTAAATAATACATCTTCGGTTTTTAATGTATTTAATACATCTAATACATAAGAGACATTAAAGCCTATTTCTAGGTCATCACCCTCGTACATTACTTCAACCACTTCTTCAGCTTGCTCTTGCTCTGGGTTGTTGGCTGTAATTTTTAATAAACCGTTTGATAAATTTAAGCGTACACCACGAAACTTTTCGTTCGATAAAATCGACACACGCTGAAACGCATTACGAAGCCATTCACGATTCGCGGTAATTACCTTATCGCCACCGCGCGGCAAAACACGACGGTAATCAGGGAATCGACCATCAACTAATTTACTCGTAAAGGTAAATTCAATATCAATAATACGAATGTGGTTGGCACCAAACTGAATAGTTACCAGCTCTTGATCAGCAACCATTAGACGCATAATTTCTTGCACGCCTTTGCGCGGTATAATTAATTGGCGCTGTGTATTTAACGACTGACCTAGTTGTTTTTGTGCAATAGCTAAACGGTGCCCATCAGTGGCAACTGTTTTTATATCGCTGTTATCAACTTCAAACGACATGCCGTTTAAGTAATAACGCACATCTTGGTTTGCCATTGAAAAGTGTGTGCTTTCAAGTAATTTACGCAACTCTAAACGCGTTAGTTGAAACTCAACCTCACCATCCCACTGCTCTAAATTAGGAAAATCTTCAGCAGCTAAAGTGGTCAATGAAAAACGACTTTTACCACTGGTTAAAAGTAGCTGATGGTCTTGCAAGCTTAAAGTAAGATCAGAGCCATCCGGTAAACTTTTACAAATATCGAGTAATTTTTTAGCCGGCAATGTAAGTTTAGTATCGGCAACATCGTCACCCACAAATACACTCGCCACTAATTCAATTTCAAGGTCGGTCCCTGTCATTGAAAGCTGGCCATTTTCTACCACGAGCAATACGTTAGATAAAATAGGTAACGTATGCTTACGCTCAATGGCACCCGATACTTGTACCAATGGTTTTAAAAATTGTTCTCTTGATATTGTTATTTGCATAATAAAGTCAGCCCTAAGATGACAATGTTCTTATTAAGTTTTGGTAATCTTCTTTAATCTCGTGGCTTTCGTCACGTAATGATTTAACTTTGCGACACGCGTGCAGTACTGTTGTATGGTCACGCCCACCAAAAGCATCCCCAATCTCAGGTAAACTGTGATTAGTGAGTTCTTTAGATAATGCCATGGCAACTTGGCGAGGCCTTGCTATAGAGCGGCTACGGCGCTTAGACAGTAAATCAGATACACGTATTCTATAGTATTCAGCAACCGTACGTTGAATGTTGTCTATGGTGACTAGTTTGTCTTGCAGCGCTAATAAATCACGCAGTGCTTCTTTTACAAAGTCGATAGAAATTGGGCGACCGGTAAAGTTTGCGTTAGCAATTACACGGTTTAATGCCCCTTCAAGCTCACGTACGTTTGAGCGTAATTTTTTAGCAATAAAAAATGCCACTTCATGCGGTAAGTTAATTTTACTTTGCTGGGCTTTTTTCATCAAAATAGCAACGCGAGTTTCAAGCTCTGGCGGCTCAATCGCGATGGTTAATCCCCAACCAAAACGAGATTTAAGGCGATCTTCAACCCCTTCAATCTCTTTAGGGTAACGGTCAGAGGTTAAAATAATTTGTTGGTTACCTTCTAATAATGCATTAAAGGTATGAAAGAATTCTTCTTGAGAACGTTCTTTATTAGCAAAAAATTGAATGTCATCAATCATTAATGCGTCAACACTACGGTAATAACGCTTAAACTCTTCGATCGCATTATTTTGCAGTGCTTTAACCATGTCTTGAACGAAACGTTCTGAATGCATGTAAACAATTTTAGCATCGGGCTTATTGGCCATAATACCGTTGCCTACCGCATGTAATAAATGCGTCTTACCTAAGCCTGTACCACCGTAAATAAATACAGGGTTAAATGCAGAGCCAGGGTTGTCTGCTACCTGAGTGGCAGCCGCTTTTGCTAATTGGTTAGATTTACCCTCAACAAAGCTATCAAAGGTGTAGTTTTCTTTAATGTTTGATTTATAACCAGATTTAGGAGCTGGTTCTACAACCGGTTTTTGTTCTCGAGGTTGTTGTTTTGCCGTTGATTGCGTGCTTGGCGCTGATTGTGTTTCAACCACCGGTGCAGCTTGTGCATTTAATAGCGGCTTACTACCTACATCAAAACGTAACTCGGGTGCTTCTACACCACAAATTTCTACCAATAATTCATTTATTCTATTTAAGTACTTCTCTCTCACCCAATCAAGTACGAAACGATTAGGCGCATAAATCGTCAAGGTATCTTCGGTACTTTCTGCTTGAAGTGGTCTGACCCACATACTGAATTGCTGCGAAGGCAACTCATCTTGCAATACATATAAACAACTTTGCCAAACCGACAGATACACAGTAAAACTCCCAGAGATATAATTTTTATTCCCGCACATCAA